>NZ_JAVTSC010000005.1:0-381486 GCF_032678725.1 Pedobacter heparinus
CGCTACAGGCAACCAGTGGTACAAGGATGGGGTAGCGATTACAATAAACGGTACTGCCAAAACTTATACCGCTACAGCAACTGGTAATTACACCGTGGTAGTTACCGATGGCAATACCTGCCCAAGCCCAGCTTCAGCAGCGGTTCCGGTTACAGTCAACCCATTGCCAGACCAGCCAACAGTTACAGCTGCTGCTACAGGAACAACCTTCTGTATTGGTGGTTCAGTAGTGCTGACTTCTTCATCAAATACCGGCAACCAGTGGTACAAGGATGGGATAGCTATTACAGTTAATGGTACTGGCCAAACTTATACGGCTACTGAAACCGGCAATTATACCGTTGTGGTAACCAATAGCAATACCTGCTCAAGCCCTGCTTCTGCAGCGGTTCCGGTTACAGTAAACCCATTGCCAACAACGCCTACAGTAACAGCGGAAAGTAACACGATATTCTGTATTGGTAGTTCTGTAAAACTAATCTCCAGTACATTAACCGGCAACCAGTGGTACAAAGACGGTAATCCAATACCTGGGGCAACCAATAAAACCTATACTGCAACAGCAACCGGATCATATTTTACAATTGTAACCAATGCAAACGGATGTAGCAGCCTTCCATCAGCTGCTATTCCGGTAACGGCAAGCCTGTATCCAGAAATACCGGCTATTTCGCCGGCAGGCGCCACTACATTTTGTGAAGGTGGAATCGTCACCCTAACCTCTTCATCCGAAAACGGAAACCAATGGTACAAAAACGGAACACTCCTTCCGGGTGCAACGGGGAAAACCCTGGATGTAAACCAGATTGGTGACTATACCGTAAAAGTTACGAATGAAACCGGTTGTGCCAGTACCATATCAGCTTTAACAAAGGTTACTGTAAATCGTGTACCAAAAGGCTTTGACGACAACATCAATTCATTAAGCTGTTCGCAATCTTCATTTAGCTATAACCTGCAGGCAAAAAATGTAAACAATACCCTAAAAGGAGGTAATGCAGTTGCAGCAAACTTTACCTGGACTGTCAATTCAACTATGTCAGGTGCAGTTAATGGTTCCGGAAAAATCCTGAATGCAACACTGATTAATACCTCAACCACGGAGCAAACTGTAGTGTACATGGTAACTCCAACAGCCGAAACTGGAGGCTGTGCGGGCCCGGCATTTAAAATCAGTGTTCGGATACCAGCCTGTGTGGATATTTCCATCAGCAAAACAGCAGATAAAAATGTGGTCTCAGCAGTTGGTGATCACATTAATTACACCATTACTGTTAGCAATACAGGGAACGCAAATCACTACAACGTATTGGTTAACGATCCATTACTGGGAGGGTCACTTACTCAACCAACCGGCGACAACGGGAATGGCATACTGGAAAAAGATGAAAGCTGGACTTACAGAGGAACTTATACAGTTACGCAAAATGATCTTGATCTGAATGGAATCCCCGCAGCCAATACCGGGAAAATTATCAATACTGCAACAGTAAGTTCGCAGGCATACCCACAATCAAAATCAGCTGTTGCCGAGGTGGGCATCAATATCAATCCGTCAATAGCATTGCTGAAAACAGGGGCCATGAACCGAGGGTTTAAAACCATGACTTATACCTTCAGCATCATTAATAATGGAAATGTGACCTTATATAATCTTGCAGTAAAAGATCCTAAAATCCCAGTGTTAATTGCCTTAAAACAAACTACGCTTGCACCAGGAGCTTCAACAACTGGTACAGCGGAATATACCATCACCAATGAAGAAAAGATTGCGGGTAGTGTTAGCAATACAGCAACGGCAGCAGGATTTACAAAAACAGGAAACCGGGTTACAGATGTCTCGGGCACTGCCGAAAATAATGACGATCCTACGGTAATCGATATCACAAGATATCCAATCGCCATAGATGATTATGCCAGTACCATGGCAGAAGCAGAGGTAGCCGTGCCGGTAATAAACAATGATCGCCCTGCGCTCTTCCCTTTAAACGCGGCAACATTAGAAGTGAAAAGCCAGCCTTCAAACGGAAAATTATTGCTTAATAAAGATGGAAAAGTAGTGTATAAACCAAATAAAGGATTTTTCGGTATAGAGAAGTTTACGTATAAGGTAGATGATGCAAATGGCTTATCGTCAAATATTGCGATAGTTACCATTAATGTTGCGCCTCCGGATCTGGATATCCCAAATACGTTTACCCCTAATGGGGATGGTAAGAATGATACCTTCCTGATAACAGGTCTGGAAAATTACGAGGGTGTAAGTCTTTTTGTTTACAACAGATGGGGAGATGAGGTTTATAAAAATAACAATTACAAAAATGAATGGGATGGCAATGGCTTAAACGATGGTACTTATTTCTATGTGTTGAAACTAAGAACCGGAGCTAAGGAAGAATCGAGACGGAGCTGGATATTGATAAAAAGATAAAAATATAAATAATGAAAACTGTAAAGTGTTTAGTCGTTCTCTCGTATCTCTTCTGCATGCTTGCGGGGCGGTGCATTGCGCAGCAGAACATCCAGTTCTCTCAATATGTATTTAATAGTTTAAGTGTAAATCCTGCCTATGCGGGGTATAAGGAAGAATGGTTTGCCCAGCTTGCCTTACGATCTCAATGGGTTGGGGTAGAAGGTGCTCCACAAACGGGTACAATTTCTATTGATGGAATTGTAGATCCCCGGGACAGGAAAATGGGGCTTGGTTTCCAGATTACTTCTGATAAGATAGGACCTCAATTTACTACTTCGGCAACTGCAAATTATGCCTATAGGTTACAGCTTAACCAGGATGATACACAGCGGTTAAGTTTTGGAATAGGGATTGGCGTTGCACAATATAGCCTGAAAGGGGATATGATCCGGACTTCTGAGCAAGGCGATCAGGCATTGGCAGATGGCAGTGATAACCGGATTGTACCAGATGTGCGCCTGGGTATATATTATAATTCTGATTTTTGGTATCTGGGTGTTTCCCTGATGGATGCTTTTTCAGGCGCTGACGTGAACAGTACTGTCCCTTCAGGTTCCTTTAACATTGTGCGTAGCCGGCATGCTTACCTCATTGGCGGGGCCCTGGCTAACATCTCTCCTGATGTAAGGCTACGACCAAGCCTGATGATCAAAGAAGATTTTAGAGGGCCTACAAGTGCTGATCTGAATGTTATGGCCATATTTAATGATAAACTCTGGTTAGGAGGCTCTTACAGAACAGGTTTTGGCTTATGGAAAAAACAATACGAACAACTTAACCTTAGCAAGCAAAATTCAATCTCGGGTATTGTGCAGGTGTTTGTTACGGAACGATTCCGCATGGGCTATTCTTATGATCATGTAACCAGCAAGCTTGGCAGTAATCAGAATGGCTCTCATGAATTAACTTTGGGCTTAACCTTTGGCCGCGTACCCAGATCATTCATTTGCCCAAGGGTATTTTAATAGCATTATTTTTTATCGCTTATGGAATGACCAGGAATTTAGCATCCATACTTTAAATGTTATGGTATTAACCTTCTAAATTCTAAAGCAATGTTAGGTTCAAAAATCGATTTATTTGGCAATGAATGGCTGGATGTAGTATTTGATCAAAAAAACAAAACCTATGGCGCCTATGCGCTCAGGAGACAAAATTCATCAGATACAGTTAGGGCACTTTTTATCGCGGGATCACTGTTTATCCTGCTCTTTTTATCACCTAAGATCATTAGTTTAATTAAGGGAAACGATACAGTTGATGTGGTACCTGATAAAATAATAGATCTTACACTTCAGTCGCCTCCCCCAATAAATCCTGAAATGCCACCACCGGCAGCAATTGAACCACCTCCTGCAAAGCAGGATCAGGTTAAATTTCTTCCGCCTAAAGTTGTTGAGGATAACCTGGTAAAAGATATAGATCCTGTTCAGATCAGTGAATTAAAAGACGCGACCCCAGGGCAGAAAAATGTTATTGGTGAACTGGACGGTGTGATTGTTATAGAAGGGCCAACTGGAAAAGGACCAAAAGACGCTATTGCAACAGAAGATAATACTGTATATGATGTATTTTATGCACTTGAAGTACAACCTACTTTTCCTGGCGGAATGGACAAATTCTATGCCTATCTGTCAAAAGCTATAAGGTATCCTGCTGCTGCCCAGGAGATCAATCTGCAGGGTAAGGTATTCCTCTCTTTTATTATCGAGAAAAGTGGAGTGCTTACTGATATTAAGATAGAAAGAAAATTGGGCTATGGTACAGATGAGGAAGCCCTAAGAGTTTTAAAAGCAAGCCCTAAATGGATGCCAGGCATTCAAAATGGAAAAGCAGTGCGTGTAAAATATAATATCCCTATTAGTTTTTCAATGGCCCAATAAAGTATACAGTACTGTAAATAATCGATCAAATAAAAAGAGCTGCATAAAGCAGCTCTTTTTATTTGGAAGTATGCTGTTAACCAAAAAACATATAACATAGTCCGATAGCGGTACAAACACCAACCAGGTCCGCAAGTAACATTGCACCAATTGCATAGCGGGTATTTTTAATATTTACGGCACCGAAATAAACAGCAACCACATAAAAAGTAGTATCAGAAGAACCTTGAAGAATGCTTGATAATCTGCCGGCAAAGGAATCGGCACCATGTGTAGTTATCGTGTCAACCATCATACCTCTTGCACCACCGCCACTTAATGGCCTGATCAATGCCGTAGGTATCCCGTCTATAAATCTTGAATCGGCTCCAAGTATCGTGCAAACATGTTTCAGCGCGTTGATAATAATGTCAAAAGTTCCGCTGGTACGAAGTAACGAAATGGCAATAAGCATTCCTACCAGGTAGGGGATAATTCTTATGGCTGTTTCAAATCCACCTTTGGCACCATCTATAAAGGCATCAAATACGTCTATGTTTTTATAAATACCACCCAGTACGATGAGTAAAAAAATCAGCAGCAGCAAGCCATTGCTTAATATGCCCGAAAAAGACTGCAGCTCCTTTGTATTTAAGGTAATCAGGTATAAAACCAGGGAGGCAATTACTGCAGATATACCCAGTACCCAGGCCAATATCGCCGGCTGAAAAACGTTGATCTTCTGTTTAAAAGAAACGATCAGCATAGCTGCCATAGTGGCCACAAAAGTAGCAATCATGCAAGGGATAAAAATTTCTGTGGGGTTGCTTGAATTTAAAGAAGCCCTGATGGCGATGATGCTTACGGGAATAAGTGTAAGGCCAGAGGCATGCAAACATAAAAACATGATTTGCGCATTAGAGGCGACATCTTTGCTGGGATTCAGTTCCTGTAAGCTCTCCATGGCCTTTAAGCCAAATGGCGTAGCCGCATTATCCAGCCCCAGTAAATTTGCTGAAAAATTCATCACCATGTGGCCTGTAGCAGGATGTCCTTTTGGTACGTCTGGAAATAATTTAGAGAAAAAAGGACTGATAATTCTTGATAGCAACCTGATGCCACCTGCTTTTTCCGCAATACTCATAAAGCCCATAAACAGCGCCATTATGCCTATCAGTTTCAAACATATATTTACGGCTGTCCAGCAGGTTTCGATAACACCATCTAATTTCAAAGGATTTGCAGCATCATCTGCCTTACCGATGATCATCCAGTTAAAGATTTCACTTTGTCCAAAAAAGAAACACTTTATACTTGCTACTACAATTGCGATTACGATAAAAGCCGACCAGATTCTGCTTAATGCCATTAAAAATGATTTAGTTCAGGTCTTAAATTTAAAGTTTTGATTCTAATATCCCGTTTTTAAAAGATAATATTATTTCAACTTTTAAAAAGAGTTTAAATGTGGTTTTTGTATTAAGGTTTTTCATCTGTCAGTTCAAATCCCCATGTTTTGCCTTTTTCTGTCGCAGGTATGCCATTTACCATCCATACCGGTGCTTTTGCACCCTTTAAATAGTAGTCGAAAAATTGCTGTTCACGAATTTGTATGTCTTTTCTATTTTGGCGTTGCATTAAATTATGGGCTTCGCTATTGTAATTTAACAGCCAGGCTGGCTTGCCCAATCTTTTTAAGCCGGTAAACATTTCAATGCCCTGATACCATGGCACGGCGCCGTCAGCATCATTTGACATAATCACAACTGGCGTGGTTACGTTGGGTAACTTAAATAAGGGCGAATTTTCTATATACAATTCTGGTTTTTCCCATAAAGTAGCGCCAATCCGGCTCTGAGTTTTTTCATACTGAAATTGTCTGTTCATCCCACTGTCCCAGCGCATCCCGCCATAAGCCGAAGTCATGTTCACTACAGGGGCACCAGCCCATGCCGCTGCGTACATATTTGTTCTTGTGATCAGGTGAGCCACCTGGTAACCGCCCCAACTTTGCCCTTGTATGCCTATTTTAGTGGTATCTACCCAGCTGTTTTTCTTTAATGCTTCAACCCCTGAGTTGATAAATTCTTCTGCAGAGCGACCTGGGTAACCGTTTTCGTAACTGATGTCTGGAGTAAATACCAGGTATCCGTTACTTACAAAGTAAGTAATGTTTAATCTGGATGGGGTGGGGGCCGGTGCCTGATAAGTATACAACCCATCCGACAGTTTCTCGTAGAAATAAGCGATCATCGGATATTTTTTTGCCGGGTCAAAGTTTTCCGGCTTATAAAGTATGCCTTCTGCGGGATAGCCTTTAGGTGTAGTCCATTTTACGAGCTCTGCGGTACCCCAGTTGTAGTTTTGCTGCTGAGGGTTGGTGCTGCTCAGTTTTACCTGGGTTTTCATATCTGAGGATACGAATACATTTGGAGAGGTGGTGTAATTTCCTTTGTCAAAAATTAAATGCTCCGCATCCCGCGCCTTAATCAGACTGGAATATTTCATTTTCTCCATCACTACCAGTTCCGGGTTTTTAGTATTGTCAATGTCTTTTTTATAAAAACCGCTTTCTTTGGTAAGGTTGTTAAAGGCATTAAGCCAGATGTTTCCCCTTTTGCTTAAAAACCTGCTTTCGGGATCTAATTTTTCATAACGGAAGGTGATCTTGTTTTGGCGCCCAAATCCGTTGGTGATATTTTTAGGCTCATTTTTTCCATCGGGAGAAAATTCCCATATATCGTATCTATCATAAATCAGAATGGCTTTATCGTCTTCTGTCCAGGCGGCAGCCCCATAGGCTGAAGGATCATCAGGAACATCGTTTTCTTCATCTGCAAATTTAATGTTTAAGCCATTGTTTAAATGGGTAACCTTTGTGGTAAGTATATTGTAGGTATACCAGTTGGCCGTCTTTTTGTCAAAATAGAGCACATATTTTCCGGCAGGTGAGGCAATGGCAAAACCGGAAAGGCCTTCAATGATTTTTTTTCTTGTACCGGTTTTGGTGTCTATTAAATAATAATCTCTGATAGAACTGGCCGTCCATTGTGACTGGATCCTTTTGCCATAATCTGTGTAAGCAAGTGCAAAGTTGGCGTTACCTTCAGCTACAGGAATCGCGTCAGGAAGTTTTGTATCTGCTAATGGAACAATCTTTGGGTCACTGTTAAATATTTCCATAACAGATAAGTAAGATCTTTTTAGCTCGGTTTCCATATTTTTGAGCTGCATAGGTTGCAGATAGTCATCTTTATAGCCCCAAATATCGAGTTTGGCATTTTCAAAGTCTACCAGCGTAGTATCCTTTGGTTTTTTGACAGGGGCAATACCAAAATATAGCTTATTGCCATCCTTACTGAAATTCAGTTTACCATCGCCACTAACTGCCCATTTAGCTGGCATTCCGGTAATGGCATTATCTACCAGGATCTGTGCGGTATCCAGGCTTGGAGAATTATAATAAATATTGAAATCTTTGATTTCTTTTTTCTCCGGGTTTTTTTCACCTAAAAAAACAAGGTATTCACCGTCATCATTAAAAAGGAAATTTTTAAAATTGCCTTTGCCCTTTACCAATGTATTTACAGTGCCTTTTTCTGTATGGAAAAGGAATACGCCTTCTGCCGCTGTTTTATCTTTTTTTGATCCGGTACAGGCAAAAACCAGTTGTTTGCCGTTTTTATTAAAGCTGTAATCACTTACATAATTAAAGGTACGTTCCACGCCTGTGAGTAAGTTTTTTACTACCAGATCGGTACCTTCCTGTTTGGCCTTGGTATCCGGTTCATCTGTTTTTGCTTTTTTGGAGGTGTCTACAGGTTTTTCCAGCAGATAGGCTATCCATGAAGTACCTTTTTCAGGGATTTTATAGGATTTTACGCTGGCTATTTTTTTTATAGCCTGATTGCCAAGATCGATAATACAAAGAGAATCTTTGGTCATCTCATTTGGTTTTTTCTTTTTTATCCGGCTTTCACGGATGTCTTTAAATTGCGGCTTGATCACCAAAGCGGCATATTTTGAATCTGTACTAAATAACAGGTTCGTGCCCCTGGCTATGTTAACTTTGGTATTTGTTAAAAGATTGTTTAGATATAAGGTTCCGTCACCTTCTTGTTTTACGATGGAGTAAGCAGCCCATATGCCATTATTTGACAGCTGTTTTGTGCCCACTGATTCCCAGCTGTCGTATACCGTATGGTTTAAGGGTTTCTTTTGGGCATAAGTTAAACTTGAAAAAAGAAGGAGGGTAATGCTTAAAAATCTATACATAAAATTGGAGTAGCTGGCTTCGTGCCATGTCAGTGATAAAAGTCTAAAAAAAATGTTACAAATAGTTATTGTATGTCAATTTTTACAATTGCAGGGCCGGTTTGATAGAAGATGGTAAACAAAGAAGCCATATCATTTTACATGATATGGCTTCTTTTATCAAAAAATAATTTTACTTATTCTTTTTTTGTTGTGCGGCTGCTTGTTGTTGCTGGCGCATATAGTCTTCTAATTTGGCACTGAATCCAGATTTCTTTTTCTTTTCTACCGGTTTTGCTTTATTTTCCTGCAATGTTCTGTGGATCTTTTCATCATCAACCATTGTTTTGATCAGGAATTGCTGAGCAAAAGTCAACATGTTAGCCAGGAAGTAGTAGTAGTTTAATCCTGAAGGGTAGCTGTTCAGTACGCCCAGGAAGATAATTGGCATGATATAACCAATATACTTCATTTGTCCCGTTGCCCCTGATATCTGGTTATTGAAATAAGTATAGATCAGCGTAGAGATGGTCATTAGCACACACATCAAACTCAGGTGATCACCAATAAAAGGGATGGTAAAGCCAAATTTGATGAAATCATCGTAGGTAGAGAGATCTTTCATCCACAAGAATGATTCACCTCTTAGCTCAAATAAATTAGGGAAGAAGAAGAAGAAGGCCATTACAAAAGGCAGTTGTAAGAGCATTGGTAAACAGCCTCCAAGTGGGTTTACGCCCACCTGTTTATAAAGTTTTAAATATTCCTGTTGTAAAAGGGTAGGGTTATCATCACCAACTTTAGCTTTAATCACATCCATTTCCGGCTTCAATATCCTCATTTTAGCCATGGAAAGGTATGATTTATAGGTAAGCGGAGACATGGCCACTTTTAACGCGATGGTTAGCAGTAAAATAATTACGCCGTAGCTCCAGTCAAAGCTTTCCAGAAATTTAAACACTGGCAATACAATAAACCGGTTGATATACTTAAGCGGCCAGTAGCCCATATCTACCTGTTTTTCCAGTTCGTAACCCTGTGCTTTCAACGTATCGAATTTGTTGGTCCCGAAATAGAAAACCATGGCATAGCTTTGTGCGGCAAGCTGGTTAAAAGGCAGGACCATATTGGCACCATACCATTTAATTTTTCCTGGCTCGGTACTTACTTTAACTTCAAGATCTCCTTTTTCAAATCCATCTTTAGGTACCAAAGCTGCTGAGAAAAACTGTTGTTTAAAAGAGATCCATTCAATTTTTCCTTCTTTTAGTTCTTCTTTCTCATCTTTGGCTATGCTCAGGTGATCAGGATTCTTGTCTGCATACTTATAGTAAGGAGCAGAATGTTCCTGTTCTTTTTTGCCTGATTTTTCCTGTTCAAGCAAGGTGGCTTCCCAGTTTAAAGCAATGGTATTATTTTGAATAACCTGGTTTAAGCCGTTTAAATTTATGTTAAAACTAACCTGACTGCTGCCTGGCTTTAAATTATAACTATATTCAATGTACTTATCGGCCGAATAATTGGCCCGCATGGTAACCAGACCATTGCCAGGTACCACGGTAAAATAAAGATCGTTTGTACTTACAATTTTACCGCGGATGTTTAAGTTTAAACCAAATTTATTCTGATCTCCATCAAATAAAATTACAGGTTTTCCATTATAGGTTTGATGCCCTTTAACTTCAACTGACAAAATTTTACCGCCTTTATTGGTCAGCGTCAGTTTTAAATTTTCATTTTCAAGTACACTTGTTTGTGCCGTTCCGGTAATGTTTGCTCCAAACGGACCATTTAAAGCTGCTGAATCAACAACAGGTGTAGCTGCAACAGCAGCAGCTACAATAGGTGCGGGAGTATTGACAACTCCGGCCTTTTTAGCCGAGTCAGCAGTAATTCTTTCCTGTTCTTTTTTTATTTCAGCCTCACTTGGCTTAAAAAAATAAAAAGAACCGGCTAAAACGATCATGATCAGGAATAATCCTGTAAACGTATTTCTATCCATTATTGTTAATTAAACGCGTATTATTTTGTTTTCTTCTTCGCAAACTCCATCGCAGCGGCGACAAATTTAACAAAAAGTGGGTGAGGATTAGCAACTGTTGATTTTAATTCGGGGTGAAACTGTCCTCCAACAAAGAAAGGATGATTTTTAAGCTCTACAATTTCGACCAGTTTACTTTCCGGATTTACTCCGGAAGCGATCATGCCAGCCTCTTCATACTGCTCCAGATAGGCACTGTTAAACTCATAACGATGTCTGTGGCGTTCTGTAATGTGTGTTTTTCCATAAGCAGAATAGGCTTTTGTACCTTTTTTAAGGTCACATGGATAGGAACCCAGACGCATCGTTCCACCTTTAGCTGTAATGCTTTTCTGATCTTCCATCATGTTGATGACAGGATGTACAGTTGCTTCATCAATTTCTGTAGTGTTTGCCCCGGTCAAACCGAGTACATTCCTGCCGAATTCAATTACAGCACACTGCATGCCCAAACAGATTCCAAAAAATGGAACATTGTTTTCCCTTACATATTGAATGGTATCTATTTTTCCTTCAATTCCTCTGCTGCCGAAGCCAGGTGCAACCAGCACACCATCCAAATGGGCAAGACGTTCTTTGGCAGTGTCCGGATAGATTGCTTCAGAGTGAATGTACTCTACTTTTACTTTGCATTCGTTTTTAGATCCTGCATGTATAAAAGACTCAATGATAGATTTATAAGCATCAGGTAATTCCACATATTTACCAACCAAACCAATTTTTACTTCAGAAGTCGGGTTTTTTAAGCGGCCAAGGAATTCCTTCCAGCGCTCCATATCCGGTTCATTTTTTTGCGCCAGTTTAAGTTTGCTCAATACAGTTTTGTCCAGCTGCTCCTTCATCATTAAAAGTGGAACGTCGTAAATGGTAGAAGCATCAAGAGATTCGATTACTGCATTTACATTTACATTACAGAACAAGGCTATTTTTTTACGGATATCCAAAGAAATAGATCGTTCCGAACGGCAAACCAGAATATCTGGCTGGATACCGTATTCCAGTAATGCTTTAACAGAGTGTTGTGTCGGTTTGGTTTTTAACTCTCCAGCAGCTGCAAGGTAAGGAATCAGGGTTAAGTGGATAACGATGGCATTGTGTGCTCCTTCTTCCCATTTAAACTGGCGTACAGCCTCTATGAATGGCAGAGATTCAATATCACCAACTGTTCCACCCAGTTCGGTAATTACAATGTCGTATTGGCCGGTTTCGCCCAGTATACGCATGTTTCTTTTAATCTCATCGGTGATGTGCGGAACCACCTGAACGGTTTTGCCCAGATATTCCCCTTGTCTTTCTTTATTGATTACATTTTGATAAATGCGTCCGGTGGTAATGTTGTTTGCCTGTGAAGTGGCAACGTTTAAAAAGCGCTCATAGTGGCCAAGGTCAAGATCTGTTTCTGCACCATCTTCGGTAACGTAGCATTCCCCATGCTCGTAAGGGTTTAATGTTCCCGGATCAATATTGATGTAAGGATCGAACTTTTGGATGGTAACACTATAGCCGCGTGCTTGTAATAACTTGGCTAATGAAGCGGAGATGATGCCCTTGCCTAATGAGGAAGTAACACCGCCCGTAACAAAAATATACTTAGTCATGTTTGTGATTTTCTGAAATAAAGCAGTAATTAAATTGCTGTCTTATTGTTTTTGTACGGGATACAAAGTTAGCAAATAAAACTGAAGCGGGGAGGCAATTTTTATAAATATTCCCTATTGATAAAAAAAGGTTTAAAATCTTATCATAGAAAATGTTAGAGTGTAAAACCATAAAGCCTTTTCCTGGTTTCCTCTGTTTTTTCTTTTTTATCGACATCGTAGCGGGTAAATAATTCGACCAGTTTTTTTAAATCTTTGGCTGTTTCTATCTTTTTCCCTTTTGATGGCGGCACAATTTCTGACTGGTGATTGGTAAAGCTTTCTACTTTTGTAGCAAACCAGGTGGTGTTGTAACGGGGTATAGCCAGCCCCAAAATCACGCCCGGTAATCCGGTAAATCCTTCAGGCCCCCCTCGCAGTAAAATTTCATCTGTATAAAAGGCAACTACATATACACTATCGTAAATTACTCCAATTGCTTTTCTGCATTCGTAACCGGCAATATTTCTGAGCTCGTGCATGATTTTCCAATCCAAATGGGGGATAGTATCCGATAGCAAGTAATCGTCGTCCATAATGTTGCGCTTTAATATGCGTTGGTTTTTGCTGTAATCCGTATAAATTTCGTTGGTTTGTCTGCCCAATGAAAAGGGGAAAAAGCTGGTGTTGTTATCCCGATCTTCTTTTTTTTCTGGTTTAAACAAAGAACTGTTCTGGTCAAAAATAAATTGCCATTCACTGGTCGCGTATTTCTGCATTTTTGCCTTGGCTTCTTCGGGAACTGTTGAGTTGCCCAGACTCCTGATCACATTGATTTTTTTTTCAAACGTAATTTTGCCATAAGTAATAAATACTTCCTGCGCTTTAAGGTCTGGAAATGGAATCCATAACAGTAGTAAAACAAGGGCTTTTAGGTTCATCTATCGTTTTTCAGTGGTTTTTTTGATAAAATTACCACTTATATTCCAGTTTAACCCAATCAACACATAACGCGGAATATAGCTGAAGGTATCTTCACTCGTGAGGTTACCTCCAGCAAATCTATTGTATCCGATTCTCTGGTTCAGGATATCGGTAACGGATAATTTAATTTCAAGCGCCTCACTTTTAAGTAACTTGGTTGATAAATAGCTGTTCCATATGGCGGTATTTATATCTTGTCCAAATGAGGCGTTTGCAGGACGAAAGGCCAGAGAAAAGGAAGTATTAAATTCGAATTTAAGCGGCAATTGCAGTGTTCCTGAAAATTCATGGTTATGGGTAACATTTCTGCCATCGTCAATTTCTCCGATAGATGATTTTCCCGTCATCAAAGAGGCTGATGGTATATAGCTGAATTCTATTTTCTGTGTATAGTAATTTAACGATCCCCTTAAGTTGTATTGTGTGTTTGCTGCTTTGTTCTGGGTAGCGTTTATAATGGCAATCGTATTTGACCTGTTTATACCCAGATCGATGCCAAAGCGCAGGTGTGATTTAATGAAGCCTTTGGAATAGCTGAGGTTTCCACTAATGGAGTTGTTACCACTGGCGTTAACAAAGCTGGATATCCTTTTGTTGAATTCATCAACGAGTTCTGTACTTACGATCGCGTTATTGGTAAAACCATAGTTAAAGTAAGCAGATATATATTGATCTGATTTAAACTGAAAGCTGTTGTAGGATATTCCAAAACTATTGGTAAATGAGGGTCTTAATGCAGAATTTCCAATAATCTGGTACAAGGGATTGTTGATCTGTCTTACCGGTTGTAGCTGATCTATACTTGGTTGCTGCATGTAGCCATTATAATTTACAGCCAGAGTGGTGCCGGCATTAACTTTATAAAATATATTGGTTCTGGGCGAGAGGTTAAGGTAGTTCCTTTGAAAATCTGTTTGCTGATCCAGATCCTTCAATTCAAAATTGGTCTGTGTAGCTTCCAGTCCGCTTGATATGGAGAAATTGTCATAACTGTACTGCAGGATCATTTTTCCAACATTGGAAAAGTTTATAAATTTAAAATTGTTACTCAATGAGTCAATTTTTCTGGCATCAGTTCCTATATTATCGAAAACCAGGCGGTTGCTACCTGAGGAAATAGTCTTAAAGCTATAACCAGCTTCAAGTGTCCATCTTTTAGAGATGCGATCGGTATAGTTCACTCTGGTGCCTAGTGAGTTTTGATTTCCGCTATTCCTTTTTCTAAGGTCAATATCTTCAATTCTGTCCAGTATGCCATTGCTGTCAAAGTAATTGGTAAGGTTAGAGCTGTTTTCTGTACTTTTAATAGTCTGGCTTTCGGGTTGCAGATCTATAGAAAGCGTCCGGCCCTTCTTTTTAAATCTTTTTGACCAATTGATATTTCCGTTAAAGGTTTCGCTGTTTCCTTGTCCGGTATTTTCCTGGCTATTCTTGCTGATAAAAAAGCCATTGCTGGTGCGTGTCTCATTGCTGCTTACAGAACTACTTTCGTTCCTGCTCTTACTGAGTCCAAATGATACTTTTAAGGTGGATTGCAGATCGATGTTGTAGTTGTATGTACCTTTTAAAGACTCGCCGGTGATACTGGTGTTGTTATCTGTTTTTCCCGCACTTAAAAAAATGGTTTCATTGGGTAGTAATTCCTGTGCATTTGCTGTTGTATGGTTAATATTATTGTTGTCAAAGCTTTTAAAATTAACTTTAATGCCCATTTTATTCTCGTTAAATTTATCGGAATAATATGCGCCAAGACTCAGGTTGTTTGGTAAGCCACCCGATGCAGAAATATAATCGTCGTCATCATCGCTGCCAGAAGCGTACATAATTGAACTGCCATCATCACCGACTTCAATCACATCATATTCCTCTCCTTTTAGCTTCCGCATGGAGTTATTGATCTTAGATTCATTATTTAAGCTGGAATAATTGCCATAGATGGCAGCCTTTAGTTTGTTTTTAAAAAGCCCCATCATACCGCCGTAATCTCCAAGGTTATGCATGTTTGAATTCAGATCGACGGTAGAAAGATAGCCATTTCTGGCATTTTCTTTTAACTTAATATTAATGGTTTTGTTTTTTATACCATCGTCTATTCCGGTAAGATCAGAACTTTTACTTTTTTTATCGTAAACCTGTATTTCATCCACTGCATTTGCCTTCAGGTATTTAGTAGCAAGCAGGGGGTCATCTCCAAAAAATTCATCTCCATCAACCAATACAGTTTTTACCAATTTTCCCTGGGCTTTGATGGTTCCGTTTTTATCTACATCTATGCCTGGTAACCTTTTTAAAAGCTCCTGCACATTGGCATTCGTTCTGACAGCAAAGCTGTCAGCCTGAAAAACCAATGTATCGCCCTTCATCCGTACAGCACTTTTTGCCTGGATAATAACTTCGTTTAAAACCTTAGATTTCAATTCCATATTGATGGAACCTAAATCTATATTTGAACTGTCAGATAAGCGCAGATTACGAATGTAATCGGCCATTTTAGGATAGGATATTAGTATTTTATAATCTCCCTTCAGCAGATTTCTGAGCTCGAATTTTCCATTTCTGTCTGCTCTGCTTGTTTTTACCAATATGGAATCTGATGATCGGATTAGTAAAATTGTACTGTGTTCCAGCTTTCTTTTTTCCAGGGTATCTGCAACAAAGCCCCGTATATTTGCTTTTTGTGCCGAAACGGTAAGAATAGAAATTGTTAAAAGAATAAAAATGAAAATCTTCTTCAGCATAAATTACCGGGTAACCACCGTGTCGAGTTCTTAAAGCTAAGAACTATTTTCCTGTCCGCATTAATTTTTCCAAATTATCTTTGTTTTTTGTATTCGACAATCCAGATGTACAAACACAATTTTATGGATTCAAACGATGGGGTCAGAAAAGGTGTATTTTATCAGTAAAAGCCGCATTTAACAGGTGTATTATACCTAGCAAACAGGTATGGTACACCTATAAAACACCTATATGTTATTCAGCTGAACAGGATAGTAGATTTAGGAGCGGTTTGTAAAAAAAAGCCCGAAAAATATCGGGCTCTTTTGTAAAAGTATATTTGGTTAGAATATGCTGGTTTAAAAAAAATCAAACTTCTTATTTGCTGTTTGATTATATAAACATAATATAAAATTTATAACAATCATAATATTATTTTTATTTTTTTTTGATGAGGTTCAGATAGTATCGCTGTCTTGGCTTTACACATGCTTCAACCCTGCAGAAAAGCGGTTTTTAGCAATAAAATTAAAATAGGCTATTTACAGCAATTGTAATAGGGCTTAACTTTTTTTTCCGTTTCTGACCAGGCTATATATACACTGGTCTCTTTTCCAGAACGGTACTTGAAACCATTTAAAGCCGATTGTTTCAATTCGTTATAAAAATTTATATCCGGCGTGTTTTTATCCGGCTGCTCATTTTCTGTTACTGCTGGTTCCAAAAAATTCTCCTCTTCTAAAAAGAGCTGATATTCATCCTTTATAAAGGCCAGCTGCGTGCGTTCTTTTTTTAAGTCTACACTGGATTTATAATTGGCAATCAGATCCGTTGCTTTAAAATCTTTACTATAAATGAGTTGTCCATGGTATGAGGTGATGGTGAACCTGATGGCAATGTCTTTTAAGGTAGCTCCTATAAGTGCAACCTTAAATGTATCTGCTTTTAAGGAATCGCTAAAGGGTTTCAGTACCATCTTGTCGGCTGTTTTACCCAGTTTTTGTTGATCTGGAGAACTGCATGCCATTAGCAATCCGAAGGCAAATAGAATCAGGATTAGATAATTTTTCATACTTACAGCCTAATATAATAAATAATGAGATTGTTTACCTGGCAATTTTATCCAGATCTTCCGGGGTATCTATTGCAATGGTTTCAATTGCAGTGATCCTGGTTTGAATGGTGTAGCCATTTTCTACCCATCTCAATTGTTCCAGGCTTTCCGCCATTTCCAGTGAAGAAGGTTGAAGTTTAGTGATCTCGAGCAGGGCAGCGGTAGTATAGCCATAAATTCCAATGTGTTTATAGAACTGATGTACATTTAACCACTTGTCTTTGTCTGCGTTCCTGATATATGGAATAGTATGTCTGCTAAAATAAATGGCTTCCTGTTTGCTGTTAATCACAACTTTCGGGATGTTATTGTTAAACAATTCCTCTTCCGTATGGATTTTTTTAATCAGCGTAGCCAATTGTACATTTTCTTCTTCAAAGCAGGATACCAGCAGGTCGATTTGTTTTGGATTAATGAATGGCTCATCACCTTGTATATTAATTACGATATTAAAATCAGGAAAACGCCGGGTAACTTCGGCGCATCTGTCAGTGCCGCTTTGGTGTGCACTTCCAGTCATTACAAACTCGCCTCCAAAGCCGCTTACTGCCTGGGCAATCCGTTCATCATCGGTTGCTACAACTACTTTGGTTAAACTGTTGGCTTTTGAAGCTTGTTCATAAACCCTTTGGATCATGCTTTTGCCTTGGATTTCAATTAAAGGCTTGCCAGGAAAACGTGTAGACGCATAACGAGCAGGTATAATGCCAAGTACTTTCATGTTACTAAAACAAACCGTTAATTTCTGCTTCTATGGATTGGATAATGCTGCCCAGATCCTCAGGATTGTTGCTAAAATCTAATTTGTCCTTATCCAGGATCAGTAATTTGCCCAGGCTATAGTTCTTGATCCAGATTTCGTACTTTTCATTTAGTTTAGATAGATAATCAATGCGGATGCTGGTTTCATATTCCCGTCCTCTGCGCTGGATATTATTTACCAGTGTGGGCACAGAGGCGCGCAGGTACACCAACAGGTCGGGTGGTTTAATAAAAGAGGTGATGTTTTCAAATATGGCTTTGTAGTTTTGGTGATCTCTTGTGGTCATTAAGCCCATTTCGTGCAGGTTATCAGCAAAGATGTGTGCATCTTCATAAATTGTCCTGTCCTGAATAACGTTCCTGTTAAAGTTTTGTATATCTACAATTTGCTGAAAACGACTGTTTAGAAAATAGATCTGCAGGTTAAAGCTCCATCGCTTCATGTCGCTGTAAAAGTCTTCCAGATATGGATTATTGTCTACAGCTTCATATAAGGCTTCCCAACCATAATTTTTTGCAAGTAAACCGGTCAGGGTGGTTTTTCCTGCGCCAATATTTCCAACTATCGCTATGTGCATACTTTATTCTTGTAGATCAGAAAGGTAGTAATTTTTATCTTTATTATTAAAATGATTTGAAACCAATCAATTCCCTAACATCTCTAATGGTTTTTTGGGCACTTTCCCTGGCTTTTAAAGCACCATGTTTGGCCACCTGACGTAAGTAAGAAGTGTCTTTAGATAAATCCTCAATGCGTTCGCGAATCGGGGTATTGAATACAATCATATCTTCGGCAAGTTGTTTTTTGAAATCACCATATCTGATTGCCATCCTGTTGTACAAATTGTCAAAATGAGCAAGGGTATCAGCCGGAGAAACAATTTTCATCAGGTCAAATAAATTCTGGATGGCTTCTGGCTTGGCCTGGTTTTCTTCAGTTGGCCCGCTATCTGTTACTGCACGTGATACTTTTTTGCGGATAATCTCAGGGCTGTCTGCCAAATAGATACAATTGCCATCCCCACTCGATTTGCTCATTTTTCCATTTCCATCTAAACCAGGTATTTTAACCAGGTTTTGTGCATAGTTAAAGGCAAAAGCTTCCGGGAAATAGGTTGAGTTGTATAACCTGTTGAAACGGTTCCCGAAAGTTCGTGTAAACTCAAGGTGTTGTTCCTGATCCTTTCCAACAGGCACTTTTGTAGCCTTATGAATCAAAATGTCGGCTGCCATCAGGGTAGGATAAGTTAACAAGCCTGCATTTACGTTGTCGGGATGGGCCCTTACCTTATCTTTAAATGAAGTACTTCTCTCCAGTTCACCCATATAGGCGTTCATATTCAGGTACAGATAGAGTTCGGCAACTTCAGGAACATCGGACTGAATATAGATCGTTGTTTCTTCAGGGTTTATTCCGCAGGCAAGGTATTCTACCAGTACGTGCCTTACATAGCCGTGCAGGTCCTGAGGTGTAGGATGTGTAGTTAAAGAATGAAGGTCAGCAATAAAAAAATAGCAGTTATAATCGTACTGCATTTTTACAAAATTGGTTACCGCGCCAAAATAATTTCCCAGGTGTAATTGTCCTGTAGGACGAATCCCGCTAACTACCGTTTCTTTCATTCGTATTTTTCTGTTTTATTTCCAGAATCCTATTATAAATTCAATATCAATACTCAATATAAAAGATTCAAGAGGCCGAAATTAATAAAAAACCCTAATTTGGCCTGCTTATAATTTCTTTTTTTATATATAATTTCATTCTTTATCGTTTAATTGCATTTACATGTGCATTTTAGTATTTGCATCACCTAATTTTTATTTTTGAATGCCCATGGTCAGTATCCTCAAGCAAGTACATAGAGTTTATTCGGTTTTTATCATTCTGCTGTTTGCCTTGCTTTTTTATCCTTTCTACTACCTGTCAGCAAAAAATACTAAAACTTATGGTTTGCTGAACCGGCTGCGCAAACTGAACAGCAGCATGTGTGCTTTTTTTATAGGCGTCATATTCCGTTTTAGTTTTGAAGAACCTTTATCCGACGATCAGACTTACATTTATTGTGCAAACCATACTTCAAATCTTGATATTATGATCTTATGCTGCCTGGCAAGGGGTCGCTTTCATTTCATGGGAAAAGATGAATTGCTTAAAAATCCGGTACTTAAAATATTTTTTCAGACCATTGATATTCCTGTGAATCGTGAAAGCAAGATATCAGCGTTCCGAGCCTTTAAGCGGGCGGGTGAAAATCTGGAAAAGGGCATGAGCCTGATCATTTTTCCGGAAGGCAGAATAGATGATGAACACTACCCGCCAAAATTAATGTCATTTAAGAACGGACCTTTCAGATTGGCCATTGAAAAGAAAACCGCGATAGTTCCGGTGAGTTTGACCAACATCTGGAAAAGGATGTGGGACGATGGGGTAAAATATGGTTCCACACCAGGTGTATGTGATATTTATATCCATAAACCGGTTTTAACTACAAATTTGACAATAAATGATTCAGATGAACTAAAAGACCGTATTTTTGACCTGATAAATAGTAAACTTGCTGATAAATGATTATAGATAAGCAAACCATACATAAAGTTGCAGATTTAGCCAGAATTGCAGTGAATGAAGAGGAGATCGCAGCATTGATCCCAGACATGAACAAAATCCTTACGTTTATGGAAAAGCTAAATGAACTGGATACCACTGGTGTTGAACCGCTGGTATATATGAATGCAGAAGAAAATGTTTGGCGTGAGGACCAGGTAAAACAGGAGATCAGTGTGACAGATGGACTGAAAAATGCTGCTGTTCATAATGAAAATTTCTTCCTGGTACCAAAGATCATAGAAAAATAGCTGATTTGTAACATTGGTCAGGCAGGCGTTGTCTAAAAACAAAAAACAATGGAGAAAGCCTTGAAAGTAAAGCTTGATAAAGCGTTAATAAACATAAAAGATATAGGCCGTAAATACGTGATAGGTTCCGAAGTGATTCATGCGCTGAAATCGGTTACGCTGGATATTCATAAAGGTGAATTTGTTGCGTTAATGGGCCCCTCTGGTTCGGGAAAATCTACACTCATGAATATATTGGGCTGTTTGGATACACCAAGTAAAGGTCATTATATATTAAATGGTACCAATGTGAGCCAGATGTCTGATAATGAGCTTGCAGAAGTTCGTAATAAAGAAATTGGCTTTGTTTTTCAGACTTTCAACCTGTTGCCCCGGTCAACCTCGCTGGACAATGTAGCGCTGCCATTGATTTATGCAGGAGCTAATAAAAAAGAACGTGAGACCCGCGCGCATAAAGCATTGGAAAACGTAGGACTAGGTAACCGGGTAACACATAAGCCCAATGAATTGTCTGGCGGACAACGCCAGCGTGTGGCTGTTGCACGGGCATTGATTAATAATCCTTCCATTATCCTGGCCGATGAACCTACAGGAAACCTGGATACCAAAACTTCTATTGAAATTATGGGGCTTCTCGAGGAGATCCACAGCAAGGGGAATACCATCATACTCGTAACCCATGAAGAGGACATTGCTCAGCATGCACATCGCATTGTCAGGATGCGTGACGGACTGATTGAAAAGGATTACCTGAATACAGATATCAAAACAGTATCGCCCCGCCTGTCCGGGCTAAAAGAAAAAGGCGATGATTTCGAAACCATAAATTAATTTATGAAGATCTACACCAAAACTGGCGATAAAGGACTTACCTCCTTAATAGGGGGTACCCGTGTACCTAAATATCACCTCAGGATTGAATGTTATGGGACAGTAGATGAATTGAATTCCTATATCGGGCTGATCATGTGCCAGGATATCGAGCCTCGCCACCAAAAGATATTAAAAGAAATACAAGATCGTCTTTTTACCGTTGGGGCATCACTGGCTGCAGATCCTGAAAAATCGAGAATGAAAATTCCTGATCTTCATGAGAATGACATCAGTTTGCTGGAAAAAGAAATGGATGATATGAACGAAGTGTTGCCTGAATTGAAACATTTTGTCCTTCCTGGCGGAAATACGGTGGTTTCCTATTGTCATATTGCCCGTTGTATATGCCGCCGGGCCGAGCGTTTAACTGTTCATCTGGCATCAGATAGCTTTGTTGACGAAAAAATGACTATTTATTTGAATCGTTTAAGTGATTATTTGTTTGTTTTGGCACGAAAACTGAATTCAGATGCTAAAACGGAAGAAAATATCTGGATTCCAAGA
Source organism: Pedobacter heparinus (assembly GCF_032678725.1). Lineage (GTDB taxonomy): Bacteria > Bacteroidota > Bacteroidia > Sphingobacteriales > Sphingobacteriaceae > Pedobacter > Pedobacter heparinus_A. The sequence continues at coordinate 22,019 of NZ_JAVTSC010000005.1, forward strand.
TTGTAATCAGGGGGGATATAGCCATTTCAAATGGTGGCTTTTGTAAAGGATTTATGACTTTTAAACAGGCAAATCACCTTGATTGACGGTTAAAACAGATATAACTGAAAAACAAAGTTATAGTATTGAAATAGTTGAAAAAAATTTTGTTTTGCTCATGTTTTTTAATATACTTTTGCGAAATAAATTTGAATAACCTAATAGTAAGAAATATGTATTGGACATTAGAACTCGCATCGCACCTGGAAGACGCTCCATGGCCTGCAACAAAAGATGAATTGATTGATTATGGTATACGATCAGGCGCACCTGTAGAGGTGATAGAAAATTTACAAGCTTTGGAAGATGATGGAGAACCATACGAAACCATAGAGGAAATTTGGCCTGATTATCCAACGAAGGATGATTTTTTCTTTAACGAAGATGAATACTAAGATTTAATGGAGAACCCATAATAAATTTTAAATGGCCCCGGAACCCGGGGCCATTCTTTTTTAGAAACTTTTCGGACAAGTAATTGTTAATGTAATGTCATGGCTGGTTAAAAAAGCGGTGTCATTACATTTAAACATATACCTAAAAATTAAACGTTATGGGAAATCTACTTTATCTTGTTGCTGTAGTATTGGTAATACTATGGATTATTGGCTTCTTCTTTAATGGTTTCGGACCAAATGTAGGTGGGTTAATTCATATTCTGTTAGTAATCGCAATCATCGCTATTTTACTCAAAGTAATCAACAGAGCTGCATAACAGCAGGTCCTTTGCCATGGGCTTGAATTACTGTCCTGGCAAAGGACATTACATAGCAGGTGTTCTTTTTTTTATAAAGACTGCTGCAATTTCCAGGTCTTCAGGATAGGTGATCTTGATGTTTTCCCTTTCTCCTTCAATCAGGTTTATTTTTGATCCTGCATATTCAACAACCGAAGCGTCGTCTGTAAATTCATTTCTGAAGGGCGCCTGGTAAGCTTTTTTGAGCAAACTGACATGAAATGTCTGAGGGGTTTGTATCAGAGCAAGCTCCGCTCTGTTAAGTGCTTCATTACCTTGTACCGTAATTTTTCTAACTGAATCGGTGGGTTTAATACCAGTTATACAGTTGCCTGTTTCTTCAGCTACCTGGTAAGATCTTGTAATGAGCGCTGCTGAAACCAACGGCCTGACTGCATCGTGAACTGCTACGATTCCTTTTCCCTTTATGACCTTTAACCCGTTTTTTACGGAATGGAATCTTTGTTCACCGCCACTTATGATTTTGTGAGGAATGTCAAAACTGTACTTCAGGCAAAGTGTTTCCCAATAACTGTGCTGGTGTATATTCAACACCAGCAATATTTCGGGTTTATAGGTACTTTGATCAAAAGCTGCAATGGTATGCATTAGTATCGGTTTGCCATCCAGCAATAAAAACTGCTTGGCAATAATGCTTTGCATTCTGTTTCCCGAACCTCCGGCTACTATAATCGCATAATATTTCATGTTATACTGCTTTTAAACAAAAATAGGAGATTTAAACCGATATGGTTTCAAACCTCCTATTGCTATTTTAATATTTTTTTAACTAATTCATCGTTAGATGATCAGCATGGCATCGCCATAGCTATAGAAACGATATTTTTCTTTTAAAGCTACCTCGTACGCATGTCTTACGTAATCATAGCCACCAAATGCGCTCACCATCATCAACAAAGTAGATTCCGGCGTATGGAAATTTGTGATCATTGAATTTGCAATGCTGAAATCATAAGGAGGGAAGATGAACTTACTGGTCCAGTCGTTTGCTGGTTTAAGCATTCTGCCCGAAGATACGGCAGATTCTATCGCACGCATAGAAGTGGTACCAACAGCACAAATCCTTTTTTTACGCTCTATGGCTTTGTTAACGATATCTGCATCTTTTTGCTCAATGATAAATTGCTCCGAATCCATTTTGTGTTTGGTCAGATCCTCAACTTCTACAGATCTGAAGGTACCTAAGCCAACGTGAAGGGTTACTTCCGCAAAATTGATACCTTTTAGTTCCAGGCGTTTCATCAGTTCCCGGCTAAAGTGTAAACCTGCTGTAGGAGCAGCTACAGCACCTTCATGCTTGGCAAAGATCGTCTGATAGCGTTCCTTATCCTGGGCGGTAGCTTTGCGCTTGATGTATTTTGGCAATGGTGTCTCACCTAAAATCTCAATATTTTTTCTAAATTCCTCATCAGTGCCATCAAATAAGAAACGGATGGTACGGCCACGTGAAGTGGTATTGTCAACTACCTCTGCAACCAACAGGTCGTCATCACCGAAATATAATTTATTTCCAACGCGGATTTTTCGGGCAGGGTCAACTAAAACATCCCATAAACGAAGTTCTTTATTCAGTTCCCGTAACAAGAATACTTCGATTGTTGCTCCGGTCTTTTCTTTATTTCCGTATAAGCGGGCAGGAAAAACTTTAGTGTTGTTCAGGATCATAACATCCTGATCATCGAAATACTCTAAAACATCTTTAAATATTTTATGTTCAATTTTGCCACTATCCTTATGTAAAACCATTAAACGGGCTTCGTCTCTTTGTTCAGAAGGATTGTTGGCAACCAGGGATTCCGGTAAATTAAACTTAAATTGAGATAACTTCATATGTTTTGATGTGATATTTAAGGGCGCAAATTTACAAAATATAATCTTTATTAGTATATATTTCTTTTGACTGCTTTTATATTTTGCATTTGTTTACCGGGGTTTCAGATTTTTATAATTATAAATCAATTGCTGTAACCTTTTTTGGTAGCTTTGGTCTAAACGTTATGATTATTTTCAGACTAATAGGCGAAAGTTTTCGGTTCGCGGCTGATGCACTGCGCCAAAACAAACTGCGGACAATGCTTTCCTTACTGGGAATCACCATTGGTATTTTTGCAATTATATTTGTGTTTTCGGCTGCGGATACCTTTAGAAGCAAGCTTCAGGAAAGTATTGATAAACTAGGCTCCAAAACAATCTTTGTTCAGAAATGGCCATGGGGTGGTTTTGGAGATTATCCCTGGTGGAAGTATGTCAACCGTCCGGAACCCTCTTTAAGGGATTATACTGCCTTAAAGGAAAGGCTTGAGCATGCTGAAGGCGTTTCCTACGAGATCTATGCCGATAGCAGGACGGTCAAATACCGCAGTAATTCTGTAGAAGGTGCGGGCTTAAAAGCGGCATCACAGGATTTCAATAAAACCTGGACGATAGATTTTCAGGAAGGACGGTATTTTACAGAGAATGAAGGGAAATCCGGCTCCCCGGTAATTATCCTTGGCGCTGATATTGCCGATGGCTTATTTAACGGGGAACCTGCCATAGGAAAAAAAATAGTAGTTATGGGGCGCCGTTTAACGGTTGTTGGCGTTTTTAAAAAGGAAGGGGAGGATATGCTGGGTATGTCGCAGGATAAGAATATTCTCATTCCTTTAAACTTTGCAAAAGGTTTATTTGATGTGGAAAGCGGACGTTATGATCCAACGATAACTGTAAGAGGGAAGGAACACATTGCTTTAGAGGAGATAGAAAGCGAAATACAGGGTGCAATGCGTGCGATACATAAGATAAGACCTGGAGCTGATGAAGATTTTGCTTTAAATAAAAGCACCATTGCTTCTGATCAGTTAGATAAAATGTTTACGGTCGTTAATTGGGCGGGATGGATTATTGGCGGTTTTTCTATCCTGGTAGGCGGATTTGGTATAGCCAACATCATGTTTGTATCGGTAAAAGAACGGACCAATATCATTGGTATCCAGAAATCGTTGGGGGCTAAGAATTATTTTATTCTGTTACAGTTTTTGTTTGAAGCCATAGCATTGTGTTTGCTGGGCGGTTTGCTGGGTTTGTTACTGGTTTATATCGCAACATTGATTTTTGGAGCGTTCGGTTTTGAAATGATATTGTTTATGAAAAATATTGTATTGGGGATAGGGGTGTCGTTATTGATCGGTACAATATCAGGGTTTTGGCCGGCGTATTCGGCGTCGAGGTTAGATCCTGTCGAAGCGATCCGCTCCTAATATGAATCCCTCTGGGCTAAAAAAGAATCATGACCACTCGAAAGCTGGAATATTTGCCCTGAAGAAGGGCAAACAATCCTATGCTTTCTCCTGGCACATGCTTCTTTTTTAACATGTCGGATCAGCATAAACTCGCTATTCTTAGGTCTATGTTAAATCTTATAATAAAAAGGCCAGGCTCAATACTTGAGCCTGGCCTTTTTACTTCTTTATTGATTCTTATAATAACCTTTATTTTTGTTTAGCTCAGTTTAGCTAAAGCTGCTTTTATTCTTGAAACGGCATCTCTCAGTTTATCTTCTGCTGCTGCATAAGACAAACGGATACAGTCTTCATTACCAAAAGCTTCACCGGTAACGGTTGATACATGCGCCTCGTTCAATAAATATAAGCTCAGGTCTTCTGCTGTGTTGATCACTTCATTTCCGTTCTTTTTGCCAAAGAAAGCTTTTACTTCCGGAAAGAAATAAAATGCTCCGTCAGGAAGATTTACTTTAACACCCGGAATTTCCTTTAATAAAGCATATACGATATCTCTGCGTTTTTTAAATTCTCCTACCATTTGGTTTACCGATTCTAATCCACCCTGATAGGCAGTTAGTGAAGCACGTTGTGCAATAGAACACGTTCCGGAGGTAATCTGACCTTGCAGTTTATCGCAGGCATTGGCAATTTCTTTATTTGCTGCCATATAACCAGATCTCCAGCCGGTCATGGCATAAGATTTTGAAAATCCATTGATCAGGATTACCCGGTCTTTTATCGAATCAAATTCCGCAATTGATGCATGTTTGCCCACAAAGTTGATGTGCTCGTAGATTTCATCAGAAATGATATAAATATTTGGGTGCTTCTCAAATACAGCTACCAGATCAGCCAGTTCTTCCTTGCTGTATACAGATCCCGTCGGGTTACAAGGAGAAGAGAACATGAACAATTTGGTTTTAGGGGTAATTGCCGCTTCCAGTTGTTCGCCTGTTATTTTAAAGTTGTTTTCAACAGTTGCATTAATGAAAACAGTTGCTCCCTCAGCCAGTTTGATCATTTCTGAATACGATACCCAGTAAGGAGTAGGTACTACCACTTCATCTCCTGGATCAACCAGGCACATTACGGCATTTGCCAACGATTGTTTAGCACCTGTAGAAACTACAATCTGGTCAAAATTGTAAGTTAAGCCGTTTTCCCTTAATAGTTTTTCTGCAATTGCCTTCCGTAATTCTGGATAGCCTGAAACAGGGCTGTAGTAAGAAAAATTGTCGTCAATAGCCTTCTTAGCTCCTTCCTTAACAAAATCTGGTGTAAAAAAGTCTGGCTCCCCAAAACTGAGGTTGATAACGTCTATCCCTTTTGCGGACAGTTCTCTTCCTAACTTGGCCATTTTAATGGTTTGTGACTCAGATAGGTTGTTGATTCTTTTGGATAAAAATGTCATAGTAATTAATGCGAAGGCAAATTAAATTTTGTACAGAGGCAAATATATGAACCTCATGCCATTATAAACTAAAAAAAATACTTTTTAATATAAATTGACAGTTAAACAGTATTTTTGGCTGCTAAACACAGCAATTTGCAACCTCAGAAAAAAGCCATATTAACCGCATTGTGCATTAGCATTGTGCTGATGCTGGCAAAATTTGTCGCTTATTTTATTACGCATTCCAATGCCATACTTACTGATGCAGCAGAAAGCATTGTGAACGTATTGGCCAGTAGTTTTGCATTCTACAGCATTTACCTGGCTACTTTGCCTAAAGATGAGAACCATCCCTACGGACATGGAAAAGTAGAGTTTTTTTCGGCTTTTATAGAAGGTACACTCATTGCAATTGCAGGTATTATCATTGTTTTTAAATCAGGATATGACCTGATATATCCCAAGCCCATTACACAGCTTTTTGAGGGTGCTGCTATTATCGGTGCTACCGGACTGGTCAATCTTGTTGCCGGATACTATCTGATCAATACCGGTAAAAAACATAAATCAATTACACTCGAAGCAGATGGGAAGCACCTGCTTACAGATGCCATAACCAGTGCAGGTCTGGTGATAGGAATTGTACTCATTAAGCTTACTGCGATTTACTGGATGGATAGTGTGATCTCCATTTTACTAGGCTTGTATATCATTTACAATGGCTACAAGTTAACCCGCAGGTCAGTGGGCGGATTAATGGATGAAAGTAATAGCACACTCGTAGAAACAATTATTGAGATCCTGCAACAAAACAGAAAGGATCCCTGGATAGACGTCCATAATCTGAGAGCGCAGCAATATGGTGCAGACCTGCACATCGATTGCCACATCACCTTGCCTTATTACTTTGACTTGAACAGGGTACACCAGGAAATATCCGACATTGATAAAATGATCAATGGCAATGCAGACCGGAAAACAGAATTGTTCATTCACGCCGATCCCTGTTTACCAGCCTGTTGTAATTATTGCCGGATGAAAGTATGCCCGGTAAGACAGGAGCCTTTCAGGGCTGAGATTAAATGGACAATTGAGAACGCTACCAAGAACCAAAAACATTTTGACCAGCAATGAGCTATTTTAACGTAAGGGTATACGGTTTATTAATAAATGACAGCAATGAAGTGCTGATCAGCGACGAGCAATCGGGTGGAAGGACCTTTAGTAAATTTCCCGGTGGCGGACTGGAACTTGGGGAAGGCCTGATCGATGCCCTGAAAAGGGAGTTTATGGAGGAGTGCAATGCAGAAATAGAAGTGCTGAGCCATTTGTACACTACCGATTTTTATGAACAGTCTTCTTTTAACGACAGCCAGATCCTCAGCATTTATTACCTGGTAAAAGCAAGCCACCCGCTGCTGCTCAGTTTTAAAACGAACTTGTTTGATTTTGATGAAGGTGCCTTACAATCTTTCAGGTGGATCAGCCTTGATGTACTTAAAACTGATGACGTAACCTTTAAAACCGATAAGACTGCTATAGAACTTTTGCTTAAACAAATTAATCCATGAACTTAGCTGAACGCGATGAGAAAGTAATCTGGCATCCCTATACCCAAATGAAAAGTCCTTTGCCGCATATCCCCATAACGAGGGGCGAAGGGGTATATCTTTTTGATGAAAACGGAAAGAAGTATATAGATGCGGTTTCGAGCTGGTGGGTAAACATTCATGGCCATGCACATCCGTACATTGCAGCAAAAGTAGCCGAACAGTTAACTACCCTTGAACATGTGATCTTTGCAGGTTTTACGCATGAGCCTGCTGTTCAGCTGGCCGAGCGTTTATTACCTTTATTGCCAGGCTCGCAGGAAAAAGTATTTTACAGTGATAACGGATCTACCGCGGTAGAAGTCGCTTTGAAAATGTGCCTGCAATATTGGGTAAATACCACAAAGAAGCCGCGCACAAAAATCATTGCCTTTAAAGATGCCTATCATGGTGACACCTTCGGTGCCATGTCGGTAAGTGGGCGGAGTATATTTACCGAGCCCTTTAATCCGCTGCTTTTTGATGTAGAATTTATTGAACTACCCAATGCACAAAATATAGCCCAGCTCAGATCTAAGCTCAATTACCTTTCCAATGAGGTAGCCTGTTTCATTTTTGAACCTATGGTGCTTGGTGCCAGTGGTATGCTGATGTATGAAGCACAATACCTCGACGAATTGATCGAAACCTGTCAGAAACATGGCATACTCACCATTGCTGATGAGGTGATGACAGGTTTCGGCCGTACAGGCAAGTATTTTTCCTGTGAGGCACTGCAAAACAGGCCTGATATATTTTGTCTGTCTAAAGGCTTAACCGGTGGCACCATGCCTTTGGGAGTTACTACCTGCAACAGCAAAATTTTTAATGCTTTTTTAAGTGATGATAAGCTCAAAACCTTATACCATGGACATTCCTTTACCGCTAATCCCGTGGCCTGTACGGCAGCTTTGGCCAGTCTGGATATTTTGCTGCAACCCGAAACACTGCTCCATATCAAAAGGATAGCAAGCAGGCACCAGGAGTTTGCCGAAACCATTCTGGGGCATCCCAAGCTAAAAAATATCAGGCAGAATGGTACCATACTGGTTATGGAGTGGGAAACAGGAGGGGATACCTCTTATCTGAACGGGCTTCGTGACCGGCTTTATCTATATTTTCTGGAGCGTGGCATTGTATTGCGCCCCTTGGGTAATGTATTATATATTTTGCCGCCTTATGTCATCAGTGATGAAGATCTGGCGTATATTTACCAAAATATTTTACAGGCATTAAACGACATATAATATGCAGCTTCAATCTATCCTAGAAAATATAGTGAGCGATAATTTACTACATGCCAAGTGGTTAAATACTTTGTCCTATATGGAAAATGCCGGTGCAAAGAAAATTTCCGCTTCTGAACATAAGGAGCAGGTGAACCTGATCATTCTCAAGCATGCAGCCGAAGAACACCGCCATGCCTATTATCTTAAAAAACAATTGGATAAACTGGATGGCAACCTTTGTAAAACGTATACCAACGATGAACTACTGACACCTAATCATACCAAATTTTACTTAAATGCTTTAGATGTTGCAGTTTGCCGCTACCTGAAACAGCATTTCAACTTAAGTGGTTATGAACTGAAGTTTGCCGCTTACCTGTTTGTTACTTATGCTATAGAAGTTCGCGCCGATGAGCTGTATCCGGTTTACCAGGATGTTTTAACCAGGGCCAAAAGCAAAGTAAATGTAAAATCTATCATACTCGAGGAAGAAGGACATTTAGAAGAAATGCTGAACCAGTTGAAAACGTTTTCTGCAGATTGGGAAGAACATGCAGGCCAGGTGATTAAGATAGAAGAGGGAATGTTTGACAGCTGGATCAGTAACCTGGCGGAACAGGCCTTGAATTAGGCTAAACTTCCATTACTTTATCAGGAGTGATGGCATAAAACCGGTCTCCCTCTGCTGCGGTTAATAGTTTTAATCCTGTAAAAACACTAAAAGCGGGTAAAACAGCACAGTGGATGCCAAAGTAAAAGCAAGGGAATTTTAATCTTTGCCGGGCTTTACCATATAAAAGTACTCCAGGATGGATGTGACCCGAAATGTTATAATATTCATCAAATACCAGGGGCTTGTCATGTATAAACCTAAATGGATATTGTAAAAATTGATGCTGGTGCACTGTTATGCCCAAGGCCTGATAATCTTCGTTCTTCAAGCTGTCATGGTTTCCTTTCACCAGCACCACTTTTAAATCCGGATAGGCGCGTCTCCATTCCATAAAAGCATTGGCATCACTGTTGATGTTGTGATGAAACATATCCCCGGTAACCAGCAGCGTTTTTGGTAAAAATGCGGCCATTAAATGATTCAATCGCTGCAGGTCTGTTAACCCAACTGTTGCAGGCACCTGTATGCCATGCTTTCTGAAATGTGCAGATTTACCTATGTGCAGGTCACTCAGGATCAGCATCTGCTGCGTTTCCCAGTATATTGCCCTTTCTTTGCTAAGAATCAAGTTTTCTCCTCTGCAACTAATGTTCATGCTTTTCGGTGTTTTCTCTCTGTTTCTGAAGTCATCCTTTCAATTCGCTGGCTCAATTCTTCAGAGCTCATGCTGTCCCTTAAACTATCTACTTTAATAGGGAAACACAGTGGAGTATAACGTTCAGTTTTAGTTACTATTATCTTGCTGGTCTGTATACGCTGCAACGCTGCTGCCAGCCTCGGCTCTTCTATCTGCTGGTAAAATGCTTCATCGTAAGCTTGCTGCAACAATAAATTGTTTTTATCGTAATCACTAAATACATTAAAAAACAGGGCGGCAGAAGATTGCAAATGTTTATTCGCAATGTATTTTCCGGGAAAGCCCTGGAATACCAACCCGGAAATGCAGGCAATATCCCTGAACTTGCGCCTGGCCATTTCTGTAGCATTGATGCTGGCTACAATATCTGCTGCCAGGTTTTTCGGTGTAAATAAGGTCTTTATGTCATTTTCATCCAAAGGGATGGCCTGTTCGCTCAACAGTTCAAAACCGTAATCATTCATCGCAATAGAAAAAGATATAGGTTTGGTTTTGCTCAGGCGATAGGCAATCAGCGCAGCCATAATTTCATGTACCTGACGCCCTTCAAATGGATAGGCGAAAAGGTGATGTCCATCTTTCGTGTTGATCAGTTCTATCAGGAACTCATCATCTTTAGGTACATGAGATACTTTTTCCTGCCGTTGAAATAAAGGAAATATAAAGTCCAGCTCTGCATCCCCGTGTGTTTTATCCAATGTTTCATTGTATTTTTTTCTCAGGATGGCCCCCAGATTAGCCGTCAGTGAAATCCGGCCACCCATCCAGCTGGGAGTTATGGCTTTTTTTAGTTTACTTTTACGTACGATGACAGTCATTTCCTTTACCATGATGAATTCAAGTACCCTCCCGGCCAAAGTAAAGCTGCTGCCAGGTTTCATTTTCGAGATGAATGATTCTTCGATCATACCAATATAGCCACCTGTAATGAATTTAACTTTCAGCATCGGATCACTCACTATAGTACCGATATGCAAACGATGGCGCATGGCGGTCTGCCTGCTTTCTACTTTCCAAAGTCCTTCAACCATACTAACTTTACTAAATTCATTATAGGCAGTTAAACTGTCGCCACCAGTGGTAATGAACTGCATGATCCAGCTCCATTCCTGTGGTAATAATTCGCTGAAGGCATGTGTTTCCTTTATTTCAAAAAAAAGCTGGGCCTCGTCAAAACCATCACCAACAGCCAGGGTAACCAGGTATTGGATCAGCACGTCAAAAGCCATTACCACGGGTTCCCGGCTCTCTATATTTTGTGTTTTTGCAGCTTCCTTAATGGCTGCCGCTTCTACCAGTTCCAGTGCATGTGTAGGTAAAAAATAAATAGTAGATGTTTCATAAGGAGAGTGGCCGCTGCGGCCGGCCCGCTGTAAAAAACGCGCTACACCTTTAGGTGAGCCGATCTGTACCACCGTATCAACTGGCTTAAAATCTACACCCAGATCTAAAGATGAAGTGCTGATCACGGCCTTTAAAGCTCCGGAATGGAGTGTATCTTCGATCCAGTTTCTGAGTTCGTAATCAATAGAGCCATGATGGATTGCCAGTAAACCAGCCAGGTTCTCATCCAGGCCCAACAGGGTTTGGTACCAAAGTTCGGCCTGTCCGCGGGTGTTCGTAAAAATCAGTGTCGTTTTGCTTTTGTATATGATTGGGAGTAATTTTTCGGCCAGCTTATGTCCCAGGTGTCCTGCCCAGGGTAATAGATCAATATGATCCGGTAAAATTGATTTGATGTCAATTTTCTTTTCAAGATCGGCCTTGATGATGGTTTTCAATACATCAGGATAAGGTACCAATACCTCCATGGCTTGTTCCATATTGCCAATGGTTGCTGAAATGCCCCATATCCGGAGTAGCCTTTCCGGATGTCTTTCTTTTAACAGGCCTTTTATCCTGGATATCCCCAGTTCGGTCATTACTCCGCGTTTGCTGCCCAAAAGTTCGTGCCATTCATCTGCTACAATACATTGCAACTGGTCAAAATAACTAAAGGTGTTTTTCTGGGCTAGCAACAAATGGATACTTTCGGGGGTGATGATCAATACTTCCGGCATTTGCTTCTTTTGCTTCAGTTTTTCATTTTGGGGTGTATCTCCGTTTCTTACCCCAATGTGCCAGTCCAGTTCCAGTTCCAGGCAAACCTCGCGCATAGCGCGGGCAAGGTCTTTAGCCAAAGAACGCAAAGGAGTGATCCAGATGAGTTTTAGTCCAGGAGCAGGTTTCTTATGAAGCTTGGTTCTTTTGTCTTTAAGTCGCAGGGCTTCCAGATCAGCACGGGTATTCAGCTCGTCAATTACAGCCGCTAAGAAAATCGAAAAGGTTTTGCCAAATCCCGTCGGTGCATTGACCAGGCCGCTATAGCCTTCAGCATAATATTGCCAGGCATCCGTTTGAAAGGTAAATGGTTTTTTTTTGCTTAATTTTAACCATTTAATTACCCGTTTGTATCCTTTGCTTGTTTCCAGTTTCATCTTTTAATAAGCTGCATAGCGCTTTAAATTTAGGTTTTTCCGGGTAATAATGTAGCTTGTAGCAATTGCCGTAAATCATCAAGGGTATTGATCTCGTCCGCTTTTTTATCTTTTCGCCACCTGGCAATCCGGGGAAACCTCAGTGCCAGGCCAGCTTTATGTCTTTTGCTTTCAGCAATCCCCTCAAAGGCAATTTCAAATACCAGTTCAGGTTTTACTGTTCTTACCGGGCCAAATTTTTCCACAGCATTTTTCAGTACAAAGGTATTTACCTCTTTAATTTCTTTATCCGTTAATCCAGAGTAGGCTTTTGCAACAGTGATCAATTGATCACCATCTCTCACTGCAAAAGTATAATCTGTATAAAAATTTGCCCTTCGTCCACTGCCTTTCTGTGCATAGATCATCACGGTGTCAACAGTATATGGGTTAATTTTCCATTTCCACCAGTCTCCGCGCTTTCTACCCGAATGATACAATGAATCTTTTTTCTTTAGCATGATGCCTTCGCTGTTGATTTCACGTGCCCGCTGCCTGATCTCTGCCAGTTGTTCCCAGTTATCAAATGATATCAGCGGCGAAATCTGTACTACATTTTGAGTGCTCAACCGGGAGATTACCTTCTCCAGCAGCAACCTGCGTGAAGCCATGGTCTCTTCTCTGAGGTCAGTTCCTTCATGTTCCAGTAGGTCATAGGTATAAAAGCCTGTAGGTGCATCGTTCAACTGCGACTTGTTAATGGTCTTCCTGTTTAGGCGTTGCTGCAAAATGCTGAATGCCTGTACTTTTCCATTCTTCACTGATAATATCTCTCCGTCAAGTACAGTTCCGTCGTCCAGCTCTTCCAGCAAAAAATGTAGTTCGGGAAACTGATCGGTTACCAGTTCCTCGCCCCGTGACCATATAAACAACTCCCCATTCCTTTTTACAATCTGTCCTCTTATACCATCCCATTTCCACTCCGCCTGCCAATCCTCCGGCAAACCCAAACCTGCAGGTTCTGCTTCCAGTGCATAGGCCAGGCAAAAAGGATAAGGCCATGAATTATCAGTGTTCACATGCGTACCTCCTACCAAATCCTGGAACGATAGCTCATATGGCTGCCATTTGCCCATGATGCTGTGCATGATCTTGCTGCTGTCTATGTCGCTTTGCTTAGCCAAAGCGTTGACCAGCATTTTATTAGACACCCCAATTCGGAAATTTCCGGAGATCAGTTTATTAAATATGAACCTTTCCTGTGTTTCCAGGCTATCCCATGCATTCAAGATAAATTCTTTCTTGGCAGCGTCATCCTTTCCATGCAATAAAGCAAGGTCATTGATCCATTCATGCAATTTGCGATTGGTCACCCGCGAAGCAGGAGGTAATATCAACGCAATTGTCTCACTCAAATCGCCCACACTGTGGTAACTCTCTGCAAAAAGCCATTCCGGTATCCCGCTCAGCTCAATTGCCCATTGTTTGATCAGGGCCGTATTTACCGGCCGCCTGGGTCTTTTGCCCGTAAACATGGCAATTACGTAGGGTTTATCCTTGTCATCAGCCTCATTAAAGTAATCAACCAAAGCGGTTATTTTATCATTCGTCTTGTTGCTCAGCTCAAGTTGCTGGATCAGTTCTGTAAAACGTCTCATTTCGCAACCTCCAATACTTCCTCATCCTCTTCTTCACTGCCATACTGCGTTGTTACTTCTTCAGATTCGATTCCAATTTCGTTAAGATATTTAGAGAAGGTTGCACTAAAGCCATGGGTTACAAATACTTTCTCAGCCCCAGTTGCCTTAATGGCTGATAACAAGCCTGGCCAATCTGCATGGTCACTTAGTGCGAAACCTGCATCTGCACTTCGCCATCTTCTACTGGCCCTTACCTGCATCCAGCCCGAACATACACCCGTTGCAGCATTAGTTAAGTTTTTTATCCATCTGCCTTCGGCGAGGGCAGGAGGGACAATCAGGATTCCTTTCTGCAATTCTTCTTTCTTCAGCTCAGCAGTAATCCTGATGCTTTCAGGCAAATCCACCCCAGCTTTTATAAAACGCTCGTTCAGGTTAGCGATTGAATTGTGAACATAAATAGCGTTATAACCAGCCAGACCTTTTATCAAACGCTGTGCCTTGCCCAAACTATAGGCCACCAGCACACTGGTTTTGTTCTTATCATGGTTATCAGAAATCCAGTCCCTGATTTGCGAAAAGATCAGTTCCTGTGGCTGCCACTTGTAAATCGGCAATCCGAAAGTACTCTCAGATACAAAAGTATGACATTTCACAGGCTCGAAAGCGGTGCTGATCCCATCATCTTCCACTTTATAATCACCGGATACCACACAGATTTCACCTTTATATTCCAATCTGATTTGCGAGGAGCCGATAACATGCCCGGCAGGAAATAAACTTACCTTAACTCCGTTGATGCTGATCTCTTTATAATAGGGAAGCGTTTCGACCTTTAATTCCATCCCTAATCGCTGATCTAATATAGGTTTGGTGAGTTCATGGCACAGATAAGCCTCATTACCCCATTTTACATGATCAGCATGTCCATGGGTAGTGATCGCCAGTTTAACCGGTCGCCAGGGATCGATATAAAAATCGCCCTGCTTGCAGTAGATTCCTTTATTGCTGAAACTGATCAATCCCATTTGATTCATTAACAAAAAATTTATGGATAAGTTTTTTGTGCTTGTTTTTAGGATTGAGTATAGGCAATTTTCTACTTCCAGCTTGTTTTTATTTGTTTAATTAAAATTTATTTTGTGTTGCATTAAGCTTAATATTTACTTAATATTCTTTTAAAGTATTTAAAATACTTTCGTTTTGCAGGACAGTGCATAACAGTTGTTCATCTAATAGTTAATAATTTAGATCAACCAAATAAATAAACCATGACAAAAAATCTTTACACCACGTTGTATCGCCATCGGCGATACGCCCCCATTTAAACATTTTTTTAACATTAATTGTCTTTAAATCATGAATTAAAAGCCTTGATCTTTTGTCGTGCTTGCCGGTTATATGATCCGGTCATCCTAAAAAGTAAAGTGTTCATACACCATTTCTAAAATTATATGAGAAAACAAATACTCGCTTTCATAATATTACAAATGTTTGCTTTTGCTTACATGTCCTATGTAAGCCCAGTCTATAGTAAAACTAAGCCCGGTACTGCGGCAGTTTTTAAAAAGAATAAACCAGTTGGAATAACGTTAAGAAAAGACATTACCGGAACAGTGCGAGACTCCATTGGTGTGATGCCTGGAGTATCCGTTAAAATAAAAGGAAGTACCAATGGCACCACCACAGATGGAAATGGGCGGTACATTTTAAACGTTCCTGATGAGGCTGCCGTATTGGTGTTCTCTATGGTAGGTTACGCCACACAGGAAATTCCGGTAAGCGGAAAAACCGTGATCAATGTTACCCTTAAGCCATCTCAAAATGCATTGGATGAGGTTGTGGTTGTCGCTTTTGGAACCCAGAAAAAAACAGACATGGTGGGCTCGGTTACTTCCATCAGCGCAAAAGACCTGAAGGTTCCTTCCAGCAACCTGACTACCGCACTTGCGGGTCGCGCGGCAGGGATCATAGCTTACCAGCGGAGCGGGGAACCCGGACAGGATAATGCCGATTTCTTTGTCAGGGGCATTACTACTTTTGGCAGCAATACCAAACCGCTGATACTGATAGATGGGATGGAGCTGACCTCGACAGACCTGGCCAGGCTTCAGCCGGATGATATTGCCAGCTTTTCCATCTTAAAAGATGCTACTTCTACAGCTGTATATGGCGCAAGGGGTGCTAACGGTATTATCCTGGTTACCACTAAACAAGGTGCTGTCGGCAAAGCAAAGCTGGCCCTGCGCCTGGAAAATTCTGTTTCCAGCGCAACTAAAGACCTGGAACTGGCTGACCCCATTACCTATATGCAACTTTCTAATGAGGCTATATTAACCCGTAACCCCCTTGGAACCCTGTTGTATTCGGAAGAAAAGATTGCCAATACCATTACAGGTAAAAACCCGCTCGCGTACCCCGCCAACGACTGGAAGAAAATGATGTTTAAAGATAATGCAATCACACAACGTGCCAATCTGAGCATTAGCGGTGGTGGTGGTGTGGCCAAATACTTTGTTTCTGGTGCCTATAATAAGGATAACGGAATGCTCAATGTAGACAACCGCAACAATTACAACAACAACATCGATCTTAAAAGTTATACGCTGCGTTCAAATGTGACCATCGACGTGACCAAATCAACTGAAATGATTGTACGTTTAAGTGGAAACTTTGACGATTATACCGGGCCAATCGACGGCGGTTCGGGCATGTACAGAAAGGTGATGCGTTCTAACCCAACCTTGTTCCCCGCTTATTTTCCTATTGATGAGCAGCATAAATTTGTAAAACACATTATGTATGGAAATTTTGGTGCAGGGAATTACCTTAACCCTTATGCCGATATGACCAAGGGCTATAAAGATTATTCCCGGTCACTCATGCTGGCACAACTGGAAGTAAAGCAGGATCTCGCTGCACTTACGCCGGGCCTTTCTTTCCGGACCATGTTAAATACCAACAGAACCTCCTATTTTGATGTGAGCAGGTCGTATATCCCATATTTATATACGCTTGCTGGTTACGATCAATTAAATAATACTTATGCAATAACCAATTTAAATGAAGATACCGGCACAGAATATCTGGGCTATAGCGAAGGTGAAAAGCAGGTAGAAACCTCTTTTTACCTGGAATCTATGTTCAATTACAGCCGTAACTTTAATAAGCACGGTTTAAATGGTTTGCTGGTGTACCGGATGATGGAAAACAGGGTGGCCAACGCCGGAGATCTGCAGGAATCACTGCCTTTCAGAAACCTGGGTGTGTCGGGAAGGGCAACTTATTCCTATGACAACCGGTATTTTGCTGAATTCAACTTTGGTTACAATGGATCTGAACGTTTCCATGAATCCAAACGTTTCGGCTTTTTCCCTGCAGGGGGAGTAGCCTGGAACATCTCTAACGAAAAATTCTTTAAAGAGCTTAAACCCATATTCAGCAATTTAAAATTGCGGGCAACTTATGGTTTAATTGGTAATGATGCCATTGGTGATAAAAAAGACCGCTTTTTTTACCTCTCTAATGTAAATATGAATACCGCTGCAAGAGGTGCTGTTTTTGGCAATGGACAGGGACCGATGTTTTCTTTAAACGGTGTTTCTGTATCCAGGTACTCCAATGCCGACATCAGCTGGGAAACTGCAACCAAGAAGAACTTTGCACTCGAGATCGGTTTGTTTAACAAGCTAAACATCCAGGCAGAGTATTATACCGAAATGCGTGACAATATTCTGATGTCCCGCTCAGTTCCGGTAACGCTGGGTTTATCGGCACCGGTAAGGGCCAATGTGGGTAAAGCCAGTGGCAAAGGGACCGATATATCTGTTGATTATACCGAGAATTTAAGCAATGGGATGTGGTTTTCTGCAAGGGGAAACTTTACCTATGCCAGCAGTAAATACCTGGTCTATGAAGAACCGCAGTACAATGAATTTTATCGCAGCCATGTAGGTTACCCGCTCAACCAAACCTACGGTTATATCGCTGAACGTTTATTTGTCGATGATGCCGAAGCATTAAATTCACCTAAACAAAACTTTGGGGAGTATGGCGGCGGAGATATTAAATATACCGATGTGAACCGGGATGGGCAGATCACTGATGCAGATAAAGTGCCGATTGGTAACCCTACAGTTCCCCAGATCATTTATGGTTTTGGATTTTCTATGGGCATTAAGAACTTCGACTTCAGCGGATTTTTCCAGGGCCTGGCCAACGAATCCTTCTGGATAGATGCAGAGGCAACTTCACCATTTGCCAATTACAGGACGCAAACTGAAATAGACAATGGCACACTTGCCGGCAGGGTGCTCAATAATCAGCTGTTAAAGGCTTATGCAGATAGCCATTGGTCTGAAGATAACCGCAATGTATACGCTTTATGGCCAAGGTTAAGTCCGGAGATCAATCAGAACAATGCACAAACCAGTACCTGGTTTATGCGCGATGGTTCCTTTTTACGCTTAAAAACAGTGGAAGTAGGGTATACCTTACCTAAAAGCTGGCAAAAAAAGGTGCGTGCCAGTACTTTCAGAATATATGCCAGCGCAACCAACCTGTTAACCTTCAGTAAGTTTAAGTTATGGGATGTAGAAATGGGTGGAAACGGTTTGGGCTATCCGCTGCAAAAAGTATTTAACCTGGGTGTAAACATTACTTTCAATTAATAAGTCATGATGAAAAAATATATAACTAAAGGCCTGCTTGTTATCCTCGTTTTAGCAGCGCTAAGTTCCTGTAAAAAGTACCTGGATGTTGTTCCCGATAATGTGGCTACGATAGAAAATGCCTTTACTATGCGCAGTCAGGCACAAAAATTCTTGTTTACCTGTTATTCTTATATGCCTAAAGAAGGTGACTTGGCCGATGATCCTGGAATCCTTTCCGGAGATGAGATCTGGGATGTTCCTACCAAAGGCGCTTACTTTTTTATCGCCAGGGGTTTTCAAAAAACCATAAGTCCCTATGGCGACAGGTGGACCAACCTGTACCGTGCGCTGCGCGACTGCAATATTTTTCTTGAAAATGTAGGAAAAGTGCCAGACCTGAATGAAGAAGAAAGGGCACGCTGGATTGCAGAGGTGAAATTTTTAAAAGCCTATTACCATTTTTATCTGGTACGTATGTACGGACCTATTCCGCTCATCAAAAATAACTTGTCTATTGATGCCGATGCTACTGTAACCAGGGTTACCAGGGATCCGGTTGATTCCTGCTTCAGCTATATCAAACAGCTGCTTGATGAAGCCAGCCCTTCACTTCCGCCAATAGTGCTTAACCCTACAACCGAGGCCGGACGCATTACCCAGCCCATTGCACTGGCGCTTAAAGCCAAGGTGCTGGTTACAGCTGCAAGTCCGCTTTTTAATGGAAATACTGACCAGTCGACCCTTAAAAACCCTGATGGTACCCAGCTCTTTAACCCTACCTATTCAAAAGTCAAATGGGATACTGCCGTGGTGGCCTGTAAAAGGGCTATAGAATTGTGCCATTCAGTAGGAATGAAATTGTACGTCTATAATCCCGATTTTCAGCAATTCAACCTCACCAGTACCATTAAAACGCAGATGAACATCAGGAACAGCTTTGCCGAGAAATGGAACAGCGAGATCATCTGGGCAAATACACAGACGCTGGTTGCAAATGCAACCCTGCAGGTTCTGGCTGCTACCTGGTGGGACCCACTATTGCTGGATAACTCTGCTGTACGTGGCGAATTTTCTCCGCCATTGAAAATTGTAGAACAGTTTTATAGCAAAAACGGGGTGCCGATTACAGAAGATAAAACATGGGATTACAATGGCAGGTATGGTTTGCGTACTGCCGTTGAAAGCGAAAAACTGTACATCAAGAAAGACTTTGAGACAGCAAAACTGAATTTCGACAGGGAACCAAGGTTTTATGCTGACCTGGGCTTTGATGGCGGAATATGGTATGGTCAGGGAAAATATGACGACAGCCAGGACCTGTTTTACCTTCAGGCTAAATTTAAACAAAGAAATGGTGTAGGTAAACCCAATTACGGTACAGTAACAGGGTATTACGTAAAAAAGTATGTGCATTTTCAGAATGTGATGGTTGCCGCTGCCTATTCCACAAATCCATTTCCATGGCCGGTAATCCGTCTGTCCGATCTTTACCTACTGTATTCAGAAGCACTGAACGAATCACTGGCCGCACCTGACGCTGAAGTTTATCAGTATGTAAACCTGGTGCGTACGCGGGCAGGGTTGAACAGTGTAGAATCATCATGGACTAATTTTTCCAGCAACCCTTCAAAATACACCAACAAAGATGGCATGCGCGATATCATTCACCAGGAAAGAAAAATAGAACTGGCTTTTGAATCGCAGCGGCTTTGGGATTTGCGCCGCTGGAAAGAGGCAGCTAAAGAGCTCAACCAGCCCATTACTACCTGGGACCTGGGGCAGGAAACATCGGCCGGGTATTACAGACCGGTAATCCTGTTTAACCAGACTTTTGGTTCAAAGGATTATTTCTGGCCAATTAGTGAAGCCAACATTACTGCGAACAGAAACATCGTCCAGAATCTTGGCTGGTAAAAGCTATTCTATGTATAACCATCATTTTATAAACAAAATAAAGATGAAGAAACTATATTTTATTACATCAGTTTTAATTGCCTCTTTATTGTACGGCTGTGCAAAAGAGGAAAGAGAAGACCATATAGACCCCAATGCACCTGCGCCTGCACAAATCAGTAATGTTACGGTAAGGGCCCAGCCGGGAGGGGCAAAACTTTCCTATAAGATTCCACAGGATGCTAATCTGGCGTATGTAAAGGCAGTATATGAAATACAGCCCGGTGTTTTCAGGGAAGCAAAATCGTCCATATATGCCGATACATTGGCTTTGGTTGGTTTTGGTGATACCAGGGAACATGAAGTAAAAGTATATAGTGTTGGGAAAAATGAGAAAGAATCAGTGCCTGTACTGGTTAAAGTCATACCTCAAACCCCGCCCGTAGCTTCGGTATTTTTAACACTGGATCTGGTTTCTACCTTTGGGGGTGTAACGGTAAGTTTCGATAACCTCACTAAAGCCAACCTGGCCATAGAAGTAATGGTAGATACGACCGGACAAAATACCTGGGCTCCGGTAAGCACCTATTATACCGCTGCAGTAAAAGGAAAATTCTCGGCCAGGGGAATGAAAGATCAGGAAAAGAAGTTTGCTGTGTATCTGCGTGACCGCTGGAACAATAAATCGGATACACTGACAAAAGTGCTGACCCCTAAATATGAAACACAAATACCAAAAACAGGCTGGGTGTCTATGCAAATGAAATTAGACTCCTGGCAACCGGTAAACTCCGGTTATAGTGTATCCAAAATATGGGATGGCAAATGGGCGGTGCTGACGGGCGATAGCTTTGCCTCGCCTAACGGCTCACCGATTCCTTCCTGGTTTAGTATAGATCTGGGCAAGAAAGTATTACTCAGCAGGTTTAAGGAACATCAGGCGCCCACATCACATTTATACTTCGGCTCAGCTGTAAAGAAATTTGAATTGTGGGGCTCTAATGCGCCAAGTCAGGATGGTAGTTTTGATGGCTGGGTGTTGCTGGGGGCATTTGAATCTTTTAAACCTTCCGGGTTGCCATTGGGACAAACTACTGCAGAAGATAAAAACTATGGTAACTTTCTGGGCGAGGATTTTATGTTTGAGGAAACACCCCCTGCTATACGCTACCTGCGCTGGAAAACCATAGAAACTTATAGCAGTACAGGGCAGATCGTTATTGGCGAGCTTACCTTATTTGGCGAAATACAGCCTTAACATTCATCATAAACATAAATATAAAGTAATGAAGAAAATATTTCGTTATACCGTATTACTAGCCTTTGCTGTTTGTGTGCTTGGCAGTTGCAAAAAGATGGACGATATCTATAAAGATTTCGTCGTTCCGGGTGGGCTGACTTATGCAGGCCGGGTAACCAGTCCCGTAATTCAGTCTGGCCGTCAAAGAATTAAAATTTCCTGGCTAAGAGGGGCAGATCCCAATGTAAATCAGGCCAGGATTTTTTGGAACAACTATACCGATTCTGTGAATGTGCCGATCCCGGCAACAGGGGATACCATTAGTGTCATCATTGGCAACCTGGAAGAAAAGCCCTATACTTTTGTGGCGCGCACGTATGACAACAAAGGCAATAAATCTGTACCTGTAGAGCTGCTGGCTGAAAGCTTTGGTGACAAATACCAGTCATTTTTGGTTACCCGTCCGGTGGTTCGGAGTGAAAATGTCGGGCCGGTACTGACTATTGACTGGAGCAATGCCAACAAAAGTGGAGGAGCTTACGTAACTGAGGTGGAGTATACCAATACTGCCAATGCAACGGCAGTTAAGCGTTTTAGTGTAGATGAACTGTCTTCAGTAATTTCAGATTATAAACCAGGTACCACCTATAAGTACAGGACTGAATATCGTCCTGGCGCCAGTATTGACCCCTTTTATACGATGGGTTATACCACGCAGCTTGTTGCTTTTAAAATACCAAAAGCAGGGCTGGTGGTTACTGCCGATTCTTTTGCGGCTACATCTCAGCTCGCAAATGGTGGTGGCCCTCCTGGATATGCATTTGATGATGATCTAAATACCTTCTGGCATACGCATCACACACCGACACCAGTTGCCCCATTCCCACACTGGCTGATGGTTGACCTGAAGAAAACTTACAACATCACCAGGGTTGAACTCACCTGCAGGGCAGGTGCTACGGGAGTGACCAATAGCTTTACCACATTTATCCTCCAGGGAAGCATGAATGGCACAACCTGGACGGATTATGAAACGTATACCCTGGTGCAGAAAGACCAGGCCCAAAACTTTGCATTTAAAAGTATACCAAAAATGCGTTATTTCAGGATTTATGCTACCGCAGGAGGGGCGGTACATACCAGTTTGGCAGAGTTTAGTGTATTTGGATACGAATAAGTTTAATTTGAATACAGGATCATTTTAAAAGATCCTGTATTCACTTATTTTTTTCTTGCAAATATAATGGCCAGGTTCGTTGTGGCATTACGAATCATTTACCTCATTCCAAGCAATGGGAAGATCAGCCGAAACTAATTACCAGCTAAAATTGCTGATACGGGAATTCTTTCTATTTTTACAATTCATGATGTAATTATGCCATACACCAATAGAATTGTACTGATCCTCTTTATCATAGCTCAATTCCAGTTTGTATCTGCTCAGCATAAAAAAACGGTTAACGGAAATGTAACTGATGCCAAAACGGGCGAAACACTGATTGGGGCAAGTGTTAAACTTGCCGGATATACAGCTGCGGGTACTGTAACCAATGCATATGGCTTCTATTCTATAAATACTACCGAAGGCGATTATGAAATCTCTGTCAGTTTTATTGGCTATAAAACCATTAAACAAAGCATCACAATAACAAAAGATACCAGGCTTAATTTTGCAATGGAAGCCGATAACCAGCTTAATGAAGTGGTGATTTCGGCTACAAAAAGAGATGAAAATGTGAGCAGTCCGCAGATGGGGCTGCAAAAAATAGATGTACGCGAAATCAACAATGTACCCGTATTGCTGGGCGAACGGGATATCCTTAAAACCATTCAGCTTTTGCCAGGTATCAAATCAGCCGGCGAAGGTAACAGTGGTTTTTATGTAAGGGGAGGATCTACTGATCAGAACCTGATCCTGCTGGATGAGGCGCCTGTTTACAATGCCTCGCATTTACTGGGTTTCTTCTCTACTTTTAACTCCGATGCGATAAAGGATGTGAGCGTTTACAAAGGCGGTATGCCTGCACAATATGGCGGTCGGCTGGCCTCAGTACTGGACATTAAAATGAACGACGGGAACCGTAAAGCATATACTGCAGAAGGAGGGATAGGTTTAATCTCCTCGCGGCTAAAGGTAGAAGGGCCAATTGTAAAAGACAAGGGATCTTTTATGGTAAGTGCCCGAAGAACTTATATGGATGCCTTTCTTTCTTTATCGCCGGATAGTAATGTAAACAGCAATATCCTCTTTTTTTATGATGTAAATGCGAAGGCCAATTACCAGCTTGATGAAAAGAACACTTTATATCTTTCGGGGTATTTTGGCCGGGATAAACTAGGCATAGCAGATACTTTTGGCTTCAACTGGGGAAATGCGACCGTCACGCTCAGATGGAACCATTTGTACAGCAACAGGCTATTCTCTAATACTTCCCTCATTTACAGCAATTACAATTACGTGATCCAGAACTTTATGGAGGAAAACAATTTTGAAGTAAATTCTGCGATCAAAGACTTCAATTTAAAGCAGGATTTCGAATATAGCTTAAGTAATACCCATAATTTAAAATTCGGCATAAATGCCATCCATCATACCATTGCACCAGGCAAACTCACAGCTTCTGAAACCTCCAGTGTAAATGAAACCAATTATGAAGACCGTAAAGGACTGGAAACGGCCACTTATATTTCAGATGAATGGACTGTAAATAGCAAAATGAACATTGTTTACGGGCTGCGGTTAAGCAGTTTTTCTTTAATGGGGCCGGGCAATATTAAAACTTATGATGCCGATGGGAATACCATCAGCACTACGTCTTACAAAGCAGGGGAGTTTGTAAAAAGCTATTTTAACCTGGAACCACGGGTGTCTGCCAGTTACCAGCTTGGCACTTCAAGCTCCCTGAAAGCCGCCTACACCCGTAATGTTCAAAATGTACACCTGATGTCCAATTCAACCTCTACTTCCCCTACAGATCTGTACATCATGAACAGCAACAATGTAAAACCGGAAATTGCCGATCAGCTTGCGGCTGGATATTTCAGGAATTTTAACGACAATAATTATGAATTTTCTGCAGAAATATATTACAAATGGATGCAGAACCAGATTGAGTACAGAAGCGGGACCGATTTAAGGGGCAACGGAAATGTGGAGGCTGATTTATTGTATGGTGATGGCAGGGCATACGGACTGGAGCTGTTTTTTAAAAAGAGATTTGGCAGGTTTAACGGTTGGGTAGGTTATACCTGGTCGCGTACAGAAAGACAGTTTGATGCCATCAACAAAGGCAGGTGGTTCTATGCCAAACAAGACCGTACGCATGATTTATCACTCGTGGGCATTTATAAGGCCAGTACCCGCTGGACTTTTTCTTCCGTTTTTGTTTACAATACAGGCAATGCTGTTACTTTCCCAAGTGGCAAATACCA
Source organism: Pedobacter heparinus (assembly GCF_032678725.1). Lineage (GTDB taxonomy): Bacteria > Bacteroidota > Bacteroidia > Sphingobacteriales > Sphingobacteriaceae > Pedobacter > Pedobacter heparinus_A. The sequence goes on from NZ_JAVTSC010000005.1 coordinate 46,912, forward strand.
GATCAACGGACGAACCGTTTTTTATTATATGGAAAAGAACAGTTACCGCACTCCCGCATACCATCGTTTAGATGTATCGGCTACGCTTGAAGGAAAACCAGGAAGGAAACTGCAGTCCAGCTGGTCTTTTGGTATCTATAATTTGTATAACCGGCAAAATGCTTTCTCTATTGATTTTAAGGATGACCCTGATGATGCAAGCAAAACGCAGGCCGTGCGGACCACCTTATTTGGAATTATCCCTTCCGTAACCTGGAACTTTAAATTTTAGCCTGATGAATGATATAAAAATAAAGGTTTTGTTGGCTGCAATGTTGTTCAGCAGTTGCGAAAAAGTGATTGACCTGAAACTGGACAACGCTGAGCCCATTGTTGTTATAGATGGCGGGCTGAGCGACCAGAATGAAAACCAGGTGGTCAAAGTATCAAAAACCTATAATTTTACTGAGCCTAATAGGTTTAATTCGGTAACTGGCGCTAAAGTAGTACTCACCCGGCCCAATGGCAGTACCATCAATTACAATGAGGTTTCTCCAGGAGTATATCAAAGTGCCCGGTTCCGGGGAGTGTCTGGCACTACCTATCTTTTAGACGTAACGGTGGATGGAAAAACGTATAGTGCAGCTTCAACTATGCCGGCTAGGGTAGTACTGGATTCGCTGACATTTAAACAGTTTAATTTTTTTGGTAAGATAAATACTTATGTTGCTGTTAATTACCAGGATCCACCAGGTGTAGAGAATCAGTACCGTTATATTTTAAAATCTAAGGGTAAAGTAGAAGAAGATATGGTGAATGAAGACCGGTTTAATAATGGGAATCAGGTAGCTGACGTTATTTTCTATAAACTCGATGACCTGGTCCCGGGTGATAGCATCCACGTCGAATTTCAGTGCGTAGACCGGAATGTTTACAGGTACTTTTATAGCCTGGGCCAAAATAATGGCAATGGCGGACCTCCGGTATCGCCTGCAAATCCCCTTTCTAATTTTAATAATGGTGCGCTGGGCGTTTTTAACGCCTATACATCCAGCAAAAGAACTGCAGTGATTCAGTAGTGCTTTATACTTTGTTTTCCCAAAGAACAATGTTAACTTTATGATATCTCTATTAATTAATCTCTATAAGTTAATCCCATGGCGATCCATACGGCTCAAGATCTGGTTTCAGTTGAAGATGAAAGGATTAAAACATTGTACAAGTACGATTTGCTGGATACACCTTCGGAGGTACCGTTTGATAAACTGACACGTCTGGCCGCAAATCTGCTTAAAGTACCCATTGCCATCATATCCTTAGTAGATAAAGAACGCATCTGGTTCAAATCAAGATTTGGGCTGGAAACCCAGCAAATAGACAGGGAAGAGGGCCTATGTGTTTCTGCAACTTTAGCTGATGATTTTTATCTGGTTGAAAACGCGGCAACCGATCCGAGAACAGCAGGACACCGTTTTATAACCGGTGCTTTTGGATTAAAGTTCTATGCCGCATACCCACTTAAAACCAGGGATGGTTACAACCTGGGCACTTTTTGTGTAATTGGTAAAGAGCCCAGAACGCTGAGTGCCGAAGAGTCGGAGATTTTAAGGGACCTTAGGGATATTGTGATGGATAAAATTGAGCTCAGACTGGCGTCTAAAACAGCTGCTGCCCGGCAACACCAATTGTTAAATACCACTGTACATGATCTGAAAAACCCCTTAACAACTATTCCCGTTCGGGCCGACCTGATCAAAATGAAAAAAAATGACCCGGATATGGTAGACGCCATGTGCGATCAGATTAAAATAGCGAGTTTAAACATGGTTCGGATTATTGACGAACTCCTGCAATCGGGCAGTATGGAAGCCGGACAGATCCATTTGCTGCTGATGAAGTTAAACGTTTCACTTTTGGTGAGTAATGTCGTGGCCATGAACCAGCCTCTGGCAGAAAGAAAGGGGCAGACTATTTATTTCAGTGCAGAAATGGATGTAATGATCCAAGGTGATGAAGGCAAACTAAACGAGGTGTTGGATAACCTGATCAATAATGCCATCAAATACGCGCCAGCGGATACCAATATTTATGTGCGTGTAAAAACACGTATCAATCAGGTATTGATTGAAGTGGAAGACGAAGGACCCGGATTAACAGCTGAAGATAAAACGCAATTGTTCCAGCGCTTTACGCGTTTAAGTGCCCAGCCTACCGCCGGTGAACACTCTACCGGCCTGGGCCTTTCCATAGTAAAGGTCCTGGTTGAGGCGCATGGAGGAAGGATCTTTGTAGAAAGCGAAGGCGGAAAAAATAAGGGCGCAAAATTCAGTGTTGAACTGCCAATGCTAAATCATCAAAAACATTCTACTTCCCACTGACGGGTAAAAGTTTCTTTTGGGCTTAAAGCTACAATGCCTTCCTTGTTTTCAAGCTGTTGCTGGTGATGGGTTCCATCTGCAATGCCACACCAGGGCTCCAGGCAAATAAAATCCGCATTTTTAGCTGCCCAGATGCCAAAGAAAGGAAAATCCTTAAACCTGAAATGAATTCCATGAGGTGTTTTATGATTGGACAAGGTGATGCAATCACTCTTTAAAGTTTTAAGTACTAAGGCATCATCGTAAAAAAGTTCCTGTTTTAAAGGAAGTATTCCATTGTTTAATTCGATAACTGCTGTTTCATTGTCAATCAGGTCATTTTTAACCCTATGATAAGCCAGTATGCTGTCTTTGTTAAACGCTAAGAAATAATCGCTATATCCCAGTTCATCTGTTGTAGCGGCTGCGAATGCAGGATGTGCACCAACAGAAAACAGCAGTGTGCTTTGATCAGCAGGATTTGAAACTTCGTAGCTGCAGGAAAGGCTTTTCCCAGAGAGTTTGTAGCGTAACTGCAGTACAAAACGGAAAGGATAAACCTTCAGCGACTCCATATCTTCAGTCAGGGTAAATACAACTTCAGTGGCACTGAGCTGATTTACCTGGAAATCTTTATCGCGTGCAAAGCCATGTCTGGATAAATGGTATTCCTTTTCCTGAAAATAATAAGTATTGTTTTTCAGACTGCCCACAATCGGGAAAAGCACCGGGCTAAATTTTCCCCAATAATCTGGATTACCGCTCCAGAGGTAATTGATGTTGTCTTTTTTGCTTTTTAAGCTTTGCAGCTCAGCACCCTTGCTTGCAAATGAAGTATAGAGGTATTCGTTTTCCAGGAAAATCATATCAGGTAAAAATAAAAAAAACCTTTTGTTATCTTAGTTGTGGTATTAAATTCTGTGTATATTTCTTATGCTGTTGAATTACATCCGTTTAAATGGGATTTAAAGAGGTTATTCTTGAAAAAACAAGTCAGTTGCCCGGTAAACCCAGGACGGCCGGGGCCATTGTTTTCATTTTTCTACTCCTGATCATCAGTCTGATCACGATGCAAAAGTACCAGATCATTAAAGAGAATGAACGGCAGGAAATGTTAAGCATCTTAAATGTCGTAAAACAAAATATAGATCAGTCTTTGAAAAACAGTTATACGGCAGCATTAACTTTAGCTTTAACCCTTAATGATGAGGGAAAGCCTGTAAACTTCGAAAAAATAGGCGCAGAGCTGGTGGGTTCAAATGTAATGTTGCAGGCCGTGGAACTGGTGCCCAACGGAATTATACAATACGTTTATCCTTTAAAGGGTAACGAAATGGTACTGGGAATGGATGTTTTTAAAGCAACCAACCAGGTGGCAGCTGATGCACTAAAAACAGTTGAATACAAAAAAATGTACTTTTCCGGGCCGATAGAACTCCGGCAGGGCGGAAAAGGGATTGTTGGGCGGATACCATTGTTCAGGGAACAGAAATTCTGGGGATTTTCGGCTGTAGTGATCAAACTGGATGCATTTCTGGAACAGGCAGGTATTTATAACCAGCGCAATAAGAAGTTTTATTTCCAGTTCTCGAAAGTCAGTGCTGACGGAGAAGTATTTTACTTACCAGGAAAAAAGGAATTTAATACACACCCTTATGAAAGTATTTTTTTTCCTGATGGTGACTGGAAACTGTATTTAATTGTTACGGACAGGCATGCTATATTTTTACAGCTGATTTCTTTAATTGTGCTGGGATTGGCCCTGGCCACAGTTTGTGGATTACTGACCATGAAATTGGTTAAAAAGCCTGCAGAGCTGATGCAATTGGCAGACAGGCAGACCAGGGATTCGCAGCAAAGAATTGGTTCATTGATAGATACCATTGATGGAATTGTCTGGGAAGCTAACCCTGATAATTTTGAATTTACTTATATCAGTAAAAAAACGGAGCAGATACTGGGCTATACCGCTGAAGAGTGGATGGACTCGCATACATTCTGGGCAGATCACGTGCACCCTGATGATAAAGACTGGGTGGTTAATTATTGTTTAGTATGCACAAAAGCACTTCAATCACACGATTTCGAATATAGAATGATGGCTAAAGACGGTTCTGTGGTATGGCTAAGGGATATTGTAAATGTGATTACAGACAGCGAGCGGCCGGTTTTGTTAAGGGGCATCATGATCGACATTACAGGACATAAAAAGGCAGAACAAATACTAAACGATTCATTTAACCTGGTCAGTGAACAACATAAACGCCTGATCAATTTTTCTTATATCGTATCTCATAACCTGCGCTCGCATACCAGCAACATTCAGGCTATTTCAGAGCTGATGGGCCTGTCAGATTCTGAAAGTGAAACCAGGGAGTTGGCCGGTTTATTAAAGCGGGCTTCAGCTTCGCTGAACGAAACCCTCATGAATTTAAACCAGGTAGTCAACATTCAAACCAGCATCAATTTGAGTACCGAAACCCTTAATCTCAAGGAATATCTCGGTAAAACAATCGGGACATTGAACGAACAGATTGTAGCAAAAGATGCGAAGGTTTTGGTACATGACGCTTGCGACGTAGGCGTAAATTATAACCCGGCTTATCTGGAAAGTGTGTTGTTGAATTTTATATATAATGCCATCAGGTACAGCCATCCCGACAGAAAGCCGCTTGTAGAACTCACCTGCTTCCTGGAAAATGGTCAGCAGGTGCTTCAGGTTTCAGATAACGGGATCGGTCTGGATCTGGATAAACACAGGGATGAACTGTTCGGTATGTACAAAACATTTAGTGGCAATGGAAGTTCAAAAGGCATGGGTCTTTTTATTGCTAAAAGCCAGATTGATGCCATGGGTGGAAGAGTAACCGTGAGCAGTGTTTTAAACAGTGGCACAACTTTTAAAATATATTTCAAATAGACGCGGGAAGGAACAGTCCCCGCGTTTATTTTATTTCCCTCCCGGAGGGCAATTTCGCCTTAGAAACTCTGTATAAGTTAAGGAAAGGTGTTCTGAGGTGCCCTCACCTTCATTAATACTATGGGTTCTGTTGGGGTAAGACATCAATTGAAATACTTTTCTGTTTTTGATCAGCTCATTGATCAGCATTTCTGCGTTCTGATAGTGTACATTGTCATCACCTGTTCCATGGATGTACAAGAGTTTGCCCTGAAGGTTTTTAGCGTAGGTCACCGGAGAGCCTTTAATGTAGGCTTCTTTGGTTTTCAAAGGGGAGCCCATATACCGTTCCTGGTAAATGTTATCGTAAGTTAACTGGTTCGCCACTGCAGCAATGGCAATACCTGTTTTATAAATTTCCGGATATTGGAACATCAGGTTTAAAGTTGAGGAACCACCGCCGCTCCAGCCCCAGACAGCGATACGGTCTTTGTCTACAAATGGCCATTGCAGTATTTTTTTAGCCGCCATTGCCTGGTCACGAATGTTCAGTACACCAATGTTTTTATAAATACTCTTACGCCATTCGCGTCCTTTGGGTGCTGGTGCGCCCCTGTTTTCAACGGAAATATAAATGTAACCATCTTTGGGCATATCGCCGGCATACAGCCAGTTCATCCCTGCACCATAGCTATCCTTGACGGTTTGTGAAGCCGGTTCCCCGTACACATAAAATACCACCGGGTATTTTTTGGTCTGGTCAAAATTATCAGGTTTTTTCATCCAGCCATCCAGCGTTATGCCATCTTCCGTAGTTACCTTAAAAAACTCTACTTTATTTTTAGGGGGCTTAATACGGCCCAGCTGGTTGGTAATACTGCCATCCATAGTTAAAGGATTTAAAGTAGTCAGCTTCATCCACTCTGTAATAGGCGGAACGGAGGCCGTACTGTAAGTATGGCGGGCAAATACAGCATTTGGCGAAATTTCATACGTGTGCGTGCCTGGAAGGATAGAAGGAGTAACCATTTCAGGTTTTCCGCCGCCGCTTAACTTAATTTTGTACAAATACTTTTGGGTTGCATTTGCCGGAGACGCCATATAATACAACAGGTTGTTTTTTTCATCAGTCAGCGATTTTTCTATCACATCAAAATCTCCTTTGGTAAGGAGAGTTTGTTTTTTGCCATCTTTACTGATCCGGTAAGCGTGGCGCCAACCATCTTTTTCGCTCATCCAGATAAAAGCTGTACCCTCAGTAACCCAGTCCCAGTTTTGGTCACCGGCATCTATCCAGGCCTTATCTGTTTCCGTAAGGATGTTTTGTACCGCTCCGGTTGCAGAATTGGCGATAAATAGTTTGCTCACATTCTGTTCCCTGTTCAATTGCTGTAAAATGATTTCGTTCGTATTCGGCACCCATCCCATTCTGGGAATGTAGTTTTGAATAGGGTCTCCGGGTATATTCAGCCATTTGGTTTGTGCGGTAGCGATGTTTACTACCCCAACTTTGCAGGAAGAGGGATCTTCACCGACCTTCGGATATTCCACCGGAATGGTGTATGCATAGATGGAGTCCGTATTGTCTATCATTAAGAAGTTTTTGATTTTTGTAGCGTCAATTTGCCAGTAGGCGATAGATTGCCCATCGGGGCCCCACCTGAAACCGTCCCGGCAGTCAAATTCTTCCTCGTATACCCAGTCAAATGTACCATTGATGAGTCTGTCCGTACCGTCTGTAGTTAAAGTCTTGCTGCTTTTGGAATTTAAATCGTCCACATACAGATTATGCCTGCTCACATAGGCTACTTTATTTCCATCAGGTGAAAATTTGGCGAACATCAGCGAAGAAGCAGGTTTGTCTTTTCCAACCTGGGTCATGGTATTTGTCTTCAGATCGGCAACAAAGTAGTCGCCACGGGTTTCATAGCGCCAAACTTTTTTGCTGTTGGTATAAAAGAGTACTTTAGTCCCGTCTTCTGAAAAGAAGAAATCTTTTATGCTGCCAATGTTTTGCTGACCTGAAGCGTACAATAAATCGCGGCTCACAATGGTTTTTCGTTCATTCTGAGGCAGGGAGACCGATACCAGTTCTCCGTCCATCAGCTGATAATAACCGGTTCCATCTCTGGTCCACTTAATTTCAGGCTTGTCTTGTGCATGGGTTTTACCGTAAAAGCCAATTAATACGACTAGTGCCAGTTTAAAAACGATGTTTCTGAAATTCATTTTATTAAAGTTCTATAAATTGACGATATACATTTTGCAGATATGCTTTTGCATGGTCAAGCGTTTTTGCAGTTTGGCCCTGATCTGCTGCATTGCTGTTATACAATATTATTTTGCCTACATTATCAAATGTAACACATTGTTGGTTATCAATAAAGCCCATTCCATTATCCCAGCTAAAAAATGCAAAGCCTTTGGTATATGGGTTCAGCAGATTTTTACTCCAGGTAAATTCCTGGGCAGGTAGCTTAAGCTGGGCAAGTAAAGTGGCTGCGATATCTGTCTGGCTGCCTACCCCGTCAAATTTCTTGCCCTTAAATTCATCTTTAATCACTGCTCCATAAAACAGGAGTGGAATATGGTAGCGCTGGGGCACAAAAATGTCCTGCCTGTTTTTCGGGAGTATATGTCCATGATCGGCCACAAATATAAACAGGGTGTTCTTGTACCAGGCTTGCTTCCTGGCATTTGTCAAATAAGCATGGATACAGGAATCGGTATAATAAGCGGTGCTTTTAAATTTGGCTACATTATCCGCTTTGCCAAATTTAGGTGTACCTGGCACCTCATAAGGTTCGTGATTGGTCAGGGTAAGCAATGTAGAAAAGAAAGGCTGTTGTTCTTTGTTTAAGTCGGTTATTTGCCTGGCAAATACCAGCTCGTCGTATTTACCCCATGGAGATTTCATCTCGTCACCTTTAAAGCTGTTTTTATCGATAAGCTTCTGGTAATTGTGACTCAGGATAAAAGCCTTGTAATTGTCGAATTCTGATTCACCTCCATAAAAGAAAGAAGTGCGGTAACCATTTTTAAATAATACCTGTGAAATGGCGGGTATTTTCTGCATTTTTTCTGGCCATTTCACAATACTTCCGGCTGCCAGGGTGGGAAAACCTGCTAATGTGGCTACCAGGCCTTTATCCGTCCGGCTTCCCGGAGAATAGATCTGACTAAATAGTACACCTTTGTGCATCAGGCTGTCGAAATGAGGCGTGATCCCATCTTCATTGCCCAGGGTTTTGGTCAGGTCTGCAGTAAAGCTTTCTATAATTACCAGTACAACATTAGGGCGCCTGGTATTCAATATGCTAATCGTGGTATCTTTTGCAGTGCTGTACAGTGCTTTAGTGTCCTGCATTGCCTGCTGCCCGTCCAGGTATAGATAAGGATTGCGTTTGGTCATTTTAGACGCAAGTACACTCGATAATAAATTCCATTCTGTATTTACAGCAGCCTGGTTGAGCACCTGTTCTTCTGAAAAATAGGCCCTGCTTTGTGTAATGGGCGATTTACCCAAACCCCCTCTGATCAATAGGAAGTTGCCTCCAACTAATACAAGGCATGCGATCATCCTGATCCAGATGGGCATGGCTGCAAAGGTTAATTTTCCGGAGACCACAAATCGCTGCAGGAACAGTCCCAATGCGATCAGGAGGATCAGTAAAGAGATGGATAGACCAACAGGAGAAGAGGCACTGGAAGCCATTGCTTCCCTTGGTGAGTTGAACGCAAAACCAAGGGCCTTGGCATTTACCTTGCTTCCCCATTCTCTGTAGATGTTGAAATTCACCACAGCGAGGATGCTGAACAATACGATAAGAATTTGGTTATAAACAGAAAGCCATTTCAATTCTACTATTTTACGACCATTTAAGAGCCAGTATATATAACTCAAAAGCGGAATGACGGCCAGGTAAGCTGTCATAGACAAGTCCAATGAAATGGCATGGTAAAAAGTAGCTGCCCTTTCAGAAAAAGGAACCGAGGTCAATTGCCGGTGATAAATGAATATAAATATCAGGCGGTCGATAAAAAAAAAGAGCAGCCAGAACAAAAAGAAGCGTAGAAAAAAGAGCAGACTTTTTAGCATAGCAGCAAATTTAGCGGCCAGCCCTCATGGCATTTAACTCAGCCAGGGTTTTTAACTCGTATCCTTTTGGTACATCAAGCGAAAAAGGGCCGGTTTTTCCTTCTTTCACATTTTTTAAAGTGGTCAGTGTTTTCACGCCATCCTGAATATTCACGAACTTCACAGCAGTAGCGTTCAGCTCACTGAATCCACGGGGATTTGCGCCCTTAGGTAATTTGATTTCTGTTGTAGCCCACAATTCATAGTCAGCTCCATTGTTGTCTTTATAAGTATATTTTTCAGCATTATAACCAGCCATATCCTGCTTTTCTCCCGTGGCTTTAAAAGCACTGAATTTTAAAGAGCCATATTGTTTGTCCAGGTCTTCCTTGGACATTTTCGCAGCATACTGCTTTTGCATCATCGGAATGTCTACAAGGATCAGCGCATTGTTAACAGCTGCGTCGCTAATTACTTTTAACATCGCCATACCCATGTCTATTTGCACTTTGGCAAAGCTTCCGTTAAACTCTACTTTGCTCTCTGATGGCAATAGGGACGTATCAATAGCTTTTTTCTGTTCATCTGTCAAAAGATATTCGACACCATAAGTAATTGTTCCGGCTTCAAAAGTTTTCTGAGCTTTAGCTATGATTGCAGTTCCTATTAAGATAATAGCAAGAACGCCTGTCTTGATCGATTTAAACATATTTTTTATATAATTTAGTTTACCAGTTCATTTTTTCTTTGCTGATAAAGGCAGCAATACCTTTTTTGAAATCTTCGCTATCCCTTACCCGGGCATTGAGCTGTACAGCTTCAGTTAAACACTTATCCAGTTCAGGATTGGTTGTACGGCCGATCAGCTGCTTCGTTACCATTAACGAATTGGCTGAAGCTTCATTGCACAAATTTAATGCAAAATTACTCACATTAAGACTGATATCTTCCTTGTTTGTTACAAAAGTGATGAGGCCAAAGTTTAAAGCCTCCTGTGCAGAAAACAGCATTCCGGTAAGCAGTAATCTTTTGGCAATAGTTTCACTTGTTTTACGGAGCAAAAAGCAGGACACTATAGCTGGTACAAAGCCAAGTTTTACTTCCGTATAGCCAAAGTTTGCTTCGGGTACAGCAAATATAATGTCACAAACTGTTGCAAGGCCACAACCTCCTGCAATGGCGTGTCCTTCAACCTGGGCAATTACTATTTTTGGCAAGTAATAAATGGTGGTAAATAAGCACTTTAAGTGCTCAGAATCAGCCAGGTTTTCTGCATAGTTGTTTTGCTGAAGTTGCTGAAGATAGGCCAGGTCTGCCCCTGCACTAAATGTAGTGCCATTGGCCTTTAAAATAATTACTTTCACTTCCACATCTTCCGAGGCTTTTACGAATGCGCTGATGAGTTGGGTAATCAGGTCCGGATTTAAAGCATTGCGTTTTTCCGGGCGGTTAATCGATATGGTCGCTATGCGTTCGCTTACTGTATATAAAACCAGTGGTTCCATCATGCAAATAGGGTTTAGATGATCAAAGATAAGATAAATCCATTCAGGGTACATCGGCAAATTTGATGACGAGCTGTTTTACTTTATGCTGATCCAGTGCCGGTTTAACAGCGTAGCTAAATTCCCTGCTTTCCGGTTTCAAATTTGTATATAACCAGGCACTGTTTCCTTTTATCCATGCAATTGCATAGTTTTTTTTGAGTTTGAACCGGATAATTTTTTTCTGATTCGCCGTGCTGATCTTGTCATAAGTCAAAAAACTTTGCAAGACAAAAAATGCAATTGCAGTAGTAAATAGCAGGCGTTTTTTGAAACGGTACAGTGCTTCTGTAAAACAGACCAAAGTAAGGCAAAGTAGCAGTAGTTCCGTTTTATTTATCCAGATGCCTGAAATACCTGAAAATGGTAAACCGGCAATTTGATTTAAACCGGAATTGGTAAATAGGATGAGCCATTCAAATAAAGGCCCTAAGCCATCTAATCTAAACATCAGGATAAGGATGCCGACATAGATAATTATTGCGACAGGGAGCATGATAAAAAGGTTACTGGCCAAAAAAAAGAGGGGGAACTGGTGAAAATAGTAAATGCTTAAAGGATAGGTAGCCAATTGGGCAGCTATAGACATTGCGGTGGCACTCCAGATCTTATTCAGTAAAGGGTTTTTAACGGCCAGCCAGCCATAAATTTTAGGTTGCAGGTAAATGAGCCCCAAAACGGCCAAAAAAGAAAGCTGAAACCCAATGTCCCAGATCAGAAATGGATGGTACAGCAGCAAACAGAAAGCCGCAAAAGCAAGAATGTTATAACTATTGATGCTTCGGTCAAACAATCTGGCTAAAATGAATACAGAGATCATAATGGCCGACCGGAGTACGGAAGGGGAGAAGCCGGTAAGCAGGGAATAGGCCCAGATCAGGCAAAGGATCAATAAGATTTTTAGTGTTTTTAGAACGAAATTCCGGTCTAAAAAGAAAAGCAGCCAGTTTAACACCAGGTAAATCAACCCAACATGCATTCCTGATACAGAAAGGGCATGGATGGTGCCGGTCTTTGCATATATATCTAGCGTTTCCGCTGTTAAATCTGATCGGTAACCCAGGATCAGGGTAGCCGCTATGGCAAACGCATCATCATTTTTTATGATTTTCCGGTAAATGGCAATTTGTTTTTCCCTTAGCTGCAAAGCATATTTAACCAGCACATGACCTGCATTGCTGTTCAGTTTAATCAGCTCGGCCTGTTTAAAATAGGCTTGCTGATAAATGTTCTGCATGGCAAGCCAGGATTTAAAATCGAAGGATGAAGGAAGTTCAGCTCGTTCAATTTCTGATGTCCTTGCGGGAATAATCAGTTCATCTCCATATTTAAGTACAGTAGGGTTTGAAGTGTCAGGTTTCAGGGCTATCCTTATTTTTCCTGAAGCAGTTCTGGCCGTATGAATCTCTGCTCCACCCTGAAGATGCGCGGTAACATAGCCCTTCGAGACGAAAGCGCTAAACAAAATTAAATTTGGTTTTATTTTTGGTTCATCAATAATTTTTACTTTCAAGTATTTATATTTTTTAAATAAATAATAATCAGTATTTAATGATTGGTTATATAAAGTTGAATGTAAGCATCCTGACAGCAAGAGGAGGGCATGGATCATCATACCTCTGATCCCTTTATAACGGTAAAAGTTTAGCTGCTTATAACTTAAGTTTATGGTAAAAAGGAGCAGGAACAATAGGGTAACCGTCGCTGTAAGCCAATACGTAAGACCGGGTGCCTTCCATTGATATACCGCAACAATGCCCACAGAAAATGGGATCAATAACCTCAGGAAGGCAAGTTCGGCCTTATTTATCGGGAGCGAATGTGCCATCAGAACTGGTAACGCAGCTGAAATTTTACCTCAGCTTTTTGATTTCCTGCAATTTCATCCAGTCCTGAGCCTATCGTATTTGTATGATTGTAAATCGAAATCGCATACCTGGCCCAGATGTCTAAAGGTTTCATCAAACGGTACCTGACGTTTATGAAAGCACGCATACCTTTGCCAGCATACAGACCTGATCCGGCCCCGTAAAGTACATCATCTTCATAGGCATAAATCCTGCTGTTGTAGGATGCGGTATTAAAATAAGCCAGACGCATATTGCCTGCGATGTCCGAAGACATAGGGGCATAATCGATATCCTGGTAGATCAGATATCCGATCTCATTTATTTTTATACCTTTTTGATATTGAGTTATTTCCGTTCGTTGATGAAAGTTGAACTTTCGGTTTGGTTTCCAGTTCCATTCCAGCCTGCAGCTTTGTTTCAAAACCTTGTCCAGGTGATGGTAACTGCTCCCCGCGTCAGGATTTTGCTGCTTTAGTTCCCGCTTAAATCTCAGTGTGGCCTTGAAGATTTTTTTTTTGGTATAAACAAGCTGGCTGAACACTTCATAGCCCGATGAAGCGGAATCAATTCTGTATTTCAACCAGGGAAACTTAAAATAGTCGGCATATACCGACCACGTTAAGTTCTTAACCGGCAGATAATTCAGTCCCAGGTATAGGCCTTTTTCATTATTGGTTTCCGTACCCTCGCCCAGGGCTTTGCTGAAAAAATTGTGATAATCTTTATCATAGCTCCTGTAAAGTAATACTGCTGATGTTTTGGAAGATAAGGTAGCTAAGGCACCATTAACCATTGCCCAGCCAGATTGCAGACTATGGGCCATTTCTCCGTAAAAATAAATATTGTTAAAAGTATAATTGTAATGCAAACCGGTATTGCTTAAGTGTCTACCTGTAAAGCCATAAGCATTGTAAAGCTGGCTGCCAGTTACAAACAGGTGTTGATAAGCCGATCTATAACCTATCAGCCCGATATTCAGGTTGTCGGTAATGTATTGCAGGGCTGCACCATAAACCTGCTGCTTCAGGCTTTTCCTGTTCTTGAGTTCGGTGTCCGTGCGGTGCAGTCCGCTGATATTGATATTGGAAAGGCTTGCAGTTCCGTCTGGCATGAACTTTAAGCTGGCATCCAGCTTTCTGAAGGATATAAAAGGACTAATACTGATGTTTTTACCCAGGTCAAGGGTACCTGATATCCCCCTGAAAAAATAAGCTTCATTGGATGAAGTATAAGGTTTTATGCCCAGATCTTTGGCAGCTACACTGGTTACGTCTGGTCCTTTACCCAAGGCAAAGCCAGACCATAAAGTTAATCCCTGACCAAATTGCAGGCTGTAATCACCAATGACCAGGTTTTTGACCCTTCCCAGTTTATAAAACGCGAAGTGGGCCGAAATGTGATCTATGCCTGTTTTTTTGTTAAAAAGTGATTCTCCGGCATCCTTTTCCATCACCAATGCCGCCGAGATAACTTCAGAAAAATGATACCTATAGCGAAACAATAGCCTTTCCGGGGTACCTAAATACCTGCTGCCGGGCAGATCCCTGAACCCTTTTTGTTGCTGCAGCAGGGTAGTATACCTGAGCATTAGGTCATTTTTACCTTCAGTATGAAGTTGCCTGAGCCTTAATTGTTGATAAGCCGATGACGGCTTAACAGTTACAAAAGGCAGCAGTTTATTGATGGTTTCAGGATCAAAGCCCGGTACCGCCTGTAATTCCAGTACATCCAGCAGTTTATTGCCATTGGCCAGGTAACTGAAAAAGCTGCCGATTTGCAGGGGAGAAAGGAAGATCAGGCTTTTTAACTCCAGGGGATTGGTTTTGTTGAGGTTTATCGGGTGCTTACGAAAAAAATCCAGTCGCTCTGTCCATTCAGACAGATCGTCGCCATCCAATATATTTTCGGCCTGATTTTCCATCAGGTCCCGGATATTTTCGGTTTCCTGCGCCTGGATATAAAAACAACAGAGCAGAAAAAACAGGAAGCACAATATTCTCATGGTGATCGGTATAAATTGGCCCAATCACCGGATTATTAATCGAATTAAAAAATAAATTAATAATTAAATTAAATTTCTTCGTTTAGCTTTAATAAGAAGTCTTTTAGTTTTTCAAGAGAAGCGATGATCTTCTGGTTTTCTTTCACTTCGCCTGTATTGTTTTTAAGGTGTTCTTTTGCACCTTTAAGCGTGAAGCCCTTGTCATCCACCAGGTGGAAAATGATCTTTAGATTTTCGATGTCCTCTGGTGTAAATAAGCGATTTCCCTTCTTGTTCTTTTTAGGCTGTAATACATCAAATTCCTTTTCATAAAAGCGGATCTGAGATGCGTTTACACCAAACATTTCGGTAACTTCTCCCATGGTGTAATACATTTTATTTATTTCCCGTTCTTTGTAAGGCATATTTTAGTATTGATTATGAATTGATTACAGGTTTTATTTAAAGTATTCAAACTTAGGCAAAGTTAAGCAAGTATCAATGAACACTGAAAAAAAAATAATTTTATCTAAGTTTGCTCAAAATAAATCTAGAGAAGGATGACAGCTAAGGAAATCAGACAGGCGTACTTAAAATTTTTCGAATCGAAACAACATCAGATTGTGGCATCGGCACCAATTGTAGTTAAAAATGATCCAACCCTGATGTTTACCAACGCAGGGATGAACCAGTTCAAAGATTTATTTTTAGGGGAGGCACCAATTAAATATCCCCGTGTTGCCGATACACAGCGCTGCCTTCGCGTTTCAGGTAAACACAACGACCTGGAAGAGGTGGGTATTGATACCTATCACCATACCATGTTCGAGATGCTTGGCAACTGGAGTTTTGGCGATTATTTTAAAAAAGAAGCCATTGCCTGGAGCTGGGAACTGCTCACGGAAGTTTATAAGATCCCAAAAGAAATACTTTACGTTTCCATTTTTGAGGGTGATGAAAAAGAAGGGCTGCCAAGAGACACTGAAGCTTATGAGCTCTGGAAGCAATATGTGCCGGAAGATCGCATCATATTAGGAAATAAGAAGGATAATTTCTGGGAGATGGGAGATACAGGCCCCTGTGGACCTTGCTCTGAGATTCACGTAGACTGCCGCCCGGATCATGAGCGCAAAGCTGTACCAGGTAAATCACTTGTAAATGCCGATCATCCGCAGGTCATCGAAATCTGGAACAATGTATTTATGCAGTTTAACCGGCTTAAGGACGGTTCGTTACAGCCTTTACCTGCCCAACATGTGGATACCGGAATGGGCTTTGAACGTTTGGTCCGGGTCCTGCAGCAGAAATCATCCAATTATGATACCGATGTTTTTCAACCGCTCATTCAATTTATCGCTGCAAGGGCAGGTGTTGAGTATGGTACTGATGAAAAAACTGATATTGCGATGCGCGTAATGGCTGATCATATCCGTGCGATCGCTTTTGTGATTGCCGATGGACAGTTGCCTTCGAACAACAAAGCTGGTTATGTGATCCGGCGGATTTTACGTCGTGCGGTACGTTATGCCTATACTTTCTTAAACTTAAAAGATCCTTTCCTGAACGAACTTGTCCCTGTGCTTGCCGGGCAGTTCAAAGGTGTTTTTGAAGAATTGGCCTTGCAGCAGGACTTTGTTCAAAAGGTAGTGCTTGAAGAAGAAATTTCCTTCTTAAGAACTTTAGCTACCGGCATCCAGCGTTTTGATAATTACACTAAAAAGCAAGCCGGATTTCTGATGTCTGAAAATGCCATTGATCCGGAAAAATCATTTGAAGACCAATGGGTATATAGCATTTTGAAAGATCAGATGGTGATTTCCGGCGAGTTTGCTTTTGAGCTGAACGATACCTATGGCTTTCCTATAGATTTAACTGAACTGATGGCCCGCGAAAAGCGCTGGTCTGTCGATATGGAGGAATACAATAAGGCCTTGCTCAAACAAAAGGAACGGTCACGTGCCGCCACAGCTGTAGATACCGGGGACTGGATTCTGGTTAATCCGGATCTGGAAGTTGAATTTGTAGGTTACGATGATGTGGAAGCAGAAACTGAGATTGTCAAATACCGTAAGGTCAGTGCCAAAGGGAAAGAACAGTACCAGATCGTATTGAGTAAAACTCCATTCTATGCAGAAAGTGGGGGCCAGGTTGGAGATACCGGTCGTCTGGAAGACCATAGCCGTCTTTTTTTCGTTGAAATTACAGATACCAAGAAAGAAAACGGGGTAATTGTACATTATGCAGATAATTTACCGGAAGACCTGGAAGGACATTTCTGGGCGGTAATTGACGAAAATAAGCGCGTGCTGTCACAGGATAACCACAGCGCAACACATTTGTTGCATGCGGCTTTAAAAAAGGTACTGGGAAGTCATGTCAACCAGAAAGGCTCATTGGTAAACCCGGATTACCTGCGTTTTGACTTTTCGCATTTCGCAAAAGTTACGGATGAGGAACTGGCCCGGATCGAACACCTGGTCAATCAGAAGGTCAGAGAAAACATTCCTTTAAAAGAACAAAGATATGTTCCTTACGATCAGGCCATTTCAAGTGGCGTAACAGCTTTGTTCGGCGAAAAATATGGAGATTTGGTCAGGATCATCACGTTCGACGACCATTATTCTAAAGAACTCTGTGGTGGTACCCATGTACAGGCTACAGGCCAGATCGGTTACTTTAAAATTATTTCCGAAAGCGCGGTAGCTGCTGGTGTACGGCGCATTGAGGCCATTACTGCCGACAAAGCTGAGGCTTTTGTTTTAGCGCAGAACAAGGAATTGAACGAGCTGAGGGACCTGTTAAAAGGTAATAAAGACTTAACTGCAGCAGTTTCTGCTTTGATTGAAGAAAATAACCGGTTAAAAAAAGAAGCTGAAAAAGCAGTGCTTGAACAATCTGCAAACCTTAAGCATGAAATTGTGCACCACCTTAAAACCATTAACGGAATTAACCTGATTGCAACGCATGTTGACCTGCCCAATGCAGAGGCAGTGAAAAACCTCGCCTTTGCTGTAAAAGACCTCGTAGATGACCTGTTCCTTGTTTTTACCACACTTATCGATGATAAGCCGGGCATTACGGTAATGCTGGCAGAAAACCTGGTACAAGACCGGGGGCTGAATGCCTCAAACATTGTACGGGAACTGGCAAAAGACATCCAGGGTGGCGGTGGCGGACAATCTTTTTATGCTACTGCAGGCGGTAAAAACAAAGCCGGACTGGCCAGCGTACTCCATAAAGCTGAAGCAATGATCGCCTCATAGGTAGCCATGGCCAGACCGGTCCGTGCTTAAAATTCTATTCTGTAATTGAGGGTTGGAATGATGCCGCTCCATTTTGAAGCCTCAATTATCCGTTTGCTCGGATTGTAGTGCATGCCCACAGTATTCTCCCTGTTGAGCAGGTTCTGAATGTCCATAAGGATCATATGACTTGCTTTTTTGCCATTGATGCGGTAACTGGCAGAAAAATCTACACGCATATAAGGATCGGCTGTTAAGGTATTGATCTTGTTTTGGTCGATAACCTCTTCATCAAGCCGCATCGACTCGGCTACCAATACCGGGGTGTAACGTCTTCCACCAGCATATATCAGCTTTCCGTTCAGCCCAAATATATTGTTCCGGCCTGCTTTCCACTCTTTACCCAGCAGTAAATTGCCTACGTAACGCGTATTAAATGCCGTATTGAACTCCTGCTTGCTTAAAGCCTGAAATTTGGAGTCAAAAAACGAAGAGGTAACCATAAAGTAATAGCCCCTGCTCAGCGATTTCTCCAGTGAAAGCTCAATACCGTAATTTTTACCGGTTCCTTTGTTAACCAGTGCGCGGTAAGCAGAAGAGGCTATGGCAGAATTATCGGATACATTGAGCAGGGAGAAATTTACCGCAGGATCAACAGCTACAGGAACATCGTACAAATGCTGGTAATAAACCTCCGTCTTAAATTTCATGCTTCCTCCAAAAAGTTTCTCATACCCTACAACGGCCTGGGCTGATTTTGTAGGTTCCAGCTTATTGCTAAGGCTTGTACCAGGCTGGCCTGTTGGCGCATTGCCTTTGGCAAAATAATAGGACAGGGGTTCCAGGCGGCTATACAACCCCGCTCCGAAAGACAATTGCTGATCAGCAGGAAGTTCCAGGTTTAAGCCCAGACGAGGTTCTATAGTCCAGCTTTTGCTGAGGCTAAAATAATTGGCATGTATCCCGGTATTTAAAGTTAAGCTGCTGTTCAGTTCTGTTTTGTGCTGCACAAAAGCATCATAGCTGCTGGTGCTGCCTTTCTGGTTGATCAATTCTTTCAATGCCTTTAATTCGGTCTGGTATTGCCGGCCATACAGATTGTAACTTAAAAAACTGGCATTGACACCTGCGCGGATCACATTGGCAGGGTTGATGGTATAGTTCATGGTACCGGCATAACGGATGGCCGTGTTGCTGTATAGATTCTGGTGTGTGCGGCTAGCCAGGTAATCGCTGGTAAGGGTGTCCACCTGATTGGAACTGCGGTTCGCCGAAACTGAAACGACATTGTTAAAATAAAGCTTGCTGCTGGCAATGTACAGGTGTTTTAAACCGGCGCTTCCGGCGTTGTAACCGAACCTCAAATCTTGCCCATCCATTCTTTCTTCCCATTTGGTATAATCCCTGTCGGCATCTCTGCTGAGCTTACTCAGGCCACCGATCCCGAAAAGAGAGAAAGTCCCTGCTTTTTTTGTGGGGAATACCAGATTAAAAGAAAGGTCCTGATATTTGGGCACCCCCTCATCCGATACTTTAACTCCTGCTTTTTCCAGCAGGCTCAATGAAGAATAACGGTAGCTGATTAAATAGGACGCATTTCCACCCTTTTTAAATGGACCTTCCAGCGTAGCACCCGCACCCAGGATGCCGATATTAAAAGCATATTCCCGTTTGTCTGTATTGCCTTTCCTGAATTTTAAATCGAATACACCGGAAAGGGCATTGCTGTATTCTGCTGCTAAGCCCCCGGTATAAAAGTCGGAAGTACTTAAAACTGTAGTGTTGATCATGCTTACGGCCCCACCAGAAGCCCCTTCACTGCCAAAATGGTTAGGATTGATGATTTCGATCCCTTCTAAGCGCCATTGCAGGCTTTTTGGTGAATTGCCTCTTACGATGATTTCATTATCGTCGCCTCCGGCAACTACACCTGCAAAGCTCTGGGCCATTCTGGCAGGGTCAAAAAAAGCACCAGCATAACGGTTGGTCTCTTCCGGCGAAAAGGAGCGTCCACTGGTCAATGCCATTTGGTTCAGGGGTTTTTTACCTGAGTTTGCATTTACCACTACTTCGTTCAGGTTATTGGCCTGTGCTTCCATTTCCAGGTTAAAAACAGGTTCTTTACCACTGGTCACCAGAACTTCTGAAAGGGTAACTGTCCCATAGCCAGTCAGGCTGGCCTGTAATACCTGGCGTCCCAGTGGAACGCCGGTTAGCTTGAAAACACCTTCGGCATCAGTACTTACCGGTTTCACGCTGGAGTTGGACAAGAGCTTAACCGTAACACCGGCCAGCGGCAATTTGCTGCCCTTATCTGTAAGTGTTCCTTTGATGGTCTGTGAGAATTGAGGCTTATTCCGGTTTAGTGAATCTTTGTGTTGTGCCTTAAGATTTAGATATTGCAGACTAAAGCATGCAATGAGGAGAAAGAGAGATTTTATATTCATTATGGGTTTGTTTCTACTGAGACACCCGGTTTTCAGTTTACCCCTATGTGATGCGTAAATTTTTTAATACGGGGCTGGTTAAGCCCATATGAATTTTTAACCAACATGGATCAGGCATTGCAATAAAACAAAAATATTTAATTAACATTGGGACATATATTAAGTAGCTTTATTAAGAATACAACCGCAATGATTTCCTGTGATACACTTAGCGATAGTGAACTAGCTGCCTTGTTAAAACAAGCAGATAAAGCCGCTTATACAGAAATTTACAAGCGTTACTGGAAAAAAATGTTGCTGGTGGCCTGGAACCATTGTAAAGATAAAGCACAATCGGAAGATATTGTGCATGAAGTTTTTATATCCCTGTGGAACAGAAGGGAGGAGCTGGTGATCGCGAATGTTCCTGCATTTTTAACCACTGCGGTAAAATTTAATATTTTTAAACATTACCAGAAATTACAATACCGTAAACAGCTTGCCCGGCAAAACTATCAGTTTACCGAAAAGGTTTATGATGAAGATAAGCTGGACGCATTGTTCCTTAAAGAATACATCGGTGGAATAGTTGAACAGTTGCCCGAAAAATGCAGGTTAACCTTTAAATACAGCAGGGAAGAAGGCCTGAGCAATGCCGAAATCTCTGAACTGATGAATATTTCTGAGAAAGGTGTAGAGGCAAATTTAACCCGTGCATTGAAAACGATCAGGGGCGGACTTAAAGATTCAGGGCTGCTGTTACTCCTGTCTTCGGCAGTCTGGAAAAATTTATTTTAACAGGTATATAGGGTATTCTGCTTTTCATCGTACATCCGTACAATAACCCATAAATAAAACACATGCGGATGGAGCAGGAACAGGTCAACGGCTTAATAGAGAAATATATTGCAGGAAAGGCAAGCGATGCAGAACTGCTGCAATTAAACGATTGGTACCGTAGTATTGCTTACAGGGACGCCGAATATCCCGACATGGAGCTACTCGTGCAACAACGGATGCTGAGCCGGCTGGAGCAGGAAATTAAGCCGGTAAGGAAAATAAAAATTTCAATGCGCAGGCTGGCTGTAGCCGCTTCCGTTTTATGCTGTCTGGGGTTGGCCGTTTATTTTTACAAAGCCTGGTATAAACCATCAGACAGGGGAACAACCCTAACTTCCAATGACATTGAGCCGGGCGGTAACAAGGCTGTATTGACACTTGCCGGTGGAAAGAAGATAGATTTAAGTGGTACTAAAAGCGGTATAGTGATCAATGTTGCCGATTTACACTATAACGACGGAACCAAAGTTGGGCCGGGCTTAACGAGGCTTCCGGCCCAAAAAGAAATGCTGCTGAGCACACCTGAAGGTGGTACTTACCAGGTTATTTTACCCGATAGCACAAGGGTATGGTTAAACGCAGCCTCCAGTTTAAAATTTCCCGCTACATTTTCTGGTCTGGACAGCAGAAAAGTGGAGCTTAACGGTGAAGCTTATTTTGAAGTAGCTAAACTGGTACGCCGGTCAAAAACATCAGGAGAAACCCGCGTACCCTTCTTTGTAATCAGTAAAGGCCAGGAAGTAGAGGTATTGGGTACACATTTTAACATCAATGCCTATTCAGACCAGGCCAGCACAAAAACAAGTTTACTGGAAGGGCTTGTCCGTATAAAAAGTGAAAACGGAAATGCCCTGCTTAAACCTGGCCAGCAGGCCATCAGTATGGCCAGCGGGATTGAACTGCTGAGTGGAGATGCAGAAGATGCGATCGCCTGGAAAAACGGTTATTTCATGTTTGACAATGAAGATCTGGCCAGTGTGATGCAAAAACTTTGCCGGTGGTATGGTGTAAAAGTTAACTATGAAGAGGAAGCGGTTAAAAATGTAAAGTATTATGGTACAATCAGCCGTTTTGAAAAAATATCAAAAGTATTGACCAAACTCGAAACTACGGGTAATCTGAAATTTGAAGTAAAAGGAAAAACCGTAAACGTATCCCTGAAATGATTTAACCCTGCAATTCAAAATAACCAATTAAATAACCAGCTAAACAACAACGAAATGAAAAATCCAGAAAAAAAAACCTGACAGCAGGTACTGAGGGCTATAAAGAAAGGAGTGCGGAAAACACCCCTTTCTAAATCTGCTACCATTCCGGTAATACCGGCCGAACAATTGATAATTATTCATGATTCATTGCGGATGCTACTGAGGTCTTAAATCAAACAGCAAGCCGCATTAACACAGACCATCAAATGTATAAAAATTATACTAAAATTCTATGTATGCCATCTGGCTGCATAGCTAAACTGCTATTAATTATGAGGTTGACCACTGTCATATTAATCACCACCTTGCTGCAGGTTAGTGCTGCCTCTTTCGGGCAAAGAATAACTTTAGAGCGGAAAAGCATTACACTTCAGCGTATTTTTAAGGAGATCAGGAAACAGACGGGTTACGATGTGCTGTTGTCTACCAACGGCATCAGGATCAACTCGGTTATCGACGTCAGTTTCAGCAATGCTGCGCTGGATGAGGTTATGAAAAAGGTAATCCTGGGCAGGGGACTAACCTATTCCATAGAGGATAAAACCATCCTGATCAAACAGGAAAACTCATTAATAGATAAATTACTGTTTGCATTTAACGCCATAGATGTGCGTGGCAGGGTAACAGACGATAAGGGAAATGCGTTGCCGGGTGCTGCTGTTAATGTAAAGGGAACCAAAACAACAGTGGTTACCAATAATAACGGTGAGTTCTTTTTACAAGGAATAGCAGATAATGCTGTTTTAAGTGTGTCTTATCTCGGCTTTATCACCAATGAGATGAGGATAGACCGCCAGACAGTGATCACTGTAGTTTTAAAAGAAGATCAGACTGGCCTTAATGAAGTTGTGGTGGTCGGCTTCGGAACCCAAAAGAAAAGCAATCTTACCGGCTCTGTGAGTACGATTTCTGCTAAGGATCTGGCTGGAAGACCAATTACTTCAGTATCAAGCGGACTTCAGGGCTTACTGCCAGGCTTGACGGCCGTAGGGCAAAGCGGAATGCCGGGTTCGTCCGGGGCAATGCTGCGCATCCGCGGACTAACATCTTTGAACAATTCGGAGCCTTTCATATTGATTGATGGGATTCCCCAGGATCTGAACAGCATTAATCCGGAAGATATTGAAAGTGTTTCTCTTTTAAAAGATGCCGCTTCCACATCGATATACGGAACACGGGCAGCCAATGGGGTCATTCTGATCACGACCAAGTCTGGCACGTTAAACCAAAAGATCAGCATCAATTATAATGGTTATTACGGAATTCAAAAGCCAACGGCATTGCCGAAAATGCTGGGCTCAGCCCAATACATGGAACTGCTGAATGAGGCCCAGTCTAATTCTGGGATACCGCCATCTTTTACACCCGCGCAGATAGAAACGGCAAGGAATGGGTCAGATCCAAATTACTTTGCGAATACCAATTGGTTTGATGAGATCTATAAAAATAATGCACCTCAGCAAAACCATACGATCAGTTTTAACGGAGGCTCCTCAGACATGAAATATTATATGTCGTACGGACGACAGCACCAGAAAGGTTTAGCTGTAGGAGATCAGTTTGGCACAGTCAGGAACAATGCCAGGATCAGGCTCAATGCGGCAAAAATTCTTGACGTACTCGATATAGATGCCAATCTGGGTTATATCGATCGTGACATCAACCAGTCTTCTGCTGCAACCAGCCAGAACGGAGGCGTATTCTATACCGGTCTGACGATCTCTCCTTTAAGTCCGGTCAGATTTACCAATGGTTTGTGGGGCTATGGGGGTGGTTCCAGTAATCCCGTTGCCATTGCAACCGAGGGTGGTTTTGACCTGGCCAAAACGCAGCAGTTTACCGGAAGTATATCAGCTACGCTTCATTTGCTGAAAGACCTGGAGTTACAGGCGCAATACGGGCTGGATATGCACAACCAGAACAGGAATATTTTCTCGCGCAGGATAGATTATCTTTATCCGGAAACCGGTGCCATCTGGTATACCTCCAATCCAAATAATACCCTGGATGAACGTCAGTACATCAATAAGATCCAGACCTTTTCTACCCAGTTAAATTACCGTTTAAATGTAGATCAGCACCATTTCAAGGCGCTGGCCGGAACCCAGCTGGAATGGCGCCGGAATGATTACTGGCGCGCTGTTAAAACAAACTTTTTAAGTGATAATGTACCAGTTTTAAATTTAGGCACTGCCAATCCAACCAATTACGGTGATTCTTTTCAGTATGCCCTGAGGGGATATTTTGGCAGGGTTAACTATGATTTTGCAGATAAATACCTGTTTGAAGCCAATTTAAGATACGATGGAACTTCAACTTATGCGCCGGAGTCGCGCTATGGCTTATTCCCTTCTGCATCTGCAGGATGGCGATTTACACAGGAAAATTTTATAAAGAACAGCACTGCCTTAACCTGGTTAAGTGAAGGAAAGATCCGGATGTCCTACGGTTTACTGGGCAATCAGTACAATGCAGATGCTGCTGGTTATGGCGAATATTATCCGTACATACCCTCCATACTTTCTGTTGCAACTATGCCAATAGGCAATGTACTTACACAGGGCTTTGCACAAACTGTTTTAGCAAATAACGCATTAGAATGGGAAAAAGTACGGATGTTTAATATAGCCCTGGATCTGGCCTTCTTCAAGAACCGCCTGACATTTACCGGAGAATGGTATAACCGTGAAACCAGGGACATACAGCTTAAAGTTGCCCAACCCGCGGTAATCGGTGTTTCCGTTTCCGATCAGAATGCCGGTTCTGTCTCCAATAAGGGATGGGAATTAAATCTGGGATGGAGCGACCGGATCAAAGACCTGAGATATGGCTTTAGCGCACAGCTTTCTGATGTGAAGAATAAAGTGATCAACCTGGGTGGGGTAGCGCCAACCATCGCCAATAACATTCGTCTGGTAGGGTTTCCGATCAACGCTTATTATGGTTACCGGACTGCAGGCCTGGCACAGACAGCTGATTTTACAAAAGATGAAACAACCGGAAAGCTCAATCCCAATTTTCCAATATTTCCTGTAGATGCCGGTAAAGTAGCGCCGGGAGACCTGAAATTTGTAGACCTCGACGGGGATGGGATCATCTCAGCAGATAAGGACCGTACTGTAATTGGCGACCCTTTTCCACATTATACCTATTCCTTCAGGGGCAACCTTGGTTTTAAACAGGTCGATTTTTCATTTTTTCTTCAGGGGGTAGGTAAAGCTAACGGATACATCTCCGGGCCTGCCATACATCCTTTTTATGCCGATGCCGCTTTTCCCCAGGAAATGCACCTCGACCACTGGACAGCGGATAACACTGCTGCCTGGTATCCACGCCTACTCTTTAAAGATACCAGGAACACCACCAGGCAACTGGCAGAATACTGGCTTCAGGATGCTTCCTACCTGCGGTTAAAGAATGTACAGCTCGGTTATACCATTCCAGACAAGTGGATCAGTAAATGGAGGGTTGATCAGTTCAGGATCTTCATTTCAGCTGATAACCTCTTAACCAGCACAGATTTCTTTAGTGCTTATGATCCCGAGACGATAGTTCCGGGAGAGGCCAGCGGCGATAAGATCAGCAACGGCGGATTTTATCCCCAGGTTAAAACGATCATTTTTGGTATCAATTTAAGATTAAAATAATAGTCATGAAAAAAGAAAATACACCATATAAAAACCGCAGGTCATTTTTACGTGAGGCCACATCTTACGGACTGTCCTCCATAATCGCAATGCCAGCACTTTCTGCGCTGTTAAGCGGCTGTTCAAAAGATTTTTTAGACCGTCAGCCGCTTGATGCCATTACCGATGTTAGTTTCTGGGAAACAGAGGAACAACTGAAGTTAGCCGTAAACGGTTGCTATGCATATTTAAAAGGTAAAAGTGAAACTTTGCAGGACAGTTTTGTTGACCTGGAACGCTGCGGGGACAACATCATTTATCCGCCACTTTCGGATTACCTCTCCATTTCTACTGGTAATTTTGATTATAACCTTTCGGTGATCAATAACGAATGGGTAAAACAATATGCCGGAATTCGCAGGTGCAACCATTTTCTGCAAAATTACGAGAAAGCAAAAGGGGTAAAACCGGAGCTCTTAGCCCGTTATGCTGCGGAGGTAAGATTTTTACGTGCCCATTATTACAGTTTTCTGATCCTGTTTTTCGGCGATGTGCCTTTAATTACCAAAACCTTAAATATAGGGGATCCGGAACTTATGGCCGTGCAAACGCCAAGGGCCGAAGTGCTCAATTTCGTGCTGCAGGAACTGGACGCAGCAGCCCCCTCGCTGCCACCAACCTATACTGCTGTGGATTCTGGCAGGATTACAAGGGGTGCGGCCCTGGGCTGGAAAGCCAAAATAGCTTTATTTTTTCAAAAATGGGATGTAGCTGAGGTCGCTGCAAAGGCAGTGATGAACCTGGGGGTGTATAGTTTATATTCCAATGGAAATACAGCTACAAGCTATAAAGAACTTTTCACCTACAAAGGTAAAATTACCAATACCGCAAACAAAGAGACCATCCTGGCCAGGCCATATCTTGCCAATGTATCAGAACATAACCTCAGCAGGGAAAGCTGGGTACCCGATCAGGTTTCCCGCTTTAGCATTACCAAATCTCTGGTAGATACTTATTTATGCAGTGATGGAAAACCAATTGATAAATCTGCTTTGTATAGTGAAAACACCTATGCGGCCATTTTTCAGAACCGGGACCCGCGGATGATCCAGACGGTGCTCAGTCCGGGTACTGCATGGGAAGGCAAAGATGATGGCGATCAGGATTCAAATCCGAATGCCATTTTCAATTTACCAAAATGGGATGCCGATAAAAAGGGAACCGTAACCGGTACAGGTTATTATAACCTTAAATATGTAGAACCAACTGCAGTCGGTGTTTACAACAAAGACGCCAATGACATCCATTTACTGAGGTATGCCGAAGTCTTGCTCACTTATGCAGAAGCACGGATGGAACAGGGTACTTTAACCCAGGCTGATCTGGACGATACCATCAATAAATTAAGGACCAGGGTGGGGATGGTCCAGATGAAGATTACCGACCTCAATGTCTGGGGTATGGACCTTCGTACCGAGATCAGGAGAGAGCGCAGGGTTGAACTGGCACTTGAGGGGCACCGTTATTTTGACATGCTGCGCTGGCAACAAGGAAATTTACTTGCTGAGGATGTAAAAGGAATCAAGAAAAGCCTGGTGCCTGCTTATAACCAGGTTTATATCGCCACTATCCCAACCGATGCGCAGGGTTACCTCATCATCAATTCAGGTCGGAAATTTACTGCACCTAAAAATTACCTGTGGCCTGTACCCTTGCCACAAAAGGATTTAAACCCCAACCTGATACAGCCAGAGGGCTGGAAATAGTCTATTTTTTATTGCTTGCAGCGGTAAATAATTACCGCTGCAAGTTCTGTACATCAATCAAATGTCTTATGAAACAAACAGCGCCTGTCAAATGCTTTTTACCAGCCATTTTTTTACTACTGATGTTATCTTGCAGTAAGGGAAAGGGCGATGGAAAAGCGGAACAACCAGATCCGCCCAAGGAGGTTAAGGGTACAAAGGTTAAAGTGATGACTTATAACATTCACATTGGCAATCCACCCTCAAAACCTGCCGGTACCGTTGATCTGCCCGCTATTGCTGCGGTAATAAAGGCCCAGGACCCGGACCTGGTTGCACTACAGGAAGTAGATGTAAACACCAACCGTTCAGGGGCAAGCCTTGACGAAGCTAAAGAACTGGCCAGACTTACCGGGATGAACTATTTTTATACCAGAGCAATTGATTATGACGGGGGTCAGTTTGGTGATGCCGTGCTTTCCCGTTTCCCCATATTGGAAAGCCAGCGTTATGAACTGCCGGTAACTGCAAAACTTGGAGGTGAAACAAGGTCTGTAGCCCTGATCACCGTGGAGAAAGAAGGACAACGTTTTTTGTTTGCCTCTACCCATCTGGACCATCTGACCGCAGAGGATAACCGGGTTTTACAGGCCACAGAACTGGTTAAAATTGTGAAGACCCTTACCTTGCCACTGATCATTGCCGGCGATTTTAATGCGATACCGCTATCCAACCCGCTTACGATCTTAAGACAGGAACTTAGCTGGGGATGTAAATCTTCCTGCCCCTTAACTTTCTCTGCACAAAAACCCGCTTCAACAATTGACTATGTCATGATGCGCCCCGCAGAAAAATTCAATGTGCTGAGCTATGTGGCGGTGAACGAAACTTATGCCTCAGATCACCTGCCACTGGTGAGCGAGATACAACTGGTTAAATAATCAGCGATTCATCAAAAAAGCAGGATTAGCGCTGCTTAGATTAAAAAAAATGTTATGAAAAAAAATAATGTTACCGCAATAATGTTTGCTTCAGCCGTGTTTTTGGCCAGCTCCTGTTATAAAGCAGAATTAAAGCCCGGAAATGAAGCAGTACAGAACTATGGGGCAGCTCAAAGTAATTTGACCCCATTAACAACCCTGGCAGGAACTTCCATTAAAGATAGCTGGGTAGCTGTACTGGATATCACCAGTGACAAGATCAATGTTTACGATTGTTATGCCGCAAACTGGACAGCGGCGGCGTTAAAGATGAGCTGGAGCCCTACTACGGCAAGATTGTACAGTGCGACAGAGGTAAGTGCCTGGGGAGATCCAAGAGATGTAAGGATACGGCAGAGTCCCTGGGGTGGTGCATGGGCCGCTGTTGGAGGTAACCTGGCCACCATTGCGATTCAAAGCACCGGAAAAAGACAGTGGGCATTGAACCTGGGGGCAGGCGCCACGCCACATGGAGTGGAGCTTTTGGCCAACGGGAATATTGTAGTGGCAGCAAAGGATGGGAACTGGGTACGGGTGTATACTTCCTCTCAAGGTGGGAGCAGTACCAGTTATGCGCAGTTTAACATTACTGCACCCACGGCAGTGCTTTGGGACCCTGTAAATAACGTGATCCGGGTAACCGGAACAATCGCCGGAACTTCTGTCTTGGCCGCCTTAACCATTAGCGGCACTGCTGCAGCACCTACACTTACCGAAAATGTTTCTTTACGAAGTACATTGCCAACAGCAGGGGGACAGGATGTGACAGATTTTGCCGGAGATCCCAATAAATTATGGGTATGCAGCAGTACAGGTGTATATACTTACAACAAGACCAGCAAAGCATTTACTGCAATTGGAAATTATGCTTTCAGAAGTGGTGTGAAATCCTGTGTCAACCAGATCTCGGGCAGACTGATCCAGGCAGACCCGTCAAATGCTGCACATATTGATTTTTGTGCAAGCAGTGGCGTATGGCACCAATGGCAAAACCTGGCAGGCACATCAAATTACAGGGCAAGGATCTGGAAATACGATTACAGCATTGCTGCCCAGTCTGAAGAAATTACACTCATGACGTATAACATTCAGCTGGCAGGGAGTGGCTTGCAGACCATCGCAAATGTAATTACTGCACAAAATCCAGATTTGGTCTGTTTACAGGAGGTAGATAAATATACCAACCGTTCCGGTACTTCCATTAACCAGGCCGAAGAGCTGGGTAAATTAACCGGAATGTATTATTATTTCTCAAAAGCCATGGACTTTGACGGAGGTGAATATGGTGATGCCATACTCTCTAAATGGCCTTTGTATGAAATTACACGTTATGTGCTGCCTGCCGGAACGGGAGAGCCCAGACAGATGGCTGTGGTCAGGACAGAGAAAAATGGGGTCATGTTTAATTTTGCCGGTACACACCTTGACCATTTGGGTCCCGCGGCAGGGAACAGTTTATTGCAGGCAACGGCCATTAACAACATCGTAACAGGCATTAGTTATCCCTTTGTTCTGGGTGGCGATTTTAATGAAGTGCCCAGCTCTGTAACCATTGCCAAGATGAAGGAAAAGTTTAGCTTAGGGTGTATAAGCAGCTGTTCGGTAACACATCCTGCTAATGCACCAACCCGTAGTATTGATTATTTTATGTACAGACCCGGAGGTTTTAATATATTGAGCTATGGAACAATAAATACACAGGTGTCCGATCATCTTCCTGTTGTAGCCACAGTAACACTTCAATAACACCAAAAACAATTTATTTATTCAAAAAACCTTTGCATTTTGCAAGGGTTTTTTGTTTACAGCTTTATATTTGCCGCTCGAAATTTAAATGAAGATGTATTTAAAAGCTATTGTTTTGCTGGTACTATTGCGCTCTGCCATCCTTCCTGCCTATGCACAACAGGAAAAACCACTTTCATCAAGTCAGGATACTGTTCATAAACTGAACGAAGTCCTGGTAAAAGAAAACAGGATCCAATTGCCACTATCCCTACAAAACAGGAACATCTGGATCATTGACCGGGAAAAGATCAAAAACCTGCCAGCCAGGTCCGTTACAGAGCTCCTTAGTTATGTGTCCGGTATAGATGTTCGCCAGCGCGGCCCCGGAGGTCTGCAGGCAGATATCAGTATCGACGGTGGGACCTTTGACCAGTCACTGGTACTGATCAACGGCATCAAGGTTTCAGATCCGCAAACAGGCCACAACATGATGAACCTGCCCATCAGTATGGATGATATCGATCACATTGAAGTATTGCGCGGATCAGCATCCAGGGTTTATGGGATCAACGCCTTAACCGGGGCCATCAATATCGTCATGCGCAGTGCACAGCAAACGGGTATTTCGGCAAATGTATTTTCAGGCAGCAGCCTTAAAGACCATGATTCAGGCGGTAAATATTATAATTACGGCCTTCGCGCCAGCGGAAGCCTGGTATTTAAAGGGTCAAATCACCTGTTTTCTGCCGGACAGGAGGCAGGTAACGGGTACCGTTACAATACGGCTTTTAATAACCAGAAAATCTATTACCAGGGAAAATACGCCGCCGGAAAAACCGATGCCATCGAGGTTATGGCAGGTTATATCCACAATAACTTTGGTGCCAATGCCTTCTATTCCTCTCCGGGAGATAAGGAAGCAGAAGAGACCGTTAAAACCGCACTGGCGGCAGTTTCCTACACCACAAAATTTAGCGAAAACTCGACCGTTGTACCCAGGATAAGTTACCGGAATACGGTTGATGATTACCTCTATATTAAACAGACACCTGATAAGTTTCATAACCACCACCAAACCAATGTGTTTGATGCAGAGCTGAACAATATCCTGCAAACTGCCATAGGTACTTTTGGATTAGGGCTGGAAGCCAGAACCGAAAGCATCAATAGCAGCAACCTGGGAAAAAGGAACCGTAACAATGCAGGCCTGTTTGCCGAATATAGATTTGAACCTTTAAAACATCTGCTGGTTAACCTGGGCTCTTATACCAATTACAATTCAGATTATGGATGGCAGAGCTTTCCCGGTTTGGATCTTGGTTATAATTTTTACGGCAACTGGAGGGCATTTGCCAATCTTGGAACCGGACAACGCCTGCCCACTTATACAGACCTTTATTACAAAGGGCCTACCAATATTGGGAATGACCAGCTGAAACCGGAAAAATCCAGGTATGCGGAAGCTGGAATTAAGTTTAATGACGAAAATCTGGCTTTGAATGCCAGTTACTTTATACGCCGCATTGATCATTTTATCGACTGGGTTAAAAGCCTGCAAACCGAGCCATGGCAACCACAAAACTTCAGCCAGGTCAATACAAATGGATTTACCCTTAGTGCAGATTATAGCAGGAAATTAACAAGCGGAATGTTGAACACCATCAGGATTGGCGCTTCCTACACCCATCTGGATCCAAGCTTTAAAAAGACTTCAGCAACTGCGAATTTCTCCAGGTATGCCCTGGAAAGCTTAAGGAACCAGTTGAGCAGTAGCCTAAGCACTGATTTTTGCCAGCTGTTTTCCTTTAGCCTGACCACCCGGTACAACGAACGGATCAATTATAAAGATTATATGGTAATGGATGCAAGAATTGCTTTTAAGCAACAGCGTTACAGCATTTATGCGGATGCCGCCAACCTGTTTAACATACAGTATATAGAAGCAGGAGCGGTGCCCATGCCGGGCCGCTGGTTTACCATGGGGTTAAAAACTGCTTTTTAGCCCAATCGCTCTATTTCGTCGGAATCATAGGTAAATACGCCTGCCAACGGCTGGAGCGATTGTTTTAACATGGCTGATGCTACCTTTTCTATTTTAATGCTGCGGTATTTTTTTAAGCCTCCGATAAGTAACGGATTTAGCAACCGCATCAGCCCAATCATGATTCCTTCCGCGCTGCGGTGTTCCTTGCGGTCGCCGTCCAGCAGTGAAGGCCGGTAAATGTGCAGTGCTTTAAATGGAATGGTCTTCAGGTCACGTTCCACTTCGCCTTTCAGTTTGGAATAGAAGATGGCTGAACCTGGATTTGCACCCAGCGCCGATACCAGGTGATATTGTGATGCCCCGTTCTGCAGGGCAATAAATGCAATATCAAGTGGATACTGATAATCTATTTTCCGATACTGTTCCT
Source organism: Pedobacter heparinus (assembly GCF_032678725.1). GTDB lineage: Bacteria > Bacteroidota > Bacteroidia > Sphingobacteriales > Sphingobacteriaceae > Pedobacter > Pedobacter heparinus_A. Next base: position 79,806 of record NZ_JAVTSC010000005.1, read on the forward strand.
GGTCCGGAGTTTTACTTTTCGTGGTGCCCAGGGCACAAAATACCACATCACCTTTGATGTGTTCCTGGTGATTTTCCAATCGCTCAAAATCCACTACCAATTGTTCCAGTTTTGGGTGTTGCCTGGCTATTTCTGTTCTTACAATGGCCAGAACCCTGGTATATGCCGGATGGTCCAGCAGCTGGTTCAGTAAATCAGCACCTATTAAACCAGTGGCACCTGCGATGATTGCTTCCATTCTTTTAAAGATATCATTTTTTTTTGCTAATTTATTGCCGTAAATCAGCTTTTAGCTGTTATTTGTTTTATTATTAAACCATAAAGCGGCTTTATGGTTTTTATTTGGTAGCTATTGAAAAAACGATGGATGAAAAAACGATACCTTTTTATAAACGCAGGGAATTCAAATACCTGGCCATAGCCTGCATCGCTTTAATTGTTACGGCTGTAGGCGCAAATTTTTACAACAAACACCCCAGGCCGGTAAAGCAGAAAAGAAACCGGGTTGTTAAAGAAGAACCTGTACCGTCTGGTCCAAAAGCCACAGTTATTAGGGCGGATAGCATCAGTTACCAGGCTGAAGATTCGCTGCGCATGGCCCCTGATACCACCTTAAGGTGACATACAAATGAACATAGCATCCAGATATACCGTATAAAATGGTTATGTTTGTATGTAAAATACATCAAGAACTAAGAAAATTATTGCCTATAAATGAGTACGAAAACCCCAGTTTCTCCATCAGAATTCGAATTGGTATCTGGTTTAGAGATCCACGTACAACTCCATACACAATCTAAGATATTTTCGTCCGATAGTGCAGCTTTCGGCGCCAAACCCAATGCGCACATTTCAGCTGTTTCCCTGGCCTTGCCCGGTGCACTGCCTAAATTGAACAGGGAAGTAGTGGCAAAAGCCGCCCGGATGGGGCTGGCATTAAACTGTACCATCAACCAGTACAATTATTTCGACAGAAAAAATTATTTCTATGCCGATCTGCCAAAAGGTTATCAGATCACCCAAGACAATAAACCGATCTGTCAGAATGGCTTTATCAATGTTACCCTGAGCACCGGAGAAGAAAAACGGATTGGCATCAACCGCATCCACCTGGAAGAAGATGCCGGTAAAAGTTTACACGACCAGGATGAAAAATATTCTTATGTGGATTTAAACAGGGCAGGTGTGCCTTTGATAGAAATTGTTACAGAACCTGATATCCGCAGTGCGGAAGAAGCCTCACTTTTACTCACCGAGATCAGAAAGCTGGTCCGCCATCTGGATGTGAGCGATGGAAATATGGAAGAGGGCAGTTTACGCTGTGATGCCAATATCTCCATCCGAAAACTGGGGGCGCTTGAATATGGTACCCGCTGTGAAGTGAAGAACTTAAACTCTATAAGAAATGTACGCAGGGCCATTGATTTTGAGTTTGGCCGGCAAGCGGAAGTCTTGCTGAGCGGGGGAAGCATTGTGCAGAGCACGCTTACTTTTGATGCAGAACAGGGCACTACCGCCCCAATGCGGACCAAGGAAGAAGCCAACGATTACCGCTATTTTCCTGATCCGGATCTGGCACCGGTACATATCTCTGATGAATGGCTGGCACAGCTTAAATTTGATATGCCTGCTTTACCGCAGGAAATTGCTAAAAAGCTGGTATCCGATTATGGGGTAAGTGCAGCTGAAGCGACGATGCTTTCGGAAGATCATGATCTTTTGCAGTACTTTAATGAAGCACTGAACCACGTCAATAACAAAAAGAACCTGGTAAACTGGCTTACAGGGCCGGTACGGGCATTGCTGAACGAAGGAGAAATTGGCATTGCTGATTTTAAAGTTATCCCGGAGCAGCTGGCTGATGTGATCAATATGGTTGAAGATAAAAAAATCACGCAGCAGGTCGCTTTGCAGCAATTGTTGCCCGAATTGCTTAAGGCACCGGCAGATGATGTTATGGAGCTGGCAGCTGAGCTGAACCTCCTGATAGAAGAAAATGGCAATGAATTGTCCGCTTTTGTAGATGAGGTGCTGGCTAAATACCAGGCCCAGGTGGAGGCGTATAAAAAAGGTAAAAAAGGGGTGCTCGGACTGTTTGTTGGCGATGTCATGAAACTGGCCAAAGGAAAAGCAGACCCTCAGAAAATAAATCAATTGTTACAGGACAAGTTAAAATAATAGGAATATGATGAAGAGAATTGGCTATGTAGTGATGCTTTGCATCGCATTTGCAGCATGTAAGGACAAAAGCAATTTTACAGTTGAAGGAACATTTAAAAATGCGGCAGCAGGGAGTAAAGTATACCTGTTCGGTTTGCAGAAAGACCAGGCTAAGCCCCTGGATTCCACCGTTTTTTCGGACAAAGGTGAATTTAAATTTAGCCACAGCACACCGGCAGTAGATTTTTTCAGGATCTCTGCAGGACACAGCGAGTACATGATCATCGCCAAAAATGGTGATCAGATTAAGATCGAAGCCGATCTGGCCGATAAAAACCTGAGTTATAGCATTTCCGGTGCTGCAGAAGCAGATAAACTGGAAGAGCTGAACAAAACTAAAAACCAGTACATGGTTAAAATAGGCGAGATCCAGCATAAGTTTGATGAGGCCGTAACTGCACAGCCCGATAAAAGGGATGTGATCATGGAGCAGATGAGGCCTGCTTACACCCAGGAAATTAATGGTTTAAATACAGCAGTACTGAAATTTGCACAAAACAATACCAGCTCACTGGCCGGTTTTTATGCCGTAAACCTGTTGAACCCTGCGGAGTATGAAAAAGAACTCGTCGATTATGCAGCTAAAATTAAAAGCAGCTTTAACGACAATGCAGCAGTAACCGAATTCCTGGTAAGAATGGCGAAGCTGAAATCCGTACAGGTAGGGCAGCCGGCCCCGGAATTTACCATTAACAGCGTGGAAGGCAAGCCTGTTAAATTATCAGATTTTAAGGGGAAATACGTCATGCTCGATTTCTGGGCTTCCTGGTGCATGCCCTGCAGACAGGAGAACCCCAATGTAGTTAAGGCTTATCATACCTATAAAGACAAGAATTTTACCATTTTAGGGATTTCCCTGGATAAAGACGCAGAAGCCTGGAAAAAGGCCATCGCTGCTGATAACTTAACCTGGGCACATGCCAGCGACCTGAGGGATTTTGAAAGTCCGACCGCCATGTTATATTCCATAGATGCCATTCCAAGTTCTTTTATTGTCGATCCGAATGGAAAAATAGTGGCTAAAAACCTTCGTGGTGCCGAACTGGATGCTTTTTTAAATAAAACTTTACGCTAACCCTAAATTCATGTTAATATACAGGGTGTAATTAACAATTTGTTAACTTGCGTTTAACGCTATATTATAATTGATTACCTAATTTCGTAACAAATAATTAAAGCTATGAGCACCGTAAAACAGAAGATACTGATTGTTGATGATGAACCTGATATTTTAGAGTTAATAGAGTATAATTTAAAAAAAGAAGGTTACCAGGTTTACCTGGCCGGGAATGGACAGGAAGGAATTACGATTGCTAAAAAGGTGCATCCCGATCTGATCATCCTGGATATCATGATGCCTAAAATGGATGGTATTGAAGCCTGCAGGTTAATGCGTGCCATTCCTGAATTTAAAAATACATTTATGGTATTCCTTACTGCCCGCAGTGAAGAGTATTCTGAAATAGCCGGATTTAATGTAGGTGCTGATGATTACATTGCCAAGCCAATCAAGCCGCGTGCACTGGTAAGCCGCATCAATGCCATCCTGAGAAGAAATTCAAGTACCGACGAGGTATCTGACAACAAGGTAGAAATCGGAGATCTGGTGATCGACAGGGAAGCTTACCTGGTTTACCAGAGCGGACAAAAAGTGGTATTGGCCAAAAAAGAATTTGAACTGCTGTATCTTTTGGCTTCCAAGCCCGGAAAGGTATATACCAGGGAGTCGATCTTAAAGAACATCTGGGAAGACTCTGTGGTAGTAACCAATCGTACCATTGATGTACACATTCGCAAATTGCGCGAAAAACTGGGCGAAACTTATGTAGCTACCGTAAAAGGAGTGGGGTATAAGTTCGAGTTGTCTTAGACAATAACACAAAGAATCCGTACTTTTGTACTTTACATAAAATTACCGAGTGAAGTACCCAAATTTCAAAGACCTCATCCTTTTCGAAAACGATGATTATATCGTAGTAAATAAACCGCCATTCGTAGCATCGTTAGATGAACGTGGCGGTTCCGGAGAAGTGAACATCCTGCGCCTTGCAAAGCAATATTCAGCTGATGCACAGGTATGCCACCGTTTAGACAAGGAAACCTCTGGCGCTATCATTATTGCCAAAACACCCGAAGCCTACCGAAATGTTGCCATTCAGTTTGAGAAACGTAAAATCAACAAGACCTATCATGCAGTTGTTGACGGGCAGTTTACTTTCAAAGAACTGTTCATTGACCTGCCGATTTTAAATGACGGCAATAAAAGTGTGACCATAGACCGCAAAGAAGGCAAACGTGCGGAAACCATTTTTAACACCATCAAACATTACCGGCATTATACACTGGTAGAATGCAAGCCCATTACCGGTCGCATGCACCAGATCAGGATCCACCTGGCTACCCAGCGTGCGGCGATTGCAGGTGATGACATGTACAGGGGGAAACCTGTATTCCTTTCGAGCCTGAAAAAAGGTTACCGTTTGGCAAAGGACGAAGAAGAGCAACCGATTATGAAGCGCTTTGCCCTTCATGCCAGGCATGTGGTATTTAAAGGGCTTGATGAAAAGGATATTGTCATCGAAGCCCCTTATCCTAAAGATTTTGCGACATTGATTAAATTACTGGACAAGTTTGACGCTTAGAATAAAAAATGACCATTCTCTTCAAGAGCTGCATTAATCGCTAAAAAAGCGAAGAACGCTGAGGCTCTTTCTGAGAAGGTAAGGTTTTGTTATCTAATTAAGATCTTTTTATTCTACGACTCTTTTTAGTCCAAACTTCTCTATTTTACTATATAAATGACTCCGTTGGATTTCAATGTCATCAGCTGTTTTTGATACATTCCAGTTGTTCTTCTCCAGTTTAAATTTGATGAACTCTCTTTCTGCGTGGTCTTTGTAATCCTGAAAGTTACTGAACTTATCGTAATCAACAGCAGCGCCTAAATTTGATGCATGGCCATTATTTGTGCCCGAAGCACCAATATTGGTTCCTCCGCCCGGATTGGCAAAAGCAATGACATCATTTTCAGTAATGGTTTTATCACTTAAAATGATCAGCCGTTCAATCATATTGTGCAGCTCACGAACGTTACCCGTCCAGGGTAAACCCTGCAGCGCAGTCATTGCAGCATCACTGATCTTTTTTACCGGCATTCCATAATCCTTGCAAATCTCGTCAAGGAAGTTCATTGCAATTTCAGGGATGTCTTCTGTACGTTCTGTTAAATGCGGAACGTGGATGTTGATCACATTCAGGCGGTGGTATAAATCCATCCGGAAATTACCGGATTCAATTTCTTTCAATAAATCTTTATTGGTTGCGGCAAGTACACGGACGTTCACTTCCAGTTCTTTCTCGCCACCCACACGGGTTATTTTATGCTCCTGCAGCGCACGAAGTACTTTTGCCTGTGCGGAAAGGCTCATGTCGCCAATCTCATCCAGAAACAAGGTGCCGCCATTGGCCAGTTCGAACTTACCAATACGCTGTTTTACTGCAGAAGTAAATGAACCTTTTTCATGACCAAATAATTCACTTTCAATTAATTCTGAAGGGATAGCTGCACAGTTTACTTCAATTAACGGACTTTCCGCACGTTGCGATTTTTCGTGGAGCCAGCGGGCCACCAGTTCTTTACCGCTACCATTTGCACCGGTAATCAATACCCTGGCTTCGGTAGGGGCAACACGTTCAATGGTTTCCTTAATTTTACCAATATTTTCTGAACTGCCAAGGATATCCCTTGTTTTGCTTACTTTTCTTTTTAATACCTTGGTTTCTGTCACCAAAGTACCCCTGTCCAGTGCATTTCTGACGGTAATCAGCAGTCTGTTCAGGTCTGGTGGTTTGGATATGAAATCAAATGCCCCTTTTTTACTGGCTTCAATAGCGGTCTCCACGGTGCCATGGCCAGATATCATGATAAAGGGCAGGTCAGGACTGTGGGCAAGGGCTTGTTCCAGCACTTCCATCCCGTCCATTTTATTCATTTTGATGTCACAGAGCACCAGATCAAATTTCTTTTTTTTGATCAGTTCCAGCCCATCAATGCCGTTGTCAATATCTTCAACCTCGTAATTTTCGTATTCTAAAATCTCACGGAGCGTACTTCTTATTGCTCTTTCATCATCAATTATCAATAATTTTGCCATAGGTATGCTTTCATTTTGTGTCGGGCTACTAATATAATTTTAATAACCCATTTATAAAATAAAAAATGCAAGCCTGTAAGCCGGGTTCTGTCCCCAATAAATTGGGCTTCTATCATTAATCTACTATAAATGTTGCCATTTATCTCTAACGACCTACCCACTAACATCGGACGGGCAGCCCTACATGCGTTAGCCTATTTGGTCTTTCAACTCCCGGGGTTTACCAATCCTGCCATCACTGGCAAAAATCGTGAGCCCTTACCTCACGTTTTCAACCTTACCTGTGCTTCAAAGCCATCGGCGGTATATTTTCTGTGGCACTTTCCATAATTCAGGTGTTCATTCCTGAACCTCTTCCCGTTAGGAAGCGGGATGCCCTGTGTTGCCCGGACTTTCCTCTTTCCCGACGGATCGGAACAGCGATAGAACGGCTTGCATTTTGTGCAAAGATACCATTTCTTTAATACAGATTGTTTGCCGAACTGATAAGAAGGAAATAAATCTCATCCCTATTTAGCATAACAGCTTTATATCAGGTCCATAACGGGTTCGCCTCGGCTAAAGCCGGTTAAGTGCTGATATTTGGCCGTTATGATACTATTTTTGTAGCTTTATAAATATACTAACTGGAACTTAACATTGGCTAATGTCCTTATTAACCGATATTGAGTTTATTATTCAATTAAACTGAAAACATGGCAAGAATGAAAAACGGGCCATATGGTCCTATTGTTGGAAAACTAGGAAATACCGTAGGCTACATCAGACTGGGGCAACCGGTGATCAGGATGATCAAACATCCGGCAACGAAACCAGCAACACCGAAACAGGAAGCGGCCCGCGCAAGGCTCAGGCTCGTATCGGGCTATATCAAAACAATCAATTATTTTACAAACATCAGTTTCAAGCCTTTTTCCAGAAACTTCATTGGAAAAACTGCCCAGAATATGGCCATCTCTGCCAATTTACATTCGGCGGTGGCGGGCGAATACCCGGACTATGTGCTGGATGGCAGTAAACTGATCCTGAGCCGGGGAGGGATGCCGCTCCCAGAGCAATGTACTGTAGAACTTGCCGGTGAAAACCTGAGGTTCAGCTGGCTGGGGGGCGAGGAGATTGGTTTTCCTTATTCGACGGAACAGGTGATGATGCTGGCCTATTTTCCGGAAAGCGGCAGGTCTGTATATTTGGCCGGAGGGGCAAGAAGAACAGCCGGTGAGGATTTTCTTGCCCTGCAAGCGGGATTTAATGATACTGGTACCGCTGAAACCTATGTTGAGGCTTATATCGCGTTTGTTTCCAATGACAGGACAGCGGTATCGGATAGCCTTTACCTTGGGCCTGTAGCGCTGATATAGTTTTCAGGAACGGGCTTAACCCGGAGAAATAATTTCTTTAAAACTTTATTTGGACTTAATCTAAATAAGACTATATTTGCGGTGATAAAAAAAGCCACACGGTTCGGACCCGTGCGGCTAATCCCGGGAAAACCCGGTTCACCTTTAATCGTAGTTAAAAGTAATGCAAATTAAGAAATTTTTGCTATTGGGTATAGTATGTACCAAAGTTTTTTTAGCAAATGCCCAGACAAAACCAGCAGGCATCAGCGGAAAATTAAAAAACAGTGCAGGCCAGCCAGTGGCCGCCGCGACAATCAGGCTCCAGCATTCGTCCTATGGGGCAGTATCTGATGCCAATGGAAATTACAGTATCGCTAACGTAAAGGCCGGCAATTATCTATTGACGGTTACTGCTATTGGTTTTAAATCGCAGAAGAAAAGTGTTAAACTGGATGCCGGACAACAGCATGGCCTGGATTTCAGCCTGGAAGAAGCGACCAACACTATGGAAACGGTAAATGTAATTGGCCGTACCAAAGTGCAGGAGGTAAACCGGCAGGCTTTTAATGTGACCGCCGTTGATGCAACAAAATTATACAATACGACTTTAGACATTTCCGGTGCACTGGATAGGGTGGCGGGTGTTCGTGTGAGAGAAACAGGTGGTGTCGGATCAAGTTTTAATGTTTCGTTAAATGGTTTCTCCGGCAGGCACATCCGTTATTTTATTGATGGGATACCGATGGATAATTTTGGTTCTTCTTTCCAGATCAACAACATTCCAATCAATGTTGCTGAACGTGTAGAAGTATACAAGGGGGTTGTGCCGATGTGGCTGGGTTCTGATGCCTTAGGCGGTGCAGTAAACATCGTTACGGGCAACAGGCACCGCAATTACCTGGACGCTTCTTATGCTTTCGGTTCGTTCAATACACACCGTACTGTAGTCAATGCGGCTGCGACTTCGAAAGCCGGGTTGACGGTACAACTGAGTGCCTTCCAGAATTATTCAGACAACAGCTATCCTACTGAACTGCCCCTGCGCTTGCAGGCCAAGCTGGAGGGTACGACAAAAACTTCCTTGAAAAGGTTTAATGATACTTATCACAACGAAACCCTGATCGCCAATGTGGGGCTGGTCGATAAGTCTTTTGCAGACAACCTGTTGTTCGGGATTACTTTAGGTCAGAACTATAAGGAGATACAGACTGGCGCACGTCCTGACGCTGTTTTTGGACAGTTGCACAGACGCGGGACCATCATAATGCCCTCGCTGAAGTATAAGAAAACAGACCTGGTAAAGGGCCTGGATGTTACCCTGAATGCAAATTATAACCTGGGCTATGAAAAGACCATAGATACGGCAAGGGCTGCTTATGACTGGGATGGCATACGTGATCCCAAGGCAACATTTGGCGAGCGGGAAGGTGGACAGCTCAATAAATATAAGAACAACAATGGCCTGGCCACAGCCATGCTGAGCTATAAAGTTGCCGAACATCACGGGGTGGCGGTCAATAACGTGTTTTCTACATTCAACAGGAAAACAGATGACCTGTTGACGCCTTCCAATAATGCAATGGACCCTGCAAAAAGGATAGATAAAAATGTACTGGGCTTTGGCTATAGCTATGATGTGAACAATAAATGGAGTGTCAACCTTTTTGGAAAGTACATCTATCAGAATAATGTGATAGGAAGCAGGAATATATCGGCATCTACCAAAAAAACGGGTTATGGTATGGCCGCTGCGTACTATTTTACACCTAACCTGCAACTGAGAACATCTTACGAGCTGACCAACCGGATGCCGGAAGCTACAGAGATATTTGGTGACCTTGAAAACCAGGAGGCCAACCCTGCATTGCGTCCGGAGAAGAGTGACAATTTTAACCTGGGCCTGATCTATGGCTTTGAGTTCAATAAGGTTAACCGTTTTTCTGTAACTGCCAACGCGGTTTACAGGTATTCGGCAGATTTTATTTATAACCGTTTAAATAACAACCAGACCAAAACTGTTGCCGACAACAGGGAAGGGGTGCGTACGCTTGGCGCGGATGCGGAGATCAGGTATTCTTATAAAAGCTGGCTGAGTGCCGGTACCACCATAACTTATCAGTATCTGCAAAACCTGCAGGAATATGAACCGGGTTATAATGGCGTAAGCCCGGTCTATTTAGACCAGATGCCAAACATTCCCTATCTTTTTGGCAACACCGATGTAAGCGCTTCGTTCAAAAATGTCGGAAAAAAGGGGAACCACCTTACTGTTGGCTATAACCTGTTGTATGTAAATTCTTTCTGGTTGTACTGGCCAAGTCTGGGCAGTAAAGACAGCTCATCCGAAAAAAAGGGCATCCCTACCCAGCTGGCCCACGACATCAACCTGGTGTACAGCATACACAACGGAAAATATAACATTTCTTTCGAGGCAAAAAACCTGACGGATAAACCGATGTTCGACAATTTCAGTCTGCAAAAACCCGGCCGTGGCTTTTATTTAAACCTCAGGTACTTTCTGAATAAATCCAATAACAATTAACATATTTTATAAAAAATAACATGAAAACAACGATTACCAAAACGCTCGCCGCGCTGGCCTTGTCTGCTGCATTTATATCTTGTAAAAAGAGTAAAAATGACGTGCCTGAAAACCCCGGAAACTTTGTGCTGGCAGTAACGCCCGTAGCATCTACCGGTGTGGCAGATTACCTGCTTACTGCAGGCAGTCTGGACAATGGTACGGTATCTATTATTGGAAATGGTGTGGAACAAGATGGCACTTATCGCTATTATGTAACTTCCGGGAACAAGTTTTTCAGTCTGCTTTACGGTCAGGGCAATCCAGGTGCAGTAACGGTCTATGATGTTCAGGCAGGTAAATTAAATAAGCTGAATGATTTCACTGCCGCAACTGTACACGCTTTTGCTCCTGTAGACAAAGACATTTTAATGGTCAGAAACCCACGTGCTTATGCAGCTGCAGGAAGTACACTTGCCAACTGGTACATTGTAAATACAGAAAACAATAAACAAACTGCTGAAGGAACATTTGATGCAGTTGTACCTACAGGAAATGGTGAAATTGCGCATTTAAGCTGGATCAAACAGGTAGGAAATAAAGTATTTGCGCCTTTCTTCTCTATTTACAACAGCAGGTTCTGGACCAAATTTCCTGATGAAGCATGGATTGCTGTGTATACTTACCCTACGATGCAACTGGAAAAAGTGATCAAAGACAACAGGACAAGCTTTATCGGAAGGTACTTTACAGATGGTCTGGGACTGGTTGAAAACGGAGATGTGTATGCATTCTCGACCGCGGTAGCTGTAGATGACAATACGGCCACAACAGACGTACTGACCGATTCTAAATTAACTTCTACTAAACCCTCATCGATTACCCGCATCAAAGCTGGTACTACTGAATTCGATCAGTCTTACCTGATGAATTTTGAAACTGCTTCCAATGGCTATGTAATTACCAACTGGTTATATATTGGTCAAAATAAGTTCGTTGCCAACATGGAACCTAAGGCCACTAAAGGTGCTTATGTGGTAGGTAAGCGATTGGCAGTTGTAGATGTGCTGAACAAAACCGTGTCGCCGGTAAGCGGATTCCCTGATGTAGCTGCTATCGCAAGTGTAACCACAAACAATTACAGTCCTAAAGACGGAAGAACCGGCTATATAGGGGTAAACCTGACAGATGGTACGACCTGGGTTTATAAAATTGATGCCGCCAATAATACAGCTGCTAAAGGCCTTAAGGTTGAAGGGGGATTGATTACCGCAATTCAGCACGTAAAATAATACACTGGGTATATAATTACTGGTTTGTTAATGGCAGAAAATGAATGGTAATGGCATTAACAAACCGGTAATTAAACCTTTGCAAACTAAGATTGTAATTATTTGGAATAATTATAAATAAGTGTTGCACTTTTGGCGGCATTTGCTTTACTTTGCGACTTAATTATAATAAGTCTAAATAAATGATAAGAAAATTACTGTATATCCTTGTTGCGTTATTCTTTGGGACAAACCTCTATGCCCAACAGTCCGGAACTGTTAAAGGGAGGATCACCACAGCCGACGGAAGCCTTGCGGGCTATGTTTCTGTTCAAATAAAAGGTACGGTTTACGGTGCCATAACCAATGAAGACGGTGAATATAACATCAAAAAGGTACCTGCCGGGGATTACACTATTGTGGTATCTGCCATAGGCCTTTATCCAAAAGAAAAACAGATAACAGTAGCCAAAGGTACTGTTGTTGCAGATTTCTCCCTTAAAGAAAATCTTTCCCAATTAGCTATGGTGAACATCTCGGGAGCCAGAAAAAAGTTTAAAGCAGATAAGGTTTCTCCCTCTTTACGTTTGCAGTCACCATTGATTGAGGTCCCACAGAACATCCGTATTGTGACTGGCGCTGTATTGGCAGACCAGCAGGTATTTGATATTGTAGATGGTGTAACCCGTAACGTTTCAGGTACCGTACGGACAGGTCACTGGGATGCACAATACGCGAATATCTCTACCCGCGGTACTTCAATCCCTGCCTTCAGGAACGGTATGAACTTAAAAACCCCCTGGGGCCCTTTGGCGGATGATGCTGCAACGATTGAGCGCATTGAGTTTATAAAAGGCCCTTCAGGTTTTATGATGGCCAATGGCGAACCTGGTGGTATCTATAACATCGTAACGAAAAAGCCTACTGGTGAAAACCGTAGTGCTGTTACATTTGCAGCGGGAGGCTTCGGCCTGGGGCGTGCAGCAATAGACCTGGATGGTAAATTGTCTAAAGACGGAAAACTATTGTACAGATTGAATGTGGCGGCACAAGCTAAAAATAGCTACAACAAATACAACTATACAGACAAATATGTCATTGCGCCAGTAATTAGCTATGAGATCGATAGCAATACCAAATTTACATTAGAGTATACGACACAGCATGTTGAAGCTTTGGCTTTAGGTACTTATGGATTTTCTCCTAAGGGTTATGGTGATACAGATCCCAGCTTCTTCCTGGGCGACCCATCTCTGGATCCGTCTAAGTTATCCGACCATAACGTAACACTTTATTTCAATCACCGTCTGGACAATACCTGGAAAATAAATGGGCAGATTGCTTACCTTAACTATGGATTAAAAGGCGGTTCTCCATGGCCGTCAACGATCGCTGCGAACGGCGATATGCGTCGCTACCTCAACATCAGTGAAGAACTGGCGATCAATAAGAATGCTCAGTTCAGCATAACAGGTGACGTAAAAACCGGTCAGGTTATCCACAGGTTAATGGGGGGGCTGGATATGGGCTTACTGAAAACATGGGGTGATTTCTCCAGTGTTACACATCCGGATCTGCAATTGGATAAAAATGCTACCTTCAATATTTATAATCCTATTTATGGCATTCCTACAGCGAATATCCCGGTGTTCGACCGCTCTAAAAGTATAAGGGTCCGTTCCGGAAGCAATACCTATGCAACTGAATTGGCTTATACTGGTGCTTATTTGCAGGACGAAGCCCGTTTCTTTGATGAAAAATTACGTTTAACTGGAGCTGTGAGATTTACTCATGCTGTAACTGTAGGAAAAACCAACAAGACTCAGGTTTCCGATAATGTATTTAGTCCAAGAGTGGGATTGAGCTATTCCATATTTAAAGATTTCTCTGCTTACACTTTATATGATCAAAGCTTCCTGCCAACGGCCGGGCAAACCTTTGAAGGTGAACCGTTCAAACCAATCAGAGGTAATAATATTGAATTTGGCCTGAAGAAAGATTTCTTTGATGGCAAATGGAATGCGACTACTGCAGTATATAAGATCACTAAAAAGAATGTGCTGACCCCTGATCCAAGAATCGGACTGGATGCAGTGGCTCCAGACGGAACAACAGTTAAGGTTCCTACCGGTACCAACGTTCAGTTGGGTGAACAGGAATTCAAAGGTTTTGAACTGGACATTACCGGCGAGATCTTCAGCGGATTGAATGTGATCCTGAACTATGCTTACACAGACGCCAGGACCACTAAAGACCTTAACCCAGATCCTGTTGCAAATCAAACTGGTGCGTATGTAGGGAATTCTGTTAGACACATCACCAACGGCTGGTTGTCTTATCGCCTTAGAAGGCCAGGATTTTTCCTGAACGGCTTTGGGCTGACCGGTGGGTATCAGCTGCACCTGGATCGTTTTTCCGGAAGAAGTGCGAGAACAGCAAACTTACCTGACTATATTCGTTTTGATGCCGGTGCATCCTACGAAAGAGGCAAGTTCTCCCTGTCAGTACTTGTTAATAACCTGCTTGACCGCAGGTTGCTTACCCAGGGCTCTTATACTGATTTAGGCACTAAGGCTACCGCTACTTCGGTTTCTTATTATACGTACATCTACGATATGCCAAGAAATGCAAGGGTGTCTTTAACCTATAGATTTAAATAGCAATCCTGATACCACAAAATAGGTAGTTTATCATCCAAACCAATTGAGACCATGATACCGGCAACTAAAAATACACCAGCAAAAAAGAAGCGTAAAGATTCGCTCTTTTCCCGCATTAACAAATGGCTCCATCTTTGGCTGGGGCTTGCTTCAGGCATCATTGTGTTCATTGTTTGTCTTACCGGTTGTATCTGGGTATTTAACGAAGAGATCAATGGCTTGCTGGAGCCTGAAACAAAGATGGAAAGACAAGATAAGCCCGTAATTACCCCAGGGCAATTATCAGCTATTGTTGCCCGTGATTATCCAGATAAACTACCGGCTTATGCCAATTACCAGCAGGGCCGGACCATCAATCTGAATCTAAGAGATAAGGTTGAAAAAAAGGAAAAAGGAGCGCGTGGTGGAAGAAGAGGTGGTGGAGTTACCCTTAAGATTAACCCTTATACCGGGGAAATCGTGAGCAAAGAGGTCCGGAAAAAAGATGAAACGGATTTCTTCAGGTTTATTTTAAACGGCCACCGTTTTTTATGGATGCCTTACGAAATAGGACGGCCGATTGTAAACTATGGTACCTTGGTTTTTGTGGTGCTCCTCATTACAGGACTGATCTGGTGGTATCCGAGAAAATGGAACAAATCTACAACAGATAAAAGTTTCAAAATTAAATGGGGCGCCTCATTTAAGCGTGTAAACCTCGATCTGCATAATGTCCTGGGCTTTTATTCACTACTATTTTTGCTGGCTATAGCACTAACCGGTATGGTTTATGGAATAAAGTGGTACAGTGAAGGCTTATATTGGGTAACTTCAGGTGGAGAACAACTGGCTGAATTTAAACGTCTGGAATCAGATTCTTTACAAACCGGGAAATTCTATACACCAGAAAAGGCTATGGACCTCGCCTGGAATAAGGTGATTACCAGGCATCCAAAATCACAGGGCTTTTATTATAATTTTCCTGATACCTCGAAAGCTAAAGCCACGATAGGGATCACCGTGTATCCAAATACCGGGCAATTTTATAACAGTAAAGGCTACACATTTGATCAGCATACGCTGGCAGAATTGAAAAGGGAAGATGTATATAGCCGCGATTATGAGACCGCCGGCTTCCCGACCAAATTGCGTAAAATGAATTATGATATTCATGTGGGCAGTATTTTAGGCTTTCCTGGAAAAGTACTGGCTTTCCTGGCTTCCCTGATCGGGGCAAGCTTACCAATTACTGGTTTTCTGGTTTGGTATGGCCGGAAATTTAAAAAGAAGAAAAAGCAAGCATCGGGCTCAAGCGGGCCTGCGGTAAAGACCGGGATAAAAAAAGAAGCTGAAGCTGTTGCTTTAGTAGAGTAGGAATATGGCGATAGCAACGTAGCCGGATTGCGCTGGAAAGCTAGAACTTACAGTTTTTAAGATCACCTGCCACCTGTTCTGTAGTATACATACCCTGATTGTTACCAAATGAATTCGTAATGTAAACCATTACCTGCGCAATATCGATATCATATAACTCCGGAAAGGCAGGCATGGTACCTTCATATTCCTGTCCGTTTACTGTAATGGGCGATTTAATGCCATTTTTGACAAAGCAGGCCAGTTTTTGTTTGTTTTCCTTTAAAAAGACAGTATCGGTAAGCGGCGGGGTCAGTGTGCCAAGACCTTCACCCTTACTGCCATGGCAGTTCTGGCAATGTTTGATGTAGAGGTCGCGGCCGTTAACATAATAAACATCCTGTTTAACCTGGGCTGCATTCTGACAAGAATAAATAATTGTTGCTAATACACATGAAAAGACGGTAGCGATCAGGTATTTACGCATGGCTTACTGCTTATCTTCTGCCAGTAAAACAGGAATATCCTTCATCAGTTGCGCTACTTGCCTGGTATCTGTACCGTCGTAAGCACCACGTATACGTTTCTGTTTGTCTATTAATACCAGCCATCCCTGGTGTATGTACCCATCTTTTTGAGTGGAATCTTCAATAACAGCTACCAGATAATCTTTTTCTGCAATTTTATAAACACTGTCTTTGCTGCCGTAAACAAACTGCCATCTGCCATCATCTACTCCTAGTTTTTGGGCATATTTCTTTAATACCGCCGGTTTGTCGTATTTGAAATCAATGGTATGTGACAGATACATTACATCCGGATTGTCTTTGTATTGATCAAAGATCGCTTTCATGTTGCGGTGCATGGTAGGGCAGATGCTGGTACAGGAAGTAAAAAAGAAATCGGCAATATAAATTTTGTCCTTGAATTTATCATTGGTAATGGTCACCGAATCCTGGTTTAAAAAACTGAAAGCAGGAATGGTTTTGTATACCGTATCGGTGCTGCTGCTGCCATCAGTATTTTTAACCGTTTCTGCAGATCTTGGTCCGAGTATCGGAAGCCTTTTATTATCCTGGCAGGCAGAAAGGAGTAAAACGGCAAATAAAAAAGAAGAGGGAATAAAAAACTTTGACTTCATCATAGACTCTTGTTGGAAGGTATGCAAAGGTATTAAAACTTTGTGGAAGATGATATTTATCATCATGGTTGTCTCTAATAATTGCTAATATTGTTGAAATTATCAGCTATGCAGTACACGGTTCTAATTATAGATGACGAAAAGAAGATCTGCAGCCTTTTGGCGCGTATTATCGAACTGGAGGGTTTTAAGGTTTTTCAGGCGGGTACCGGAAAGGAAGGCCTGAAAATTTTGGCAAACCAGGACGTATACGTAGTGATCAGCGACGTGAAGCTGCCCGATATAAATGGTGTTGAGCTGGTTAAGGAGATTAAAAAAGTAAAACCTTATGCTGAGGTGATTAACCTGACGGCTTTTGGTACGATAGCCGATGGTGTGATGGCGATGCGGAACGGTGCGTTTGATTACATTACCAAGGGGGATGATAACGATAAGATCATTCCATTGGTGTACAAAGCCCTGGATAAGGCAAAGCTCCAATACCGGGTCAATGAACTGGAAAATAAGGTGGTCAGAAAATATAGTTTTGAGGGCATACTGGGGCAATCGAAAGCCATTGCCTCGGCTGTAACATTGGCCCGAAAAGTGGCTGCGACAGATACTACTGTGCTGCTGCTGGGCGAAACGGGGACGGGCAAGGAAGTATTTGCACAGGCCATACATTATGAGAGCCCCAGGAAACTGAAACCTTTTCTGGCCTTAAATTGTAGTGGCTTTAATCCTGAGCTGCTGGAAAGTGAATTGTTTGGTCACAAACTGGGTGCCTTTACAGGAGCTGTTAAGGATAAAAAGGGGCTGCTGGAAGAAGCCAATGAAGGCACCCTGTTTTTAGATGAGATAGGAGAAATGCACCTGGAACTGCAGGCAAAACTATTGCGGGTATTGGAAAATCAGACTTTCATCAAGGTTGGAGATACCCAGACCACAAAAGTAAACGTTCGGATT
The DNA here is from genome assembly GCF_032678725.1 of Pedobacter heparinus. Classification (GTDB taxonomy): domain Bacteria; phylum Bacteroidota; class Bacteroidia; order Sphingobacteriales; family Sphingobacteriaceae; genus Pedobacter; species Pedobacter heparinus_A. Next base: position 97,390 of record NZ_JAVTSC010000005.1, read on the forward strand.
ATCGCAGCTACCAACAGGGATTTGAAAGCCGAAGCTGAGGCCGGCAGGTTCAGGCTGGATCTTTATTACCGGCTTTCTGTCTTTTATATCGAGCTGCCCTCCTTGTCGCAACGCAAAGGGGATATTTTACTGCTTGCCAGACACTATTTAAAGGAGTTTGCCAATAAGGTGAACAAAGCTGATTTTAAGATGGAAGATGCTTTTGAGGCCTTGTTACTGAAACATTCCTGGAAGGGTAACATCAGGGAGTTGAAAAATGTGATGGAGCGGGTGGTGATCCTGTCGGATGGGCAGCAGTTGAATGCAAGCCTGCTGCCTTATGAATTTCATGAACCTGCTCAAACGACAGCAACTGACCTGATGAAAATGGAAAGCATCGAGAAACAGCACATCATTAAAGTGCTGAAACATACGCAGGGCAATAAAACCGAAACTGCAAAACTGCTTGGAATAGGACTGACCACGCTATACAGAAAGATAGACGAATTAAAAATCATTCTTTAATCCCAATGATCTTCATTTCGGTTAGCCAGGCAAAGCATTGATCCATCCATTTGTCGGTTCTGCTGGCATTGTTCATGCCGAATCCATGTCCGCCTGTTGCGTAAACATGCATTTCGGCTTTAATCCCGTTCTTTTTTAAGGCTTCGTAATACTGAACGGTGTTCTGCACCGGTACTACTTTGTCATCGCTGCAATGTATTAAAAAGGCTGGTGGCGTATTTTTGTTCACCTGCAGTTCATTGGAATATTGCCTTGTCTTTTCAACACCTGCATCTTCACCGATCAATGCTTTTTTAGAACCTTTGTGCAAAATGCTGTCCTGGAAACTAATTACCGGGTAGATCAGTAAGGAGAAATCGGGACGTAAATTGGTGTGGTTTGGATTCTCTATCACCACATTTGTATACTGTGTGGAGGCTGTTGAGGCCAAATGTCCACCGGCAGAAAACCCCATGATGCCCACTTTGTTCGTATCGATGTTCCAGTCATTGAACCGTTCTCTGACCATTTTTATGGCTTGTTCAGCGTCCTGCAGGGGCCCTATAGTCCTGTCTTTCATGATCAGGTCGCTTGGCAAACGGTATTTTAGTACAAAAGCAGCAATGCCCTTTTTGTTGAGTGCTTTTGCTACCTCCGTGCCTTCATTATTGATCACCAGGTAGGAGTAGCCTCCTCCCGGACAAATGACAACAGCAGGCGTTTTAATATTGCTTTTTTCTGGCAGGAAAACAGTAATGCCGGGTTCTGTTACGTTCCTGGTAAGCAAACGGCCGTTTTTTGTACTATCTGTTTTTTCCCTGATTTCGGCGGCAATAGAATTTGGAACTTTTTTATACAATTTGATGATATCCTGAGCTTGTAATTTCGGCTGGGATGCAATGGCAATGAGGAGCAGTGTGGTCAGTAGCTGTTTCATAATTCAAGTTTACCAAAGCTACAGAATTTTATTTTTATGTACTACATAAAGTTTTATTGTAAAATAGTCAGAACATTTAGACCATACAAATGTTAGCATAGGAGTTTAAAAATACTAAATTCTATTACTATGAACAGCATCAATCAAAATCAACCTGAAGATACCACTGAAAACCTACGCCAGGAAGAGGCATTAAAGAAAATCAAGACACTTATCGGACAATCAGAAACCTGTTTTTTTTGTACCGAAGCTGCCACCGGGCCTTCTAAAGGCGTCAGGCCGATGACCATCCAGGAAGTGGATGATGAAGGTAACTTATGGATATTGAGTGCGAACGACAGTCATGTAAATGCAGAGATTGCCCTCGATTCCAGAGTGAAGTTATATTTTCAAGGATCAAAACATTCCGATTATCTTTATTTAACGGCCGAAGCTACCATTCACGAGGATAAGGACAAGATCAAAGCACTCTGGACGCCCTTTTTAAAAGTATGGTTTACCGAAGGGGAAAACGATCCCCGCATCTCCTTATTAAAAATTGTGCCCTCGATGGGATATTACTGGGACAACAAACACGGTAACCTGGTGGCCGGTGTGAAAATGATGATCGGCGCCGCAATCGGCAAAACGCTGGACGATTCCGTAGAAGGGCAGATCAGGGTATAAGATCGTAAAATCAGATCCGTGTATCAGAATAGTTTTTTTTAAGTTACCTTTGCGGGGATAAGTTCTTTAATTATTTCTTCATCAACCGGTAATGGTTTTACTTAATTGTAGATTAATAGGGAATCGTGTGCAAATCACGAACTGTCGCGCAACTGTAAGTAACACAAAGAGTTTTTACCCTTAGGATATCCACTTTTCCTTAAAGGAATGGGAAGGATGGTAAAAATGTTACAAGTCAGGAGACCTGCCTTTATCGAATTGACAATGCTTTCGCGGTATGAAGCAGGGGTTAGGTTTGATGCATTTTGCGTACATACATGTTCAGGCGTGCCTGTGGCTATGCATTTCTATTTTTCTCTTCTTATCGCAACAGCATTGAGATTTCAGCAAAGAGCTTTTAATAGATTTTTTCATCATTAAAAAGCAAGAAAATGCTAACAAACAATCTGGGCTACCCGCGAATTGGTAGCAAAAGAGAACTCAAAAAAGCCTGCGAGCAATATTGGTCAGGCAATGCTGATCTGCAAAGTCTGGTACAAACCGGCAGGGACATCCGCAAGCACAACTGGGAGTTGCAAAAGGCAGCAGGGATCGATCTTGTCCCCTCCAATGATTTTTCCTTCTATGACCAGGTACTGGACCATTCCCTTACCGTTGGTGCCATTCCTAAGCGTTACCATGAAGTGATCTTAAACAAAGGAAATTCAGAACTTGACCTTTATTTTGCCATGGCCAGGGGATATCAGAAAGATGGGCTGGACATTACCGCAATGGAGATGACCAAATGGTTTGATACCAATTATCATTACATTGTGCCTGAGTTTTTAAAAGATCAGCAATTTAAGTTGTTTTCTACCAAGATCTTAGATGAATACAACGAGAGCAAGCGCCTTGGAGTTAAAACAAAGCCCGTTTTGATAGGGCCTGTTTCTTATTTATTACTGGGCAAGGAAAAGGAAGCTGGTTTTGACAGGATAGACCTGGTTAAAAGTTTGCTGCCCGTATACATAGATATCCTTAAAAAACTGGAAGAACAGCATGTAGAATGGGTACAGTTCGATGAGCCCTTTCTGGCCATGGACTTAACAGCAAAAGATAAGGCCGCTTTTAAATATGTGTATGGGGAAATAAAAAAGCATTTTCCGGGATTAAAAACCTTACTGACTACTTATTTCGGCGCTTTACAGGACAATAAAGACCTGACGCTGTCTTTACCTGTGAACGCCTTACACATTGATCTGGTACGTAGTCCGGAACAATTAGCAGCGATTTTGGCTGGCATTCCTGCGCATATGACCTTGTCATTAGGGTTGGTTGACGGCCGTAACATCTGGAAGAATGATTTTGACGCTGCTTTGTCTTTAATCAAAACCGCCCTTGATAAATTAGGCGCAGACAAACTGATGGTTGCGCCCTCTTGCTCCTTAATCCATTCGCCCTGCGACCTGGATATGGAAACCAATGAAGCCGTTTTAAGTGTAGATATTAAACAATGGTTATCGTTTGCGCGGCAAAAGATTGATGAAGTGGTTGTTTTAAAACAGCTGGCGCTTAACGAAGAAACTGCAGTGCCGGATTTAAAAGCCAACCAATCGGCCAATGCGCTTAGAAGAACATCTGCTTTGATCCATAATGAGGCTGTAAAACAACGTGTAGCAGCAATTTCGGTTAAAGATGACCAGCGGGGAAAACCTTTTGCCAGCCGCCAGGAACTACAGCATGAGGCCCTGAACCTTCCGTTGTTTCCGACCACTACTATAGGTTCTTTCCCGCAAACGCCGGAAGTGCGCAGCTGGAGGGCGAAATATAAAAAAGGTGATTTAAGCCTTGCTGAATATGATGCGCTGATCGAAAAGGAAACTGAAGAAACGATCCGTTTTCAGGAAGATGCGGGCATTGATGTACTGGTACATGGTGAATTTGAGCGCAACGACATGGTCGAGTACTTTGGCGAACAGCTGGCCGGTTTTACCTTTACCAAAAATGGCTGGGTACAAAGCTATGGCAGCCGTTGTGTAAAACCACCTGTAATTTACGGCGATGTTTACCGCCCTGAGCCTATGACGGTAAAGTGGTCTGCCTATGCGCAGTCTCTCAGTAAAAAATGGGTAAAAGGGATGTTAACAGGCCCCGTAACTATATTGCAATGGTCCTTTGTGCGCAACGACCAGCCCCGTTCAGTAACCTGCAACCAGATTGCTTTTGCCATCAGGGATGAGGTGGCCGACCTGGAAAAGGCAGGGATCAGGATCATCCAGATTGATGAACCTGCCATACGTGAAGGCTTACCTTTGCGCAAGGCCGATTGGCAGGAATACCTGCAATGGGCTGTTAAGGCCTTTCGCATTTCGGCAAGTGGGGTAAAAGATGACACCCAGATCCATACACACATGTGCTATTCGGAGTTTAACGACATCATTGGGCACATTGCAGCCATGGATGCTGATGTGATCACCATAGAATGCTCACGATCGCAAATGGAACTACTGGATGCTTTTGCCGATTTTAAATATCCAAATGAAATAGGGCCAGGGGTTTACGACATTCATTCGCCCCGTGTACCTGCAAAAGAAGAAATGGTACTGCTGCTGGAAAAGGCCAGGACTGTTATTCCGGCAGCACAACTTTGGGTAAATCCTGACTGCGGTTTAAAGACCAGGCACTGGGAAGAAACAAAAAAAGCACTGGTAGAAATGGTAGCTGCTGCAAAAGTACTGCGGGAATCTGTAGAAGAAGCTGTAACTTTGTAAAAAAAGAAGGCAGGTTTTTGCGCCTGCCTCTTTTACAGAATTACGTACGCACAAATGAGAATAAGGAAAAATGCGGTAATTACCGCGGTTGGAGGTTATGTTCCAGATACGGTTTTAAGTAACCATGACCTCGAAAAAATGGTGGATACCAATAATGAATGGATTATTGCCAGAACAGGGATAAAGGAGAGAAGGATTGTAAATGACCCGGAAATTGCTACTTCAGACATGGCAACTTATGCGCTTAAAAGACTGATGGAAGAAGGCAATGTAGCACCTGATGAGATTGATTGCGTGATCGTATCTACTTCAACACCAGATTATGTAATGGTAAGTACAGGGAGCATGGTATGCGAAAAAGCAGGACTTAAAAATGCCTGGGGTATTGACACCAATGCTGCTTGCAGTGGTTTTTTGTACGCGCTGACCCTGGGGGCCAGCATGATCGAAAGCGGACGCTGTAAAAAAGTAGTGGTTATTGGTGCTGATAAAAATAGCGCCATTGTTAATTATACAGACCGCAACACCTGTATCCTGTTTGGTGATGGTGCCGGTGCAGTGTTGTTGGAGCAAACGGAAGAACCTGTTGGTTTAATGGATAGTTTTTTCAGAACTGATGGTTCGGGTAAAGAAAACCTGATCGTAACAGCAGGTGGTTCTAAGTTCCCGGCTTCGCAGCAAACGCTTGATGAACAGCTGCATTACGTGCGTCAGGATGGTCGTGTGGTATTTAAAGCTGCCATCCAGGGAATGACAGATACCTGCAATGAAGTGTTAAAATCCAATGACCTGGTCAGCTCACAGATAGATTACCTGATCCCACACCAGGCCAATTTGAGGATCATCCAGTCTGTAGGGGAGTACCTGGGTTTATCTGCAGAACAGGTAAAAGTAAATATTGACCGTTATGGAAATACAACAGCTGCAACCATTCCTTTGTGTTTATGGGATTTTAAAGACGATTTTAAATACGGTGATAAAATGATATTGACTGCATTTGGTGCAGGTTTCTCCTGGGGCGCAACTTATTTGAAGTGGGGAAAACTGAGAAATTAACTTTCTCTTCTGAGGCTGCATAATTTTAGTTTTTTCTTTGAAAAAACTAAAAAGACGCCAGGCCTCTTCAGAGAAAGTTAATTTCTATTCATTACAACATGGCATGAGCATTCCTTTTTTATTGATAGCGTGAGCCATTCTGTGATTATTGTATAACAGGGTGTATTTTTTGTTTATTGCTAGGTGGTGTGTTTTCTTGTTTATTGCTAGGTTGTTTGTTTCCTGTGTATGCGCTGTGGATGGATTCCTTTTGCCAGGTAATAGCTGATATCCGTAAATTTAGTTTAAATGACAATAGAAGATAAAATACAGGCATCGGAAACCCGGATTTTTAAGGCGGTATTTCCCAATACTACCAATCATTATGATACCTTATTCGGTGGTACCGCTATGCACATGATGGATGAAGTGGCTTTTATTACCGCTACCCGTTTTAGCAGACAGCGCATGGTTACCGTAAGTAGCGACAGGATTGATTTTAACAGACCCATCCCGGCAGGAACCATTGTTGAACTGATCGGAAGGGTAAGTCATATTGGTAACACCAGCTTAAAAGTAAGGGTAGAGATCTACATCGAACAGATGTATACGGAAGAAAGAGAAAAAGCGGTAACCGGAGAATTTTCATTTGTAGCCATAGATGAAAACAAGAAGCCGGTTCCGGTTTTTAAAGGCTGAGATCTGCGCATTTCCGGATGATGGTTATAGCCGCTCTATTATACATGGAGCGGCTTTTTTGTGGAAATTTTTATTGAAGCAATTTTTAGTAAATATTTGAAAATTAATTGGATGATTATTTCATAAGGGTTAATTGTTTTGTATATTTATCCTGTTAATTACCTGTTGAATAGGTTTTTGATGGTATTTATTGCAAATTAAGAATAGGGAACAATATCGTTATGAGAAAAATCACGTCCAAAAATATTGTGTTTGTTACGGGTGCATTTGTAACCAATGCCTGTTGGGATGAATGGAGTGCTTATTTCGAGATCAATGGCTATAAAACCATAGCCCCGGCCTGGCCTTTTAAGGATGGCTCGGCCGCCGAACTGCGGCACAGACAGCCTGAAGATACCGGTCTGGCTGCTTTAACCTTGCCGGAATTGATAGATTATTATGCCGGTATTGTAAGCAGCATGGCAGAGAAACCCATCGTTATCGGACATTCCTTAGGCGGCCTGATTACCCAGGTTCTTGTAAACCGCGATCTTGCGGATGCAGGGGTAGCCATACATTCTGTGCCAACACTTGGTGTATTCCCTTATGAGTACTCCTTTCTGAAAGCCGGCTGGAAGTCTCTTGGCTTATTTACCTCACTTAAAAAAACATACTTAATGTCATTTAAAGACTGGCAATATGCATTTGTAAATGAAATGTCACTGGAGGAACAAAATACCGCCTATCAGAAATTTACCATTCCCGAATCCAAGAGAGTAGCCAGAGGTGGGCTTACGACAGCTGCAAGAGTGGATTATAAAAAGGAGCACGCACCGCTTTTATTCACTTCCGGTGGTATAGACAACATCATACCTGCGCATCTAAATTACCGCAATTATAAAAAATACGCAAAAAATAATTCCGTTCTGGCTTACAGAGAGTTTCCCGGACGTAACCACTTTGTTTTAGGGCAGTCCGGGTGGAAGAACAATGCAGAACATATCTTAAACTGGTTAAAAACAACCTGAAATATTTCATTTTTATTTTAAATCTTTTGCTTTTATAAGGAATCTCATTGATGATGCTTACATTTGCAGCAAATGCTGTTGAAACCACTTTCCATATTGCTTTTATTCAGTTTGCTAACGGCAAATTGCAGCAATTTGTTTGTCTACCTGGGTTTTGAAGTCAACCAGAATTACATTGCCAAAGAACTTTGCATCAACCGGGATAAACCGGAAATGAATTGTAATGGTAAGTGCTATTTAATGAAAAAACTAAAGCAGGCAGAAGAAAAGGAACAGAAACAGGAACGTCAGTCGCAGAAAGTCCAGATACAGGATGCGCTGGTTACACAGAAACTGGTTTGTGTTTCGCCGGTCAGGCATCTTAAACCTTCAAGGGCAGTAGAAATCCCTTTTGCTTTGCCAAGACACTCTTCTGCGATATTTCACCCGCCACAGGAAAATTGACCGTTCTCTTCTGAGGCTGCATAATTTTAGTTTTTTCTGAGGAAAAAACTAAAAAGACGCTATGCCTCTTCTGAGAAGGTAAATTTTCAATTCAGTAACATGGCAGGTGTGATAGGGGTTTACTTTTTTGGGTATTTTTAGGTGTATTTTTTTTTGTTTTTGTATACATGACCCATGCCCTACCATATTGATTTGTTGTGTTTCTGGTTACCAATAATTTAATTTTCCTGGAATTATTATTTATCCCCATGCATTTCTTTTTTTCAGAATGCAATGGTATGGATATATCAATTTGATCAATGAACTTATTTAAATATTATATTTTATGTATAGGGCCATTGCTGTTCTTTTCAGCAGCCAATGCCCAGAACCTGCCTGTTAAAGGCCATATTTACGATTCCCAGACCCGTCAGCCGCTTGCTGGGGTAGTACTGATTAATGCAGATAACCAACAGCTTAGAAGATCTGATACCAGGGGTTATTTTGAAATCGCTGCTGTACAGCCCGATGGTTGGGTTAAAGCGGTGCTGCCGGGATATAAAACGCAGCGCATCAAAATCAATACTGCCGAAACTGAGCTTAATGTACAATTGGAAGCCGACGGGCTCAGCCTGAATGAAGTCCGGATTGCCGGTTATAATGGCAATAAAACCAATAAGGAAAGCCCGGGAGCTGTTGCCCTGATCACCGCAAAAGACATCAATCGCGGAAGTGCCCTGTCGTTACAGCCCGCGTTAAATGCGATTCCTGGTGTGCGGATGGATCAGAGTACACTTTCAGAGGCCAGGATCTCTATCCGTGGCAATGGTGTCCGTGCAGCTTATGGCATCCGTAGTGTAAAGATCTATGTGAATGAAATCCCGGTTACTGAGGCCGACGGTACCACAAGGATTGAAGCACTGGATGTGAACAGTATTGGTCGTGCCGAAGTAATTAAGGGCCCTGCATCCAGTATTTATGGAGCAGGTACGGCCGGGGTCATCAACTTTCAACTGCAACGCGCTCCTTACCAGGAGCAAAGCATGGAAGTAGCGGGCTTAGCTGGTTCCTATGGTTTGCAGCGTTTGGCCGCCACCTACCGCAGTGGTGGAGACAAACTAAACAGCTATGTGTCTTACGGCTGGCAGGAATATGAAGGCTACCGGAAACACAGCAAGGACATGCGCAGGTTTCTTACCGGAAACTTTCAGCTTTTTCCGGGTAACAAACGCATCATCACGCTGATGCTGAACAGGACAACCCAGCATTCGCAGATTCCCGGATCATTAACCGCCGGTCAGGTAGTTGCCGATCCGGTGCAGGCCAATGCCACAAACCTGGATAAACAGGCCGGCAGATACCAGACATGGACACGCATTGGCTTAGGACAACAGTACCGTTTCAACGATCAGTTTTCAAATTCCAGTAGTGTGTTTACCTATTTCTACGACCTGGACCATCCACTTCCATATGCTTACATCAGGAATTTTTACCAGAGCTATGGGGGAAGGACCCGCTTTGCCTATGATCCGGGATTTGCCATTTTACCTACCCGCTTTACCTTGGGGGCAGAGTTTAATGAAGGGCTCACCAAAGGTAACCAATACGTAAACAACCAGGGTAAAGAGGGGGTAATCAATGCAAATATTGATTACCAGAACAGTCAATATTCCTTGTTCTACCAGTCGGAAACCACTCTGGGGCCACAAACTTCTTTAACCCTGGGACTAAGCTATAACAGTATGCGTTATGAGGTGCGTGACTATTTAAAACAGCAGCAAAGCGGGATTAAAAAGTTTGATCCCCAGGCTACACCCCGGATTGCACTCAGCCATACATTCGGCGAGGCATTGAGTTTGCACGCGAGTGTGAGTTCTGGTTTTTCTCCGCCATCCAGTTCAGAGATCAAGCAAGTTGATGGTACGATCAATCCGGTTTTACAAGCTGAAAAGGCCCTCAACTATGAGCTGAATGCCAAGGGGAATTTGCTGCAGTCCAGGCTGGCGTATGACCTGGCCCTGTTTAAAATGGATATGAAAGGAGAACTGATCGCGCAATCCGTACAGCAAGGCATTACCGTTTACAACAATGCCGGAAAAACAAGCCACAATGGTGTGGAACTCGCCTTATCTTACCAGTTGTTAAAAGCTGATGATGCACGTGAAATAATCAGCCTGCGGCCTTTTGCAGCAATAACTTATGCTGATTTTAAGTTTAAAGATTACAAAACGCTTGATGCACAGGGGGTGGTTACCGCAACCTATGACCACAATGAGCTAACCGGCATTGCACCATGGGTAATCAATGCAGGTGTAGATCTGGAAACCAAAACAGGCATTTACTTTTACGGGAATTACTTTTATAGTGATCGTTTGCCTTTAAATGATGCCAATTCGGCCTACAACCCAGCATACCAGGTGTTAAATGCAAAAATAGGCTATAAAAAGCAGCTGGTTAAATTCCTGGAGGTAAATGTATATGCAGGCCTGGACAACATCGGGAATAAAAGCTACAGTTCTATAGTATCTTTAAACGCAGTTGGATATGGCGGAGCAGAACCTGCCTACTTTAATCCCTCCCCAAAAAGAAATGCCTATGGCGGCCTGCACCTTAAATACTTACTATAACAATCCGTAATAATGAAGAAAATAACATATATCGTATTCACTTTTTTGGCAGGCCTGGCTGCCTGTAACAAGAAAGCCGGACCAGCGCTGCCACAGGTTTTAAATACCGGAAGCAACGAAGCTGTTGCGCCATATTTTACCAGGGACAGCAAGCAAAACCCAGTGCTTTGCTGGACTGAAAAAGACCGTGCAGATTCCACTTACCGTTTAAAATATGCCGTATATAATGCCGGGACCAGGCAGTTCGATAGTCCCATTACTGTTCCCGCTTCGGCGGGATGCAGTAACGCTGCTGAAAGTATGGCTAAGGTGGCATTTAAAGCAGACGGAACGGTGCTGGCCATTTTCGCCCGGCGTTTTCCAAACGAAAAGAACCCTTATGCAGGTGCCATATACTACAGCATTTCGGCAGATCATGGCTTAAACTGGTCTGATGCACGCTTTTTACATACGGATACGGCGCATACTTATGGACGTAGTTTCTTCGATGTGGCCAGGTTAAAAGATGGAGAACTTGGCGCCATTTGGCTCGATGGACGTTATGGTAAAAATATCAGAGGCTCAGCATTGTTTTTTGCGCGTACCACAGCAGGTAAAGGTTTTGCAACAGATACCTGCATTGCTAAAGGAACCTGCGAATGTTGCCGTACTGCCATTTTCTCTGACGATTCCGGCAATATCCACCTGGCTTACAGGAACATTAACTTTCCATCTGCACTTTCAGCTAAGCAAGTGCGGGATATGGCCTATCAGCTGTCTTCAGATCATGGTAAAACCTTCAGCGTGCCCAGCACCATCAGCCATGACAACTGGGAAATAACCGGCTGTCCGCATTCCGGACCTTCAGTCGCAGTAACCAAAGCTGGCGTCCAGGCCGTATGGTTTACCGCCGGGGGAGGTGCCGGTTTGTACCATACTGCTTCAGCTGGTTTAGGTGGTGATTTTCGCCAGCGTAACCTGATCACTGCGTCCGGCCGGCATCCCCAGCTGATTTCCCTGAAAAATGATCAACTGCTGATGGTTTGTGAAGAAGCGGTAAGTGCAGCCATGGAAAAACCGATGGAGATGAACCATTCGCACAGTGAAATGAAAATGAGCCATACGGCAGCCGGCACAGCAAAAATTATGTTGACCAGGTTACCTGCCGGCCCTAACCAAAAAAACATCGAGGTAACTGATGGTACAGCCGCCGATAACCATGCCGTTTTAACTTCAGTTGGCGACGATGTACTGATCGCATGGGTCAGGGAAGAAAAATCCGGCTCAAAAATATATTATAGCAGGATAGCATTAACAGAATAACGAACAAAATAAAAACAGATGAAAACGTCAATTGGAATTTTGCTGATCAGTATTATAGCAGCCTGCAAGCCAGGTGTGGATTATAAAACCGTCCGTGATGAGGTGATGAAGTTTCACGATATCGTGATGGCCGACCAGGGGGTAGTTGTAAATAACCAGATGAAACTGGATACTTTATTAAAAGATATGAAAGACCTGAAAACCAGGTTTCCGGCAATAGATACCGGGAAAGAAAAGGAAACCATAAACGCCCTGATGGCGGATCTTACCAAAGCGGAAAATAGCATGAACGACTGGATGCACAAATTTGAACCCGATGTCAGCGGCAAATCAAATGAAGCTGCGGTCCAGTATTTTAAAGCAGAAATGGCAAAAATTGTGGCCGTAGACAGCCTCTATAAGCAAGAAATCAAATCTTCAGGTGCTTACCTCCATAAATTCGGAAAATAATGAGAACAATCCTATTTGGCGGATTACTGCTGGCCTTATGCGGGAGCAGCTGTAAGGACAAGCCCAAACGCCTGCCATTTCTACAAATGGAGGTCAATGAAAAACAGCTGGACGGCAAAACGGTTAGCGATACCGTTTTCAGGACCATACCGGCATTTAAACTGTGGAACCAGGACAGTGTAGCGGTAACAGAGCAGGATTTTGACGGGCACATTTACGTAGCCGATTTTTTCTTTACCTCTTGTCCAACCATTTGCCCTACGATGCACCGTAACTTATTAAAGGTCTATCAAAAGTATCTGGGTAACCCCGAAGTTAAGCTGGCTTCACATACCATTGATGTGAAATATGATACCCCGTCAAGGTTAAAAGCGTATGCTGCAAAACTTGGTATACAGGGTACGCAGTGGGAATACCTGTGGGGTAGCCGGGATGAGATCTATGCCCTGGCCGAGCGCAATTACCTGGTTTCGGCCCAGGCAGATAAAAATGCCCCTGGTGGTTTTATACACCAGGGATACCTGGTACTGGTTGATAAAGAAAAACGCATCCGGGGTGCTTATGACGGTACGCAGGATAAAGATGTAGCCCAGCTGATGCAGGACATGGATGTACTGCTGGCCGAGTATCCCCAAAAATAAATGCCTTATACTTTGCAGGTCTCCAGCTGCTGCTCGGCCAGCAGCAGCTGATTGTAGACGTCATTTATAGAAATGCTGGTCTCTTGTTTAAGTACTGGCAGCAATTGTTTATAATAGGCAATACCCTGCTGCAGCTGTTCCTTAAATTTGCCAAAGTATTTTGTTTTCTTCGTACTCAGGCCGGCCACTTGCAGGGACAGGTCTTTTCTTAAATAATCAATATAGAGGTTCAATTCATTGATGAACAGGTTTGGACGGTTTACTGAAGCCAGCAAATTTGTTTGTCCGTAAATGTGCTGCACCATCTCTTTCAAACTGTATTTTCCAGAAAAATAGGCCAGGTTGGGGCCCGGGCAAATGCTCACTGCTTTCTGCTCCTTCGGTTTTAACATCCCGTTCTTTAAGTAAACAGATGCACATAAGCCTTCACAAAGACAAATTTTTTCTGTTATCGCATCAAATTGCAACTGGTAAGCTGCTTCAGGTAAATCCTGTCTTTGCAGTTCTTTGAGTTTTGCATGCTGGTATTCCCTCGAAGCCGTGCAAATGGGCAATGCGGTAAACTCTGTATTCGAACACAGAAATTTCTTGGTGCAGGGGCTTCCGGGCCTGCCTTTTGCAATGCGTTCCAGTCGCTGCTGTTCCATGCTGTTTTTTCTAAAACTGTTAAAAAGCACGCCCAAAGGCGAGGAATTGCTTAGGTAAAAGTCGCTTTGCTCCGCATGTACCAGGTCAGTGAGGGTATCATCATCCACATTTGTTGCTTCAGGTACCAATAAAAAGGGGCTTCCCCAGCCGGCAGCATCCAGCTGATAATAATTGAGCAAAAAACGGTGTTCTTCAGCAGTTCCGATTCCACCCTGTGCGGTAATCCGCTGCAGAGGTTTACAGGCCGCAGTTCTATTTTTTGCAGCCAGGGCAGCAGTGTACATCGCATACAACTCTTCCATCAATAACCCGCGTTTCTCCTTAAATTCTTCCAGTATCGGCCCCAGTAAAAAACCTTCTGTGGCAAAAGCATGCCCCCCGCAGTTCAGTCCTGACTCTACCCGGAACTCAGTTACCCAAAGACCTTTTTTTGCCAGCATCTTTGCCTGGACCATGGCTGAACGAAAGTCGCTGACCTTCAGGATGATCTGCTTATTTAGATTGCCCGAAGGATCAGGATAAAAATCAGCACATTGCTCCATATAACTATACAATCTTGGATTCAGACCAGCAGAAATGATCACGGCAGCCCGAAGCCTGCTGTTGGCAAAACCACGCATTGCAGCCAGGGCATCCGTATAATCGTCTCCCAGGTACTCATCATGGCTGTTGTAATTGGCTTTATCTACCTTCGACATGATGTTTACATCAATTGAGCCTGGTTTCATTTTAGGCCTTAAGACCGAAAGTGCAATTTTCTTCGACCCCCTGTCGTTTATTTTCAGCATCTCCTGATATTCCAGCTTTAAAGCAGAATCCTCGGGTAATAGTTCGAAGTATTTATGGAAATCTGCTCCCGGCTCAGCGTTTTCATTGAGCAGGGTTTCAAATTGCCGGCTTACCAGTTGATCCAGCAGGTTCAGGTAGGCCGTTATTCTTAAAGCCCTGCTATCGGCAGTTTTTTTATCGATTGGCACATAATCTTCATGGTGTGCCAATGCATGAAACTTGCGCATGCGTTCTGTCAGCTCATCATCTACTATAGAAACAACTGAGGAAATCCCGTATCTGGCTACTTTTAATGGGGTGTCGATAGAATAGCCCAGGCCAAGAACAGGAATATGAAAGGTATGGTACATGGAATTCACATAAGGTTTAGTTTACAAAATAGCGTACTATTTTCAGGTTAAAACATGACGGCCGTCACTTTTAAATATGACTGAGGTGATAAATCAGAGACCGGCAAAATTTATATATTTGTGAAACACGAAACCCAGGTTATGGAGCAAGTCCGATTATTAGAAGCCATCATTGAAACCGCAATAGATGGGATCATTACCATCGATAACAGAGGGCGTATCGAAAGCCTGAATCCTGCGGCACTTGCCCTTTTTGGCTATAGCCTGGAAGAAGTAAAGGGCAGAAATATCAATATGCTGATGCCCGAGCCCGATAAAAGCGGACATGATGGTTACCTGCACCGCTACCAGACCACCCGGGAAAAAAGGATCATCGGAAAAGGACGGGAAGTCAGGGGCTTAAGAAAAAACGGGAGCACTTTTCCTTTTCGCCTGGCAGTAAGTGAAGTGCAATATGACGATCGCATCATCTACACCGGTTTTATACATGACCTTTCTAAAGAGAAAGAAGCCGAAGAACGCCTGCGGGAATATGCTGCCGAGCTGGAAGAACTGGTAGAAGAACGTACCAAATCTTTGAGAAAAACAGTACGTGCCTTAAGTGAGGCGAAAGAGGAAGTGAGTTTGTCGCTGGAAAAAGAAAAGGAACTCAACCAGATGAAAAGCAGGTTTGTTTCTATGGCTTCGCATGAGTTCAGAACACCGCTCAGCTCGGTGCAGCTTTCTTCTTCACTCATAGAAAAATATGCCCAGCCCTATAACAATAAAAATATCACCAAACATGTTGGTAAAATAAAAAACGCTGTAGGAAATCTGACTACGATCCTAAACGATTTTTTATCACTGGAGCGCCTGGAAGCAGGTATTGTTGAACCGGCCTTTGTTGCTTTTGACCTGGTGAAGCTGTCTGAAGAAGTCACAGAGGAAATGCAGATGATCGCGAAACAGGAACAGCACATCATTTACCAGCATACCGGACTGGAAAGTGTGGTTAACCTGGATCAGAACCTGATCAGGAACTGTATGATCAACCTGATCTCCAATTCCATCAAATACTCAGGCGAACATACCTTCATAGAATTTAATACCGAGATCAGTGACCAGCAGTGCATTATTACCATAAAAGACAATGGGATAGGCATTCCCGAATCTGATCAGAAATATCTGTTTCAGCCCTTTTTCAGGGCAAACAATACCGGTAATATTCCTGGTACCGGTCTCGGCCTGAACATTGTGCTCCGTTATGCTACACTCATGAACGGAACGCTACATTTCGAAAGTGTAATCAATAAGGAAACGACCTTTAAACTTTCTTTTAACAAATAGATGAAGAGAACAAGCATACTGATCATAGAGGATAACGAAGACATTAGAGAAAGTACTGCAGAGATACTTGAACTGGCTAATTATGAGGTGATACAGGCTCAGAACGGACGAGTGGGGGTTGAACTGGCAACCAGACATTTTCCAGACCTGATCCTTTGTGATATCATGATGCCCGAGCTGGACGGTTACGGTGTTTTATACCTGTTAAATAAAAACCCCAAAACAGCCGCAACCCCTTTTATTTTTTTAACCGCGAAAGCGGAACGGATTGACATGCGCAAAGGCATGGAAATGGGCGCGGATGATTACCTGACCAAGCCTTTTGATGATGTAGAGCTGTTGAACGCCATTGAAAGCAGGTTGAGTAAAAAAGAGAAACAGGAATTATTTTACAGCCAGTCCTTAGACAAACTCAGTCACCTGTTGGGTTCCACATCTGGCATGACCGAACTTCACAAGATGATCGCCGACCGTAAAGTGCGGAATGTGAAAAAGAAACAGGTCATCTATTATGAAGGTGATGCAGTTCAGGGCATCTACCTGGTATTGACCGGGAAAGTGAAAACCATTAAACTAAGTGAAGATGGCCGGGAACTGCTTACCGGCTTATATGCTGCCGAAGCGTATTTTGGTATTCCGGCGCTGTTAAGCCATGAACCCTATGCGGAAACTGCGGAGGCATTGGAAGACACCACAATATGCCTGTTGCCAAAAGAAATGGTGGACGAACTGCTGAACAAATATCCTGATGTAGCAAAGGAATTTATCCGGATCCTTTCCAATAACCTGCTCAGCAAGGAAGAACAGTTGATACAGCTGGCTTACCACTCAGTAAGGAAACGCATGGCAGAAGTACTGCTGCGGTTGTACAGACCAGAGAAAGAAGGAACTGCTTTAAACTTGAAGATCTCCAGGGATAACCTGGCATCCATGGCCGGTATGGCTACAGAAACCGTAAGCCGGATATTAAGTGATTTCAGGGATGAAGGAATTATAGAAAAGAAGGGGAGCCAGATCATCATCATAGATGAATCAAAACTGCGCAATATGAAAAACTGATCAATATCACATTTCTGTCTGACTAAACTCATTCTTTGGGGCCTGCCGAACTGTTAATTTTGATGATCAATAATCATTATGCATGAAAGTAGTAGCCTACAGTATCAGGTCATTCGAAAAAGAACCCCTGGCAATTGCCAATCATAAAAAGCATGAGATCACGCTGATCTCTAATGTACTTAGTGCTGATACGGTAAGCTATGCAGCAGGAAAGGAAGCGGTGATTGTATTTGAAGACGATGATGTGTCGGCAGATGTCATCCGCAAACTGGCCGGTCTCGGTGTCAGGTACATTGCAACACGATCTGTTTCTACAGCACATATTGACCAGAATGCGGCAGCAGAAAATGGCATACGGATCGCAAGCGTACCAGCCATGGCGCTGGGTAAACTCAGTGCTTCCGATTTGTCTATGGCACTCGCAGAGGAGACTATCTCGAATCTCGATAAATGGCAGCAAAAACGTTGCCTGGGCGAGGCCTGCGTTTGTTCGAAAGCCTGCGATAAGGTAACTCAAACCTATTCAGCTCACCCTAGCGCGCCTGTTAAATGAACACTACGGATCTTAAACAAAAGTACCATATCGCTGCACCCCGTTATACCAGTTATCCTACAGTACCTTACTGGAATGACGCTGATTTTAAGGTAACGGAATGGATGCGTGCTGTGGTACATTCATTTGAGGACAGCAATGCCAGTGAAGGCATCAGCTTGTATATTCACCTGCCATTTTGCGAAAGCCTGTGCACCTATTGTGGCTGTAATACCAGGATCACTAAAAATCATGGAGTAGAAAAACCTTATATTGATACCCTGCTTAAAGAATGGAAACTTTATTTAAGCCTGTTTACCAGTAAACCGGTCATCCGGGAATTACATCTTGGCGGTGGTACACCTACTTTTTTTGACCCTGAGAATCTGGAATTGCTGATCAGCGGCATATTAAAAGAGGCTGTTGTGCATAAAGATGCTGCATTCAGTTTTGAAGCACATCCCGCGAATACAACAGCTGCACATCTGATCAGCTTAAATAAGTTAGGTTTCAGCCGCTTAAGTCTGGGTATCCAGGATTTTGATCCAAGGGTACAGTTGATCATCAATAGGGTGCAAACCGTAGCGCAGGTTGCAGAAGTTTCTGCTCTGGCCCGTCAAAATGGCTATCATTCCATAAATTACGACCTCATCTACGGCTTGCCACATCAAACTTTTTCCGGCCTTGCCGATACCATAGCTGAAGTATTGAAACTCAAACCAGACCGTATTGCTTTTTACAGTTATGCCCATGTGCCCTGGGTTAAGCCCGGACAATGCCGCTATACAGAAAATGATCTCCCTTCAGCAGCATCCAAAGAAAAATTGTACAAACTGGGCAGGAAATTACTGAAAGAAGCCGGCTATATAGAAATCGGTATGGATCATTTTACCTTATCTACCGATAGCCTTTACCAGGCAGAAAAGCGAGGAACCCTGCACCGCAATTTTATGGGCTATACGGACCAGTACAGCAGGTTGATGATTGGTTTGGGAGTATCCGCTATCAGTGACAGCTGGAATGCTTTCGCCCAAAATGTAAAAACCCTTGAAACCTATACTGAAATGGTAAACCAGGGTGAATTTCCGGTGTTCAAGGGGCATATTTTAACGGAAACGGATCTGTTGATCCGTAAACATATTTTGAATATCATGTGCCGTGGATATACTTCGTGGACCTTAGCAGAAGAGAAAAACGAAGCCCTGGCTGAAGGACTGATGAGAATGCGCTGGCTCGCTCAGGACGGGTTGGTGTATTTATCAGCCGGTGAAATGCGTGTCACCGGGTTTGGTAAACGTTTCCTGAGAAATATTTGTATGATGCTGGATGCCCGGTTGTGGGACAAACAACCTGAAAAGCAGGTATTCAGTATGGCAGATTAATGCTCACAGGTCGGTCGTAAGACCGACCTGTTTTATTTACAGTCCGTTATGCCCTGCTGCATGGCCGGCGGGCTCAGGTAGGGGATATCCAATGCCAGCCCCCTCAGGATGAACCACAGTCCTATCCCGAGCATCAGGTAAGGCACCGCGCTGTTGATTCTTCTCCTCCAGATTATGCCGCTGAACCCCAAGCCTAAGGTAGCTGTAAACATTAAGGGCAGTGTGCCCAGTCCAAACCAGAACATATAGCTTACTGCATTCTGCAAACCATTGGTATTTAATGCGCCGGCAAGTGCCAGGTAAACAAAACCACAAGGTAAAAAGCCATTGATATAACCGATAATCAGATGATTTGCCTTGTGCTTTAGAGCGTAATTAAAAACCCTGTTAAAAGGACCAAGCATAAATGAAGATCGTTTTTTGATCACGCTAAATTTAAATAACCTGGAACAGGCGGCCATTACAATCAGTGCCCCGCTTAAAATGCTGATACCCTGCTGCAGACCGGCCAGCCAGATCTGCTGCCCGATAAGGCCAATAACTACACCCAATGTGCAATAGGCTGCAACCCTTCCAAGCTGGTAAAGTAATTTATCTGCTACCAGGAATAACCAGCCCTGCTTTAAAGAAGGAACCGCAAAAGCCAAAGGCCCGCACATGCCTATGCAATGCAGGCTGCCCAGTAAGCCAATCATGAAGGCCAGTTTTTCTGTACTCATTTTATCACGATCTCCTGTTCATATAAATATGCTTTTCCACCGCTTACCCAGGACAATATGATTCGCCATTGTCCCTTTGCCAGTTTATCCAGCGGAAATTTTACCTGGTTGGCCGGATCCGTTTTCAGTGCTGCTTTTTGATCCATCCGCTGGTCCGCATTCCGTACCAGTTTGACCTCACCTTCGGCTGCTGCCCTGAAGGTTATCACCAGTTCAGTTGCGGAAACACTGATGTCCGGCGCTGCATCATCGGTTTTTACCTGCTCCTTGCGGTTATAGTCCTGATCATAATCCAGGCCCTTTTCATAATAATCCTTATCTACCAGCGCGTCATTTTTGCTGTTAAACATCAGTACCCCCAGAACTACAATAAAGCTCATAAAGCAAAGCATACCGGTCATTAATTTTGTTCCCCAGTTCCATTTCATAGGTTAATTGTTAGGCGCTGCAATAAATGTGGTTTCAAAACGGTCCAGAACCTGACCATCTTTTGATACCAGTTTAAATTTCAGTGCTGATTTATATTGGTCGATTGCTGCCTGCGGCAGGATTACAAAGAAGGTGAGTTTTACTACCCCGCCATAGGTAATACTGTCCTGTTGCTGAATGTACTGGATTTTGGCTCCCGGAAATTCCGGAACCAGTTTAAAGCGAACTGTGCCATTGGTTTTGTTGATGAGTTCTGCATTGTATAAATTGCTTACAGCCTGATCTTTATCCCTTAACTGGTATAGCGTTCCTCCAGCCCTTAAAATGGTTGTTTTTACTGCAGTCCTGGTAAGCAGCAGGTAAGACAATACGCCAACGAGGATCAGTAAAACAGCAGCATAGGCATAAATGCGTTTGCTGAGCTGAAAAGGCTGTTTGCTCCGAATTTCTTCTTCAGATTTAAATCCGATCAGCCGGACAGGGCGGTTGATTTTTTCCATTACCATATCGCAGGCATCAATACAGGCTGTACAGTTTACACATTCCATTTGTGTGCCATTACGGATGTCTATACCTGTAGGGCAAACCTCAACACATAACTTACAATCTATGCAATCCCCATTGTAATTTTCCTGTTCTTTTATCCGTTTTGCCCTGGGCTCTCCGCGTTCGTAATCATAAGCCACAATAATGCTCTGGTTATCCAGCAGTACACCCTGCAAGCGTCCGTAAGGGCAAACGACCGTACACACCAATTCCCGTATTCTTGAAAACACCAGGTAAAACACCAGGGTGAAAATGCAAATGGAAATGAAACCTGAAAGGTGTAAAGTAAGGGGTTCCGTCATGATTTTGACCAGCGCAGCCGAGCCAATCAGGTAAGCCAGGAAAATATTGGCGATAAAAAAAGAAATACACAGATAGATGGTATGCTTTAAGGTCTTTTTAAAGATTTTCTCCCCGCTCAGCGGGCCTTCGTCCAGTTTTTTCCTTTTCAGCTGGTCGCCCTCTATCCAGATCTCAATTTTCCGGAATACCATTTCCAGGAATATCGTCTGCGGGCAGGCCCATCCGCAAAATACGCGCCCAAATACTACCGTAAACAATACAATGAACACCATAAAGGTAAGCAGGGCCAGTACAAACAGGTAAAAATCCTGGGGCCAGAAAATTACCCCAAAAAAAACGAATTTCCGCTCCAGTACATTCAATAATACCAGCTGCTCCCCGTTTAACTTAAGGAAGGGAGCCGCAAAAAGCAAGGCCAGAAAAAAATAACTGAGCCATGACCTGTATTGGTATAATTTCCCCTTTACCACGCGCGGGTATATCCGGTTTTTTGACATCTTATTCTTCTTTCTTACCCTGAGGTGCCTTTGCGCCAGCCGGGTTACTGCCTTTTAAGGATAGGATATAATTGGTAATGTCTGAGATCTGTTTTGGTTTCATCTGTTTCTCCCAGGCCACCATGCCTTTTTCAGGAATACCATATTTAATGGTCTTAAAGATGTCTTTCACCTTTCCGCCATGCAGCCAGTAATCATCTGTAAGGTTTGGTCCAACGGCGCCTTCAGCATGTTCACCATGGCAGGGGGTACAGGCCGTTTTGAACAAGGCTGCACCTGCCTGAAGAACTGCCTGATCTGTTGAAGCTTCCACATTACTTTCATTGATCTTATTGGCGCCACCGGCGCCCGGTTTCTGTAAAAATGCAATCCGGTCTTCGTCCGCCTGCTGCAATTCTGCTGCATATTCCTGTTCCTGGGATTTGCCCCAGCCAATGACATGGTAATTTAGCATATAGGCGATGGCAAAGAAGATCGTTCCATAAAACAATACCATAAACCAGGCAGGGGTAGGGTTGTCCAGTTCGGTAATGCCATCAAATTCATGCTCCATCACCAGCGCTTTCTCTTCCGAAAGTGCATGGAGCCCCAGCAGTTTTGTCCATATCGTCTTTTTCTGTGGTTTTTCAACCTCTGGTTTTTCCTGCTCCAGCCGGTACCGCTCTTTTTCTTCAGGGCTGGTCAGCTTTGAAGGATATAAGCTTTGCTGAATATAGATCCTGATCACCTTTAAAACCAGCAACGAAACGATCAATATGCTTACTGAAACAAACAGTAAGGCCCAAATTAAGATCTCACTCATTTTTCATCATCTTTTAAAGGGAGTTCACTCATATATTTAACTTCCTCTTTTTTCATGGTGGCCAGCAAAATGGCTACACCAATAAAAAAGAGCATAAAGATGGCCAGGGAACTGAGCAGGTAACCCTGGTTTCCGGTAGCCTGGTCTAAAAATTGCTTAAACATATTCTTTTCATTTACTGTTTTAATTTGCTTTAATATCCGTTCCCAATCGCTGTAAATAAGCAATCAGGGCGATGATTTCCTTATCGCTTTTTACTTTGACGTTGTTTTTCTGTAAATCTGCCGCGATCTCTTTGGCCTGTTTGTCCAGGTCAGCATTGGCTTTGTGCTCATACCCTTCCTCATACGGCACACCCAAGGTCCGCATGGCGCGGATCTTGCTGCGGGTAGTGGTGGTGTCCAGCGTTTGGCTGATCAGCCATTCATAAGGCGGCATAATGCTGCCAGGCGACATGGTCTGTGGGTCCAGCATGTGGTTAAAATGCCATACATTACCATATTTGCCACCTTCCCGCTGCAAATCAGGTCCGGTGCGCTTAGAGCCCCATAAATGCGGGTGGTCATATACAAATTCCCCGGCCTTGCTGTATTCGCCATAGCGCTCAGTTTCGGAACGGAAGGGCCTGATCATTTGCGAGTGACAGCTCACACAGCCCTCTTTAATGTACAGGTCGCGTCCCTGTAATTCTAAAGGTGTATAAGGTTTTACACTGCTGATGGTCGGGATATTGGATTTGATGGTAAAGGTTGGCATCATCTCTACCATACCCCCGATCAGGATCACGATCAGCGAAAGTACCAGGAATACCATGGGTTTGCGTTCCAGCACGCGGTGCAGTTTTTTATCTGATCCCAGTGGCTCGTAGGTTTCCGGTAGTGCAGCTGCTTCAGCCGGCTCATTGGCCAGCAGTTTGCCTGTACCAACAGTTTTGATCAGGTTATAGGTCATGACAATTACACCGATCAGGTATAATGCGCCACCTATAGCCCTCAAGATGTACATGGGAATAATCTGCAGCACAGTTTCCAGGAAGTTAGGATACCTCAGCATGCCTTCTTCGGTGAACTCTTTCCACATCAGGCCTTGGGTAAAGCCCGCGAAATACAGGGGCACCGCGTAAAAAATAATACCCAACGTACCGATCCAGAAATGGAAGGAAGCCAGTTTTTTAGAATATAACGGGGTTCTGTAAATTCTTGGGATCAGCCAGTATAAAATACCGAAAGTGAGGAAACCATTCCAGCCCAATGCGCCAACATGTACGTGGGCTACAATCCAGTCTGTATAATGTGCAATGGCATTGATCTGCTTTAAGGCCAGCATCGGGCCTTCAAATGTAGCCATACCATAGGCTGTAAGGCCAACCACCATAAATTTAAGCGTAGCATCTTCCCGCACCTTGTCCCAGGCGCCGCGCAGGGTAAGCAACCCATTGATCATACCTCCCCAGCTTGGGGCAATCAGCATGATGGAAAAGGCTACGCCTAAGGATTGTGCCCAGCCCGGAAGTGAAGTATACAGCAAATGGTGCGGGCCCGCCCAGATGTAAATGAAAATAAGCGACCAAAAGTGCAGGATACTTAGTTTATAGGAGTAGATCGGGCGCTGGGCCATTTTAGGCAGAAAATAATACATCATGCCCAGGTAGGGTGTAGTCAGAAAGAATGCAACCGCATTGTGACCATACCACCACTGTACCAGTGCATCCTGTACCCCGGCATACAGGTAATAGCTTTTAAAAGCAGATACCGGCAGCTGAAAAGAATTCACGATATGCAGCACCGCTACCGTAACAAAAGTGGCAATGTAAAACCAGATGGCCACATACATGTGCTTTTCGCGGCGTTTAATGATCGTGCCAAACATATTTACCCCAAATACCACCCATACCAGGGTAATGGCAATGTCAATAGGCCATTCCAGTTCGGCATATTCATGCGAAGAGCTTAGGCCAAGCGGAAGGGTGATTACAGCAGCAATGATAATGAGCTGCCAGCCCCAGAAATGTATTTTACTCAGCACATCACTAAACATCCGCGCTTTTAGCAAACGCTGCAAAGAATAGTAAACCCCCATAAATATGGCATTGCCTACAAAGGCGAAAATAACTGCATTGGTATGCAGCGGACGGATCCGGCCAAAAGTAGTGTACTGTGAGCCCATGTTTAATGCGGGTTTAAACAACTGCATGGCGATGAGCAATCCGACCGTCATGCCAATAATACCCCATACTATGGTGGCAATGGCAAAGTTTCTGACGATCTTGTTGTCGTAGTAAAATTTTTCAGTCATGAGAAATAATGAATTTTTATAGGTGTAAAATTACCTGGGTGTTCCCGGCTAGGGAATGATAGCTGTTCGTATTAAAAGTGATCTTCGTCAATTTTTTCCGGAATTTTCTGCTCTGGCAGTTCATAGTCAAAAAGGATCCGTACAGCTGGTGTATAAGTATCGTCATGCTGCCCGGTTTTGCTGGCCCAGAAAAAAGCCGCAAGGAATATAAGTGCAAGTAAAATACTGCAGCCAATCAAAAAATAGATCATGTTCATAACAATTTGTTTTTACGGGCGCAGTACCTTGCAGCTATACTGGTGAATAAAATGATGCTTACGGTACTTACCGGCATCAGGATGGCGGCAAACAACGGGGATAACAATCCCTGAACCGCAAAGTATAATCCTATCAGATTGTAAGTCAGGGATATTGCAAAGCTGAGCTGGATGATCTTTACCGCATCTTTTGCCTGTTTAATAAATTGTGGAAGCAGGTGGAAAGCAGCACCGTCGAGTATGGCATCACAATCCGGGGAGAAATTATTGATGTTGTCGGTAACTGCCAGTCCTACATTGCTTTGTCTTAATGCCCCTGCATCATTCAGGCCATCACCAAGCATCAGTACTTTTTTGCCCAGACTTTGCAGCTGGCTGATATAATCCAGTTTATTCTGCGGGCTCTGCCCAAAATGCAGCTGCTGTGCCCGTGGGAAAAAAGGAATGAGGCTTTGCTTGTCATGGTTCTGGTCGCCGGAAAGCAAATGCAGGTCGGCAAATTTTCCCAGTTTAAAGGTCAGCTCCTTAAAGCCGGCTCTCCATTGCTGCCGAAAAACAACATGGCCCAGGTATTTCTTATCGATCATCAGGTGAATATGGCTGCCCATCGGAGCGTTGATCAGCGGCAGACCAATAAAAGCGGAACTTCCCAATTTTACTTCATATCCATTGATCCGGCCACTGATCCCTCTTCCGATTTTTTCCACGTAATCATCCACCGGAAAAATTTTATTCCGGTTCAATACTTTAACCAGCTCCCGGCTTAAGGGATGCCCCGAGTTACTGGCGAGGTCGTATAACAGTTGTTTCTCCACTTCAGTGATCTGCCCATGAAAACTGAAACCCGCTGCTTCCGGATTGGTAATGGTGCCTGTTTTGTCAAATACAAAGGTGTCAATGCGGGCCAGCTCTTCTACAACGGCCGTACTTTTCAGGTAGAACCTGTTCCTGTCAAATATGCTCAGTACAGCAGCCAGGGTAAATGGAGAGCTCAAGGCCAATGCGCAGGGGCAGGCGATGATCAGGACCGCAGTAAATGATGCCACTGCCCTCGTGGTATCACCTGCTGTCAGCATCCAGAAAGCAGCCGAGCCTATGGCGATCAGCAACAGGACCACACTGAAGTACTTGCTGGCAGTATGGCTAAAAGTTTTAATATGGTCTTTTTTCGTATAAAACGCTTCATTGTTCCAAAGCCGGGTCAGGTAGCTCTGTGAAACCGGTTTAACCACCTCCAGTTCTATGGCGCCGGATAACTGACGTCCACCAGCATAAACTACCTCGCCATATACTTTTTTTACCGGAACCGATTCCCCGGTAACAAAACTGAAATCCAGTTCTGCCTCACCTTTTAATAAAATGGCATCGGCCGGGATGATCTCATTGCTCCGGATCAGTATCCTGTGGCCTGGTGCCAGTTCATTTAGTGGTAAAGGTTTTTCCTTTCCCGCTTTGATCAGCGTTACGGCAACGGGGAAATAGGAACGGTAGTCCCGCTCAAAAGAAAGGTGATGATAAGTCCGCTGCTGCATCCATTTTCCGATCAGCAGGAAAAATACGAGTCCGCATAGCGTATCCACAAATCCAGCTCCTGTATTTCCTGTGATTTCAACCAGCGAACGGATAAACATCACTGCAATACCCAGTGCCAAGGGAAAATCCAGGTTTAACACTCCATTTTTAAGGTTCTGGTAAGCCGCTGTAAAATAGCCCCGGCCACAATAAAATACCACGGGTATCGCAAAAGCCAGGTTTAGCCAGCCAAAAAAGGATTTAAACTGTTGTTCCAGGTCTGAAAGACCGAAATATTCCGGAAAGCTGAGCAGCATTACATTTCCAAAGCAAAAGCCAGCAACCGCAATTTTCATCACCAGGTCCCGCGCCGAAAAATCAGCCTGCTGCTTTTTAACCATATCCTGCAAACTGATCTGTGGTTCATAGCCGATAGCAACCAGCAGTTCCACAACCTTTCTTAACGAGGTTTCCTGGTTTTTGAAGGTAAGCGTTAGCTGCTTTTTCAGAAAGTCAATTCTCGATTGCGCAATAGCGGGGTTTAATTTGTACAGGTTTTCGAGCAGCCAGATACAGGAACTGCAGTGCACCGCTGGCACATATAAGGTAATAGCCGTAATTTTTTCATCTGTATAATCGATCAGGTCAGCTGCAATTTTTGGTTCGTCCAGGTATTCAAAATGCCCGGCCTGTTGTTTTTGCGTCTGTCCCGGTACCTCATTGTACGCATAGTAATTGCCTAAATTGTGGCTCGACAGGATCTGATACACACTTTTGCAGCCGGCACAGCAAAAATTTCTGTCATCCAGCAGGTAGGGTGCTGCAGGTAAATCGTCTCCGCAGTGGTAGCATTGGGTTTCAGTGTCTACGGTCTTTTGTTCAAACATGATCCAAATCAATATCGGTCAAAGGTCGGGGCACTGTTCAATTCTCCACATGACTCCGGTCAGGAACAAATGTGATATAGATCAATTTATTTGATTTAAAAATTAAAACCCGCATATTTATAGCATGAACTCGATAGATCAGACTGTATTCAGTTCTGGTTTCTAATAAATATATATCAGATGCAGTACCGGGAAATATTAGACCAACTTCGCAGTCATGTTGCCAGCTTGTTCCATGTGCATAACGATGCACGATTTACTTACCATAACCTGCAACATACAGAACAGGTAGTAGAAAATACCGTCAAAATTGCCAGTCATTACCAGCTGTCCGATCAGGATTTTTTTATTGTGACCGCTGCCAGCTGGTTCCACGATCTGGGCTACCTGTTTGATTGTCGTCAGCATGAAACCAGGGGCGAACGTCTGGCTGCCGAATTTTTAACAGAAAAAGGTGTAGAACAAGCGGTAATTGACCAGGTCAGTGGCTGTATCCTGGCCACCAGAATGCCCCAGAATCCGGAAGGCCTGCTGCAGCAGATTGTTTGCGATGCGGACCTGTTCCACCTGGGCAGCGATAGTTTTAAAGAACGCAATAAACTGATGCGTAAAGAGGCCGGATCATTTTGCAACAAGGAAATTAATAAGAAAGAGTGGAGGATCAAAACTATAGCCCTGTTTAAAGCACACCACTACCATACCGATTTTTGCCAGCAACTGCTCAATGCAAAAAAAGCACAGAACCTGGCCGAAATGGAACACAAGCTCATAACCCAACCCAACGTGGAAACAACAGCAATTGTTAAAGAAGAAAAAAAGAAAAAAAGCGACAGACCGGAAAGAGGGGTAGAAACCATGTTCAGGATCTCCTCTACCAATCACCAGCGCTTAAGTGATATGGCCGATAACAAGGCGCACATCATGATATCGACCAATTCCATCATCCTTTCCGTTATACTCAGTTTACTGCTGCGGAAACTGGAAGACAACCCACACCTCATCATCCCTACGCTGCTGCTGCTCATCATTTGCGTAGTCACGATGGTATTTTCTATTCTCGCAACCAGACCTTCTATTCCCGAAGGGGTATTTACACCCGAAGACATCAGCCAGAAAAGGGTAAACCTGCTTTTCTTTGGTAATTTTTACCGCATGAGCCTGCCGGATTACCAGGATGGAATGCTTAAAATGATGGAAGACCGGGATTTTCTTTACGGAAGTTTAATCAAGGATGTATATGCCCAGGGTGTAGTACTTGGCCGAAAATACCGCCTGTTAAGAATCGCCTATAGTGTGTTTATGTTTGGCATTATTGCAGCGGTACTGGCATTTATTGCAGCTGCTGCCTGGGTAACCCTATAATCCTTTTATGGAAAAAACTGTTTTTTATAACAGAGACCTGAGCTGGCTCAGCTTTAACCGGCGTGTGCTTTCCGAGGCTGCATCAGCAAAGGTGCCTTTATTGGAACGCATTAAATTCCTTTCCATTTACTCTTCCAATCTGGATGAGTTTTACAGGGTAAGGATTCCTGTTTTAATGGTCGTTAGTGAACACGCAACAACTGCGGATGAACCTGATCCCTATGAACTGGCCAAAGCCGAGATCAATGGGCAGCAACAGCAGTTTGGCAGCATCATCAGCACACAGATCCTGCCTGAACTGGAAAAACATCAGGTTCACTGGATTTATAACCGGGCAATTCCGGAAAATATCTCAGCCAAAGTTGCAGCGGTATTTTTTACAGAAGTGCTGGCCTACATTTATCCCGTTTGTATAGACAACGACCTGACCAGTTTTTTCGCAGAGAACAATAAACTCTACCAGCTTGTTGTTCTGGAAGATAAAAACGGAAAGGAACGCCTCGAACTGATCAGCGTTCCATCAGAGATCCTGCCCAGGCTATACGCCATCAAAGCAGATGAGGCTACCTATATTGTTTTTCTGGATGATATCCTCAAGCATAACATGGCCTATTTGTTTCCTGACGATGCGATAAAAGGAATTTTTAACCTGAAGATCACCCGTGATGCGGAACTGAAAATCGAAGAGGTTCCTGAAGAAGATTTTACCGAAGCCCTGGAGCGCCAGCTGGAGACCCGTGACCTTGGCTTTGCCACCCGTTTTTTATGCGAGCCCGGTATCCCCTTAAGGAACCTGTACAGGGTCATTTACGCCTTAAAACTACACAGGGCTGCAGTAGTGGAAGGAGGTGCATACCATAACCTGAAGGACCTCAGCAGCTTTCCGCTCTCCGGGGCTGAATTCAGTTATCCCCAATGGCCGGCCTCAGCAGCTGTTGTCCTGGCAGAAAAGGAAACCTTGTTCAACCTCATCTTAAAAAAAGACGTTTTGATCAATGTGCCTTACCAAAGTTACGATCCGGTGCTTCGTTTTTTCAACGAAGCCGCCAACGATCGCTATACCGAAGAAATTTATACTACACTTTACCGGGTGGCCAGCAATTCCAGGATCGTCAGCGCGCTCATGACCGCCGCCAGAAACGGAAAGAAAGTTGTTGCCCTGGTTGAATTAAAGGCGAGGTTTGATGAAGCAAACAACATCAAATGGGCCAAGCAGATGAAAGCAGCAGGGGTAAGGATCATTTACAGCAGCATAGACCTTAAAGTACATGCAAAAGTAGCCCTGGTTAAAAGAAAAGTAAATGACGAAAGCCAATACCTCGGGCTTTTGGCCACAGGGAACCTGAACGAAAACACAGCCAGGTTTTATACCGACCAGATCCTGCTGACCGCACATCAGCCCATGCTCCTTGAGCTGGAAGGCCTGTTCGGGTTTTTAAGTAAAAGCAAAAAAGCCCCTTCAGATGAAGATATGATCAATTTTGAACACCTGCTGGTGGCCCAGTTTAATCTGCAGCAGCGGTTTCTGGCCCTGATAGATGGGGAAATTGAACATGCCCGAAATGGCGGGAAAGCAGGCATTACGATAAAATTAAACAACCTGGAAGAACGCATACTGATTATGAAACTTTATGAAGCTGCCCAGGCCGGAGTCCGGATCAGGTTGATCGTCAGGGGCATCTGCTGCCTCCTTCCGGGAGTACCGGGTTTAAGCGAGAACATCAGTGTAACGAGGATTGTTGGCCGTTTCCTGGAACATGGCCGGATATTTATCTTTGAAAACAATGGCCGGCAGGAGGTGTATATGGGCTCTGCCGATTGGATGAACCGCAACATCTATAGCAGGATAGAGGTCTGCTTTCCTGTTTATGAACCAGCGCTCAAACAATTGCTGATCAAAATCATTAATTTGCAGCTAAATGATCATGTTCAGGAGTCAATTTATTTATTTTTGCAAAAGCATACCATGAACCAAAACTAATATGAAAGCTTTTTATCCGAACTTCCTGTATGTTGTGTTGCTGTTCTCCATTCTGGGAACAAGCGCGTGTAAAAACCCGCGTAACAAATATACAAGCCCGGCAGGTTACGATTTCAGTAAACCCGATAAATTTAATATGCCCTCCAGTTTGCTGGAAATCTCTGGTATCGCTTTTAATGTAGGCAATAGCGATACGGTTTACAGCATTCAGGATGAGGATGGTAAGCTGTTCCGGCAGCATTGGGATGTTAAGAAGCAAAGGCATATGAAGTTTGCAGCTAAAGGTGATTTCGAAGACCTGGCCATTTTTAACGAAATGGCGTTTGTGCTGAAAAGTAATGGAGCCTTATTTTCTTTTCCCCTATCAGAAGCCGTAAAAGAGGAGTCGGATCAGGTAAAAGAAAGAAAACGCCTCGTTCCAAAAGGAGAATACGAGGGTTTGTATGCCGATCCGCTGAACAACAGGATCTATATCTTATGTAAAAGCTGTCCGGCAGACAAAAAAACAAAAAAACTGACGGGTTATGTGTTTGATTACAAGAAGGAAACAGATAGTCTGACTGCCCTGGGTAATTTTCAGCTTGACCTGAACCAGATCAAGACCTTAAACACTAAACTGAAAGCAAGTTTAAGCCCTGCAGCCCTGGCCAGAAACCCCAAAACAGCCGAGTGGTACATCCTGTCCTCTACCAATAAACTCTTATTGGTAGCCGATTCCAGCTGGAACATTAAAGCAGCACACCGCCTAAATTCATCAACATTTAACCAGCCCGAAGGAATTGCTTTTGATAAAGATCAGAACCTTTATATAGCTAATGAAGGAGATGAAGTTAACGATGGCAACATTATAAAATTCAGATATTTACCATCTGTTAAGAAATAATTACCTTCGTTTTACTAAATATGCCGATACAGGTGGTAAATTTGGAGCGTAGCTGCCAGGCTTCCTAAACAAAACATATAAATGCAAGCAATAACGCTAGATCTGAATAAGAGCATCAATGAATCGGGACAACATATTGTTGGTGCGGATATCAAACTCTCTTTGCGCCCATTTATAGAATATCTTGAAAGAAGAACGGAAGTCGAAAAAACAGTAAAAGTAAATTTCTACAAGTATATACTCGGACAATTTAATGCCTATCCTGAACTCAAAGATCCCATACCTCCCGAGAATATATACAAGTATACGGAACTTTTTGAACTCATCTACACTGCTTTATCCCCGGTAATAACTGAAGAAAGAGAGCAGTACTGGGCTTTAAGTACACCCATTTCTCCTTGCTTTCATTACGGTACCGATGCTTTTTACAGCGTTCTGATGGACGAGGGCAAATGTAACCTGAAAGCTGATCTTGCGCTGCCTTCTAAAAAAGAAATGGAGAAAAACCTGCTTTCTGCATTCTATAATATTGTAATGGAGCGTTTTTATAACTTCTCCTTAACCGGCAACCAGCTCATCATCCATTCCATTATAGATCCGGAAACCCATTTGCTCAAGTATTACCGCCTGAATGTAGATACCCGTTTTCTTGACGTGACAACCAATGCCAAGCTACCTGAGTACAATTTAAAAGACGTTAAAGACTATATAAAGGATGAAAGGAATACCCTGAAGATCCTGACCAAGCTCATCCCGCCCGAATTGTTCCGCATTGAAGGCATATCCATTGTTACTTTAACAGATGTGACCGGGGAATATGCACTGGAAACGGTTAAAAACCTGGTCATCCAGCACAATGAATCGCAGCAGGGCCTGCATACCAAAGAAATTGCTACCGCATTAAAAACTCTCGTAGGTACAGATCAGATTGATTTTGGGATGATTCCTTATATCAAACTGAACAACAAGCTGCAGATCAATGAACTTTCAGGTTTCAACAGCATATTGGTGCAGCTGGCCAGGGAACAGGGGCAGACTGAAAGCGAATACAACCACCTTATTGACGATTATATCGGTGCTCCAAGAACACTGATCTTTCCGGAAATAACCGAAGAAGAATACCTTACCTATCCCATGCTGAAGCTGCTGGGAACTGTGGGTATTAAATCCTACGCCTTGTTCCCTTTATATTATAACGCCAAACTGGTAGGTTGCCTGGAGTTATACACTAAAGATTCGAGCTTGTTCAACGGACATACCCTCAGCAAAATTGAAGCTGCATTCCCGTTGCTGGCACAATTGTTCCAGAGTGTGATCGTCGATTTCAACAACGACATACAGGATGTGATCATGGATAAGTTTACGGCTTTACAGCCCTCTGTGCAGTGGCGTTTCCATGAAGCTGCCTATAACTATATCCAATCAGGGGCAAGGGACAGGAATTTTCCTATCGAACCGGTGTTTTTTAAAGATGTCTATCCTTTTTATGCGGCAATAGACATCCGGAATTCCAGTATACAGCGTAATGCAGCAATCCGGCGGGACCTGTATGCCCATTTCGAGATCCTGGAAAGTACACTTCATTCCATAAGGGAAAAAGCCAGTAACTGTACGGAAAATGAAATCCCAAAAAGCGCGGCGGTATGGAACTACAAACACCTGGATGAACTTTCAGACCGGGAGATCTTTAAAACTGAAGATTACCTGCAGCGCCAGATCCCCAATGCGCTGCAGCACTTAAAAGATACGTATCCGGAACTCGAAGATGTGGTAAATGGTTATTATCAGCTGACGGGAAATAAGGGGAAGATCTTTGAAAACAGGGAGCGTTATGAAAAGAGCATGCAAATGATCAATGTGGCCGTAACCAGGCACCTGGACGAATTTAATGCTGAACTGCAGAGCATCTATCCCTGTTATTTTGAGAAGTTCCGTACAGACGGGGTAGAGTTCGATCTGTATCTGGGACAGTCAATTGCACCTGGCATAGCCTTTCCGGCAGGTATTCTCCAGGACTTCCGACTAAGGCAATTGCGTGTACTGGCCGAAATCGCCCGCACCACCAATAACCTCGGACCTTATTTTTCTACACCGCTGGAAACCACCCAGCTGATCTTTGTGTATGAAAAGCTGATCGACATCAGTTTCAGGATAGATGAACAGCGCTTTGATGTAGAGGGCAGTTACAACATCCGCTACCAGATGGTAAAAAAACGCATTGATAAGGCCTTCATCAAGGATACTACAGAACGGCTTACACAACCGGGCAAAATAGCCATTGTATATTTTAACAGCAGCGAAGCCAAAGAATATATCGGCTATATCAAAAAGCTGCAGGCAAAACGCTTGCTGAATGATGACCTGGAACACCTTGAACTGGAGGAACTGCAGGGCGTAGAAGGATTAAAAGCCCTTAGAATAGGGGTGAAATATTAATAGCAAAATTAACATGCATTTGAAAAAGACTCTGTTTGCCTTATTGCTGTCTGGTCCGGTTTTTATCGCTGCCTGTTCAGATGCCAAAGCACAGCAACAGGCCTCAAAAGATTCCATTACCATAGCTGTAGCACCCGAATACAATAGCGTAGGCGCTTTTCACCGGTTCTGGCTGGGCGAGAGCTACCGTAAGGTATGGGCCACACCGGTAAAAATGCGTGTCATTGATCTTCAGAAAGAAAAAGGAGGCCTGAAAATAGTAAAGCTGGGCGGTGGCATGCAAACCCGCTCCCTAAGGCTTGCAGATCCTACAGGCAAAGAATGGGCATTACGTACCGTTCAAAAATACCCGGAACAGGGTATGGCGGAAAATCTCAGGGGTACTATTGCCAAAGATATTGCCCAGGACCAGGTCTCTACCAACCATCCCTTCGCCTCCTTAGTGGTGCCTACTTTGGCCGCGGCCCTCAGTATACCACATTCCAAGCCGGAAATTGTCTACGTTGGTGATGATCCTGGCTTAGGGGAATACCGTAAGGATTTTGCCAATGCCGTTTATTTAATTGAAGAAAGAAGTCCCTTTGAAAAAGAAACCGACAATACAGAAAAGGTACAGCGTAAAATCCAGCAGAACAACGACAACAAGGCCGATCAAAAACTTACTTTAAGGGCGAGGATGCTTGATTTTCTGCTGGGCGACTGGGACAGGCATGAAGACAACTGGCGCTGGCTGGCAGAGAAAGACAAGGATAAAGGAGAAGCGGCCTATATCCCTGTACCCCGCGACAGGGACAAGGTTTTTTACAAAACCACAGGTGTGTTTCCCTGGGTACTTACCCACCAATGGCTGAAAACCCATTTGCAGCCTTACAGCGGGAACATCAGGGATGTAGACCACTGGAGCTTTAATGAACGGTATTTTGACCGGTATTTCTTAAATGAACTGAACCAGCAGGACTGGAAGGACGCGGCAAGCTATGTACAGCAAAAGTTGAGTAGCGAGGTCATCCTTCAGGCTTTCCAACAAATGCCCGACACGGTTTTTAAATTGGACGGACAGGAACTGATCCGTAATTTTACCTCCAGAAGGGATAAACTGGATTCGCTTACCCAGCATTATTACCGTTTCCTGTCCATTCATGTAGATGTGCCTGCTTCTGAAAAAAAGGAGCTGATTAAAGTCAGCAACCTGGATAATGGTGATGTTGAAGTACAGGTCCATAACATCAATAAAGCAGGAAAGCAAGGTCGTCTGGTATACAAAAGAACTTTTGACCGGCACATCACCAAAGAGGTCAGGATTTTCGGGATAAGCGGGGAAGATACTTTTTTTGTGGAGGGGGCTGCGCGATCAGCCATCCGGGTACGCCTGATCGGCGGGCCGCTTGCCAACCGGTATGAGGTTGCTGCAGGTGTGAGGAACAAGCCCTTTATCTACGATCAGCCAGATACCTCCAATCATTTTCCTGCAAGGGCACTGGCTAAATTCAGGTTGGCCGGGGATACCCTGGTGAACCGCTTTGACAAGAATAGTTTCTTATACGACCGTTCGGGAGTGCTTTTTAATGGTGGCTATAACATCGACCAGGGCATACAGATCGGCCTGGGCTATGTGATTGAAAAACAAGGTTTCAGAAAAGACCCTTATGCCCGTAAACATGAATTCTGGGTAAATTACAACAGCGGAAGGCGTTCTTTTATCCTGGATTATGTATCGGATTTTAAAAAGGCTATCGGCAACAACGACCTTACCATTCATGCCAACCTGCTGGGACCCAATAACCTGAGTAACTTTTTCGGGCTGGGCAACAATACCGAGAACATTGATCATGATTTTGAGGAGGATAATGGCGATCCTGACCGGGAAGATGGCATCTCTTATTACAGGAACCGCTACAATTACCTCAATGCCGACATCAGGCTGGGCAGGCAGCTGGCCGGACATCTAAGGGCAGATGCGGGTCTGCTGCTTTCCTATTATAGCAGCAGCGCCTCGGGAAACGATGAAAGGTTCTTTACAGATTTTAATGCAGCCTATCCCGAACAGGAAATTTTCTCTAACAAGCTATATGGTGGTTTGGTTGCAGGCCTGGTATATGACAGCAGGGATAATATTTCAGTTCCTAAAAAGGGGGTTTTCTGGAAAGCGAACCTTGTTGCCCAGCACAAACTGCATCAGGGTAGCGATAAATATGGCGCAGCAACAGCCGAGTTTCGTTTTTACCTTAACCCCGGCAAGTCCGGTCTGGTGATTGCGAACAGAACCGGCGGGGGGACGACAATTGGCAACCCCACCTTTTTCCAGCGCATGCAGCTCGGCGGAGTAAACAGTTTAAGGGGCTTTAACAGCAAACGTTTTACCGGTACATCGATGTTTTACAACAACCTGGACCTGCGGCTCAAGCTGTTCAATTTCACCTCTTACCTGGTTCCGGGTACTGTGGGGATGATTGGTTTTACCGATGTAGGCAGGGTTTGGGAAAAAGGGGAGCATTCCAACAGGTGGCACCAGGGCTATGGTGGCGGTCTGTATGTGATGCCGGGAGAAGTAATCCTCTTGCAGGCCAGTGTAGGTGCTTCTAAAGAGGCTAGCATGTTATACCTGTCTGTAGGTTTTAACTTTTAAGTCCGATCCTTAAGCTGGTTCCCGGCTACAGGTATTCGAAATCAGCTGTTTTGGGGAATTTATTAAGCCCTTCCAATATAGCCTCCGGTACGGGTCTGGCAAGTTTTCTTTTAACTGTATCTATCCAGCTGCCCTCCACTTTGATCAGCGCATGCAGTTTGCCTTCTTCAGAAAGAAATTCATGCTGAATGATCCATCGTGAGCCATCCTTTTTCATTTTCAGCAGACTGGTCAGGATGTGGATCTTCGAGTCGAGATGGATCTCCCTTCTGAACTCACATTCTTCCTTAAACAGGACCGGCCCCACGTTTTCTGTTTTCATCAAATGAATGGTGATGCCATACTCATCTAAAATATCAATCCTTTCCTGCGCTGCAAGATCGTAATAACTGCTGTGCCGAAGGTGAAAATTAGGGTCCAGATCGGCCCATCTCAGGTTAATATGCTTCATACCAGATGAATTTTTTAGGAATAAAATAACCTTACAAATATAGGTAAAAGAGATATTGTAATTTTTACAATATCTCTTTTGAAATCCTGTAAATAACTCCTACTTTGTTGCCTGATTTTTAAACACATTTAAACCAACACACCTAACCACCTTTAACAACCATGAATAGACGAGAAGCGCTTAAAAACACCGCTATCTGGCTAGGAACTGCAATTTCAGCCAGTACATTCGGTGTTTTATTTGAAAGCTTTACCCTTCCGGAAAATGAGAAAAATACAGTCTCCTTCTCCGCCGACCAGGAAAAGATCCTGGCCGAACTTGCAGATGTCATCATTCCCAGCACCAAAGATGCAGCCGGTGCAAAAGCCGCAGGCCTTGGTAGTTTTATTCCGATGATGGTGAAAGATTGCTTTCCTGCAAAAACGCAACAGGCCTTTGCCGAAGGTTTAACCGCACTGGAAGCCAGGTCGCTCAAAGATTTTAACAAAGATTTCTTATCGCTCAGCCAGCAAGAACGTGAACAGTTTGTAGCTACGCTCAGAACCGAAACCATTGCGCAGCAAAAGGCGGATAAAGCCGCTAAAAAAAGCGCAGCTTATTTCTTCGTGATCGTGCGGGACCTGACCATTCTGGGTTATTTTGCTTCAGAGATCGGTTGTACACAGTCGCGTGAATACCTGGCCATACCGGGGCGTTATGACGGCTCGGCTGAGCTGAAACCCGGACAAAAGTCATGGGCTACTTAATGTTTAAAAATAAGGAATCACACATCATGAACATCAATACGGATTTAAAGAAAGAAAATACATACGATGCGATTGTCATCGGATCGGGGATCAGTGGCGGCTGGGCTGCAAAGGAATTAACAGAAAAAGGCCTTCGGGTACTGATGCTGGAGCGTGGCATGAATATAGAGCATGTAAAAGACTACGACTCTGCCATGAAAGATCCATGGGAATTTGCGCATGCTGGTAAACTCACTGAGGAACAAAAGAGAACGCATCCCGTGCAAAAAAGGGATTACCCTTACCAGGAAGCCAACGAAAAATGGTGGGTAAATGACCTGGAATGTCCATATACGGAAGATAAACGCTTCGATTGGTACCGCGGCTTTCATGTTGGGGGCAAATCCCTGATGTGGGGCCGCCAGAGCTATCGTTTCAGCGATCATAACTTTGAAGACAATGCCAAGGACGGACATGGCAACGACTGGCCAATCCGCTATAAGGACCTGCAGTCCTGGTACGATTATGCGGAACGATTTGCAGGGATCAGCGGACAGGCCGAAAACTGGCCTTTATTGCCGGACGGACAATTCCTGCCGCCAATGGATTTAAACTGTGTAGAGAAATCTGTTAAAAAACGCATAGAGGAGCATTACAAAAGAACCCGGATCATGACCATCGGTCGGGTAGCCAATTTAACGGTTCCGCACAAGGGCAGGGGCAATTGCCAGTACCGCAATTTATGTAGTCGTGGCTGTCCATTTGGCGCTTATTTCAGCACACAGTCTTCTACCTTGCCAGCTGCCGAAGCTACCGGAAGGCTGACCTTACGTCCATATTCGATCGTGAACCATATCATTTACGATAAAAACACCAAAAAAGCGAAAGGGGTGATGGTCATAGATGCGGAAACGCAGAAAACCATGGAGTTCTATGCGAAAATCGTTTTTGTAAACGGTTCTACAC
Source organism: Pedobacter heparinus (assembly GCF_032678725.1). Classification (GTDB taxonomy): domain Bacteria; phylum Bacteroidota; class Bacteroidia; order Sphingobacteriales; family Sphingobacteriaceae; genus Pedobacter; species Pedobacter heparinus_A. The sequence continues at coordinate 136,173 of NZ_JAVTSC010000005.1, forward strand.
TTGGTTCTACCTTTATCCTGCTCAACTCTACTTCTGAGGCACATCCTAACGGCCTGGGAAATGGCAGCGGACAATTGGGACATAACCTGATGGACCACCATTTCCGTTGCGGGGCATCGGGTGAAGCGCCTGGTTTTGAAGATAAATATACCTTTGGCCGCCGTGCAAACGGAATTTATGTGCCAAGGTACCGTAACGTAGGCAGCGATAAACGCGATTATGTACGTGGTTTCGGTTACCAGGGCGGTGCCAGCCGGAAAAACTGGCAAAGCGATATCGCCGAACTGGCCATCGGTGCTGATTTTAAAGAGAAAATGAGCAGGCCTGGGGCATGGACGATGGGCTTAGGTGGTTTCGGAGAGATGTTGCCTTATTATGAAAACAAGGTGTACATCGATAAAACCAAGAAAGACAAATGGGGACAGCCGGTACTGGCTATCGATTGCGAATACAAGGAGAACGAGAAAAAGATGCGCATTGACATGATGAACGATGCTGCCGAAATGCTGGAAGCAGCAGGTATGAAAAACATCAAAACCTATGATAACGGTTGTTATCCTGGAATGGCTATCCACGAAATGGGAACAGCCAGAATGGGGAACGATCCGAAAACATCGGTACTGAACAAATGGAACCAGATGCATGAGGTCAGCAATGTATTCGTTACTGATGGTTCTTGTATGCCATCTATTGCTTGTCAGAACCCATCTTTAACCTTTATGGCACTAACTGCCCGTGCATCAGATTATGCGGTTAAGGAGCTAAAGAAGGGAAATATTTAAAGTATTTAATTGCAGGGGGTAATTATGTAAGAAAGTAAAAAAGCTGTACTGTTCTGAGGCGGGAATAAATTGATTTTCTCCCGATGGAGAAAATCAAATGAATCCTATGCCTCTTCACAGTAAGCATTTTTACTTTCATAGCATGATGATGCTTAGGCTGACTGCCTAAATTGGTCCATAGACTGAATTTAGCACACCCCACTTATACATCATGCTAAGACAGAAAAATATACCTGCTATGAATTGGCCTAGGCGCAGTTTCACAGCTTTGTTAAAAAGCTGGGGAGCAGATGCCAGACAATGAATAGTATGGTTTATTTTTCTGTTACTAAATTTTAAACTGTATTGTGTAAGCTATTATTCAGCTTCGTGGTCAACAAGAATCCTGATCTCATGGTCAGTAACCGTGATCAGCCTGTCTTTATACAAACCGCCAATTGCCTTTTTAAAAGCACTTTTGCTGATCTTAAAACGCTGGTAAATATCCTCCGGAGAACTTTTGTCGCCCAATGCAATTACTCCGCCACTGTCTTTAAGTTCTTCCAGCAATACATCCTTGGTTTCCAGGATATGCCCATAACCCATGGATTGCAGGCTCAGGTCAATTTTGCCTTCTACACGGATCTTCTTGATCCAGCCTTTTCGGGTTTCTCCTGGATTTAATTCGTCAAATAACTCATTGGTATACAGGAGTCCAATGTATTTGTTGTCAATAATTGCATTATATCCCATATCCGAGCGGTCAACGATCAATAAACTCACTTCATCACCCTCTTCAAGGTCTATATCCTCTTCCTCTACAAAGTTCAGCAGTTTGGAAGAAGCCAGCATACGGTCGTTACTCTCATCCAGAAAAACATAGACCACATGCTTGTCGCCTTTGAACATCGGGCGCTTTTGTTCCCGTTTAGGAACGTAAATGTCCTTACCCAAACCAATGTTCATAAAAGCACCACCATCCTCCGTTTCATCAACAACAGTCAGATACGCAAAATCACCGACACAGGCCAAAGGTTTTTTAGTCGTTGCCTGTAACCTGCCATCCTTTTGCATAAACACAAAAACATTCAGGTTATCCCCAATTTCAGCAGCGGCAGGCACATCTATATAAGGCAGAATGACCTCTTTTTCCCCTTCAGTTAAAATCAGGCCCTCTTCTGTTTTTTTTATAATCCTCAGATCGTTGTATTGTCCTATCGCTATCATGATACAAAGGTAGCATTATGTTGTTGATTTCGCTATACCCGATCCATTGTTGCAGCTACAATTGCAGTATAAATTTCCCCTTTGAATGTTTGCTTCATCAGGTTCATGGCAATTTTGCTCCGCGTACCCACCGAACAGCAGAAAACGATTTTTTCATGATGAAGCAATCCGGAAAGGTGCCGGCTTAAATCATAGAGTGGGATATTCAGGCCACCCATATTGTATTCCTCATATTCATAAACTTCCCTCACATCAATCAGCTGATAGGCAATGTTGTCTTTTTTCCATTGCGACAATACCGCTAAGCTGAGCTGTGCTGGATCCTGATCCGATGTCTTGGCCAGGGGGATCTCAGTGGCGCTTTCCAGTGGGATTTCGACAGGGCCATCAATCCGCCCGGGCTTTGTTTTAGCCGGGCTATTAAAATTAAACAGCTGCGTGTCATTGTTCAATGCGTTGTAGATCAGTAGCTTGCCGGACAGCGGTTCCCCAAAGCCAGCAATCAGCTTGATCGCCTCATTCGCCATCATACTGCCAATAATTCCCGGTAAAGTGCCTATTACCCCGGCTTCCCCGCAATTCGGTACCTCATCCGGTAAAGGAGGTTCAGGATAAAGTGCCCGGTAATCAGGGCCGCCCCGATCATTAAAAACCGAAACCTGGCCTTCGAACTGAAATATGGAACCAAATACCGATGTTTTATCTAATTGTACACAAGTATCGTTTACCAGGTAACGCGTAGGGAAATTATCAGCGCCATCTATCACCAGGTCATATTGACCGATCAGCTCAGCGGCATTATCCGCTGTTAACCGGAAAGCGTATGCCCTAAGCTCAACATCCGGATTTAAGAGGCCCAGCCTGGCTGCCGCTATTTCAGCCTTTGGTTTCCCGATATCTGCCATCTGGTATAAAACCTGCCTGTGGAGGTTGCTTTCGGCTACCACATCATGATCCACTATGCCGAGGCAACCCAGGCCCGCGCCGGCAAGGTACAGCAGCACAGGGCAGCCAAGGCCACCTGCGCCGATGACCAGAACCTTCGCAGCCGCAAGTTTCTGTTGCCCGTTCCATCCAATTTCCGGGAGAATGATTTGTCTTTCGTAACGTTTCACAGTTAAAGTATTTTATGGTGTCCGGCTAAAGTATTGTCCCAGTCTTTCCAAACAGCTTCATAACCTTGACGGGCGATCATTGCCGCTATTTCTGCAGCAGTACGTTCATCCGAGATCTCAAACTGCTCCAGAGAAGCCGGTTCTACCACGTAGCCACCAGGGTTGGTTTTGGAACCTGCGCTCATCGCGGTAATGCCCAGTTTCATGATGTTGTCGCGGAATACCTGCGATTCCCTTGTCGAGATCGAAAGCTCTACCTCTTCATTAAACAGGCGGTAGGCACAGATCAGCTGTACCAGCTCCCTGTCGCTCATGGCTACTTTGGGCTCCAGTCCACCGCTAAAAGGCCGCAGTCTTGGAAATGAGATGCTGTATTTGCTTTGCCAGTACCTGTTTTCCAGGTAATCCAGGTGCATCGCAGTAAAAAAGGAATCCGTACGCCAGTCTTCCAGCCCGATCAGAACTCCCAGGCCCATTTTATGAATGCCCGCCTGGCCCAGCCTGTCGGGTGTTTCCAGCCGGTATTGAAAATTTGATTTTTTACCTTTGGGATGGTGCTTCTTATAATCCTCCTGGTGATAAGTTTCCTGGTACACCAGTACCGTATTTAAGCCATAAGGCCGGAGTGTTTCATAATCAGTCAACTCCAAAGGCTGTACCTCCATAGAGATCTGTGCAAAATGCGGACGGATGAGCTCCAGTACCTTTTTGAAATAATCCATATGCACCGACTGGTTCGCTTCACCGGTAACCAGGAGCACATGGTCGAAACCCATTTCTTTAATTGCGGCAACTTCCTGCATGAGCTCAATGGCAGACAGGGTTTTACGCCTCACCTTATTATCGTAGCTAAAGCCACAATAGGTACAAATGTTGTTGCACTCATTAGAAAGGTATAAGGGTACGTACAATTGTACCACCCGGCCAAAACGCTTCAGGGTGAGCTTTTGGCTGATTACGGCCATCTGCTCCAGGTAAGGTGCGGCTGCAGGGGAGATCAGTGCTTTAAAATCTTCCAGCGTTCGCTTTCCGGCCCTTAAGGCATGCTCCACATCCGCAGTTGTTTTTGCATAAATGCTGTTGCTGGTTTCCGCCCAGCTGCAGCTTTCAAAAATATGATTAAAACTAGCCATATCGCCTGTGTTTAAAAGGAATAGTCATCTAAAAAGGAGGTAAGGGGGCTGCTGGCTACAGCCTGTGTATCTGCCGCTACAGCGCCTAGTCTGGCCTCAAAAGCCATCCGGCCTGCCACAACCGCCATTTTAAAGGCTTCCGCCATCAGTACAGGGTTTCCAGCTACAGCGATAGCCGTATTCACCAGTACCGCATCCGCCCCGATTTCCATGGCTTTGGCAGCGTCAGAAGGTGCACCTATTCCTGCATCCACAATCACCGGCACCTTGCTCTGCGCAATAATAATCTCCAGGAAATCAATGGTTTTGAGCCCTTTATTGCTGCCGATAGGTGATCCTAAGGGCATCACAGCAGCGGTACCTGCATCTTCCAGCCGTTTGCACAATACCGGGTCGGCATGGATATAAGGCAACACGATAAAACCCAGTTTGGCCAGTTCTTCTGTGGCTTTTAAAGTTTCTATAGGATCTGGCATCAGGTATTTAGGGTCGGGGTGGATCTCCAGCTTTACCCAATTGGTTTCCAGCGCCTCTCTGGCCATCTGTGCGGCAAAAACCGCTTCCTTTGTCGTTCTTACGCCTGAAGTATTGGGCAATAGACTGATGTGCGGATGTTTCAGGTGCATTAAGATATCATCCTCTGTTGCCTTCAGGTCAAGCCTTTTTAAAGCTACGGTAACCAGTTCCGATCCGGAAGCCATCAATGCAGCTTCCATTTTTAAAGCGGAGCTGAACTTTCCCGTACCGGTAAACAGCCGGGAATTAAATATTTTGTCTGCTATTTTTAACATGTTCCATTTTTTAATTGATGAACAGCTGGATTTGCTACCTGTTGCATTTCATTCAGGATGGAGGCCGTACCCCCGGGAATGCTCATTGCTCCCGAAACCGCTACGCCATGTAAACCGGCTTGCATTAGTAAAGGAATATCTGCGGCTGTAATTCCCCCGATGGCGATCAGCGGAATGCTGATCCCCGCTTCTTTAACCTGGTCCATTAGCCTTATATAACCGGACAGTCCAATCACAGGACTTAGATTCTCTTTGGTCCTGGTAAAACGATAGGGGCCAAGGCCGATGTAATCTGCACCTTCGGAAACCCTTAGCAGGATGTCTGCAAAAGTATTGGCCGTGCCTCCGATGATCCTGCCGGGACCAACAATAACCCTTGCTGCAGCAACAGGCATATCGTTTAAGCCCAGGTGTACCCCGTCAGCGTCTGCTTTTACGGCTACCAGGGGATCATCGTTGACAATCAGTCTGGCCCCATATTTTTTACATAAAGCTGCCGCTGCTATGGCCAGTGTTAATACCACTTTTTCAGGTTCATTTTTAACCCTCAGCTGTATCCATTTTCCGCCAGCCTGCAGTACCCGCTCAATGGCCTCCAGATGTCCGCCATGGCCAGCCTGAGAAATATAATGTAATCGATCAATCATAATTGTGATAGCCCAGCAGGCTCTTGTTACTGTTTAAAAATTTTTCAGTGTATTTTTTTGCCGATAGGCAGGCATCCAGCAGGCTTTCGCCTTTTGCCAGTTGCGCCGTTATTGCTGCGGACAGCACGCAACCCGATCCATGTTTCTGATAAATACTATCCACCTCCGGTCGCAGTTCATGTCTATCTGCTCCTTCAAATAAGTAATCCCAGCCTTTGTTTTCATGCTGGTGCCCGCCTTTCAGCAGCACCGGGCAATAAGCCGCCCAGCGCTTTGCTGTTAGCAATACTTCATTTTGGGCACCCATGCTCCGCATTTCCGGGTAATTGGGCGTAATCAGATCCAGCTGCCTCAATACAGGCTCCAGCTTTTTCAAACTATTTTCCCAGTCGTGAAAAGCGTAACCTGCACTGGCTTTCAATACCGGGTCCAGGATAATTTGGATGTCCGGTGCATGCTGCCTTAAATAACTGACCACTTCCAGTAAGATCCTGCTGTTCTTGATCAGGCCAATCTTGCAGGCCTTTATGTCAAACTTCAGCAAAAGCACCGCAAGTTGATCAATGATCTGTTCTGCATCAAGCCATTGATTTTTCAGAAAATGACTGTCTGTTTGTACCGTTAAAGCGCTGCAGACCCCAAAACCATAAATCTGGTGTTGTTCAAAGCATTTGATGTCGGCCAAAAGACCAGCGCCGGCACTGGGGTCAAAACCCGCTATGCTCATTGCATAAGGTCTGTTGCGCTGCTGCAGTTCATCCGCCAGTAGCTTGAAATTCTGCAAAACCAGCGTTTTATCTGCCCATATAGCACCCAGTACCGCCATGCCTGCAAAACCCATCGCTTTTACAGTGGCCATCTTACCCGCTGCTATGCCGCCAAGGGCGATGAGCGGAACTTCTAACGAGGATGCTGGTAGCCTAAAATCCGCTGCAGCGATTCCCCGGTATCCGGGCTTGGACAAACTGTCGAACACCGGTCCATAAAAGGTATAGTCAAAGTCCGCCAGATCCTGCAGGGCATCCAGCTCATGAACCGAGCTGCTTAAAACATAACCCTCCAAAGGAAAGGCCTGATAGGTATCCATCATTGCCTTCCTCTGTGCTTCGGGGTAATGCAGCCGCTTTATCCCTGGGAATTCCCTGGTCAGCTCATGAAACTGGTGCAGGGCTATCCGGTCCAGAAAACGCGGCTCGATTTCCCCGATCAGCCTGGCATAATCCATCCTGCCGGAGCCCGGTTTTCTCAAATGAAAAACAGCCAGACCTGCTTCAAAAAGCTGGTTGATCAGCGGGCCTTCGCCTTCAAAATAAAGCGGGTCAGAAATGACGATCAGTTTCATATTTTTAGATTATAAATCATTCATTTACAGGTATATTTCACTGCCTTTCTCTGTAAATTCTTTAGCTTTATCAGCCATGCCTTTTGCCAGTGCTTCCTGTTCATCCACACCTTGTTTGGCTGCATATTCCCTAACGTCCTGCGTAATTTTCATGGAGCAGAAATTAGGACCGCACATGGAACAGAAATGAGCGATCTTGGCCCCATCAGCTGGCAGGGTCTCATCATGGAATTCCTTTGCTGTATCCGGGTCCAGTGATAAATTAAACTGGTCTTCCCACCTGAATTCAAACCGGGCCTTGCTCAGGGCATTGTCCCTGTACTGTGCGCCCGGATGTCCTTTGGCCAGGTCGGCCGCATGGGCTGCGATCTTATAGGTAATCACTCCATCCTTCACATCCTTTTTATTCGGCAGGCCCAGGTGTTCTTTAGGCGTTACGTAACACAGCATGGCCGTGCCAAACCAGCCGATCATGGCAGCGCCGATTGCCGAAGTGATGTGGTCGTAACCCGGGGCAATATCCGTTGTTAGGGGCCCCAGCGTATAAAAAGGTGCTTCTGAACAATGTTCCAGCTGCTTCTCCATGTTCTCTTTGATCAGGTGCATCGGCACATGGCCCGGGCCTTCTATAATGGTCTGCACGTCATGTTTCCAGGCAATTTTAGTCAGTTCACCCAAGGTTTCCAGTTCTCCGAACTGTGCCGCATCGTTCGCATCGGCAATACAGCCGGGCCTCAGGCCATCCCCTAAAGAAAAAGCTACGTCATAAGCCTTCATGATCTCGCAGATTTCCTCAAAATGGGTATACAGGAAATTCTCTTTATGATGCGCCAGGCACCATTTGGCCATGATAGAGCCTCCCCTGGATACAATTCCTGTTACGCGTTTAGCCGTTAAAGGCACGTAGCGCAGCAATACTCCGGCATGGATGGTAAAATAATCCACGCCCTGCTCGGCCTGCTCGATCAGGGTATCCCTGAACAGTTCCCAGGTAAGGTCTTCGGCTTTGCCATTTACTTTTTCCAATGCCTGGTAAATCGGCACTGTACCGATCGGGACAGGGGAGTTCCTGATGATCCATTCCCGGGTTTCATGAATGTTTTTACCCGTAGAGAGGTCCATAATGGTATCTGCACCCCAACGGCAGGCCCAAACTGCTTTTTCTACTTCCTCTTCAATAGAAGAAGTGACTGCTGAATTCCCGATATTGGCATTGATCTTTACCAGGAAATTCCGGCCAATGATCATCGGCTCCAGTTCCGGATGGTTGATGTTACAGGGGATTACCGCCCGGCCCGCCGCCACTTCAGCACGCACAAATTCCGGAGTGATGTAACCTTTAGGTGTATTGGCGCCAAAGCTATGCCCTTTATGTTGGTGGCCCATCACTTCATACTGCGCCCCCAGCTGTTCGCTGAGCAGGTCTATGCGCTGGTTCTCCCTGATGGCGATGTACTCCATTTCAGCTGTGATGATGCCTTTTTTTGCATAATGCATCTGCGAAACATTGGCGCCTTTGACAGCCCTGTAGGGCTTGTTCAGGTGTGAAAACCTCAGCACATCCAGTTTGCTGTCGGCCAGGCGCTGCTGTCCGTAATCGGAAGAGATCTTTTCCAGCTGCTCCACATCCTGTCTGCCGGTGATCCATTTTTCCCTTAGCCTGGGCAAACCTTCCTTTACATCAATGGCTGCATCCGGGTCGGTATAGGCCCCGCTGGTATCGTAAACCGTAACTGGAGGATTGGGCTCAGTTAAACCAAAGCCATTGTGGATCTTTGTGTCGCTTAAGGTAATTTCGCGCATGGCCACCTCAATATCGTGCAGCTGGCCTTTTACGTAAACCTTACGGGATGCCGGAAAGGGGTTGCGGCTGAGCACTTCTGCGCCGGGTGTTTTTTCTGCTTTCATATGTATCGTTTTTTGATGAAATCTATTGGATTAACCGCCCTGGGTGGCTTTGATGAGCATTACCTGGTCGCCATGCTTCAAGGCATGCAGCGGCCAGTCGGCTTTTGTGATGATAGTCTGGTTGATAGCCACGGCAATGCCCTGGGCCGGTGCATGCACAAAGCTTAGCATTTGTTCAACAGAACAGGGGGCATGGAGTTGGTAATGTTGCTGATTTACAGTGATGTCCATATCGTTTTTAATTTTTAATCTATTAAAAACTATAGGAATAGCCCATTACAGGAATGGTAAAAGAACAACAAGAGGGTTGCTCTTACTTTTCCCTTCGGCAGTACTAACTGCATCAGGTTCAAAGGGTATATCTCAGCGCAAGGCACCCCTAAAGTTTTTCGTAAAGCTAGGTTATTTTTTATGAAATGCAAATTATCTGGGCAATTGAAAATCTTATAAATTTTAATAATCGTTCATCGATCCCAGCAAATGAATTGCTAAATTTGCAGCGCAATTACTAGGTGATGATCTCCAACACAAAACACCGTTTCTTTTTAAGTCTTTTCTTTTTCATGTCGGGCTTAAGCTTTTCAACCTGGGCCTCCCGGATTCCGACCATTAAAACCACGTTTGATTTTAATGAAGCGGAACTGGGCAGTATTTTACTGGCTTTGCCCATAGGTTCTTTACTTGGCTTGCCCATTTCGGGCTGGCTGGTATCCAAATACAACAGCCGGGTACCCTTAACGGTAGGTTATGGCCTCAATGCCTTTTCGCTGGCCCTGATCGGCTTTGCCCACAATACTTTTAGCCTGATCATATCAGTGGTCATATTTGCTTTTACCACTAGGATCTTTAATATTTCCGTAAATACACAGGCCATCACACTCCAAAAGCGCTTCGATAAAAAGATCATGGGCTCTTTCCATGGTTACTGGAGTATGGGAGGGATAGGCGGAATCTTATTGTCCACGCTTTTATTGGGCTTAAACGTACCCATACAGCAGCATTTCATAGCTGTGGCAATAGCTATGCTGATCGTAACCTTGTATTCTTATCAGTTCCTGTTAAAAGGTGACCGTTCTGAAACAGGTAATAAGCTGGTTTTAAGTAAGCCAGACCCCTATATTTTTTACCTGGGTATGGTCGTTTTTCTGTGCGCCATCTGCGAAGGGGGGATGTTCGACTGGAGTGGTATTTATTTCCAGGAGATCATTAAGGTGGAGATCTTTACTTACGGCTATCTGATCTTTATGACCTTTATGGCTGTTTCAAGATTTTTATCTGACTTAATTGTGGCCCGCTTCGGTATGCCTAAAACCTATATTATGAGTGCAGTATGTATTGTTTCCGGCATCTGCCTGGCTATTATTTTTCCGTATTTCTGGACGGCGATGCTCGGTTTTTCCCTGGTCGGTTTTGGGACAGCAGCCGTGATCCCTATGTCTTATGCCTTAGCAGGTGCTTCAAAAAAATATTCAGCCGGAATGGCCATATCTATTATCGCTACCTATTCCATCACAGGGATGTTGCTAGGACCACCACTCATTGGTTACCTGGCCCATGCTTTCAATTTAAGGGTATCCTTTGTCATTTTTGCTTTATGTGGAATTTTGCTGATCCCAATTACACAGCTTTTTTTTAAACATCAAAGGCTTTCAGATCAAAAAGCCTGAGCAATTTGAACCGAAAGCCCCTGGGGCTTAAAGGTTATGCTCCATTAAGCCTGGCCCGATAAAATTAAATGGTCTGTATATCGTCGTTTAAATCATCAGCACTACGCTTGATGCCCGCTTTTGCTTTATCTGCTTCTGCTGTTCTGAATTCCTTAAATTCCTCCGAAACTGCGTTAGCCTTGTTTTTTACATTGTCAACCATTCGGTCTTTTAACCCGAGCAGGTCATCTTTTCCGGCATGCAAACGGTCTTTTACAGATTGATAGCCATCTTTTACGTTATCTGTCAGGTCTAATGCCTTATCAGAAATTCTTTCTCTGGTTTTTTTTCCGCTGTCTGGCGCAAATAATACACCCAGCACTGCGCCAACAGCTAATCCGGTTAACAGGGCTACTACAGCACCGGTGGTGTCTGTTGGCCGGTGTGACATGCTTGACAAGCGGCTTGATATTAGTTTCTTATAATTCATAATGCTCTCCTTAATGAGTAAATAAAACAGTACTACATTCAACTAAACAATCATCGGGCAAAAGTGTTTTAAAAGAAGACCTATACTTGGTGAATTGTTCGGGCTTTATACCGAAGAGCGCAGGACCAGTTGGTGCTGCTGGCATATGGAACGCAGTCAAAAAAAGCACAAAGAATTTTGTATGGTGTAAAACGAATGGACAGGGCAGCGGTATCTAAAAATTACCTTTTAAAGACGAAAGCGTAGTATTTTATTGGTTACTTTGTATCGTGTATTTTTTACACTAACTACGGTACAAAAAATGAAAAAAAGCTTACTCACCTTAACCCTTGGCGGACTGGGAATCGGCATCACCGAATTTGTGATGATGGGACTGCTGCCTGATATTGCAAAAGACTTGTCCATCAGCATTCCGCAGGCAGGTCACCTCATTTCGGCTTATGCCCTAGGTGTGGTTATTGGTGCGCCTTTATTGGTAGCTATTGCCGGCAGCTATCCTCCAAAAAAGATCCTCATCGCCCTGATGATGATGTTTGTGGCTTTTAATGCGCTGTCTGCTTTTTCTCCGGATTATACCACCATGTTTATCGCCCGCTTACTGGCCGGTTTGCCGCATGGGGCCTTTTTTGGAGTGGGCTCGGTAGTGGCCAGCCGCATTGCGGATAAAGGAAAGGAGGCCTCTGCAGTATCACTTATGTTTGCAGGCTTAACCGTTGCCAATGTAATTGGGGTGCCACTGGGTACTTTTATAGGCCACAACTATTCCTGGCGTTATACTTTCGTGATCATTGTTATTGTAGGTTTAATTACCCTGTTGAGCCTGAAATTATGGATGCCGTCCCTGCCTGCAACTAAAAACAGGGATTTGAAAAAGGAACTGGGTTTCTTTAAACTTCCTGAAGCATGGCTGATCATTCTGATGATTGCCATTGGTACCGGCGGTCTGTTTTCCTGGTATAGCTATATTGCTCCACTGCTTACCGACGTTTCTGGTTTTTCTGCCGATTCCATTACCTACATACTGGTGCTGGCGGGTCTGGGTATGCTGGTGGGTAATTTTATAGGAGGTAAGCTGGCTGATCAGTTTTCACCTGCAAAAGCATCTGTTTCTTTGTTAATTGCCATGGCAGTTGCGCTTTTTATCGTACACTATATCTCTACCAACCAGGTGCTTTCGCTGGTAATGACCTTTATAACCGGGGCAGTGGCCTTTGCTTTAGCAGCACCCATCCAGATGCTGATGATCAAGACCGCTAAAGGATCAGAGATGCTGGCTGCATCTGTCAGCCAGGCCAGTTTTAACATTGGGAATGCCCTGGGTGCCTTTTTAGGGGGATTGCCTTTGGCTGCAGGTTATGATTATACATCGCCGGTATGGGTAGGTACTTTGATGGCCTTAACCGGGGCTTTGTTTGCCTGGATGCTGATTGCCAGGAACAAAAGAATGGCATTAGCCGCTTAGTATGCCGGCTTGCAACTGGCCGGCCTAAGTATTTTGATATCTTAAAGTTTTTGGCTATTTTGGGGTTTCAACCAATCTATAATTACCCATGTCTCAGCTCGTTATTTCCCCGGAACTCATTCATAAATATATTAGAGGGGGCTGTAGTCCTGACGAAAGGAATGCGGTGGAACAATGGTACCATTCTTTGAAAGAGCGATCAGGTTCGGCAATGGAAATGGAACTGAAACATCAGCTAGAGTCAAAAATGTGGCTGTTGGGCAGGATCAGGACTAATATGAAGAATTCAAGTACGGAAAACAGGAACAGGCGGATGAAAGTTCTTTTATATTGCTGGCTGGTTTGCCTGGTGGCGGTTTCGCTGTTCTTGTTCTGGGGCCTGTCTAAGACCTAAGGCATCGCGTAGCGGAAAAAGGGGGATTTTGACGGTTATTTTATTGTAAAATTACCTCTCTTTTGTGTTTCCGTAAAGCATATTGAAAAAGCTTATGCATAGCTTTACAAGGATTAAAACCGGAGTGTAAATGACCATAATTGTAGCAACTGATTTTTCTGAAGTGGCAGAGAATGCAGTGGAATATGCGGCAGCAGCCGCAAAACACAGCAATGCCCGGCTTATCCTTTTTAATGCTTTTGAGATCCCTATACATGCTGCGAATACACTGCTGCCTGCATCCAGCATTCAAAAGTTATTGACAGATAACGAAATCAGGCTGATAGAACGCTCCCTCGCGCTTTCTCTGGACTACGATATTGAAGTGGGCCATGAAACGGCATTTTCCTTTGTGGAAGATGAGCTGAATCAGCTCCTGGTCAAATATGAGGCCAGTCTGGTGGTATTGGGCATGACGGCCAAAACCCTGGAGCAGGACCTTTGGGGAAACACCACTACTTCAGCCATTAAAAAATTGAAGTTCCCGGTATTGGCTGTGCCGTTGGGGGCAAGATTTGAGGGTACGAAGAAAGTGCTTTTTGCCTGTGATGTACTGAGCGGAGTGTCTGAAAAAGTTTTGCTGCAGATTAAGGACCTCGCTTTGAGTTTAACCGCTGAGGTAGAGGTTTTTAATGTGAGTAAACTCTTGCAGGAACTGCGGACCGAAGGCAAAGACCTGTTGGCTACCCATGCCATTGACGAAGGCCTCGAAGGGATTACCTATTATTACAAAAATGTGAAATCCAACGCAGTCATAGAAGAAATAGAAAAAGAAATAGAGATATTTGGGGCAGATATGCTGATCATGATGCCCAAGAAATACGGTTTCTGGGCCTCTCTGGTACACAGGAGTAAAACAAGGGTCATGGCATCCGGTTTGCATATCCCATTGCTTTCTATACCTATTTAACCCTAAAATGCTGCCTTATGAAGCACTTTGTAAAGAATGGACTGCTTGTACTGATCCTGTTACCCCCATTATTTACTGAAGCTCAATTAAAAAATACCGTACAAAAACCTGTAATGACTTATCCTGAAACTAAAAAGACGGCAACAAAAGACGATTATTTTGGTACCGAAGTAGCTGATCCTTATCGCTGGCTGGAAGATGACCGCTCGGCAGAGACCAAACAGTGGGTAAATGCCCAGAATGTGCTTACCCAAAAGTACATGGGACAGATCCCTTACCGTAACCAGATCAAAACGCGTTTAACACAGTTGATGAATTATGAAAAGTATTCTCAGCCATTTAAGGAAGGAGATTACACGTATTTCTATAAAAATACCGGTTTGCAGAACCAGAGTGTGCTGTACCGGCAGAAAGATGGTGGAGAACAGGAAGTGTTTCTGGATCCGAACACCTTTTCCAAAGATGCGACAACTTCAATGGCAGGCGTCCATTTTTGTAAAGACGGCAGCCTGCTGGCCTACCAGTTATCGGAGGGCGGATCTGACTGGAGGAAAGTGGTGGTGTTAAAAGCCTCGGATAAAAGTGTACTGGGTGATACCCTGATTGATGTAAAGTTTTCGGGCATTGCCTGGAAAGGCACGGAAGGTTTTTACTACAGCAGTTACGATAAGCCAAAGGATGGCAGCCAGCTTTCGGGTATGACCGATCAGCACAAATTGTATTACCACAAGCTAGGCACTCCGCAAACGGCTGATAAACTTATTTTTGGCGGAAGCCAGACGCCAAGAAGATATGTTGGTGCAGGTTTAACCGAAGATGAGCGTTACCTGGTGATTTCTGCTGCAAATTCAACTTCCGGCAATGAACTATATATCCAGGACCTTTCCGTTCCTGATGCAGCCATTGTCAATGTGGTCGCTAATTTTGAGAAAGACCATGAAATTATCTGCAATGTGGGCAGTAAACTGTATATTTTTACCAGTTTAGATGCACCTAACGGTCGCATCGTTACGGTTGATGCGGCTGATCCCGTCCCGGAAAACTGGTGGGTGCTGATCAAAGAAACGGAAAATGTATTGCGGCCATCTACAGGTGGTGGTAAACTGTTTGCCAATTACATCAGGGATGCGGTATCCATGGTCTTGCAGTATACCATGGAAGGCAAACTGGAGCATGAAGTGAAGCTTCCGGGTATTGGTACAGCCAGTGGTTTTTCGGGCAAGATAGCAGACAAGGCGCTTTATTATACTTTTACTTCCTATGTTTATCCGGCTACGATCTTTAAATACGCTGTGGCTGATGGAAAATCTGAAGTGTATAGAAAATCGGGGGTTGATTTTAATCCCGAAAACTATGAATCGACACAGGTGTTTTATACTTCTAAGGATGGGACTAAGGTGCCGATGATCCTTACTTATAAAAAAGGGCTGGTTTTAAACGGCAAAAATCCTACGGTATTGTATGGTTACGGAGGTTTTAATGTGAGTTTAACCCCGGCATTCAGTACTTCCAACATCATTTTACTGGACCATGGCGGGATATATGCGGTAGCCAATTTAAGGGGGGGTGGCGAATATGGCGAGCAATGGCATCTGGCAGGTACAAAGTTACAGAAGCAAAACGTATTTGATGACTTTATCGCTGCTGCTGAATACCTGATTTCCCATAAATATACGGCTGCAGCTTACCTGGCATGTATGGGTGGCTCGAACGGAGGACTGCTGGTTGGTGCGGCAATGACGCAGCGGCCCGAGCTGTTTAAGGTTGCTTTTCCAGCTGTTGGGGTAATGGACATGTTGCGTTACCATAAATTTACGGCTGGTGCCGGATGGAGTTTTGATTATGGCACTTCGGCAGATTCAAAAGAGATGTTCGGGTATCTTTACAAATATTCTCCTGTACATGCTTTGAGAGCTGGAGTAAAATATCCGGCAACACTGGTCACCACGGCAGACCATGACGACAGGGTGGTGCCGGCGCATTCTTTTAAATTTGCGGCGACGCTGCAGGAAAAACAGGCTGGAACAGCGCCGGTGCTGATCAGTATACAGACTAATGCAGGGCACGGTGCCGGGAAGCCAACCGACAAGGCAATTGAGGAAATAGCCGACAGGTGGGCATTTCTGTTTTACAATATGGGCCTGGATTATAAACCTTAATTATCCCTATATTAGCCTGGCTAAACTTAAAGCTATGAAACGGACCATCATTTTATTTACATTTACCATTATGAGTTTACTTGCCTCGGCACAATCAAAAGACGAAACTAAAATTGCAGAATTAACTGAAAAACTACGCGTATCCATGATCAGCGGGAATAAGGCAGATCTGGAAAGCCTGGTTACCGATAACCTGACATATGGGCATTCTAACGGGCATATCGAAGATAAAGCTGCTTTTGTAAAGGCACTTTCTTCTAAGGCCTCAGATTTTAAAACCATTGAACTGTCGGACCAGTCTATTACCGTTGCCGGCAATACCGCTATTGTACGCCATCATTTAAGGGGAAATACGAATGACGGTGGCATTCCTGCAAAAGTTAACCTGGGTGTGGTACTGATCTGGGAAAAACAAGGGGATACCTGGAAATTACTGGCCAGACGCTCATTTAAGATCAGCTACTAATTATTTGCCGGCTATCCGGCTAAAAAACCTGGGTACATCCCTTTCATCACTTGAATAAAATTCCAGCTTTTTATCTTTTCCATAAAGGTAAAGGGCTGGATATTGTTTTGGATGGAAAAGCGGGATAAACACATGGTCCTTATCCTGCAATACACTTACATTTTTCATGGTCTTTAAGTTTTTGCCAAAATTATCCATGAAATAGTTGATGGAACGGAATTCATCCTGTGAAATGAGGTACAGGTTAACCTGCTTTAATTCGGTATTTCTTTTAGAAATGTTGGCAGCTACTTTCTGGCAATGTTCGCAGGTGGCATCAAAAAGCATAAGCAAAGATCTGCTGTCTTTGCCAATTTGATCGGTATTAAAGGTCTTGCCATCGGCTTTATAAAAAATAGCCTTCGGCATATCCGTGCCTTTAAGCGGGGCTTGCGCAAAAACTGTGATCGAAAGTATACTGAATAATAATAAGGCAAGAAATAATCGGTTCATCATCAATTTTTAAATAAAGAAACTAATATCTGATTCTATTTGAAGATTATGGTCATTTAAATTCAAAAAAACTTTATTTAATTCTTGTAAGCTGTATAGTTGAGTTTTCAAATTTTTCACACTTTTTGCGCTGAAATTTGTTGTACTTTAAATGAGTATTTGAATTAATGTAATCATCTTATGAAGACAAAATTAGTTTTAGCAGCATGTCTGCTTTTTTCAAGTTTAGGCTATGCACAGGATATAGCGGTTAAAGATGTTCCGGCAGCAGTAATGAATGCGTTTAACAGGGCTTTCCCGAAAGCGGTAAAAGTGGAATGGGAAATGAAAGGTGACCTCTACAATGCCGATTTTGATGTAGAAAGGAGAGACCATGAAGTATGGCTGAACAATAAAGGGGCAATTGTTAAGCACAAACAGGAGCTCAGGTCAAGAGAGCTTCCGGCAGTCGTGAGCCAAAGCCTGAAAAAGAATTTTAAAGGATTCTGGATTGATGATGTGGACAAGTATGAAGTAGCCAAACAATTCTTTTATAAAGTGGAGCTCAAAACCATGAGCCAGGAAAAAAATGTCGTGCTGGACAGCAAAGGCCAGACGGTTAACCGAATTTTGTAAACAGCAGTTTAAAGCTGCTCCCTTTTTGCAGCGTTGAACTTACTTTAATGTCGATACCATGATAGGCGGCAATGCTTTTTACAATAGAAAGGCCAAGGCCATAACCTACATTTTCTTTGAGGTTTGTTTTCCTGAAGCGGTCGAAAATATAAGGCAGTTCTTCCGTTGCAATACCAATGCCTGTGTCTTGTATCGTGATTAAGTAGCTATTTGGACTCAATAACTGGTCTTTGATGAGAATGCTGCCAGCCCGTACGTTGTATTTGATGGCATTGTTGATCAGGTTATAAAACAACTGAAACAGGAGGTCGTGGTTGACATCCTTCAAAATTACCCGGGCATGGAGCTGAACCGAAATGTCGAGGCTTTTTTCTTCCAGGCGGTGGCTGATCTCATCAAGCACTTCGGCGATCAGCGCTTCCGGTTTTACCTGGTCTGTTTTAACAAACTGCTCATTTTCGATCCGGGAGATGAGGAGCAGGGAACTGGAAATTTTCTTTAACCTGTTGAGCGTTTTCATCATGTCCACAATTTTAATCACTGCTTCCTCATTTAAGCGCTCGTCACCGATCAGGTTTTCCATCTTATTTTGCAGGATGCTGATGGGGGTCATGAGCTCATGGGAAGCATTGGCCGTAAATTCACGTTCTTTCTCGAAAGCCTCGTTGATTTGCTCCATCAGCAGGACTAAGGACTCGTCCAGGTATTTAAAGTCGTAAGTAGAAGTTCGGACAGGTGCTGAATGTTGTTTAAAAGGAAATTTTCTGTCGGTCAGCCTGGACCTGATGATTTTTCCGAGTGGCCTGATCAGTGACCGGGTAAAGAGCAGATCGAACAGTAAGCTGAAGGCAATGAGGCCCATGAGCACATACAGGGCAATCCTTTGCAGTGGCTTGTTGTACTGGTTGATGCTGGCTGTGGTTTTTCCAATTTCCAGCAGGTAGTTTTTTCCTTCGTAATTAAAGGTATGCATCAGGATCCTGTAATTGAGTGTATCCCTTTCCACCACACGTTTGGCTGTTTTGATGGTATCAATGCGGAGCTGAGCGGCCGAAGGCTCGAGGGCAATGTATTCTTCCTTGAGCATGGTGTAACTTCCGTAGCTATTGTCGCCCTGCAGGTAATAATTGACGCCGTTTTTATGGACAATGCGGATCACTTTGTCTTGCTGCTGGCGCAAAGAATAACTAATGTATTCTGATACGATACCGTTGACCAGGAAGGGCAGGGAAACGACAAACAGCAAGACTACGGCCAGCTTTGAGCCGGTAATGAACAGGATTAATTTGGCAGATAATTTCAATTATTTCTTTATTCTATAGCCTACGCCACGCACAGTTTCCAGGAAGCTTGTTGGCGCATAGCTGTTTAATTTTTTCCGGATATTTTTGATGTGGGCGTCAATATAATTGGAATCGTAATCGTCATCGGCGAAGGTGCCCCAGATGTGCTCACTCAGCTGCATCCTGGTGAGTACCCGGTTGCTGTGCAGGAACAGGTAGCTGAGGATATCAAATTCCTTTCTGGACAGTTCAATTTGCTGTATTTTAAAAAAGACGAGCCTTTTTTGCAGGTCAAGTTTAAAATCGCCTAAAGGCAGTAATTCTTCTTTAACATTAAATTTGCGGCGGGCAATGGCCTGCATCCTGGACTGCAGCTCAAGCAGGGAAAATGGCTTGGGCAGGTAATCGTCGGCACCCAGGTCAAGGCCGGCGATGCGGTCTTCCAGGTTTCCCCTTGCGGTGAGGATGATATAAGCTGCATCAGGATTGTGTTTTTTTGCTTTTGGCAGTAGTGAGAGGCCATCTCCGTCTGGCAGCCCCAGATCAAGGAGGATAAAGTCATAACTATTGACCTCTATTTTTTCCAGGCCATCGCTGATGTTATGGGCCAGATCGCATATGTAGAAGGCTTTTTTAAGAAAGTCTTCCATTTCAAAAGCCAGTGTTTTTTCATCTTCTACAATCAGAACTTTCATAGTAGCAGCTTAATTGTCTCTTTTTTTATCCTTTGGCTTTTCTTTTTTGTCGGGTTTTACTTCTTCCGGTTTTCCCTGTTTTCTGGATTGTGGAACTTCTTTAACTTCCTGTTTTTTATTTTCTTTTCCGCGTTCCTGTTTTTTATCTTTTCTGTCCTGCCAGGTTATTTTGTTGGAAATTAAGGAAGTAGCGCGCTTGTTGCTGGCCGGAGAAGCGAGGGGGAGCCAGGTGATGGCCAGGGCTACAATAAGTGTACGGAAGAAAATAGCTGTGCTCATCGGGTAAATATAAAGAAAGTTTGCCTCTTGCGAGGCAAACTAACATCTCTCAACTTAAACATTGTGTGTTATAATTATCCGCGCCCAGATAATTACTGATACGAAGATGCAGACCGAACATGAAATTAAGATGAAAAAGAAAAAAAAATAATAATTCTGAAATTTCATGTTCATTTCATGTTCGGTACGGAGATTTGATTCAACAACACACAAATGAAACATTAAATAATTGGTTTATGAAAAGGTTAGTCATCTTAGGAATGCT
The DNA here is from genome assembly GCF_032678725.1 of Pedobacter heparinus. GTDB lineage: Bacteria > Bacteroidota > Bacteroidia > Sphingobacteriales > Sphingobacteriaceae > Pedobacter > Pedobacter heparinus_A. Next base: position 156,292 of record NZ_JAVTSC010000005.1, read on the forward strand.
TGGAATGATGGGATGGATGCCCTCCCAGGCTACAGCACAGGTTAGTATTAGTGTAAACATTGGCGCACAACCATTATGGGGCCCGGTGGGTTATGATTACGTAGACAGCTATTACCTGCCGGATATTGAATGTTATTACAGTGTGCCCAGACGCCAGTTCATTTACATGGAGGGCAGCAGGTGGAGATTTTCGGCTTCCCTGCCATCCAGGTACAGGGGATACGACCTCTATCATGGGTATAAGGTAGTGGTAGGGGATGGCTACCGGAATTTTGACCGTCACCGGGTAATGTATTCCAGGTACAGGAATGTGAGAAATCAGCCAGTAATCAGGTATAGTGACAATTCCAGGTATTATTCAGTAAAAGGCCATCCGCATGGAATGCCTCCGGGACAGGCAAAAAAATACTACTCAAGGGGTAATGACAGACATGACAACTGGGGAGGCCGGGATAGAAGAGACAATGACAGGGGAAGGGATCGTGGACATGACAGGGGTCATGGCAGGGGAAGACACTAACCACCAAACATACACACACAATTAAATCAAAAGGGCGCTATACTTTGTATATGCGCCCTTTTAAATGGTATAATTAATTTCTTATTGATTGGTAATGATCTGGCCGGTGAAAGTTTGCTCGATATCCGAAGGTACAAGTAGACCTGATGCGATAATGGTATATGATCTGCCTGCTTTAAATTCGGTACTGGCCAGTTCTTTTTTTACTGCCCCTGTTGCTTTATCTTTAATCACAAAAATATAGGTTTTTGCTTCGGTTTCTGTAAATGTGCTGCTTGCTTTATAGGCTTTATCAGCGATAAGGGTAGCTCCATCTTTAACCGCAAGGTCTAAGGCGAGGGCATCTGGTGAAAGGTTGATGAACCTGATGAATGCTTTATCTGAGGCGATGCTGCCGAGTTCGTCTTTCGTAACCAGGTAATCCAAAGCCCCGCTTTTACCGATCAGGAATAAAGAATGTGCCGTATTGGCCTCCAGTTTTACATCTTTATTAAACACACTTTCCGTATTGCTGGTGGTAGTGAATTTCACGTTGATTGTGCCCGGCACGTATTGTCCATAAGTAACATTGCCACCAAATCCAAGTGCTGCAGGATTTACCTTGTTTGCACCAGCATATACGTTATAGGAAGCCAGTGTAGGAGAAGCATTCGTAATGTTTAAAAAGGAAAACTCCTGTGCTGGGGCCGGGTCTTTGGAACAGGAATTGAACAATACGGTACCACCGGCCAAAATGGTAATTGCAGCTAACTTTGAAAGTCTGGAGGAAAGGGATCTGGTAAAAAGGTTCATAATCATATTTTAGAATTTGTGAATGTAAGTGTTATTTAAACGAAGCGTGTCATAGAAACGCTACAATAAAATTAAAAAAAATTGGATACATTAGCCATTTTATTAAATAGAAAACGTGATGTACAGCGGTGCAGAAACCGAAGGGGGAGCACATGAAATCATCAAAAAAATATATGCTCATGAAAGTCGTTATAGGTTCAGATCACGCAGGTTTTAACTACAAAAATATATTGGCTGCTGCTTTAACGGCCGCAGGTTATGAGGTGCTGGATGTGGGGACGGATACCATGGCCGCAACAGATTACCCGGACCATGCTGCAGATGTAGCGAGGGCCATTCTGGAAAAAAAAGGCGAAAGGGGTATCCTGGTTTGCGGAAGCGCAGTTGGGGTAAGTATTGCTGCCAATAAATTTAAAGGGATCAGGGCAGGTGTATGCCATGATACCTACTCTGCACACCAGTCGGTAGAACATGATGATGTGAATATTTTGTGCATGGGCGAACGGGTGATCGGCATTGAACTGACAAAGGATATTGTCTTTGCTTTTTTAAAAGCGAATTTTACCCATGAAGAACGTCATATAAAAAGACTGGCTAAAATAACTGCGATAGAGAATAAGGAATTGTAAGCCCTTTATGAAATTATATATTTATATTTTTTTGGTACTGTTTGTTTTTACACTGTACCAATGTCAGACTTATAAAAAAACGACGACAACTGATCAGAAAGTGATACCCGATACCACAGGTTCTCCGGTTATCCCTGCCGCTGCCGCAATTAACCTGATGAAGATAGAAGCGGGATTTGAAGTGGAACTGGTAGCTGCTGAACCACTGGTAACTGCCCCGGTAGCCATGACTTTTGATGCTAAAGGAAGGATTTGGGTGGTAGAGATGGTAGGTTATATGCCGGATGTTTATGGTAAAGGTGAGGATAAGCCCAACGGTAAAATTGTAATCCTTGAAGACAAGAACGGGGATGGACTGGCGGATGACAGAAAGGTCTTTTTGGATTCACTGGTTTTGCCCAGAGCCATCTGTCTTATAGATGGAGGGATATTGGTGGCAGAATCGCCAAACATTTGGTATTATGAAATCAAGGACGATAAACCTGGTAAGCGTATACTGGTTGACGGCAAATACGCAGTTGAGGGGAATGTAGAACATCAGCCAAATGGTTTGCTCAGGGCGATGGACAATTGGATCTATAATGCCAAATCGACCAAACGCTACCGCAAAATCGGGGACAAATGGATCATAGAAGAAACTCATTTCAGGGGTCAATGGGGAATTAGCCAGGATAATTATGGCAGGTTGTATTATAATGACAATTCTACCAACCTGATGAGTGATTATTTCGCTCCTGGTTATGGTGCAGGTAATCCCGACCAGCATGGTGTGGATGGTTATGCGGAGCGAACAGTCAGGGACAACAGGGTTTATCCGGCCAGGCCGACACCAGGAGTAAACAGGGGATATATGCCCGGGACACTGGACGACAGCTTGCGCCTGACAAATTTTACAGCTGCATGCGGGCCGGTAATTTACCGGGGGCATTTATTTGGGGATGCTTATGATTTCAATGCTTTTGTTGCCGAGCCATCGGCCAATTTAATTAAACGGAATGTGCTTAGGGAGAAGGGATACGAAGTGACCGGAAAACAGGCATATCAGGGAAAGGAGTTTCTGGCGAGTATAGATGAGCGTTTCAGGCCGGTAAGTTTATACAACGGACCAGAAGGGGCATTGTATCTGGTTGACATGTACCGGGGAATTATACAGCATAAAACTTATGTTACGCCTTATTTAAAAAATATCATAGCCGAAAGGAAGCTTTCCCAGCCTTTGGGATGTGGCAGGATTTATAAAATCGTACCTAAAGGGAAACAGGCCACTGCGCCGAAATTACCTTCCGATCCGAAGGGGCTGGTTGAATTGCTGGGCCACGAAAATGGCTTTGTCAGGGATATGGCACAACAATTATTGATTGATGGCAGGTACAAGTCGGCAATTCCTTATTTAAGGGCTGCGCTTGCTGACCCTGAACGACCCTTGAAGACGATCCATGCCCTATGGACACTGGAGGGCTTAGCTGCTTTGCAGACCAATGAAGTGCTGGCGCTTTTACAATCGCCGCAATGGCCGGTCAAAGCGCAGGCACTTAGTGTGCTGCCATCGGCTATCAACAGTAGTTCTTATCATTACTTTACTGAAGCATTGATGAAAATGGTACAGGCAGATGATCAGATGGCTGCGCCATATGTCGCTTTTTCTGCAAATTATATCAGGCCATTTGATGCGGGAGCAGCTGATAAACTATTGATGGACCTGGTCAGAAAATATCCTGGCAATGCCTATGTATCTGCTGCTGTGATCAGTAACCTTGCGTTCAGGGAGGAACGTTTTGCCAGCGATATCGAACGATTTGTACCTGATGTAAACCTGGCCATTAAAAAACAGCTGAAAAACGTGATCACCGGTGTAAACAATTCACAAAAGAACAGGGACCCTTCGCTGCTGATCAGGGATTTTCCCAAAGGAGCTGCATTGTTTGCTTCTACCTGTCAGACCTGTCATGCTCCCGATGGGAACGGAATTAAATCCCTGGCACCACCATTAAATAAGTCGGAATGGGTTACAGGGAATAAGGAGAAGCTGATTTCCATTGTTTTATATGGTTTGACTGGCCCTATAAAGATCAATGGGCATGTCTATGAAGCGCCTGAAATTTCTGCTGATATGCCAGGTATTGCACATAGCGATGAGATCTCTGACGATGATGTAGCCCAGGTATTGAGTTTTATCAGGGGTTCCTGGGAAAACAACGCCGGAAAGGTGAGCATTGATGAGATCGCCAACATCAGAAAGCGATATAAAGACAGGGAAAAGGCCTTTACTATAGCAGAACTGGAGGGTAAATAGCCCTATTGTGTATAAGCTGTTGAAAAGCTGTTGGGAACCTGTTAAAAACTTGTTAATAAAAACCTTAAAATATATTTGCTTAAAGCAGCAATTCGCCGTATATTAGATCTATCAATTACGGAGTACTTTGACAGCCTGAAGAAAAATCCAAAAAGAAATACTTAGCCCCCGGGCAAAAGGTTCTGGAATTTTCGAAGGATCAGTAAAAGGATCGGATTCAAAGGAGACAGCGAAGAAGACCTTGAATAAACAGGAGCCGAGAGGCAAATGAATATAAACTGACACCAGAACAGGCAAACAGACAAATGCAGATTTCTAAGGGAATGGCATATGGATGATTTATAAACGGATTTCAAAGTTCGCAAGAACTAAAGCAAATCACGAATTGTTAAGTAATAAACGAATTGATGCTTTTTTTATGACTACGGTCATAGGAGAGGTGAAAACGGAGAACCCAAATCGAAAGAAGCGGACTCCGTTTTCTTTTTTTACGGTTAATTCCTGGCAGATACCCCCTGATTGCCTTTATGTATTATTTTCGTTTCACGATATTGTTTTTTTGATTGGATCGTACCAGACGGTTGGTTTTATCATTTGTCTTAATGATGTTACAGATTTTGGTAAAATAATATTTGATTATGATCAGGTAATCCCTTTATCTTAGGGATAACACATAAACAAATACACAAATGAAAAAACAAATTTTAACTGCTATTGCAGTAATGGCATCGCTATGCGGTTATGCCCAGACCAAAGGAACCAGTGCGCTGGGTTTTGGGGTTAATGTAAGTACAAATAAAAGTGAATCTAACAGTTTAACAGGAGTTGATCAGGAAAACAAGACCAGAAATTTTTCTTTAGGCTATGGTTTTTTTGTAAAAGACAATGCCAAATTGGGTATTGAATTAAATTATGGCAATACTGATAATAGCTATGCTGGTGGTTCGCAAACGGAATCGAAATCTTATGGGGCTAATGTAACTTATCAGCAGTATTATCCGCTAATTAAAACATTGTATGCCTATGCAGGTGGAAGGGCTGGTTACGGACAAACAAAACAGGAGTCTTTTGATGAGCCGACCAGTAATAATGTAAAAGGCAGTCAGTATACCGCCGGGGTTTACGGTGGTATCACCTGGTTTATTTCCAAAAGATTTGCTTTTGAGACCAGCTTATTGTCTGCAAACGCTTCTTATTCTACTTATGAGCAGAAAATATCAAATGCTGTTGTTTATGAAAATAAGCAAACTAACTTTAACCTGAGCAGCGATGGTTTTATCAATAACCTTGGTTTTAAAATATACCTTTTATTCTAAGCATTAATTTACTCCCTGATTAATACCAATGTTAAGGCACCTCTAGGGGTGCTTTAATTGTTTTTAAACCTCAGGATACAAATCTTTTCTTTATTTTTATACATCATGAGTAAAGCAGCTAAACATTCCTTTATAGAAAAAAAGATCTTCGTACTAGATACCTCGGTGATCCTTTATGATCACAATGCCTTTAATAACTTCCAGGAACATGATGTGGCCATTCCCATTCAGGTGCTGGAAGAACTGGACAACATGAAAAACGGAAATGAAACCCGCAATGCCGAAGCAAGGAGTTTTATCCGCTTGATGGATGGTGCCTCCGGCGATCGGATCATGAACCAGTGGATTCCGCTGAACGGGCTTAAAAGTGGTCGTTTCAGGGTAGTGATGGACAATGTCCCCAAACAGATTGACGCCGAAACTGTATTTGGAAAGGGTAAGTTTGACCACCGCATATTAAACGCGGCACTGGGATTGAAGCAGGAGTTTCCTGAGAAAAAGGTGATTTTGGTATCTAAGGACATTTGCCTGCGCTTAAAAGCAAAATCGCTGGAACTGTATGCGGAGGATTATGAAACCGGGAAGATCAAGAATGTAGATGAACTGTATACCGGTAAAGCAGTACTGAACAACGTGCCGGATGATTTGTTCAAGCTGCTGAAAGCCGGGGAAAGTATAGCGGCCTCCGGATTGGATCTGCAGGACCGGGCAGCCAATCATTTCTGCATTTTAAAAGGAAAACGCAAAACGGCTGCGACCTGGTACAATTCCGGTTCAGGTCGCCTTTACCCGGTTGGAAAGCGCAGCATATTTAATATCTCACCACGTAATGACGAGCAGTCGTTTGCAATTAATGCCTTGCTTAACCCGGATATTAAACTTGTGACCATACAGGGGAAAGCTGGAACGGGAAAAACCCTGCTGGCCATTGCCGGCGCGCTGGAACAGCGTAAAGATTACCGGCAGATTTATGTAACACGGCCTATTGTGGCCCTGAGCAACAAAGATATTGGCTTTTTGCCGGGTGATGTAAAGTCGAAAATTGATCCTTATATGGCGCCGATCTGGGATAATTTAAGGTTCATAAAGGAGCAGTTTAATGAAGATCCTAAAATGCAGGGCAGGATTGATGAGTTTGTAAGTACAGAAAAGATTGTGATTACGCCATTGGCCTACATCAGGGGAAGGACCCTGAGCAAGATCTTTTTTATTGTGGATGAAGCCCAGAACTTGACGCCGCATGAGATCAAGACCATTATTTCGAGGGCCGGTGAGGATACTAAGATCATTTTTACAGGAGATATTTACCAGATAGACACCCCATACCTGGACGCGGAAAGTAATGGTTTATCTTACCTGATAGAACATGCAAAAGATCACCCTTTGTATGCCCATGTAACCCTCGATAAAGGCGAGCGGAGTGAGTTGGCCAACCTGGCCAATGACCTGCTATGAGTTTTTCCGTTCGATGACCAGCATATAGCCTGCCCGCCTCACGTTAATGATATTGATCTGTGGATCAGCTTTTAAGTAGGTTCTGAGCCGGCTGATGAATACATCCAGGCTTCTTCCGGTAAAGAAGTTTTCATTGTCCCATAATTCTGTCAGCAGCTCTTTTCTTTTAAGGACCTCGTTTTGATGTTCACATAATTTCCTGAGCAGTTCAGACTCTCTGTAGGACAGCCGGGTTGTTTTGTCATCCAGGTGCAGCAACTGGTTTTTTCCATCAAAGCTGTACCTGCCTATCGTATATTTTTTGCTGCTGTGTTTTTCTGTTTGTCTGAGCTGTAAATGAATTCTTGCAATCAGTTCGTCCATACTGAAGGGTTTTTTTATGTAATCGTTTGCGCCGCTTTCAAAACCTTTCAGCACATCAACAATCTGGCCCCTCGCTGTTAAAAATATAATCGGGGTTTGCTGATCTGTTTCCCTGATCTTTCTGGCCAGGTTAAATCCATCCATTTGGGGCATCATCACATCAAGGATTACGATATCCGGTTTTTGGACGATAAAGCTATTGAGGCCATCCTTGCCGTTTAAACAATGGCGCACAGAAAACCCTTTATATTCAAGGCTGTCTGTCACAATTTTCGCCATTCCTTTTTCGTCTTCAATAAACAGGACATTCATGACATAGCTGTTTTTTTTAAGGGAATGGAAATTGTAAAAGTGCTGCCCTGGTTTTCGCTGCTTTGTAGGGTAATGTTGCCATGGTGAAGGTCTACCACCTGCTTAATATAGGACAGGCCAAGGCCAAAGCCTTTTACCGGATTGATTTCCCCTCTGGGTACCCTGAAAAACCTTTCAAAGATATCCTTTTGGTAAATTTTAGGGATTCCAATTCCATTGTCGCCTACGGCCAGTATCCAGTTCTGGTTTTGAAACTTGCTGCTGATGCTGATCTTTTTTTGTACATCAGAATATTTTATAGCGTTGTCTATCAGGTTTCTAAGTACGTTGCTCATGTGCAGGGGATCAAGGAGTATGGGTGGGATGTGATCGGCATAATTTTGTATGATATCAACCTGTTCGTTAGACAGGGTGTAGTTTTGGATCACTTTCCTGATCATCCCATTTACATGAGTGTATTTTGCAGTGATCTCCATTTTATGCGATTCAACAATGGACTGTTGTAAAATCAGTTCAATCAGTTTGGAAAGGTGATCAAGTTCATTTCTGGATATGCTTAAATACTGCCGGGCTTTATCCTGGTTATCCCACGCGCCAAAATTCCGCATAGCTTCTATAGCTACGGAAACGGTTGCCAATGGTGTTTTAAGCTCATGGGTCATGTTATTGATAAAGTCGCTTTTAGCCAGGGATAACTTTCGCTGCTTGAAAATGGTGACCAATATGAAAATGAAACTGGTTGTGGTAAACAGGATCAATAATATCGAAAGTATTGGTGCCAGATGCGTTGAGGGGGGGTGTTGCCGGTAATAGTGGTAATCTTTATGCAACCAGTATCCCTGGGTAAGGATTATCCCCAGGATACAAAAGATCGTTAAGTATGGAATGTATTTGATGCGTTGTACCATTTTTGGCTGGTTTGTGAACAAATGTAAATGAACCTCAGCGGCTAACCTTGCCCCTTAACCTTATTTAACAATTTGTAACATTCATTAACATTTCGGGCCTTCATATTTGTCAGCATAATCCTATACCATAAAACCAATTATGAAACTGACACCCCAGCACCTGCCGATATTTTTAGTTTGCCTGAGTACACTTTTTATGTCCTGTAAAAATACCGGTAGCATAAACATGGGCGGTGGTGATGAGCTAACCGCAGAGCTGACCGACAGTATTGAAGTCATCGCATCTACTTATTTGCTGGATTCTCTTCCCACATCCGCAACAGGGTCTATTCTTGTAGGTACACTGGAGGATGCAGATATGGGAAAGGTAAATGTCTCTTCCTATATGCAAATAAAAACCGGATTTGTCAGCGGTTTCAGCTTTCCTGAAAAATCAAGGTTCGATTCTTTAAACCTGGTACTCATTTATGGAACCTATAGTTATGGGGATACATTGGCAACACAGCAGCTTTTAGTAAACAGGCTTACCGAACGGATGGTATTGCGCACACCTACAGGTGGAATAGAGGATGAGGAACGCCCGGTTTTTGTAAGTGGAAATGCCCTGTACAGCAGCAGCAGGTTTAATTATGAGCCAGCAGTATTGGGCCAGAGGGATTTCAGACCAAGGCCAAAAAGTAAGGACAGTGTGTGGATTAAACTGAGTAATACCTTAGGGACGGAACTCTTTCAGCTGATCGGCAACAAGGACAAAAGAACAACTGATGCTGATGAATTCCAGGATTATTTCCGGGGAATTGTGCTCAGGTCTGCAAACGGGAAAAGTGTTACGGCTTTTATGGCCGATTCTACCAAGATATTTCTCCATTACAGTTACCAGGGTACAGATGGAATGCGTAAAAGCGATAGGCTGGAATTTACTTTAAATTCTGCTGCTTACCAGTTTAACCATATCGATGTAGACCGCAGTCAAACCAAAATAAGTAGTCTGAATTATAGCAACCGGGAGGTAAAATCAGGACTTACCGAGGAACAGTTATTTTTACAGGGCGGAACTGGTCTGGTGACCAAACTGCAATTGCCTGGCTTACTCGAATTTTTAAAGGAACCGAGGGTAGTGATCAATAAAATGCAGCTCATCGTAGAAACAAAACCCGAAACATATGCTACTTTCAAGCCCCCCTCGTCTCTTATACTTTTTATAGCCAATTCGGCAAACACCCCAAAATCCATTCTTACTGCGTCGTTCTCTGATATAAGCCAGCAGGCATATTTTCAGAAAGGTGATGAGGCCGGATCCAGTGGCAGGTATATTTTTGAGCTTGGTGAGTATGCGAACGACCTGAGAAAGGGTCTGCATCACAACACTTCTTTACTGCTTAGCCTGCCTGTAGGACAACTCACTACCAGTCTGGACAGGCTTCATATGAAAAGTGGGAAGGCCGCGATATCCGTCAAAACAAAACTCATATACACTAAATATTAATACTTGAAAACATGCGTAAAAAACTATTGAACATTTCGTTGATCGCCCTGATGCTGCTGATGGTGGCGGGCTGTAAAAAAGATGAAGATGATGAACCGGATGAGTGGACAGCGGGCTCGGATTTTGAAGGCATTCCACGCAGTGCGGCATCCAGTTTTACCATTGATGGAAGAACTTATATTGTTGGGGGCTTTGACGGAGAAAAGCGTTTAACAGATATGTGGTATTATGACAGCTCAAAATCTAACTGGTTCAGGGTTATTGCTGCTGATTTTCCGGCTAAAGCCAGGAACTATGCAGTTGCTTTTGCCTTGGACGGAAAAGGATATGTTGGGACTGGTGCTGATGGGACTGAGGCCAGAAGTGACTTTTACCAGTTTGATCCGGCTACCAGTAAATGGACGGCCATTGCTGATTTTCCGGGAGAAGCAAGATACGGGGCAGTTGCTTTTAGCGTTAAAGGAAAGGGATTTGTAGGATTGGGTACCAGTACGAATGGCGATTTAAAAGATTTTTACAGCTACAGTCCTGAAACCAATGCCTGGACGCAAACGGCCAGTTTGCCCGGTACCAAAAGAGCAAATGCTTTTACCTTTACCATTGGACAAACGCCTTATATAGGTGGAGGAAGAAATAATGGTATTTACCTGGGTGATTTCTGGAATTATGATGCAGCTTCGGATAAGTGGAACAGACTGAATGACATCTACCGGGATGATGACAGCTATACGTACAACCTTTCCAGAGAATATGCCGCTACCTTTGTATTGCAAGACAAGGGCTATATAGTAGGGGGCAGCAATGGGCAGATTTCGGGTTCTACCTGGGAATATATACCTTCCATAGATGCCTGGGAGGAACACCAGGCACTGTATGGCTCTGCAAGGGAAGCTGCCATAGGCTTTTCAGTTGGTAATCAGGGGTATGTGACCACTGGCCGGAATGGTAGTCTGCGCTTTGACGACATGTGGATATTTACACCTAACAATTGAAATTAATTATTACTTTCGGTAACAATTTAAACATAACCTCATGCTTAAAAAAAATGAAACGATTCATTTTAATTGTTCCTGTTTTGCTGTTATGGGCCTGTCAGCCTAAAGGCAATACCACAGCAGGACTGGAGGAAGGGAGATCGGTTGATCCGCATTCCTTTGCTGATCCTGCTGCTGCTGTTGTGCGGCACCTTGACCTGGATATTGCTGTCGATTTTGTAAGGCAGCAAATTACCGGAAAGGCGAGCTGGACCATTGACAATCATGCTAAAGCGGCTGAGATTATTTTTGACGACAATAAACTCAGCATCTCCAAGATAACCCTTGATGCTGATGAGCAGGAAACCAGCTTTAATTTTGGCACAGAAACGGCCTATCTGGGAAAAGCATTAAAAGTGGCTATTTTGCCGGAAACCAAAATAGTTCATATTTATTATTCGACGGCAAAGGATGCCACTGCGCTGCAATGGCTTAATCCCAGGCAAACAGCAGGCAAAAAAAAGCCATACCTGTTTACCCAGTCGCAAAGTATTGCTGCAAGGAGCTGGATTCCTTGTCAGGATAGTCCGGGCATCAGGTTTACCTATAATGCAAAGCTGAAAGTACCTAAAGATTTGCTGGCGCTGATGAGCGCAGAAAACCCACAGGTAAAAAACAATACGGGTATTTATGAGTTTAGACAGCGGCATGCTATTCCTTCGTATTTAATGGCTCTCGCTGTAGGTGATATTGAATTCAGGGCTGTTGATGGGCGTACGGGCGTTTATGCTGAGCCTGTGGTATTACAAAAAGCGGCCTGGGAATTTGCCGATATGGGTAAAATGGTGCATGCTGCTGAAAAGCTGTACGGTTCTTACCGCTGGGGAAGATACGATTTGCTGGTGCTGCCACCAAGCTTTCCTTTTGGGGGGATGGAAAATCCTAATCTGACCTTTATTACACCTACGATATTGGCGGGAGACCGCTCGCTGGTGAGCATTATATGTCATGAACTGGCACATAGCTGGAGTGGAAACCTGGTCACCAATGCTACCTGGAACGATTTCTGGCTAAATGAAGGCTTTACCAATTATTTTGAACGCCGGATTGATGAAGAGATATTTGGTAAAAAGGAAGCTGAAATGCAGGAAGTATTTGCTAAACATGCTTTAGAAGATGCCATAAAGGATATGGGGGCTGATAGTAAAGACACTCATTTGAAAACAGATTATATCGGTCGTAATCCCGATGAAGGTACAAATGATATCGCTTATGAAAAGGGCTTTTTCTTTTTACGTACTATCGAAGAGGCTGTTGGCAGGAAAAACTTTGATGTTTTTTTACGGGGGTATTTCGAACGCCATGCTTTTACATCCATAACTACCACTCAGTTTCTGGATGATTTGCACAAAAACCTGATTAAAGGGGATAAGCACCTGGAAGAAAAGATCGCTGTAGATAAATGGGTTTACGGGCCAGGTATTCCATCCAATATTGTAGCAGTTGCTGCAGAAAGGTTTAAAACCACTGAGGTTTTGCTGGCTGACTGGCGTAAAAGCGGTGTGCCGACCGGATTAAATAAACAGTTGAAGTCGAGCAATGAAAAACGCTATTTCATTAGCTTGCTGCCTGCAGATTTGACAGCTGATGATATGACATTGCTGGATAAAGAGTTTGATTTTACAGCTTCGAACAATACTGATATACAGCGGGCCTGGTACGTGCTGGCCATCAGGCACCATTATACAACTGCAGATACCCGGATAAAGGCCTATTTGCTGGAAAATGGCAGGATGTGGCACATTATTCCATTGTACAAGGAACTGATGGCAACGCCGGAGGGGCTCAAAAAAGCCAGAGCCATATATCAGGAGGCAAGGCCAAATTATCATCCCATGACTTATCAGGCCATTGATAAACTGCTGAAATAATGGAATGGAAAACCAACAGCCTGGAAAGCGGAAAAGCTTTAAAGATTCCGCTTGCCCTTTGTGAGGGTGGCACCTGCACTGGCAATAACCACCAGGGCAATGGCCAACCATTCATAAAAGGAAAGCATCTCTTTTAGGAAGAGGAGTCCGCATATTGCAGCAACAGCTGGCTCAAGGCTCATTAAAATACTAAAGGTACGGGCCGGTATTTTGCGCAGGGCATTAATTTTTAAGGTGAAGGGAATGGCGCTCGACAATAGCGCCAATGCAATACCGGACAGGAGCATGACCGGACTAAAATGCTGGAGTATGCCACCGGCTAAACCAAATGGCAATACCACTATTGATGCGAAGATCATGCCGATAGCCACAGCCTGGCCGCCGTCCATCAGCTTGGAAATACGGCCACCAAGTACAATATAAGCTGCCCAGAATGCACCTGCAAGTAAGGCAAGTAAAATTCCCAACAGATCAGCCCCTTTTTCATTCCAGGGCGAAATGAAGGCAATTCCAATGGCTGCCAGTAATATCCACAAAAAATCAATGGCGCGTTTTGATCCAGACACAGCGAGGAGTAAAGGACCTATAAATTCCAGAGTTACACCCAGGCCCAGTGGGATCCGTGCTATGGCCAGGTAAAAAATGATATTCATGGCGCCTAGTGACATGCCATAAGCGATTACTGCTTTCCATTGCTGCCGGCTAAGTTGTTTTAAATCCGGCCTGTAAACTGCAAGTAAAATCAAGGCGGAGAAACCGATCCTGACTGAAGCGGTACCGGCCGCACCAAGCAGAGGAAAAAGACCTTTTGCTATGGCCGCACCTCCCTGTACACTGATAATGGCAAGGAGTACGGCTGGCAATGCAGGGATTTTAATTGGTTTCATAGGTAAATTAAAGCTTCGATAATTGACGAACAAAATTAAGCTTTATGATCGGTTATCTGATATCAGCAAGTCAGGCTAAATAAAAGATAGGGGAATTTTGGGGTTTTGTGTTTTTGGCATACTATTTGTATTTAATTAATCGGTTTAGTTTGGTTTAGGTTGATCTGTGGTGGATCGACCTTATAAACGGGAATAGTCTCTCCGACTTTATTCCCGTTTCTCGTTTAAAACCATTTGGTTTTTCTATCCCTTTTATTTAACCCTTTAAAAATCTGCTTTTTAAATGTCTTCATTACGGTTATTCGGTAAAATAGGCCAGATTTTCCGGGTGTCTGTTTTTTGATGCGGTATTCGTCAGTTGATTTCTTTTGAGTACGCTTATTTTACAGTTCAGACTGAAATAACGACAGCTCGTCTTTTATTTGTTTCTCCCTGATAAATATATGTACAGTTTTACAGCGTACAAAACAGCACATTATGTTAAAAGGTTGTCTTTTTGAAAATGGATCAGGAGTCAGGATATCGGCTGAACTATCGGATCTTACTGCCCTGCACTGCACGGTAAGGAAAATTTTAAGTGTTGTGGTCGATTATGAAATGGAAGATACCGATACTTCTAACCTGCTTGTCGATTTTCTGGAAAAAATTGAGCAGGCGTATTTGGGTAAGGAATTAATCATGAAGTCGGTTGTTCAGCACAAGGATGTGGTGCAGTATGGTTTTACCTGTAATTGGATAGAATTGCTGATGATCAACAGCTTGCTGAGGTCTTTGTCTGAATATGCTGTGACAGATGAGCTGGATGATATCAATATGCAACTGCTGGAATACCTGTGCCGGAAAGCAATATCCGGAATCGATAAAGATAACACAACAGGCATCTATCAGTATATAGGAAAACGCTTTGCTTGCCTGAACATCAGGTATTTCATCGCACATTTCAGTTATCCTGATGTTGAATTTAAAGGAGCATCCGACTGGGATTCTTTAAGGAGGATACGGCAATACCTGAGCGTTTATTTTGAAAATACCAAGCAACATCAAGATGGATAGGAACAGGTACACGTTAATTACAGGGGCAAGCGCTGGTCTGGGCCGGGAGTTTGCCGTTCAGTGTGCAGAAATGGGAATGAACATCATTATGATTGCATTGCCCGGCAGCAATACGGCATCACTGGCCAATAGTTTAAGGTTAGCGTATGGAATTAAGATCAGTGTATTTGAGTTTGATATGACCGATAGTATTTTGCTGGTCGAAAACCTGAAATACATTATTGAAAATTTTGAAATCAACTTCCTGATCAACAATGCGGGAATTGGCGGAACAGTAGCAATTATGGAAAGTCCACTGGCAGCTATTGACAGGATATTGCAGGTCAACATCAGAAGTATGGTATTGATTACGCAGATGCTGCTGCCGGGATTGCTGAAACAGGAAGATGGTCATATTATGAACATTTCGAGCATGGCGGCCTTTACGCCAATAGCTTATAAAACCGTATACCCGGCGTCGAAGGCTTTCATCTCTTCTTTTGCCCTGGGATTGAGAGAGGAATTAAGGCATACCTGCTTGTCGGTAAGTGTGGTGTATCCCGGGCCGATCATGACGAATTCCGGGGTGTCGGCGCGGATCATTGAACAGGGGATGAAAGGAAGGATCGGTTTGCTGGCTACCTCCGAAATTGCAAAGATAGCCCTGAAAAAGACCCTGGATGGAAAGGCGGTCATTATTCCTGGTTTATGGAACAAGATCAATCACCGGATCATGGGATTTTTACCGGTAGAAACAAAGCTTAAAATTGTATCAAAGGCGGTTAAAAAGGAGATGGCCATTAAATGAGTTTAACGATAATGAATAAGGTATTGATTACCGGAGGAAATGGTTTTTTAGGTGCCAATGTGGCCAGGGAACTGTACCGGCAGGGCTATGAGGTAAAGTTGATGATGAGGCGTTCTGCTGATGTGCGCATAGTTGACGATATTCCATGCGAAGTGTTTTATGGTGACATCAGTAAGGAAGATGAGGTGTTTAATGCGGTTGAGGGTTGCCATTATGTGGTACATACAGCTTCGGTAACGGCACAATGGGGTGTTGGTTTTAAAGTCTACGAACAGGTTAATGTGAAGGGAACTGTTCATGTGGTTAATGCTTGTTTAAAGTATGGGGTAAAAAAACTGATCCATGTAAGTACCGCAAATACCATTGGCCATGGTAATCAGCATAAACCGGCTACTGAACTCAATTCATTCCGCGTTTCGCATTTAGGTTCAGGGTATATCAGCAGCAAATACATTGCACAACAATACGTTTTGGAGCAGGTAGTAAACAAAGGTTTACCCGCAGTAATTATCAATCCTACATTTATGATCGGGCAGTATGATGCTAAACCCAGCTCCGGGCAGCTCATTTTGCATGGTATCAATAAGCGTATTGTTTTTTATCCCCCTGGCGGAAAGAATTTTGTGCACATTAACGATGTATGCACTGGCATTGCAAATGCGCTTGTGATGGGAAAAAACGGTGATTGCTATTTGTTGGCAGCTGAGAATATGAGTTACGGAGATTTTTTCAGAATGCTGAACAAGGCGTCCGGTCAGCAGCCTATAATGATCCGTATTCCCAGCTTTGTTTTAAAAATAACCGGAATAATAGGTACATTGCTCGGCGTATGGAGCAAAACTTCGTTTAAACTGAATTATTCATCGGCTTATATGCTATGCTTGTACAATTACTATTCGGGTAAAAAATCTGAACGGGAATTGCGGCTGAGGTACACCCCTGTAGAGCGAGCAATCGGCAGCGCGTTGAAATGGTTTAAAGACAATAATTACTGTTAGGTTTTTCGAAATGTGAATTGGTTCGCTCATCATAATGTTTTTTAGAATGAATGCAGTACAGGTAGAGGCTATTTTTCAGCGCAAACTGTTTAAATATGGGATCAGGATAGTTGTTCTTTTTCTGTTCAGTATCATTTTTAAATCTTTTGATCTTTCTTTTCCTAAAGATTTTAATCCTTTTCTTTTCAGGGGACAGGCTTTCAGTTTTATGTTTGTACTGGTAGGATTACTGGTATGGGAGGGGGCCGTGCTGGTCTCTAAATATGTAGAAAGGTATGCTTTTAACAGAAATCTATCTTACAAATTGTTGTTTTTGTGTTTCAGCCTGATTGTATACGGCTTGCTCTCCTCCTTTTTGTTCGGTTTTTGCTATTCGGTTTTTGATATTTTTCTTTACCATAAATATGAGGCCTGGAATAGTTTTTCGTCTTTAAGTTATGACTTGTATTTTGGTTCTTTCATGTTTTACCTGCTGATACTGGCATATAGCGGGATTGTTTTTTATTATAAGAACTGGAAGGAAAGTCAGCTGAATGCAGAAAGACTGATGCGGGAAAATATACAGGCCAAATACGATGTGCTGAAAAGCCAGATTGACCCGCATTTCTTTTTTAATTCATTAAGTGTGCTCACCAATCTGGTGTATAAGAGTGCTGACCTCTCGGCCGAATACATTACACAACTGGCTAAAAGTTACCGCTATATTTTGGATAAGAAGTTCGAAAACCTGGTTTCTATCCGCACAGAGCTGGAGTTCCTGGCCTCTTATTCTTTTCTGATCAGGATACGACATCAGACCAGCATTGTTTTTGATATTGAGATTGATGCGCAAGTCATGAACAGTGGAATGGTCCCTCCGGCAACCTTGCAGATGCTGGTAGAGAATGCGGTAAAGCATAACCGTTTTTCGGCAAATGACCCGCTGCACATTAACATTAATAGCGAGGGAGATTCTTTAATCGTTTCGAACGACCTGAGAAAACGCACCGGACTTCAGCATTCTATAGGAGTTGGTTTGGATAACATCAGCAAAAGATATGAACTGACCAGTGACAAAAGAATAGAGATTACTGAAACCGGAGATAAATTTATAGTTAAAGTCCCTATAATTAGTAACCATGAAGATAATCATATTTGAAGATGAGCAGCACAACGCGGAAAGACTGATACAGCTGCTCAAAAAATGTCTGGAAGTAGTGGAGGTGCTTGCGATCATTGAATCTGTAGAAGAAGGTCTAAAATGGCTGAATATACATGAGGACTTAGCTGAACTCATTTTTATGGACATACAGTTGTCAGATGGTGATTGTTTTGAATTGTTTAAGCAGAAGGAAATTCATACGCCCATTATTTTTACCACTGCTTATGATAGCTTTGCTTTACAGGCTTTTAAGGTATATAGCGTAGATTATTTAATGAAACCCATTGATGTAAAGGATTTGCAGCGGGCAATTGAAAAATATGAATATTTTAAGGCGCCGGTAAATCCGGCTTTGAACATTTTGCAGATTGCTGAAGAATTTTTTAAAAGGGAACACACCAGGTTTATTGGAAAGATAAACAACCAGCTGGTTTATGTTAAGGCTAAAGATATCGCTTATGTACATTTTACGGACGGGCTTACCTGGGCCAATACCATGACAGGCCAGAAGATACCTTTAGATTATTCACTGGATCAGATTGAAAAGATGCTGGACCAGCGCTTGTTTTTCAGGATTAACCGCAAGCTGATCGTCCATATTGATGCGATAAAGAAGATCACCACTTATTACAACAGCAGGTTTATTATACAGTTGTTCCCGGCAGCGGATACCGAGGCCATTATCAGCAGGGAGCGGGTAAGTAGTTTTAAGGCCTGGCTGGAAGGAAGTGGGGTACTTAAATAGGTAATTACCAGCTACTGCCTGATCCACCTCCTCCGGATGAGCCCCCGCCACTTGTTGAGGAACTGCTGGATGAGGAACTGCTGGAAAATGAAGAGGAGGATGAACTGCCGGAAGATGAGGAGCCGCTGCTTGCAGTGGGGATCTGTGCAATGTCAAATCTGGTGTTTTCTGTATATTTGCAGTTGGCGCAAATGTGGTATTCATAGCCATAGCCGGCCCCGTAAGTACTTGCTTTTTTTATAATTTTTCTATCGTAATACTTCAGGGTTTTAAAATGGCATTCCGGGCAATCTTTCACCTTTGATTTTAAGTTGCTGTAATCCAGAATCGTGATTTGTTTACAGGAGCTGCATTCCCATACATCATAATCCACTGCGGCTATCTTTTCTTCTGTAAGCTGGCCTTTGGATAAAAACTGATCTTCCTTTTCCTCATCCATACATTTCATCAGGGCACTGCATTTGCTGCAGTTAAGCGGGGCATATCTTCGTTGGTACTGATTTTCGAGGTAGCTGTTCCAGTAGGATTTTAGAAAGGGAAATGAAAAGAATTTTTGTACAGCGTATTCTGCAGGAGCATGGCTCCGGCGCCAGGCCAGGTATTGTTCATGTCTGCTTTTTGATCCTAAAGTGCTGTTCAAGATCATACGGAGCAATAAAAAGTGAAGGTTTACATAGGCCCATAAAAAGCACAACAAAATGAGTACCGCCCTTAGGTCGTACCAGCTGCTGGGATAATCAATATTCAGGTAAATGACAAAGGCCAGGGGGACGAATGCAATCAGATAGCTTAGTGGATTTAACCATGATTTTTTAAAAATATGACCATACAACGTAGCAGCAAGGGGCCAGGCAAATGCGGCATATATAACAAAAATAATCAGGGTTATCCAGCCCGCTGCCGGCGCTGAGCGTTGTTTTACTGTTTCCTGTTGCAGCGTGGGCTGCCTGTTGTCACTGGGATATGCAGTTTGGGCAGTACTGTCGGTCACCGGTAAATCAATAGGGGGTAAATCAACAGCCGGAGGTGCCATGACTGGCATGTCCGGATGAATGGCACTCGGATCGGATGTGGCAAAAGTTTCATTTCTGCTGCTTTTGAGCCGGCTGATCAGGGCCTCTACACCATCGGTAACTGCAAGATCAAAGTTATTGTTCCGGGCATGGGGAACCATATGGTCTTCCTGGATCCTCTTACAGACCATGTCGGGCAGGATGCCTTCCAGGCCATAGCCTGTTTCAAATTCAATTCTCCGCTGATCTTTTACGATAAGGATAAGCAGCCCATTATTGGTGGTTTTACTGCCTATTTTCCATTTCCTGAAAAGTCCGTGTGCAATTTCTTTAGGCACATTTTCGCCAATGGACTTCACGAAGACCACATCAATATGTGCAGTTCCGGATTGATCCAATGCAATGAGTTTGCTATTAAGGGCAGCCACAGTTTCAGCAGCCAACAGCTGATCGGGATTGCTTACATAGCTTTCATTTAATGTTTTTGGATCAGGTATTTTTGAAAGGATATCATCTTTAGATGACTTGTTATCACAACCTGTGAGCAGTAAAAGGCAGTAGGTGATAAAAAGTAGTCCGGATCTGAGCATAAAAAAATCAATAATACCGTAAATATAGTGTTTGAATATGGACTGTTGAGTTTTGTTGAGGTAAATTTTACAGAATGTTTATCTTGCAGCATAAATTATAATATATGAATAAAATACGCTTTCTGTTTACCGTTTTTTTATTTACTGCTTTAACTGCAACTGCACAACGACAAAACCGTTATTTTTTAAAAAATAACGGGCAGTATGTTAAACTTCGCGACAGCGCAGATTATCTGCGCATTGTTCAGGAACCTGATCCGGGATCGGAGTTGTATAAAGTAAATGAATATTATCTTGATGGCAGCGATAAATCCGCCGGACTATCGGGCAAAATTGATCCGCCATTATATGAAGGAAAATATATTTCCTATCATAAAAATGGAAAAAAGAAGATGGAAGCCAGTTATAAAAAAGGCAAATTGATTGATACTGCCTATCATTATTATCCTAATGGCAATTTGTATACTGTTGCTATTTATCGGCCTGCACCAGATGGAAAGACTTCCAGATATATTGAAACAGTTAAGGATTCCATAGGAAAGGAACTGGTGGTTAAGGGAAACGGTGCCTGTGTTTTCTACGACAGCAATTTTCAGGAAATCAGTGAAAGTGGTGTCATCAGAAACGGGTTTTATGACGGGATATGGATTGGAGGAACTTCCAGATCGGCGCTAAAATATAAAGAAACTTATCTGAATGGGAACATGGTCTCGGGCGAAAGTACAGACAAGGAAGGTGTTGCTTATCAATATACCAAGGCGGAGATCCAGCCTCAGTTTAAAGGCGGAATGAAGAATTTTTATAGTTATCTTTCAAAAACAATCAAATATCCCGAAGCGTGTCTGAGAAGCAGGATACAGGGTAAGGTTTTGTTGAAGTTTTTAGTAATGAAGGACGGTACTGTTAAGGACATTAAAGTATTGAACAACCCGCATCTTCTATTGGCTGCCGAGGCCGTACGGGTAGTTTCCGCCTCACCGCTGTGGGAGCCCGGTGTGCAAAGGGGAAAACCCGCAAATGTATTTTATAACGTTCCTGTGTCATTTACCTTAAGACCTTAGGCTACCGTATTCTGATCAAATGTTTATATTCGCCAAAAAATTAGAAAAATGATAGCTCACCACGTTTTGTTCTGGCTAAAAGCCGATACATCTGAAGATCAAAAAAATGCTTTCCGCAAAGGTCTGGAGTCACTGGAAAATATTGAAGTTGTTAAAACCTTTCACATGGGTACGCCTGCGCCAATTGAACGTGCGGTTGTGGATACCAGCTATACTTTTTCGCTGATCCTGTTTTTTGAAGACCTGGCTGCACATGACGTTTACCAGGTACATGAAATTCATAAAGCTTTTTTAGAGGAATTCAGGGTGCTGTTTGAAAAGGTCGTTATTTACGATGCACAGTAGTTCATCTTTAATTCATGTATCAGATTTACAATTTTCTTTTTACCATTTTGCACCTGCTGATCGTAGGCTTTAATTTGTTTGGCTGGATATGGCCATCCACAAGAAAATTGCATTTTATATTGGTTTTGCTTACCGCTGGATCATGGCTGGTACTGGGCATTTGGTATGGCCTGGGTTATTGCCCCATTACAGACTGGCATTGGCAGGTTAAGGAACACCTGGGCGAAACAAATTTGCCGAATTCCTTTATTAAGTATTATGCAGACTGGTTAAGCGGTCAAAATGTATCGGCAGATTTTATTGATGCAGCCACGGCTATCGGTTTTGCTATTGCAGCGGTTTTATCGGTTTATCTGAATTTTATCAAAAGTAAAATAGCCGTAGGAAAATAATACCAATATGATAAGACAAGCGTGTGCTGATGATGCAGCTGCAATCGCCAGGCTAGTTATCCTGGCCATGGATAGCCTGGCAGCGAAATTTGTTGCCGGTTCGGCTCCTGAAGAGGCCATGCCTTTATTTGAAAAATTCGCGGCCTTGCCCGCTAACCAGTATAGCTTTGAGAATACACTGGTATTCACTGATAAGGAAGGCGTTTGTGGAATGATCAGTGCATATGATGGAGCTGATCTGGAATCACTTAGGGCTCCTTTTTTAGCGCATATCAAGGCTGTTTATGGCTTTTCACGAAACCTGGATAACGAAACGCAGGCCGGAGAATATTATATTGATTGTGTAAGTGTGTCCCCAGGAAAACAGGGTCAGGGTATTGGTAAGGTGCTGATCAGGGCTTTGTTAAAGCATGCCGCTGTGATAGATCAGCCTGTGGTTGGTTTACTGGTCAGTAAGGAAAATCCTAAAGCGGAAAAGCTATATGCCAGCTTAGGATTCCAGACCCTGAGAAAAAGGGAATTTATGGGTGCTGATTACCTGCACATGCAATGCAAAACCAGGTAGCTGTTTAATGGGCACATGGGGCGGACTTATGGCCTTCGTATGTTTTTGTCTGGTTCGCAATGCGGATCATTTTTCGGTAAGCATCAGGAGCCTGGCCTGTTTTGTTTTTAAAGATCCTGGAAAAATAAAAAGATGATTCAAAGCCCAGCTCAGAGGCGATGGCTTTAATTGGTTTTGTAGTATCGGCCAGCAGGGTTTTGGCTTTTTCTATTTTGAGCTGCAATACATACTGATGCGGAGCAATTCCTGTAAAGGTTTTGAACGCCTTGCGAAACCAGGAATAACTGACCTGCAGTTCTTCGGCAACCTGTTCCACTGCAATGTTTTTATGGACGTATTCCCTCAGTAAGATCCTCGCTTTGTTGATGAGTACTTCTGAAATGTCTTCCTGTTCCATTTCCTCCTGTTTGGTTTTGGCATAAACCGTTCCTAAAAGATGTAATATCATTCCTGAGGCAAGGGCTTGGTAACCTGGTTGTTCGGTTTTTGTCTTTTCCAGTATGGTCTCAAAAAGATGGATCAGCTGATCGTTAAGGCCAAGCTGCAGCACACATTGATTTGGTGAGATGAAATGCTGCTGAACAATGTTGCCGATGATATTTCCTTTAAAGCCTACCCAGTATTCATCCCATCCGCTCTCTTTAAGAGGTTTGAAACGATGCCATTCGCCGGGAAAAAGCAAAATGATGCTGCCTTCCTGTACGGTGGTCAATTTGCAATGCTTTGACTCGAAGCTGCCTGATCCTTGTGAAATGTAAATGATCTGATATTCATCCAGTATCCTTCCTTTGTCCCAGTCAAAGTAATGATCGGAGGGATGGCCTGCGGGAGGATAATTTGCCGACTTTTCTATCCGGTTATAACCGGCATTTAATACATAAAGGCCCCAATTGACGTCATCATCACTTACGGGAAGGTATTTAAAGTAATTATTCATCTCAATAAGTATATGCGGTTTATCAGATTGTACATTGGTTAAACAAAATTTGTCATTTAAGTTTGTTTAACCTAAAATATAAATCTTATGACGAATCCTATAACGCCAGTTTCAGCAAAGCAATCACTTTTACCCAACAATTCAAAATCATCACTTAAAATTGGTCTGTTTGGCATTGGTTTAGATACCTACTGGCCACAGTTTGAAGGTCTGAAAGCACGCCTGGAGGGTTACCTGGGCAGGGTTGAGGAAAAACTTAAAAGCTTTCATCCAGAAATTGTAAATGCAGGCCTGGTAGATACCACTGATAAGGCGTTTGCTGCGGGCAGGTTATTTAAAACGGAGGATGTTGATGTGATTTTTTTATATGTTACTACATATGCCTTATCCTCAACCGTGTTACCGGTGGTTCAGCGCGCAAAGGTACCTGTTGTGATACTGAACCTGAGCCCGGAGGCCGCAATTGATTATACTGCTTTTAACGCCATGACCGATAGAACAAAAATGACTGGTGAATGGCTTTCTTACTGTTCGGCCTGTCCTGTTCCGGAAATTGCCAATGTGTTTAATCGTGTGGGTATAAAGTTCCATCAGATTACCGGGATGCTGCACAATGATCCGGAATGCTGGGCAGAGATTGGAGAATGGGTGGAAGCTGCAAAGGTAGCTAACAAGATGTTTTACAACAGAATGGGCTGTATGGGACATTACTACAGCGGTATGCTGGATATTTATGCTGACCTGACACAGCAATATGCACATTTTGGCGGTCATATTGAACTGATGGAAGTAGAAGAACTGGCCTGTTTACGGAAACAGGTAACCCCGCAGGAAATGAACAACAGGCTTCAGTTGTTTGAGGAAACTTTTGATGTGCAAAGTGATTGTTCCAGGGATGAGCTTGAAAAAGCTGCTGTGACCTCTGTGGCACTTGACAAACTGGTTGAAATTCATCAGCTGGGATCAATGGCCTATTATTATAAAGGAACCGGCAATACGGATAATGAAGAAGCCATCAGCTCTATCATCCTGGGCAATTCCCTATTAACGGCCCGGGGTATTCCTGTAGCAGGTGAATATGAAATTAAAAACGCCCAGGCCATGAAAATTATGGATTCTTTTGGTGCCGGAGGCTCTTTTACAGAATACTATGCCATGGATTTTAATGATGACGTGGTACTGATGGGACACGATGGGCCAGGGCATATCGCCATTGCTGAAGGCAAAACCAAGGTACGTCCTCTAGGTGTATACCATGGTAAAGTTGGGAAGGGGGTATCGGTAGAAATGTCGGTAAAGAACGGGCCGGTAACGTTGTTATCGGTAGTAGAGCAGAAAGGTGGTACCCTGATGCTGCTTGTTGCAGAAGCAGAAGCAGTACCTGGGCCTATATTGCAGATCGGAAATACCAACAGCCGGTATAAATTTCCGCTGGGAGCCAGAAACTTTGTAAATAAATGGAACAGTTACGGGCCTGCACACCATTGTGCCATTGGGATAGGGCATATCAGTTCTAAAATTGAAAAACTGGGCCAGCTGCTGAATATGGATGTGGTAAAGGTTTGTTAACTGCTATGCGGCAGCTACGGTTTTATTCTTTTTACTCATTTTATAAATAGTGAACATGATCAAAGCAGAAAGTATGCTCAGGACCAGGTAGCTTTCTGCCAGGTGCTGTTCATCTTTTGCAGGTAATATGGAAATGATACTATAGCTTAAAAATGATACGATGACATAGGTAATGCCACCGGTTAAGCCACTGGCTATTCCTGCATTTTTTGGAAACAGACCCAGGCAAAAAGTAAAGTAGTTGTTGAATATATATCCTGCAGTTACATGGATCAGGAATGCAAAGAGAATCAAGGTATATAAGCTGGAAATAAACAGGATACTGAGTAGCATACTACCTACAAATGTCAACTGAAATACCAGGTTTGTAGTCATTTTTTTGAAGAAAGGACGATTAATAGTTGCTTTACCTATAAATCCGCCTACCATCCATGCAAAGCCTAAAATGAGCGAGCTGTAGCCAGCAACAACCGGGCTAAAGTGCAAATGATGTTCTACAATGAACGGACCTGTCATATTATAAATCATGACCATGGTATAGGCGAGACCCAGCATGACAATGCCCAGGCTAAAGCTTGCTGTTTTTATCATCGTGATATAGATACTGGTAATCTTTTTTAAGGAAAACTCTGAAAAATGGCTCAGTGTTTCACCACTGTAAATGAATTCCAGGATTGCGAGTATCACTGCCAGTATGGCCAGGAAGTAAAAATTGGATTCCCAGCCAAATGCAGTTTGCAGGTATCCTCCTAAAAATGGGGCAACAATAGGTCCGGTAGACCAGATAATGGAAAACAGGCTCAGATAGTGCTTCAGCTGATCTCCGGTAAACAGATCTACGAAATATGCCCGTTTGGCTACAATAATGGTTCCTACAGTAAAGCCATGTATGATCCGCATCAGGTAAATGAGATAAATGTTGTGGGTGTTGGCAATTACAATGCTGGCCGCGGCAAAAATTAACAGGCAGATGAGGCTTAAGCGGTACCGGCCAAAGCTGTCCAGTACACTGCCGATAAATAACTGGGAAATGCCGTAGCTGATTAGAAAGAGGCTCAAGGTAAGCTGGACCTGCAAACTGCTGACCTGCAGGCTTGAAGCCATTGTGGGTAATGATGGGATATAGATATCTGTTGCAAAGCCGGATAGCGGCAATAGGGCAAATGCAAGCAGGGTTGAAATGCCCTGGTCTTGCTGAGTTAAAACTTTTGTACTGCTCAATTTATTACGTATGATTTCGAAAACACAAAGTTAGACTTTCGAAATTCCATGTGGAGCTATACTGTAACATGCGATTGTAATAAATAAAACAGCTGGTCTAAATTTGACATTTAACTGAACCAGTAAAAACAGGCTGCCATAGGGTTGTCAGTGCCGGCTGTTTTATTTGCGCTTAAATAAAAGAAATGCCATGTTAACAACTTTAACCGCCCAGACAAGAAACATTGTCCATCAGTTTTACCAGGCCCTGGCCAATCAGGAACTGGATCAACTGTTGCATCTTTTTTCCGAACAGCCGGATTGGGATGTACCAGGTAACCAGGAACTGGCACCCTGGTTAGGAAAAAGGAGCAGCCGAAAGGAAATAAGAGATTTTTTTGTGTTGCTCTGGCAAAGTATAGAGCCGGTAAGCGCAGAGATTGACCATGTTTTAGCTGAAGGAGATTTTGCGGTAGTTACCGGTGAGTTCAGTTCGGTGATGTTAAGGACAGGGGAAATCTATTCTTCTATTTTCTCTGCACATTTTACCGTACTGGACGGGAAGATCATTCGCTACAGGCTACAGGAAGACAGTTATGGACTCGTGGAAGCTTTGAGTTTACCAAAGCCGGTTTAAATTTACACGCTTTAAGCTGTATTCAGGTCTTGCAATTAGTTATAATGTTTCTAAACTGAAATGATATTCCTGACTATGCCTGCATTGTTTTAGTTTTGGCCGAAACAATAGAATTAATGTCAAAAACGAAACTTACAATTAACAATAACGGCTCGGTGAAAATAGAAGGCGATTTCGAGATCGTCGACAGAAATGGGGATGTTTATGGATTACAGGGAAGAACTGTATTGTCGATCTGTCGTTGTGGCCTCTCTAAAAACAAACCTTTTTGTGACGGTTCCCATAACGGACATTTTGAGCATGAGGCTGTTGCCTTTGAGCTTCCCCCTAAAAAGGTATAATGGTTTGGCTGCGGGAATGCTGCTATGTAATTTTACGGTTGCTCAGGCAAACATTATTGCCTGGTTTTTGTAGTTTTAATAGAGTTATAGCTAAATTCCGCAACCATGAAAAGTATCCGAATATTTGCAATCCTGGCATTGTTGTCTTGCCTGATTTATTCCTGTTTATCTTCCAGAAATACCTCAGGAGAAGAAGGTAAAAAGCGAAAAAAGATAACCGGGGTTACTCCGGGTATTAAAAATCCAAGCAGGGGAGTGATCAATGCAAGTGGAGACGGGCTTACTCCGGGAATCGGGCAGTCGAACGGTGCCGGCTCTGAAGAAAATGCAGCCAGCATTGCCAATAATGCAATTGCCAGGGCAAATGCATTGGTCAAAATCAATCCGCAACAATTGGCAGCTCTTACTGATGAGGAGCTGCTCAACAGGATGGTACTAAGTCAGCAGACAGAAGTTCAGCTGAGCGGCGGTGCACAGCGCAGAACAGCTAATGTTAAAATTGCAGCCTATGCAACAATGATATTGAACGATCATACGCAGCTTAAAAGCGAACTAAAAAAACTTGCTGCAGGGAACATCGGATTGGAGACTTCGACTACAAGCGAGGGTTTGAGCGGAACTGATTTACAATTTGTGCAAAAGATGATAGCAAGTAATCAGGGTATGATCGCACTTTATACTGCTGCTGGTAAAGCTAAAGACCAGGCGATAAGGGAATTTGCTTTAAAAAATCTACCTGTATTGAGGAAACACCTGGAAGCCGCACAGGAACTGACTAAATCGGTTAAGCCCTGACAAAAGCGGGTCTTTCGGCAAATTGATAAGATTTAGTAGCTTTGAAGATAATTTAAAGGACATGACAGCGAGCAGTTTTAAAGTTAATGAAAATGGGGGAGCAATAACTGTGACAATAACGGTGCGGTCATCTTTAAGTAGCAAGATCTTCCTGTATGCTTTGAATATCATGCTCATCTCCGTGATCATATTGTTCTTCATTGGTGATATAGGTGTGATAACAGCGTTTATTACCGTCATGGAGGTCTTGTTGTTCAGGTATTCATTATGGAACCTGTATGGTTCTGAAACGGTGATGTTAAAGAAACATTCTTTAAGTTATCAGCAGTGTTATGGTCCCATCAAGATGTCTGCTAAAACGTTGAGCATTACGAAAACATTAAAGGTATTTCCCTTTCATGAAAATTTTCAGACGGGAAATAAGGCCATGAAACTGGTTTTTGAATCTGTTGACGAAAGCCTGCACCCCGTGAATCTTTACCAAACTTCCCTGGCAATTTCCCATCAGGATTATAAAACCTTTATGGAGATTTTTAACCGGTTTTATCAGCAGAAACCCGATGAATACCTGCTTCCGCTGCCGCAAATGAATTGATTAAAATGCTTCAGTTAAGCCAAGGAAGAACCCTTTGGAACCATATTTTCCAAAGGCATAATCCAGGCATAAATTGGTCCTTGTCGCTTTGTTGAAAAGTATACGTAAGCCGGCACCACCACCTGGTTGCCATTGTTCAAATAATTTGGTACCCATTTCATCATTAGCAGTCTGGATGTTTCCAAAGGCAACGCCACTTAAAAATTTGTTGCGCGTAATTGGAAAGCGGTATTCGAGTTCTGAATAAAAGTACTGAGGCCCTTTAAAGTAAGTAACGGTATAACCTCTTCCGCTACGGAAATAGGTATCTCTTCCGGTACCCGCTAACTCCAGGTATGGCATGGCACCACTAAGCAAGTAGGAGCCCCAGTTCCAAAAGGCAATAACATGCTCAGGGTTCCGGTTGGACAGACTCCAGTATTTTCTGAAATCGGTGGTAATTTGTACGGCATTTTTGCTGCTGCCCATCCAGGTTTGATTGACACGGACGCCGGCATCGGCGTAAATGCCATTATACGCCCGGTTCTGGTTGTCGCGGGTAGTGTATTGCAGGTTAAAAAGTAAGCCATTGGATTGATAGTGGTCACGGTCAAATCCATGGCGGTCACTGTAAATATTATAGGGTGTAAGTTCATTTGTGTTTCCGCGGTCTTCAATTTTTCTTCTGATATCAAAAGATACACCCGCTCCAACAAATAGGTTGGATTGAATTTGTTTATAAATCTTTTCCCTGAAATTGTAATACTCAGCATGGAGCACATAAGCCTTGCGGTCGGGATTGCTGAGTATCAGATCAGTCTGACTACCAGTGGCAGCGTTACCAATACCTAATCCAAAATCGGGTAAAACGGTTTTTGCCGCTACCAGACTGCCCTGCAGATTCCATTGGTTTTCGGGAGTATAAATATTGTGATTGAGGTAAAAGTAGATGATACCCTTGGTGGTTATTGATGCAGAAGTGGCCGCAATAGACATTAAAGTTTTTGGGTTTTTGCCCAGTACTTTACCTGCAACTGCCTTTATGCCAATCTGAGCACCAATACTTGGGTTATAAGCAAAATTAGGTATAATGGTAACAGCTGATTTTTTTGCCGGGTTAACCGGTTTACTTTTTGGATGGAAAATGCTGTTAAACAGATCACCAACATCATATTGGTTATGGATGCTGTCCTTTTTTGTCGTATCGGCTCTTAATGAATCGATGGCCTGCGCCCTTCCCTGCGAATATTGCAGCCCGGCAAGCATTGTAAGTACTGGTATCCACTTTTTTTTAAATGACATTTTTATATCCAACATGCAATCAGGTTCAAAATATAGCTACTGGTTTACCAAAAATAACGAGAAATACCCGGATCAATTATGTCCGTAATAAATTATAACCAGTTTTGCCTAATTTATTACCTGAACAGGTAAATTATCATTGCAGTTGCTGCCGCAAATAAAGTATTTAAAAAGTTTACTGCATTGTTGCCGATATAATGTTTACGCTCAAAGGCAGCACCCAGTACAGAATCGGCAAGGTTTCCAAGTATACCCGCAAAAACAACAATCAAACCTATTTTGTTAAATCCTGCATAGATGAATGCAATGATACAGGCGCCGGCAGCACCTATCAATACGCCTTGCAGGCTAATTACGCCGTCCAGGCCATTGGTCTCTTTTTTAAAGGTAAGGATGTTGTAAAAATTCCGGCCATAAACCATACCAAGTTCAGAAGATAAGGTGTCAGCAAGGGCCGATGCCAGGCTGGCCGCCATCATTAAAATATACGGATCTGCATGTCGGGGATAAATAATGGCTAAAATAGCTGTTAATCCGGCTACCCCTCCATTTGCAAAAACCTGACCGGTGTTCCTGGCCTTATTGGCTAAGTTGTCCCTGTGTAGTTTTGTTTTTATATTTTTCTGGTGAGCGGTTGCCAGTACGCTTAACATAAAGAATGCCAGTAACATCCATATACCTGTCCATTGTGCAGCCTGAAACACCATTATCCCTATTGCTGCTGCTAAAAAAGAAGCCGGTATGGTCAACTTCCTTGTCTTTATACAAATGAACATCAGAATAACAAGTGTTACCATTAAATAGAATACATCAGGGGTTTTGGACATCACCATAGCTGGACATGAAGATAAATAAGAATAAAGACTCAATCTGGCATAGCGTTTGTAACTATCACGTTACATTTAATCATCTTATTATGAAAAGAACATTCAAAATTTTCAGTTTACTTTTAATCGCTACGACGATTATCATCGCCTGTAAGAAAGACAAAGACCCTGCAACTACAGACTTCTTTGTTGGTACCTATAAAGGTTCTGTTTCTTATAATAAGGACGGAAGTACAATAACCAGTTCTGACGGAAAAGTAACCGTTAGCAAGGTAGGGGATACTTATAATTTCTTTTTCGGAAGTAATATACCGGATATTAAAGGCGTAAAGTTCGAGAAATCGGGAGACAATACTTATGTGAGTGTTGGAAGCGGCTTAACGGGTATCACTATCGATGCTGGTACGTTAAAAATGTTAGTGGTTAAAGATGGCGCAACCTGGACAGCTGACTGTACAAGGTAAGGGCTGTAAACGTTCATAAAAAAGGGTTTGCCATGTAGATGGCAAACCTTTTTTTGCTTCATGTTTTGTCTACATCCCCGGCAGCTATGTTAAATTGATTTGTATTAATGCTTAACTTGTCTAGAAATTAAGGAATGAAAGAAAAGCTTAAGGCACTGGCAAATTTGCTTGCCGGTGAACTGTATACGGATGATACTACCAGGTTATTGTATGCTACGGATGCTTCCGCTTATTCAGAAATTCCTTTGGCTGTTGCTGTACCGCGTTCAGTGGCTGACCTGAAAAAGCTGATTACCTTTGCCGTGGAAGAAGGGACATCGCTGGTTCCGCGTACTGCTGGCACTTCGCTGGCAGGACAGGTAGTAGGTAGTGGAATTGTGGTGGATGTATCCAGGCATTTTAACCAGATTTTGGAGCTCAATACTGAAGAACGCTGGATCAGGGTACAGCCGGGGGTGGTGCGGGATGAGCTAAACGCATACCTTAAAAAGTACAGCTTGTTCTTTGGCCCTGAAACTTCGACCGCCAACCGGGCCATGATCGGAGGTATGGTGGGCAATAATTCCTGCGGATCAAACTCCATCATTTATAAAAGCACAAGGGAGCATACCCTGGAAATCAAGGCCTTATTGAGTGATGCTTCTGAAGTAACATTCAAAGCATTTAATTTTGAAGAGTTTATAGCCAAAGGTGAGGGAACAAGCCTGGAAGCTGCATTATATCGTTCTATCAGAAGTCAGTTGGGTAATTACGAAAACCAGCTGGAAATCAGAAAAGAATTTCCGGCGGCTGACATAGAAAGGCGCAACACGGGATATGCCATAGATATTTTGTTAAACACCGCGCCCTTTACCGCCGGAGGCGAAGATTTTAATTTTTGTAAACTGATTGCAGGATCGGAAGGTACCTTGGCCTTCATTACTGAACTTAAACTAAACCTGGAACCCTTACCACCTGTATATTCCGGTTTGCTTTGTGTTCATTTTAATGCGTTGGAACAGGCTTTGCAAGCTAATCTGGTAGCATTAAAATATCAGCCAAATGCAGTTGAACTGATTGATCATTACATTTTAGCCTGTACCAGGGATAATATGGAGCAACGCACAAATAGTTTTTTTATGGAGGGAGAACCAGAAGCAATGCTGCTGATGGAGTATGCAAGGGATACCCAGGAGGAAGTGATGGAGGTTGCGGCCAGGGTTGAAACGGAATTACGTAGCCTGGGGCTGGGCTACCATTTTCCGCTGTTGTTTGGCACCGACATTAAAAAAGTATGGTCGCTTAGAAAAGCCGGGTTGGGCTTATTGGGTAATATACCAGGCGATGAAAAGGCCGTGCCGGTAATAGAAGATACCGCGGTAGCCGTACAGGATTTACCTGAGTATATCCGTGATTTTAACGGGATCTTAAGAAAACATGGCTTGTATTCTGTTCATTATGGACATGCCGGTTCTGGTGAACTGCATTTGCGACCTCTCCTGAACTTAAAATCCGAACATGGCAACCGGATGTTCCGGTTAATTGCCGAAGAAATTGCTTTGCTGGTTAAAAAATATAAAGGTTCGTTAAGTGGCGAACACGGTGACGGCAGATTGAGAGGAGAATTTATTGCGCAAATGATCGGGGCAAAAAACTATACCTTGCTGAAAGCGTTGAAAGAAACCTGGGATCCGAATAATATTTTTAACCCCGGCAAGATCATAGACAGCCCGCCGATGGATACGATGCTGAGATATACAGCGGGGCAGAAAGGATTTGAGTTTAAAACGTTGTTCCGTTACGCCGGACAGAACATGTTACAACATGTTGAACAGTGCAATGGTTCGGGTGATTGCCGGAAATCCCATCTGGCAGGTGGCACCATGTGCCCTTCTTATATGGCTACACATGAGGAAAAAGATACCACAAGGGCACGTGCAAATATATTAAGGAACTTTTTAACGCATTCTGCAAAGCTCAATAAGTTTGATCACAAGGAGATTAAGGAAGTCCTGGATCTATGTCTGAGTTGTAAGGGCTGCAAATCAGAATGTCCGTCTAATGTAGACATGGCAAAGTTAAAGGCTGAATTTTTACAACATTATCAGGATGCGAACGGGATTCCGCTGAGGTCAAGGCTGGTGGCTAACTTTAGCCAGATTGCTGCACTTGGTGCTGTGATGCCATCATTGTACAATTGGATGATGACTGGCCGGGGCATCAGTGGGATTTTGAAAAGGATTTCAGGTTTTGCAGCCGACCGGGGTATACCTGGAATTCAACACATAACTTTAAGAAACTGGTTTATAAAGCATCAGCACAGTAACCATCAACAAGAAATTCAACAAAAAACTAAAAAAGTTTACTTTTTTTGTGACGAATTCACCAATTACCAGGATACACAGATTGGGATAAAGGCCATTCTTTTATTGGAAGCGCTGAATTACGAGGTAATCCTACCCAAGCACCTGGAAAGCGGTAGGGCCGCTATTTCAAAAGGCTTGTTGCGCAAGGCCAGGAAAATTGCCCAGCACAATGTCTGGTGCTTAAGTGCTTTGGTCAACGATGAATCCCCACTGTTAGGTATTGAGCCTTCTGCCATACTAACTTTCAGGGACGAATATCCTGATCTGGTAAACGATGATCAACTGGAAGTGTCCAGGAGGCTGGCTTCAAATGTTTTCCTGATTGATGAGTTCTTAGCCCGGGAAATCCAAAATGGAAATATTGAGCAGTCGAAATTCAGTACAGATAACAAGCGTATAATATTACATGGACATTGTCAGCAAAAAGCTTTTAATGCCCTGACTGCAACTGAAAAAATTCTTTCCTTTCCGCGGAATTACAAGGTGGAAACGATTCCCTCCGGGTGTTGTGGGATGGCGGGTTCTTTTGGATATGAAAAGGAACATTACAATTTATCTATGCAAATAGGGGAATTGGTGTTATTTCCGGAAATCAGAAAGCAAAGCGACAATGTGCTGATAGCAGCACCCGGAACCAGCTGCAGGCATCAGATTAAAGATGGGACGGGGAGAAAAGCATTACACCCTGTAGAGATACTATACGATTGTCTTATCCAGGATCCTGGCTGCGTTTGAAATGATCATCGCTAAAGTGTCCATGGTTATAAAAATCTTCCGGGTGCTGCTCGTAAACAACTGCTGCCGCATTTGGAAGTGATCCGGCCCCCAGAAAGGCATACCTGACTGCAAGCTCTTCAACAGGGGAGATGGTCTTTCCTTTTTCATAGGGAGGAAGGGTGTATATTACGGCTGTATGCTGCATGGATACCATAACTTCTTCCTCATCATCGTCCAGTGTCACTAAGCCAATTGGGATCAATACATAACCCGTATGATTTTCCTGATCGGAATCAATATCTGCAACAATATAACGTACTTTGCCTTCCTGAGGATCAAATATAAGGTCTTCAACCTCACCGATCTCATTTCCTTCAGCGTCTACGAGTTCCCATCCATTGATGTCGGGCTGATGGTCGGCTATTTCAAAATTGCTGCTGCTGAGTTCTTCCAGATTGATTGTCCTGTGATGTACATGATGTTCCATAACTAAATTTAATTAACTTTTATCTTACGGTACTTTCCGTTGGAATGCTTGCATTCGGTTTTGTTTCATAACAGCCTTTATACAGGCCAAACAAAATCGCAATGATAACCAGGATCATTATGATCTTTAAGATGTGGCTTTTCTTTTTAGGTTGTACGTCTAGCTGTGCCATAATCTGTGCATTAAATTCTTTGTATTGCTAGGTAATTAACCAATACCTCCACGCTTTTGTTTGAAACCTGAACTTAATGCGTTGCAAACACTTTAGATTTCAGACAAAATCACTAGTTTTAAGCCTTATTGGCAACCAAGGATAAATTTGCAAGAGCATTTTCAAAGCAAAATATCGATATGCCATTACCAGATATTGATGAAAACGATAACTTCTATACTTAGCTTTTTATTTATTGCTGTTGCTGCTTCATTTGCGCAGCAATTCAACAATAACCCGCTCCCGGTTGCTTTTGGCGATCCCTTTGTACTCAACGATGGCAATGGAAAATATTACATGTATGGTACCGGTGGTGGTGCAAAAGATGGCTTTTCGGTATACTCTTCTGCTGACCTGAAGGACTGGAAAAACGAAGGTCAGGTATATCATCATGACAATAAAAATGGTTGGGGAATTCAGGCTTTCTGGGCACCTGAAGTGTATAAAAGAAATGGAAAATACTATCTCTTTTACAGCGCCCAATGGAAACACAATCCAACTAATGAGAAAGAAAACTTTAAAATTGGTGTTGCGGTATCAGATCGGCCTACCGGGCCCTTTATCGATTTAAATGACCGTCCGATCTTTGATCCCGGATACCCGATCATAGATGCCAATGTATGGTTTGAAAATGGCAGAACTTACTTATACTACTCCAGGTGCTGCTATAAGCACCCTGTAAAAAGCGAAGTGGCAGATTGGGCCAAAAAGAAGGGCTGGTATAACGAGATAGAAGAAAGCTGGGTATATGGAGTGGAAATGAAAAATGATTTCTCCGGTGTGATCGGAGCGCCCGTTTTGCTTTTACGTCCTCCGGTTAAAATGAGTAACCGGAAAGATGAGTGGGAAAGCAGGTCAGTCACTTCCAATGAAGTAAACAGGAGATGGACAGAAGGCTCGTTTATTTTTAAACAAAAAGGCACTTATTATATGATGTATTCGGCTAATAACTTTGATGGAAAAAACTATGCAATAGGTTATGCTACTGCGAAAAGTCCGTTGGGCCCTTTTACAAAGGCGGCCAATAATCCGGTACTTCAAAAAAACAATCTTGTTTCGGGTACCGGGCATAACAGCATTACTTATAGCGCAGATGGCAAACAGATGTTGTGTGTATACCATGGCCGGACTGCGGCTACCGGCCACCAGCGGTTGGTATTTATAGACAGGATGGAGATACAAAAGGATGGGAAATTAGTTGTCCATGGCCCCACATTAAATAAATAAACATGTATAAACTTTTTAGCCTGTTGTTTGTCTTACTGATATCCCTGAATGCTGCCGGGCAGCGTAAGCAACCGAATATTGTGTTTGTTCTGGCAGACGACCTGGGATGGGGCGAGTTGAATACTTATCAAAGTACCTTTAACGAAACTCCGAACCTGAATAAACTTGCAGCCCAGGGTGTCAGGTTTACGCAGGCTTATGCTGCGGCACCAAATTGCTCACCTACAAGGGCCAGTATAGTTACGGGTCAATTTCCTGCAAGGGTTGGAATTACTGATTATTTACCGGAAGCTGAAAAGACAAATAAAAGGTTAGACCCGGCAAAATTTGTCACGATTAATGAGGCATTGGCTGCTGCGGGTTATCATACTGGTATTGTAGGTAAATGGCATTTGGATACGGAGTTTAAAAAAAATATTGCTGGTCCTAAAGCACATGGTTTTCAGGAAGTGATCGGTTCAGAAACCAAGTATATCGCAGATGGTGACTATTTTTATCCCTATGATAAGATTGCTACTTTTACGGCAGGTGACGAAAATGAATACCTAACAGACAGACAAAGCAAAGAGGCGGTAAATTTTATTGAAAGAAATAAGAATAAAACTTTCTTTTTGTATTTAAGCTATTACAGTGTGCATACTAAGTTTAGTGCACCGGAGAACCTGGTACAGAAATACAAAAAGAAATTTGACGATAAATATGGCAGCGGTATGGCAGATAAGCTATATGGCAGTCATAATTTAAGGCACGAAGGACCCCATAAAGACAATCCCTATCTTGCAGCAATGCTCGAAAAAATTGATGATGGTATTGGCCAGATCATGGATAAACTTCAACAAAGCGGATTGGATAAAAATACGGTCCTGATATTCTTTTCTGACAATGGGGGAGCTGGAAAATTAGCCAATAACGGTCCATTCAGGGACTCAAAAATGTCGCTTTATGAAGGTGGGATCAGGGAGCCGCTGATCATTCGCTGGCCAGGAAAAATTAAAGCCGGAACAGTTGAGCATACACCTGTCAGCAGTGTCGATTTTTACCCTACGTTTTTAGGGATGGCAGGGGCAAAGCCAATTAAAAATCAGCTGCTTGATGGTCTGGATTTTACCCCGGTGTTTAATGGTAAAACTTTGCAAAGAGATGAATTGTTTTGGCATTATCCTTCGGAAACGGCTAAGCTGAATGGGAAAATGGCCAGTGCAGTAAGGAAAGACAATTATAAACTGATTCAATTTTACGCCAATCCCAGGTACGAACTTTATGATCTTACTGCGGATCCGGGAGAAACACATAATTTAAGTGATCAGTTGCCGGCTAAGGTAGCAGCGCTTAAAACATTGTTAGATGGCTGGAAAAAAAATGTACATGCAGAACAGGCCGTTCCTAAATGAGGTAGGATAAGCATGAAGATTCAGCAGTCTTTTGCTAATTTTGTTGCTTCGAAAATTACTCATGTTCAAAACCATTTTCAATACCTACAAAACATCTTTTAGCGGTTTAAGCCGGGAAACCTGGCTGCTGAGCATCGTAATGATGTTCAACAGGTGCGGGAGCATGGCTGTTCCCTTTATGGGGCTATATGTTACTCAAAGTTTGAAGCGTTCGGAAGTAGATGCAGGTCTGATCATCACCTTATTTGGTATAGGTTCAATTTTAGGTTCGGCAACGGGTGGAAAACTGACAGATATGATTGGTTTCAGGCCGGTGCAGATCTTATCTTCCATTATTGGTGGTCTTTTGTTTATTCTCTTTTCAACCATAACCCATTTTTCTAGCCTGTGTGTGTTAACCGTGGTGATCAGTTTTTTTTCGGAAGCTTTCAGACCTGCAAATTTTACCGCTGTTGTGAATTATGCGAAAGAAGGGACTATAACACGTTCCTATTCTTTAAACAGGTTGGCTACCAATATCGGCTGGTCGGTGGGTATCAGTATGGCTGGTTTAATCGCATCCATAAATTACAAACTGTTATTTATCGTTGAAGGGGCCGTGAGCATTCTGGTTGGGCTGTCGATCCTGTTCTTTTTGCCAAAAGTGAGGGGATTTATTAAGCAGGCAAAAGAGAACAGAAGTAAGCTGGTTATTGGGAAACCCTGGCAGGATCCCTTCTATGTTAAATTCATTCTGCTCACTACTGTTTTTATTACCTGCGCATTTTTAATGTTCAGGGTTGTTCCGGTCTTTTTTAAGGAACAATGGCACATCAATGAGTTTGCTATTGGCATTATTATGGGGCTAAACGGCGCGGTGATTGCACTTTTTGAAATGATCATGATCAATAAGATAGAGAAGAAACGGCCACCTATGTTTTTTATTATCATTGGTGCAGTCTTCTTTGCCAGCTCCTACCTGTTGCTGAGCATTCCACTGATTTTCCATATAGGTGTAGCCGTACTGGCCATGCTTGTATTTACCGTAGGTGAAATGCTTGTGCTTCCATTTATCAATACCGTGGTAATCAGCAGGAGCAACGAATACAACAGGGGACTATATGCTGCAGGTTATACCTTAAGCTGGTCTGTTGCCCAGGTGGTTGGGCCATTGACCGGTTTTTACATCGCAAAACAATTGGGATACAACTGGCTTTGGATCGGAATTGCTGCTGTATTGTTGTTGTGTGCTTATGGGTTTAACTTGCTTAGCAAAAGGAATTAACGGCATTACATTCTCTTCTTTTAAAACAATGAAAGCTAAAAAAATGTTAAATTAGCTTTCATTTTAGGTTTAATGCTTTTAAAACTTAGGTCGTTTCTGGTATTTATACTCCTATGTCAAAGCTATCTTGCTTTTTCAGAAGATATTACCGTAAACAGTAATGCCGATAGCGGGACAGGAACTTTAAGAGCAGCTTTGCTTAGGGCAGCTGCAAATGGAACTGCTGAGAAAGATCATATTTATTTTAACCTGCCAGGAAATACTGAAGCTGAACACAGCATCATTTTAGCTGCGGAACTTCCACGTATATCCTCTAATATCGTTATTGATGCCACAAGTCAACCTGGGCCGGCATTAGGGATCAGCACTGCTAAAATAGCGATCAGACCGGATAGAAGCATTTACAGGCCGAGGTATTTTATAACGGCCGCCTTTTATTTGTCGCAGGTTTCTGAGGTAGAAATCTACGGGTTCTATTTTACTGATTTTTTTAACATCGGAAACTCCGGTACCAATAGTTCGGGGATATTTGCCATAGCCTCAAAAAACATTACCATAGGAGCTATAGGAAAGGGAAATGTATTCACCAACAGTGAGTACGGAATACAGATGAGCAATAACGACAGTCAACTGTCTGGACGGCCTCCCTGCGAAAATGTAAAGATCCAATCCAATTGGACAGGCTTAATGCCCGATGGAAGCAATTATATTGCAATAGGTTTCAACCCGGTTGGAATGCAGATTAGCGCTGATGCTTGTGTAATCGGGGGAAATACAAGAGCAGAAGGAAATACTTTCGGTGGTTTTCTTTATTATGGTATCAGGATGGGGGGAAAGCAGCTGGTATTTCAACATAATAAATTAGGTTTTGATGGCAACAATAATATATCCATAAGGAACATAGTGGTCCAGGCAGATGGAGATGGATTGGTTTTTAAAGATAACATCGCCTCAGTTTTTCAAGTCCAGTTCAATAACCTGAAGAATTTTGCAGTAACAGGTAACGAAAATCTGCTTGACAACGGCTCTGCCTCTAATACATTTAACCTGACCGATTGTGAAAATGGTGTATTTGGTACAGATGTAGATGAAGATAAAAATATACTCCGATACAGTGGGATTTCCTCCAGCAATGGAAAAAATATAGAGATCAGGAAAAACAGCATCTATTGCACTTATCCGGTATATTCAGTAAACCAGAGTGATGTGCCGGTAATAGAAATTTTGGTGAATACAGATACTGAATATTCTGGTACAGCAACGCCTGGTTCAGAAGTGTACATTTACAATGACAATACAGATTGTGATGTATGCAGCCCGGTCGAATTTTATACAAAAATAACGGCAGGTCCGGCCGGCGACTGGAAAATTACCGGCGATTTTAGCAATAACAGGTTTATATCGAACTGCACATTGATCAAGTCCTCATCTGTCTATACCCAACCTCAGGTATTAAGTGATGGATCGGGAATTAAACATACCGTCACAAACCCTTCCTGTGGTTTGAATAACGGAACCATAAAGCTTTTAAATCTGCGCAACGTATTAAAAGTAGAATGGTTTAATGTGCTGGATGAAAAAGTAGGAGAGGGCGCTGAAGTTAACAATCTTCCCGGGGGGCGGTTTTATGCCAAAGTCTATAATGGAAAATGTTTTGTGCGCTACAATGACGTCTATCTCGAAAACTCCAGCTTCACTGTTATTGATCAGGATTTAAAAGTTACTCAACCTACCTGCGGCTTGCCTAACGGAGCGATCAGAGGCTTGATAGTTACTTCCAGTACGGGCCATCTTCCAGATCTGAAATGGCTGGATAAAAACAACAGGCTTGTGCGTGCCGGCAACCCTAATCTTTCAGGCATAGGCCCCGGTGAATATACTTTAGTAGTTTCCGATGCGCTGGGTTGTAATTTTAGTTATGGGCCATTAATACTCAGCAATCAAACAGGTCCAGCCATTGATCAGTCTGCTGTGGCTGTCCAGGGCAGCCCCTGCAATGCGGCTATCGGATCTATTAAAAATATTAGGGTGACCGGAACGGGAACCCTGACTTATAAATGGACAGACGCTGCAGGAAACACAGCAGGCCTGGCCGAAGAACTGACAGCTGTTCCTGCGGGGCTATACCAACTTGAAGTTAAAGATGAAAGCGGTTGCCCTGCGCTGGTTTCAGCTCCGATACCTGTGAATGAAATTAACGGCATCAGTATTGACCATACCGGAAAAGTAATTGGTAAAGCTACCTGCAATACCAGTGATGGGAGCATCACTGGTATTTTAGTTACGGGAGCAACCAGATATGAGTGGCTGGATGCCGGCAACAATGTCGTTTCTACTTCACCTGACCTTAGGGGAATGCCTGCGGGTAAATATCGGTTGGTCGCGTCAAGCGCTGTTTGTGTTAAAACCAGTGAAGAATTTACGATAGAGATCGCAGAGTCGGGCTTAAATTACAATAGCACCAAAATTACTACCAATGCTACCTGTGGACTTAAAAACGGAAAGATAGAAGTTATATTTACTGATGATCAGCCCACTGCCTGTTTCTGGAAAAACAGCACAGGAGACATCGTCGGTGATTCAAGGATATTAGAAGACCAGGGGCCGGGAGCCTATGATCTTTATATCATAGATAACCTCGGATGCACGCATTTTGCCCAGCAGTATAGTATTTCCAATACGGAGGGCGCCATGGTGATCAGGATTGAGGAGCAGATTACGAATGATAAATGCGGCCTTGGAACGGGGCAGATCAAAGCACCTGGACTTAGCCGGGGACAGCTTCCATATTTTTATGAATGGAAAGATAAAAACGGACAGATTATTGGCTCGAAAGCAGTACTGGACCGGCTCAAAGCCGGAGTCTATCAGCTTATTATAGGGGATGCACTTGCCTGCAGCAGGCAGGTCATTTCCTACACCGTTGAAAGCGATAACGTTGATATCGCTGTACCGATACTTAATGACGTAAAAGTCTGTTCTCCTGGAAATGTACTTATACAAGTCATGCAGGCAGAGGAAGGAGTTTACGCCATTTATAATCAAGCAGGTAGCCTAATCGAAACCAATAGTACGGGTGTATTTAATTTTGAAATTGAGCAGGCTCAGGCTTTTACTGTTGTACTGCAAAGGGGAGATTGCCAGAGTTTGGCAGCAACTGTACGTGTCTCCATTGAAAATGAGGGTATTGGCAAACTGGCAAATGCACTTTCTCCAAATGGAGACGGAGTAAATGAGGAATGGTTAATACCTGGTATAGCCAATTATCCGGGGGCAAAGGTTGAGATATATAATCGTTACGGCCACAAAGTATTTGAGTCTACAGGGTATAAAACTCCGTTTACCGGGCGGTGGAAAGGCAATGAATTACCGGTAGGTACCTATTATTACATTATTGACCTCAAACGTGCCTGCGGTTTGCTAAAAGGCAGTTTGACAATTGTGCGTTAGCTTGACAGTTATAATTTCAATTAAAGGGCACCTCTCTCCAAGGCTTCAATATGTTGTCCAATCTCATCAACCAAAGCCTGATCCATCTTGTCTTCAGATCTCCATTCCATAGTGGAGGTAGAAACAACCGGATAAATATGTCCTGAACGTTCTCCATTAATGTAAATGACGTAATCACCAGGCTTGGGCTGTTCAACCCTTACGGCCTGGGGCCCGCCGTCTATCTCCAGCGTAAATTCATAAGGGTTCAGATCTTTTTCCATGGTGTTAACAGATTATACAGAGAGAACAAAGCAGAAAGGATATTGTTTGTTAAATTAGCCGGTCTAACAGTTATACATGATGATCAATTTACTCAAATCCCAATATCAGCTTGTAAAAGAAACCCGGGCAGTGGTATTCCTGTACCTGGAATCTGAAGTACAACAGGACCTCCTGGCGGCAGTTGATGCCTTCAATGGTAAAAGTATTGCTGATATGATGGTTCATGTGGCCAATACCTATATGGCATGGGCAGGCAATTTTGCATTAGCCATGCAACGATCATATTATAGAGAAAGCGACTGCACTACTATGGCTCAGTTAAGGGTAATATTTGAAGACATCGACCTGATTATGGATCAATTTATTACCAGTTTTGCTGAATGTCCTGATACTGCTGTTAACGGTTACAAATGGGCAGATAAGTATATAGAAACAGATGCATACCGCATTTTTACACACATATTGACTCATGAATTTCACCACAAAGGACAAATCATGACCATGAGCCGGTTACTTGGACATACACCTCCTGATACTGACGTGATGAGGTTTTGATCATCAGTTACAACAGCTTTGCGTTTAACTGTTGTAATGATCAATAAACCATTTTAAGGCCGGATTCCTGTTGCGCTGCTCATAAGCCATCACTACTTCTGTATTTACAGGAATATCTTCCAACTCTATAAATGAAACATTTAGATGCCCATACTGTCTTTTAAGCGACAGGGGTAATATAGATACCCCAAGCCCAGCTTCTACTAATTGCAGGATAGAATGGACATTATTTGCTTCGTGGGTAATATCAGGCGTAAATTGCATCCGTTTGCATATTTCCATTAGTTTATCGTTGTAATGGGGCGCAAATTCTTTATTAAAAAAAATAAAGGGACTCTTTTTCAAAAAAGCTGCCAGTTCCTTACTGGTGTTGAATTTTTGGGGAGAAACAGGAATTACAACTACGAAGGGATCAAAGAATAACGTTTTAACAGCCAGCTTTTCCGATAAAACAGGCGCCCTTAAAATCCCTACATCCAATTTACCTTGCTCCAGCGCTACTATTTGCGTTAGTGTTGGCATTTCAAACAAACCGGTCTTTATAAAAGGAAACGCTGTACGCATGGCCTTTAAAATTTCCGCCAGATCAGATTGATAGACTGAACTGATGTAGCCGATCTTTAATTCTCCACTCACACTCAAATGAATCTGCCGTACCATACTTTTACTTTCCTCCAGTTTACTAAAAATGGCATCTACTTCAATTTTGAAGTATTTGCCAGC
This sequence comes from Pedobacter heparinus, assembly GCF_032678725.1. Taxonomy (GTDB): domain Bacteria; phylum Bacteroidota; class Bacteroidia; order Sphingobacteriales; family Sphingobacteriaceae; genus Pedobacter; species Pedobacter heparinus_A. Next base: position 200,128 of record NZ_JAVTSC010000005.1, read on the forward strand.
ATCTGTTAAGGCTACCCGTTTATTGTCGCGGGTAAACAACTGAACGCCCAGTTCCTCCTCCAGTTCTTTTATCTGCCTGCTTAAAGGTGGCTGAGAGATGAAAAGCCTGGTTGCAGCTTTGGTAAAATGTAATTCTTCAGCAACTGTTTTAAAATATAAAAGATGTCTGAGTTCCATAAGTGTAATACCTATTGAGTATTATGAATTGATAAAATTGATATTTTTCAAATATGGTGAATGCAGTTAGCTTTGACAAAAAAAGAATAGATGAATACAGCTTATTCCCAAAAGGCAACGAACGAAGAAATCAAAGCAAGATTTGATCATGATGTGGAACGGTTTTCAAATCTGGAAACCGGACAGCAATCCACCATCGATGCGCCAATCACCATGGAACTATGCACAGCAGCAGCCCAATACATTAATCCGCGGGCAAACGAATTACTTGATATCGGATGTGGGGCAGGTAATTATACCTTGAATATGCTCAGTAAGATCCCCAATCTGAATTGTACATTGAATGACCTGAGTATGCCGATGCTGGAGCGGGCTAAGGAAAGAGTATCTGCACAAACCAATGGCAAGATCAGCATCCTGCATGATGATATGCGTAACCTTGATTTGCCAGATCGCCATTTTGATATTGTACTGGCAGCTGCCACTTTTCATCATTTACGTGATGATGCCGATTGGGAACTTGTTTTTACTAAAATTTATAAAACATTAAAACCAGGAGGCAGTTTATGGATTTCTGATTTGATTAGCCATGATTCAGCGGCGATTAGCCAGCTTTTTGAACATAAATACCGGGTATATCTTGAAAACTTGATGGATGAAGCCTACGCGCAAAAGGTATTTGACTATATTGCCTATGAGGATACCCCGCGTTCTTTGAACTATCAACTTGCTTTGTTAAAGAAAGTGGGATTCCAGACTACAGAGATTTTGCATAAGCACTCAAATTTTGCGGCATTTGGAGGTGTAAAATAATATATTTATGCTCAAAACCTGAAAACCTATGATGGAAAATCAAAAGATCAAGTTCAAAAGAACAATTTCCCTGGTTAGGATACTGATTAAGTATGGGTTTAAAGAGTTGCTGATCAGAAGTCAGTTCAGTACACTTGTCTCATCTGTAGAAGCAGAAACAGCAGCAGTTACAACTTCTGCCGGATTAACGGTTTACGAGCGCATCAGGATGGTCTTAGAAGAACTAGGTCCAACTTATGTTAAATTCGGACAGGCCTTTAGCAGCCGGGAAGACTTGCTTCCTGTAGAAATGATCATAGAACTGCGGAAATTGCAGGACAAGGTGGAACCCGAAGAAATGGATATAATGGCGCTTATTGCCGATGAACTGAACATCGATACAGCAGCTTTTTTTGAATATATCCAGGCTGTGCCTTTTGCCTCAGCTTCCATTTCCCAGGTATATAAAGCCGGGCTTAAAAATGGACAGGAAGTAATTCTGAAGGTCAGACGGACAGGTATTCGTGAAGTGGTAACGGCCGATATGCTGATCATGAAAGATGTTGCGAAACTTTTGACCAGCTACAGTGCAGTTTTTCGCCAGGTTAACCTGGTTGAAGTACTGGAAGCTTTTGAACAGTCAATCTTTCAGGAACTTTCCTTTTTAAATGAGCTGGCTAATATTGAGCGTTTCTCCAGGAACTTTAAAGGAAATAATTCCATTTATGTGAGTAAGGTATATCCTGCATTGTCTAATGATACTGTGCTTTGCATGGAATTTATAGACGGCATAAAAATTACAGCATTAAACCGCTTGCTGGAAATGGGCCTTGACCCCGAGGCCATAGCCCGCAGAGGTTTAGATCTTTACCTTAAACAAGTTTTGGAGCATGGTTTCTTTCACGCAGATCCGCATCCTGGCAACCTGCTGGTGTTAAAGAGTGGACAGCTTTCGTTTATAGATTTCGGATCTATGGGCAACATTACCCCAATAGAGAAGGAATTGCTGGAAGATCTGATCTCCCATTTTATGTCGCAGGACAGCAGAAGACTGATCGGCACCCTGAAAAAAATGGCGATTCGCTTTGACATTAAAGATGAAGGGAAACTGGAGAAAGATATACAGCATTTCTTTAATTTACTGGATGGAGCCTCTTTACAACATATAGATGTCAAGGAAGTCCTGGGTAGATTTTCAGCCATTCTAAATGAAAATGAAATCCTGATGCCAGCACACCTTTACCTGCTGGTACGTGGCATTGTTTTGATAGAAGGGATCGGAAGGGCACTCATTCCCGATCTAAATATTATTGAAAGCCTGAAGCCTTACATATTCCAGATCGCGATGCGCAGGCTCAGCCCCGAAAACCTGAAAAAGAGTGGAATAAAGCTGCTGAATACACTGAATGATTCGCTCCATACCATTCCAGATGAAATTCAATCTGTAATCAGTAAACTAAATAATGGCGAGCTGAAAGTGGTTCAGGAAGTTAAGGATATGCCTGGCATCATGCAACAGTTCTACAAGGGTATCGGCAGTATCGTCCTGGCCATCATCATAGCTGGGTTGCTCATCAGCTCAGCGGTTTTAGTACTTGCGGATCATCCGCCATTCTGGAAAGGTATTCCGGTAACTGCAATAATCAGTTTTCTCTTTTCTGTATTGTTGTGCCTGGTTCTTGTCATTAAAAGAAAGCCCTAAGAATTTTTTTATTTCATTAACTGTTTCGCTATAGGAACATCAGCGGGTGCCAGTGGATAAGAAAGCAGGTCATTCACATTTACCCATAGGACCTCATCATGATCTGTTAAAGTCAATTGCCCTTCCACAAAACTGCAGGAATAAGCCTTTAACTCTATTACAAAATCCCCATAATCATGAATGTGGTCCATTAAATGGTCATTCACTTTAACAATGATCTGTAGTTCTTCGGCCAGTTCCCTTAGCAGGCATTGTTCTGGAAGCTCATCAGCCTCTATTTTTCCACCCGGAAATTCCCAGTAACCAGCCAGGGATTTGTGGGCAGCGCGTTTGGCAATGAGTACCTCATTTTTCTTAAAAATTATTGCTGCCGCTACTGAGATCATAAGATTATTGTATAATTTATCATAAAAAATCATCCGAAGTTAGCATATTCGTATATAAATGGAAACTATTAGTTTATGGTGAAAAAGATTGTTGTCTGTGATGATCATATCCTTTTTTCAAGTGGATTAACAGAGCTGCTAAAAAAATCAGGGAATGCCTACGATGTGATCAGTTTTAAGGATTCTGTATCCTGCAGGCAGCATTTGCAACAGCAGCATTCCGATGTTTTTATATGCGACCTGAACATCGATAATATCGACGGATTTGTATTGATCAGTGAACTCAAAAAGGAGTTGAGCAAGACAAAGATCATCATCCTAACGGCATATTATGAAGATTTCCTGATACACAAAGCAGAAAAAGTAGGCATTCATGCTTTTTTAAAAAAAGAAACTGAGGCCAAAGAACTGATTTCTGTTATAGAAATGGAAATGAATGCTCCTTTCTATACCAATAAACAGGTTAAAAAAACAAGTAATTCTTTTCATGAGATAGACCTCAGTGTGGCAGGTAAATTTAAGTTGTCTGCCCAGGAAAAACAGATCATCAGGTTAATTATAGAAGGTAAAACCAGCAGGGAAATTGCCGATCAGCTGTTTATCAGTAAAACTACCGTTGATACCCACCGGCGCAACATCAACAGAAAGCTGGAGATTGGCAATACCGCCTCATTGATAAAGTTTGCAAATGAAAATAATCTGTTTGCTTAGCCTGCTATTTGTTACAGCGATTTCATTAGCACATGGGCAGAGTCTGGTACAAACAGTTGCTTCATATGCGATTGATACCAGCTCCTCCTGGAATATCAATACCGCTAAAAATAAGCAATTTAAGCCATTTGATCCCAGTGAACGGGTTAATATTGGTTATAATATCAATACTTCGGTTTGGTGCAGCTTCAAAATAAAAAATACGGACCGGTTTGGGAAAAGCGATATCTGGTTAAGCTTTGATAATTACCATATAGACAGTCTGATCATGTATGAAGGAACAAGGATATTGAAAATCCTGGGCGATAGAACAGCCAATCAAAGTCCTTTTCTAGCTACGTTAGCTTTACCAGTCAGTTTAGATCCAGGACAGGAAAAGACATATTATGTAAAAGTAAAGAAGGAAATTTCGGTATTGGAGTTCTCTTATCAGTTAGCAAGAGGTGCCGGTCTGGCCAGGAAATCAGTTTTAAAGAATGCGGTCATTTCGTTTTTTGTTGGCATCGTTTTTCTGCTGATCCTTTTCAATACCCTTTTATTGCTCATCTCAAAGAAAAGATTATTTCTGTATTATATCCTGTATTCCATTTTAAGTTTAGCTTATATCCTGGTTTCAACTAACTATGCTAAACACCTGCTGTTTCCACAGTTTTTGTACTTTAGTGAATTCCGGATCTATGTATCCTGCTTTTGGGTCATAGGACTATGCGCATTTTTGTCGAATTACCTTAATCTCAGGAAGTTTGAACCCCTAAAGTACCGGATCATTGTGGCAGCGAATACGATGAATGTTTGCGTCATCATCATCACTACCGTATTGTTTATTTTGGGTAAACTGGATGCTTTGAAAACGCCGATGTTACTGGGCTATTTCAATTTCCTGGCTGCATTGATCACTATATGCTGGAGCACCATACTGCATTTAAAAATAAACAGGGCAGCAGCCATTTATATCCTTCTTGCATTCCTCCCTCAACTGATATGGGGAATGGGTGTTGTTTTAAAATTCCTGGCCCTGATACCGAGCTATATTCATACCGATTGGCTGGTTTATATCTGCTTGTATGAAGTTTTGCTTTTTGGGTATGTCCTGACTAAAAATTATATAGACACCTTTCAGAAAAACAATAACCTTATTAAGGAGATCGTCGCTGAAAAAGAAAGATCATTGCAGGCCATCACTCAGGTCCAGATCAGGGAAAGAAGGTCTATTGCAAATATTATCCATGATAATTTTGGAAGCAAACTAGCCTATATACTGCAGTTGATCCATCTTAAAAATATCGGACTTGCAGAGGAAAATATGAAGGTGCTGGCTAATGATATCCGGGAAATATCACACCGTATTTTACCTAAATCTTTGGATGATGGTGCATTGATATCGAGTTTGAACAGTCAGGTACTCAGTTTAAATACCGGGTTGCCAGATTCAAAAATTGATCTGTTCAGTTACGATTTCCCGGAAAAATTAAATGAAATATGGATCTATGATCTTTACCTTATTGCTTTGGAGATTATAAATAATGCCTTGAAACATGGAAATGCCCGATCGGTTATTTTAGAGTTGTATGGCTATCCTGATGCGTATGTTTTTCAGTTTAGTGATGACGGCGTAGGTTTTGACCTCAGCCAGCTAACAATGGGTTTCGGTCTTGAAAACATAGAAAAAAGAGTAAAATATTATAAAGGCGAATTTGAGATCAACAGTACAGCAGGAGAGGGGACGGTAATTCAGATTACCATCCCCGTTGCCTGATCGGATTAGTGAAATACCGTTAGATTCGGAAAAAAGATCTTGTTAAAATCTGTAGTGATCCCATCTCCACCATATTTGATCTTTTTAACCAGGGCACCAGTTGACGCATTATAAATGAGCAGGAAATTAGCTGTCGCTGCAGCTCCATAACCTTGTATTCCGTTAGCAACGATATAATCTTTATTTTTGTCATAACGGATAGCCCCATAAACCATAAAGGGGTCTTCAGTAATATTTATAAAGGGTTGTACCAGTGAAGAAGCGTTGCCATCCAGATATTTATAAATGGCTTTTCCCGAATGATAAAATACAGCATTTTCTTTGGTTGATGCCGTAATCCTGGTTGGCGCATCTAAACCAAATGAACCTACACTTACTTTCAGGGCTACACCGGCAGTATCCAGATTGTGATCAATAGCAATTAACCGCGTGCCGGTAGCTGCCCAAACTTTCCCGTTTGGTGTTTGCGCAAATCCGCGGCTAATGTTGGAAAAACTTTTTACCAATGAATAGTCACTTGCTGAAACAATCCTGGCGCCGTTACTTTGTAATAAATAGACATAATTATCTTTTTTCCACATATCTCCGGTATTTGCAGCAGCAATCGTTGTCAGTTTCTGCTGAACTGCCAGTGTGCTTAAGTCAATTTGATAGACCCCATCATTGGTGCTTAAAAGCCCCCGATTTCCATCTACCTGTACAATACTTCTCCAATTACTGGCTTCCTGAACATTCCTTGCCTCTTCTTTCAAGGTTAATTCATTCAGCTTTACTATCGGGCCATTCATTTTACACAACAGATAAATGCTGCCGTTAAAAACAGATGCGAACTGCAATGTGCTTGTTTTTGCAGAATTTGCCAGTATTTTTCCCGGATTTTCCTGCTCATAAGCCCGGATACTTAGGGTGTCATCACCATATCTGTAGAAATTAATGGCACCCGAACTTTGTCCATATGAGCCTTCACCTATAATGAAAAATCCATTCTCATATCTGCCTGCTACCGGATCAGTTGGTGCGGGGTCAGATTTGCCCTTTTTACAGGAATACAGACCAGTAGTTAAAAGTAATGCTGCAACAAGGATTTGTTTGATGTTTAAATGTTTCATCTGTTATTTATTTGTTTTTAAGAAGTTTAAGCATGAAAACCAGCGGGAATTTTTGGCAAAACAATGGCTTCGCGATGAGGTCCATCGCGATAACATCAGAAACATCAATACAGACAGTGTTACTATCTTTTTTACCATTTTTTGTTGTGAGTTAAACCCACAGCAAACAGTTCAACAAGGAAATGAATTACGCAAATCGTATTCTCATCCTAGCTTCAATCCCCGAAAGCTATGAAATCATAATGCTATAGGCAGGTCTCCTGACTTGCGCCCGATTTTCTGCCTTCCCATTACACCGTATGTGGAACAGTGGCCAGATTAGAAAATCGTTTCAGCGCTTACAGTTGCGGGACAGTTACGGATTTTCACCGTATTCCCTTTTAATCTCAGGTGTTACTCCAAGAACCAAAAGCACTGCAAAGGTAAAAAAATAATGCACAGCATAAAATGGGTGTAGCGTTTATGTACCTTGTTACGTTATCATATTAAACAAACTATTTTTTATGATCAACTATCTGAACCCCGCCCTTAAACCTTTCATTATTCTACTTGCTGTCACATTGTTGTTTTCAGGCTGTAAAAAAGATGAACTTACCGTTACCGAATTGGGAAATATGGCAGAGGCCAAACTAAAGGAAATCCAGACACTTAGTGCTGATATTCCCTGTAGTCTGCAGAATGAAGTCGCTGTACAGGAAATATCAACTGGATGTTCTGTAACGTATTATCCGGTTAAAGCTGCAGACCAGGTACAATTTAACAAGTTAAAAAAAGAGTACTTCGATTTATTGGGTAAACAGGCTGATGCAATGGTGAAACAAGGAGTCATGATTGACCCCTGTTTTGAATCCATTTGGGTAAGCGAACAACCTATCCGGCTGGAATGTAAGGCTGACAAAGTTGAGCTCATTACTTCCGGAAATATCAGTATAGAAGAGGCTAAAATCCTTGCTACCCAAAGTTATGAAGAAATTATGGCTGCGGTAAATGCCCAGACCTGTACCAGCGGCTCCGAATGGGTGTCTACAGCCTTAATCAAAGATAAAATTATGAAAGTAGAATTTATCCCTTATTTGAGGACGCAGGATTATTCTGCATTGAAGAAAAAAGTTTCTCTTTATAACGGGTTAAAAGCGAGGATTATTGAAGCGCAGGGCCCTATTGATTTTGTGCGTAATGAATTAAAAGTGGAAAGCATAGATTGCATTAACGGCAAGCCGGTGATCAAATTGAATAAATAAATCCAGGTACGTTACCAACTATTCTGAAGATTTACTTATCGGGTAGGTTAACGAATAGCAATTAAGCAGTTTATTAATAGGAAGAAAGATAAGCATTTATTATATTAGGTGTCCAGAACAACCTAAATGAACCCATTTAAATCATACTTATTACTGGCTTTCATCGCCCTGTTAATCAGCTCAGCTGCAACGGCCAGGCAGGTTCCAAACGATAACGAACGCATCGCTGCCCTTAAAAAAGAAGTGGAACCGCTTACTAAACTGTCTCTTGAAGAAGTTGCAGCACTGGTTCCGGCAAGTTCTGGAATCCACTATATAGGCTGCCCCAATTGTAAGGGCGGTGCGCAGGATATGGGTGTGTTGCTCTGGACGTATGGAATGGGGGATCAGGTAAAATGCCGTTTTTGCCAGATGACTTTTCCCAATGCAAAGTTTCCAAACAACATGGAGCATCTGATCACCGCACCGAGCGGTGCGAAGCAGGTTTACCGGTATTATCAGGACAAAAATGGCAAAACCCATTATTATGAAGCACATGCCTGGTACGAGCGCTGGCGCTGGATCCAAAAACTGAGCACATCACTGGCAGCGCTCTGGTCCATTACCAGGGACCCGGCCTATGCAGACCGGGCTGCAGTAATACTTGGACGTTTTGCACAGGTCTTTCCCGATTATGCAGTTCGGTTTGACTATCCCAACAGACCTGTAAAATTCTTTGCAGCAGATCAAAAATGGCCCTATCAGGGCATGCAGCCTTATCGTGGTGCCAAATGGTACTGGTGGGCATATAACGACATTCCCATTATCCTTGCTGAAGTGTACGATGAATTACAAAAAGGGTATAACTGGAAGCGGATGGATAAAATTATTGGCCCTAATACCAATCAGAAAATAATTAAAGACCTTCTTGTAAAAGGTTATGAGCATACCGCCGCTAATCCCGAAACCTATAGCAACATGTCGCCTGGCATGTATGAAGATATGATTTTGCTCGGTAAAATCGTTAGAGACCCAAAAATAGCAGCAGATGGTTTAAAACGATTCCAGGAGTTTATTAAGGTAGGTTTTTTTGCGGATGGATGGTGGAAAGAAGGTACAGTTTCTTACCATGATCAGACCATCAACAATTTAAGAAACGTGATCAAGGTTGCCCAACTCGATCCCGCTACTATGCCATTTTACCAGAAAGCCTACAGCGTAACCCGGGATGCGATTCTGCCAAATGGCCGTAAAATCCCGATCAATGATACCTGGCCATACGAAAGAACACCTGGCAAGCCAACGGATAAAACAGTGTCACGTTTGTGGTCTGCATTGGGTAATGCAGCCATCGGAACAGGAGCAGGGAAAGACCAGTTCCTGCTTAACCTGAACTGGAGTGGCAATTATGGACATTCACATTATGACAACGGCTCCATCATTTTATATGCCCAGGGGCAGGAATTACTGTCCGATCTGGGGTATACCCATACCAAATACCGGGCCTGGACGATCCAGACACCTTCACACAATACCGTGGTCATCGACCAGAAAGGCCAGGATATAGGGACCATGGAAAAGCCGGCAACCGGCCGGCTGCTGTTTTACGACGATACCGATCCACATGTTAAAGCGATTGATCTTGACGCATCTCCAGCTTACGGCGCTGCCAAAACCTACAGAAGAAGACTAGTCATCGTTCATGTGGCTCCAGGAAAAGATTATGTATTGGACCGTTTCGATGTGGAGGGTGGGGATACGCACGATTGGTTTTTGCATGGAAATGCTGAGCAGGAGGGAACGCTGGAGCTAAGCGATGTCACCCTTTCCAACAATCACCTTCCTGCTTATGCTTTTCTTAAGGACGTTCAATCTGGCAATGCTGATGGGCCCTGGACGGCTACCTGGCGTTATGACCATTCGGGGCTGCGGACGCATAACTTATCAGGAAAAGGCGCACAAGTATTTCGTTTTCGCTCAGCAGCCATACGTCCTGCCGGCGAAGATGACAATAAACTGGATGATTTCATGCGGAGCGGCATAATGCAAAGACACAGTGGAGGTAAATCTTCTTTTATCGCCTTGCATGAACCTTTTTCTACAGAACCATGGATAGACAAAATAGCTCAGGAAGGAGCGGAGATCGTGGTAAATTACCAGCTTGACGGCAAATCAGTAACAGACCGAATTGGTGTTGTGGATGGATCAATAACCGTCCGTTCTACAGCAGGCTGGCGGTACAGTTCGGGTAAACAGCAAACTGGAGCTGTAGTCGCCTACGACAATGCAAATGGAAAATGGCGCTTGCAGCTGGACAAAAACGTCCCTGAAGTGGATTACGTCAGGTTGGATCTTCCAGGTGGAAGCACGCGTTATTACCGGGTGCTGGCTATTGATGGAAAATGGCTGCAGCTGCAGGACGACCCGGGGTTCAGTCTGGAAGGAGAGCACTTAAAATTCTATACTTTTCCGCATGATGAATATCGTGGTGCGCTGAAGTATACCCTTTTTGAAAAGATCGCTAGGCCTTAACAACTTTCAGGACGATCTTTATAATGGCTACCACTATTAAACCTGCTATTAATCCAATGGCTAATTCTTTAACTATTGAAGGTAAATCAGGCAATAAATGGTGCAGAAATTCTATGTTATGAACAAAGATGCCACCCGAAACCAGAATTAAAGCAATCGTCCCAACTACACTTAGAATCCGGATAATAACAGGCAGTGTTTTGACAAGTAAGTGGCCCAGTCCTCCCAAAAAACCTTTGTCACCAGAACTTTTAATCAATTTGTAACCAGTGTCATCCATCCGTACAATAATGGCAACTACACCGTAAACTCCAATGGTAGCCAGCAATGCTACAACAGATACGGTTAAAATCTGTAAGCTCAGTCTTTCTTCCAGAACACTTCCCAGCGCAATGATTACGATCTCTACAGAAAGTATAAAATCAGTAACTACAGCAGATTTGATCTTTGCTTTTTCTGCTACATTGTCATCTTGTTTGATCTCTGCAACTACTACCTTACCTGCCTTTGGGCGATGAAATAAGTATTCGATGATTTTCTCAACACCCTCATAAGCCAGAAAAAAGCCTCCAAGAATTAAGATCACCTTGATCGCAACCGGAAAAAACACATTGAGCAATAAAGCAATGGGAACAATAATGATCTTGTTAATTAAAGAACCTTTAGTAATTGCCCAGAGTACCGGTAATTCCCTTGACGACAGAAAACCAGTTGCTTTTTCGGCATTTACTGCAAGGTCATCGCCTAAAATACCTGCTGTTTTTCTCGTTGCAATTTTAGCGGTTACCGAAACATCATCCATTAAAGCAGCAATATCATCTAAAATTGCAAAAAAACCTGAAGCCATAGTTATCTCATTAAATAATGCTGCAAATTATCTCTTTAATACCTAATTTTAAAGGGAAAAATATTAATTATCCCTATGCCCGGTAATTGGCAGATGTTTTAAATCAGCAATGCCTGCCATGTTATATAAACCGGCACCCGTAATCCTGTTGTGATAGTCATCCGGGAGGCCATAATTATCCTCAGGTTGCAAACCAGGTCATTATAGATTTCTTTAAACAGCAGTCTTTATAGGTCCAATACTTTTAAAAATCAATAAATTCATTTCAATTATGTTGAAAAGTGGTAATGAGCCCTATCAGCGCATCAGAATCTTTGTAACTTGAAATTGCCAAGGTCAGATCAATTCAACGACCAGGGTCAATAAAACCATAATATGAAAAAGAAATTATACCTGTATGTGATTTTTTTTGTTGTTCAACTTAGTGTTTTTACAACAAAAGGCTATTCCCAAAACAAAGCCGATGTAATCTGGAAAGAAGTAGATGGCGTTTCTATGCCTGTACCTCCCAAAGTTCATCCACGGTTGTACATCCGTGAACAACAAGTTCCTGATCTAAAAAATAGAAAGAACGATCCGGAACTGAAAAAAGTCTGGGCCGATATGATCAAGATGCAGGAAGACTGTAAGCCAGCGGATATTCCGGAGGTTAAAGACTTTCGCTTTTATTTCAACCAGAAAGGCCTCACTGTAAGGGTCGAATTGATGGCCCTGAACTATCTGATGACTAAAGATCCTAAAGTAGGGCGGGAAGCCATTACTTCAATTATCGATACGCTCGAAACCGCAACTTTTAAACCTGCTGGTGATATTTCGAGGGGGATTGGCTTGTTTATGGTAACAGGAGCGATAGTTTACGACTGGTGCTACGACCAGCTGAAACCAGAAGAGAAAAACCGTTTTGTAAAAGCCTTCGTCAGGTTGGCCAAAATGCTCGAATGCGGTTATCCACCTGTAAAAGACAAGTCTATTGTAGGGCATGCTTCTGAGTGGATGATCATGCGGGACCTCCTCTCTGTAGGGATTGCCATTTATGATGAATTTCCAGAGATGTATAACCTGGCTGCCGGCCGTTTTTTCAAAGAACACCTCGTTGCCCGCAACTGGTTTTATCCCTCACATAACTATCATCAGGGGATGTCATACCTAAATGTAAGGTTCACGAATGATCTTTTTGCCCTCTGGATATTAGACCGGATGGGAGCCGGTAATGTATTTCATCCAGGACAGCAGTTTGTCCTTTATGATATGATCTATAAACGCCGCCCCGACGGGCAGATCCTGGCCAGTGGTGATATGGATTATTCCAGGAAAAAGCCAAAGTATTATTCATTGCCCACCTTGCTTGCGGGTAGCTATTATAAAGATGAATACCTGAATTACGAATTCCTGAAAGATCCTAATGTTGAACCCCATTGCAAATTGTTCGAATTTTTATGGCGCGATACCAAACTAGGTAGCCGCAAACCCGACGATCTGCCACTCTCGAGATACTCCGGTTCTCCTTTTGGGTGGATGATTGCCCGTACCGGATGGGGCCCGGAAAGTGTGATTGCAGAGATGAAAATTAACGAATATACCTTTCTGAACCATCAGCACCATGATGCCGGAGCCTTCCAGATTTACTACAAAGGCCCTTTGGCAATTGATGCCGGCTCTTATACCGGTTCTTCGGGCGGTTATAACAGTCCGCACAATAAAAACTTTTTTAAGCGAACGATCGCACACAACAGTCTGTTGATCTATGATCCCAAAGAGACATTCAGCATTTCAGGATATGGTGGAGCCGATAAGTCCGACTTTGCTGCCAACGATGGAGGTCAGCGTTTGCCTGGACAAGGTTGGAGCGCACCACGCGACCTTAAAGAAATGCTGGCCGGAGATTTCAAGACAGGTAAAATTCTTGCCCAGGGTTTTGGCCCCAATAGTCAGACTCCTGATTACACTTATCTGAAAGGCGATATCACCGAAGCTTATTCTAAAAAGGTGAAAGCAGTAAAGCGTTCATTTATGTTCCTGAACCTTAAAGATGCCAAAGTTCCGGCAGCTATGATCGTTTTTGACAAGGTTGTTTCTGCCAGCCCTGATTTTAAAAAGTTCTGGTTGTTGCACAGTATCGAGCAGCCCGAAATAAAAGGCAATCAGGTTACCATAAAACGTACAAAGAACGGTGATAGCGGTATGCTGGTTAATACGGCTTTGCTGCCTGACGCAGCTAATTCCGACATTAAATCGATTGGCGGTAAGGGTAAAGATTTCTGGGTGTTTGGTACCAATTACACCAATGATCCTAAGCCAGGCACCGACGAAGCACTGGAACGAGGCGAATGGCGTGTAGAAATCACCCCAAAAAAGGCAGCAGCCGAAGATTACTACCTGAATGTGATGCAAATTGCAGATAATACACAGCAAAAATTACACCTGGTTAAGCGCATTGACGGCGATAAGGTAGTGGGGGTGCAGCTTGCGGACAGGGTAGTTACCTTCAGCAAAAATTCCGAAACGATTGATCGTGGCTTTAACTTTTCCGTTGCCGGGAAGGGGGCATTCAAATTTGTGATTACTGACCTTTTACCTGGTACCTGGCAGGTGTTAAAAGACGGAAAAATACTTTATCCTGCCCTTTCCGCCAAGGGCGACGATGCTGCGCTTTATTTTGAAGGAACAGAAGGAACGTATCGTTTTCTGAGGTAAGTTTTACGCTGTTTCTTAAAACGCGAATATAAAAGGCCGTTCTTCTTTATGAAAACGGCCTTTTATATTCACGTTCTATTCAGCGTTCTGATAATAAAAAGAATTAAGGCATTTTAAATGGTATGGTGACTTTCTATGGTAGCACCTGCACTGTAATCATAAATAAAAAAATAGGGTATGGAAACCTGACTATTTAAGCATCTGTAGTTTAGACAAGATTAAATAGTATCCTAACCAAATCAAACTAAAATATGAAAACGCTTAAATTCTTTATCCTGCTGTTTCTTACAGCCGGTATGGCAAATGCCCAGTCATCCGAAAATGCTCAAATCGCATTAACAGACACCTTTAAAAACGTACTCGATCTGGCACATATGTCCTTTACCATTCCAAAAGATGCCATACCAGTGCCGGTAGTAAAAAACAAACAAATGCATTATGAATATGCCATCACATTTAAAGACCAGCCATTTGAAGTAAGGTATGCTGTATCTCCGATGGGCTATAGCGTAGCCGAAGCCTATACGGGAGGGAAGGGTATTACTCCACGTCCAATTGGAGCAACAGCTAATGATGAAATGGCAAAAGCTATTGCATTTGTAGTGGCAACCAATGTAGGTGGTGGGATAGGAGATCCAAATATTAAAACCGGATATTTCCCGGCAGAATCAGTTAAAAAAGAATTCAATGCCGATTGGGGAGGCACAACCCTGGTGGAGCTTAAAAATAACTCATTTGGTACAGACTATAAATATTGTATCATGACAACCCTTCATAAAAATGACCTGGCCAGTGCTTATGTTTTTTATTTAAGTGATACCAAGGAAAATTTAATGAAATTATTGACTAATCTCATTGCAAAGACCGGCGCTTTTTATGCTTTAAAGTTTAAATGAGCTAAGGTTGGGCCTGATAGAAAAGAAATTAAATGCGTTAAGTTGTTAACATCATTTATATTTGTAACCGATGCGTTTGCAACTGTATGATATTATTCCAACCCTGCGGAGGTACATTAAAGTGATATGTACAATGGATTGCGATGAAGATGCCGATACCTACCATATACGCGTGTTGCCGGATACTTGTGTTGAGTTGTTTCTGAATTACACCAGTAAACCTGTGGCAATGATCGACAACGAGTTACATCATCAGAGCATCATAACTTCCCGCATGAGCAGACCCATGGATGTTCAGATGCGTAAAGGAGCTGGTTGTCTTGCCATTTGTTTTCATCCAATGGCCTATCAATTCTTTCCTGTTCCTATGCAGGCATTGACCAACAATACCGTAGCCCTGTCTGATGTTTGGCATGAAATGGGGACAGCGTTGGAGGATAAATTAGCCAATCTTTATACCAATGAAGCACGTGCAGAGATGATCCAAAAATATTTACTGCAACTATTGGCTTCTGATAAATGCGATTTACATGTAGCCTATTGTCTGAACGAGGCACAGCGTTCAGGCGGTTCAATCGCTGTAAGTAAACTCAGCACTGGAGTTGGGCTCAGTCAGCGTCAGCTTTCAAGAAGGTTTCAGCAACATGTCGGCTTATCGCCCAAAGAATATCTGCGGGTCTTCAGGTTCATAAACTCATTGCAGCATCTGAAAAAATATCCGCACATTTCACTTACAGAAGTTGCCTGTCAAAGTGGCTATTACGACCAGGCGCATTTTATCCGCGATTATAAGGCCTATACAGGGCATTCTCCTGGTGAAGTTATAAATGCACAGCACATTTTGTTCTAATGTCCGTTTTGTACAATTGGAGATCTTTGAAATTATGCAGTTTTGCGTTATAAAACACAAACGATATGAGAAAACTAATCTTAGGACTGGCAGTTACATTAGATGGATACATTGAAGGCCCTAATGGTGAGTACGACTGGTGCCTTACCGACCAGGATTACGGTTTAAAAGAATTCTTTTCCCGTATAGATGCTATTTTTATTGGACGAAAAAGCTATGAAACAGCACAGCAATATGCCGATAGCAATAATGGTGAAACAATACCAGGGATGCCGGCAGTAACGGAATATGTATTTTCGAGTACATTAAAATCCGTAAAAGAAGGCGCAGTGCTGATAGCTGAGAATAGCATTGCTGAAGCCGGCAGGATAAAAGAGCAACCTGGCAAAGACATATGGCTGTATGGCGGGGCCCTACTCACCGCTGCCATGATGAAAGCAGGACTTGTAGATGAATTGTGGTTGTCAGTACACCCTATACTGCTGGGAAGTGGCAAACCCTTGTTTCATGAGCAAAACAGTCGCAGTCAGCTTACACTCCTGGATAGTAAAACATATGAGACAGGTCTGGTGTCGCTCCGCTACGGCATCAATAAATAAGCGAAAACTCCCGGGGGCTATAATACAGGCTTAATCAGCCTTCAATACCGTCACTTCTACACGTCGGTTGATTAGCCTGCCCTCTTTGGTTTTATTGTCAGCAACCGGACGACTATCCCCCAATCCTGAAGTTTTAATGTTTGCTTCAGGAATTCCTAAACCTACAAGATAAGTCTTGACTGAGGCAGCTCTTTTTTCTGATAGCCACAGATTGTATTCCGAGGTTCCGGTCTTATCAGAGTGACCCTCAACCAAAACTTTTCTATCAGGATATTTATTTTTGATCATTTTTGCCACATCATCAATCCTACCTTTTGATTTTTCATTTAAATAGGAAGAATTGGTAGGGAATAATATTTCCGAACTAAATGTAAATCTAATCCCTGAAGCGGTACGCTCCACCTGATCGCCGGGTAATGCTTTCTGGATGTTAAATATTTCGTTGTCAACCTTTTCTGTCTCTGCAACAGCAGGCGATTTGACCAGGTTTTTCTTGGTTTTACAAGAATAAATAGCTGGCAGTACTAAAGCTAAAAATACGATTGTGCTGGGTTTCATCATAAAATTTGAATGCGAATATAATAAAATAGCCTACATGTTCAAGGTAATAAAATGGTTTGATGGCCTAAGAAGTTGCTTATTTTGATTTGGAAACCTATTATTGTAAATAAAATATAAATTAACAAAAAAATAAAAATTGAATAAATTTTATGGAAGCGATTTCTGACATAGGCGTTATTGGCATTGCAGTAATGGGTGAAAATCTCATTCTCAATATGGAAAGTAAAGGATTTAGTGTTTCGGCCTATAACCGCACTGTTGATAGGGTAGAAAAGTTTGTGAATGGACGTGCCAAGGGTAAAAATATTTTTGGAGCGATGTCTATAGAAGAGTTTATTGGTTCATTAAAGCGTCCGCGTAAAGTAATGCTGATGGTTAAAGCCGGACGTCCTGTTGATGATTTTATTGAAACACTTATTCCATTGCTGGAGCCGGGTGATATCATTATAGATGGCGGTAATTCACATTTCCCAGATACAGAAAGACGCGTTAAATATGTGGAAAGTAAAGGCTTATTGTATATCGGTACTGGTGTTTCGGGAGGTGAAGAAGGAGCCTTATTAGGTCCCTCTATTATGCCGGGTGGTAGCAAAGCTGCATGGGAATCTGTAAAACCGATTTTTCAGGCTATTGCAGCACAAGTAGACGGTTGTTCAGCATGTTGTGAATGGATAGGAGACGGGGGGTCAGGTCATTTTGTGAAAATGGTTCACAACGGTATTGAGTATGGCGATATGCAATTGATCAATGAAACCTATCATGTAATGAAAGACATGCTGGGTATGTCAGCTGAAGAGATGCAAAAGGTATTTGAGGAATGGAATAAAGGTGAATTAAATAGTTACCTGATTGAAATTACCAGTGATATCCTGGCTTTTAAAGATCAGGACGGAGCGCCTTTAATTGATAAGATCCTCGACACTGCAGGGCAAAAAGGTACTGGTAAATGGACCGGCACTGTAGCACTTGAACTGGGGGTTCCCCTAACATTAATTGCGGAATCCGTATTTTCACGCTGTTTATCTGCGCTGAAGGACGAGCGTGTGGCGGCATCTAAGGTATTAACCGGCCCAGTACCTACATTTGAAGGAGATAAGGCTGCATTTATCAATGATTTACGTGATGCGCTTTATGCGGCTAAGGTGATCTCTTATGCGCAAGGTTATCAAATGATACAGGCCGCTGCCCTGGAGTACGGCTGGCAACTTGATTATGGCAGTATCGCCATGATGTGGCGTGAAGGTTGCATCATCAGGTCTTCTTTCTTAGGTAAGATCAAAGAAGCTTTTGATAAAAATCCTGCGTTGCAAAACCTGATCCTTGATGATTTCTTTAAAGACAAAATTCTTCAGGCTCAGGCCGGATGGAGAAGAGTCGTAGCTGCGGCCGTTCTCAATGGAATTCCGGTACCTTGTATCAGCGCAGGCATCAACTATTTTGATGGTTACAGAAGTGCCCGTTTACCAGCCAACCTTTTGCAGGCACAGCGGGATTATTTTGGTGCACATACCTATGAACGTTTAGATGAACCGCGTGGACAATTTTTTCATACCAACTGGACCGGACGTGGCGGAGAAACTTCTTCAACTACCTACGGAGTTTAGAAATTTTTAGAAAAAGAGGATGTATCAAAAATGATCATCCTCTTTTAAATCAGGTTTAGCAGAGCTGCTTATATATCAAATCAATTTCCCGATCAATACCAAATCCGTAATCATTAAACCATCTTTATCAGGAGCGCTGAAACGTTCTAAACTGATCACTTCAAAATTATTCTCCTGAAAGGCTTTGGTTAAATAATCTTCCCGGTGATAAATGACATATACCTGATCACCTGTACCGGATACTTGATATCTAGATTTGTTGTCATCATCCTCCTCCATCGTACTCAAATAAAACACACCACCTGGTTTTAGCAATCGCGATACATTAGCTATTAACTCAATAGCCTCCTCAGGCGTAAGATAGGGCAGACAAAAACCACAGGCGATCCCGTCAAATTTCTTTTCGATCCTATAGATCTCCCGACAGTCCATGAGCTGAAATTTAGCCCCAGGATTATTAGTCTGAGCAAGATCAAGCATCTTCGGAGAGAAATCAATTCCCAGAATATCGTAGTCCGGTTTTGTATCCAGCAAATATTTGGTGATGTTTCCAGGACCACAGGCGATATCCAATATGTCTGCATTATCGGCTGTTATGTTATCGCAGAAAATATGGAGCGGACCAGCGTACAGACTGACATCCATAAATTTATCCTGGTATATTTTTGCAGATTTTTCAAATGCATCAGCCGGTTTTACTATTTTCATAATTTATCGATGATTATAAAACTCTTAAAGCTAATATAACAAACCATATGCAATTTACTTTTGTTATAATGTATCAAAAACTAGCTATTATGGAAAATCAAATTCTTGAACTCGAAAAAAAATACTGGAAAGCGATGGAAACCCGCGATTTTGATATGGTGAAAAACCTTACCCGTTTTCCCTGCATCGTGGCCGGCAAAGATGGAATAAGAAGCGTGGATGAACCTTCTTTCAAAAAAATGTTTGATTCAGGACAGGGGAGTCAATTAAAGGTTTTGGATATTTCTGAGGTGGAAAGCGAAATTATAGGTGAAGACAGTGCGGTTATAGCCTACCTTATCGAATTAAATTATGGTGCTGACGGTCAAAAAGCTTCAGGTAAATGCGCATGTACTTCAACCTGGGTTAAAGAAAATGAAAATTGGATATGTGCCATGCATACAGAATCTGATTTAAGGAAATAGTGTAACCTGGGATGTAGCAGGGGATTTACCTTTGTGAACATCGTGATTATGGGGGTGAAAGGAACCTTATTGTAACCGCCTGGGGCTCAAGAAAAATGTCTACCGTTCTTGAAAAGCAGAAAGTAGAACAATAGTATACAGGAAGGTTTTTAAGTGTTAGGCGGCCTTAAAAAACAGTTATTTTTTTAAAACCATTATGAATTAAAAGCGTTGCTGTATTATGGAAACCATTACTGAGCTTATCGAAATCGGTACTATGCAGGTTCCTGTGCAAACAACAGGATCAGAAATGAATGCGATAGAAGAAGTACAATGCAAATCTATAGCTGAAGCTGCGGAATTGTACCAAACAGTTAAAAACCGGTTAATCAACGTTAATTCCTGGGCTGCATTGGCCAGCCTGCCCATGTCCTCCTTCAAATTATTCGACTATGCCGGGCGTACCGCGTGCAGAAATGCTGCTGAAGGTGACTTTATCCGTATTGATATACCAGGCCCTGGCACCAGGACCGGCCATGGTTATGACTGGGTGATCATTGAGGCGCTGGTAGAGGAAAGCGGAGAAAATGCGGAAGCCATCAGCATGCGGGTAAGGCCGGCACCGCATCCTTTGGGTGATGATGAGTATATTGCCCATTTCCTAAAATCCTGTGCAACTTCAACTTTTCAGGTCAAGCGTATTGGCAATTGTGTTTCGGCGGAAGAACACGGACGGAATGAAGTGGCAAACCTGGAAACCGGAAATTTATTGGATAACATCCGAAATGCGATCGTAAGTGCGGGAGCTAAAATCGGATTTTCTTATCCCCAGTGGAAAAGCCTGGTCAGTGGTCTGCTGTCTGACCCGCAGAAATAATCAAAAAGTTTCTACCTTTATGTCATGAATTTACGCACTACATTTTTAATGCTCTTCTTGTGCTTTACCGCGCTCTGCTATGGCCAGAAAACTGATACCGCCTATTTTGATGCAGAGTGGAAGCCTGCTGCAAAATCAGGGAGTATGTTTTATCGTGTAACAAAGCTTGTTGAAGAAAGTAAAAAATACGATGTTACCGATTATTATGCTTCTGGCGTGGTTCAGATGACCGGTACGTTTTCTTCTTTGTCACCAGAAATAAAAGACGGCGTTTTTACCTGGTATCAAGCCGGGAAAAAGCATAATGAAACCGTTTATGAACAGGGAAAGGTTAAATCCAAAAGATTTTTTCAAGGGGCTGGAAGGCCTGCATCTCCGCCTCCATCAACATTTGGTTTCAATTTACTGGAAACAGCACCAACCTATCCGGGAGGGATGCAGGAACTTTACAAGTACATCGGTAGTAATTTTGTTTACCCTAGATCACTCCTGAAAATAAAACCAACAGGTAAAATCATTGTTAATTTTGTTGTAGAAAAGGATGGAAGCATTGCTGAGGCTTATGCCAAACAGTCTGTTCATCCCTTACTTGATGCAGAAGCTGTCAGGGTTATTGAATCTATGCCTAAGTGGACACCAGGGGTGCAAAATGGTAAGCCAGTAAGGGTTGCCTACGATATCCCACTTGCTATGAACTAGGGAATAAAATTCAGTAGACTAATGCAAATAAAAACCATCTATTTTCTTTTGATTTTGCTTATGCCACTATCGATGAATGCGCAAACAGCCACATCGAATGTTAAAACCAGCAAAGAGCAGATTCCCGTTAATACCTCAAAAGAAAGGTATTGGTGGAACTTATTGCATTATACGATTGCAATAACTCCAGACTTCAACAAAAAGTTTATTTCAGGAACAAATCAGTTAACCTTTACTGCGCTGCAGACTGGCAACACTTTACAAGTTGATTTAAAAGATCCGATGCGCATCACCAGTATTACCTGGGAAAATCTGCGCCTTCCCTATACCAGGCAAAAAGATGCCTACTTCATTACTTTTCCAAGGTCAGTAGAGAAAGGTGAGACCCATGCCGTCCTTATTGAATTTGAAGGACACCCGGCAGCAGCTATTAAGCCCCCATTTGACAATGGCTGGATATGGGCAAAGGACGAAAAAGGAAGGCCATGGATGAGCATTGCCTGTGAGGGCTCAGGGGCCAGCATTTGGTTACCCTGTAAAGAAGTCTTATACGATGAACCTGATAACGGTGTAGACTTCAGTATCACTGTGCCTGATACGCTAACAGCAGTCGCAAATGGGCGGTTACGGAGCAAAGTTGTTAACAAAGGCGGTACCACAACCTACAATTGGAAAGTGGTAAGCCCGATTAACAATTACAACATTGTGCCTTATATTGGAAAATATAAGAGCTGGCATACTGAGTACAAAGGTTTGAAAGGAAAGCTTGATTGCAATTTCTGGGTATTGGATTATCACCTGGCGAAAGCAAAGAAACATTTATTGCAGACGGATACTATGCTGCGCGCTTTTGAACATTGGATGGGGCCATATCCGTTTTATCAAGATGGTTATAAGTTGGTAGAGGCACCCATGCCTGGCATGGAACATCAAAGTGGAATAGCGTATGGAAATGGATTCCAGAATGGTTATAGGGGAAAAGACAATATTTCCGGAACAGGCTGGGGACTAAAATGGGACTTCATACTGGTGCATGAAAGCAGTCATGAATGGTTTGGCAACAGCCTTACGTCGAGTTCTCACAATGATACCTGGTTACATGAAGGCTTTGCGAAATATCTGGAGAGTCTTTATACAGCCTATGTATGGGGTAATGAAGCAGGTAATGAATATTCACTGGGGACATGGAAGCGCATAAAAAATGACCGGCCAATCCTGGGCACAAGTACGTCCGATAGGTACTATAAAGGCGCAGCAATGCTTCACACTATCCGGCAACAATTGGGAGACGCTGTTTTTCGTGGCTGGCTAAAGGGATTAAACCAAACATTTTCTCACCAAACTGTTACTACAGAGCAGATCCTGGAGTTTCTTAACCAGTACACAAAAAAAGATTTTACAAGTGTATTCAGCCAATACTTAAAAACTACCCAGGTGCCTGTATGGGAATACCGCTTTCAACATGGAGAATTGCATTTTAGATGGACAAAATGTATTGATGGCTTTGCTATGCCCCTCAACATTGCAGTTGATGGCAAGACCTTTCAGTTAATCCACCCAACAACACAATGGCAAATACTTCCTGTCCCTAAAGGCGATACAAACAGCTTAGCAATTGATAAAAACTATTATATCAAAATAGCAGAACAAGGGTCAATTGATAAGTGAGCATCACGGAGTAATCAGCTTCTCCTGTTGTTCTTCATCATCACTTCGTTTATTACCTAAATTAGTTTTCGGGACATCTTCGCCTTTTATTCTTTTATCAGATTTGATTTCTGGCTGATCATTCAGGTTTTCAGTCGCTGGCAGCTCATGGCTGCTTCTTCGATCGGTGCTGCTATGATATTTAGGAGTGGTTAGATCTTCTGTTTTTTCAATATCATATTCCTTAGAACCGGGTTTTGGTGTTCCATGATTTTTCATAAGTATAGGTTAGATTTAAAACGTTAAGAAATATAAGGCGCTGACCGGACATCAGCGCCTTTTTATTATATATCGCTACCTGGCGTTGTTCCTGGCTCATGACTTGATCCAAGCGGCCTATGTTTTCTTTCCGGTCTTGAGATCAGGTCTGTTCTTCCCAAATCAGCAACCGAAGAAGTTTCTCCGCTGTCTGATTTCTTTTCATTGATGCGCTCCTGCGTTTCTTTATAAACAGTTTTTTTTGGCGCTTCATCTTTTTTCTGATTATCCTGTTGGTTTGCCATAATTATTAGTTTTAGTAAATACCTGTTATCTGATTAAAGAACAAATCATACTGGCTTATGTTTTAAATGACCATTGGAGTTTTGTTCGATCTTCAACTTTTATCTATCAATAAACCAACATCTGCCCTCTTATCACAACTTCAAAATCGTCAGACATTCCGGCATCATATACCCGGAAACATATCTCCCAGGGGTCCTGAACCAAATTCATGATATAAGCCCTGAATAATTTTTCAAACCGTTCAAAATCAATCCCAGCCTTGCAAACTACCAGATATTGATGATCTCCCTGTGCAATTGTCTCTTGCACATAAGCTTCCCAATGCATTTTGAGCTCCATCGGTAAACGGTTAAAATGCTGCTGATCAATTAAGCGACCGATGCCCTCAATAAGCTCTTGGGGCATCTGGACCTTCCCTTTTACATACCACAAGCCCTCCAGCTTTTCCATGCTGCAAATCAGCTCTCCTGTGTATACAATCCGCCATGGCTCACCAGTACGAAACTGCAGCACCTGGTAAACTATACCGTCCAGCCCGTCGGGGAAATAATCCAACTCAATCATCTGACCTCCGATCCTTTATTTTAGCAAGCAGCTCAACTTTTCCCATGGTGTAAAATTTAGGTAAATTCAAAGTTAAAGCTTTTTAAAATAAAATACTAACAATATTAGCTTTTTAGATTTTATATCATAAATTTGACAAATAAAATTAGCATAAGGAAGATGCTCAAATATTCTTTTTAAACAGCAGCAGCAGGTGAAGCACAATACTGAGTACAAACAGTGTGGTCAGGCCAAGGTAGATGCCGCTATCCCCAAAATAATTGTGTTCAATAGATGATTGCAAGATGTGGCATGCCCAAATTGTTAGAAATATAGCAAACACCAGATTTAAAAACGCAAGCACATAATGAACAGTCTTAAATACTTTTTCATTTTCCAGATGTTGCAGTACCATCCCATTAAATACAATCACTATTAAAATAGCAGCGATTGGCCAGGAATAACTGTTGAGCAGATAACCGAAAAAGTAGGTCAATGCAAGCGCAATATTTAAATAAGACAATATTCTCAGCATATACCAATTTACAATTTAACCATATGATATACGGATAAATTACTATTTGATTTTTTTATGTCGCAAACAGACCTATAAAAAGTCGCTTTATCCCCCCATTATAATCACTTTTTACCATGATATTTGTTAGGGTTATAATAAATAGATAATGCTATGGAACAAAATAAATTATTACGAATGGACAATATCGGGATCGTTGTAGAATCTCTTGACGACGCGATCTCTTTTTTCACAGAAATAGGTTTGAAGCTCGAAGGACGGGCAACAATCGAAGGTGAATGGGCTGGTCGTGTTACCGGATTAGGCAACCAGCACGTCGAAGTTGCGATGATGGTTACTCCTGATGGCCACAGCCGGCTTGAGCTTTCACGGTTTCTAAGGCCGTCTATTATCGAAGATCACAGGGCAGCTCCTGTAAACGCGCTCGGTTACCTGCGCGCAATGTTCACCATCGAGGATATTGACGAGCTGGTATCCAGGCTGCTCAAGCATGGTGCCCAGCTCGTTGGCGAAGTGGTTCAGTATGAAAACTCCTACCGGCTTTGCTACATTCGGTCAAAGGATGGCCTTCTGATCGGTTTGGCGGAAGAGCTTGGTAAAAAATAAAAACATTCTATAAGCGCCCATTGTAGTTATTATACAGTAAACTAAAAGTTATACATAAAAAGTAATGACATGGGACAATTAAGCAATAGAACCATTGCCGTTTTATCAGAAAGCGGTTTTGAAGAAACAGAATTGACAAGCCCGGTTCAAAGGTTAAAAGAAGAAGGCGCCAAAGTTGAGATCATCTCTTCTAAATCAGGGAAGATACAGGCAATGAAGGGCGATCAGCAGTGGACAATTGAAGTGAACGTCGATAAAACGATCAGCCAGGCCAATGCTGAAGATTATAATGGCTTATTAATTCCTGGCGGCGTATTAAATCCAGATGCATTAAGAAAGAATGAGGATGCAATTGCCTTTGTCAAAGCATTTTTTGATGCAGGAAAACCTGTAGCAGCGATCTGCCACGGTCCACAGGTATTAATTACAGCAGAGGTTGTACGGGGCAGGAGGATGACCTCCACCAAAACGATCAAAATTGATCTCCTGAATGCAGGTGCCGAGTGGTATGACCAGGAAGTCGTTGTTGATGAAGGGCTCGTCACCAGCCGAAGTCCGCAGGATCTTCCGGCATTCAATGATAAGATCGTCGAAGAATTCGCAGAGGGAGTACATGAAGGACAACATTCTTAACGAGCAAATAAAAGCGGGCATCTGAAAAGATCCCGCTTTTATGATTAAAAGCAATAATAGTGGCTTCTGAATTTAAATGTCGAAATTATTGAACGCTGTTAAATTTCAAACTTGTTTAGGGGTTTAGAAACCGCTTGGGAGGCGATCATTTTTGATTTCCCCCAATCCCAGTCTTCCCTGAAATCCTCATCAGCATGAAAATAATATCCCGGATTCCCTTTTAACCCTGGCTTGTTGGTTTTAATCCGTTTATTTACTGTACCTGTAGTTTTCATCTTTTACAAATTATTGTTCAAGCATTTAACAATTTCAGGAAATAAAAGGTTTGTCAAAAAAACATATAAGAAAGAATAATTGAATACCAAATCCACTAGTCTTTTACACAGCGAACTGAAAAGCCGTATTTTTTATCTCTCTCTATACGTTCGATATACCCTTTTACGTACAAATCATACCCTACAGACAAGTTATTATTACTGGTGTCAGTCCACCAGATACCATCCCATGATAAGTTTTCGAAGATGCCGTTGGAGTTTCTGTTTCCTCCGGGCAAACCGCTAAATTTCGTTTCATTAGTTGCAATAACATAATTAGACCAATGCACGGGATTAGTATCCTGAATTTTCTTGCCGCTTTCTCTTGTGCCACCTATATAGTTATACAATATGGCCCATTCGGCATCGCTTGGAATGTGCCATCCGGTAGGCGCAAGCCCCTTTGGATTATGTACGGCATACCAATTATACAGTTTTCCATATGTGGCTCCATTTTCTAGACTGTTGCTATAAGTACAATAACCACCCGATAGGTCTGAGGTCCATGCCGTCTGATCTGCTAAATTTGGTATTGGATCTCCGTTTCTGTAATGTGTTGTTTTGAGGTTTTCCATCATCCAAGTTTGTGTTCCTATTTTAATGGTTTTATAGCTATTTCCCTCAATATCAACTACAACATTATCTTCAGCCGGGCGGTTAATAACAACCAGCTCTATGTTTATTTTGGCAGCCAAATAAATACCATTTGCTTCCTGGCTCGCCGTTATAATTGTTTTTCCGACAGACTTTATGGATACTATTTTTCCTGCAATACTCGCAACGTCAGGATTACTGCTGGTATAGGTAATTAAACCCTTACTATTGCTTTTTGGTGCAATTAATTCAAATGGGGCGTCTCCCAGCATTTTAGTGTCTATCGTAAAATCAGACATTGTGGGCCACTGTAGCGCACCGATAGGAAAAGTAGCTTGTATAGAATCTCTTTTATAACCACCGGAAGCAACCTGTATGGCCGTAATTGTGCATACACCGCTTTTTTTTAGCGTTACGATATTCCCTTCTATACTGATTAAACTGCTATTGTTTACTTTATAGATAAAAGCTCCATCACTTTTGCTTTTTGGGTTGATCAGGAGGAATGTCTCCTCGCCCAAAAATTTAGGTGTAATGGTAAAATCACTCAATTCTGGTGAAAGTAAATCGAACTCTTCCTTTACACAACTACTAAACTGTAAGAACAGTACTAGCGTAAGAACATTAAATAGATACTTCATTGGTTTGCTTGTTTGTCCTGTTGAGACACAAGTCATGCCATGTTTGTAATCTGCTTTGGAAGGCTAATTACGAGGAAGTTGGAAACATTAAAGGCGATCTGGCGTGAAATAAATGCTCAATTTTACTCAAATACGTATATCCTATTCATCATCAATCCCTTTGTGATCTAAAATACGCTGATGGTATTTTTGAATTCTCGCTTCCCGGGTTTTGGATTGTTTGGCTTGGTTGAAATAGAATAAATATGCTTTTTGTCGTCCTGATGTTAAGGAATTGAAAGCTTTAGCAAGAGCTTTATCTTCGGCTAAAATGGCCTGGAATTCTTTGGGAATGGGATAGTCAGTAAGTTTTTTCATTTCTACCTGCTTTCCCGATTTTTCAATTTCAACGGCCTCTTTGATGTAATCTTTAATAAAGGGTTCCAGTTCTGCTATTTGTTCGGCAGTAGTAAATCTGATTTGCCTGGCCGACTGAACATTTGCTGTCTGCTGGACTAAAATGCCTGCTGTATCTGTCATCAACGTACCTTTATGGAACAATAACGCACAGTATTCCTTAAACCCATGAATAAGAACAACATTTTTTCCTTCAAGAGTATAACAGGGATGCATCCATTTATATTCTTCTTTCAGTGATTTGTTTTGCGTAACTATTGCCCGCAACAAATGGAATTCTTTACTCCATTTATTGGTACGCCCGAAAAAATCTTCTACTTGTGCATTCATAGGTAGTTACAAATATAAAAACTTTCGCTTTAACTTATATGTCGCAAGAAACGGGTTTTGTAAACCTTCCACATGTTGTATTTTTGACCTGACGAAACAGAAATTTGAACTAATTTAGCAGATGTACCAGCATATAACATTTGGCGAAACAGCCCAAGAGAGAAAAAGAAACCTGGGCAGTCTTATCCGCTCAGGGGTCATCACACTGGGTGGCTATAAAAAGGCCAAGGTTTATGGCTTGCTGAATTGTTCCTCCGGTAAACGGATGAAAATAGAAAACCGTGTTTTTTTTAAAGATGTAAAGGAAGCGATCAACAATGGATACCGCCCCTGCGGACATTGCCTACCTGAAGAATACAACCTTTGGAAAGTAGATAATTCCAGATAGCATTCATGATCTGCTTTTAACAGTGCCCTATCCTCCAATTACTTGTCACACTGCTGCTGTAAGTCTGCCGCACTCCTGCCATTGGTCTGCAAGTTTGGTACATGCCCGGTTCATGTTCGGTTCAACTAGGGTTTTGCTTCGCTCGTAGCCGAACTTATGCCGTTTTTGAAATGGTCATGACAACATGTTAGGGAGCTATGGTAGAAATTGAGCAGAAAAGGAGCAGGAGTGGCAATCAATTGGATTTACCTCTTGAATAGATAGAATTTAAGCTTGATCATACACTTTTGGAGGGCTTGGCCAATGATGTGCTATTTTGGAGTGTTCCGGGTGGTTTAATTTTCGGGGCACCATTAAGTACTGTTGAAAAATGGGATAAATTTTGGGTTTTGTTTATCTTTATAGAATCTGTTTATGCGCTATGATTAAAAAAATACCCGTAAGGACGCTTGCAGGTTTAAAGCTACCATCGATCAGTGAAGAAAGGTTCAAGATCAGAAGAGTTGAGGATATCATCGGGCCTGTCGGACTGGTTCATGACCTGCACAGGCACGATTTCTATTTTATCCTGGCGATACGGAGTGGAAGGGGTGAACATGAAATTGATTTTGAGTTTTTTTCGGTAAAGGAATTCAACCTTTTCTTTTTGCGGCCAGGCCAGGTTCACCGGCTTTCCCTGGCTGTTGGTAGTAAGGGCTTTCTTTTGGAGTTCAATAACGAATTTTACCATCCAAATGATAAACGTGCTGCGGAGCGGCTGTTAAAAGCAAGTTATAAGAACTTTTGCGCGCTTGAAGCGGATAGATTTGATCGGCTCAGTTCAGTTTTAGAACTGATGATGGAGGAATTTAATACTTGTGAAACTGGTTTCGAAGATGCAGTCCGCTCGGCACTCGATATCTTTTTTATTGAATTTTTGCGTCAGGGATCTGGTTCCAGGGATGTGGCGCCTGTAGCAAATTCTTACGTACAGGAGCGTTTCGAGGAATTACTATCCCTGCTTGATCAGCACATCACGGATTGTAAACAGGTTTCGGACTATGCCTCAATGATGAACCTGTCAACCTACCAGCTGGGAGAGATCAGTAAATCTTCTGTCGGCAAGACTGTTTCAGAACTGATCAACGAGCGCATATTACTTGAGGCAAAGCGCTATCTTATCGCAACCACTTCTCAGGTTAAAGAAGTTGCCGAGCTGCTTGGCTATGATGATCCTTCGTACTTTATCCGCTTTTTTAAAAAGCACATGGGATACTCGCCAGAAGCCTTTCGCCAGAATTCAAGATAAATCCGGTTGAACTAAGGACTTGTCCTATTGGCAGTTTTGTCAGCGCGATAATTTTGTAGTATAAATTTAATATTATGAAGATTATCATCGTTGGCGCATCAGGCACCATGGGTAAATACCTGACCAGCGCATTTAACAAAGAACATGAAGTAATTACCGCGGCCAGCAAAGGTTGTGAAATCAGTGTAGACATTACCGCTACCAGATCGATCGAGGAAATGTATAAAAAGGTTGGGGGATTTGATGCACTGATCTCCACTGCCGGACCCACCTATGTTGGACCCTGGAGCAAGCTTTCGGATCGGGAATTTCGCCAGGGGGTTGAGGGAAAGATGATGGGTCAGATTAACCTGGTATTGATCGGACAAGATTTTATCAGGCCAAAGGGATCCTTCACTTTAATCACAGGGGCACTTTCGCATGATCCACAGCGAAACTTTGCCAACGCATCGGCGGCAAACGGAGCAGTAGAGGGCTTTGTGCGCGCAGCAGCGATTGAACTGGAATATGGTATCCGCATTAATGCAGTAAGCCCAACGGTGATCGAGGCCTCACCTCAATATTTTCCATATTTTCCCGGCGATATACCGGTAACTATGCAGCAGCTGGAATTTGGTTTCCGCAAATCTGTATTTGGGCCCGGAACAGGTCAGATCATCCGGCTTTAATCTGCTTGCTGACAGCAATGCATGGAAGAACAATCCATTATCTGTTAAATAATGATCTTAATTTAATTTATAGAAACGATGAAAACAAAAATGAAACTCATTGCCTCGCTGAAGATCTGGGCAGTGATCTATCCTTCGATAATGCTGTTCCATTACCTTTTTGGGGTACAACTGGTACTACTGCCGCTCTATTTGCGTACGTTGCTGTTGACCGTGTCTTTGGTGCCATGGATGGTATTTATCGGTATGCCAATGGTTGAATTGCTGATCGTTATGTTTGAAAGAAGGAATAAGGAGGTGTATAAAAATGAAAAGTAAATACCATTACGATGTAATCATTGTTGGAGGAAGTTATGCCGGATTAGCTGCAACTATGGCGCTTGGCAGGGCATTGAAAAAAGTGCTCATTATTGACAGCGAATTGCCCTGTAACAGACAGACTCCGTATTCACATAATTTCCTGACGAATGACGGGAACACACCTAAAGACATCGCCGCGCTGGCGAGATTGCAGGTAGGGCGTTATCCGACGGTAAGCTTTTTAAGTGGCCGGGTGATTTCGGGAAAAGGGGATGGAGATGCTTTTGAGGTATTTACTGAGGCCAGAGAAATCTATAGCGCAAGGAAGCTCATCTTTGCTACAGGAATCCGAGACATATTGGCGCCAATTGATGGACTGGCAGCGTGCTGGGGGATTTCTGTAATACATTGCCCATATTGTCATGGATATGAAGTTAAAGGTGAGCCAACGGGATTACTAAGTAATGGTGAGGCGGGCTTTGATTTTGCCAGGCTGATCTCTAACTGGACGACTGACCTTACACTTTTTACTAATGGTATTTCCATATTGTCTGGAGATCAACAGGTGCAGTTGGTGGGGCGCGGTATAGCTGTGGTAGAGAAAGAGGTCTCTATGCTGGAACAGGACAATGGGCAGCTTCGGAATGTACTTTTTTCAGATGGAAGCGCATACCCGCTGAAAGTGTTATATGCGCCGGGTTCGTTTGAACAGCACTGTAAGGTTCCTGAGGAGATGGGATGTGAACTTACGGAGGAAGGCATCTTAAGGTTGATGTATTTAGTGAAACAACACTGAAAGGGGTATATGCGGTAGGTGACAATGCTTCAAAAATACGGACCATTGCCAATGCGGTGGCTATGGGGACTACTGCCGGAATGGTGGTCAGTAAACAGATGATTCTTCAGGATTTTAAAGGGGAGGGTAACTTTTAAGCATCACTCTTCTGAGGTTGCAGAATTATGGAGTGCAGGATCTCTTTCCCGTAGGTTTCAAATAATTTCTCGAACACCACCAGGTTGGAATAACCGATCTCATCTTCAATGGTGATGAAACATACTCTTCCGGCGGTGCCGGGTTGTTGACGGACCAGGACCAGACCGGCTACTTTGACCAGTTGCCCGTTTGTCGCGTCGTTATTGATCGTATGGCAGGATTTGGTGTTCAGCATATCTAGCTGTGGCCGCACAAAACTCACCGGATGGGCTTTGAGGGAAAGTCCAACAGTTGCATAATCCTGCACCACTTGTTCACCCTTACTCATCAGTGGTAATTCCATCTGGGTTTCCAGCTTACTTTCAGAGGCCTGGCCTTTGAACAATTCTACCGGCATATCCTGTAGCGCAGATACTTCCCATAAAGCCTTGCGCCGGTGCATGGTTGTTGGGGTAAATTAGAGTTTATGCTTTTAAGCTGATTGGGGGCGAAATTGTATGGCTGCATTTGGATGGGTTACAAAACACTCATAAATTTGGAGGTTCCTAATTACTGCAATGGCTCAACCAGTTAAATACAGATGCTACGGAATGAGATTTTACATTATAATTTATTGTTAAGGGGCGGGATTTATGACAGAATGATGAATACTTGCTGATAGGTGAAATAGAAGATGTAATTAAATCCTGTTGTGTAATTTAGCGTTAAGAATAAGGATATGAAAAGAGTAATCAATGAGGAGGTTGCAGACCAGGTAAGGGAATTGCTGGTCAGCGAGCAGCAGGATGTGGAAGAAAAGAGCATGTTTAGCGGCAACTGTTTTCTGGTCAATGGTAAAATGTGTGTTTGTGTAAATCAGGAAAACCTGCTGTGCCGTATTGGCCATGAAAGGGTTGTTGAAGAACTGGAAAAGGGCACCTGCAGTCAGATGGTGATGAACGGGCGTACAAGTAAAGATTTTGTTTATGTAGCCTTAGCCGATATTACCAGTCATAGAAAACTGGCACATTGGATAGACCTGTGCCTTCAGTTCAATCCGATAGCAAAAGCCTCCAAAAAAAGGAAATAATTTCCGTTATTCCTCCTTTCTCTACTACTTCAACAGGTTTCAACTGTTTAACTGTAAGAATTACTTAAATTAAATCTTAACGTTGAAAAAAACAGTTACACAGATTACACTTGCAATGCTGCTATGCACTTTATTTGCAAATGGACAAACGCCAGTCAAACAAATTGCTATTAACGGATTACCAGCACGGAAACCACTCATACGACAAACTATTTTAGTCAAAAACGGGAAAGCAAATGGTAGAATTGTTACGCCTGTCAGCGTTGAATTTCTGAAGCTGGCTAAAAAATTACAGTATGCTATCCGACAGGAAACAGGTGCTAAGCTGGAAATTATCGCAGCCGATAAGATGGCCAATCAACGTGGCGAATTTATCAAATCAGAGCCTGATCAAAACATCATTGCCCTTGGAAGCCTGGAAAATAACGGAGTTATTGCCCATCTTTATTTTCGTACTTATTCTGCTGTTGATGCAATGTACCCCGGTAAAGATGGCTATTTGATACAAACTGTGTCTGACCCATGGGGTAAAGGGGCAAATGTATTGGTACTTGGTGGTAGTACTGTTAAAGGTGTCGAAAAGGCCACAGATCGTTTTTGCAGGGATCTTACTAAAGGCAGCACCTTAGCGATCTCCGGTACTTTGAAATATGAGCATACCCGGAAAGCGTTACCCAACCCCACCGATGAGCAAATTGCCAAAATCCTTGTACAATCTGCTGCCGACTTCAAGAATGGCAAGCAGGGGGGACTGTTCAATCCCATTGTTCAAGCTGCGGACGCGTATGCTCTTAGCGGTAATGAGGGCCAGGCTAAGCTTTTCAGAGAATTGCTCTTTCTTGAATATGATCTGAAAACCAATAGCCCGGCGGCTTTCGATAGCCCCTGGGGTGGAGCTGCAGATTTTTTGTTTGGTCCTTTAATCGCCGCGTGGGATAAAGTTGAGGAGAGTCCATCTTTTACGGAAGAAGATCGTGTGAAGGTGCTGAAGATTATACTTGATTATATTCATTATTATGAGAATTACGCCTATGTCCCCGCTTTCAAAACATCGATTATAAGACATAACCATCATACGTTTCCAGGTCAGGGCTTTGTTGCTGCCGGGCAGTATTTTGGTAAATATTATCCTACTTATAGTGAAGCAAAAAAATGGCGTGAAATGGGCGATAATTGTTTCGTTATACAGCAGCAGTCATGGAAATCGCAAGAAGATTGCAGTGCTTATGGCGGTATTTCTGCACGGCATATGGGGTTTTATGCTACTTCTCGCCCGGACTTTACCTGGTTTGATTCGGGGCGGGCGGATATTGCCGGTAACCTGGCCATAATGACCATGGATAACCTGGGGTACCAATGTGCTTTTGGTGATGTTGCAGGATTTAATCCAAGGTCCAATATGGCTTTGTGGAATTACCTGACTATGTTGAAACGGGATGGGCGGTATTCGTGGGCAATGCATAAAAATCATAATGCTTCCAGCTCTGATCCAGGAGCACTCCCTATGCCAGTCTACGTGAAACCTGTGGAACCATCTGATCTTCTGGGTACCAGATATATCCCGATGGACTCACTGTTCTATACCAGTTTAAATGGAAAAGGTACCGTTCCTTTAAATCAGGCTTTTGATAAAATATCTTTTCGCTCGTCATTTGATCCGCAAAGTTCATACATGGTGATTGATGGCATAAATGTAGGTTATCATGGTCATAGAGACGGAAATTCTGTTTTACGGCTTACAGATCGTGGCCGCATCTGGCTGGCCGAGGGGGATTATATTAAATCCTCACCGAAATTTCATAACACCTTACTGATTTTTCGTGATGGAGTGGCTTCTGCTATGCCACCATTCGTTAGACGTGAGCTTGTTGCAGATCTGCCGAATGTTGGCATGACCCGTACTACGACAATCAACTATGGAGGTACCGATTGGACCCGTAATGTTATCTGGGACAAAGATAAAGCTTTCGTCTTTATTGATGAAGTAAAGGCGAACAGTAATGATACTTACAATATCCAGACGCACTGGCATAGCCTTGGAAAACCGACTTTAAGCGAAAATACTTTTAATCTAAGCCAGCAGGGGGAGCGTTTTTCAATCCAAAACCTGGATGGTTCACACTTGAGGTTCTTTGGTGATGTTGAAACTGGTAAAAACTGGATCGGTTATAAATATGCTGATCCGGTTATAAACACACTGCAACAAACGCGCGGAGCGGTACTGCGCAAAGGTGATAAATTATATATCATTAATGTGATGAGTGCTGACGCAGAAGAAAGGTCACCAGTTAGGGCTGTCCGTGTAAACGACGCAGCACTATTACTTGGTAGTGGTGACGACCAGGCGCTCATCGGGACAGGCGGGATTAAATTAGATGCCCTTGAGACGGATGCACAACTGTATTGGTTGGGCAATAAGAAGATCGTATTAGGAGGCGCTAAAAAATTCAGCCTGAACGGTAAAACTATCTTTAGCTCTAATGATTTCGTATCGGTTGAATTGACTGCTGATGGATTGACCGTATTCGCAGAAAAACCCACCAAAGCTTCCTTTGCTTTCGATGAAAAAATACATATGAAGGATTTGCCTGCTGGTAAGCATGTGATTTCAGGTTTGACGCTGCCGAGAGATTTTGAACTAAAGTTTCCTGCAGCTGCGCCGGCAAAATATAAGGTGTCAGGTAACTTTAGTGTGAGAAAGCTGGTAGAAAAGGCTCAATTTATACCCAATAAATCAACCGGAAACCGCCCTACTGCGGCTGACAAAAATGGAATTTATACGGCTGGTAGTGATGGTATTTTATATGCACTTCATGCAGATACAAAAATCAAATGGCAATATACTGTCGGAGGAGATATTACTGCCGTCTGGACCGGCAAACTCACTAAAGATACTCCTGAACGCATTGTGGCAGGTAATGCCAGCGGCAGGATCGTTGTACTAGATCAGTCGGGACAAATGATCTGGGAACAGCAAATACCTATATATAAAGATACCCAGGCGATTGTATATTTTACTGCTGCTGATCTTGCGGGAGATGGTAACCGCTCGCTTATTGCCGGGGGTAGCAACTGGTATCATTATGCTTACAATGCTGAAGGAAAATTACTTTGGAAATACCTAAGCCTGCACGCTTCGAGCAGCGGTACAGCAGCTGATCTGGATGGTGACGGCAAGCAGGAAGTAATAGCTGGCACGCAATATGCAGCCTGGCATGCAATTACCCCCGAAGGCAATCGAAAATGGATGATCAGTCCTGTGGGTCCGGTTGCAAATGCAGTAGCAGCAGGAGATTTGACTGGTTCAGGCAGGATCTCTGCATACATTGCGGGTGGAGATGGTAATCTATATGCGATAGCAGGTGATGGTAAACGACCCTGGACTTACAACACAGGTGATGGTGCAACCTGCATGGAACTTCTTGATGTAAATGGCGATGGAAAAAAAGAGATACTGGTTGGAACGCTCAATGCCAGCCTAATAGCAGTTAATGCAGATGGCACACGTTTATGGCGACGGGATTTGCGTGAACCGGTGCGGTCAATGACATTAGCCGATCTGGACGGTGATGGTAAAGCGGAAATTGTTGTTGGCACAGAAGTGGGACATGTGATCGCGTTAAATCGAGATGGACAGCCTATTGCATCCTGGAGTAATACTGGATCTGTGGAAAAATTAATTGACGTTGGAATGGGACATGTTGCTGCTACAACCAGTGAGGCAAAAATAGTTGTGCTGGGAATGAAGTGATCACCGAACCAAATGGTACAGATTCCATTCGTTTTTTGTGTAAAAATTCGATATCTTTCTCTGCGGTGTGGGCCGATTTATGAGATGAAACAATTTTTTACCAGCTAATTAAAATGGAATTTAAGGAAAGAGACTTTACAAACCAATTTGCCGAATCAAAGATCCTGACCTGGATCAGAGAAAACTTAAGGTTTATTTTAATCGCCATCGTATTGATGATTTTGCTTTGGGGAACTATTTTTCAAATAGGTACTGAAGAAGTAGGGGTTATTACCCGGGTGGGTAAATATACCAGGACGGTTGACCCGGGGTTGAACCTTAAAATGCCATTTATAGAGACGGTGCATAAAGTTCCGGTTGAGCGCCAGCAAAAGCTGGAGTTTGGTTTTCGCTCGATGGGGGCAGTAGACAACCAGTCTGAATATTCAAAGGATGGCTTAAGAGATGAATCGCTGATGCTAACGGGAGATCTTAACCTGGCTGATGTAGAATGGGTAGTCCAGTACAGGATCAATGATGCTTACAATTATTTATTTAAAGTGCGGGATCCCGAGAGTACGCTCAGAAATATATCGGAGGCTGCAACCAGGCAGATTGTTGGAGATAGAACAGTAAATGAGGTATTGACCATAGGAAGAACTGAAATTACTGTAAAACTGCACCAGCTGATCCAGGAAATCTGTAATGAATATAACATAGGGATTAAAATAGAACAGGTAGTATTACAGGATGTAAACCCGCCTGATCCTGTAAAAGCTGCTTTTAATGCAGTAAATGAGGCACAGCAGGAAAAGGAAACACTGATCAACCAGGCCAAATCTGAATACAATAAAGTAATTCCAAAGGCAAGCGGAGAGGCTAAAGCAACTATACAAAAAGCTGAAGGGTATGCGATAGAACGAGTTAATAATGCCGAGGGTGAATCAGCCAGGTTTAATGATCTTTACAATCAATATATAAAGGCACCTGAGGTAACTAAAAGGCGGATCTACCTGGAAAATATGACAACCATATTGTCTAAGCTGGGTAATGTGATTGTAACTGACCAGAACGGAGCTAATGTATTGCCGCTGCTGCAGATGCAACTGAATAAGGATAATACTAAAAAGGACTAATATGAGAGGAAAACAGATATTATTGGGACTATTGGCTTTTTTTGCACTATTGTGTTTGCTAAACAGCACTTTTACTGTTAAGGAATTTGAACAAGTGGTGGTCACCCAATTTGGAAGGCCCATCGGTAATGCCATAACTACACCTGGAATAAAATTTAAATTGCCTTTTTTACAGACTTCCAACGTGTTTGAAAAGCGTTTTATGGAATGGGTTGGCGATCCGAACCAATTGCCTACCAAAGACAAAAAGTTCATTTTTGTAGAGACTTATGCCAGATGGCAGATTACTGATCCGCTTCAGTTTTTTAAGCGGCTTACGAACGAACGCGGGGCTCAATCCAGACTGGATGATATCCTGGACGGGGAAACGAGAAATGTAGTAGCCAAGAATAATATTGAGGAACTGGTACGTAGCAGCAACAGAAGGCCGGAACTTGATTCGATAGGGGAAGTACTGGGCGATTCATTAACGCAAGTGTACGTAGGACGCGATAAGATGCAGGACATGATCCTTAAATCTGCCAATAAACAAGCTATTGAACTGGGAATAAAGATTCTGGACTTCAGGTTTAAAAGGATTAATTATGTACAGGAGGTGCAGACACAAGTTTATGAGCGTATGAAAAGTGAGCGTTTCCGGATTGCGGATAAGTTTAGATCAGAAGGCCAGGGTGAGGCTTCTAAGATAAATGGTGATAAGGACAGGGAATTAAAGAATATTCAATCTGCCGCTTTTAAAAAGGCAGAGGAAATAAAAGGTAGGGCGGATGCCAATGCGGCATCCATCTATGCATCTGCTTATAATCAATCTGCTCAGTCTAAGAGTCTTTATGGATTTTTAAAATCAATGGAGACACTTGATAAGACATTTAGTGAAAAGACCTCTGTGATATTGTCTACCAACAGCGAGATTTATCAATATCTGAAAAGGTCCAATTAATTAGTTTTAACTTTTACATCCTTGAACATAAACGGATTATCGCTAAGCCTCAGCACTTTTTTACTGGCGGTTGTGATGTTTTTGAGAATGACTTCGTTGGTTTTGACATAGCGGAACTTTTCCTGGTAGGTATTGTCTTTCATTTCCGGATTGAAATTGCTGAAAATGGCGGGCCCCTGGTAATTATCCGGATGGATAGCGTCGTCAATTCGGAGATTTTCAATGGTAATACGTTCCGGCATATAGCACGTATAGCCGAAATTATGCTGGCCTGAATAGAATCCGCTGATCAGGGAAGCACTCACAGATTTACCACCTGCCGGCACAAAGACACAGTTACGGATTACTACTTCTCCATGCCATGTACTGCCATAATCGCGACGCAGGTTAACAAAGCTCCGTCCACGGACGGTGGAATTCTCAATTGTTAAAAGACCACTGCCAATGGCATTGATCCCCATGTGTCCGAGGGTCGAGTTTCGGATCGTGGCATTGGCAACTCCCTGGTGGGCATCAAACCGCGAGAGTGTACAGTTATCATAGAGAAGGTTTTTGCAAAAGTTTGAACCCATAATACCCCAGTATTTGTTGTTGTTGATGTCATTGGTTTGGCTGCAATTTACGAAAGATATGTTGACTGCACGGTTTACAGAAAGGTCGTAGGTGCCCATTGTGACAGGCTTACCCGCTGCGCCAATGGCGCTATAGGTCCGGTGTCCGGTAAGGATGGTGTTTTTTACCGTCACATACGCGCAGTTACCGATGTTGATAAATCCTCCGTATGGCGCGCCATGGTCTCCTTCATTCTTGATGTTGTGTTGCATCCCTTCAACAAGTACATGGGATCGTCTGATAGAAATGCCCCTGCTATAATAAGTAGACTTTGATTCAGCTTTATTGGCAATTGTAGTGAAGCGACCTCCGGTGATCTTCAGTAGATTTTCATCGATGGGCAGCGCGGTGATTTCTGTAATCTGATCGAAATCCCAGATGATTGGTGCATTCATATCGACCTTGCCGTTTTTATCGACGATAAAGATGTCGGTTTGTGAAGATCCATCGTTTTGGTTTAGTCCAAACCGGATGTATTGTTTTATGTTGGAATTGGTAACGGTAATTAAACAGGGACCTGGTAAAGGCACGTCGATCTTTTGCTGGTTCCGCCTTATTGAGGATATGTTTTCCAGTTTAATAGGTTTGAGGCCTGAACTTACCGTAAAAATGGCTGCATTGCGGTTTTTCACATCGGTGTCATCAATGATGAAGGTGGCCGTGCCGAAATCAGTGTTTGTCTGGATGACTGCCCTCCGCTCCTTTCCTCCAATGTAATAGGTTGCTCCAGCGTCGGCTTTAACCAAAAGGCCGTGGAGATTGGCAAATGCATGAGTTGCCGCAATAACATCCATATCATCGGTTTTTCCATTACCTATGGCACCAAAGTCACTGTAGCTAACTGATCCGGCAGCTTTAAACTTAAGGACATCCTTTGGCGATATGTTGACTTGCAATTTGTTGTTGTTGGTGTATACCTGGGTTTTCTGCGCCCGGGATGTGATCACTATACTATTTTCAAGCGAGTTTTTTTCCTGTGCATGGGTTACCAATACACAGTTTAAAAGGAGGAACATCAGGAATAGGAGTATACACTTCATCATTAGAATAATTTTGTCTTACACGAATATACGGTTACTCTGCTTGTTTTACTTTTTGACCGCGCATATAAATGACAAGACCGCTGAATGCGAGAATCAGGATTACAGGAATGGTTAGTGTAGCCTGTAATACTTCCGGCCCGGCCAGGTTTTTAGCATTAGCCAGGGCCAGTGCAG
Organism: Pedobacter heparinus; assembly: GCF_032678725.1. Classification (GTDB taxonomy): domain Bacteria; phylum Bacteroidota; class Bacteroidia; order Sphingobacteriales; family Sphingobacteriaceae; genus Pedobacter; species Pedobacter heparinus_A. The sequence goes on from NZ_JAVTSC010000005.1 coordinate 240,376, forward strand.
CTGCAGACTGTTCAGGTGCTTTTACATAAGCATCGAGTGTAGCATCTGAGGGTAAATGTTTAACGATCAGACTATCGTAAAAGCTCCCCATAAAAATAGTATAAATGGAAACAGCAAACATCCCGGCACCCCCCATCAGGTTTAAACCTAATGCACCTGACTTAGGAATATTCTCGGCAACAAAGCCGATCATGGTAGGCCAGAAATAGCAGACGCCTATTCCAAAAATGATGGCGGCAAAGAAAATGGAATTACCAGTCATTGTGCTTAACATATACAGACCCACTGCGGCAAATATGGCTGAAAGCAACAAAACACCCTGTGGGGCCAGCCTGTGAACAACAGGCTCTGCAAAACCACGGCCAATAACCATGATTCCAGTAGTAAGGGTAAGCAGTAAAATGGCATTGTCTGTTACATTTTTAAGCAGGAGACCTATCCATTGCCCGGTAAACAATTCGGTGATGGCTGTTCCAAACATGCATATGAACATGAAGATGAACAAGGGAGAGAGTACAGCTTTGTACATGTCGGCATTTGAATAGCCGGATGAAACTCTTTCTGTAACCGGAAAATCAAGTTTCGAAAACAGGTATCCGTAAATCAGGGTAGGAATAAGCATCATGGCTACCTGTATTTTCCAGCCCAATCCTAAATGTACAAAAAAGGTAACCAGCAAGGTTCCAATTACAATACCACCCGGGAACCATAAATGGAAATAATTTAGGCGTGTGGTTTTGTTATTGGGATATAAAGTGGCTACCAGTGGATTACATGCTGCCTCTACGGTACCATTTGCGATGCCAATCAGCAAGGTCGAGAAAAACAGGGTCCAGTAGCCCTGTGCAAAAATAGTGAGCACGATCCCGGCAAGATGAAAAATAAAGGCCATAACCAACAGGCGTTTCATTCCGATAATGTCTACAATAAATCCCCCGATTACAATGGCTAAGGGAAATCCCCAGAATGCGGTAGCGGTGATGGTGCCCAATTGGGTTGCATTTAACTGGAAATCGATGCCCAGTTGGTTCATCATTCCTGCACGGATCCCAAAGGACAGGGAGGTGACCAATAAGGCCAGGCAGCTTGCCCAGAATAGTTTAGTGGTTTGAATGTTAAGCATATTTGGTTTTAGTTTAGTATTATAAGTTGCTATCTATTTTTTTGTTGTTTCAAGTTCTTTTACGGTCCATGGAATGCTTCTGCCATTTGTTTCCTTCCGTACTTTTTTAACATCTGAGGGGTTTACAACAGGGGCTTTATTGCCCAGGTCGTTCCTGATGTAACTGAGTGCCGAAGCGATGTATTCATCGTCATTGCCTTCAAGCGCCGGCATAATATCTGGATAAGTCTTACCATTTACAGGACCTGACAACCCATGGAGGAGAACTTTGATCATTTTCTCCGGATCTCCGGTCACGTCGGCAGAGCTGGCCAGGGGAGGGGCGATCATATCTTTTCCACCGATGATAACGCCTTTACCGTCTGTGCCATGACAGGTTGCGCAAAGTTGTTTAAAAATCAGGGCACCCTGGCTTACCAGTTTTTTGTCGGCTTCAGTGAGTGCTTTTGCATTTTTCTCTGTTAATGCTTTGGCATCGAGACTATTCTGATATTTTTTTTGCGACTCTGCCATTACCTGGTTGCCAGGGTAGCGCATCAACAGATCTTTTATAATGGCCTGTGCTTTTTCTGATTTACTGAACCTTAAAGTTAAGGCCAGTTGAAAGCGCACGTCAGGACTTGTATCATTCTTGATTGGCTTCAATGCGGCTATTAATTGCTCATTGCCACCTCTCACTTTTTCATCGCAGATCCATACAGCCGTTTTACGCAGTTCGGGATCTTTATCTTTTAATATTTGCATTATGGTTTCATTATCCAGGACCTTTAATCCGTTCAGTGTCCATAATGCGTGGATGCGGCCAAGCTGGGTAGCCTCAGTATTCAGGGCGATTTCCTTTAATGCCGGAGCGACAGATTTATCACCGCGTATGACGATCAGTTTTTGCGCATTTTCTCGCCACCAGCCATTGGTATGGCTTAAGTAAGGGATCAGTTTATCAGTTGACAGGCTCAACAGTCTTGGTACTGTTTTGTCGGGTTTTATCCCATCATATACTACCCGGTAGATGCGTCCCCGGCCAATATTTTTATCCAGATTTCTACTGGTGATCTTTGGCCTGAGGTAACTCCCAATTTTTGTCCAGGCACTTTCCTGAATAATGCCACGGTACATGTCTATAATGTAAAGGCAGCCGTCTGGACCGGTTACACTGTTCACCGGTCTGAAGTTCATATCTGTTGATGCGATAAATTCTCCCTTTTCGTAAGCATTCTTCAGGGTTATTTTTCCATCTGTATTGATCACTTTTGCGCGGCGTATCAGACGTCCTACTGGTTCACAGATAAAGAGGTCGCCATTTGCATCTGCAGGTAAAGAATTACCTCTGTATATGGATTGGCCAGTGCATCCGGTAAAGTGGTTTAATGTACTGTCAGACCGTAATCTTTTTATCCCGCCCTGTACATCCGGAGTGGATATAATGGGCCATACAGCCTGGAATTCTTCATCAAACTGGTCCTTAAAATCTAGCCTGCCGTAAGATGGGTTTTGCTGAAAGTTCAGTGCCGGGGTTTCAGATCCTGCAGAAGAAAAAAACAAACGGCCATAGTTGTCATGGGTTAAACCCCATTGACCGCCGGGACCTTCGTGCAGGTATTCTGATCTGATCATACCATTGTCGTAATAATAACGCATGTTTTCTACCGTCACATATATTTTATTGTCGAGGTTCCAGATCAGACCACTTTTTTGATGTTCCAGGTTACTTTTGCTAACGGCATCATTTTTAAATACCAGTTTCTTTTCATCTGCAATACCATCGCCATTGGTATCGCGATAGCTGTAAATGTGATTGGAATAAGTTTCATTTACTAAAATGCGGTCGTCAAGTGCCAGTATCATTCGGGGTAGGAGCAGGCTGTCAATAAAAACAACTGCTTTATCCATTTTTCCATCTCCATTGGTATCTTCCAGTCTTTTTACTGTGCAAGCCGCTTTCATTTCTCCTGTGCCGTCTGCATCTTGCATATAGGTATTCATTTCCGCAACATACATTCTGCCATTACCGTCCCATACCATGGCAACAGGTTCGTGGATCATTGGCTCACTGGCGATGAGCTCCAGGTGGTAACCAATTTGAAGGTGTATGGCCTTCATACTTTCATGCGGGGAAAGGTATTTGGAAGAGGGTGCTGTATTTACTATTATTTTACCATTGGCATCTCTTTTAAGTATGTTTTGAGAAACCTTGCAAGCGTAAATTAGCATACACAAGCCCAGGGTAGCCAATGCCCATTGTTTATTTTTCGTCATTGATATTTTAATTTAGGTTTCTTTGGCATGTTATTCAGATACCAAAATAGGCAATCGATTGCATATTTCGAAAGAATTTTTTGTCAACTTCATCATTGTAGTTGTATCTTCTTCTGATTAATAAAACAATCTGGTATGACAGGCACACCTACAGCGGTGATCGCTAATAGCTCGGACAGCTTTTCGAATGGATACCTGGGAATCCCGTGCCATTATCGTTTTTTTTTACAGGATACAAGGCTGATTGTAAAGGCAATAAAGATTGTGGGCCATAATTTATTCATATCCGATGGTTTTGCCAATATAAACGAGAGAAGTAGAATAAACGCTACATGTTTGCAAGGTTGATTAACTTAAAATGTTATCTAGTGATGCAGATGGATTAATACAATCCAGCTGATGTTCAGATTTATGGTAGAAAAACACCCCGTGTTGAATGAAGTATCTTTAATTTTAATCCGATACTTGAACAACAATTTTCCCGCTAACGGTATGAGACGCTATCACTTCATGTGCACGAGCAATTTCATTTAACGGGAAAACTTTTTCAACTTTTACTTTTAGCTGTCCTTTTTTCAGTAGGGTAGAAAACAGCTGCAAAGTCTCCTTTTCCGGGCGCATCATAGGCCAGATCAATTCGATATTCCTTTCCTTAGCCAGTTTTATCGCTATTGGATCGTCTTTGGTTGATGAAGGTAGACAAACAATTTTACCGCCTGGTTTAACACTATTGATAGCACGGTAAAGTATTTCACCTCCCATAGTATCCATTACTGCATCCAGATTGGTGGCAATCTCTTCAAATTTCTGTTCCTTATAATTGATCACTTCGTCAACACCCAACTCAACTAAAAATGCAGCATTTTTTGCAGATGCTGTTCCATAAACAAATGCACCACTGAGCTTAGCAAACTGTACAGCCAGATGACCAACACCTCCTGCAGCAGATTGTATCAATACCCTTTGCCCGTTTTTAACTGCTAAATGATCGTGAATAGCCTGGTATGCAGTTAATCCGGCAAGTGATATGGCCGCCGCCTCATGGAATGAAATATTTGCCGGTTTTTTAGCTATAACTTCCGGATTTGCTACTACATATTCTGCATAGCTGCCATTGATGCATCCAAAAACCTCATCACCAATCTTAAAATCCAATACATTACGGCCAACATATTCAATTATACCACTTACATCTTTGCCCAAAACTGTTGGTAATTGCATCGCTTTACAAGAGCTATGTAATCCAGATCTGATTTTAGCATCAACAGGATTTATACCAGCAGCAATTACGCTGATCAAGGCCTGGTTATCATTTGCTACGGGTTTTTCTATTTCACTAAGTTCTAACTCTTCCGGTTTACCAAATTTTTTTATAACGATTGCTTTCATAAGCTTTTATAGGAAAACAAATCTAAAGCTTATTGTTTTTACTCCAATAGCTGTTTGTCAGCATTAAGTGATATTTGAAGGGTTTTGTGCCCCCTTTTACCTATATATTTAGTCCGGTACCCGGAAACTGTTGTAAAAAATGGTTCCGGGTTTTTTATTTGAAATTATCTTTAAATTCGTCTTCTTAAGTTATGCACAAAAACATCAGTATTTTCAATTGGAGCGGGGGTAAGGACAGTACCTTGGCGCTACATTATGCGCTGCAAAGTGAACGTTTCGATATCCGGTATTTACTTACAACGGTTAATGATGTCTATAACCGTGTAAGCATCCATGGAGTGAGAGAAAGCCTTTTGATTAAACAGGCAGATAGCTTGGGAATTCCTTTGTATCAGATCAGGTTACCCGGATCGCCTGATATGAGTACTTATGAGTTACAGATGCATAAGCATATGACATTTTTAAAATCAGAAGGTATTACCCATTCTTTATTTGGCGATTTGTTTTTGGAAGATCTGAAGATATACCGTGAAACTAAACTGGCAGAAATTGGCTTAAAGGCTGAATTTCCGATCTGGAAAAGGAATACCTCTGAAGTAATAGCGGATTTTATTTCTTTGGGCTATAAAACCATTGTCGTATGTGCCCGGGAAGGTCTTGAAGATTTTTGTGGTAGAATAATAGATGAGGAGTTCATGGCTGATCTTCCAGATGGGATAGACCCATGCGGCGAGAATGGTGAGTTTCATACTTTCGTATTTGATGGTCCTCTGTTTAAAAAGTCCATTAATTTCAGGTTAGGGGAACGGATATTTAGAACTTATCCTGCTCCTAGAGGTGCGGTCCAGCCGGGGTATTGGTATATTGATTTGATGGGATAAATAAAGATACCTGGCTATAGTTCTCTTAACCAGATGTTGCGGAAATTAAGTGCTGCGCTCGGATCGCCATGTGATTGTAATTTGATGGGCGCAGGGCCATGTGCTTGTTTGTAAGCCGGATCTCCGATGTATTGTGTTGGTCCTTTGAGTTCGACGTTGTCCTGAACCAATACTCCGTTGAACAGTACGGTTACCCTTGCAGGAGTTCCTAGACTTTTGTCGTTATTAAAAGTTGGTGCGGTCCAGATCACATCGTATGAGTTCCATTCGCCCGGCTTGTTGGTTGGGTTTGCAAGCGGAACCAGTTGCTTGTAAATGCTGGCTGCCTGTCCATTGGTATAGGTTTCATTTTTATAGGAATCCAGTATTTGTAATTCATATCCGGCATCTCCTTTACCCAGGGAAGCAAGAAATAATCCACTGTTCCCTCTACCTTGTCCTTTACCTTCAATATTTGCAGGTACCTGCCATTCTATATGCAACTGATAATTGCCAAACGATTGTTTGGTTTCGATATTGCCACTGCCTTTTCCTTTTTTAACGGTAAATACATTATTCGCTACGGGCCATACTGCAGGTTTGTCTCTATCTTCTGTCATTACCCATTTGCTAAGGTCTTTGCCATCAAACAAAACTATGGCATCAGAGGGAGCAGGGCTGAAAATTCCGGTTGCCTGTACTATTTTTGGTACCGGTGTATATACTTCTGTTTCTTCTGGTTTCGTCTTTGTCTGTGCGTTAGCCATACTTAGCCCACTTGTAACTAATACTGTGGTGATAAAAATTTTATTCAAGCCCATTTTGTCTTTATATACCTCAAAGCAAGCAATACTTTATGAAAAGAGCAAATGTTTTTCTGGATACTTTACCTGTCTCTTCACAATTATTTGGCAAAAGCAATATTGTTGTTTTTAACTTAAAATAAGTTTTATTATTTCTGTTTGTAACAAAATGAAAGAAATTGATTGAAAATTAAAGCAAATAATGCCTAAATTACCAAATATTATTACTTTTACTTCCTGGTGAACCTCAAACACTAAAATGTCTTATTCTGAAATAGCTGTGCAAATGAAAAAAATAATTTTATTACCCATCTTTTTTTTAATCTTAATACTGAACGCCCAATCTCAAAATGTAAATATGCTGGCAAATATGCCAGATTCCATCTATTCGGGGAAACAGGGCAAAATCCACGTGCAGGGTGTTGCAGTGGATAAAGTAAACGGCTATGTTTATTTCTCGTTCACAGATAAGTTGGTCAAAATGGACCTCTCGGGCAAATTGATAGGAAGCGTAACTGGTTTTGTAGGGCATCTTGGGGATTTGGATTTTAATACAGCAGACGGAAAGATATATGGGTCACTGGAATATAAAAATGATGCTATTGGTAAGGGAATCAGTAAAGAATTGGGGATAAAAAACAGCAACGAAAGTGGGTTTTATATTGCGGTATTTGATGGATCGCGCATTGTACGGGCTAATATGAATGCTGAAAAAGAAGAATTATTGCAAACAGTTTACATACAGGAGGCAGTAAAAGATTATGAAGCGAACGTAAAGGTTGGTAATCAGACAAAGCAACATCGGTTTGCATGTTCTGGAATAGATGGTATTGCTTTTGCTCCGGCAATAGGAAGTTCCAATTCCGATAAAAAATACTTATATGTTGCATATGGTGTTTATGGAGATAAGGATAGAGACGATAATGATCATCAGGTTTTATTAAAGTATGATATTGCCAACTGGAATAAATATGCGCAGCGGCTATCGCAAGACCAATTGCATCATTCAGGGCCGGCAAGGCCATTGGAAAAATATTTTGTGAAAACTGGCAGTACACGCTATGGTATTCAAAACCTGGCTTATGATCCTTATACCGGGAATCTTTTTGCCGCTGTATATCGTGGCGTTAAAACGCAGTTTCCAAATTACGATTTGTTTGTGATTGATATCCACAAAAAGGCTGTTAAAGATCAAATATCCTCAGATGATCAAAAAATAAGTGTTAAGACCCTTTCTTTATTGCAAAGCGGCCCTAAAGATACCAGAACGAGCATCAGAGGATGGCATTTTGAATGGGGAGCTACAGGCTTGTGCCCTTTAGGCGATGGATTATTTTACATTTCGCATAATGCAAAAAACAAAGACGGACAACAAGAGAGTACGATCTATAAATATAAATGGGTAGGAGATGTTCAAAACTCATTTATCCGGGTAAAATAATTCAATCAATTTGTCCACCAGTACTCCTTTTCAAATAAAAATACAGACTAATATTCTGATGTGAAGGGAGAAATGGACGTTATTGCGGGTTGATTTGGACAGGCGATTTTTTATATTTGTTATATTGAATAACATTAATATAAGCAGATGAAACACCTTACGATAATTGTCCCGGATGGACAGAATAACCTGAGCAGTATTATAGGCGCATATAAAATAATGTCCAGGGCCAACGAGTATTGGAAAAAAACTGGCAGGAAAGAGTTGTTTAAGATTCAACTGGCGGGCATTTCTAAAAAAATAGATTTTTATGAGGGCTTATTTACCGTAAAACCACATACTAATATTTCAGCAATAACCAAAACTGACCTCATCATTATACCCTCTCTAAACCATAATTATCAACAAGCGATAAAGGGAAACAAATTGCTGATTGATTGGATTGAGAAGCAGTATAAATCTGGTGCTGAAGTAGCAAGTATATGTACAGGAGCATTTATGCTGGCATCATCAGGTTTACTGGACGGCAAAAGCTGCTCTACACATTGGGCAGCAGCCGATCATTTCAGAATTATGTTTCCAAAGGTCGACTTAAAGGCTGACCAATTGATCACTGACGAAAATGGAATTTACACCAATGGTGGTGCATATTCTTTCCTGAACCTAATGATTTATCTGGTAGAAAAGTATTACGACAGACAAACTGCCATCTTCTGTTCGAAAGTATTTCAGATTGAAATTGATAGACAAAGCCAGTCAGCGTTTACCATATTTACCGGCCAGAAGAAGCACGATGATGAAATGGTAAAAAAAGCACAGGCTTATATTGAGGATAGGCTGGATGAAAAAATATCTGTCGAACACTTGTCTTGTCAGTTCTCTGTAGGAAGGCGAAATTTTGACAGGCGTTTTATCAAAGCTACTGGAAATACGCCTGTTGAATATGCGCAGAGGGTAAAAATTGAATCAGCCAAGAAGACATTTGAAACCAGTCGCAAAACAATTAATGAAGTGATGTATGCTGTAGGCTACTCGGATGTAAAGGCTTTTCGTGAAGTGTTCAGGAAAATTACCGGGATGTCGCCGTTAGCATACAAAGCTAAATACAATAAAGAGGGACAATAGATTAAGTTAACTCCAAAAAAACCTGCTATCATAGGATAACAGGTTTTTTTATTATATAATTCGGTTACTGAACCACTTTACCTTCTTTGTCAATTTTAAGAGAACCTGTTTCTTCTCCTTTTTTTACATTGATTAGATAATATTCAGTTTTATCTGCGTTAGTAACCAAAAATGCAGCTGTTGGTGTCCAGTCTTTAACCGTATCGGCTTGTAATGTTTTTTGCACTGCTTCTGGAAGGTCTTTTAGTTCAACCGGAGCTTTTGTAGTGCTATCCTGATATACAGCAACTGTAATTGGGTTTTTGATTTCACTCGCTTTTACTGAGGTTAATCCTGCTACGGCTAAGAATGCTGCTGATAAGATGATCTTTTTCATAATATTCGTTTTAAAACAGTTAAAAATTCTTGTTAATTATGAATAGACTATGTTTAATAATTGTGCCTCAGTGGTATTTTTTGGCACTTAACTGATTTACAGTGATTTGCTTTTTTATGGTGTTTTTAGGATTGTAGAGTTTGTCTACAATGTGTTGCAGGAATAATCTCTTCGATGGGTTGATGTCATAGAGGGCTTATCAGGTTAGTCTTTTTTATTTTATATTAGTATTTTTAAATCTAGCTAAAGTCCTTATTGGTCAGTATAATAATAAATTAACCAGGAAATGAACAACGAAATTCAGGTATTTAACGATTTACAATCCGATGAAGATCGGGAAATTTGCAATTTGCTTAAAAATGAAATAGAGCAGTGTTTGCCCGATGCTGAAAGCAAAATTTGGCACCGTCATCCGGTTTGGTTTTTGCATGGAAACCCCATTGTAGGATATAGTAAGTTAAAAGACTGTGTGCGTTTACTTTTTTGGAGTGGAGCTAGTTTTGAAGAGGGGCTATTAAAAATAAATACTGGTAAATTTAAAGACGCTTCTATTCCTTATACTTCAGTGAGCCAAATCAATATAGTAGATTTAAAGCGCTGGCTTGAAAAATCGCGGTTAATACAATGGGATTATAAAAATCTGATCAAAAGAAAGGGCGAATTGAGACCTATATAAACTAAAATATTTTTCCGAGGCCTGATCTGTAAACCCGACCTATAGGAATTTGGTGTCCGGCAATTAGGATCTTGTTCTTTTCTATTTGACTGATCTTGTTCCTGGCTACAATGAAAGATTTATGTACCCTGATGAAATTTGGTTCGGTAAACAGTTCGGTCATATGTTTTACAGAGCCTTTTGTGATGATCCTTCGTTCTGCAGTATGAACTATCGTATAATCCTTGAGACCTTCTATATGGGTTACTTCTTCGAGGCTCAGCCTGATCTTTTGGGTACCACTTTTTACGAAAAGAAAGTCTGGTGCTGTTTCGTTGGTTTGAACAGGGATAGGGGTACGTTGTAGCTCAAACCAGTCGATGCTCAATTTAAGACCTACCATAATAGCCAGGTACCATATGGTACTAAAAAGATTATACAATATAGCCTCCAGCAGATTACTGTTCAGCGTAGGGCCAATGATGAAACCGTACAGTATGAAATCAAAAATACTCTGTAGTGTCAGGTAACCAAGAACAGAAAGTAATACCAGCAAAAAATAGCGGAGATAGGTTCCCTTTGCCAGATACCTGGGCAATAAGTAATGAAGGTTTATATAGGCAACGCCAACCAGCATAGTAATCCTTCCAGTTACACAAAGTATAAAATAAGGCAATCCAGCTTTGTAGATAAGATATCGCTTCTCATAGCAGAAAAAAGCAGTAATAAGTATCCAATAGCCAGCATGAAGCATGATGTGCTTAATGGTTACACGCTTTGTAGAAAAGGGCAGAACAATCTGTTGATCTAATAAACCCATAGTTTATCCAATAATGTATAAATTTATACAAAAAGATCATGCTAGAGCTGTCGTTTATCTAAAATATTAGCAGTACCTCTATTATCTTGTCTTTTACTGGTATTAAATAAATCCGTAACTATGCGTGTTTTACCAAATTTATTATTTACTTAATAACCGGCTAACAGTTTTCTCAAACTTATCTTTGTATTTTAGGTAATGTTGCCCTGTAGCCGGACCATAGAAATTGGTTTCTACATCACTTATTTTTCCGGTTTTATCTATAAAAATAGTTGTTGGAAAAACTTTGATATCGGTCAATTGAGGTAGGGTTTTTTCGGTCTTTTTAGGATCAGATACTGGTATTCCTGTAATCAGAATGGGATATTGGACATCAAACGCTTTTTGGAATTTTTGGAGGCTCTTTTTTGACCGCTCTATATCGGCACTTAATTCATACGACAAGGCAATAACCTCTATCCCCCTATGTCTGTTTTTCTTATAGTATTCGCTTAAGAAAGCAGTTTCATCCATGCAATTCGGACACCATGAACCCATTATCTGCAGAATAACTACTTTTCCTTTATATCTTTCGTCTTTAATCGATACCATATTTCCATTTAAATCTCTAAATTGAAAATCAGGTGCACCATTACTGCCTTCTTTCAGTGTTGTCGCCGGTGTAGTTGTTAGCTCAGCCTGTTCATTTCTTGTGGCTACCCAGTGCTCTTTTCCGGAAGCACCCGATAACAATGAACCTATAATGGTATCCCTTTCAATTTTAGCTTCAAACAACATGGCGTGAATTCCGTCAAACGTGGAAAGAGTAAGGGAATTCCCTGAAACAGTTCCATTTAAATATCTGTAATCACCTGAAGGAGTTAAAATAGAACCTGAAAGTAAATTCTTATTTTGAATAAATTGTCCAATTGCCGGCCGTTTTGTTTGATTGGCCCTGGTGAATTCGATGGTCCATTTACCAGCTATATTTGCATATTTATTTTCGGATATGTTGATGGAATGTTTGATCCTTGAGGAAGCTGCAAAGGGAATGATGATATCTTTATTTTCTGCACCCCTAATCCAAACTCCGTTTATACTATCTTTAGTAATGATTTTGACTTTGAAATAAGATTCAAAAACGGGCATTTTGATAACAGCGGAATCTTTGGTTATATGGATCCCCTCTGTTTTGATTCGTTCGGATCCATTGATGATATAGAAACGTAACTTTTTATCTTCCTGTTTAATTTCAAATTCAAAAGGAATGTAGCGGGAATCAGTTCGTAACAAGGACGCATGCCACCTGCCAGAGTTTAAAATAGCCGCTTTCTGAGCCAATAATGTTGTACAAGATAATGCGAATAGCATCAAGAATATTGTTTTCCTAATCATGAGTTACCTGTTTAGATCTTAAGAAGATCTAGCAAAGTTGCACAATTTTCTAATACTTTATATGTTGACCGATACTAACTGTAGCGTTTTCAGCTACTAAAGATAGCGGATTATGAGATAGATTTAATGATCTGGTGAATGGATACTTTTTGTCGGTCGACTACAAAATCCTTTGCTTTTGCTAGTTTTTTTAGTGCTTTGGAATAATTCTGGTGGATTTCCAGGAGTACATCGCCAATTTGGTTTCCACTTGTAAAATCTATCTCAAAAAGCCATTCTTCCAGGCCTATATCGGCCCACATTTGTCCTTTTCGGGTATCTGTTGGTTGTCTAAGGTGGATAGCGGGTACATTTGATGAAAAGGCAATGATAGGGGAGTGCATTTCGAAGCTGACCAATGCCCTTGCCTGGGCATACACCGACTGAGCCTCGTCAGGAATCCAGTATTTATCTCTCCATACGACATGTTTTTTTACGTCGTCTGGAAGGGGGTCTATCAATATTTCCTTAGCCAGTTCTACCTGATAGACAACTTCAGGGCAGGCAAGAACCTTTAACCCCGTTTCTCTTACCCATCTGGTCATAACATTACGAAGTTTTGCATGGTCTGTTTCGTTATAATATTGTGAAATCATATACTTCTTCGACTCTTCCTCTGTAGGCTTTAAATTCTTCATTTTCCAGTAGGGGGTATATCGAAGGCGTGGGATTACACATATAAATTCGCCCGTTTTCAAGCCTGCAGAGTGAAGGTAGTTGGCAGCAAGCTGATCGTTTCTAAGGTTGATGGCAAAAGTAGCATCCGGCGCAAACTCAGTTACCGGACATTTAGATTTTAGCGATTTCAAATAATCCTGTGAGGCGGTATCTCTGCAATAGATAAACGAGGCTTTGTTGATCAGATCCAAAGATGCAGCATCTCCGTCAACCAGTGAGATTCCATACATGCCAAATGGTTTACCTGTTTGTGTATGCCATGCGGCAAGATCGGCAGGTACTACAATCCAGGGACCGGAGCCATGTACCATAATATCGCAATTTTCAAAGGCCTGCTGCAATTCCGGGGTTGTTGGTTTTCCAGAAGCATCAAGCTTTCCGGAGGCAATTTTCAGCCGGCTGAAGCTCTTTTGTAACAAGACATCTACACCGTTTTCGAGGTTATTGGGCCAGAGCGTTACTTCTGCATCTGGCAGATAAGTATTAAACAGCTCCATAATGCCGAAGGTATGACCTATATCACCAATATTTACGGTTTGCCATGACGACCGCAATAAGATCTTCGCATTGGGTTTAACGTATCCATTACGAATTGCACCCATAAGCGGTGCAGCAAGAGGAAGTGCGGCAAGGGCTGACATGTTTTTTATAAATTTTCTTCTTTCCATCTTCAATCGTTCTTATTGCAACTACGGCTGTTTCTCAATTTTAAAAGTATGAACCTTGGGTTGGTTTACCTGGTAAATAACAGCTGAAAGTGAGGGTAATTGCCTTAATACTTCTGCTTCATTACTTTTTTTTAACAGGTAGTTTTTAAACTGTTTTTGATAATAATCGTAGTGTCCGCCGTCTTTTAAACTTTCCAGGCGTTTAGCAAGGTACTGCTCCACCAGAGTTAAATCGGATGGTTCTTTAAGACCAGAAAGCTGCGTAAACTCAACAAACCGAAGATTGCGGATTGCGGATTCAGTATCCCGGTATTTTATACAGGCTTCCATCACTTTTATGGCCTGTTGGTATTGCGGTGTATTTTGGAATAATGCAAGGTTAATGCCAGCTGAAAGTTCCTTGTCGGTAAGGGATGTGATTAAAATATTATCGATAAAAAGGTTGTAGTTGCCTCCCGACAAGTTTTTTACCTGCAACAGTTGCATATTAAATTCTTCATTAAAGGGAGTCCAGTCAAGTGCTTTTCTAGCAGCTGCTTTGATCGGACAGGGCAGGCTTTTTTCGAGGCATTCAAAAGTTAACCGGTTGTTTTTATTCGATTGCTTTCTTATTTCGGCATTGAAACTGGCTTTTTGTGACGCTTTTAAGTCATCTCCGATTACAAGCTTTGACACGTATTTAGGTGCATTGGTATCTTTAAGAAACTGGTATGCCATTACAAAATGACCTGGCGACAGGGGATGCACCCTGTCTTTGCCGATGATCGTAAAAGCCGGGTTTTTTAATTGCTCTTCTTTATTAATTCGGAGCAGAATGGTCTGAAAATCGACGAGGCCGGTCTGGTATTTTTCTGACAGGGTTTGCATTTGTTCAGCGCATCGCTGCAGCGCATCGTTAACACCATACAGGTTTTCAGTTTCTATTGCTGATGTCTGATCGTAAATGGAGGGTTTAAGCAGAATGACATTGCCTATCCGCTTTTTTAAGATGTTTACTGCCGTATCAGTATTGCTATTGTAATCTGTCAATGCTTTTTGTTTTAAAGCCTCGTTAGCATTTGCTTTGCCATAGAGATTCCGTTTCACATCGTTCATCCCAATCATCATAACTGCATGGGTTGGTTGATGAATCATCACGTCTTTTTCCATTCTTCTTAAAATTCCACCGGCAACATCGCCTGATATTCCACAATTGTAAAAATGTATTTGTTCATTTGGGAACCTGGTGGCGTAATACATCCATAAGTCATTGTAATATTCCCCGTTGTTGGTAATGCTGTTGCCTATAAAACAAACCTTACTTCCGCCAGGGAAAAGAGGCTTATTCAATTCTTGTGTAAAGCCATTTAAGGTCAGAACAAGGAACGCAAGATGTAGGATGAGTTTATGTTTTAAATGCATGGCCAAATATTTTAGTTGAAGTTCTCTATTTTGAATACCCATGCATATTTGCAAGGCATAGTTGCAGGGTTTAGTGTAGGTGCCTGTATGCGTAAACTGCCGTTTTTTATAATTGTTTTAACAGGAGCCGAAGAGCCTAGCAGACTTATTTTATCAGCTTTTTTAACAGATGGAACTGCAATGCCTACCTGCGGCCATTTTGTACAAATGACATAAAGATCTTTGTCCTTTACCGTAAAAAAAATATTTTGATCTTTGGTATTTTGAGGCTTTTTAGTCCAGGAAGAACTGCCATATATTGCCTCGCCATTTACCTTAAGCCAGGCACCGATGTCCAGTAAACGCTCTTGCATAATTGCAGGTATGAGCCCATTGGCATCCGGGCCTATATTTAAGAGCAGGTTGCCACCATTGCTCACTTTATCAATCAGCAGATTGATGAGCTGCTGGCTTGTAAAATAATGGTCCAATGTTTCGAAACGGTTAAAACCATAGGAAGTCCCCATGCCACGGCTTTCTTCCCATGAATGTGCGGCTTTTTCGCCAATGCCTTTGGTATCATGCACCAGGTCATATTCAGTGGTGTAATAGCCGCCATGTTTGCTGCGTGTTTCTTTCCCCCAGCGATCATTTACCACAACGGTGTTTCTTACTGTCGATTCGTTATATAACCAGGAAAGGAATTTGGTGCTCCTGAGTTTTTCTGACTCGTAATCCCATTCTCCATCAGCAAAGATGACTTCTGGCTTATAGCGGGTTACGAGATCTTTCATTTGAGGCAGCATATGATTTTCAACGTAGTTGTCAATAGTTTCAGGTTTATAAAGCGGATTGCTCCATTCGAGGAGGGAATAGTAAAAACCCATTTTTAAGCCTTTAGCTTTAACTGCATTGGTCAGATCGCCGGCAAGATCCCTATGCGGCCCGACATCCACACTATTCCATTTATAGCTTCCGGCACTTGGCCAAAGACAAAATCCGTCATGATGTTTGGAAGTTAGCACCACATATTTCGCTCCCGATTTAACAAACAGATCTGCCCAATCATCTGGCTTAAAGTATTCTGCTTTAAACATAGGCGCAAAATCACTATATTTAAACTGTTCTCCATAAAACTTACGATGATGGGCAGTAAATAGCTTATTCCCTTGAATCAGCCTATTTTCATAGTGTTCGGCATATTTTTCATAAACTCCCTTAACTTCATTTACAGGTGCATAAGCCGGAACGGAGTAAAGCCCCCAATGAATAAAAATACCAAACTTGGCATCTGTCCACCAGGTAGGGGTTTCTCTTTTATCCAGCGATTGCCATGCAGGCTCATAGGTCTGGGTAAAGCCATTTTCCGTTACTGTCATCAGGTATAAGGACATTACAAATTTGATGGCAACCATCCGCTTTCTGTTAATTTTTAAATTCTTCATTTAATGTTCCGCTTATTAATTGATAGAGCCGGTGTAATAATCTATCTGATTGGATTAAAAATCATGGAAATTGTACCCTCTTTAACTGGTTTGGTTAATCGAATGGCCAATCTGGTATAAGGCTTACCACCTTCTGATAACTCTTCACTTTTGATATCAAATCCATCTTTGCTTGTTATCGTAACCAGGAGTTTGTCCTTTTTGCCAGTGATTTCAATTTCATTGGCATTGATCTGCTTCCAGCTACCTCTGGTAATTAATGCTGTTTCATAACTTTGATCACTGCTGAAACTGAAATTATCTGTAACTGTAAGAAATCCTTTTGCAGTACGGTTATAGATAAATTCCCGTTCTAGGTTTTTTAGCTCAGTTACGGGATATGCAGATGCGATATCCATCAGCAGTTTATCCTGACCATCGGTAAAATTGGTGTTGACGATATTGGCTTTTGCCTCAGTGCCTGGTTTTTGCTCCATACCCGCAATAAGGGGAACTGGATGGCCATAGGAGGCGATCGTTTTATAAGTATACCTTTCAGGGCCGAAAGTTTTAGAGGTATAAGGTATAATGCCTGGATCACCCATTAACACTTCATCTCCAACAACAATTGAAAAAGAACCAATGTCATTGTGATTGTGGTGTTCATTATTATTACCGCCTTTTATGGCAACACCCATATCTAGATTCGGATTTTCCCCCGGCCGCACAGTAAGTACACCAGCATAGTCGAAATAAGACCTGAGTTTGTTGTCTTTGCTTTTTACCTGTACCTGTCTGGAAGATATCTTTTCCGGAAAAACGGCAAGAACACTTTCCGCCAGGTCAGTAGAACGTCCTTCAAAAGCAGTCTTTTTAAAGTCAGAGATATCTATGCCCAGGTTTCTGTTTACGTAATAGAGAATAAAAGCTGAAGGTTGGGTATATGGGCGACAATCACCAATTGAAGGGAAGACCCCATGAATAATTACTGTTTTTGGGAGGAAATCTGCAATAAGTTTGACTTTAGGGTCTGCAAAAAGATCAATTTGACCATTGGTGCTTTTGTAAACAGTTTCACGTAAAAGAACAAAATGGCCGAAACCATAATTATAATAACCCAGACCTTCCGTACAATAGCCGTCGGGCAGAAAACCATGTACTCCGTTTTTATGATAGCGTTCAGCAATAGCAATATATTTGGCCCGTTCTGTTTTATCATTAATAACAGTTTCAGCAGCACCTACGGTTCCCGAAAGACAAACCGCATTAAAATTATTGGTATTGGTTAAAAAGAAATTGTCTTTATTACCCGTTGCTACTGAGTTTAATACTGGATCGAATACCCTCATGTGTAAGGCTTTAATAGCTTCGTCTTTAACTTTTGGATCAATCTTGTCATCCAGTAAGTATAAGGCTTGCGCAATATGGTGCGCATAACTTACAGCTGACAATTCAACCAGATATTTTTTTCTTTCAAAATTTACCTTGTTGTAATCATGTGTAGGGTTTACCCATGATTTTTGACGGCATAGTTCAAGTATGGCATTTTCTGCCGCCTTCGTATATTTTCCCTGATCAGTAAGACATTCTGCAAATACATACATGGTTAACCACGCAAGGCGCTTTTGAAGCATGTTTTTCCCGGGAACAGAACTTCCTTTGGTCCAGTAAGCCAGGTAATCCGAATCGCTCCAGACCGGAAATGGTTCCTTTAACGAGCTGTCTGCACTTTTAAGCAATTTTGCGTATTTCCTGGTGTTAAGTAAGCGGTTCCATCCTTTGCGGTCTTTATAGTTCTCCCCAAAGCCAGACGGTTTTTCCGGCAACATGGCTGCAATTTGCTTAACTCTTTGCATATCCAAGGGCTGCAGTAGTACTACTGGCTTAGAATTGTCATAAACATCATTTTTAAGGGCTTGCCCTTTTACAATACCTCCTCCTATCAGGAGCAAAAAGAGCGTAGCTTTCTTGAATAATTCCATCCTCAAATTTTTTATTGGGTTATTGTAATTTCAAATTCCCTGACAACTTGTTTATTACCATCAATATTATTATTAAAACCAACTAAAGTTACTTTATAAACACCAGGGTTTTTATATACATAACTATAATTGGTTAATCTGCGCCCTGCAATATTCTGTATTGATAATCCAAAATCAGCAACTTCCTTTGTTGCATTTAGATTTAAAGGCCCTGTAACCAGCCAATCTTCGTTATCCGGTGAATTTGCCGCGCCACCATTCATTCTTAATTCTGTTGCGGAAACCGCCCAGCCCGCTGCAGGATTTTTAAAGTTATAGGATGTCCATGGTCCCGAAGCTAATGAAACAAGAGGTACCGATGATTTGTCCGGAAACAAATTACTGATAGAAAAGGCACGGACAACCCAAATAGGCTGTGCGACTGTAGGTTTCATTACCGCTTCATACTTAAATGCCAATGCAAAAGGAGTGCCTTCTGTAGCATATGTGCTCAGATCAACGATTCCAGATACTGTGCTGGTGGAATTAACGGCCAGGACTACCTGGTCGCTGATGTCCGTCCAATTGCTAGCCACTAAATTTTCAGGGGTATTTCCCAGCAGATTTTTAGTGACCAGAACTTTAAGAGAATTGGCTTGCGCTACTCCCGCAAGGGCTGTTGTAAACTGTAACTGCGGAATTCCATGTTCTATGGTTACCTTATCTTTATTTGCATACCTGAAACCACGCTCCCCGGAGTAGAAAACAATATTTTCTACATCGCCAGAGAAGTTAAACCTCACCGTATCATCCACTTTATATTGAAGCTTGCTCAACTGGACTTCGAACTCAGGTTGGGCAACATCCATTTTTTTGCAGGAAACAAATATCAACACAGCAAAAAACAGCATATATATACATTTCATAATTTGAAGATTAATATCCCGGATTTTGTAATAATAAATTATTTAATTGAATATCATGGATAGGAATAGGCATGAAAATATTCCTGGATGAAACCTTGGTAGCAGCCGTGGTAATATTAGTTGCCGTTCCTGAATTGGCATTTGCATAAGTAAGAAAAGCTTTCATGTCCTCCACAAATTTTCCCCAACGGATCAGATCATTTCTTCTTAAACCTTCAAAGCAAAGCTCCCTTGATCTTTCTTCCTTAATAGCATCGAGAAGTGCTGTTTTGCTGGAAATCTCTGATGCCGACAGGTCAGCATCCGTGGATTGGGTGATTGTGGCGGTAGCGGTCGCACCTGATCCGCCACCACCAGTAATCGTAACCGTGGGTGCTGTTGTATAATACAGCCCTGCAGTGGTTAAAGTTCCAGGTAAAGTAATGATGATGCCAGTAACGGCCCCAGCAGAAATGGTTGCCTCGGCAGTAGCTCCGTTGCCGCCACCGCCATTAATTGTTACTGTTGGTACAGTGGTATATCCTGTCCCCCCTTTAGTTACTGTAATGTGTTTTACTACATTTCCATACAATATACCATACGCTCTTTTACGAACCATATTCACATACTGATAAGCATTAGCAGGTCCGTTCACTTCGTTTTCAGCTTCAGCAAGCATAAGTAAAACATCTGAATAACGTAGAAATGCAAAATTCTGGGAAGTATAGTTTTTGTCTTTTGGCTCCACAATCTCGTACTCCCTACGCCATTTCCCTGCATTCATCAGCCAGGTATTTGTAACATTCGTTTTCACAGCTGTTGCTCCTGATCCCCAGGTATAATTGGCACAATTCCAATCCCTTCTCCAGTCAAAAGAGGCTTTATTAGGGGTGGCAGTGCTTAATGGGTTTAATTGATAGGAATTATACAATTTCCTGGTTGCGTTTATTGATCCGGAGCTGAATCCTTTATTAGCATCATTGCAGGTAATCCCGCAAAACCGGCCAGTATAGGTATTTCCAAAATTGACACCTCCAGTATTGTTGCCCCAAAATTCCAGTTCCCACATGCTTTCTTTCACATCGTACTGTTCTTTTGCATATTTTAAGAATATATCCCTGTAATCCGGATTTAGGGCATGTTCAGGTGCATTCCCTGTCGGATGTACAACTTTATCCGCCCAAAACAAAGCATCATTATATTTTTCTGTATCGTTTAATGGAAAGCCTGCCATATAAAGATACACCCGGGCCAACATTCCCTGCACAGCTGTGCGGGTAACTTTGCCGCCCATACCTAGTGCTGTAGCTGTTTGCGTTTGCAATAAGGTTTCGGCATCGATCATATCCTTGGTGATTTGTGCGTATACTGTCTTCATCGGAGTTCTTGCAATATTCACTTCTGTTACAGATGCTGTAGGCGTTAAAATCAGTGGAACATCTCCATAATTGCTGACCAACATGAAATACTGAAAACCGCGCAGAAACAAGGCCTGCCCTTTGATTACGTTTTTTGCAGTCTGGTCCATCTCCACATTATCAACCTTGGAAAGCAATAGATTGGCCCTTTGAATACCTGCATACAGACCTTTCCAGAACTGTTCGTTCTTTGCATCTGCAGCATCGTACTGATAGGAAGGAGTTAGCTCTACGATCTTTCCATAAGACTCATCTGTATTTGTATTAAACATATACAGGTAATTGTTTCCATATACCTCAATTGTACCCAAGGCATTATAAACTCCATTGAGTGCACTTTGCAGCTGCTCTGGTGTTTTGTAAAAAGCGTTCGGATCGATAAAATCCGTAGGACTAGTGTCCAGAACTTTCTGACAGGAAATAGTCATCGCTGCCAATATAATGAGGTAAAAATATTTTATCTGTTTCATATTTTTATAGTTAAATAGGTTAGAGCGATACATTTAATCCAAATATGAGTGTACTTGCACGTGGATAGGCAGAAAAATCGAATCCAGGTGTAAGTGTTGAATTTCTAACCGAGACTTCGGGATCTGGCCCGGAATAGTTTGTCCAGGTGGCAATATTCTGAGCAGACGCATAAATCCTTAAACTTTTAAGATTGGCTTTTTTGAATATTTTTGCTGGAAAGTTATAACCTAGCGAAACCGTTTTTAATCTGAGATATGAGCCGTCTTCAACCACCCTGCTCGAATAATAGAATGGTCCCTGTCCACCTGTCCGGAACAGAGCATTGCTAGGGTTATCAGGCTGCCATCTATCGGCGTAACTTGCATACTGGTTAAAAAATCTGGATTGTTTTCCGTTACCATCAAACAGCATACGGTTGGCATTGACAATGTCATTTCCATAAGACCATTGCAAAAACACGTTCAGATCAAAGCCTTTATACGTGAAGTTATTTGACAAACCTCCAGTATGGATAGGAAGACCTCGTCCGATTACAGTGAAATCTGATGCATTAACATTTCCATCACCATTGATGTCTTTGTACTTAATGTCGCCAGGCTGTACAGTAGGGTTTCCATTTCTTGGGATGTTCGCCTTAAGTGTATAAGTGCCTGCAGGGCTTCTATCAAAATCTTCGTATTGGTAAACTCCGTCCCAAATTGCCCCATACAATTGTCCAACTGATTGTCCTACCACAGCGAGGTAAGGAGAAAGTGCGTTCCATTTTTGATCAAAACTTACCGGGCTGGTTATTGAAGTTTGGTTTTCAGCAAGTTCCAATACTTTGTTTTGGTTGAAACTAATGTTAAAATTTGAGCTCCAGCTGAATTCTTTATTTCTGATATTAATGGTGTTCATTGAAATTTCAAGGCCCTGATTTTGCATTTTGCCTATGTTCTTATAAGCATCTGACAATCCCGTTGTATAAGGCAATAAGGCCAATAACAATAAGTCGTGGGTAGTTTTTCTATAAAGATCAACAGTTAAATCTATCCGTTGTTTAAATAGACTTAAATCATACCCAATATTTAACTGTTTTGTGGTTTCCCATTTCAGCGTACCATTTCCAAAGTCAGTTAATATCGCTCCTTTTGAGGGAGAACCATTACCATAAGAATATCCTGCCGAATTGGGTTGAGTAATCTGATCCAGGTATGGAAAGTCTCCAACGCGGTTGTTACCCGTTTCCCCATAACTTAAACGTAATTTTGCATCAGACACAAATTTCAATTTCTTCATAAAATCCTCCGCACTCATACGCCATGATATGGCACCTGAAGGGAAATATCCCCATCGATTTCCAGGGGCAAATTTTGAAGATCCATCCGAACGGAAGGAGGTAGTAAAGTAATATTTTGATTTATAATTATAATTTAAACGTCCCAGATAAGATACCAAACCTGATCTTGAGCTTAAAGAAGTACCGATTTGAGAAGGAGACTCATCCAGACCATCTAATCCCAGGGATTCATTTGGAACATTGAGGGCATTAAAACCTCTTCTTGCCATTTTGCTTCCTTGCACAGTATATCCCCCCAAAACGGTAAGATTATGCACTTTATTAAATACTTTTTTATAGGTAAGCGTATTTTCATTCAATAAAATTGTGCTGGGATTATCATAAATTGATCCGTTCACACCACTGGAATTTCGGAAATTACCTGCTTGCGTCAAAGAGTTATTGAATGTTTCATTTCTCAGCACAGTATTGGTGACACCACCTGTAACCCTCAAGGTTAATGATGGTATAATTTTATACTCAGCATAAGCATTGGCAATGAATGCTGTGGTTAGATTCCTACGAAGTTCATTTTTGACAGAAATTACTGGATTGACGCGGTAATCAGCAATTACGTTGTAATCAAAACCAGGATCAAACAGTTCATCTTCCAAGTTATTATCGTTGCCTGTTACTGGACGATAACCCCATACTGCATAAAGTAGATTGGTACTGGCCGACTGTGAGGCAGAAGCATCTTTCACGATGGTTCCACTAGAAACACTGTAGCTGTAATTCAGGTTTGCGCCAATTTTCAGCTTCGAGTTTACATTCTGATCCAAAGTAATACGGCCCTGGTAACGTTTGAAGCCAGAATTCAAAATGACCCCATCCTGGTCGATGATATTACCCGAAATCGAGTAACGCGTTTTATCTGATCCACCCCTTATGGAAATATCATGGTTCTGCATGCCAGCAGTTCTATAAATCTGATCCTGGAAATTAAGCCCTTTTACGTTCCTATAATCTTCCAATGTTTTTCCATCTTTCAAATAAGCAATAGCCGCAGCTGTTGGGTCAAGCTCCAATTGATATTTTACAAACTCATAAGGGCTCATTAAATCGATGGTCTTCGTATTTTTCTGAAAACCATAATAACCACTATAAGCAATCACTGGTTCGCCCGCTTTCCCTCTTTTGGTTGTAATAATAATCACCCCATTCGCCCCTCTTGCGCCATAAATGGCCGTCGCAGATGCATCCTTTAGAATATCAATGGATTCAATATCTGATGGATTTATAGAATTATTGTTGGCATCTTCCAATGGAAATCCATCTACAACATATAAAGGAGAGTTGTCTTGCGTAATAGAGCCTGCACCACGGATTACAATACTATTTACCTCGCCTGGTTGCCCGTCAGCACCTGAAACCTGAACGCCGGCAACTCTGCCTGCAAGAGCCTCATCAAATGATCTCACCGGGGCTTTTTCAAAATCGTTCATTTTGACCTGGCCAACCGAACCGGTAAGGTCTTTTCTGGTGGTGGTACCATAGCCAACAACTATGATTTCATTCAATGCATTGTCTGAACCTTTAAGCGCAACTGTTATCGTATTTCTGTTGTTCAAAGGAATATCCCTTGATTGGTAGCCGACATATCTGAAAGATAATGTAGCGTTCGCATTTGAAACAGTGAGTGCAAATTTACCATCGGCATCGGTAGTAGCCCCGGTTTTAGTACCCTTTTCAAATACGGTGACACCAAAGAGCAGTTCATTGTCATCAGAGGTCACTTTACCGGAAATTTTCTTGCTCTGCGCGTTGCTTTGGATAGCTAAAGTCATCAGGAATATCCAGGAAAATATGGTCCTGAAAATCATGACGCCACAAAGTTTTAGTGGTTTAAGTAACATATTTATATTTGGTTAGTTTTAAAAAAATCTGCTTGTTTAATGGCTAATCAGGTTCTATATACAAACCTAATAAATTATATATTGTATATAATATATAATTGAATTAATATAAATATTTTAATAATTTTGAGATATCTATATGAACTTGATTAGTAATATATCTATTTGTTTATTAATTAAGCAACAAATATTGTGTTGTGCAATTCTGTTTATCGGAAATAAAGGCCTCCGTTAATATCAATGGTCGTCCCAGTAATATAGTCACCACCTTCGCCTGCCAGGAAAGCAGCGGCGAGTCCAATATCACGAGGCTGTCCAATACCAAGTGGTACAGATTCCGCTATCTTGGCCACCCCATCAATTCCATGCGTTTGATTTAACAAATCGGTTTCAATGATACCAGGTGCGATGCAATTTACTCTGATCCCAAAAACTGCGCCTGTTCGGGCCAATGTTTTAGTAAGACCGAATATAGCACTCTTACTCGCGGCATAGTGTGCATGACCATATAACGCGCCCTGTTGCGCGACTACGGAACTAATGTTGATGATTCTGCCTCTGCCTTGTACTTTCATCATTTCCATCGCATATTTAGCACATAAAAAACAACTGGTTAGGTTGGTATTCAATATCAGCTCCCAATCTTCAAGGCTGATGTCGAAAATATCTTTGGCCTGAGATGTTCCGGCATTATTTACCAGAATATCCAATTTACTGATATCCTTCTTAATAAAGGAAAAAAGCGCTTCCACATCCTTTTTACTACTTACGTCTGCCGCTTTAAAATATACTTTTCGGCCAAAGGCTTTGATCTGCTCTACCATTTCCCAAAGCGTGTCATTTTCTGCCAGGTCATTGAGGATTATATCAGCTCCTTTTTCCGCAAGGGTTAATGCGATGCCTTTACCTATACCTCTTAATGATCCGGTTATGAGTGCGGTTTTTCCGAGTAGTTCGTTCATAATAATCCTTTTTAATTCGTCATTTTTGCGGATGTATCTAAAAATACCTCCCTCGATAAAGTAAATCTTAATGCGATAAATATAAAAATGCTTCCCAACAGATATACGATAGAAAGCGCAGAAAGCCCTTCTGATAGGCCCAATGAAGGTTTTATAACACCTAATATCCAGGGAGCAAATGCACCAATCAAAAAGGCGAACATAATCATAGCTCCGGAAACCGAAGCCCGTATAGCAGGAGGGATTACCAAGAATAAAGAAGCGTATATGTTTGAATCATAAATGCCTCTGAAAAAACCAAATATTCCCATGGCCGCATATACATAGAATAGCTCATTAGCAGAACCTAATAAATATATAAAGGGGCAACCGAGTAACAAACCGAAAGCTTGTATTTTGAGTCTTGCACCGGTACTTTTTTGGACCATCAGATCAGAAAACCGACCACCAAGTAATACGCCCAGAAAAGCAAATATATGGTGATAAAACATGGATGAAAATCCAGCATTTGCCAAAGAAAGGTTAAACTTTTCATGTAAGAAAGTAGGAGACCAGGTTAAATAACCTACATTCACAAATACCATACACGCAAATGCGAGTGTAAGTAAGATTGCTGTCTTTTTATGGAACAATCCCTTAATCCCATCGAACAGTGTTATCTTAGAGATTGTTGGCGAGACATCAGGTAAAATGATTTTTTTAAACCTGATAAACAGCACGATAGAAAGCACTATGCCTATACCACCAAAAAAGTAGAAAGCAGTACTCCATCCAAATCTTTGCGCTATTAAAGCCCCTAATAAACCGCTAATGATGATCCCGGCATATAAAGCCGTTTGATGTATGGCCATTGCCAGTCCGGTTTTCTCCTGGTACTTTTCTCCTATAAGTGCATTTGCCGCCGGGGCATAAAAAGATTCGCTACTTCCTACGATAGCCCTTAAAATAATCAGGTGAATCAGCCCTGCACTTAATCCGGTAAAAAAAGTAGCAGTGCTCCACAATAACAAACTGAAAATTATTACCTTTTTCTTACTGAAAACATCACCTATATAACCACTTAAGGGCACACATAAGCCTATTGCCCAGATAAATACAGATGCGATCATTCCCAATTGAGCATCTGTTAACTTCAATGCCTCTTTAATCTCAGGCAGTATCACATTAAATATCTGCCGGTCTGCCTGGTTAAAGAAAAACACCAACCATAGCAAAACAATCAATTCCCAGTTAAAGGACTTAGGGCTTAAACTATTCTGGGCATCGTATCTGGTCATTTTTATGTTTCTATAAGGAATTACTTTGTAAAATAGCCCTTAGCATCTTCGGGACGTATTTCTGTTAGTTTTCCATTGTAATGTCTTAAATCTCTTGGCTCATAGGTGTATGCCAGAATTGCTTCTTCGTTAATGTCTATTCCCAGACCAGGCAAGTTGTTAATTTGCATCATTCCATCTGAAAATTCAACTTTTTCTGTACTTATTTTGTTCCGGTAGGGTACATCGCTGCTCATGGTTTCAAGGAAATGGAAATTTGGAGTAGATGCGGCTATATGTAATGTGGCAGCATTAGCCACTGGGCCACTGGGATTATGCGGACAAAGAGGAATGTAATAACATTCGGCCATTGCTGCAATCTTTTTAAGTTCTGATATACCTCCTGCATGACTCACATCAGGCTGTATAAAATCTGCACATTCCATATTTAAAAAGCTTCTGTAATCCCACCTGCTGTAAAGGCGTTCTCCAGCTGCAATCGGGATCTTGGTTTTTCTTCTTAACTGAGCCAAGCCTTCCATATGATCAGGTGGAATAGGCTCTTCAAACCAGGTAATATCAAAGTCTTCCAACGCATGAGCCACTCTAATTGCAGTTGGCATATTAAAGCGGCCATGTCCTTCTATTAAAATATCAATCTCAGTTCCCACTGCACTGGTAACCGCATCGATACAAGTCATGGCATAAGAGAATTCCTTTTTTGTAAGGTTCATGTAAGCTGAGCCGAAAGGATCCCACTTTAATCCTTTAAAGCCACCTTTAACAGCTTCTTTTGCCTTTTCAGCAAACTCTTCCGGAGTTTTTGCAGGTGCAAACCATCCATTTGCATAACATGGAACAGCATCTCTTACTTTTCCCCCAAGGAGTTGATATACCGGCACACCGAAGTCTTTCCCTTTGATATCCCACAAAGCCATATCTATCGCTGCCAGGGCACTCATTAAAACAACTCCTCCACGCCAGTAGGCATCCCGATAGCAATCGTGCCAGATTGCTTCAATATTGTGTGGGTCTTTTCCAATTAAATATCTTTTTAATTCATTAACTGCCTGAAGTACAGTTAGTTCTTTCATCTCAAGGGTTGCTTCGCCAACACCATACAGACCAGAGTCTGTAATTACTTTTACAAATACCCAGTTTGTTCGGTAGGAGTGACAAATAAAGGTTTTGATCTCAGTGATTTTCATATCGATATACTTATAGTTTTATGCTGGCATTAACCTGCATTATTTTAGTTTTTAATCCGACAGACGTACATAAGAATGCGAAATATTCAGGATCCGTAGTATTCTCTGCAAACATGCCATAGTGATTGGGAATGGTAATTTCAGGATTTAGGGCTTTAGCAAGATTCGCTGCTTCGTTAGCATTCATATTTCCAAGTTTTCCATTAATGCACACAAAAAACAGATCCAATTTAGTTCCCAGCATTCTCGTGAGCAAGCGCTCAAGCTCTGCTGTGTATTCTGTGTCTCCCGAGAAGAAAACCTTATGTCGGTTATCTTCAATAAGTAATCCTGTAGAAAAGGGATCAGAATGAATGGCAGGGGTTGCGGTAAGTTTTAGCCCATTTAATACCAGAGTTTGATGCTGGTCGAGCAATATGGTGTTTTCCTGATTGATCTTAAGCTTTGCTGCATGCACAATGACACTTGCCGGACCCATTATTTTGCATGAGGGAAAAGACTCAAGAATCCTAAGTATCGTTTGTGGATCAAAATGGTCCAGGTGATTATGAGTACAATAAATATAGTCGGGATGAAGGTCTTTAATGGCTACAGGTGCAGGAAATATTCGTTTCAATCCTTGCAGTTCGTAGATTGAATTACTCAGATAGGGATCTATAAGTATTCTGATACCAGATACATATAAAATATAGCCGCTTTGACCAATCCATGTAATGTCCATCAGGTAATTTATTTTGGTTAGTAGGTTTAAACCTTTGTTTCTATAATATTCCAAAAGTAACATATTATATATTGTATACAATATATTTTTATAAAATTACCAATATGACTACAATTTTACTCTATTTTTATTAAATGCTTAATAAATTACATTAAATATAGATAGAATACTATTTAAGTCGATCGCTCATTTGAGCAATAAGGTCGGCTTTTGCATGGATACAATGTATAGAAGCGGCAGTTTCAACTTCAGCGGGGTTGCCACTTTCCAATGCTTTTAATATGGCCCGGTGTTCTTCAATAACTTCGGTCGTTCGTCTTGAACCGAAACCATAAGTAAGGCGCAAAGTGTTAATCAGTTGCCAATGCTTTTCCAGAATTTGCAGGCCTTCACTGTTATTTGCCAATTCATATATGGTAGAATGGAACCTTCGGTTCAATTGTAAACAGGTGGTATAGTCCTCTTTTGACGCTGCCAATTCGTAGCTTTTCTGAATCTGATTGAGGAGCTTAAGGTCTTTCTCCTTTAAGCTTTCTATGCATTTTACTGTAAGGTAAACTTCAATCAATTGTCTGATCTCATAGATACTTTCTAAAAATTGTCTGTCAACTTTTCTTACATGAGCTCCTTTATTTGGTTCAATGATTAACAATCCTTCACCCTGTAGCTGTTGTAAAGCTTCTCTGATCGGCATCTGACTTACCTTATACCGGTCCACCAGTTCTGCTATTTTTAACCGTTCTCCTGAAATAAAATATCCGGATAGGATGTCCTCTCTGAGCTTCTCTCTAACTCTTGAATAAGTTGGATCAGCCAACTGGCTTAGCGAATTGGATTGCATTTTGTCTTTCAACGTTTCAATTTTTAATGGTTAATCAAATATACAATATATATTGTATACAATCAGCCAGGTTGGCGCACACGATTATCCGTGGTTTCACCTAGGTGTTCCAGATGTCATTCATTTCTGTAAGAATTATCGGCTCATTATCAGTGATAAGTATAGTGTGCTCATGCTGAACAACATATCCGCCTTTGTCTCCAACCAATGTCCACCCGTCATTCATTGTTTCAGCATAATTTGATGCAGTAGAAATAAAAGTCTCTACGGCAACAACAGAATTTTTGCGAAAACGGGTTTTATTGGATCTGTCACAGAAATTCGCTATTTCATGCGGTGATTCATGCAGGCTTCTTCCAACGCCGTGTCCGGTAAGGTTTTTAATTACTTTATAGCCATTCTTCTTTGCTTCCGATTCTATTAACAAACCAATATCTGAAATTTTAACACCACCTTTTATGTGGTTAAGGGCTTTTTGTAAAATATACTTTGATGTGTTAATGAGTTTTTTATGTCCATGGATATCGTTTCCTACAACGAAAGACCCGCCATTGTCTGACCAAAATCCATTAAGTTCTGCAGAAACATCTATGTTGATCAGATCTCCTTCTTTTATCACACGGCTTGACGGAATACCATGTGCTATTTCATGATTTAAACTGATGCAGGTGTACCCTGGAAAACCATAAGTTAGGAAGGGAGCTGATTTTGCACCCAAATCTTGTAGCAAATCCCCGCCATAGTCATCAAGCTCCTTCGTTGTTATACCTGGTTTTGTGAAATCCCTCATTTTTTTTAACGTAAGCGCTACTGCATTGCTTACTTTCTGAATTCCTTCTCTTTCCTGTGGTGATGTTATTGACATAGACTCAAGTTGACTGATATAAATCGATAAAATTAACTTTTTATCAGACGAATATAAAAATAGAATCTCGGAATCTGTTGTTATCAGCGGGGTTTTTAATAAATAACTATTTGTCTATCTTTAAACACAAACTATGATATCTAAATCCATGAATACTATCGTTAAAGTCTTGTCAGGTTTTTGTTTGCTAATTATCCTGAGTAATTGTAAAAGTATGAATTCAGCTAAAAGCGCAACTGCCACTATAGCCCCGGAATATAAATTGGGATGGAAACTTGGTTCACAGGCCTATACTTTTAAACTTTATACATTTGCTCAGGCAATAAAAAAAATTGACAGTTGTAATTTAAGATATGTAGAAGCCTACCCGGGGCAGCTGATCGGCGGGGGTATTGAAGGTACAATGGGCCCAGATATGGATGGGATAAAAAGAAAAGCTGTTTTGGAAATGCTGAAAGCGAACCATGTAAAAGTTGTGGCTTTTGGTGTAACAAAAGCCGGTAGTGAGGCTGATTGGATTAAACTATTTGATTTCTGCAAAGCTATGGGTATTCAAACGATAACCTCAGAGCCAAATGAAAAGGACATTCCACTGCTTTCAAGATTAGCTGATCAATATGAGATCAATGTAGCCATTCATAACCATCCTGATCCTTCTCATTATTGGAATCCTGATGTGATATTAAATGCCATCAAAGGCCAAAGTAAACGCATCGGGGCATGTGCCGATATAGGTCACTGGGTTCGTTCAGGTCTGGACCCGGTTGAGTGCCTTAAAAAATTGCAGGGCCATGTTCTCCATTCACATATGAAGGATCTCCATGTCAAAGGAAAGGGCGGGCATGATGTACACTGGGGTGAAGGAGTATGTAACATAGCAGGTGTAATTGAAGAGCTCAAAAGACAAGAATTTAAGGGAGTAATTTCTGCAGAGTATGAGTACAACTGGCAGAGTAACAGCAAAGATGTTGCACTAAGCGTAGTGAACTTCCGGGAGCTTGTAGCTAAAGGTAAGTAGAAAGCATAGGTAGGCTGCTGCATCAGAAAGTTTCAAAAAAATGTAAACTATTAGGAATTGAATAATATTCAAAATATTGAATATCAGTTTTTTATATTGTTTTTCATGAAACTTGTTAATTTTAATTATCACTTTAGGTTTGCAAATAGGTACATTTGATTCATTAGTTTGTACAGACAAATCATCTTATCCTATGAAAATCACATCTCCTGAGCCAGCCCAGGTTACCTATACCGCTGATGAAGCCTTTCGTAAATCTCTTGACTATTTTAAGGGTGATGACCTGGCTGCCCGCGTATGGGTAAATAAGTATGCGCTGAAAGATTCTACCGGGACCATTTACGAGGGAACTCCGGACGATATGCACCATAGGATAGCCGCTGAAATTGCACGCATTGAGCGAAGGTATCCAAGCCCCTTATTGGAAAACGAGGTATTTGAACTGATCCGAAACTTTAAATACATCATTCCTCAGGGAAGCCCGATGACGGGGATCGGTAATCCTCATCAGATCGCTTCACTTTCCAACTGTTTCGTAATTGGCAATGAAGGTGATGCTGACTCTTACGGAGGGATTATGAAAATTGACCAGGAGCAGGTACAGCTGATGAAAAGACGCGGGGGGGTAGGGCATGATCTGTCTCATATCCGTCCTAAAGGATCGCCGGTAAAAAATTCTGCGTTAACCTCCACCGGCATTGTACCATTTATGGAACGTTATTCCAATTCTACACGCGAGGTAGCACAGGATGGCAGAAGAGGTGCCCTGATGCTTTCTGTCGCCATTAAACATCCCGATGCGGAGGATTTTATCGACGCCAAAATGGAGCAAGGTAAAGTTACCGGTGCAAATGTCTCCGTACGCATTGATGATGCGTTTATGAAAGCTGTAGCTTCCGGGACACCTTACCTGCAGCAATATCCAATAAATAGCAGAAACCCTGTTTACAAAAAAAATATAGATCCGGTACAATTGTGGAAGAAAATTGTTCACAATGCCTGGCGTTCAGCGGAACCGGGTATTCTATTCTGGGACACCATTATAAGGGAATCGGTACCTGATTGTTACGCAGACCTGGGCTACCAGACTGTTTCTACAAATCCTTGTGGTGAAATTCCGCTTTGTCCTTATGATTCCTGCCGGTTACTGGCCATAAATCTCTTTTCCTATGTAGAAAAACCATTTACTTCAGCTGCTTATTTTAATTGGGACTTGTTTAAACAACATATCCACGCAGCACAACGTATGATGGATGATATCATCGATCTGGAGTTGGAAAAGATAGATTCTATACTACAAAAGATAATTGAAGATCCTGAAAAAGAAGAACTTAAGCGTACGGAGATGAACTTGTGGTTAAATATTCAGACTAAAGCCAGGGAAGGCAGAAGAACTGGCATCGGCATTACTGCCGAAGGGGATATGCTTGCAGCAATGGGACTGCGTTATGGCAGCGAAGAAGGAACAGCATTTGCTGTTGAAATCCATAGAACCATCGCCGTTGAAGCTTACCGTTCATCAGTAATTACTGCAAAAGAACGGGGTGCCTTCACGATATTTGATGCTGATCGGGAAAAGAATAATCCATTTATACAACGCCTGAAAGATGCGGATGAAGGCTTGTATAATGACATGCTGGAATATGGAAGGCGAAATATTGCGCTGTTAACCATTGCACCGACAGGAACAACCAGTCTCATGTCGCAAACCAGTTCAGGAATAGAGCCTGTATTTATGCCGGTATACAAAAGAAGGAGAAAAGTAAATCCGAACGATAAGGATGCACGCGTAGATTTTGTAGATGAGGTTGGAGACTCCTGGGAAGAGTATGTTGTTTTCCATCCTCGATTTAAACAATGGATGGAAGTGAACGGCCATGATCTCACTAAAAATTATGCGCAAAAAGAATTGGATAAGCTCGTTGAACTGTCACCTTATTATAAATCAACCTCAAATGACGTTGATTATCTGAAAAAGGTGAAGATGCAGGGTGAAATCCAGAAGTGGATAGACCACTCTATCAGTGTGACCATCAACATGCCCGCAGATGTAACGGAAGAACTGGTAGGCGCTGTTTACATGGAAGCCTGGAAATCAGGCTGCAAAGGAGTAACTGTTTACAGAGATGGCTCACGGTCTGGGGTATTGATTTCTAATGAAAGCCCACAAACAGAGCAGGCAGAAACCGATAGTCAGCTCATCTTTCCAACAACAAGACCCGCAATATTGGATGCTGATGTGGTCCGTTTTCAGAACAGCAAAGACAAATGGATTGCTTTTATCGGTTTAATTGATGGAAAGCCCTATGAAATTTTCACTGGTTTTGCGGATGATGAAGACGGTATTTTATTACCAAGGTGGGTAAACGATGGGGTAATCATTAAAAGCCGTGAAGCAGATGGCAGTTCGAGGTACGATTTTCAATATAAAAACAAACGTGGCCATAAAACTACCATTGAAGGATTATCCTATAAATTTAATCCTGAATACTGGAACTACGCTAAGCTAATTTCAAGTACGTTAAGGCACAGCATGCCAATTGAAAAAGTTGTAGATCTGATCAATAGTCTGCAATTGGATGAAGCTATAAATACCTGGAAAAATGGTGTAGCCCGTGCATTAAAGCGCTATGTCCCTGATGGAACGGAAGCGCGGAAACAGCAATGCCAGAATTGCAATTCTACCAACCTGCATTATCAGGAAGGATGCCTGACATGTAAAGATTGTGGTTCGTCCAAATGTGGATAAACAAGGCAGCAAAACCGATTAAGCCGTGATCCGCACAAAATTGATATAATCTGTGTTTATTGGTTTAATGTTCTGTAGTTTCATTTCTTTGGCTATCTGCGCCCTGTGATAGGTACCATGGTTAAAAACATGCAATAAAATATCGGAAACAGCAGTTTCATAGTGTTGGCCTGTAGAGATTGTATATTTTATGATTGGCGTATTTTCTATTTCTCCACTGGTTATTTCCGATAATGCATTTGCACTTTGTTCAAGCAGTACTTTACAGGTTTCCAAGTCATTCATTTGCCAGACGCTGACACCTGGCGCTATACCGTTAATTCGCTTAAACCATATGGTTTGTGCATTTACGATGTGACTAAATAATAGCATGCATGACTCAGAAATTGTGTCTGAATTGGTCATTAAAGTATCTAACAATGACGCATTTGCCCAATTGTTGTAACGGCAGAGTCTTTCTAACATAATATCATTTTTTTCGCTTTTTTTTCATATGTTCTTCCAATACTGAACCTGGAAAATGTGGATCTTTACGAAGTTCATTAATGTTGATCCTCAGCTTTTCGCCCTTACGCCATAAAAAGCCACCAGCAGTAAGGTAAAGATTATTTAATACATTATGGATTTGCGCATTGTCAACTTTGGTCGCTTTAGATGCCGCAAAACAATTTTTATGAGAGCCTAACCACCTTCCATCCAGGTCATATTGGGATACCTTTTCTCTTCTGGAAGTTATTCTGGGATCAACGGGTACTTTCTTTTTCAGCGTATTGCTCCAGATAAAGCCTCCATAGGTTAAGCCCCTGCCTTTAATTACATCCCGTATCCCGTTCTTATGAACACCAACAGCTTTTGCAGCTTCAATAGTATTGGCATAGGTACGAATCAGATTGCCTTGTAAATCATATTGTCCAACCGTTTGCTGGGTCTTCGCCAGAGGGGAGGATCTATACCACCTTTCTTGTAAAAGGGATTTCATATCGATTTCCGGATCATTTCCCCGCCTCCATAAATAGCCACAAGCAGTTAATAATTTGCTGCTCTTTCTGGCTGCGCTGGAAAGAAATACCTGGTGAGTACCCATGGCTTCAGCTGCAATTTTTGCATTGGCGTAGGTTTCCAGTAATTGCCCACTTAAAGAATAACGGCTAATTTGATGACTGCCTTTTTCTTTTTGAGCGTTATTTTTTTGTAGTTGAGGCATTTGCTCCGAATATTTTATATCTGGCATCTTATAAGCAAATATATTTGATTTTTACAATTGATGAGCTATCTAATTGAGTAAAAATGTAACGTTTTACTGTATTTTTTTTGTTAATTAATATCTTTAGATATTAATTGTTTGTCTGTAAATCATTTTAAACGAACCCATCCCAGTTTTAATGCCCTGATTTTAATATCAAAACATTATAAGGTAGTATCAAAGTTAGCGATGTATAGTTTTTCATTTGTTTTTATCGTCAAAATGATGATTAAATAGAAGTTGAGATTAATTATTCATCCTCATTGTATTTTTAATATCTTTGACTGTATTTTTATAGAAACCATATATTCCTAAATAGCGATCTCAATGTCGAATTTAAAATCCAGTACAGAAGTAATAGCAGTAAAAGCAATTTCAGACCTTGAACCAGGAGATAGCATATTGAATCTTGGAGAAGTACTTGAAATTGAAGAGAACAAGGAAATATATTCTATTATTATACTCAGGATGAACCAGAAACAAGTGTTCAAATTCGAGAAGAACATCTGTTTATATGTCAGTAAAGAGGTTGAACCCGCGTAATGGTTTAGTCTTACGGTGCCTAGTTCGTTGGCTTGTTTTGTTTAAGTTTTATGTCTTTTGCTGCTGAATCGTAGTGATAAAGACTTTCAGTAATATCTTTACAATGCACAATAACTGCGTTTTGTTTTTCCCAATAGCTTTTAACCGTGTTTCCATCCATCGCCCCAGCTTCGCTACCTTTTTCTACTTTTTGGTCATCCGGATTAACGATCAGCTTTAAACCTGTGGCGATATTCATCATCTCCATATCACCCCGGCTGTTTCCTCCAACAAATAAAGGTTTTGCTTTAATAAATGTCTGAATAGTCTCCGCTTTTCCATTATCCATTGGAACAGGTAATACCACTTCATTACTGATAACGTTGTTTTTGATCACAGATTTAAGGCCAATGATCCGGTCAACAGGGATACCAAATTCCTCGTGAACAAATTGCTGGTATAAAAGTTCAGGCGAAGTCGTAACCACCCATACTTCAAAGCCATAGTTTTGAAGATTTGCAACCAGCTGTCGCATTTCAGGATAAATTTTAGCCTGATATTTTGCATTAAAACAATCTTCTCCCATGCGGATAATATCCTTATCTGTCATTCCGGCCATATAACTGATGCGGTTTAATACAAATTCTTTGCTGGCAGTACTTGCCCCACCAAACATGTTGCGCACAATTTTCATTTTTTCTTTTGAAAAATTATCGCTTTTACCTTCAAAGGTCTTTTTTGCATAACTGATAAAAGCTTCATCAGCCAGATAATAAGGAACCTGTCCCATCAAAGTGCCATCACAATCAAAGACCGCAACCTTTCTTTCCTTAATGGCGTTGCTGCCAGCTAAAAAGCTTTCTATCCTGTCATTTGTCTCCTTAGACCAGGTCTTTACAGCTTGGTAGCTTTGGGCAAAACCAGCAGAATTTACAATAAGAAAAAGGGCGGTAATGATTGATCTGTAACTTTTCATAATTTACTTTTTGTTTCAGCAAATTAAGTAAAATAAACATTGTGAAACAAAATGAAATAAATCTATAACAAACGCTTTACAAGAAAAGGTGTAAAAACAGCAATGAATAAAATATTTAAAACAGAACTTTATTATCTTAGAGTGCCAAATTGCCAGAATGTTAACGCAAATATGAAATATGCAATAATCAGTGCACTTTTTTTACTTCTTTCAGGTGCGGTATCCGGCCAGGTTCCATCAAAAAAGGAGCTCAGCGATTTGATTTCTGCAGTTGATAGATTTACAGCGTACCAGTCTATCGAAAAACTATACTTACAAACGGATAAATCTGCTTATGCCTCAGGGGATACTTTATGGTTTAAAGTATATCTTTTTGATGAGACTTATTATGCCAGTCCTAAAAGTGGACTGATGTATATCGAAATTGCTAACGACAGCAACAGATTAATGAAGCGGATAATGCTACCAGTATTTAATGGAATTTCGTTTGGCCAGATTGCACTCGATCCAGCAGAAATACCGCAAGGAAATTATGTTTTAAGAGCCTATACCAATTGGATGCGTAATTTTGGAGAGGATCGCATATTTCAGAAACAGTTTTACATTGGCAGTACAGCGGGTACAGAATGGCTTGTAAATTACAATACCGAGCTAAAGAAAGCAGCAGATAAAGACCATATCGAGCTCAGTTTAAAATTCAGCAGACTGGATAAAGTACATGTTGCCTTAAAAGATGTTCAGTTGCAGGCAACGGATGGAAAACGTTCCTGGGCTAAAGCCAAAATGCAAACAGACATTGACGGTATGCTAAAGGTAAACCTGGATCTTCCCGAAAAATTGAATCCAAAAGCGATTTCCTTGCGCGTACAGGACTTAAGCAAGGGTGGAGAAAATAACCAGATTATGATACCCCTTTTGGTTAACCGGCCCGAAAATGTTGACCTGCAGTTTATGCCCGAAGGGGGAAATCTGGTTGCTGATTTACCCTCACGTATGGCTTTTAAGGCGATAAATGAAGACGGCCTTGGGGTTGAGGTGTCCGGTACGATATATGACAGTAAAAATCAGCAAATCACTTCTTTTAAAACTGTTCATAAGGGGATGGGAGCCTTCTATTTTAGCCCCTTGTCAGGTGAAACTTATACGGCCAGAATAAACGGGATGTCCAGGTCTTATCCGATCCCGGCAGCAAAGGCTGTTGGTACAGTTTTAAGTGTTCACAATAAGTTACAGCGTGATTCCTGTGAAGTATTAATTACTGCCACGCCTGATGTCACCTCAACCGAAAACAGTTATTACCTGATCGGACAGGCAAGGGGAGTGGTGTGTTTTGCAGCATTGATCAAAATAAAAAAGAATGGTTCAAGATTACGGATCAGCAAGAAAGGATTTCCAACCGGTCTTGTACACATCACATTAGCCCGGGCCGACAGAACAGTAGTTAATGAGCGGACGATGTTTATAGATCATGCTGATCAGCTGGCTATCCAGGTAAACACCAACAAGGTGGTTTACAAGCAAAGAGATAGCGTTGCAATGCACATTAAAGTAACTGATAAAAATGGAGTTCCTGTACAGGGAAATTTCTCTGTAGCTGTTACCGATGATAGCCTGGTCAAAACGGACAGTATTGCCTCGGGCTCCGTCATCTCCAATGTGTTACTTACTGCTGGTCTGAAAGGCCATATAGAAGATCCAGGCTATTATTTAAAGGCTGGTGCTGATGTTAAAAAATGGCAGGACCTGGATCTGTTGCTTTTGACACAAGGTTGGGTTGGTTATAATTGGGATGAAATATTTAAACCGGAGAAGGTCTTCGCTTATGCAGCCGAACCGGAATTTGAAATTAAAGGAAAAGTGACCAATATTTTCAATAAGCCTGTAGGCAATTCGGGTATTAATCTGTTGTCAAAAAGACCAGCTCTATTTATGGATACGGTTACAAACAATATGGGACTTTTTAAATTCAAAGGCATTTTCCCTTCGGATACTGCGGTATTTTTTATTCAGGCAAGAAACAAAAGAGGCAAAAGCTT
This sequence comes from Pedobacter heparinus, assembly GCF_032678725.1. Classification (GTDB taxonomy): domain Bacteria; phylum Bacteroidota; class Bacteroidia; order Sphingobacteriales; family Sphingobacteriaceae; genus Pedobacter; species Pedobacter heparinus_A. The sequence continues at coordinate 279,113 of NZ_JAVTSC010000005.1, forward strand.
TAACGTTGGAATAGAGGTGGAAGAATTTATGCCACCTGCTTTTACCAGCCCTGCCAGGCGTATGGTGCCCTGGTATGTTAATATTGATACGGGCAGGTTGATGGCTGTAAAAAAGCAGTTCCAGTTAGAGAAAGAAGTAAACCGGATTACGGGCCGCAATATGCTGAAAGAGGTAGCAATTACGGCGAAAAAAACAGTCAAAGATTCAAAAAACCTGAATGGTCCTGGTGGAGCTGATGTAATCATCGATCAGCAGGAGCTGGAAAAATCCGGTAAAATGACTTTGGGAGATTTACTGGAAAAAAGAGTAGTTGGATTTGGCACCAGGACCAGTAAAAGCGGGATACGTTATTATGTGATTAAAGGCATGTTGCTCCATCTTATCATAGATGGCGTGGATGTTGCATTTTCAAAACCCGAAGGTATCGGTCAATACGACTATTTTAAGCAGTATTTTGATTATTATGATGCCGAAGAAATTAAAGGGATAGAAGTAATGATGTCTGGCAAATATCAAATGCGTTACAGCAGCCATTTTATTCCCGATCCCATGGCTATTCCATGGGATCATGCCTTTATTGAAGTAACCACACGTGGGGGAAAGGGGCCATTTTTAAAGAAAAGCGTGGGCACTTATTTGTACAAACCAATGGCTTTTTCCATACCCAAAAAATTCTATGTTCCGAAATACAAACCAGGCAACATTGCTGATATGACCGATATACGCTCAACTATTCACTGGGAACCCTATATCGTTACCGATAAAAATGGCATGGCAACGGTAAGCTTCTATACGGCTGACAATCCTGGTAGCTATTCGCTTATTATTGAGGGCGCCGATATGAAGGGGAACTTTGGCACTAAAATGAGTACAATTATGGTTGCAAAATAATTGAATTCCAATTATTTACTAGCCAGTACCGTGTTGGGGCCTTCATCCAAATACATAGATGTATAATTTTGATCACTTACATGAATAAACAAAACAGTTCTGTCTTCAATTGTACGGACAACTTTTGTAGCTAGTTCCTGTGGTACAGCAGGGCAGCCCTGGCTGCGTCCTAATCTTCCCAGTGCGTTAATGGTTTCCTGGCTTACATAATCTGCACCATGAACTACAATAGCCCTTTTACGTGCATTGGTATTAAAACCCTGATCCACACCATCAAGCTTTAAAGAAAGACCATGTTTTCCAAAATAACTTTCGGCGGTAATGAAAAAACCAATACTACTTTTAAATGATTCATTGCTGTTTGAAAAATAACTGGCCTTGTCTGCACCACTGCGTTCCCCGTGCGCTACCCAGGTATTTAAAATTAATTCCTTTCTATTGAGGTCAATTATCCATAACCGTTTCTTTGTACTGCTCTGGTCAAAATCGACGATACTTAGAATGGATTTTGTGTTAGAAAGTTTTCCGGTGTTTTTCAAATTGTAAAATCCTGTTACCGCTTTTTCAAATACGAAAAGGGATAGTCCACTTTCTGCAAGTTGCGCGGTATCATATAGATCTTTAATACCTGGTTCTGCAATTTTGTATACAGGTTTCCAGCTGATGATGCTGAATGCAAATAAAATTATAACTAACCCCGCTCCTCCTAAAATACTTTTCCCCATAGTTACGCTGTTGTTTCAGCTCCAAATTCAAATGAATTATCCCTGTTTTGTTTAAGTTTATTCTATAAATATTGCACAAATATAATTAAATATATTTTTAAATATACTCATATTTAAGGTATTACGTAAATATGACTTATTAGAGCAGGTAATTATTTGCCTTCTTTAAGCAAAGAGATGATTCTTTCTTTATCCTTTACCTGGTCTTTTAAGGTAGTGATCAGTTCTTTGCATGTTCTCAGATTTGCTTTTAACTCACCATATTCTGATTTTGGTTCTGCTACCATATTTTCATCAGTCTGAGGTTTTTTTGGTGCTGTATCAAAGAAAAATCCTGGAGAAACTTCTAGTATACCGGCCATAGCAACAATGTCCTTATATTTTACGGATTCATTGAGCAATCCAAGTCTTAAACCATCGAATGTTTTTCCAATACTATGCGCCAACCAGCTCAGTGATCTATTCTTTTCTCTTAAAATCTTATCAACAGTTGCTTTTAAAGACATAACTTTTTTTTACTGCAAAGTAAGAATATTGTTGTTAAAATTATACATCGATTTATATTTTTTTTGATAGATGCGCATAAAAAAAATGTGATGAAAGCCAAATAAATTCATTTATTAACTATTTATTTTGATGGTGTCGTTGGCAATAAACAATTGGTTTAAAGTAATTGATTATCATTATTTTTTTTTAAATTTACTTCGAGAGCGTTAATTTGCGGGGGCAAAGCCTATTCAGGTCTGTCTCCGCTTTTTTGTTTTTTCTCCAGGTTTTGACTAAGGGATTTCCTATCTTATAACTTAACCTGTCGGATGATGTTCTTGATATTCAACTCAATGATATCTGTCATATTTTTACATTCCAGATATTGCCGGTCTGAAAAATATTCAGCCATCCCTGACTTCAGTGTTTCTATATTTTCTGTTGTGGTAAGCATTTCTGTATTCGATACGTCACGCAAATCTGTTAAACGATGACGCTCGCTGCGCACCCTGTGTAAGATAGAAGATTTTTCTTCCTGCTGGTATTGCAGATACGTTTTATCCGTGAGTTGATCCAGGCCCATTTTTACATAAGGAAAATTCTCTTTAAAAAACTGCGGAAGATATACTTTGATATTTCCCTCGTAAAACTGCTGATCAAAATCAATGGCCCTGATCCGGAACTGGATATCATCAAAATCAGGTGTAATCTGCATCACGAAATTATATGCCCTCATATCACCAAGCAGCATGACCAGGCAACGTTCATTAAATTTGACGAATTCTTTGGCTATCCGGGTGGGGTTGTAGTCAACGTTGTGTAAATAGGTTTTTGCAAAGACATCACCTGGGATTCCGGCAATATGTTCTTCCACTAAGGTTTCTCTGTCTACCAGGTAGTTCACCTGATTTGGAGATAAGATTTCTTCCAATTCCAGGCCATAGATCCTTGATGCATCTGCTTTTTTAATGTAAAAATAATCGTAAACATCATTTAAGCGATTTACAATCCTTATTCTGAAAGGGTGGGTGTTGCCAAAGGTACAATACTCAATTTTGTCAATATATTTATGCTGCACTATCCGCAGGTTCCCTGAGGCTTTTAAGTTGGCATAAACTATTTTTAAGCCATTATGTAGTTCTTCAATCTTATCCGCCGCATAAATCGGACCTTCCCAAAGTGAATCTTTGCCATATTTATCCATTATCGGATAGGCTTCTGTAAACACCAGCAGATCGTTATAAGTGATTGGGATTCTGGATTCCCGCTGATAGCTTTTCAGATATTTTTGTAAAGCCGGAGATACCGGGAAAATAGGTTTCTTACGGGATATTCTTACATCACTATGTTCCATCGATTCGTAATTTAGGATCAATTTAGTATTTTCTTTACAAAAACGATACAGGTAAGCATATTTGAAACATTTGAATTTTATGTGGATGTAGATTTTAAGTCATATCGTATGCCTGCATGGAGATTTACAGGAAGCAGGCTGTAGCTTTGTTGTTTTATGAATTGTTATGAAGAAACTACTCGACACCATTCCGTTTTCCGTACTCGATCTGGCTACTGTAATCGAAGGAAAAACGCCTGCCGATACTTTTACAACCAGTCTTGATCTTGCCCAGCATGTCGAAAAATGGGGCTATAACCGTTACTGGCTGGCAGAGCATCACAATATGATCAGCGTAGCTAGTTCTGCAACAGCAGTGGTAATCGGACATATTGCAGCAGGTACAAAAACGATTCGGGTGGGCTCTGGTGGTATCATGTTGCCAAATCATTCCCCTTTAATCATTGCGGAACAATTTGGAACATTAGCCTCTTTATTTCCAGACAGGATAGACCTGGGTTTAGGCAGGGCGCCAGGAACAGATCAGGTTACAGCTATGGCCATAAGGGGCGAACGTTTTAATGCAGCAAATAGCTTTCCGCAGGATGTACTGAAATTACAGGCCTATTTTTCTACTGACAACAGTAAAAGTAGTGTCAGGGCTATTCCAGGGGAAGGGCTTGATATTCCAATCTGGATACTGGGATCAAGCACAGATAGTGCCCATTTAGCAGCCGCTTTAGGATTACCCTATGCATTTGCCAGTCATTTTGCACCTGCTCAGTTCGGCACTGCCATTAATATATACAGGCAAAATTTTAAACCATCTGCACAGCTCAAAGCCCCCTATGTACTGGCCTGTGTAAATGTGGTAGCGGCGGATACTGATGCGGAGGCCAACAGGTTGGTTACTTCTCTTTACCAGTTGTTTATGGGTATAGTGACCGGAAAACGCAGGTTGCTTCAACCTCCTGTAGACAATATGGACGAGATATGGGATGTCTATGAAGAAGAGCAGGCAAACCAGATGCTGGCCTGCACCTTTGTTGGCAGCAAAGACACCATTAAACAAGATCTGCAACGATTTTTGGATCAGACAGGCGTAGATGAAATTATGGCCACCTCACATATTTTTGACCATAGTGCCAGATTACACTCTTATCAGCTGCTTGCAGAAGTATTTAAAGATTAATTAGCCGTTAATGCTTTTTTCTGATAAATTAGTTCCATGAAGTTATTTTCAATTGTACTATCACTGGTGCTGACCACCTCATTTCAAAAAACTATGGCACAAACCGAAAAGAAACAGCAAACCGCTGTACTAAACCATATTGCAGTATATGTGGCAGATCTGAAGAAAGCAACCGATTTTTATCAGGTTGTTTTTAACCTCGAACAAATTCCGGAACCTTTTAAAGATGGAAAACATACCTGGTTCGCGCTTGGCGCTGCCGGTCAGCTACACCTGATCCAGGGTGCAAAAAGTAATGTTGAACATGAGAAAAACGATCACCTGTGTTTTAGTGTGGCTTCTGTTGATACTTTTGCAGCACAGCTCTCCACCAAAAATATAACTTTTGAAAATTGGGCAGGTAAAGCCAAAACCATTACCGAAAGGGTAGACGGCGTGAAACAGATCTATTTTAAAGACCCAGACGGGCACTGGTTGGAAGTAAATGATGCTAAATAACAGCACAACATTTCTTATGATATCATGAAAGGGCTTTGTTTTATTTATTTATTTACACTGCAACTTGCCATAACAGCAATCATGCCGCTGCAGTTAAAGGCGCAGCATCAACTACAGCAGCTAGATGATCAGATCCTGATTAACCTTGCTGCCAGCAGAACTCCTGAAAAAACAAGTTTCTTTCTTTTTCTATCCAAATATAACGATGTGGTAAATATAGGGGTGCCTGTTGGTTTACTGGCTGGTGGCGTAATTGCAGATGACAAAAAGATGCGTCAAAATGCCTTGTATGTAGCCAGTAGTTCGGCGGTAAATGCACTGGTTACCATGCTGATTAAAAAGATGGTGAAGCGGCCGAGGCCTTTTCTGGCCAATGTAAAGATTAATGCCGTTTATCAGCCCAGCCATTATTCCTTTCCGTCCGGTCATACCTCTACTGCTTTCACTACCGCAACAGCACTTTCGCAAGCTTATCCAAAATGGTATGTTATAGCACCATCTTATCTGTGGGCAGGTTCAGTAAGTTTTTCGCGTTTATATCTAGGCGTGCATTATCCTACAGATGTGGCCGCAGGTGCATTGCTTGGAACAGGTACTGCTTTTTCACTACGTTCATTGCGCCCTGATTAACGACCTCGGTCTTAGGTATTCTTCGTAAAGTTCTAACCAATTTTTAACCAGCCGGTTATACTCATTCTGGGTTTATGGGTTAACAGTACTTCATGTACCAGTTCACTGCTTTTAAAGAACACACTTTTACCATTAACCGGAGTGATCAGCTGTATATGATCGATATGATGAATACACAATTCCCCGCCATCATTTGTTGTCCAGTTCTCGTTCAGGTACATGATCATAGAATATTGCCTTACCTCATTGTTTCGGAACTGGTCCAGGTGCTTCTTATAAAAAGTGCCTTTTTCGTATAAAGCATAGTGAAATTCATATCCGGTAATCCCGGTATAACAAGTCCTGTTCAAGTGGATAACAAAAGCATCTATAAGATCTAAAAAATCATTCTCATAGGGATCATTATGGATCCGGTCTAGCCAGTGTATTTTATCGCTCCTCAAAGTTTCATTATAAGCCACAGCAGCCTCATTTCCAGTTCCCGCTAACAACAGCAGGTCATCACGCTGCAAGTGAAGCAGGTTATTCAGCAGTTGTATGGCTAGTACAGGATTAATGAAATTTTCAGCTATTCCTACCTGATTTCTGATAAAGCTGTCTATAAGTTGATCGAATATTTTTTCCAATGGAATAATTAAGCTGGAAAGGTAGGCTAATCTCCCGGATAAACTGATGATCAGGATAAAACAATTATTTTTACTAATTTTGTTAGTAATGAAAAGATCTGGAACTGCTGATTTGCCTTTACACTATGGTTATGTGCCCAAATGGCTGGCAGAGCGAATGTCGCGCCTTGGCCTAGCCATTACAGAAGCCATAATTGCTGAATATGGTACTGATGAAGTATTGCGGCGCCTGAGTGATCCCTTCTGGTTTCAGAGTCTTGGTGCCGTGATGGGGATGGACTGGCATTCTTCTGGCATCACTACTTCTGTAATGGGTGCATTAAAAGCAGCAATCAATCCACACTACAAAGCGCTGGGCATTTATGTTTGTGGAGGTAAAGGACAGAAATCCAGAAACACACCTGATGAACTTTTGAGGTTTGCTGACCGTACCGGGCTAAACGGCCTTGAACTGGTTCGTTGCAGCAGGTTAAGTGCTAAGGTAGATAATACCGCATTACAGGATGGTTTTCAATTATATACACATAGTTTTGTACTGAATACGACAGGCTTGTGGACGGTAATACAACAAGGAATGCAAACCGGAAGCTCAACTGCGCGAAGGTATCACTGGCATTCAGAGGGCTTAAGCTCTTTTGTGGAGGATCCGCATACTGGTATCTGCGGCAAAAACCAGGGACAGATTTTAAACCTGGTGGCCAAAGCCGCAAAGCCTTCAAGAGCAGCGATGATGTCTATGACCACAGAAAGCCCGGAACGCATGATTGCCGAAGCCAGAAGATTGATCATGCCTGGCCACCACGAGGTAAGGGTCAAAGATGTGGATTTAAAACGCTTGGGGGCAATGCTATGGCTAACCCAGGAAAAGCAACCGGCAGATTTTGAAGGCTTACTGCTGCTGGAAGGCATGGGCCCCCGAACTTTACAATCGATGGCCCTGGTTAGTGAAGTGATATATGGTACCCCCTCCAGGTTTAGTGATCCGGCACGTTTTTCTTTTGCCCATGGTGGCAAAGATGGCCATCCTTTTCCGGTACCAGTTAAAGTTTATGATGAGACCATCAGTGTGTTAGGTAAAGCCCTGCATCAAGCCAAAATAGGAGAAACTGATAAATTACATGCCATAAAACAACTCAGCAATCTATCCAGAAGGGCAGAACAAAGTTTTAAAGCCAATGATAATTTCGAGGCGCTGATAGAAAAAGAAAGACGCGATTCCTGGAAACATGGGGGCAAGACAGTTTTTGGTGATGCCCGGCCACCGACTGAAGGGCAACTACGACTATTCTAGAAAAACAGCCTCATCAATTTCCTTTTAGGGATAAATACTTACCTTCGCAGCTGTTTTTATGCAATAATTCATTAGCACTAAAGGAAATATTTATGGTTTGGGAAAAGTTATTATCCTCAAAACGCTGGGGAAACGAAGATCGGTTTATGGGCAATCAAAAGGAATCGAGATCTGAATTCCAGCGCGATTACGACAGGATCATCTTTTCTTCCCCGTTCAGAAGATTGCAAAATAAAACCCAGGTATTCCCTTTGCCAGGCAGCGTATTTGTACACAACAGGCTAACCCACAGCCTGGAAGTGGCCAGTGTCGGCCGATCTCTGGGTACCATCTTTTACAATAAGGTAAAAGACACCGAACCAGCAATAGATGATTCCTGTCCGTTGCTTTGTGAAATCGGAAACATCATTGCCTCGGCTTGCCTGGCACATGATCTGGGCAACCCTGCCTTTGGCCATTCAGGAGAAGCTGCGATTTCCAGCTATTTTACCAGCGGAGAAGGAAAAATTTACAGAGAACAGGTTACCGATGCCCAATGGGAAGATCTGATCCATTTTGAAGGAAACGCAAATGCGCTACGTATTTTAACACATCCTTTTACCGGCAAAGGCACCGGAGGCTTTGCGCTTACCTACGCTACACTGGCAGCCATAGCCAAATATCCCTGCGCGTCGCTGGCCGGTCACAATAAGAAAAATATCTATACTAAAAAATACGGTTTTTTCCAATCAGAAGAAAGCGGCTTTGAAAAGATCGCTGCTGAAATGGACCTGATTAAAGTTCAGGAATCTCCATTGATCTACAAAAGACACCCCCTCGTATACCTGGTAGAAGCTGCTGATGACATTTGTTATAACATCATTGACCTGGAAGATGCCCACAGGCTTAAAATTCTTTCTTATAAAGAAGTAGAATCCTTGTTGCTGCCTTTATGCAGAGACGAAAGGATGGAGGCCCGTCTTGCTGAAATTGATGACGATGACGCAAAAATCACCTTAATGCGGGCGAAATCTATCAGCACATTAATTGGCCTGTGTTCAGCCGTATTCTTTAACGAGCAGCAAAAAATTTTAAATGGCAGCTTTAACCAGAGTTTGATGGAGGCCATTGAAGAGCCTTTTTTATCCCTGATGAAAACCATTGAAAATGTCTCTGTTAAAAAGATATACAACTATTCATCTGTAGTACAGATTGAAGTAGCCGGCTACAAAGTTATGGGCGGATTACTGGAGGAGTTTATTCCGGCTTACCTGCAAAATGAATCCAAGTATCATAAAAAACTGATAGAATTAATTCCAAGACAATTTCTAACTCAAAAAACAGATACCTATTCCAAAATACAAAGTATACTGGATTTTGTGTCAGGAATGACAGACATCTATGCGGTGGAATTGTTTAGAAAAATTAAAGGAATATCATTTCCTTCCATCAGCTAATGGTACGGCAGCGACGAAATTTGCCATATGAATAACATGTTTCGAAACGATTAAATCTAAATTTCATTTAAATTTTAGCTTTGCTGAAACAGAACTCAGATTATTGTAATGAAAGTTGAAAATTTAGAACCAAAAGCCTTATGGAATAATTTTGCTGCATTAAATGCGATACCACGTGCGTCGAAAAAAGAAGCACAGGTCATCGCATTTATGCTTTCCTTTGGCAAACAACTTGGACTGGAAACCAACAAAGACCATATCGGAAATGTGGTGATCAAAAAGCCTGCAACTGAGGGCATGGAAACCAGACAAACTGTTATCCTGCAAGCTCACCTGGATATGGTTCATCAAAAAAACAGCGATAGCCATTTCAATTTTGATACCGAAGGCATTCAGATGTACATTGAGGGGGATTGGGTAAAGGCCAGGGGCACTACTTTAGGGGCAGATAACGGAATAGGAGTAGCTACCATTATGGCAGTGCTGCAGGCTACAGACTTAGCACATCCGGCAATTGAAGCCTTGTTCACCATAGATGAAGAAACAGGTATGACAGGTGCTAAAGAGCTCGACCCTTCCAATTTATCTGGAAAGATCTTATTAAACCTGGATACCGAAGAGGATACAGAATTAACCATTGGCTGCGCAGGTGGCATAGACAGTACTACAATATACCGCTACCAGCATCGCCCCATTGCTAAAGAAAGCATCGCCTTTCAGGTTTCCATCACGGGGCTGATAGGAGGTCATTCTGGTATGGATATTCATAAAGGCAGGGCTAACGCCAATAAATTAATGAACCGTTTGCTGTACAATGGAAATAAAGTGCTGGACCTGCAGCTCAGCACGCTGGAAGGTGGAAGTTTAAGAAACGCCATTCCACGGGAATCTGTAGCTGTTGTTGCTGTTTCAGCCAATCAGAAAGCAGCTTTCCTGTCCTTTATCGCAGATTTCTCTGCAGTCATCAAAGCCGAGTACGAGTCTATAGAACCTTTGATGAAGATCACAATAGCGGAAACGGCAGTTCCCGCCGAGGTTTTGGACAAAGCAGCCTACCTTAAAATCATCAATGCTTTATATGCCCTGCCAAATGGTGTTTTCAGGATGAGCCCGGAAATTCCGGACCTGGTTGAAGCTTCCTCAAACCTGGCAAGGTTGAGCATTAAAGATGGAGAGTTTATTACCCTTTCTTTGCAACGGAGCAGTGTAGAAAGTACCAAAGAAGATGTTGCCATTGCGGTAGGCGCTGCTTTGCAGAATATGGGCTGTACAGTTACCACAAGCGGAGATTATCCAGGATGGAAACCCAATTCGGATTCAGAAATATTAAATTTAATGCGCAGCTTGTACAAGGTTAGCTTTAATGCTGAGCCAAATGTAAATGCCTGTCATGCCGGTTTGGAATGCGGTATTTTGGGTGCCCATTTATCAGACATGGATATGATTTCATTTGGCCCTAACATTCATGGAGCGCATTCTCCGGATGAACGTGTACAAATTTCTTCTGTAAATAAATTCTGGAATTACCTTTTAAAGGTGCTGGAAGAAATACCTGCCCGTAATAATTATTAATTTCATTTCTTTGTAATATCTAAAGAAGCCAGTAATCACCATTAAAATGAACGAGGACTTTTATCTTCATATTTTTAATAAGCAAAACAGCATTGAGCCCGTGCCTTCAAATCAGGAAATAGCGGAATGGCTCATTAACCTGATGAACTTATTGTATCCTGAACGTTTAACTACACCGGATTATTCTATAAATGAAATAAAACGCATGTTTTTAAAGCAGGAAAAGGAACTGATCATTCTGCTAAATTCGACCAAAGCCTGTGAGCATTGCAACAACGAAGCGATTGTCGCCGGTTTCTTTAATGAACTTCCGGAGCTGTACCGGAAAATGAATACAGATATTACGGCTATTTTAAACGGAGATCCTGCTGCGAGAAGCGAATTTGAAGTGATTAGAAGTTATCCTGGATTTCTGGCCATTGCCCTATACAGGATTGCTCATGCCTTATTAAAAGCAAACGTTCCGCTGATCCCGAGGATTATGACAGAATATGCGCACTCCCTAACCGGTATAGACATTCATCCGGGGGCAACAATTGGTGAATACTTATATATAGATCATGGAACTGGTTTGGTTATTGGCGAAACAACAGTGATTGGAGATTATGTAAAACTATACCAGGGCGTAACTTTGGGTGCCTTAAGTGTAGAAAAATACATGCGGGGTATCAAACGTCATCCAACCATAGCTGATCATGTAATCATTTATTCCGGAGCAACCATATTAGGAGGAGAAACGCATATCGGTGCAAATTCCATCATCGGAGGGAATGTATGGCTCACCAAAAGTGTTCCGCCAGGGTCAACCGTATATCATCAGTCATCTATAAAAGTTATTGAAACAAAAGATCCAAAATAAACATGGGAAATATTGTAGAATTTGTAGGGAATACCCCCCTGGTAGAGATCAGTAAATTAAATCCAAATCCCAATGTGCGGATATTTGCAAAACTGGAAGGGAACAATCCCGGCGGAAGTGTAAAAGACAGGGCTGCCTTAAACATGATCCGCAGTGCGATTGAAAGGGGCGAAATCAAAAAAGGAACCCGCTTAATTGAAGCTACAAGTGGAAATACCGGGATTGCGCTGGCCATGATTGCCAGTATTTACGACCTGGAGATTGAATTGGTCATGCCAGCAAGCTCTACCCGTGAACGTACGCTAACCATGGAAGCCTTTGGCGCCAGAGTAACTTTACTGGAATCCATTGAAATATGCCGCGATTATGCAGAAGAGCAGCGTGACAAAAACGGATATTTTTTACTGGACCAGTTTGCCAATCCTGATAATTACCTGGCCCATTATAAAACTACCGGGCCCGAGATCTGGCGTGATACCAACCAGCAGATCACCCATTTTGTAAGCTCAATGGGTACTACCGGCAGCATTATGGGGAATTCTATGTTTTTAAAAGAACAGAATCCTGCGATACAGATTGTAGGATGCCAGCCTACGGAAGAGTCTTCTATACCTGGCATCAGGCGTTGGCCGGCGGCTTATCTGCCGAAAATATACGATGCCAGCAGGGTAGATCGTGTAATGGATGTATCTCAGGAGGAAGCGACAATAAAAGCACGTGAACTGGCCAGGGTAGAAGGGATCTTTGCGGGAATGAGCAGTGGCGGGGCATTGGCTTGTGCCTTAAAGCTTGCCGCAGAACTGGAATCAGGACTGATTGTATTCATTGCCTGCGACCGGGGCGACAGATATTTGAGCAGCGACTTGTTTGGATAGCCTTAATCTGTTATTTTTGGTTATACGATGAAGCTACTACAGAGATTATTTTTACCCTTCCTTTTCGTTTGCGTTACCGCCACCGCCTTTGCCCAGACCAGTGCAGAGCTGAAAAGAAACAAGGAAGCCATACAACGGGAGATCGATTTGCTGCAAAGGAACCTGAATGCAACATCGAGCAATAAAAAGCTTACCATGGGGCAGATAAGGGCGATAAATACGAAGATCAGGCTCATGCAGAATAAGATCTCGGTGATCAATTCTGAAGTAAAGAACCTGGATAACCAGATCCATGAAAATACCAATGAGGTCCACTCGCTAAAAAGCCAGCTGGGACAATTAAAAAATGAGTATGCAGGAATGGTAAGGTTTGCGCAACGCAACAGAAATGCCTACGACAAGATGATGTTCATCTTTGCTTCAGATAATTTTAACCAGGCCTATAAACGCATCAAATATTTCCAGCAATTTGGGCAATACCGTAAAAAACAAGCCGATTACATACAGGGTACCCAGAAAAAGATAGAGTATAAAATTGTAGTCCTGGACAAGAACCTGAAAGAGAAAAGTAATTTGCTTACAGAACAGCAGCAGGAAAAAGTAAAACTGGGCAGGAATAAAACAGAACAGGCCCAGATGCTGAATCAGATCAGCAGGCAGGAAAAGCAGTTCAGACAAGACATTGCGGCGCGTAAGCGTAAACAAGCTGAAATCGACAGGGCCATCAGATCAGCCATTCAACGCGAAATAGAACTGGCCAGAAAACAAGCGGAAGAAGAAGAGCGCCTTGCTGCTCAAAAAGCCATAGCAGAAGGCCGGCCGGTTCCTGTTGCAAAAGAAAAAACCAGCAGTAATTATCTGACAGCTTCTCCGGCATTGGCTAAATTGTCCGCCGGATTTGAAAATAACCGTGGTCGTTTACCATGGCCTGTTGGACAGTATTCTATTGTAGAAAGATTTGGTAACCATACCGAAGGACAGGCAAACTATACAAATGATGGCATCAACATCTTAACCGAGCAGGGTGCCGCAGTAAAAGCAGTTTTTGAAGGCGAAGTTTTGTTTGTGAGGGAATTGTACGGCACCTACATCGTTGCGCTACGCCATGGAGACTATTTTACCATTTACCAGAATTTAAAAACAGTTAACGTAGCCAAGGGCAATAAAGTAGAAACCAGACAAACTCTGGGGGTGGTTGCGGCTAAAGAAGACGGGCCTATACTACATTTTGAAATCATGAGAGGACAGACCAAATTAAATCCTGAAGCCTGGATTGGCAAGTAATTTTATAAAATAGCAGCCCTTGATCTTCTTTTTAGATGAGTTTGCAGTGCTTCCGCAGTTAATTTACAGTTAACCTAGTGTAAGTCCACCTTTTTTCTGTAAAAACGTGGACTCACTGTGGACTGACTGTGGACTCACTGTGGGCTCAGTACGAACGCATCCGAAGCGATGCTAAAAACATTAACGAAATCAAATGATGTTTCTGTTAACACTATTAACTGTAATATAATGAATTTTGTTTGCATTTCATCGCTTTAGCACCCCTTGCCCTGAACAAAACACTTATCTTTACTGAAAAAAGTAAATGCTTGAAATTGTATACCAGGACGAACATTTAATTGCCATCAATAAACCACACGGATTACTGGTGCACCGGTCATCAATAGCCAGCGATGCGAAGGAGTTTGCATTGCAGTTGCTGAGAGACCAGGTAAACCGTCATGTCAGTCCGGTACACAGACTGGACAGGAAAACCGGCGGGCTGTTGCTGTTCGCTTTTGAAAAGGAGGTAGAGGTGGCCATGCAGCAGCAGTTTATGAATGGCGAAGTGCAAAAAAAGTATCTGGCCATACTCCGTGGCTATACACCCGACCAGCTGGATATCGATTATCCGCTTGCCAAAGAAAATGGAACTGTACAGGAAGCTTTTACTGCTTTTGTTACGTTAAAGCGCGCAGAGCTGGATATTGCTTTTGGAAAGCATCCCACATCGAGATACTCACTTGTAGAAGCCAGCCCTACGACTGGTCGCATGCACCAGTTGCGCAAGCACTTCGCCCATATATTTTATCCGATTATTGGTGATCGGAAACACGGCTGTAATAAGCAGAATAAATTTTTCAAAGAAACCTGGGAGATGACCACTATGTTACTCCATGCGTCAGAATTGAGGTTTACACACCCTGTTAGCGGGAAGCCTTTACACCTCAAGGCATCGGTGCAAGCTGAATTTTTAAGGGTGATGGAACTGATGAAATGGTAAAAGCTTTATCAAAAAATGACTTATCCACAGTAATCTGATAAACAGAAATTCTATTCTTTTGCTGCTGAACGAGTTATAAAAAAGCTTAGATTTTCCCTCCGAATGTTGGTAAATTTTATCATCTTCGCATCCCCAAACAACGGGTCAATCTGTTGTTTTTTATGATTAAGAAACCTTAAATTATTAAAGAAAAATATGCAAGTCACTTGTACACAAGTATGGAATAACTGTCTCCAGATTATAAAGGATAATATCCCGGCCCAGAGCTTCAAAACCTGGTTCGAACCGATATCTGCCCTGAAGCTGGAAGACAAGGTTTTAACTGTGCAGGTACCCAGCTTGTTTTTCTATGAGTGGCTGGAAGAACATTATGTAGGCTTGTTGCGTAAAACGGTAAAACAGCAGTTAGGGGATGAAGGCAGGCTGGAATATAATATTGTAGTTGACAAATCCAGCAATGGCGCTTTGCCATATACTACCAATATGCCCTCTAATGGCAACGGATCTGGTAATAAGAAGCAGTCTATGCCTGTTCCGGTAAACATCAACAGGGATATTAAAAATCCTTTTGTGATTCCGGGTCTGAAGAAAATGAATGTAGACCCGCAGTTGAACCCAGGTTATACCTTTGAGGCTTATGTAGAGGGTGATTGTAATCGCCTGGCACGATCCGCAGGACATGCTGTAGCGGCGAAACCAGGTGCCACTTCATTTAATCCCCTGATGATCTATGGTTCTTCCGGTTTGGGAAAAACCCATCTGGCGCAGGCAATTGGTAATGAGATCAGGAGAAACCTGCCGGATAAACTGGTCATCTACGTGTCCTGCGAGAAATTTTGCCAGCAGTTTGTAGAGTCGTTAAAGAACAATACCATTAACGATTTCGTAAACTTTTACCAGGCTATGGACGTGATCATTATGGATGATGTACACAACTTTGCAGGCAAGGAAAAAACACAGGATATCTTTTTCCATATTTTTAACCATTTGCACCAGTCGGGCAAACAGATCATCATTACATCTGATAAAGCACCTAAAGACTTATCTGGGTTGGAAGAGAGGTTGTTAAGCAGGTTCAAATGGGGGCTTTCTGCAGATTTGCAGGTGCCTGAACTGGAAACCAGAATTGCCATCCTGAGAAAGAAAATGTATGCTGATGGTATCGATTTACCGGATGAGGTTGTAGAGTATGTAGCGCACAATATTGATAACAACGTTAGGGAACTGGAAGGCGCGATGGTTTCTTTGCTGGCCCAGTCTACGATGAACAAGAAGGAAATAGATTTGCAACTGGCTAAATCTATGCTGAAGAACTTCATTAAAAACACAACCAAGGAGGTTTCTATCGATTATATACAGAAGCTGGTTTGCGATTATTTTGAGGTTCCTGTTCATTTGCTTAAGGCGCCAACACGGAAACGTGAGGTGGTACAGGCCCGTCAGATTTCGATGTACCTGGCCAAGGGCATGACCAAAAGCTCGTTAAAAACCATTGGTGCTTTTTTCGGGGGGCGGGACCATTCTACTGTGATTTATGCTTGCCAAACTGTTGAGGATCTCATCCAGACGGACAAGAAATTCAGGGCCTATGTGAATGACATCGAGAAAAAATTAAAGATGAGCTAAGGCGCCTTGCAAACGTAAATATCAGCATTTCAAGGTGATTCAAACATTTTGATTTGCTTTGCTAAATTTCTTTTAAAAAATTTTTGGACGATTAAAAGAGAATATTACCTTTGCAGCGCAAAAAGAGCAATAATGGCCCGCTCGTCTACCGGTTAGGACGCCAGATTTTCATTCTGGAAATAGGGGTTCGATTCCCCTGCGGGCTACAGAAAAACACACGAAATGCTGCAAGTTTAATATTTGCAGCATTTCGTTTTTAGGGCATTAATTTTTTAACAAAGAAATTGGCAACTGCCTGATTAACCTTCATTACGTTTTCGTATTTCATCCAGTGGTGGGTATCATCAACTATTACCAGTGATGTTACATCGACACCCTTTTCAATTAATCTTTTATTGAGGTCGGTACTCTGACTGAACTGCACGTTACGGTCATCATCACCATGGATCAGCATCACCGGGGATGTCCAGGTGTTTAGATAAGCGACTGGGGAGGATTGCCAGGCTATTTTTGCGGCCTTTTCGGCATCCGGTGCTTTTTCATACCGGTCTGGCAGGAGGATGTTGTTTACACGCCCGACTGTTCTGTCACCTATTCCATGTATGCTAACGCCTGCGGCGAAAAGCTTCGAATCGCGGGCCAGGGCCATATTGGTAAGGTAGCCACCATATGATCCCCCATATACCCCGATCCTTTCCGGGTCAATGTCTTTTTGACCGGAGAGCCAGATGGCTGCACTTTTGATGTCCTGATATTCTGAAGCGCCTTTTGTTCCACAATCTTTGGCATGCTGAAAGTCGTAGCCATATCCAATGCCCATCCGGTAGTTAACAGATAAGACGGTAAAGCCCAAACTGGCTAAATATTGGTTCAAGGCATAGGCATTTGTATAATAATCAGAATAGTTCCATCCCAATAGCATTTGTCGTGATGGCCCGCCATGTATATAGATAATTGCCGGCTTTTTAGGCGTATTGCCATAAGCTTTAAACAGCTGCGCATGAATTGCCAAACCATCGGCTGCTTTAAAAACCACTTGCTCCGGTGCCTTAAGTTTATCAACAGGAAACTGTCCAGGCAGATTTTCCCGGCCAAGTATCTTTAATTCTTTAGCAAAGTTGGATATTTTCTTATTTTCAATAAATGCCGGAAGGGGAGGTTGTTGCCCAATGGCTGTGATAAAGGCAATATATTTAGCATCGGCAGTTAATATGGGGGTCCACTCCATATTTGTACCCTCACTGAGTACTTCCATTGCAGCTTTATCCACCGGTACACGCGCAAGATGTCTGCGGTCTATATCTTTGAAATCCTTTCCTGTATTTGCACTGAAATACAGCCACTTTTTGTCCGGGCTCAAAATGATATGCTCGACCATGAATTTTCCTGGAGTAAGTAACAGCGCTGGGCCGCCTGCAGCTGGTATGCTGTACAGATGAGGCCAGCCATCCTGTTCAGATAAAAATACAATGCGGTTAGCCACCCAATGTAAATTGGTGCCGCCATGTGTATTTGGAGGAGAGCCGGAAAGGGTTTTGGGGGCCTCCCATATGGGAAAGGCTTTTCCGTTTTTAGGATCAGCATTCCAGATTGACCATTGCTGATGTTGGTCAGATAAAATAGCATCTGGAGCTCCACCTGCACCTGGAGTACGGATAAATGCCAGGCCTGAACCGTCCGGAGACCAGCGGGGTGATCTGTCGCGATAAAAAGATGGTGATATCCATTTTACAGGGCTTTTTCCATTGGTATACACACCTATAAAAGAATGGTCTTGCCGGGCAGATACAAAGGCAATCGACGTCGCATCAGGAGACCATTTTAGTTCTGTCGTTGTTCCGTTTGCGGTAAAGAGCTGCCGTGCCGGTGAGGTACCATCGATAGCGGCTATCCAGGCCTGTCCTTTTTTTACAAACAGCACAAGGTCACTTTTAGGGGAAATAGAAGGGCTTTCGCCTTCGGCTATTTGAATGTGTTTTTTGCCATCAAAAGAGATGGCGTGAATCTGTACTTTCGGCGGTATAGGGTCAGAATTTACATTTACCGGATTTTCTTCGTTCCAGTTGGCGCCATGGTCGCCCCCTCTTACAAATACCAGCCAGTTTCCGTCGGCCGAAATGGACAGACTGCTGATCTCCTGGCCATCGTCTTCGAGGTAAGCTGTAAGTTTTCTTGGTTTAAAATCGGGCGCTTCGGCTACGTAAACGTTTCGTTTGCCCTGCTCGTCAAATATCCATGCAATTTTATTGCTGTTTGCAGAGCTGGTAAGGCTATTGGGGAACGGGTAACACTTTACATCGTCCAATTTGAACGTTTGTGCAGTGGCAATGGTCATATTATAAAACCAAAGCGTTAAAAACAAGGCTAAAAAATGAGGTTTTGTCATGGTTTAGGTTTAACGGGTTAAAATGCTTCAAATTCCCGCATTTTTAAATGGTAAATTGAATTAACGCATTAAAATTAACGTTATTAATAAATAAAATGCTTTTTTTAAATTAATTATAGCTTTTTTCTCAATAAAATATTATCTTGTATTATATTACAAAACGCTATTTACCGGCATAAACCGGCATAAACCGGCAAGTTAGGTGAATGAATTAACGCATGTTTAACTTAAATCTATAGTTAAGAAACAGAAATCAAAACCAGCCTACCCCAAAAAGAAGTCCGGCCTAACCGGCAAACCAACTAACTAAACTAATCAACTTAACCAAACAAAAAATGATTACGAAGAACAGATTGGAAACCGTGTATACACTAATCTAAAGGGTATACCCAATTATGCCTGCTTTGCAGGTACGTTGCAGATTGCAATAAAATAATTCTTTAATCATTACAAACGTATTCTATGTCATTATGAGAAAATCTTTACTAATGCTGTGCAGTGTTTTGATCAGCTTATCAATGTATGCACAGGCACAAACCAGGGTAACCGGTGTGGTTACCGCTGCCAAGGACGGGATGCCTCTTCCCGGTATTAATGTGCTCATTAAGGGAACAGCCAGGGGCGCATCTACGACAGCTACAGGAGCTTATGCGCTGGACGATGTACCGACAGGAGCCACTCTTATTTTTTCTTCTATTGGTTTCCAGAAAACCGAGATTCCTGTCAATGGGCGTTCGGTGATTAACATCGCGCTTCAATCGACAGATGAATCGCTGGATGAGGTAATGGTCGTGGCTTATGGAACTTCTACAAAAGGAACCTATACTGGTGCAGCTTCGGTAGTTGGGGGTGAGAAGATTAAAAATACGCCGGTTACTTCTTTTGAAGGTGCTTTAAATGGCCGGGTTGCAGGTGTGCAGGTTACGGCTTCATCTGGGCAGGCTGGTGCTGTCACGAATATCAGGATCCGTGGTATCGGCTCAATGAATGCCAGTAATGAGCCATTATATGTTATTGATGGAGTACCGGCAATATCGGGAACAAGCGGTCAGCTTGGTGATTATACTTATACCTCCAATAATGTGATGAGTTCACTTAACCCTGCTGATATTGAATCTATAACGATATTGAAGGATGCTGCAGCCTCTTCTTTATATGGTTCCAGGGCGGCAAATGGAGTGATTCTGGTGACTACTAAAAAAGGAAAACTTGGTAAGCCGGTTGTAAATTTGAAGTCTTCTATTGGATTAACTCCGAGTTGGGCAACAGATAACTACGAACCGGCAGGCATTCAGGAACAAACCAACATGTTATACCGCATTTTTCATGATCTGAATACTTCGGCGCTTAAAACTGATGCGGTGGCTAATGCAGATGCCCTCGCGAAGTTAAAGTCGAGGTTTAACCGGCACGGTTACGACTTTTCTACTGTTGGAACAGGACTTAATGAAAATGTAATCATTAAAGGCATGACCGACGGTAATGTAAACAGGGAAGGTAAATATTTTGACTGGGAAGATGCCTTGTTCAGAACAGCTGTTTTTCAGACCAATGATCTTTCTGTAAGCGGGGGGAACGACAATTCAACTTATTATTCTTCACTTTCTTATACGAAAGACCAGAGCAGGGTTAAAATTAATGAGTTTGATCGTATTGCCGGTCGGGTTAACCTGAGCCAGAAAGTAGGTAAATACGTAGAGTTTATTTCCAATGTAAATATAGCAAGAACGGGCCAAGTTGGTTTTAATGATACCAGAAATACCGGATCAAACTATTATTTTCAAACCCGCAACCTACTGTGGCCTTTTTACTGGCCAACGGATTACAAAACCGGTCAACCTTTTACTGCAAGGTTCGGTAGTTTAGCACAGAATGCCATTTACTATGATAATGAGTGGGAAAATAGTTCTATAACCCGACGGATTATTGCCAATGAGACTTTAAATATTAAGTTTTTGCCGGAATTGAACTTAAAATCGATATTCTCTTACGACAATGCCCAGGTAAAAGACCATATTTACTATAGTGCCTTACATTTTAACGGTTCGGCTACAAAAGGCGCTGTAAATGACATGACAACCAATACTAACAAATTAGTCTCCTCTACTACGCTCAACTATGCTAAACAGTTTGGTTTACACAATATAGGTTTGCTTGCTGGTTTCGAGGTGGAAAAAAACGAAACTGATTTTGAGCGCGCGACCGGAACAGATTTACCATCAAGTGCATTGCATACTGTTTCTACAGCTGGGGTGCTGAGTTCAAATGCATATACTTTTGGAAATAATCTGATGTCAGTTTTATCACGTGCTGAGTACAATTACAATCAAAAGTATTATGCATCAGCATCCTATCGTCGTGACGGGTCTTCCAGGCTTGGACCTGATACCCGTTGGGGAAATTTCTGGTCAGTTGCCGGAGCCTGGAGGGTTAGTGAGGAGGAATTTATGAAGGATGCGGATTATATCAGTAATCTGCGTTTGAGAGCATCTTATGGTACAAATGGTACGCTGCCTAATGCTAACTTTGGCTGGAGGGCACTTACTGGCTATACTTTAAAATATATGACACAGGCAGGTGGTGGCATCAGCACCATTGTAGACCCAGCGTTAACTTGGGAAACAAGTTATACTTCAAATATTGCTTTAGAATTTGGATTGTTTAACAATAGAATTACTGGTACTGTGGAGTATTTTAACCGGGATTCCAAAGATCTTTTACAGGATGTAAACATTTCTATGACCACAGGTTTTTTTAGCACCCTTAAAAACATTGGTGAATTTAATAACCGGGGTTTGGAGCTGGAGTTAGGTGGAGACATCATCAGTAAAGATGGATTCAGGTGGAGTGCCAGCGTAAATGCTTCGTTTGTCAAATCGAAAGTTACAAAATTGTATAAAATTGATGGTAAGGCCCAGGATAGGATATGGTTCGACCCGACGGGTGGTGATACCAGATCGCAATTCATATACAGGGAAGGAGAGTCTACTTTAAGTTTCTATGGATATGAATGGGGAGGAGTTGACCCGAAAAACGGTAAGAATGTATGGTATAAGAACGGTGCTGTTGTGGATGCCTTGGATTTTGATTATAACGGGAGAAAAGCAACTTACAGCTACAGCAAGGCAGGTCAGGTTATCCTGGGCGATGCCAATCCTGATGTATATGGAGGTATCAATACTGACCTGGAGTATAAAGGCATTACCCTGGCTTTGAACTTCAACTATAAAATAGGTGGTAAATTATACGATGGTGCTTTTAAGGATGTGGCCGATGATGGTTATTATTGGGAACGGATCAGAGCACAGGAATATTATGAGAATATGTGGACACCAGACAATAAAGAGGGGAACTTGCCAAAACTGGATGGTAATGACCTTACAGACCCGATGCAATACAGTAGCCGTCAAATGCACGATGCCAGTTTTCTGAGGTTAAAAAATGTGACTTTGGGTTATAACCTGCCTAAGCCGCTGCTCAGTAAAATTGGTGTGAGCAATACCAGGGTGTACTTTAATGGCAGCAATTTACTGACCTTCTCTAAATATAAAATTGCAGACCCGGAAGTGAATCAGTATGGTACCAGGGGATGGGAAACCCCATTTGGTAAAACCTATACTTTTGGTATTGAATTTAGTTTCTAATTTTAAAGATTGATAAGATGAAAAAAGTAAATATATTATTAACAGTACTGATCTTGGCAGGTTTGTCTTCCTGTAAAGATTTTCTGGATGTAAAACCTACCAATTCAGGAGATTCCAAGACATCGATTCAAACTCCTGCAGATGCTCAAGTCATGATTAATGGATTAATGCGCAGCATGACCAGCTCTGATTATTATGGAAGAAATTTGTTTTTATATGGCGATGCAAAAGGTGGTGATATGACTATCGCATCAAGGGGAAGAGGTAATGATGGATTGTATGTTTTTGACCACCAGGCCAGTTCGGGTAGTTTTTCTGGGTTTTGGTCCCAAATCTATTACTGCATATTATTAAGTAACAATTTATTAGAGAGTATTGAAAAAATAGTGGTAACGAATCCCTCAACAGACTTCAATACTTATAAAGGACAGGCATTAACCGCCAGGGCATTGATGTATTTCGATTTGGTACGTTTATATGGCAAAAGCTATGATGACGACAAGAGTTCCTATGGTGTGCCAAACATTACAACACCAATTGATGCATCTGCACAACCTTTGCGCGCAAGTGTTGAACAGAATTATATCCAGATTCTGGCCGATTTAAAAGCTGCAGCCACATTGTTGTCTAAAACTAAAGCACCCGGCTATATCAATTATTATGCAAACCAGGCTATACAAGCAAGGGTATACCTGTATATGAAAGATTATCCGAATGCGTTGAAAGCAGCAGAAGAGGTGATGATAGGTTATCCCGCATCTGCATTATACACTAACGCTGCCTGGGTGGATTCCTGGAAAACGCAGTTCGGTTCAGAATCTGTCTTTGAGCTTGGTGTATTTCCGAGTGAAGGTGACCTAACAACTGCTTCATTGGGCTTTTATACCAGGCGTAAAGGGCATACGCAAAGTACAGTTTTGGGATGGTTTATTGCCAGTGATTATTACCTGGCCAGAATGAACCAGGATCCGACTGATGTAAGGTTTGGTATACTGAGCTTTGATGAAATTTCAAATACCCGTTTAGGTGCGTTGTATAAATATAGTGGAAGTACTGCATTAGCAGGGGATGGTAAAGCAACGGCAACAGCCGTGAACATCAAAGTGATCCGGTTGTCGGAAATATACCTGATTGCAGCAGAAGCAGCTTTTCCAACAGATAAGATTAAAGCCGCAGGTTACCTTCAACAGATTCGCAAGCGGTCTCCGGGGCTTCCTCCTGCTACAGCGGTTAATATCACAGTAGATATGATTTTGGACGAAAGGAGCAAGGAATTGTACGGTGAGGGGCATCGATTTTTTGACATGATTCGCTTAAACAAATCCATTACGTTTAATGATGAACTCGGCAATATTTCCGCTCCTTTGCGAACTAAAACAATCGACAGGACTTTTTTCAGGACCAGATTGCCAATATCCCAGACAGAACTAAATGCAAACCCAGGTTTGAAGGCCCAGCAAAACCAGGGCTATTAATTTCTTAATAAATTACTTTTATGCCCAAATGCGATTATCTATATCGCGTTTGGGCATTTTATAGCAGAAACCTTTTTATGATATCAAATAAACTAAGCACTTATTTCTATTCTATTTTTCTATCTTTTTTTATCAGCAACGTCTCTGCCCAGCAACCGGCCTTACCACCAGACCTTGACGATTATGTAGCCGAAGTACTCCAGGCTTTTCAGGTGCCCGGTATAGGATTGGGTATTGTAAAGGATGGAAAAATAGTACTGGCTAAAGGTTATGGTGTCAGAAAACTGGGTGATCCGGCCCCGGTTGATGAAAATACTTTGTTCAGCATCGCTTCAAATAGTAAAGCATTTACTGCAACTGCAATCGCTATGCTGGTTGAGGAAGGCAAACTAAAATGGGAGGATAAGGTGATTGAACATTTGCCCTGGTTTAGAATGGCAGACGATTATGTAACTACACATTTAACTTTACGCGACCTGTTTGTGCACCACAGTGGCCTGAATGCTTATGCAAATGATGTCTTGCTGTTTCCGCCCTCTAAGTTTAGCCGCAGGGAATTGCTGGAAAAGCTTAAGGATGTTAAGCTTAAATATGATTTCCGTACCGTATACGCTTATGACAACATCTTGTATCTTGCTGCCGGAGAGGTGATAGCCGCTAAAACCGGGATGAGCTGGGAGGATTTTGTAAAAACACGGATCTTCAATAAGATTGGGATGAGCAGAAGTATAAGCAAATATTCGGGCCTTAAAGGACAAGCTAATATTGCCTATGCACATGCCATCAGAGATGGCAAACTGCAAATGCTGGATTCTTTTTTTGACATGAACATCGGCGATGCCAGTAATCCTGCCGGTGGGGTGGTATCTACCGCAAAAGACATGTCTAAGTGGCTGATCACCCAGCTTGATTCGGGTCGTATGCCTGATCAGGGTCGTCTTTTTAAACCTGCTGCTACACAGGAACTCTGGAAAATTATCCGGCCGATGCCGGTAGGACAGGAGCCGGAATGGCTGAAACCTGCGCAAAGACATTTTTCTGGTTATGCGCTTGGCTTTCGTACGTATGATTACCGGCAATACCAGGTGATTGGCCATGGCGGCCTGTTAACTGGATTTGTATCTCAGATTGCCATGGTTCCAGACCTGAAACTGGGCGTAGTGGTACTGACCAATCAGCTTTCTACAGGTGCTTATAATGCCATTATTAACCATATTCTGGATTACAACATGAAAGCTGCGCCTTTTGACTGGCTGGCTGGTTTTAAAAAGGATTGGGACAGGTCTCTGGTAAGAAGGGACTCTGTATTGCAAACCAGGAAAAAAATACTACCCGATGCCAGCTTGCAGCTTAGCCTGCCGCTGGAGAAATACTCGGGTGTTTATAAGGATGGTTTAATGGGGAATATTGTAATCTCAAAAGCTGATCAAGGCTTAAGCATGCGATTTGTTAAATCGCCACTTTACGAAGCTGACCTGGTTCATTTTCATGGAGATATGTTTAAAGTGAATTATAAAAACAGCCATATGGGGGAAGGTCCTTTTCTTTCTTTTTCCTTAAACCCGGATCTTAGCATTCGTGAAGGAAGGTTTATCAGTTCTTTTTCTAATGCAGATGCTGAGCTGGAAGACATCATATTAACGCCAGACAAAAAATCAATTATGGACACTGCGGAGCTGGGTAAACGCATCAGATTGGAAACAGGTAAGTATAAAAATGCAGATTTTGCTGTTGCATTTAAGGATATGGGTACAGGAGAAACCTTTCTGGTGAATGCTA
Organism: Pedobacter heparinus; assembly: GCF_032678725.1. GTDB lineage: Bacteria > Bacteroidota > Bacteroidia > Sphingobacteriales > Sphingobacteriaceae > Pedobacter > Pedobacter heparinus_A. The sequence goes on from NZ_JAVTSC010000005.1 coordinate 304,704, forward strand.
AGACCGACTTTCACGCGGCAAGTACGATGAAAACCCCGGTAATGGCTGAGGTATTTAAACAGGCGGCTAAAGGCAAATTTGCCATCAGTGATTCGATAAAAGTTTATAACCGGTTTAAGAGCATTGCAGATGGCAGCTTATACAAGCTAAAGCCAGAAAATGACAGTGAGCAGGAACTTTATGCTATGGTGGGAAAAAAGATCACGATTGAAAACATGCTGCTGCGTATGATCACCAAAAGCAGTAACCTGGCTACTAATATCCTGATCGATAAGGTAGGCGCAAAAAATACCAATAAAACCATGCGCAGCATTGGTGCCAATGACATACAGGTATTAAGGGGTGTGGAGGATGGAAAAGCATTTGAAAAGGGAATGAACAATACCGTAACTGCTTATGACCTGATGTTGTTGTTTGAAAAGATGGCTAAAGGGGAGATGGTAAATAAAAAAGCCAGTGAGGCTATGGTGGGTATACTGATGCAGCAAACCTTTAGGGGTATCATTCCGGCCAGGTTACCGAAAGAGGTAAGCGTAGCCAATAAAACGGGTTCCATTACCAAGGTGCTCAATGATTCGGGCATAGTATATCTCCCGGATGGAAGAAAATATGTATTGGTTTTACTGTCCCGTGGTATGGAAGAGGAAGCAGCGAAAAAGACCTTATCTACGATATCGGAATACATTTATAATTATGAAACCAGTAAATAAGATTAAATAGTTTGTTTTTATTTTCATCGTCTGCGGGTGTAACATTTTCTGCTGATCTGACTCGAAATAACGATATTAACGCTTAAAATTCTAAATTTGGGAATGCCAATCTGAAAACAAGGGATGGAGTATACCATGATACAGCCGCCTGATTACCTCAGAAATTATGTGAGGTATTATTGGGTATTAGAGAGTAATGCTTCAACAACGCTGTTGCCCAAAACCTTTGGAACAATTGCAGATGGAAGTCCTGGTATAATTTTCCAGCAATCAGATCAGGGTAAGTTCTTCCAGGAGCAAAAAGAACTGCCTGCGGTGTTTTTGTATGGACAGACGACAAAATACTCACAAATTGCTGGTCCCGGTAGTTTCAGAACTATTGGTGTTTATTTTCATCCCCATGCCTTAAAGTCTGTATTTGGTTTTAATGCAGTGGAACTGACAGATTCTTGCGTAGATATTGATCTGGTATCAACCAGGAGGTTTTCTCGTTTATCTGAAATGTTGCTGAATGCAGTTGGTCTGGATGCACAGCTGGAAATATTGAACGCTTTTCTATTTGCAAAGGCAAAACAAAATAACCGCCCTGAAGACCGGATAAGTGCTTATGCTGTATCCAGGATAGCAAAGGCAAAAGGAGTTTTTGATTTAAAGTTGTTGCAGAATGATTTACACCTGACAGAGCGGAGTATTGAACGCAGGTTTAAATCGGATGTAGGGATCTCTCCCAAATTATTGTCCAGGATCTTCCAATTCCAGGCGGCAATGAAAGGCTTAAGGGAAAACAACTATCATAAACTCTCTGATATCGCTTATGAAAATACCTATGCTGATCAATCGCATTTTATACGCGCTTTCAAAGAATTTGCAGGATTCACACCCAGCCAATACCTGAAACAGTCTGAAGAACTGGTAGAGAACTTTCCTGAGATGAAAAGATAAATTTGTCGGTTTTGTTCTATTTTGAGCCTGACGATTGACGTAATCTTGCTTAAATAAAAAGATAAGATTATGATTGCAATAACAGGAGCAAGCGGACATTTAGGCAAGGCTACAATCCAATGCCTGCTACAGAAGATGGATGGTGAAAACATCATTGCCATAGTAAGGGACCCATCAAAGCTAAAAGAATTTCTTAAAGATGGAATTGATATCCGGACAGCCGACTACGAGGATCCGGGATCGCTAAATGAGGCTTTGAAAGGGGTAGGTACCTTGCTGCAGATTTCTACAACAAGCATGGGAGAACGTGGAATGCAGCAGGAACTTAACGTAGTGGATGCTGCTAAAAAACAGGGTGTACGGCACCTGATATATACCAGCGGGCTAAAGCCCAGGGAGGAGGCACATTTCTTTGCTGTTCAACAATGTTTAAAAACTGAAAATGCCATTTTAAGTTCCGGAATCAGTTATACTATCTTAAGAAATAGTTTGTACCTGGAAACCATACCGTTGTTTATTGGCAAGGCACTGGAAGATGGAAATATTTATCTTTCTGCCGGACAAGGAAAGGTAAGTTTTGTGGGGCGTAAGGATATTGCGGAAGCCTTGAGTATTGTGCTTACTGAAACAGTGCATAGAAACAAAATTTATGAAATTACGGGAGCTGAGGCTTTTAATTTTGAAGAGCTGGCCAGGCTGCTAAGTGAACAAACAGGTAGGCAGATCGGGTATGTGGATATTCCCGATGAAGCGTTAAAAGATGAACTTTTAAAAATAGGTATGCCTGATGAAGAAACAGAATGGTTTTTAAGTCTGACTCGAAGTATAAGACACCATGAATTTGCAGATATTGAACCTGCACTCGAATCGCTGATCCGGCGTAAACCAGTGTCTGTCGCAGATTATCTGAAAGTCTTTAATGATGCCATTTAAGAGCTATGCAAATAAGGTTGAAAGACATTTCAGCTGCGCAATTTCTCTTTTATAAAAAGAAGCGGATTATAAAATCGAAGATTTAATTGCTGTTTATTCATGGTAAGCCAGCTGGCGCATCCATAATCATCGAAGCTTTTCCTGATTTCCAAATGGAGGTGGTGATAATCGCCACCATATTTTTTTGATTCTGCTGGCGTGAACAAACGGGCTATTTTGGTATGCTGGTCTACCTGCTGTCCATTGCTGACATACACTTCTTTCAGGTGTTTATAGGAAGTAAATATGACATTGCCGTCTTTTAATTTGTGTTTGACAACGACAGTTCTTTGATTTTCGCCCAGGTGTACAGAGCATACAATCCCATTTGCCATAGGATAGACAGGTATTAGTTTAGCTTTGGGCTTTGCGGGATTGATGTCAATTGCGGTATGTATGTGTCCTTTTAAGTAACTGTCGCGATGGTCACCGAAAATGCTGATTATTCTTATTTGCCGGATATCCCGTCGGTTAAGTACGTCGAAAGGCAGCATCCAGCTGTCTGCAATGGAAAACGGCGCTGCATCTGTATAGTAAGGTTTCCACCTTTCTCTGTCCCGTTCAATCGTAATGGGTTCAACCGGCATTAACCATAAAAATAGAAAAGCAAAGAGGATACATTTCATGTGATACTGTACAATGGATAATTTTCACCAATCTAAGCAATTTTTTAAGGATATAAAAAGACAATTGTTTGGTGATGTTGTTGGTTAAGAACAGGTTTTTACTCCGCTGTAAAAATCATATTTATGTAATAAAATTGATTTGGCAGCCGGATATGTTAAAATCAGACAGTAAAAAGCAAGAATTAACAAAAAAGTATGTAATATATTTTAAGATTAGGTGTAAAATTTAATTTTGTGTTGTACTTTTGCGGAAAATTTCAAATAAATGACCCAAAAAAATAGTAATCCGGACAAAAATGTTGACGTTGTGTTAATTGGAGCAGGTATTATGAGCGCTACTTTAGGTATGTTGCTTAAAGAACTCCAGCCGGATATCACTATAGAAATTTTTGAACGCCTTGATGTGGCTGCAGCTGAAAGTTCGGACGCATGGAATAATGCCGGAACCGGACATTCTGCTTTTTGTGAGTTGAATTACACTCCTCAGCAGGGAGATGGATCAGTCGATACCAAAAAAGCCATCGCTATTGCAGAGTCTTTTGAAGTATCTAAACAGTTCTGGTCTTACCTGGTAAAAAGTAAACTGGTAGACGCTCCGGAAACCTTTATCAAAAGTATTCCACATATAAGTTTTGTGTGGGGTACAGAAAATGTAGATTTTCTGAAAAAAAGATATGCTAAATTACAGGAAAGCGATCTCTTTAAAGAAATGGTATATACTGAAGATGCCAGGCAGCTGGCCGGTTGGATGCCATTGGTAATGAAAGACCGCAATCCTGCCGATAGAGTTGCAGCAACCAGGATGGACATGGGCACAGATGTAAATTTTGGTGCATTAACCCGTATGATGTTTAATAATTTACAATCCAGGGACGGTATAAAACTTCATTTTCATCACGATGTGAAAAAGCTTAAACAAAAAAATGGGCTATGGGAGGTAAAGGTTAAAGATGAGAATACAGGACAAAAAAGAGTTGTTAAAGCTAAATTTGTATTTATTGGAGCGGGTGGAGGTTCTTTACCATTGCTGGAAAAAGCAGCCATTCCTGAAGGAAAAGGATTTGGTGGTTTCCCGGTAAGCGGACAATGGCTGAAGTGTGTAAATCCGGAGATTATAGAACAGCATAGTGCTAAGGTTTACGGAAAGGCATCAGTAGGTGCACCTCCAATGTCAGTTCCACATTTAGATACCAGAATGATTGATGGTAAAAAGGCGTTGTTATTTGGTCCCTACGCAGGTTTTTCGACCCGGTTCTTAAAACACGGATCTTTGCTGGATTTACCGATGTCTATTAAAATCAATAACATCCGCCCGATGATCTCTGCCGGTCTGGATAATATACCGTTGACCAGATACCTCATCGACCAGGTTCGCCAGTCGCCGGAAGACAGAATGGCTGCACTCAGGGAGTACCTGCCAACAGCGAAAATGGAAGATTGGGAACTGGAAACTGCCGGACAGCGTGTACAGGTTATTAAAAAGGACGAAGAGCACGGTGGAATTCTGGAATTTGGTACAGAAGTAGTTACTGCTGCTGACGGATCAATTGCAGCACTCTTAGGTGCATCACCTGGTGCATCTACAGCGGTCTCTATCATGATCACCCTGATGGAACGTTGTTTTGCCGATCAGATCAATACACCGGAATGGGCGCAAAAATTAAAACAGATGGTACCTTCTTATGGCGAAGCGCTTAATGGCAATCCGCAATTAACAGATAATATCAGAACACAGACCAGTCATGCCCTCGGTTTATAAATATGAATTTCAACCTGTGAAAAGGCTGTTCCATACCGGAGCGGCCTTTTTCATTTAGCATGCATTTATTTGTATATTTAAGGATACCGCAAAATTTGTATAGATCATTTGGTATAATAATTGAACAAAACGCTAGGAATGATCTGTGGTCAATCAATTTAAACGAACCTTTAATTCAAAGAAAATGTCCCGTTGGTCTAAAATAACACTCATCGTATCTGCTGCAATTGTCGGGTTGGTTTTGCTTGCTTATATTGGATTGGCAATCTATGTAAATGCAAATAAGAAAAGTCTGTTGATTACAGTTACTGAGCAGCTAAACAAAAATCTAAATGGCAAAATGACCATAGAAAGTATGGACCCTACCTTTCTGAAGGGGTTTCCAGGAGTGTCTTTGAGTTTGAACAATGTGATTTTACGTGACAGCCTTTGGGCGAAACACCAGCACAACCTGATTGAGGCTAAAGATTTTGATGTTGCGGTAAATATCATGGGACTTTTAAGGGGGGCAATAGATATTGAGAAGTTAGGGATTAATAATGCTACAATTTACCTTTATACGGACAGTAATGGCTATACCAATACAGCGGTATTCAAAAAGGAAAAGCAACAGGAGAAAACCAAAGAAAGTGGATCGTCCTCGGCAGAAATCAGAAAAATTACTTTAAACAATGTAAATTTTGTAGTTGACAACAAGAAAGGTCACAAACTTTTTCAGTTTGTGGTTGATGAGCTTAAAGCAAAAATTGATTATAAACTTTTAGGTGGCTGGGATGCGGATATTAAACTGAAAACGCTGGCTAAAAGCTTAGCATTTAATACACGTAGAGGTAGTTTTATCAAAGATAAATTGCTGGAAGGACCATTTAGGATCAGTTATAGTGAAGATGGTGGAATGGTAACTGTTGCGCCCAATAAACTGAATATCGGAACTGATCCCTTTATTATAGCCGCAAAATTCGATACCTCAAAGGAAAATACTGAATTTACCATTAACATCGACGCTCCTGACATTTTATGGAAAAATGCATCCGGATTACTGGCACCTAACATCACTTCCAAACTTAATATGTTTAACCTTAATAAACCTATTCATGCCAAATGTACTCTTAAAGGGAATATGGGGCCCGGAGGTGATCCTTTAATCTATGTAGAGGCGATTATTAAAGATAACGTGCTGACTACACCTGGTGGGCTGGTTGATGACTGTAGTTTTATTGGTGTATTTACAAACAACTATGCGAAAGGCAATGATTATTCTGATGCCAATTCGGCCATTAAATTGTATAATTTTAAAGGGAATTATAAAGAGATACCCTTTTCTATAGATACTGCTTTTGTGATCAATCTGGATAAGCCTATTGCCAAAGGAATTTTTAAGTCTCAATTCGACGTTGCAAAGTTAAACAATGTAGTTGGAGAAGAGACTTTAAAGTTTGGCAAAGGGACCGCAAATGTTAACCTGGCTTATTGCGCAGATATTGTAGATTTTAAATTGACTAAACCCTTGGTTTCGGGTTCAATTGACATTAAGAATGCCGATGTAAATTATGTACCAAGGAAACTGAAATTTAACAACACCGCTATTTTACTCAATTTTACCAATAATGATTTGTTTATCCAAAATATCCGTCTGCAAAGTGGCAAGAGTGTTGTTTTTATGGATGGTACCATCCGTAATTTTTTAAATCTTTATTATACCGCACCGGAAAAGATCTTATTGAACTGGAAAGTACGTAGTCCTGAAGTACATTTGGGCGAGTTTATTGGTTTTCTGGGCAGCAGAAAGCCTGCTCCCAGAGTAAAGAAGAAAAATCTTAAGAGAAGTACTTTCTCAGAAGACCTGAACGAAGTTTTTGAAAAAAGTAACGTAAACATGCATTTGAGTGTGGATAAGCTCTATTATAATAAATTTTTAGCTACCCAGGCGAATGCCAATTTGCTGCTTTCTGAACTGGGTATTGTTCTTAAGAATGTAAGTGTAAAACACGCAGGAGGTATACTTAAATTGAATGGAAACATTAACCAAAAGGGATCGCTGAACCGGTTTACAATCAATACCATACTAAGCAATGTAGATATCAAGAACTTTTTCTACTCGTTTGATAACTTTGGATTAAAGAGCCTTACTTCTCAGAACTTAAAGGGATACCTCTATTCAAAAGCTACCCTCTCGGGCGGGATTACCGATCAGGGCAAACTTGTAGCCAACTCCATGAACGGAAATGTTCTTTTCGACTTGAAAAAGGGTGCGCTTGTTAATTTTGACCCGATTATAAGTGTAGGCAAGTTTGCGTTTCCTTTCAGAGATCTCAATAACATTACCTTTACCAATCTGAATGGTAAATTTGACATCCGCGGACAACAGATTACCATCAATCCCATGCAGATCAATTCCAGTTTGTTAAATATGGATGTTGCCGGTATTTATTCTTTGGGTAAAGGAACCAATATTGCAGTTGATGTACCGTTGAGAAATCCTAAAAAAGATGCTGACATTACTGATCGGGAAGAGAAAAAAGCCAGGCGCATGAAGGGTATAGTTTTACACTTGCTTGCAACGGATGGCGAAGACGGGAAAATTAAAATTAAACTGAACAGAAATAGGGAACAAACAAAGTAAAGGGTATATTTGAGTGTATTAAAACCTTAACCTATAACAATAGAACAACATGAAACGTAATGCAACTGCCGTTTGGAATGGCACAATAAAAGAAGGCTCAGGTCACCTTACAACCGGGAGCAAAGTTCTGGATCAAACCCAATATTCTTTCAATAGCAGATTTGCTGATGGCATTGGTACCAATCCTGAAGAACTGATGGCTGCAGCTCATGCCGGATGCTTTACCATGAAATTAAGTCTTGATTTAACGGAGGCTGGTTTTACCCCGGGGAACCTGGAAACAACCGGCACGGTAACCCTGGATAACGGAACTATAACGAGCTCAAACCTGGTACTGAAAGCCAGCATCCCTGGAATCACTGAGGAGCAGTTTCAGGAAATCGCCGCGGGAGCAAAGGCGAACTGTCCGGTAAGCAGAGCCTATAGTGTAGACATTACACTAGATGCAAGCTTAGTTTAGTCATATTTTCTACAGATTCTGTCAATTATCCTCCTATTATTTCATTGATGGGAGGATTTTTGCCTATTTTCGGGTTTTCATAACATCTAATAATCCGAACCACAAATGAACAAGCCCATCCTTGTTTTGAAATTAGGGACTGCCTCCATCACTACTGCAAAAGGTGAGCTTGATGAAGAGGTCGTTGCTGATGTGACCAGACAAGTTGCAGAAATTGCAAAAGATTACCGTATCATACTTGTTTCATCGGGAGCCGTAGCTGCCGGTAAAAAATACATAAAGAATTATAAAGGGAAGATTGCGGAACGTAAAGCTGCAGCTTCTATTGGCAATCCGCTATTGCTAAGTACTTATTCCAAACATTTTTTACCTTATCACATTTCTATTGCCCAAAGCTTATGTGAGCGCCAGCATTTCTCGAATCGCAGGCAATTTTTGCAATTAAAGGAAACCTATGAAGAGTTATGGAAAAACGGAGTGATCCCTATTGCAAATGAAAATGATGTGGTGAGTAGCCTGGAATTGAAATTTTCAGATAATGACGAACTGGCTACTTTGCTTGGTGTGGGATTTGGCGCTGCTGTGATCTTACTGGGAACTTCTGTTCCTGGCGTACTGGACAGGGAAGGTAGTGTAATTCATAAAATTGATAGTATTAATAATGATATATTTTCACTGGCCGATAAGAATAAGTCAGATCTTGGCCTTGGAGGAATGATCTCCAAATTAACCTTTGCTCATCTGGCCACAGTGATGGGCATTAAAGTAGTTATATTTGGCGTACGTACGCCTGATGGGATACTTAATGCTATAGATGGAAAAACGGGTACAGTCTGTACCCCCAAAGAAGGTACCATATCTGCCCGAAATAAATGGCTGGCCAGTGGCAGTCTGGTTACCGGCAGGTTAATGGTTGACGATGGTGCCTGTGAGGCAATAAGAAAGCGCAAGAGCTTGCTGGCTGTTGGTGTGCTGTCGGTTATTGAAAAGTTTAGCGACGGCGAAATCTTCGAAATCACCGATAAGGAGCAGCATATTGTGGCTGTTGCACGCGCTAAAACATCATCTGAAACCATCATAAAAAACTCAAAACAACACAATCTGGAAATTGCGAATGCAAGTGATATTGTAATATTATAAAGAAAAATGGAATCAACTCAACAACAGTTAATCAACGCAAAAAAAGCTCAGGCTGCGATTTCGGCGCTAAGTGATCAAAGGAAACAAGAGCTGATCATCAGCTTTGCAACATCGATTTTAGCACACTCGGCCCAAATTATTGCTGAGAACCTGAAAGATCTGGAAAAGATGTCGTTGTCGGATCCCAAAAGGGACCGTTTGTTGTTGAACGAAGCCAGGATAGCCGACCTTGCCAGCAGTTTAAAAGATGTTGCAGGTCTGGAAGATCCTACTAACAAAATTCTTTCTGAGCGTATACTTGACAACGGCTTGCACGTTCAGAAAAAAACAGTACCGATTGGAGTAGTGGGCGTGATTTATGAATCCAGACCTAATGTAACGGTTGATGTTGCCGCGTTATGTATCAGATCTGGCAATGTTTGTTTGTTACGCGGTGGTCAGGATGCCTATCATACCAATCTGTTTATAGTTTCGCTGATTCAGCAGATTTTAGAGGAATATGGACTTGATAAACATATTGTACAACAATTACCTGCCGATAGGAAGTATATTCTTGACATTCTTCAGGCGGAAAAGTATATTGATGTGATCATTCCCCGCGGATCAAATCAGCTGATTGAATACGTGCGAAAGAATTCCCTTGTACCAGTGATTGAAACCGGTGCAGGTGTTTGCCATACTTATGTAGAACAAACTGCAAAACTTAAAGAGGCAGCAGCCATAGTTGTCAATGCTAAAGTTTCCAGACCTTCGGTATGCAATGCGCTGGATACAGTTGTAATTGATAAATCTATAGCTAAAGATTTCTTAACAATTACGGCGCCTTTGTTATCTGGTTATAACGTGGAGATATTTGCTGATCAGTTTTCGTTTGGCATTTTAAAGGAACTGAATTATCCACAACTGAACCTGGCTACTCCGGAAGATTTTGGCCGGGAATTTTTAGATTTCAAATGTTCCGTAAAGATCGTTGAAAACACGGATGAGGCTTTGCAGCATATCGGGGAGTTTTCTTCCAGACATTCGGAAGCAATTTTGACAGAAGATCAGGCCAAAGCAGAAAGGTTCCTGAATGAAGTTGATGCTGCTGCAGTTTATTTAAATGCTTCTACCAGGTTTACTGACGGACAGGTTTTTGGACTTGGAGCGGAAATTGGAATTTCTACACAAAAACTTCATGCACGTGGTCCATTTGCTCTCGAAAAACTGGTTACAGAGAAATGGCTGGTCAGAGGAGCGGGGCAAATCAGGTAAACTTCTTGTTATCAGTAAGGTATGCCGGGCTTTAATTCCCCTTTTTGGGAAAAAAAGGCGCCGGTAAATTTGATGTTACAACACGAAAACGTGCTGTTGTGGTTGTTTTCAACTTTGGTATAGTGGCCTGAATTTTGAAAATACTTGTATCGGATCCACCATTTATAAATACAAGTACTTGAGATCAGATAGCCTACTTAGAATGCTTGAGGTAATAGATGACTATGCCATCCTGTTTTTGGACAGGTATGGAAATGTAGAAAACTGGAATAAAGAAGCAGAGAAAATAAAAGGATATAAGGCAGATGAAATTATCGGTCATAATTTCAGTGTGTTCTATAGTGAAGAGAGCCGGAGAAACAAAATACCAGAATTACTTATTGAAGAAGCACGGTTAAAAGGCAGGTCACAGCACGAAGGCTGGCGGGTAAGAAAAGGAGGAGAACTGTTCTGGGGATTTGTGACCATTTCTGCAATTTATGACGACAATAATGTAGTTGTTGGCTATTCTAAATTTGTCAGGGATCTGACCGCCAAAAGGCATTTTGAGAAAACCACAGAAGAGTATGCACGGGAACTTGAAATTAAAAATAAGGAGCTTGAACAGTTTGTATATATCGCTTCCCATGATTTGCAGGAACCGCTGTTAACGGTTAAAAATTTTGTAGAACTGTTTAAGGATGAATATAAGGAGGTATTTGATGAAAATGCCAAGCTGTACCTGCAGTTCATAGACCGTTCAACGGAACGGATGCGAAACCTGATTAAAGGATTGCTTGATTATGCAAGATTGGGAGGGCAACAGGCAAAAACATTGGTAGATTGTAATGCATTAATGGATAGCCTCCAGCATGATCTTTTTAGCAGCATATTTGCGTCCGGGGCCAAAATCCACTATCAGGATCTGCCCATTGTTTATGGCTATGAAATGGCATTGAGACAGCTTTTTCAAAACCTGCTGAGTAACGCTTTAAAATTTAAAAAACCAGATGTTGATCCCGAAATCCAGATCTCTGTTGTGGGGCAGGATAAGTTCTGGCATTTTGAATTTAAAGACAATGGAATAGGCATTGAAGAACGATATAATGAAAAGGTATTTATCATGTTCCAACGGCTGCACAATGTAGCAGATTACGAGGGATATGGCATTGGACTTTCACACTGTAAAAAAATTGTGGAATTGCACGGAGGTCAAATTTCTGTTAAGTCTGTTGTAGGAGAGGGAAGTACCTTCTGTTTTTCTTTTAGGATATAAATTGAAAGAAGATATACGAAATGAATTGTTAAATTAATGAAAGCACAACAATATATTGATGAAAAAATATAAAGATCTGGAATGTGTACTACTGATTGATGATGATATATCTACAAATTTCATTCATCGCAGAATTGTAGAAAATGCTAAAATAAATGTAGCTGTCAAAGAAATAACCTCTGCAAAAGAAGCGCTCGACTATTTAACTTACTCTGGTAAATATCAAAACGTTGAAAATGCGCCTAAAGCTGGCATTATTTTTCTGGACATTAACATGCCAGGCATGAACGGCTGGGATTTTATTGCTGAATATAAAAAGCTTGATGAAAAGCATAAGGCAAGGATTGTAGTGGTCATGTTAACCACTTCTCTTAATCCTGATGATGAGCTCCATGCTGCCAGGGTGGAAGAGATAGCGACTTATTTGCATAAGCCGCTTAATCTGGAAACCTTTTCATCCATTACCAACAGATATTTTGAAGAGATTACTGAAAATTGATTTAGAGGTTCATTAGACCTCTAAATCATTCATTACTGCTTTAATTTTATTGCCGAGATGGGTATCAACTGCTTTAAAATCCTCTTTATGAGGTAGTTTTGCATTCACACTGCAGTAAAATTTAATCTTTGGCTCAGTTCCAGATGGTCTCGCAGAAACAATACTGCCATCCTCGGTGATAAACTGGAGCACATCAGACTTAGGTAATTCCAGTTCAGTCTTTATACCTGTTTTCAGGTCTGTCTGTATGCCAAGTTCATAATCTTTTAATGTTTCGATTTTAGAACCACCAAGTGTTGCGGGCGGGTTATTTCTGAATTTCTCCATCATTGCTTTAATATCTTCAGCACCTGTTTTTCCCTTTTTAGTGATAGAAACCAACTCTTCTTTATACAGACCGTATGTTATATACATGTTTAATAAAGCGTCATAAAGACTGCTGCCTTTATCTTTGTAAAAAGCAGTCATTTCGGCTATAAACGCACAGGAAACCACGGCGTCCTTATCCCTTACCAGGTCGCCAATTAAATAACCATAACTTTCTTCACCACCGCCTATAAAGGTTTGTTTTCCCTCCAGGTTGGTCATGATCTGACCGATCCACTTAAAGCCGGTCAGCGTATTATAATAGGTCACATCTTTAGCTTTGGCAATGGCTTCAATCAAATTAGAAGTTACTATAGTTTTAACAATGTATTCATTACCTGTAAGTTTACCTTTCTCCTGCCAGGCTGTTAACAGGTAATTGATCAGTAAACTTCCTGTTTGATTACCGTTTAACAATACAAATTCACCATCATTGTTTTTTACTGCAATTCCAACCCTGTCTGCATCCGGGTCAGTGGCGAGTACAAGATCAGCATCAATTTCTTTGGCTTTTTTTAAGGCAAGGGTCAAGGCTTCCTTTTCCTCGGGATTTGGATACACAACCGTTGGGAAATTGCCATCTGGTTGACTTTGTTCTTCCACAACAGTTAAATTGGTAAAGCCAAATTGTTCCAGCGCCTTAGGAACCAAAGTTATTCCTGTTCCGTGAATTGGTGAATACACTATTTTTAGCGCATGCTGGCGTGCTATTGCCTCTGGAGATACAGATAATGCGGTTATTTTATCGAGGTACAATTGATCCAGGTCTTCGCCTATAAGCTCAACATGCTGTTCAATGCGTTCAAATTTTACAGCATCGATATTTTTAATTTTAGCCACTTCATCCATCACCAGTTGATCATCTGGTGATGTAAACTGTCCGCCATCAGCGCCATAAGCTTTATAACCGTTGTATTCTTTAGGATTATGTGAAGCCGTAAGCATTACTCCACTTTTACAGCCCAGTTGGCGAATTGCGAAAGACAATTCGGGTGTAGGCCGCAAAGCAGCGAAAAAATAAACATGAATTCCATTTGCCGAAAATACATCTGCAGTGATCTTTGCAAAATAATCAGAATTGTTCCTGCTATCGTGCGCGATAGCCACTTTAATCTTTTCTCCCGGATATTTTTGATTCAGGTAATTGGCTAATCCCTGGGTTGCAGTTCCTATGGTATATTTATTGATCCGGTTAGAACCGGCCCCCATAATCCCTCTTAATCCTCCAGTACCAAATTCCAGGTTCCGGTAAAAAGCATCGGTAAGATCGGTATAAGCTTCCTTATTTAAAAGCTCTTGTATTTCATCCTTAGTTTTTTGATCGTAATTGCCATTAAGCCATTCATTTATAGTGGCCAGGGTACCTTGTTCTAATTGCATATTTCAAATTTTATTTCGTCTATTCTGCCGTTATTAAGCACGTTTTATTTAAATTCACGCCCGATTACAAGTATATGACCATTTTGGTTAAGATAAAATACCTGGAGCAAATAAATATAGCTATTTACCTAGCTTTTTTAACCTTTAAAAATTAAAATAAACCATGAAGTTTGTCAGATCAGGCGAACTTCAGCATTAAAAACAATTAAAGAACTATGAAAGTATTAAAGTTTGGAGGCACTTCTGTAGGAAGCCCTGAGCGTATGAAAAAATTGCTGGATATCATTGATCCTGCAGCAGAACAAATTGTAGTGTTATCGGCTGTGTCTGGTACCACCAATAGTTTAGTAGAGATTTCAGCCAAACTTTTAAAGGGAGATAAACAGGAAGCGTTAAGTCTGATTAACGCTTTACATGAGAAATATAACCAGTTTGTGGTTGAACTTTTAACCGCAGGTGAGCATCGTGAACAAGGACAAGAGGTGGTAGATTACCATTTCAATTTTTTAAGTTCATTGGCCAATGATATTTTTACAAGTGCTGAAGAAAAAGTTGTTTTGGCACAGGGTGAATTGTTATCTACCACTTTGTACCATATCTATTTAAAATCAATCGGTGTAGCTTCTGTATTGTTACCTGCATTGGATTTCATGAAAATTGATGAAGACAATGAGCCTGATGTCGCATTTTCTACCACGCATTTACAACCCATGTTAGCGGAGCATAAAGGCAATAAACTTTTTATTACGCAGGGTTTTATCTGCAGAAACAGTTTTGGTGAAGTGGATAACCTGCGTCGGGGCGGCAGTGATTATACAGCTTCGTTAATTGGTGCAGCAATTAAAGCTGAAGAAGTACAGATCTGGACTGATATTGATGGAATGCATAATAACGATCCAAGGATTGTTAAAGGTACAAAACCCATTGCCCAGTTGTCTTTTGATGAAGCAGCTGAACTTGCTTATTTTGGCGCTAAAATTCTGCACCCGCAATCTGTTTTCCCTGCACAGAAATACAAAATCCCTGTTAGGTTATTAAATACCATGGAGCCGAATGCTACAGGAACCCTGATCTCCAGTGAGAGCGAGAAAGGCAGGATCAAATCCATTGCAGCCAAAGATGGAATCACGGCCATTAAAATCCAGTCAAGCCGGATGTTGCTGGCTTACGGATTTTTAAGAAGGGTATTTGAGATTTTTGAAAGGTATAAAACACCAATTGATATGATTACTACTTCTGAGGTAGCTGTCTCTTTAACGATTGATTATACAGATAACCTGGATAAGATCATGGAAGAACTGCATGCTTTTGGTACAGTAGAAATTGACAGTAATCAGTCTATTGTTTGTGTTGTTGGCGATTTTAGTGCAGAAAAACATGGTTATGCTGCAAGGGTACTGGATGCAATTAAACACATTCCGGTAAGAATGATCTCTTATGGAGGAAGTAATTACAATATCTCCATATTGATCAATACGAACGATAAAACTGAAGCATTAAGAAGTTTGCACAACAGAATATTTGAATAAGGAGAAGGCTTTACCTTCTTTTTATCCAGATAAGAATGCCAATAAGAATAAAAACGAGTACAATGAAGAACCGTATTCTTCGGTTGTACTCTTTTTTATTGATTTTATCATTTTTGAGATCAATGTAATTGCCTACATAAATAAAACCCAGTACAACTACAAAAAATATAACAAGAAATTTAAACATTATGTTTTCTAATAAAGATATATCACGCTTCGCAAATTTAGAAACACCTTTCTATTATTACGATCTTAACCTGTTGCAAAACACGTTAAATGCATGCGCAGATGCCGCTAAGTTATACAATTTTCATGTGCACTATGCGATGAAAGCTAATTTCAATACAAGTGTGCTGCAAGAAATAAAGACCATTGGTTTTGGTGCAGATTGCGTAAGCGGCGGAGAAGTGAACAGGGCCATTGAAACGGGATTTAATCATAAACAGGTCGTTTTTGCTGGTGTTGGTAAATCTGATAAGGAAATTAACCTGGCACTGGATCAGGATATATTCTGTTTTAATGTAGAGTCGGTTCAGGAACTGGAGGTTATTAATGAACTGGCTGGCAAAAAAGGAAAAAAGGCAAAAATTGCCATCCGCATCAATCCAAATGTTGATGCCCATACTCACCACAATATTACTACTGGTTTAGATGAGAATAAGTTTGGCGTCAACTCCTGGGATCTTCCAGCATGTGTTGAAGCCTTGAAGATCACTGAACATATTGAGTTTATCGGTATACATTTTCATATTGGTTCGCAGATCACCAATCTGGATGTATATAAGAACTTATGCGTGCGGGTAAATGAATTTGCAATATGGTTTGAAGAACGTGGTTTTAACGTTAAGGTATTAAATGTGGGCGGCGGTTTAGGTATAGATTATCATCACCCCGATCAACAGATTCCTGATTTTGGTACTTATTTTAAGATTTTCGCTGAATTTCTTGAGGTTAAACCTGGTCAGGAAGTGCATTTTGAATTGGGCAGGGCCTTGGTAGGGCAGTGCGCCTCATTGATTAGCCGCGTTCTATATGTGAAGAATGGCAAAAAGAAAAATTTCGTTGTTTTGGATGCTGGTATGACAGAACTGATGCGACCGGCCCTTTATCAGGCTTATCACAAAATTGAAAACCTTACCAGGGGTAATAAAACCACATTAAAATATGATATTGTAGGCCCTATATGTGAAAGCACAGACTGTTTTGGTAAAGAAGTGGAGCAGCCGGAAAGTTTTAGAGGCGACATCTATGCCATTAGAAGCGCAGGTGCTTATGGTGAGGTTATGGCTTCAAAGTATAATCTACGTGATGAAATCAGATCTGTTTACAGTGAAGATTAGGCGTAGTAAAGAGAATAGGCAGGTAATGCACCTGCTTATTCTTCAAAAAAGTCTAATAGACCGCCTAAATAGTATTCGTCTAAGCCTTCTGTAAAATCATTATAATCTTCTTCAGGGATATTGGTTTGTACAAATTCCAGGGAAGTCCCTTTCTTATCTTCATGCAGCTTAATCGTTACTATAGAAGGTTCATTGTTTTCACCAAAATACCATTGCTGTACGATCTTCCTGCCATAATCAAATTCGAGGTTTTTGCCTACAATATCTCCATCCCAAAAAGAAAACTCAGTACCGGCTTCTTCCTTAAATTCAACTTCAGCTCCCGTCCACAGCTGTATACTCTGCGCCTTTGTTAAGGCCAGATAAACTTCTTCAGGAGGAGCAGGAATCTGATAATATTTTTTAAATGTCTTCATAATTTTTAATGCTTACCTGGCTGTTTATCAGTTCTGTCTGCTGAACTGATTCTTTTTGTACAGCCATTTTTTCGTTGTAATGCCCTATCAAAGCGGTCTTCCATTCTACTTCGGGGTAGGTGTAAACAAAGGTCTCTTTTACCCGTTCAGCTTTCGTTACATAAGCTATCCAGGCAAAGCTGTACAGCAAAGATAGCACAGCTGTTGGAATATCTTCCATATTAATTAACGACTGATTGGTTACCGAACGAATATAGATTGCAGCAACATTATCTCCAATAAGAAAAGCGAGGAGGCAAATGGAAAAAATGATAAATAGCCTCGGGAAGCTTTCCCTTTTCTTAAAGAACAGAAATACCAGTAACACTGCATAGCCGATCAGCAGGGCAAAAGCAGTTACTTCTGCAAAATAAAGTAGTTTTATGAGGTATTGTACCGGATATTTCAACGTATCCAGCGAAGTCCATGAACTCATACTAAATAGTCCGGACCGGACTGCATCGCTCAGCAGTACCAGGGGTAATATCACCACTCTTATGCCGAGTAAAACCAGCCAGCCGCCAATTGGTTGGGCATATTTCAAACGCTCCAAATCAAAGGACCCGCTTTTATGATACAGTTTAAAGTAAAAGTAAGCAGAGATCATCATTGCAGCAATAAAAATGCTCAGCATATAAGGATTAATTTCACCTTCAGCAGTAGTTCCACGATTGATATAATAGGTTAGGTGATCTGTTATCTTGCTTTTGTTCTTTACATAATCCTTAACTTTTGAACCTTCAATGAAGGCATTCATGTTGCGGAACGTATAATTAAAGGTTACAGTCTTGCCCCGCTGGAACCTGTAGAGTTCAAAATAATAATCGTCGTTTTCTATTTTAACAGATTCTGTACCAAAGTTAAACAGGTAAGGCATATTTACCGTGATCACCTGCTCTACATTAACCGGGTTTTTAAGGGACATGGGTGCCAGCCTGTTTTTGGCTGTAACGTCTCTCATTTCCGAACTGATCAGATCACCAAAAAACGACAAATACCTTTCCGCAGTTTCTTTATCTTCGGCCCAAATATTATTAATTTCATAAGTTTCTACTATTTCCAGCGTATTGGTTTCTTCGTTGTCACTTACCTTAATCTGCGCTTTTGACTCAATATCAGGATAGTATTTACCATAATACTCCAGGTAAGTTTTTTCCATCCCGTCGGTACCAGATTCCGCAATTTCGCTTCTGATGTTATCTGCATAATTATCCGTATAGGTACTTTTAATGGTCAGTAAAGATTTGCTGTTGGGAACCGTATCTGCTACATCAAACTTTAGCTCCGATACCAGTTTTCCGGTTGGGATACTGATCACAGATTCTAAAGCATTAACTCCTTTTTTCAGGATGAGCGCATCCCCATAATCTGGAAAATAAAGGCTATTAAAGCTCCCTCTCTGATAAGCTATGGTGGGGTCAACCCAGGTTTTATTGTTACGGTATTCAATCAGCACAACAACATGGTTAAATACAAAAGGGCTGGGCAGATAATCTTTTGTTTTGACGGTAGAATAGGTATCTACATACGCCATATAGGCGGGAATATTTTTTGCTTTAAGCAGGTATACCAATAGGAGTGACTTGTCCTTGCAATCTCCATAGCGCTGCTTCAGTACTTTTTCCGGAGCATTTGGACGATGAGAGTATACACCCATTTCAATGCCCATGTACCTGATCTCATCCTGTACAAATCTTATTGCGCATTCTATATATTCTACCTGGTTCCCACCCGCTTTATCCTCCAGCTCTTTAACTTTTTTATCCAGCAAGGGAGTTTCCATGTTGGTATAATCATTAACAGAAAGGCCCCAGTTCACCACATCGTTCCAGCTTTTGTATTCTGTAAGCTGGCTTCTTTTTAAGGGATTATACCAGCTGGGCTCAAAATCTGTAATGCGGTGTGTTTTTGTCAGTTTATGTTCCCATTCATATACTTTTAATCCATTCCGTTCTGTTATCTTAGGCTGGTCGTTAAAATTAAAGTTCTTCAGGTTAAACGAACGGCTCTTGTTAAAGATCACATTGGTGTAAGTATGTCCTATACTGCTCGACCCCTCAAAATAAAACAAGGAAGCAAATTTGTCTCCAAATATGGGGTTAGTTCCTTTAATGGTATAGGAGAATTCAATTCTGTCACCTTTTCTAACATCATCTAATAGCAGAAAGGCGTCATAAGTTCCACTGTAAATAAATTTGGAAAGGTCTTTTTCATTTTGCAATACCTTAAATTTCCCTGCTTGCATCCGGTTTGAGGGTGCGTTGCCGCGCCAAAGTGTGATGTTATGGAAAACCAGCTTTTGGAAACTGGGATCGTAAGTTACAGAAATCTGAGAACCATTCTGAACGCCGGCATCGGATACAATCTCTCTGATCACATGGGTATATTCTTCCTGAAGTTCTACATGGTTCTGGTTTTCATAAACAGCCAGAAAATATCCATCAGAGATGTCCTTAGCAGCAGGTTTTAAACCTTTACTGTTCAACTTAACAATCCATGCGGGATCGCGTTTGTCTATATAGAAGTTTTTAGCCTGTCCGTAGCCATGAATGGTAATAAGGATAAAAAATGCCAGGAAAAGCATTTTTTTAAACAACACCTGCAAAAGAGTGGAGAAGAACGATGGAGCTTGCATATTTAGATTTTTGAGCGGCAAGAATTTTGCTATTATTTAAATGCGTTGAGGCCAGTTACATCCATACCCGTAATTAACAGATGGATATCGTGTGTGCCTTCATACGTAACTACAGATTCCAGGTTCATCATGTGGCGCATAATTGAATATTCACCGGTAATCCCCATTCCTCCAAGCATTTGCCTTGCATTTCTTGCGATATCCAGCGCAATTTCTACGCTGTTTCTTTTTGCCATGGATATTTGCTCGGGTGTAGCCCTGTTTTCACTTTTAAGTACCCCCAGGCGCCATACCAGCAATTGTCCCTTGGTAATTTCGGTAATCATTTCCGCCAACTTCTTTTGCTGTAACTGAAATCCGCCAATCGGTTTACCAAACTGCACGCGTTCTTTGGCATAGCGTAAAGCAGTATCATAACAATCCATTGCCGCCCCTAAAGCTCCCCATGCAATTCCATAACGTGCTTGGTTTAAGCAACCTAAGGGGCCTTTTAAGCCAGTAATTTCTGGAAAAATATGGTCTTTCGGAACTTTAACATTGTCAAATACAAGTTCACCAGTTGCTGAAGCCCTCAAACTCCATTTGTGATGTGTTTCAGGAGTACTAAATCCTTCCATACCACGTTCTACCACCATTCCTCTTATTTTTCCAGATTCATCTTTGGCCCAAACTACAGCAATGTCTGCAAAAGGTGCATTGGAGATCCACATTTTCGCCCCGTTGAGCAAATAATGATCGCCCTTATCCTTGATGTTGGTTACCATGCCACTTGGGTTTGATCCATGGTCCGGTTCAGTTAATCCAAAACAACCCATCAGTTCACCTGTAGCTAATTTAGGCAGATATTTTTTGCGCTGATCTTCAGTACCATAAGTGTAAATTGGATACATCACCAATGATCCCTGAACAGAAGCAGTGGACCTGATGCCGGAATCACCCCGTTCAATCTCCTGCATTAACAAACCGTAAGCAATATAATCAAGTCCTGCACCACCATATTCAACAGGAATAGTAGGTCCAAAGGCACCTATTTCTCCAAGACCTTTTATGATATGTTTTGGAAACTCTGCTTTTTGTGCATAATCCTCTATAATTGGACTTACCTCTTTCTTAACCCATTCTCTGGCTGTGGAACGGATCAGTCGATGTTCCTCTGATAAAAGTTCGTCTAATAAGTAATAATCTGGCGCTTCGTAAAGGTCTTTTCTGGCTGATTTATTCATTGTTTACACTATATTTGGTTTAGCAATCGGCTGTCCTTACCAAAGGTAATGATTTAAGGGTATGGCTGGTTAAAACCAAAAAAATAATTCTTCTGATGCCTGATCCTTCTAAATTTATCCAGACTGTTGCCTTGAAAGATGTTAAATGTTTTGCTTTTCATGGCTATTATCCCGAAGAACAGCTGACCGGTATCTATTTTCTGGTTGATGTGGTGGTTGAGTTCATCCCTTACGGAGAAACAGAAAATTTACAACATACTGTAAACTACGAAATACTGAACCATATCATATTGGAAGAAATGACACAAACGCAAAAAATGCTGGAAACTGTAATCAGGAACATTATAGACCGAACCATTGTTATTTATCCATTCCTGCTAACAGCAACGGTGGGGATAAAAAAATTAAACCCACCTATGCCTGGGGAAATCGGCCACTCTTTTGTTCAGCTGAAGTACGCAGCTTCCATATAGGCGTTAATCATCGTTCAATTGCTCAAAAGAGATCATCCTGTCTTTTTCATCTTTTGGAATAGGGAAGGAACTTTTAGTAGCATAATCAAACGCTACGCAGGTAGTTTTACCTTTGTTGCAAATCTCCTCTTTTCCATTAACCAGTTTTACTAGTAAATACTCCAGGTCAAAACTGCTTTTTCCAATTCTGGATGTACGCACGTACATACTGATCTTATCTTCTATAAATACAGGTAAAATATAGTCAAGTGAGGCACGCGCAATTACTACACCTGTTTTTTTCCAGTCCCACTGTATGGCGTGGTTCCAGTATTTAGCCCTTGCAATTTCCATATATGTAAAATAGACAGCGTTGTTCACATGACCCATCATATCGAAATCTGCAAAACGGGTTTCAATCATAGTTTTATACTTAAAACTTTCTAAAGTATTGATGATATCTGTCTTTTTGTCTTGCTTATTGGTTTTGTTGCGCCAAAATGTCTTAAAAATCATAAATAATGGAGTTGGTATAAGAGTTGAACAATGGGTTGTATACAATCAATAATTAACAAAAAAATAAAAATAGGAGAAAATAACAATGACACTAGTAAAATTCAACAACAGAACCAGGAACACTGCACCATACTTTAACAATGTTTTCGACTCATTGTTTAGTGAAGCTTTAAATAAAAACTTAACTATTAATAAAGTACCTGGTGTAAATATTCTAGAATCAGAAACCGATTATAAAATTGAATTGGCAGCACCCGGTTTAACAAAAGAAGATTTTCAAATTAACCTGAAAAAAGATACCTTATCAGTTTGGGCTGAGAAAAAAACAACTGAAACTGAAGAGAAAAAAGATTACACCAGAAAAGAATTTGATTACTACTCTTTCGCAAGGTCATTTGTACTTCCTGAAAGTGTAGATGGCGAAAAAATTAGTGCTGAATATGTGAATGGCATTCTAAACATCACTATAGGTAAAAAAGATGAGTCAAAATCAGCAACTAAAGAAATAAAGGTTTCATAATTGGTTTAGTTTGTTTTAAGGTGATAAGGGCATGTCGTTAAGACTGCCCTTATTTTTTATCAAAACTATTCTTTTACTTCTTTCAGGTCATTCTTATTTAACCAGCCTTTGGTAACCTGTCCATCCTTATTGGTATGTGTTACATAAATAAAACCATTCTGTTCATCTATCACATTAAATTTGGCATTATTCCACAAGCCCAGCACCCCGTTTCTGGGCGAGTCACCACTGGCGGCTTCGTAAAAATATACCGTTCCTTTTGGTAACTGGTATTTTTTTCCGCTGCTTACTATTACGGTTTCCTTATTTTCCTTTGCTTGCGCCTCAGTTTGTGCACGTTTAGCCGCTGCAGCCATCTGGGCCTCATATTCCTTTTTCAAACTATCTATTTCGGCTTTCTGGGCAACGGTATCGATTGCCACCGGATGAACCTGAGCCATGGTGTCGGGCTGGATATTTGATTTAACATTACTGGTATCTGCCGGAACATTACTGACCGAATCTACTACCGCCTGTTTAAGGTTATTATGGTCTTTAAGGAATAGACCATAAACTGAAAGCATTGCCAACAGGATAATTGATAAAACCATAATGGCGAATACGGGTCTCGAAAGATTTACCTCGCCAGGCACAGACTCCACAAACGTAACCTCTTTTTTCCGCGCAGGCAGCTGAACTGTTGCAACTTCAACACCTTCGACCAATTCATCTCCCCGATGCATGATCACATCCTGCAACGTCATGCCATTTGCATACCTTTTTTCAGGATTCTTTTCCAGGCACCTTTTAATCACGTCCAACAACCATTGCGGAACATACATTTCTCTTTTTTTCTTCTCCAGGTCCCAGCTTTCAGGCAGATGATTCCTGCGCAGCGAAAGAATATCAGGAACCGGGATTTCCATATGTGCCAGCATCACCTGGTTACGTGAACTTTCATTTTTATTGATCAGTGGGAAGGGTACAGTGCCGGCAAGTAATTCATAAAGTATAATGCCATAGCTGTATACATCCGTTTGAAAAAACACCTCTCCATCGTGCTGTTCTGGTGCCATAAACTCTACAGCCCCAGCATGGCGCAAACTGGTGCGACGCTGTTCGTCAGACATGATGGCCAGGCCGAAATCAAGCAGTACGTAATTTCCTGTATCTGTATTAAATTTGACGTTATTGCTTTTAATATCGCCATGTTTAATACCAACACGGTGACAATGGGCAAGGGCATTGGCCAGTTGTTCGGCAAGTTTAATGACTTCAGCAACCGTAAATATCGGCGCATTTGGGGACATCAAAAGCTTTTCAAGATCGGGTCCCTCAATATATTCCATCTCTATAAAAGGGAAGGAGCCGCTCTCCGTAAGTCCGGAGCCCAATATTTTAACCACATTGGGATTGGGCACTTCATTTACCTTTTTCAGTTTCTCCACTTCATTTTTAAACTTAATGAAGTTCTTGTCGTCCTCACTTTCGGTATGAATGGGGGTAGGCATAATTTTTACCGCCGTGATGATCGTGCCTACTCTTTTGCCCTTATATACAGAACCCTGACCACCTGTACTTAAAGCACCAAGATTTTCTAATCCTTCTGTTATTGTAAAAACTTTACTCATTATGCTATTATTGATTATTATCGACCTCAAGATAACTAAATTCCAGTACTGCAAGCTCACCCAAAATAATCTGATCGCCTTCCTGCAATACATGCCCCAGTTCGGTTACATTTAGTTTTACTGGGTTATGATCGCCTATCGACCTGATCTTTACTTTATTTCTGGGTGGTATCCCGCCTTCATCGGCAAACAGAAGAAAAGCACCTGTATCTCCATCCCATTCAACATGAGCATGCTGCCTGCTGATGAATTTATTTGCTTCATTTTCACTTGCATCTGGAAAAGCGATCTGGTTGATCCTGAAAAAGCCATCGCTTACCTGCACCTTATGTTCCCGTCCAATATTTATTTTACCGCTTTCTGCAGTGATCTTGTATTCCTTTTTTTCTGATTCTCCGTTTAGTGTACGGATATAGGCAGTTTTTGAACGGGTGACAATCACATGTTCAGGTGTTTTAATGTGAAGGGCTGCATTTAAGCTTGCCAGTTTTACGGCATCAGCGGGCAGTTCTTCTATAAAGGTAGTCTGCATCGTCCAGCTATCTGGTAAAGCTATGGCAAAATCATCAGCTATCCGCTGGATCTCATTTTTAAACCTGTCTTCATCTTCTACAAAAACTACCGATTCGTACCTATGCTTCTCTGCTGGCAAGCAGGCAATAAACAGTGTCAGGCCTTTAATATGTTTACCTTCGCCACCTTCTAGTTTTTGAAGTTCCTGTTTTATAGCGGCCAACAGCAATTCTCTGATGGCCTTAACATCCTGTGGTGCTTCCGGATTGCTTTTCTTGAATAGATTAAACATACAATTCTTAATTTTTACTTCCTTTTTCCTTATTCAGGTAACCCAGTTTCAGCAGGACAGGTACTACATGCTGTCCAGCCAGTCTTACAGCTTTACTGGAGCCACGTGTAGATTCTATCCTGATACATACTACAATATTCCCTTTGCCATTTGCTCTGGGGGCATAAAAAGTATACCATCCGTCATTTATCTTCTCGTCCTTCCAGATCCTTTCCGGGGTTCCTGTCTTGCCTGCTACCTTTAAACCCAGTGTATAGGTTTTATTTTCACTTTGTTTAAGCATATAATGCCCAATAGAATCGGCATATTGCGGATCATTGGCAATTTTGATGGCTGGTTTAACCGATGTCGTGGAATCACTGATCTTGAGTACATAACGATTAGCTACCATTTGACCTTTATTTGCTACGCCTGAGACCAATCGCGCAACAGCAGCAGGAGTTGCAATCAACTCTCCCTGTCCCCATGCCATCCCTGATATGCCTTTGGCACGGGTTCGGCGAATACGTGCCGGATCATATTTTGGTTTGGTGTTAAACTCTGTACGTTCCCATAATGCCTTCCATTTATCCTCCTGTTTAAGATTATTGGTGTCCCTGCTATAATAGTACCCGCCAACTCCCCTTAGAAACATCCCTGTCTTTAAATACAGATCAGCCATTTCGTGCTGTAATTGTTCTTCATTGGCCAGCTTGATGAAATACACGTTGTTTGATTTAACCAGCGCCCGTTCCAGGTTAATGCGCCCGGTTTCATCAGGTTCAATGCCTTTCGTGCGGATGCGTTCCGCGGCACTTACCGTAAACACTCTTTTTGCAGCATCTGGTCCTAATTTATTAAAAGCCGCCATAGCGGTAAGTACTTTAGCGGTCGATCCCGGAGGTGTGGCTGTGGTAAAGCCAAGATCGGCGGTGGTGTACCATCCGGCCAGCTTATTTTGTTCTGTGCTGGACATATTCAGCAATTCCCAATTTTTTATAGGTGGCAGCGGATAAACTGCCGATGTCAATACATCACCCGTTATATCTTCCATAATCACTACTGATACCCGGCTGTTATTAACGGCCGTATCCTGAGCTATGGTATGTTGAATAGCAGTCTGCAAGCCCGCATCTATGGTCAACTTCACATTCCGGTTTCTTTTTTTAAATGCTTCAACTTCAGTACCGTTAATGCCGGCCAGTAAAAGTGGGGCTAAAGATGCATAATCTCTTTTGCTTACCGTCATTTCCTTTACACCCCTTGGTAAAAACCTGTTTTCCTGGTATTTGCTGGCATGGGTATTAAATGAAATTACTGGAGTCTGGAAACCCCTTAACTCTGCAGCATGCTCGTATTCTGCAAAGTAGCCATTTGTGCTTCCGTTAAAAATACCCGTATTGTTATCCCCAACCCAGAAAAACAGTTGCTCTTCAAAAGGATAATACCGGTCTACCCGTTTATGTTCTGCAGAATCAAGGTTATAACTAACACCCGCTTCCTTTAATAAATTTTGCTGCTTCCTGATGTTTTCCGGTTTACTGCTCGCCAGGATCCGACCGTTCCTGTCGTATAAATCTCCAGCTGCAAGTTTGTTCATTAAAATGGCAATCCTTGGATTATAACTGAACATGCGCGAACCGCTGCGATCGGCCACCAGCGCAGGTTGTACTACCCATTTTTTGTTGTGTATGATATAGTTAGATACGGTCATCGTGAGTAATAATATAGCTATACTTGCAGCTAATAGTGCGGGTACCAGGTTTTTATCCTGCTGTCTGGTAATATAAGCCATTTGAACGGCTGAACCCTTAACCAGCGAAGCAGAGAGCAGAAAACCAGCAGCCAGCATATTGGCCACGAGCGAAGAGCCACCGTAACTTATAAAAGGTAAGGCAACCCCCGATAGCGGCAGCGCTCCTGTTGATCCACCAGCGATCAGTAAGAACTGTATAAAAAGGCTAATGCCTACTCCGGCGCACATATAGAACAGAAAAGGTGTACCCGTTTGCCGGCCAACAATAATAGAACGATGCAAGAAGATCAGGAACAAAACAAAAATAGCTACAATACCCGCCCAACCAAATTCTTCACCAATGGCAGGTAAAATCATGTCGGTATGCGCCTCTGGAATGGTTTTGGCAAAGCCTTCGCCAACACCCTGGCCGCTGATGCCACCACTGGCCATGGCCCAGATGCCGTTTGCCACCTGGTCGCCACCATATACCTCGTTGTTCCATGGATCTTGCCAGATGGATTTACGTTCGGTGAGCCTATTTACAGGACCCGGAATTAATTTGCCTAGGTAAGGCACCTGATCAATCAATAAAAAAGCGGCCATTACCAAAATAATCATCATGGCCGATTCACTTGTCTTTTTATTGATGATCATGATTACTGCAACAAGAATGGCCGTAACCAGACTGGCGATCCAGATGTTGAGGAACCAGGCGCTAAATACGTAAATGACAACCGCAGTCAGCATCATCATAAAATCACCACGTGAAAAGGAGAAAAGGATGATAAAGGTAAAACACACGACCATCGCCGGACCCAAATCGCCAAGTACCAGGTACATTAATATGGCTACCACCATGGCAATTAGTGCAAAAGAGAAAAAGAACCATCTTTTATGCCAGCTGCTGTACTCTGTAATGAAACGCTCATTTGACGCGAAAAATCCCGCTAAGAATAAAATGATGGTATATTTTACAATCTCACTCGGCTGTACCCCAAACAGGTTTACTTTTACCCCGCTACCTTCTGGTCCGGTACCAAATGCAATGGTCAATCCCAGCAGACAAAGCGCGATAAAAGCCCATTGCCATCCGTTGGCCTTGCTGAATCTGTTGTTAATGATCAACATCCGGTACCAGCGCGAATCTACATTGAATTTGCGCAGTTGTAAGGATAGCATAATGCAGATTCCCAGAATACCGATACCAAAAAAGCCCAGACTATCTTTGGCCAAAAACCTGTCGCGCAGGGGATCCTGTAAACTCAGCAAAGTCAGAAAAGACAGGCCTGTCATCAGCATCACAATAGGCAGTATCAGTTGATCTGCCTGCGGATACTTCAGGCTCAGAAAAAAATGAATAAGGAAGAACCCTGCAAAAAAGCTCACTGCAATGATCCAGTACCATTGGTTATAAACCTCGGGAGTACGTACAATCAATGACTTTTCTTTCTTAAGAATTTTAAAGTCACGCGTAGAAAACAACTTAATGCTATGCGGCGATTGTCTGAAATTAAAACTCAAGTCTTTGTCAAGTTCCTGCAAGCCCTGCGAACGACCAAACTGAAAGCCTGGTTTTAACGGCAGTACCCCATAAGCCTTTCCATCCGGAAGATGAAAGAAATTATAACTTCCAGTGGCATCCGTACGCAGGTAAGCGATAAAATCATTGACTACTTCATCTTCGGTATAAGCGGTATCCTGAGGCAAGATCATCTGCAGTCTTACCAGTACACCCGAAACTGGTTTACCAGCTGTATCTACGATTTTTCCACTGATGGTATAGTTACCTTTGTTGAAATCTTTTTGGGCTGGCAACCGTCTAGGGCGAAGACTTTCCTGCTGATAAGCCAGGGAATCTGTGCCGGTAAAGCCCAGTAATAACCGCGATGCGACAACCCTCTGCTTAAAGTTTTTTCCGCCATTGGTGAAAGCCTCATCGGCGGCAACAAAAAAATTACGTTTATTCAACTCACCGATATTGTCAATTGGCGCTTTATGGAGGAGGAAACTGCCAGTTACAATATCCTCAACGAGCTCCATATCTTTATCATCTTCAAAATAATAGCCTTTGGCTAATAGATTTTTAATTTTTGTACCTGGCGTCTTATCATTCAGATTTACAATTGTTCCGTCATCCAGTCGTTTGTACACTTCGGCAAAGTTTTGCTGCTGAGTATAAAACAAGGTTACAAACAGCGCAGCCAACACCAGTGTACTAAACAGTAAAAAAATACGTTCAGCCTTTCTGCCTGGATTTGTGTTTGTTTGTAACGTCATATTACCGGTTTGGTTGGTTGATTAACGAATCTGTTCTTGTGAATTTTACGTCTTTCAGTAACACACCTTTTTTTTGCAAGGTGCTCACCTCCTTGAAATTTTCAAAAGTGAAATTCTCCAGTAAAGTGCTTTTATTAGCAGGAGCAATAAAAAAAGGCTGCCCACTATACCCAGTATCGCTTTTAATCACGATATGGCCTTCAGCTTTTAAATAAAGACTATCCCTTGTAATAGAAATAGGTTTGGAGATGAGTATGGGCGATTTAAAAACAGAATCGTCCAATATCAAGATATTACCTCTTAATTTATTTAGGGTATCCTGCAATTTAATGGCTTGGCTATCTTCGGCAGCTATCCTGGTTGGTGGAATATCCTTCTCGTCTGCAGGATCGGCAGCATTTTGCCACCACAGGAAATAAATCATGGCCGCGAGTACAATTAAGCCAGCTACAATGAATGCCAGTTTTGTTCCTTTTGCTTTACGCTGCTTTTCAGGTTCTGGATCAAGAGGGAGGCTTTCATGATCGGGCTGAACTGTGCTGGTTGATACGGGTTTTTGTACAATTTTATTTTGTTTAGCCCGCGAAACTGGCTTAGTCACTTCGTGCCTTAAAGATGTTTTGTCATTTTTGACCAGCACCACGGTGATGTTATCCCGTCCGCCATTGCGGTTTGCTGTATCAACTAATGTCATTCCTTTTTGCTCCAGGCTGGTTTGTGCCAGCAGTATAGCAGTGATGTCCTGTTTGTTCACCATATCTGATAAGCCATCACTGCACAACAGGATAAGATCGCCAGGAAGAAAGGGAGAGTTACCTGTTTCAATATAATCTTCCTGTGCGCTGATATTACCGGTAAAACCCAGGGCCTTATTAATCTCATTGCGTTTTGGATGACTCATGGCCTGCTCTTCGGTTAAACGGCCGGAATCTTCCATAAAACCAACAAAGGACTGATCTCTGGAGATCTTGATTAAAGATCCATCTCTCAAAAGATACAGTCTGGTATCACCTACATGGGCATAATAGAACTGATTTTTATTCAAATCCACCAGGCTTAGTGTGAGGACACAGGCCATATCCTCATGTTCCTTCCTCTGGATCTTTGCCGCAATGATCTGATCGTTCGCTTCTGCAATGGTAGCCTGCATTAAAAGAGATAGATCGCCATCGGGATCACTTAGTAAGTTTAATACCGTCTGTCTGGCAATGGCAGCTGCAACCTCTCCACCAGTGTAACCACCAACGCCATCTATCACACAAGCAATTACAAAATCTGTTCCTGCTATTTTCTCTGCAATGAAGGTGTCTTCATTATTGCTGCGTAATTTTCCGGTATCTGTTACTCCAAAATAATTGCTATCCATTGTTACCAGTTGAGTTTTTAATTGATACAAAATGTACGATCAGCAGAACCACACATAATACCAATAATGCTACAGAACAGATTTGTG
This sequence comes from Pedobacter heparinus, assembly GCF_032678725.1. Taxonomy (GTDB): domain Bacteria; phylum Bacteroidota; class Bacteroidia; order Sphingobacteriales; family Sphingobacteriaceae; genus Pedobacter; species Pedobacter heparinus_A. Next base: position 335,222 of record NZ_JAVTSC010000005.1, read on the forward strand.
ACATAAATCAGGCTTTAAATATATTAACACCAATAATTCCGTTCAGGATAATCCTGGAATTTACAGGTAGTTCCGTCCAGCGAAGATTATCACTGCTGCTTCTTTCTACCAGGTTTTCATTCAAAATAGTTTTTTCACCAAATGAGGACAGGTAAAACTTATCCTCCGTTTTGCTGAAACGAATCCGCAGATGCGGAGTGTTTACCCATTCAGATGGAATTTTAAAAATATGGGGTTCATCTTTTGTTTCTTCATTCCCCGAAACAATGATTTCATTGAACTTCATCAGGTATTCCAATTTTTGTCCTGAATAGGCTTTATCCGGGAGGGTAGTTTCAAACCTTGCCAGGACAGTACTTTCTTCCGGAACCTCAGTTTTAGATCCATGTTTTAAATTGGTCAGGTAGGGGATTTCATAATAGCCTTCACTGTAAAAAATAAAATCTTTAAGTAGCTCATTACTAATATCGAATGTTTGTGCCAAACCGGTCTGACGGGGAATGAAGGTAACCCGTAAATTTTCCTGTTTCTGACCTCCATCGGGCATTAACTTACCGATAAATCCCTTGTCACCTTGCTTGTAATCGGGATGTGAAACGAATCGGAAAACCCATTTATTGCTCGATGGCTCTACACTTTTACCTACAGCAGCATAGTCGTTTAATATTTCATAAAACATCTTTACAGATTCCTGGGCGATCAGCCCCAGTAGTCCATTTTTATTATCCATAAAGGTTCGGTAATCATCTGTGTTAAGGCAAATGATGTATTCGTGATAAAAAACGATACGTTCTGCAAAGGACAGTTCAGCTATGGATTCTTTGAATTTACCGATGATATACTTATAAACGGTATCCGGGGTAATCGGCTGTGCCTTGACAACCTGGCCGGCATTATTGTTACTCAAAAACCAATCCTGTATGCCTATACGCTGCCAAAAAGAGGGTTTGTCTGTCATCTAAAAACTTTTAATCGTCTTGTACCAAATTCTATAACGGTAAAGCTAGTTAATTCCATATGAACAAAATCAAAAATAACCAATTCGCCAGAAAAAAAATGCCCTGAAAACCGGTTGATCTTCAAGGCAATTATAGCTATAAAACAATAAATGCTAGGTATAACCTAAAATCTTCAATACCTGTTTACTATTCTGCTCTTCTCCAAACACTTCAAAATTGAAAGTTTCGTCACGGTTCCTGCGGATAATCACATGTTTTGGGCTGGGCAGTAAACAATGATGAATACCTCCATAGCCGCTCAGTACTTCCTGGTAAGCACCTGTATTAAAGAAACCCAAATATTGAACTTTACGGGTTTTAGGCATGAACACACTGTTCATGTGTGCCTCCTGATTATAATAATCCTGCCCATCGCAGGTAATACCACCAAGATTTACCCTTTCATATTCTGCATCCCAATTGTTAATGGGTAGCAGGATGTATTTCTGATTTAAAGCCCAAACATCAGGCAGATTGGTAATAAATGAACCGTCGAGCATCAGCCATTTTTCCCTGTCGTTCTGTTGCTTACGGCCAAGAACTTTATATAGAATACCAGATGCTTCGGCAACAGTATATTTTCCAAATTCGGTAATGATATCGGGCTCAACTACATCGTGTTCTGCACAGATTTCTTTGATCCGTTTTACAATCTCATTTACCATATATTCGTAATCAAAATCGAAAACCAATGAATCTTTAAAAGGCATGCCTCCACCAATATCCAGCGTATCCAGTTCAGGATTAATTTTTTTGAACTTACAGTACAGGGTCACATATTTTTCCAGCTCGTTCCAGTAGTACGGAGAATCGGTAATACCAGAGTTGATGAAGAAATGCAATAATTTAACCCTGAAATTAGGATTTGCAGAGATCTTATTGTTATAAAAATCTATCACATCCTCCATGCGCACCCCTAAACGGGAAGTATAGAACTGAGAATCTGGCTGCTCTTCTGCTGCAATACGTATGCCCAGGTTACAAGGGGTATCCATTTCCACCTCATCATCGAACAAATTAAATTCCTCTTTATTGTCTAATACAGGGATGATGTTTTTATATCCGTCATGCAACATATCTATGATGTATTGCTTGTATTGGTAGGTTTTAAAACCATTACAAATTACGGTAATGTCTTTGTTTAGCGCACCTTTTTTTTCCAGGGCCTCTATCATTGGCATATCAAATGCAGAAGAGGTTTCGAGATGGATGCCATTTTTAAGGGCTTCTTCGACGATATGTCTGAAGTGTGAGCTTTTGGTGCAATAGCAGTATTTGTAATCGCCGCGATAGTTGTTTTTAATGATCGCTGTCTGGAACAATAACTTGGCTTGCTGAATTTTCTTACTGATCATAGGAAGGTAAGTGAAACGTAATGGTGTACCATAGGTTTCAATCATCTCCATAAGATTGAGGTCTTGAAAATATAATTCGTCGTCTATAACGCTGTAACCTTCCTGTGGAAAACCAACACTTAGATCAAGAAATTCGGAGTAACTCTGCATTTTTTTATTTTTGAACTATTATTTATAAGGTGTGGCAAATTAAAATAAGTTAATTTTGGGCTCAAAGATAAACACTTTATAAAATACACCCGTATTTTTTTTATGACTAAGACTTTAAAAATTATAGAAGTAAAATCTGAGATCGGCGCAGGCACGCGGGGAGCGAGTTTGGGAGTGGATGCAATTAAGATCGCAGCACTTGATTTCGGTAGTAGATTTTTTAAAAAACATAAGTCTGTAGAGGTACCTAACGAGAACCATTTATTACTGGAAAGCACCGGCAGCCCATTTGCCAAGCGGATATCCGGAATTTTAACCATGGTTGAAAGGGTGAGTGATGAGGTCAGTTCGACCCTAAGCAGAGACGAATTTCCAATTGTTTTAGCGGGAGATCACAGTACCGCAGCGGGAACCATTGCCGGAATTAAAAGGGTATATCCCAAAGCAAAATTAGGTGTGGTGTGGATTGATGCTCATGCGGACTTACATTCCCCTTATACAACGCCGTCTGGAAATATGCATGGAATGCCTTTAGCAATGGCACTTGATGAAGATAATTTAGATGCCAAAGTGAATCAACTTGACCAGGAAACGATCAACTATTGGTACCAGCTTAAAAATGTAGGTAAAATCGCCCCTAAAATCAGTTATCGAGACCTGGTTTTGATCTCGGCAAGAGATATGGAACGACCGGAAGATCAATTGGTTAAAAAAAACAAAGTTAAGATATTCAGTACTGCCGAATTGCGAAAAAGAGGAGTGGAGCGAATAGTGATTGAAACGCTTAAATATTTAGACCACTGTGACCTGATCTACGTTTCCTTTGATGTGGATTCACTGGATCCTACAGCATCAAGGGGTACGGGTACACCAGTAGCGCAGGGATTAACTGAACGGGAAGCGGGCAACTTAATGTCGCGCCTGATTACCAATCAAAAAGTTTGCTGTTTTGAAATTGTAGAGGTAAACCCAACATTAGACAGGGAGAACCAAATGGCAGAACATGCTTTTGAAATTTTAATTAAAGCCACCAATGCTTTCAGAAATGAATAGTAAATTTGGGGATTATTAGCATATGAACATTGAACAACAGATCATTGCTGCAACTGTAGCAGCAGTAAAAGAATTATACAATCAGGATTTACCGGAAAGCCAGCTGAGCTTGCAGGATACGAGACCGGAATTTGAAGGACAGCTTACCATTGTGGTGTTCCCGATAGTGCGCTTTTCAAAGAAATCACCGGAGGCAACAGCCGCCGACGTGGGCGGGTATTTACAGCAGCATCTTCCGGAAGTAACTGGTTTTAATGTGATCAAAGGTTTTTTAAATCTGAGTATTGCCGATAGCTACTGGTTAAATTTGTTTAACAGCACATTACTGGATCCTTCTTTTATGGCGGTTAAACCAAATGGGAAAAAGGTAATGGTAGAATATTCATCACCAAATACCAATAAGCCATTGCACCTGGGCCATGTAAGAAATAATTTATTAGGGTATTCGGTAGCCGAACTGCTTAAAGCAGATGGCTACGAGGTGTTTAAGGTAAACCTGGTGAACGACAGGGGTATTCACATCTGCAAATCTATGCTGGCCTGGCAAAAATGGGGCAATGGCGAAACTCCGGAAAGTGCTTTACTTAAAGGGGATCACCTGGTAGGTAAGTACTATGTGATTTTTGACAAGGAGTACAAAAAGGAAATTGATGCTTTAAAACTAGAGGGACAGACCGAAGAAGAAGCCAAGAAAAATGCGCCTTTGATTAAGGAAGCACAAAAAATGTTACAGGATTGGGAAGCTGGTGTACCTGAAGTAATTGCACTCTGGAAAACAATGAACGGCTGGGTATATGCGGGATTTGAGGTTTCGTATAAAAACCTGGGTGTTGATTTTGATAAATATTATTACGAAAGCAATACCTATTTATTGGGTAAGGATACAGTGGAAGAGGGGCTGGAAAAAGGTGTTTTCTTTAAAAAACCAGATGGTTCTGTATGGATTGACCTTACTCAAGATGGCCTGGACCAGAAGCTGGTATTGCGCGCTGACGGAACTTCGGTGTACATTACCCAGGATCTTGGTACTGCCCAGATGAAATATGATGATTTTAAGATGGATGAATCTATTTATGTGGTGGGTAATGAACAGGATTATCATTTTAAGGTATTGTTTCTGATCCTGGAAAAGCTGGGTAAAAGCTGGGCCAAAGGGCTGCACCATTTGTCTTATGGCATGGTTGATCTACCTAGCGGGAAAATGAAATCCAGGGAAGGTACTGTAGTGGATGCGGATGACCTGGTAGCAGAGATGATAGAGACTGCCAGGGCAAAAACGGAGATACTGGGTAAAGTGAATGACTTTGATGAACAGGAAAAGAAAGAGTTGTTTTATAACATCGGTTTAGGTGCACTGAAATACTTTTTATTAAAAGTGGAGCCGAAGAAGCGCTTGTTATTTGATCCTTCAGAGTCTATCGATTTTCAGGGCAATACCGGTCCGTTTATACAATACACCCATGCCAGGATCAGGTCCTTATTGACTAAAGCAGGTTATGATTTTTCAGCAAAGGGTGTTCCTGAAGCTACAATTACGGCAACTGAGCTGGAAATGATCATGCTGCTTGCAAAATATCCGGCAGAGGTTTCTTCGGCGGCAAAAGCATACAGTCCGGCTACTTTGGCTAATTATTTATATGAAATGGCTAAACTGTTTAACAAGTTTTACCATGAAACACCACCCATCATTAAAGAGGAAAATAAGGCTTTCAGGCTGCATCGTTTAAATTTAACCTTTTTAACTGCTGATGTTTTGAAACGCGGCATGCGTATTTTAGGGATCACGGTTCCGGAACGGATGTAAGGTCTTGATTTTATCTGAAAATAAAAAAACCTCTAAAACCTATTTAAGAAGGCTTTTCTATTCTTTTGTCTTGTGTTGTTACTTGCCGATACAGAATTTGCTGAAGATGTTTTCCAATAGGTCATCTGTAGTAACCTGGCCGGTAATCAGGCCCAGATAATGGAGTGCCTGCTTGATATCCATAGCCAAAAAATCAGATGTCACCGGGTTTTGCAATCCTTCGGCTACGTTATTTAAAGCAGCCCTGGTTTTTTCCAGCGCTTCCACGTGCCTGATATTGGTTACCATCGTATGGTTATCTGAAAGCTGATCTCCTACTGCTGTATCATATAACAGCTGTTTTAACTCTTCGATCTGCTGGTTCTCTTTTGCAGATATCGAAATGAATTGAATTTCAGCAGGCAATTTCAGTTCTTTTAGCCTGTCGCTGTAAGAAAGATCCATTTTGTTGGCCACCGCTAAAAAAGGAATACCAGGTTTGTGTAGTCTTGCAATATCCTCATGGATCTCCGTAGCAGAAAGATTAACTACATCAAACAAATACACGAGTAAAGCTGATTGGTGAATCTTTTGCATGGTCTTTTCTACACCGATCACTTCAATTGTATCAGTAGCCTCACGGATACCGGCAGTATCTATCAGTCTGAAATTGATCCCATTGATGTTCAGTACCTCTTCTATGGTGTCGCGTGTAGTACCTGCAATTTCACTTACAATGGCCCGATCTTCATTTAACAAAGCATTCAACAGTGTCGATTTACCTGCATTCGGTCTGCCGGCAATCACCGTATTGATGCCCATTTTAATCACATTACCCAATTCAAAAGAGCGGATCAGTTTGTTGATTACCAGCGTAATCTTATTGATCAGCTCCTGTAGCTGGTTCCTGTTGGCAAACTCAACATCCTCTTCTGCAAAATCAAGTTCCAGCTCTATCATAGATGCAAAATGGATCAGTTGTTCTCTTAGCACATTTAACTCTGTACTAAAGCCACCCCTCAACTGGTTCATCGCCACATTATGGGCCGCGGCTGAATCAGAGGAGATCAGATCTGCAACTGCTTCTGCCTGAGAAAGATCAAGCCCTCCGTTTAAAAAGGCTCTTAAGGTAAATTCTCCCGGTTTAGCCGCTGAAGCACCTTTTCTGATCAGCAGATTAATGATCTGTTGAATGATATAATTTGAGCCATGACAGGAAATTTCCACTACATGTTCTTTCGTATAAGATTTAGGGGCCACAAATAAACTCACAAGCACCTCATCTATAACCAGATCACCATCCTTAATTAAACCAAAATGTATGGTATGTGAATCCTGGGCAGGCAAATTCTTTCCGCTAAAAACCGAATTGGTGATGGTAATGGCATCTTTTCCTGAAAGACGGATTACTCCTATAGCACCCACTCCGGGCGGGGTAGATAAGGCAACTATAGTATCACTTGTAATCATGGGCAATGTTTGTTAAGTTTGATTTTGGCACAAAATTAGCCAAACATTCGGTACCTTTTACTGTTTACCTCTTTAAAAACAAACAAATTACGAATGAAAGACATGCCGCTGACCGTACGAAGGTCTATTGAACTGCTTGGAATCGCCCTTGTAGGTGCCATCTTTGTGATTGGAAATGACATCATTATGCCTGTAATTATGGCTTTCTTTATCAGCATTGTGTTGCTGCCTGTATTTCGTTTCTTACGAAAATATAAGTTTCCTGAAGTAGCCGCCATCATCCTCCCGATCCTGCTAGTCCTGATTTTTGTGGGAGCTATTGTATGGTTCTTCTCCTCACAGATCGGCATTTTAGTGGCAGATTTCCCCCAGATCAAAAGCAATGTAAACACACATTTAAAATCACTCAGTGAGTGGTTCAGTTCCATTAGTCATGTTTCTACAACCGAACAGATGAAGTTCATTACAGAAAAGAGTGATGATTTGTTGGGAATGGCCGGAAAGGCAGCAAGCGGAGCTGCAGTAACACTGAGTTCCATTTTTGTATTTGTAGGTCTACTTCCCATTTACATCTATCTGATGCTTTTTTATAAGGACATTTTACTTCGCTTTATTTTCATGTGGTTTAAACCTGATCACCATCCAAAAGTGAAAGAAGCCATCTATGAAACTGAGGCCATCATCAAAAACTACCTGATTGGATTGTTAATCCAGGTGACTTACATGACCATACTTTTAGGCGGAATTCTGCTTCTGATAGGAATTAAACATGCCTTGCTGATTGGTGTTATTTTCGCCATTTTAAACCTCATTCCTTATGTAGGGGCGTTAATGGGAAATATCATTGGTGTATTACTCACCCTGACCTCTTCTACGGAGTTGTGGCCAGTAGTTACGGTTTTAGGAGTGATTGCAGTTGTCCAGTTTTTGGATAATAATATTCTAATGCCAAAAATTGTAGGTTCAAAAGTAAAGATCAATGCGCTCTTTGCGATTCTTGGGGTAATTATTGGAGGAAGTATTGCGGGGGTCTCCGGAATGTTCCTCTCCATGCCAATCATTGCAGTATTGAAAGTTATCTTCGATAGAACAGAAACATTTAAACAGTGGGGCGTATTATTTGGTGATGAGCGGCCATCAAAAAGCCCGATGACCTTTGCTTCATTTAGGAAAAAGAAAGCAGTACCAGCTAAACCAGGCGTGGAAAAAACAAAAGAGAAGGACTAATGAACGTTTTTTTGTATCTTTGGCACAGCTTAAATCACATTAAGTTCACTTTTTAATTCTCTGAAACATGACAATATTTCTTTGCGCATGCAAGAAGAAAAAACCTTAACAAAACCCGCTTTCAAGGATGCTTTAAAATTTTGGTTTAAATTGGGTTGGATCAGTTTCGGTGGCACTTTGGGACATATCAATATCATGCATGATTTCTTGGTGGAAAAAAAGAAATGGATCAGCAGCAGCAGGTTTTTTCATGCACTTAGTTTATGTATGCTTTTACCTGGTCCTGAGGCACAACAGCTAGCTATATATATCGGGTGGCAGCTTCATGGTAAACGTGGTGGTTTGCTGGCCGGTCTATTTTTTATTCTTCCCTCCATGTTCATCTTGTTGGGGCTTAGTCTCCTTTATGCAACCTTTGGCAATCAGGCCTGGATGGATGCAATTTTTAGTGGGTTAAAGCCTGCGGTTGTGGCAATTATCTTTCATGCGGTATGGAGTGTAGGTGGTAAAGCGCTCCATGGTATATTATATTATTTGCTGGCCGCCATTGCGTTCGCCTGCGTTTTTTTCTTAAACATTTCTATGCCTTATATCATTATCGGAACCATTGTTTTTGCGCTGTTGTTTAGGTACTTTTGGCCTGGTCTTGTTTATAGAAAACGTACTGGACAGGTTGAAAAGGGGCTAAGCGAAGAGGGATATTACATCAATAAGAATACAGAAGGACTTGGAAAGGATTTCAAGGTGAAGTTGTTGATTAAACAAAGTTTTGTCTTTTTTCTGATATGGGTATTGCCATTTCTATTGTTTTATTTTTTGAGTGGAGATTTTTCCTTCTGGAAAGGTTTAATTTTGTTTTTTACCCAAACGGCCCTTTTTACCATAGGTGGATCTTACACTGTTTTACCCTATGTGGCTCAATTTAGTGTATCGAAGTTTAACTGGTTAAGCAAATCCCAGATGGTTGATGGATTTGCCTTGGCAGAGACCACGCCGGGTCCTTTAATTATTGTGGTTTGTTATGTTGGGTTTATGGCTGGTTATAATCATTTTGAAAACTCTTTATTGATGGGGACGGTTGGGCTTCTTACTACTACCTTTTATACATTTCTACCTTCGTTCCTGTTTATTTTTGTGGGTGGCCCGGTCTTAGAGCATTCAAGAGGCAATCTGGTAATCGGTGATGTGCTAAGTTTTGTGACTGCGGCAGTTGTGGGTGTGATCCTAAATCTTACTCTTTATTTAGGTAAGGATGTGTTGTTTCCACATGGTCTGTTACTGGAAAAAATAGATTTGATGGCGTTGTTATGGATTTCGGCATCGATACTTCTGATCTTTAAATTCCGGTTGAACATCGTTTACCTGATTTTACTGAGTATGGTCTATGGGATAATGCAGTATTAATCCAGGCGGTATAGCATTAGGTTTTACTTTAAAGCCAGGTTAATCAACACGCCAATCATAGCCGATGTGGCAAAGCTGACTAATGTTCCTACCAGTACATATTCCGTTTTTAGCTGGGTATTTGCTTCTTTCTCGCTGAACCTTAGAATAGATTTCGCGGTCATGAGAAACCCAATCGCTGTGTATTGACCCATCAATACAAAAGTTAAGATCAGGATCCGTTCGCAGATGCCTATCCATTTGCCGGCACTGGCCAAACCAAGCTCCTGCTCTTCACTATTTTTAATCACTTCTGCTACCGGCGGTGGGGTGATGTCTGGTGTGGTATTTTCGGAAGGTTCAGAAGTATCTGGTGCTGGCTGATGGCTTTCTGACCTTAAAATGGTTTCCCGGGTAATCTGATCCCGCCATTTTTGTGTTGCTTTTCCAATAATAATCCCCAGTGGCCAACTTACAAACAGGTATCCCGCTGTCAATATCCAGAATTTATGATTTCCAAAAGTGGCATTAGCGTATGTATGGATAGCCATCCAATCCCGGTCAAAAGACATGGAAAGTGAGACAATAACCAATAGGTGAGCGATCTGATCTGCAATAAAATAGTTAAAATTATCTTTGTTTACTTTGGATTTTAGATAGTCTATAGCAAGATGGCTGATAAAAATGACCATTGGAATAACCCAATTATCATACTGACCCGAAAAGGTATAAGCAAATAAGGTAGTAATGGTTACATGAAGGTATAATTTAAAGGATTTCCCTTGTTTTTCTTCACGGTCTTTTACCCAGCTTTTTGGTTGCAACACAAAATCTGTCAGCAAATGTGCTGTAAAGAGTCTCAATAGTAAATTTAATTCCATTATCCTTGTTTTACTAAGTCAGCGATATATTTTATAGTTGGCTCAAATTCTTTCCATCCGGCAGATTTTAACCTGCTGTTTACTGAGGGCTGTGACAAGGAAAGAATTGCAGCTATTTCCTGCTGTGTTTTGCCTTCCAGGAGTAGAAAAATAACTTCGGCCTGGGCTAATGTCCAGTTACCTATATATTTATTTATGAAACTAAGTATGATTTTAATTCCGGCATTCTTCTGCTCTTCGTTGGTGTGAATTGTTAAAAATTCTTCCTCTTTCATGGTATCAAAATTTCTTCCTGATAAATGAAACGCTTCACCATCTGAATTCAGTACATTTTTACCACGATACGATACTGTTCCGATACCTATAGATATCCTTGTACTTAAATACACTTTATTTTTTTCATCTGAATGTTTTTTAAACCAGCAAATTAGTTGTATACTTCTTGTTATGGCCAGAAAGACATCATCAAAAAGAACCTGATAACTGTCACCGCGAAAGATCTCTGCATTTTGCTCTTCTTTTATCCATTTTTTAAGCAACACATCTGTATCTTCAATTAATGCCTTTCTATTAGCGGTGGTCAGTTTGGTAAAATTGATGATGTCTCCTGTTATTACTGCCTTTACACTCATAAGTTTATCCGTTAATTGGATTTAAATATAGATCATATATTCTATAAAATCAATTTATAGATCGATTATTCTATAAATATATAATATAGGCTTATTGCTCTATATTTAAAGAAATTTTTCTCTTCTGCTTGCAATACAACAGCGCGATCCGATCTATTTAAAAGAGAAACAAACATAATTAAACAAAATTTAACATTTGAATTTTAAGATTAATATAAGATTTTAAAATATTATCAATATTTTGCCCATGAATTTTTTCATATAAATTCGCTCCGAACACATTAAAAATGAAATACAAAGATGAACATTCCCTATTGCAACTGGTTTCTTCCGGAAATGAAGAAGCATTTACAGTACTTTATGAGCGTTCTCGTTTGCGTATTTATCTTTTTATAAAGAAGTATTTGAAATCTTCGCAACTTTCTGATGACATCTGTCAGAATGTATTTCTAAAGATCTGGGAGCATAAAGAAGAATTGAATGTGATCAGTTCATTTCATGCCTATGCTTTTACCATAGCCAAACGACAGTGTCTCGACTTTTTAAAACGCGCAGCTGTTGAGCAAACGGCAATGAATTTAATTCTCCAGGCCTATCCCATGGATAACAATGTAGTAGAGGAAAATCTGCAATACGATGAATACCTTCATTTTATCGACAAGACACTATTGAGACTCCCGCTACAAAGTCAGGAAGTATTTAAACTCTGCCGCCAGCAATATAAAAGCTATGACGAGGCAGCGGAAATTCTGGGCATATCCCGGCATGCTATAAAAAAGCATATGGTAAGGTCAATGAAAGTTTTAAGAACTGCTGCTGAATCTGAACTAGGCATCTCAATGAGCATTCTATTTGTCTTTTTATCAAGACATTAATTAAAATCTGAATTTTATTTTAAATAGGGGTACCCTGAGGGTATGCTTCAATCGTCATATCAGCAAAAAAAGGGACAAAACCGAACGGGATATGCAAGACCAAAATTCAGGCCATAAAAGAAAATTAATCCAGCGTTATGCATCAAATGCGGCATCTGAAAAAGAATTGCAATCCCTGTTTGGAATGATCAACAGCAACGAAAACGAAATAGATGCCTTGCTGGAGGAAGAAATGGACAAGGAAATTGCAGCGATGGATCCGGATAAAAAGCTAGGCAGACCGAAACGATTTGTAATCTGGTATAAATATGTTGCAGCATCATTAATACTGGTTACTTTATCGGCAGTTACCAGCTATCTTCTTTCCAATCGCCATAAAAAGGAAAGCCTGAGCAGAACAATCAAAAATATTGAACCGGGTGGTAACGTAGCTTATCTAACACTAGGCAATGGAAAACGGGTTATACTTACCGAACTGATCAACGGTACAATTGTTAAAGAACCGGGAGTAGAGATCACCAAAACAAGCAATGGACAGCTGGTTTATAAATTATCAGCAGTTGACAACGAAGCAAGAACTAATGTTTACAATACCATTGAAACACCAAGAGGCGGACAGTATCAGGTTTTGCTTCCTGATGGTACCAAGGTCTGGTTAAATGCTGCTTCATCATTAAAATACCCAACTTCATTTACCGCACTACAGGAAAGAGTCGTTGAGCTTAAGGGCGAAGCTTATTTTGAGGTTTATGCAGACAAAAAGAAACCGTTTATTGTACATAGTGCAAAACAGGAGGTAAAAGTACTGGGTACACATTTTAACATTAATGCGTACCCGGACGAACCATTAGTAAAAACAACATTGATGGAAGGGGCGGTAAGCGTTACAACAGCCGCATTTAAACAACTGCTAAAACCTGGACAGGAAGCTATTTTAACTGCATCAGGTATTACTGTAAAAGATGTAGAAACCGATGAGGCCGTTGCATGGAAAAACGGCCAGCTCATATTCTCTAGTGAAAGCATCACCACAATTATGCGAATGATATCCAGATGGTATGACGTGGATGTTGAATATCAGGGAAATGTATACGCAATGAGATTTACAGGTACAATATCGAGGTATGCTAATGTTTCTGATGTTTTACAAATGCTGGAAATGACCAATAAAATAAAGTTCAGCATTGAGGGGCGAAAAATAAAAGTAACCGCTAACGTAAATGAATATAAAAACTAATAAACCAAATATAAATAAACCAGAAATGAAAAATTCCAAACGAGACCCTTAATGTACAATCAGGAACACTGATATATAAAATCAGGAGTGCTACCAACACTCCTGACAAAATGTTCAGGTGGTATAAAAAATGTCGCAAAACAAGTATTTATAATAACCAAAACTAAATCAAATGTATAAAATTTCTACAAAGATTTTATCTAAACCTCATTGCTATATAACGAAACTCCTACTGGTTATGAGATTAACTATAACAATGCTGATGCTTGCAATACTTCAGGTAAGTGCTGCAACTTATGGTCAGAAAATAACGCTTTCTGAAAAGAATGCGCCACTGGAAAAAGTATTGAAAAAGATCAGGACCCAAAGTGGGTTCAGCTTTCTTTATGAGGATACAGACCTGGCCAATTCAAAGGCAGTGAATATCGACTTCTCTAATATCTCTATCAATGATGCCCTTGACAGATTATTTGTAAACCAACAGCTATCTTATTCAATTAAGGACAAGACTGTCGTAATTAAAGTAAGAAAAGTACCTATAAACCAATCCGTTGCAGCAATAGACATAAGGGGGAAAGTATTGGATGGTGATGGAAAACCTTTACCTGGTGCTAATGTAAGGGTTAAAGGCGAAACAAAAGGTACAACTGCTAATGTCAACGGAGAGTTTGAGCTGAAAAGTGTAGATTCAAAATCAATACTTGTGATCTCCTACATAGGCTTTCTGACTAAAGAGATTGCTGTTAACAACCAGACACAATTAACCATTAGCCTGGACATAGATCAGTCAAAATTAAATGAAGTAGTGGTAATCGGTTACGGTACAGCCAAAAGAAGTGACTTAACCGGTTCTGTAGGGCAGGTAAACATCAGCGATTTTCAGCAGGCGCCGGTAAGGTCCTTTGATGAGGCATTGGCTGGCCGTGTGGCTGGTGTACAGGTAACTTCATCCGAAGGACAACCAGGATCTGGCATTGATATCATCATCAGGGGGGCAAATTCTTTGACACAGGATAATTCACCTTTATATGTCATAGATGGTTTTCCTACCGAAAATTTTGACAACAACGCCATCAATCCTGAAGAAATTGAATCCATCGATGTGCTAAAGGATGCTTCAGCAAGTGCTATTTATGGTGCAAGAGGAGCAAATGGGGTGATTATCATTACAACTAAAAGGGGTAAAGTGGGTTTGCCAGCTATTAAATATAATGGATCGTATGGGATTCAGAATAACATCTATGAAGTTCCATTGATGAACCCTTATGAATATTTAAAATTACAGAGTGAAATCACAGCTACAGATTTTAAAAATGCTTATCTGGGGCCAATGCCAGACCCTGTTGACCCTACAAATCCACCTATAGGTTATAAATATACACTGGAAGATTACCGCAATGTGGAGGGGATAGACTGGCAAAGTCAGCTTTTCAGAACAGCACCAATGCAGAGCCATTCTTTATCTATGTCTGGTGGCACAGAGAAAACGCGCTATTCTCTTTCAGGACAGGTATTTATGCAGGATGGTACTATCATAAATTCTGGTTACAGGCGTCAGCAAGGCAAAATGACTTTAGATCAGACTGTAAACAATAAATTTAAGGTAGGAGCAGACTTTACCTATACCAGTTCCAAAACTTTTGGCTCTGCAACTTCAACTGCAGCCAATTCTTCAATGAACAATTTTTTATATAGTGTTTGGGGCTACAGACCGGTAACACCTATCGGTGTATTACCTGAAGACGTGATAGAAGAGCCTTCAGATGACTTTGTAAATACTTCTACAGATTATCGGTTTAACCCGATCATGACTGCAGAAAATCAGTTGAGGCAAACTTTTGCAAGAAATTTTGTAGGAAACGGCTATGCTGAATATACTTTTATGCCAGGCCTTAAACTGAGGGTAAGTGGTGGAATAAACAGAGTACAACGACGTGCAGAGTCTTTTAACAATTCAAATACTTATAGTGGAAGTCCTTCAAATCCTTTCACTAACGGACCAAATGGCAGCATCACAAATTTTGAGACAACCACATGGTCAAATGAAAATATTTTAACATATGACAAGAAATTTGGTAAAAATCATAAACTTAATGTAATTGGCGGGTTTACCTTAAATGGCAATAAATATGGCTATTATGGCTTATCAGCAAATGCCTTACCTAACGAAGCACTTGGCTTAAGCGGTTTGGCTTCCGGAACCCCTCAGCCTGTTACTTCTTATAACTCTGAATGGTCACTGGTTTCTGGTTTGGCAAGGGTAAATTACAGTTATAAAAATAAGTATCTCTTTACTGCTTCCATGCGTGCAGATGGATCTTCAAAATTTGGCCCGGGCAATCAATGGGGCTATTTTCCTTCGGGTGCCATTGCCTGGAGACTGATCAATGAAGATTTTATGAAAAATATTTCCTTCCTTTCAGATGCCAAATTGAGATTGAGCTGGGGTATTACAGGTAATAACAGAGTTGGAGATGGAGACCGCTTTGCCCAAATGACATATCCAATCTATTCTTATTATTCTTTCAATAATGGATTAGCCCAGGGCATAAACATCACAAATGTGGGAAGTCCGAATTTAAAATGGGAAAGTACAAGACAAACAGACATTGGGCTGGATGTAGGGTTCTTAAAAGATAGGATAGGTTTTACTGCAGAATACTATCGTAAAAATACTACGGATTTGTTGTTAAATGCCTTATTGCCTTATACAAGCGGTTATGTGAGTGCATTTAAAAATATTGGTGCCACTAGAAATGAAGGCTTCGAATTTTCAATTAATTCAATCAATATTAAAAATAAAAATTTTTCCTGGACTACCAGCTTCAATATTGCTTTTAACAGGAACAAAGTAATCGAACTTACTGAAAACCAGGAAAGTCTGACAAGCAACATCAGCTGGGATAGCTTTTATAGTGCTGTTCCACTGTATATTGCTAAACTAGGCCAGCCGATAGGGCAGATTTATGGATACATCTGGGATGGTGTATATCAGCTCGAGGAATTTACCCAGCCAACATCAACCACCTATCTTCTAAAACCTGAAATTGCTACAAACGGCAATGCAAGGACCTCGATCAGACCAGGTGATATTAAATATAGGGATATTAACGGGGACGGTGTAGTGAACGATTTTGACCGGACCGTAATAGGTCGCGCCTATCCAATACATCAGGGTGGTATGTCCAATAATTTCAAATACAAAAATTTTGATCTTGGTATATTTTTGCAATGGTCTTATGGTAATGATATTGTAAATGCTAACAAACTCATATTTGAGGCCGGAAACAAAGCTTTCCTGAATCAATATGCGACTTATCAAAATCGCTGGGCACCCGAAAATACAAATACTACCATGCACCGTCCTGGAGGGCAATATGGATACAATTATTCAACCAGAATTGTAGAAGATGGTTCATTTTTAAGACTGAAGACGGTATCGTTAGGTTATGCGCTTCCCATAAATTTATTGAACAGCATTAAAATCAAGGGTTTAAGGGTTTACGCATCTGCACAAAATCTATTCACCTGGACTAATTATTCTGGGTCAGATCCTGAAGTGAATGTTAAAAGAACAGCATTAACACCGGGATTTGATTATTCGGCCTACCCACGTGCACGTACTGTTACTTTTGGGGCCGGCTTATCCTTTTAATTATATAATTACAATTACCTAAACTAAATAGGACATGAAAAAAATAATTCTTTTAAGTTTTTTGGCAATTATATGCTCAACAACTGGTTGTAAGAAATTTTTAGATAAAGTACCCTCGTCATTTGTCGCCCCTGAAAATTATTTTAATAATGAAAAGGAAGTAAATACTGCATTGAACGGAGTATACGATATTTTAAGCCGGGAGCAGATATTTGGAGGACAATTGCCTATTCGCCATGCTGTCAGTACAGATGAGTCATTTTTCTCTTATGCATCATTTCCAACCGGACCATTCTATTATAATTTTGGGGCCGACGATGCTACAATAAGGGATTTATGGAGATATCTTTATGATGGCATAGAAAGGGCAAACGTTTTACTGGCTAATTTGGATAAAGCGAACATGGATGAAGGGAAAAGATCTGTTGTTAAAGGTGAAACTCTTTTTCTGCGGGCCTTTTATTATTTTACCCTGGTACAGAACTGGGGTGGTGTACCTTTAAAACTGACACCGACTACTTCTATAAATAATGTTAATATTCCACGTAATTCCGTTAAAGAGGTTTATGACCAAATCTTAAAGGATATGATCGAAGCGGAAGGATTGGTCAAAAAGATTTCTGAAATCGGTTCTGGGGGAAGAGTTTCTAAGTCAGCGGTACGTGGTATCTTGGCAAGGGTATGCTTAAATATGTCCGGCTATCCTTTAAATGAGGTAGGCAGGTATAAAGATGCTGCTACATGGGCTGCAAAAGTGAATGAATTTGGAGAACATTCTTTAAATCCCGATTACAGCCAGGTTTTTATAAACCTTTGTAAAGATCAGTACGATATAAAAGAAAGTATTTTTGAGGCAGAACTGTTTGGATCAAACAATGATGCTTTTAGGGAAGGCGGAAGGATCGGCAACGAGAATGGCGTGAAATGCTCTGCATCTACAGATCTGATCCCCACGGTTGGTTTTGCTTACGGATTTGTGAGTACAACCAGAAAATTATATATGTCTTACGAATATAATGCTTCTGATGCAACTAAGCGCGATTTAAGAAGAGATTGGGCTATAGCTACCTATACATTAAATGCGTCTGGTGTAAAAGCCAATATTGCCGCTACTAACATTTATGCCAGAAATTGTGCTAAATGGCGTAGGGAATATGAAGTGGTATCTCCTAAGAATAAAAATTACACCCCAACTAATTTCCAGATACTCAGATATGCTGATGTATTGCTGATGCTGGCAGAGGCAGAAAATGAAGTAAATAACGGACCGAATGCCATTGCAGTTAATGCACTTAATGAAGTAAGAAGGCGTGGTTACGGTAAATTATTAGCAGGAGCAACGAATCCGGCCAATGCAGATTATCCAGGCGCAATTTCATTAAGTAAGGCCTCCTTTTTAAAAGTGATTCAGGATGAAAGGGCGCGTGAACTGTGTTTCGAAGGTTTGCGCAAATCGGATCTGATCAGGTGGGGAATATTCGTAAGCACAATGCAGGCCACTGCTACTGAGTTTACTACCTATGCTTCTATGACTACTACCATTTATAAAAATGCCAGGGATGCTGCCCAAAGAGTTACGGCAATATATCAGTTGTATCCTATTCCAATTCTGGAAATGTCATTAAACAAGGCCATGGTACAAAATGAAGGATATTAAATATACAGCAGACAATTAAACCATAAAAAATGAAAAGAATATTCCTATTTCCTATACTTTTTCTGTTGGTATCGGCATGTAATAAAAAAGAGGTAGTTGCCCCTGATTTTAAGGTCGGTATTGAGCAAGATAAAACAACTTTTAAAGTTGGTGAACAAATTAATTTTATATTTTCAGGAAATCCAAATTACATTACATTTTACTCGGGTGAGACTGGAAGAATGTACGAATTCAGAGACCGGGTAACTGCCGGCGCAAGAACGGACGTCGGTGTCCCCCTGCAAAACATGACCACGCAATTGTTAAGCTATCCTTATAGCTACGCAGCCGAGGGTACGTACAAAGTAACTTTTGTGGTAGGCAATACCAGTATATATGGATCTGTATCGGACGTTAAAGAAATAGTGCTCTCAATAGTCCCCTAGAAGCTAGAGATAGCGCTGAAAAGCGCTATCTTAGCTTTGTTTAATTACTCAATTTGCCATATCGTTTCCTAGGGATTCTATCCTGTTGAATGCGGGAAGGCTGGAAAGAAATGATATTGTGTTTTAATAAGATCCGTTTTTTATGAAAAGAATAGTATGTTGTTTATTGATGAATCTGGGGCTTTACGTATCCGCCCAGCAATCTTGTCCGGTTATTCCTTTACCAGCCAGTTTCCACAAAACTGAAGGTAACTTCAGTCTTACAGACCAAACCTTAATACTGGTTAATCAGCAGGTTCTTGAACCACTGGCGAACTACCTTCAAAAGGAATTGCTCAAACATAAAAGTTTGACACTTAGTATTGGAAAAGCCCCTTCCTCATCATCTATCTCCCTAAATCTTAACCCTATAAAAAAGGCGGACACAGAAAAATACCAGTTGGAGGTTAATACAGGGAATATTAGTATAAGCGCCCCAACTGCCAATGGCATATTTAATGGGATCAGTACTTTGCTACAATTGATCAGGCAATCTGCCGGTTTGGACATCGAATGCTGGAAAATAGCTGATGCACCAAAATATGACTGGCGGGGTCTCATGTTAGATGAATCTAGGTACTTCTTTGGAAAAGAAAAAGTAAAACAACTATTAGACTGGATGGCCTTTTATAAGCTTAACCGTTTTCATTGGCACTTAACAGACCAGCCTGGGTGGCGGCTTGACATAAAAAAATATCCTAAATTAGCCTTAATTGGTGGTATAGGAAATTATTTTAATCCCTTTGCTCCAGCAAAATACTATAGCCAGGAAGACATCAACGACCTGGTACTTTATGCCGCCGAAAGACACATTCAGATCATTCCTGAAATTGATATGCCAGGTCATGCAACTGCTGCTAACATGGCTTATCCAGCATATAGTGGTGGTGGGACAGATAAATATCCTGAGTTTACCTTTAACCCTGGAAAGGAAGCAACTTATCAGTACCTGACCAATATCCTGAAAGAAACGGATGTGCTTTTCCCATCCCAGATGATCCATATTGGAGGTGATGAAGTTGCTTTTGGAAATAAAAAATGGAATACAGATCCGGAAATCCAAAAGCTAATGAAGGCGAAAGGATTAAATGACCTGAAAGCCGTTGAACATTATTTTATTAAAAGAATGGCTGATTCCGTTATTAAGATGAACAATAAAGTATTGGCCTGGGATGAGGTAGCAGACGCCGGTTTGCCAGCAAAAAATACGGTCGTTTTTTGGTGGAGACATGATAAACCCAATGTTTTGAAAACAGCATTTGATAAAGGAATATCGGTTGTGCTGACACCAAGAATACCCTTGTACTTTGATTTTGTGCAAGATAGCACAGATATTTCGGGCCGAAGATGGAAAGTGGGAGAATACAGCCCTATAGAGAAGGTATACAACTTTTCACATCAACAAATCCCTGAAGCACTCCATCATGAAAAGAATATTATGGGCATTCAGGCATCTTTGTGGACAGAAACCGTTAACAGTAATCAGCGTCTTGATTATTTACTTTTCCCAAGGATAAGTGCACTTGCCGAAGCCGCCTGGACCAGGGATGATAAAAAGAATTTTGAGGATTTTCAGCAGCGGTTAAAAGCTCACCTGGAATACTTTAAAACTGCAGGTATTTATTATTATAACAATAAAAAAAGCAATCCTGAACCACTTCCAAAAAAAATATCAGTGTCTTATATTGATTAAACAAATACTGTTGCCGCTAATATGAAGCAGGATTAAAAAGATTATTATCTTTAGCACTTATTTTCAATAGCGATAGCATAACAATATGAGCGGGAAAGAGCTGACATTGCGAAGTGTCCATGTAACCAGATATGTAACTCCATTAAGGGAGGGGGGATCTATGCCTGCAATTGCTGAAGCAGATGACGGGTTTCTATATGTGCTTAAGTTTAGAGGTGCTGGACAAGGTGTAAAAGCGTTGATTGCCGAAATTATAGGTGCTGAAATTGCAAGAGCCTTAGGTTTTAGGGTTCCAGAAATTGTATTTGCCTCATTAGATGAAGCTTTTGGCAGGATCGAACCTGACGAAGAAATACAAGACTTATTGCGAGCAAGTGAGGGGCTTAATCTCGCGTTGCACTATCTCTCGGGTGCCATCACCTTTGATCCATTAGTTACCCCAATTGATACCAAAACGGCTTCACGAATTGTCTGGCTGGATTGTTTGTTGACGAATATGGACCGTACCGCCAGAAATACGAACATGTTGATCTGGCACAAAGAGCTTTGGTTGATCGATCATGGAGCATCCTTATATTTTCACCATTCCTGGCAAAACTGGGAAGAACAGGCATTGCGACCATTTGCATTAATAAAAGATCATGTAATGTTGCCGATGGCAACGGAACTGGAAACAGTTGACAAAGAATTTCGTTCCATACTTACATCTGCTCTTATTTCTGCTATTGTAGCTTTGATACCAGAGGAATGGCTGACTGAAGAATATTCATTTGACACTTCAACTGAACATAGACAAGCGTATATACACTTTCTGGAAACGAGAGTTGCCCATTCAGAAGTTTTTGTAAAAGAAGCACAAAATGCAAGAGAAGCACTTATTTGAGTATGCTGTTATTCGCGTTGTGCCCAGGGTAGAGCGCGAAGAATTCCTGAATGTAGGGGTGGTAGTTTATTGTGCTAAACAAAAATTCCTAAAAGCTTTGTTTCTGCTCAACAAGGAAAAATTAGATGTTTTCTGCACCGAGCTGGATATTGGTGTACTTGAAAAAAACCTCTGTGCATTTAAACAAATTTGTGCAGGGGGAAATGAGGCGGGAACTATTGGTAAACTAGATGTCGCGTCTAGATTTCGCTGGTTAACAGCAACACGAAGCACAGTTTTACAAACATCAAGGGCACATGCAGGTCTTTGTACGGATGCAGATGAAACCTTACATAAATTATATCAGAAATTAGTGCTGTAGTTTAAACAGCGCAAAATAAAAACTTTGAAAATGATTGAAGAAGTAATATTGGTTGACGAAAATGACCAAGAAATTGGATTAATGGAGAAGATGGAGGCACACTTGCGGGGCCGTCTTCACCGTGCATTCTCTGTTTTTATCTTCAATACAAAAGGTGAATTGTTGTTACAAAAGCGGGCTGAAGATAAATACCACTCGGCAGGTAAATGGACGAACACCTGTTGTAGTCATCCGAGGTATGGAGAACAGACTGTGGATGCTGCCAACAGAAGATTAAAAGAAGAAATGGGTATGCATTGTAAGCTGGTTTATGGTTTTAGTTTCCTGTATAAAGCTACCCTCGCGGATGGAATTTCTGAACACGAATATGACCACGTTTTCTTTGGCCTCAGCAATAGTTTACCACTGCCTGATCCTACTGAGGTGGCTTCGTTTAAATATGTAAATATGGACTTGCTTTTAAATGATATCAATGCTAATCCTGAAGATTATACGGCATGGTTAAAGATCTGTTTTCAACGTGTAATGCAAACTTATCAGGAAATTCTTGATAATGTGTAAAAACAATGGTTATTTTGCCATAATGTTAATCCTACCTTATATTGCTAACCAAAAAAAGAATACTATATGATTATTGAGCCTAGAATGCGTGGGTTTATATGCCTTACAGCACATCCAAAAGGGTGTGAACAAAATGTAATCAACCAAATTAACTATGTGAAATCAAAAGGAGCAATTGATGGTCCGAAGAAAGTGCTGGTTATTGGTGCTTCTACCGGATTTGGACTGGCATCCAGAATTACGAGTGCATTTGGTTCAGAAGCAGCAACCATTGGTGTTTTTTTTGAAAAACCACCTGTTCCCGGTAAAACGGCTTCACCAGGCTGGTATAACAGTGCTGCTTTCGAAAATCAGGCATTAAAGGCAGGCTTATATGCCAAAAGTATTAATGGGGATGCCTTCTCTGATGAAGTAAAACAAAAAGCACTGGATCTGATTAAAAATGATCTGGGACAAATAGACCTTGTCATTTATAGCCTGGCCTCACCAAAAAGAACACACCCAAAAACCGGCGTAGTTTATAGTTCAGTACTGAAACCTATAGGAAATGAGGTATTTACCAATAAAACAGTAGATTTCCATACCGGAGTGGTTTCTGAGATTTCGATCGTACCGGCTACTGAAGAAGAAATAGAAAATACAATTGCAGTAATGGGGGGAGAAGACTGGGAAATGTGGATAGACGAACTGAAAGCCAAGAATTTGCTTGCACCGGGGGCTAAAACGGTTGCCTATTCTTATATTGGACCGTCTGTGACAGAAGACGTTTATCGTAAAGGTACCATTGGCCGTGCCAAAGATCACTTGGAAGCAACTGCTTTTGCCATCAGTGACAAATTAAAGAATATTAACGGAAGGGCTTTTGTTTCCGTAAATAAAGCATTAGTTACACAGGCCAGTTCTGCTATACCGGTAATTCCGCTTTATATATCGCTGCTCTATAAAGCAATGAAAGAAAAAGGAATTCATGAAGGCTGTATAGAGCAGATACAAAGATTATTTACAGAAAGGTTGTATACTGGTCATGAGCCTGCAACCGATGCAGAGGGCAGAATCAGAATAGATGACTGGGAGATGCGTAGTGATGTTCAGGATAAAGTACTTGGATTATGGGCTGAAGCAGATGACGAAAATCTGCCCTTGATAGGTGACCTGCCAGGTTACAAAAAAGATTTTCTGAATTTATTTGGGTTTGACATTGCCGGAGTGGATTATCAAAAAGATGTCGATGAAATGGTAGAGATACCAGGCCTGGTATAGGACCTTTTAAACAAATGGTTGTCTTGAAACAAAAAAACAGATAGTCAAAGTATGTTCAAAGGTATTTTCAGGAAGTTTAAGCCAGATAACCAGCCAAAGTATGGTTGGTTTGGCAATTACTCATCCTGGTTAGATGTATTAAAAGAAGCGGATGGATATGATTCGGGAGTGATTCTGGAAAGAACTATGAAAGCTTTGTTGAAGGTAAAAGCCGGAGAAGCTGTCTATGAACGGGATTCCGTAATTTTTGATAAAAAAGATTACCCTTTTCCATTACTTACTTTTTTACAGCATAGTGCTGCAAAAAAAGGAAGTCCACTTCATGTTATTGATTTTGGAGGTTCTTTAGGTAGCACATATTATCAAATTAAGGAGTTTCTGACAGTTAATGTATGTCTGAGTTGGAACGTCATAGAACAGGAGCACTATGTAGCAGCAGGCAAGATCAATTTTGAAGATGACCAACTTAAATTCTATAATTCTATTGATCAGTGTATACAAGATAAGGATATTGATTTTTTCTTGATTTCAAGCGCTATTCAATATCTGGAAGAGCCTCATATTTTTCTTAATAAACTTGCAGCCTATCATTTTGACTTCATTCTTTTTGACAGGACAGCTTTTCATTATGAAGCTGAGGATCGCCTGACCTTGCAGGTTGTTCCTCCAAATATTTACCCGGCTTCTTATCCCTCATGGTTCTTCAATCAGGAAAAGCTGTTGAGTCATTTTGCTGAAAGCTATGACATCATTACAGATTTTCCTCCTTATATCGATGGAGAACAGACACTTTATATTGACGGGTATCCATTGGGCTACAGCCGGGGGTTTTATTTATCTGCAAAAAATAAAATTAAATAAACCGATTCCCACATAGCAATGAGCCCTGTTTTTGAATGGCAGGACTCCGGGCAAAGGAAACGGACATTGAAATTGCCAAATAGATTGCCTGTTAAAGTATTTGCCTTTTCAGCCAATTTACCAGTTCAACAGCACCATTATAATTCTCATATTCTTTTGGAATGCGCGTGCCATCAACATATTCATTATATAGCCATGGATCACCTACAGCAAATACAGTACCCTTGCCGTATTTCGATACCGCCATAACCACATCATTTTGTACTGTAACTAAAGGCCTGGCTGGTGGTATGGTTGCGAGGATTGAAATTTCTTTCAGATAAAAGGTTTTAGCGGTAGGAAAGACTTCATTTCCGGCCGGTACGTGAACTTCACCCATTTCAAGCTTTCCATTTTTCACCATATTCCTGCTTTGATTGGTAAAGGTTATACCAAACTTTTGGGACAGGTCATTTAATTGCATCAGGTTTGTATTTGCACTATCGTTGGCAAATAAAACCAGTACGCCGCCAGCATTCACCCAATCTCTAATTGCTTTTATATGATCGGACGCAATCAGATTGGGGTTTGGGCTTTCTTTTTGATTATCCGGATCAACTATGATATAGATGTCATTTCCCTTAAGATTTAATGCCGTAGGGGCATTGTCGAGACTCTTTATCTTCAATCCTGCTTTATTGAATACATCTCCCAGCATGGAAAAACCATTTAAAGTTTGATCTTCCCAGGTATAATGAAACCTGTTCTCTTTTCCCATTTTGTCTTTTTTTACCTCATGGTTAAAATAATAATCAAGCAAAACTATTTTTTCCTGACTATAGCCCAGAGAAATACTTCCTGAATAGCAAATTACTAAGAGGATAGCATGTTTTAATAAGTTGTTTTTTAAATGCATATATAAATCTATAAAAATAAAGTCTATATAATTCGGTATATATTGTTGTATGTTAAAATTGTACACTAAATAGCCAAAAGAGTATTAAAAGAGAAATATCCACGATAACGATTGCGTAAATTTTTTCTAATGAAGACTGCTTTTACTTATAATTATTCTGTAGAATTGTCCAAACTACAGGTCATAATAACCTATTCTAATCTGTAATATTTGAATAGTGACAGATACGTAAAAAATTTTTGACATGAGTAATTAGCAGGAATTACATATATTGAGGCCCTAAAGAGACATTAATAAATAAAGAGCGGAAATAAAATTCAATCACACACAAATTAAACAAAACCAAATATAATGAAAGAGAATAAAAGGGGAAATTACAGATGGACAATCTGTGCCATGTTATTTTTTGCTACTACAATTAATTATATGGACCGGCAGGTTCTTTCTTTAACATGGAAAGATTTTATAGCCCCGGAATTTCACTGGACCAACAACGACTACGGTAACATCACTGCTCTTTTTTCTATTTTTTATTCTGTATCAATGCTATTTGCTGGCCGTTTTGTAGATCGCATGGATACGAAAAAAGGCTTTTTATGGGCTATTGGCGTATGGTCTGTCGGAGCCATAATACATGCGTTCTGTGGTATTGCAACTGCAGGGTTGCTTACAGGAGAGTGGTTCCTAGGCTTTGAAGGTTCAAAGGAAGCCATCTCGCATGTGGGCGACACGGCTTTGATCATTTCGACTAGTGTTACCTTATTTATTTTTGCACGTTTTATATTGGCGGTTGGAGAAGCAGGAAATTTTCCGGCAGCTATTAAAGCTACTGCAGAGTATTTTCCTAAAAAGGACAGAGGTTTTTCTACGAGCATCTTCAATGCAGGAGCAACAGTAGGTGCCCTTGCAGCGCCGTTATCAATTCCTTTCATTGCAGCAGTTTATGGCTGGGAAATGTCGTTTATCATAATTGGAGCTTTAGGCTTCGTATGGATGGGGTTCTGGATATTTGTGTATCATAAACCAGAGGTGCATCCAAAAGTAAATGCTGCCGAACTGGCTTACATCCAACAAGATATCATTGCTGACAGGAAACTTGTAGACTATGTAGAGGAAACAACAGCGAAAGTATCTTTTATACAATGCTTTAAATTTAAGCAAACCTGGGCTTTTGCCATTGGTAAATTTATGACAGATGGTGTGTGGTGGTTCTTCTTATTTTGGACACCAGCATACTTAAGTTCTGTTTATGGCATGGATTCGACAGAAAGTGCAATTCCTCTTTTCGTACTCTATTCTATTACATTACTTTCTATAATAGGGGGATGGTTACCTACCTATTTTGTAGATAAAAAGGGAATGAACCCATATGCTGGTCGTATGAAATCAATGTTAATATTTGCATTTTTCCCATTGCTGGCATTGCTTGCACAGCCATTAGGACACATTACTTATTGGATACCAGTAATCATCATCGGTATTGCCGGGGCAGCACATCAGGCTTGGTCAGCAAATATTTTTTCTACTGTGGGAGACATGTTTCCTAAGAAAGCCATAGCAACTATAACAGGCATCGGCGGCATGGCAGGTGGAGTAGGTGCCACTATTATCAATAAAAGCTCAGGTGTATTGTTTGATTATGCAGGTCAAAACCAAATGGTATTTATGGGCTTTAAAGGAGAAGAGGCTGGATATTTTATCATTTTCTCTGTTTGCGCAATTTGTTATTTAATAGGTTGGGTCATCATGAAATCCCTTGTACCTCAATATAAACCTATTACAACCTTATAATATCCTAATTAATACCTAAAATTAATAGTAACTAAATGTTTTCAAAAGATCAGCTCGATTCGATTTTTGTAGCAGAAAATCAAATTCCTGAAGAGTTTAAATTAGCTGAAGAATTACACCAGCGAGAATACCTGAGCGATGGTGAAATGCATACCTGGAATGGTGAAGTACATGAGGTTTTGTCACCTATCTGTATCAGAACTGAAAAAGGACTGGAAAGAAAGTTAATCGGCACATACCCGCTATGTAGTGAAAAGGAAGCCAATGAAGCGCTCCAGGCTGCAGTAGCAGCTTATAACAACGGAAGAGGAGCGTGGCCTACAATGAGCGTTGCCGGTAGAATCAGTTGTGTGGAACAGTTTACACATAAAATCATTGAGAAGAAAGCTGTTGTTGTAAAACTGCTGATGTGGGAGATAGGTAAATCGTACGCCGATTCTCTTAAAGAATTTGACCGTACGGTTGAGTATATTTATGCTACTATTGATGCCCTGAAAGACCTGGACAGACAGTCTTCTAGATTTAGCATAGAACAAGGGATTGTTGCACAGATCAGACGTTCACCGTTGGGTGTGGTATTATGTATGGGACCATTTAATTACCCTTTAAATGAAACCTTTACTACACTGATTCCCGCGCTGATTATGGGAAATACATTATTATTTAAGCCACCTAAGCATGGTACGCTATTGCATTATCCTCTACTGGAGGCCTTTAAGGATTGTTTTCCAAAGGGGGTAGTCAATACCATATATGGTCGTGGAAATAAGATCATTCCAGCCCTGATGAAATCAGGGCAAATTAACATATTAACGTTAATTGGTTCAAGTAAAGTAGCCAATGAACTTAAAAAATTACATCCTAAAGTAAATAGATTACGTGCAATTCTTGGATTAGATGCAAAAAATGCAGCTATTATTACTGCAAAAGCAGACATAAATCTGGCTGTACAGGAAACTGTTCTGGGCTCATTATCATTTAACGGGCAAAGGTGCACCGCACTTAAGATCATTTTTATTCACAGAAGTCTTGCGGATGTGTTTTTAAAAGAATTGTCCGATGCCGTAGCGAAGCTTAAGTTTGGTATGCCCTGGGAGGCCGGTGTGTCTTTAACTCCTTTACCGGAGCCGCAAAAACCCGCCTATCTTAAAGACTGTATAGCTGATGCTGTAGCTCATGGCGCTAAGGTTGTTAACGATAATGGTGGCGATAGCTGTGAATCATTTGTCTATCCTGCAATTGTTTACCCGGTTAATAAAAATATGAAGCTGTATACTGAAGAGCAATTTGGACCAGTAATACCAGTTGTACCATTTGATGACCTGGAGGAGACTATTCAATATCTCATCGATTCTACCCACGGACAACAAGTTAGCATTTTCAGTAATGATGATGAAGAGATTGCTGCACTTATAGATCCTCTGGTCAACCAGGTAAGTAGGGTTAACATCAATTGCCAATGTCAACGTGGGCCGGATGTATTTCCATTTACTGGTAGAAAAGATAGTGCAGAAGGAACTTTATCTGTAGTCGATGCCCTGAGATCATTCTCGATCCGCTCATTAGTTGCGACAAAACTAAACGAAAGTAATAAACACCTGATCAATGAAATTGTAGACAGTAACAGCTCCAATTTCCTGAGTACCAAATATCTGTTTTAACTGATTAAGCCCTGTTTTCAATTTTCATTGTGAAATATCCTGAAAACAGGGCTTTTAGGATTCGCTTTTCGTTTCTGGTACCTTATCATCTGCCTTAAAAAATACTTGCCCCATTGGGATAAGGAAAGCAATATTGATAACAATATGGGGAATAATATGCAGGAATGTTGTTGATTCCAGAAGTTTGTCTACAAATATAGCTACAGATGAGATGATGAGCAGCGTATATAGTATCGCAGCTACCTTATCGTTGGGAGAATATTTTACGCATAACTTAATTACATAACAGCCCAAAGCAATTCCAAAAATAAAGATGACGTACCAGAATATATCTGCAGCGGTCAGCTGACTCCATATACTTTCTTTACTATGCAGAAACCTGCTGATTTCAGCACTCGAAAATTTGGCTAATATCAGATAACTAAAACCCCAAAAAATATAAAAGCCTATAGCAATCAACAGCCAGTGGAGAGCGAGCTTAAATTTAGAAGAATACATAATGCTTTAAATTAAACCATCGCACCCGAATTTGATTAAAAATCAGGAGATTATCAAATCTGTCTGTAGGAATTAAAAGAGGCTATCCATCTTCAATTCCTGTTCAAGCTTAATATATTCCTTTAACAATGCAATTTGGTTCTTTGCCCTGTTAAGATTGTGATCCTCATATTTTGCACCATAGTAAGTGTCATTTTGCAGAAAATCCGCCAGAAATCTAATGGCCTGCATATAAATGATAAATTTCCCGGAATAAGTAAAATATTCACTTTCAACAGATGTAAGCACCTCTTTCATTTCACTCATATAACCATCATAAATCGCTTTAAAGAAATCTTTTCTGATGCGGATTTTACTAAAATCGGTTTCTTCCTCGCCAGCTTCACTCAGGTATGTTCTCATCATATCCCCAACGTCACTTATAAAATAACCAGGCATAACGGTATCCAGATCAATTACACACACGCCCTTATTATATGCGTCAAATAATACGTTACTGATTTTCGTATCGTGATGGATTACCCTTAAAGGAATAGCGGTATTATTTAAAATCTGTCGATAAGTATTCACAATATTCTGATGATCACTAACGAAATTTATACAATCAGCAGCTTTTTCCAATCTTTCTGCACCTGCCTGGTTACATGCCTCAGTAAATTGATCATATCTCAGTATCAGATTGTGAAAATTGGGGATTGTAATATTTAACTGTTCTGCGTCAAAGTCAGCAAGGATCTTGGAGAACATTCCAAACTGCCTGGCAGCTTCATAGGCTTCGTCTATTCTGGTTAATGTATTAAGCGACATCGAGCCCTCAATAAAAGGGAACAGTCTGAAATAACCAGATTCATTACTAATCAGAGAAGCTCCATCTGCTGTATTAACAGGGGACACAAACAAATATTCAGGATGTGTTGAGCTCAGATATTTTTTAAGCAAAGAAAGGTTTTCATCAATATCTGATGGTTTTTTAAAAACTTCACTATTTACTTTTTGCAGGATGTATCTTTTGTCACCTGCAATCACCATCCAGGTATGGTTGATTAAACCATCACCAAATGACTGTATACTGGTTGTCTTCGGGTCAAGACCATAAAGACTTAAAATATTTTCGAACATGGGTTTAGTATATTGATTGATAGTCCAAACATAATTATTTATTCTGCTAAAAAAATGTGCAAACGTTTGCGCGAAATTACCTTTGTTTGCTTAAAATCAATTCTGATTCTACCACTATATTGAAGTAGGCTTGTTCAGTTCCTGAATCATTTTTAGGTTTGTTAATCAGATCAATCAGTATATCTGCAGCTTTCTTACCTTGTTTATAAGGAAATTGTTCTACGGAAGCGATAGGGGAATAATCCATATAGTTAATAATCGGGAGATTTGCATAGCTTACAAAGTCAATTTCCTGACGGTTGACAGACTTGGCATAATGCATCGCAAACAAGGCCACATAGTCATTGAATGTCACAATTGCAGTGGGTTTACGCCGATGGCCCAGCATGATATCCATTGCATTAATGGTACCTTCCTCAGATAAATCACAGCCAACAATCAATGAAGGGTCATACTTTAAACGGTTAGCTGTCATTGCCCTTATATAACCTTCTTTTCTTTCGTGACTAGCTATCAGGGTATTAGGGCCATTGATCATTCCAATAGAACGATGTCCCTTTTTTAATAGAAAATTAACTGCTTCAAAAGTTCCGGTTTCCAGATTTGAAGCCACATAATGAATGTCCTTTAAAGGGGGGATACGATCAAAAAAAACAACCGGGATATTTAATTTCCGACAGTTGTCAAAATGCTCATAAGTACTCGTGGTTTTTGATATAGAAACCAATAAACCGTCAACTCTCTGGGTTTTCATTTTTTCTACGAGCAATTTTTCCCTTTCCGCATTGTCATGTGACTGCGCAAGCAGAACGGTATAATTTCTTTTATAGGCAACATCTTCAATGCCACTGATCGCTGCTGAAAAAAAAGACTCAGACAGTTCAGGCAAAATTACGCCTACTACAAAAGATTTTCCATGTAAAAACTGTATGGCTTTCTGGTTTGGCTCATAGTTAAGTTCCTCAGCAAGTTTTTTAACACGCATTTTTGTCGTTAAACCTATACTTGAATGATCATTCAAAGCACGTGAAACTGTAGAAACCGAAACCTTCAATATTTTTGCTATCTCCTTAATAGTTGTTGGCTTATCAGTCATCATATTCAAAGATTAGAATAAACTTTAACAATTTAATAAAAAACTGCTATTCCTTTAGCTTCTGAAAAAAAGATTGAAATAACGCAAGCGTTTGTTGTAAATATTCGTTTGAAAAAATTAACTAGATATTAAACGATAAAGTCAATGCAAATCCATCATACGTCATTTTATTTACAAAACAACAAAATACACCTTGTTAACATTAACTTAACATTGAATATGCATCTTTGTATATGTTTATAAATATACTAGCACTTGCCTTTGTTTTGTTTGCACTCATAGCTGCGTTTAAAATGGATACTTTCCTGCAAGGTTTTCTTTTTATTATTGCAATATGTGTTGTTTGCGGGGTATTATTTTTATTTATTTCATTTCCTGGTCTTTCAGGATTATCAGTTGCATTAATGATGGCTGCATTTATATTCAGACAGAATAAAAAGTAGCATTCGTAAAAACTGCATTATCATCTCAAATATTTTCTAAAACTGGATATGATGAGGTAATTAAGATAATATTTTAATTACGAATAAATGATTTCAATAATCTGTTCATAATATTATAAGAATATTACAATATTTTATTAAATAATTCTTAAATTTATTATACAAAATCTTCACAAAGATATAGACTATAAGACTATGAAAACTTTAGGTGAAAAATTTAGAATCTTACGCCAAAAAAAGGGAGTTAACCAAAAAGCAATGGCTGATCTGCTGGAAATATCCATCCCTGCGTATTCTAAGCTTGAAACAGGTATTACAGACCCAAACTTTAGCAGGATAAATCAAATCGCTGAAGTACATAATCTAACCCTTAGAGAATTTTTGGATGTTGGAGAAGAGGGAATAAGTGAACAGGAACAGATCGTTACACAGTTAAAAGAGAAAATCGGTCAACTGGAAAATTCTGTAATCAGATTACAAAGTAAACTGATTGATCTTTACGACAGAGATGATCAGAAGAAATAACATGTATTTTTAGCCGGTTTTTAAAGCATGTTATCTAAATGCCAATAAAAAGTGATTCTTTTAAAATTGCTTTGTAATATAACTGTAAACCATTTCCTTTGCAGTTATGAGTAAGGAAACATTTAAAAGACGTGCTTTTATTGGACTAGTTTCAAAAACTACAGTTATCGGGCTGGCAACCTCACCACTTTCTTCCCTCGCCATTTATACTGAACATAAAAAGCCCAACGCTGATCATGTTTTTCTCACTAAACCTTACCTTCAGAATCCGGGGCCTGATGTCATAACAATAATGTGGATCACCGCAAGAAATGCTTATAGCTGGGTTGAATACCAGACTGAAGCCGGTGATATTATAAAAAACCATGCCGTTACAGACGGGATGGTAGATGCCAACAATCAGATCCATAGGATTGCCCTGCAAGATCTGAAGCCAGGAACCCGATACTCCTATACGGCCTTTTCAAAAGAAATTGTCGATTATCAGCCTTACCAGATAACTTATGGAACAACTATTTCAAGTGAAAAGTATGAATTTATAACGCCAGTTTTAAATGCTAAAAGTATGGCCATGCTCATTATCAACGATATTCATGACAGGCCAAACAGCATTCCTCATCTGATGACTTTAAATGGAAATGATCCTTTTGATTTTGTTTTTTTTAATGGCGACATGTTTAATTTCCAAAAAGATCAGCAACAGATCATTCAAAATATGTTAAATCCCTGTACAGATACATTTGCAAGTACAAAACCTTTCATGTACATACGTGGAAATCATGAAACAAGAGGTAAATTTGCAAGACAGTTACCTACTTACTTCAATAATATCAATGGTACTCAATACTTTTCCTTTTCCAGGGGACCGGTTCATTTTATTGCCCTTGATACCGGAGAAGACAAGGAAGACGAAGCTCCAGTGTATGCCGGCCTGATTGATTTTGATGCTTACAGAAAAAAACAGGCCGTATGGCTGGAACAGCAATTGCAAAGTAATGCCTATAAAAAGGCCATATTTAAAGTAGTGCTGATGCATATCCCTCATTACCATTCTGGTGACTGGCATGGTACAATGCATTGCCGTGAAGTATTTGGTCCTTTATTTAATAAATACAAAATTGATCTGATGATCAGTGGGCATACCCACAAATATGGCATTCATAAAGCCCAGGAAGGTCATGATTTTCCAATTGTAATAGGAGGAGGGCCTCAGGACGGTAAAAGAACGCTCATCAAACTAAAAGCCAACGAACGTTCTTTACACTTATCTATGATTAAGGATGACGGCCAGGAAGTTGGAACCTACGAGATCAAACGCTGAATTATTTTTTGCCAGCTAATTCCATCAACAGTTGACAACGTGCTGTTAACCAGGTATAGTCTGAAGCATTTTCCGGCTGCACAAATAATTTTGAACCAAAACCCAGCGCAGTAACACCCGCATTTAACCAACTGTCTATACTTTCCTTAGTTACATCAACACCGCCTGTTGGCATGAATTTGAGGTTAGGAAACAATGGTTTTATCGCTTTCAAAAAACCTGGACCTAAAGTGTCGCCAGGAAAAAGTTTAACCAGTGGCGCGCCAAGTTCCTCTGCGAAATTAATCTCTGTTGGTGTCATACAGCCTGGTATCCATAATATGCTGTGCGCTGCAGTTACCGTTGCCAGGTCGGCCCGAACTATCGGACTCACAATAAAATCAGCACCCAATGCTATATAAGCTTCCGCTTGCGCTACAGTCTTTATTGTTCCAATTCCAACCTGCATGTCAGGGAGATTTTGATTCCTATAGTCCAACAATGCTTTAAAATTTTGTTGTGCATTTTGGCCTCTGTTCGTAAATTCAAACACACGGATACCGCCAGCATAAGTTGCTTTTAATACTTCTATACAAATTTCAGCGCTGTCATTGTAATAAACCGGTATAACCGGCGCGTTTTGGATAACTTCTAAAGGATTTTTTTCAATATTCATCAGTATATGATTATTTTTTGTTACAATTTGTTATTTAAATAGAGCCGTCTCCAAAATCACCTTTTACGAAAAGTTTTTTATAACCCGATGCTGTAGCTTTATCTATAATTTCCTGTCCGCTTTCAGTAGTTGATAAACCGTAAATCAGGCCTGCCATAAAAGCATCACCACTTCCGATCCTGTCCAGTACTTCATTGGTCTCAAATACAGAAGAAATATAATTGGCATCAGGTGTATGATAGGTACCGTAAAATAAGTTGTGCCTTGCATTATCCATAAAACGGAAAGTATAGGCAATATGTGCACATTGAGGAAAATTGCTAAAAACTGCGGATGCAGACGTATTTGCATGTAGCTGATAGACATCAGGAAGCGTTTGCCTGTTCAGCTCTTCATCTACTGGAATGCCAAGCATTTTATTTACTGCCCAGATATTCCCCATAATAACATCACAGTACTTTACCAGTTCGGGCATTACCTCAATAGGCTGCTTGCCATAATCCCATAACCTACTTCTGTAATTTAAGTCAACCGATATTTTCATTCCCTTCTTTCTAGCGGAAATAAGAGCTTCCTTACAAACAGCAGCCATATTTTCATTCAATGCAGGTGTAAGTGCAGTCCAGTGAAGCCAGGTATGGCCTTCTAAAACATTATCCCAATCAATCTCGCCAGGCTTGAGGCTGCTAAATGAAGAATATTTTCTATCGTAAACAACCTCACCGCTGGTCAGACCATTGGCAGACAGTAGAAAGTACAATCCCAATCTATTACCTTGCAATACGGTTCTACTAGTATCAACTCCCAGTTCCTGTAAGGTTTGCAAGGCATTATTCGCCAGTGCATTCTCAGGCACACAACTTACATAAGAACAGGGAATATTCCATTGTCCTAATGAGGCAGAAACGTTGGCTTCAGATCCTCCTGGGAATAAAGAAACAGTGTGGTTCTTAGAAATAAATTGATCTTCAACAGAACTGAACCGTAACAACAGTTCTCCAAATACCAATATGTTTTCTTGATTTAGCATAAATTTAATAATTTCAGATTGCAATAATACAGGTTCTCCCTATTAAATAGAAGCAAAGTATTTTATTTAATAAATTTCAAACGATTTCGTAAATATTTAGTGTCTATTATTGCCTTCAGAGATTAAAATTCATTAACATTGATAGCATAAATGAACTCGTTTTAAATAAATGATATGAAGAACAAAGATCTGTTTTCATTAGAGAACAAGGTAATTGTAATTACTGGAGCAACTGGTGTATTAGGTGAATCATTTGCCCTGGCAGTAGCTGGTGCAGGTGCAAAAGTTGCCATTTTGGGTAGAAATGAAGCCAAAGCAAATGAACGCGTTAAAGCCATCACTGAAAACGGGGGAGAGGCCATTGCTGTAATCACCGATGTATTAAATGAACAAGCTTTGATTGCAGCAAAAAATCAGATCCTGAGTACATGGGGTACCATCGATGGGCTTGTCAATGCCGCAGGCGGAAATATTCCGGGAGCCACAATATCCCCCGATCAGGATATATTTGATATAAATGTTGCGGATACGCAAAAAGCTGTAGAGCTTAATCTTTTTGGAACGGTCTATCCAACACATGTGTTTGGACGTGTTATCGCAGAAAAAGGCAAAGGTTCGATAGTAAACATCTCTTCATTAGCTGCACAACGTCCTTTAACCCGGGTTTTAGGCTATACGATGGGTAAGAATGCCATCGAAGGCTATACCAAATGGATGGCAGTAGAACTTGCCCAGCGATATGGAGATAAGGTAAGAGTAAATGCACTTGCACCAGGGGTATTCTTAACAGAACAGAACAGATCCCTGCTAACCAATTCCGATGGGACATTTACAGACAGGGCACAGCGTTTCGTAAATCATACCCCGTTTGGACGCTTGGGAAGTCCGGAAGAACTAAATGGCACGCTCATTTACCTGTTAAGTGATGCATCAGCTTTTGTAAATGGTGAAACTATTTTAGTCGACGGCGGATTTAATGCCTATAGTGGAGTATAATAAAGTATATAATAACGATATAAATAATGAATACAGCAAATCATAAATTATTGCAAACCTGGCGTTGGTATGGGCCATCAGACCCGGTTAGTTTACAAGATGTAAAGCAGGCAGGAGCTACTGGTATTGTTACCGCATTGCATCACGTTCCACATGGTGAAATTTGGCCATTGGAAGATATCCTGGAAAGAAAATCAATTATTGAAGCAGCCGGCCTACATTGGGCAGTTGTAGAAAGTGTTCCGGTTCATGAAGCCATTAAAACACACAGAAGCAATGCCGATCATTATATTGAAAACTACAAAACTACTTTAAAGAATCTTGCGCAATGCGGTATAAAAACAGTTTGCTATAACTTCATGCCGGTACTCGACTGGACACGCACTCAGCTCGATCTGACCATGACCGATGGTTCAAAAGCGCTATACTTTAATTGGCTTGACCTTGCAGTTTTTGATCTTTTTATACTTAAAAGAGCCGGTGCTGATGCCGATTATTCAGAGCGCATCAGAAACAGGGCAAAGGATCGTTTTGCTACCATGAATACAGATGAGCTCAATGAATTAAAAGTTAATGTATTAATGGGCATACCAAACGAAAAAGAAATTGAACTGGAAGCTTTACGTGCCAGTATTGAAGAATATAAAACCATTGGCAGGGAAGGCCTGAAAAAGAACCTGGCTTATTTTCTAAATGGAATTGCCAGTGTATGTGAGGAAACAGGCGTCAATATGACCATTCATCCGGATGATCCGCCATATGCTATTCTGGGCTTACCGCGGATTGCAAGTACAAAGGAAGACCTCGTTAACATCCTTAAAAGCGTAGACAAACCGTTCAATGGCATCTGCTATTGCACAGGTTCTCTGGGCGCAGGTGTTTCCAACAATTTAACGGAGATATTTGAAGCGGTAAAAGAACGGGTATATTTCCTTCACCTACGTAATGTAAGCAAAGACGAAGAAGGTAATTTTTATGAAGCCGACCATTTGGGGGGCGACGTAAACATGTACGAAGTGATGAAGGCCATTGTTGTTGAGAATGCAAAAAGAGATCAGCCACTGCCATTCAGACCAGACCACGGACACCAGATGCTGGACGACCTGAACAAAGTTACAAATCCAGGATATTCTGCAATTGGACGTTTACGAGGTTTGGCAGAACTGCGGGGATTAGAGCTCGGAATAACAGGAAATTATTAAAAACACTTAAGGGCCCTGCACAAGGGCCCTTATTTACTGATTAGGAGATTGTGAAGAGACCCTTACTTTAATGTGAGTTGGCAACATTACTGTTTCATAACCTTCACTTAAGTCTTTTCTTTCAATGAGCGAAAGCAATTTTTCAGCTGCTAGAAGGCCAATTTCAAAAGCGGGCTGATGTACTGTACTCAAAGGGGGATTCATCGCGTCAGCCAATTCGGTATTTGTAAAACCTATTAAAGCAACATCATCAGGAATCTTATAGCCCAATTTATTTAACAGTACAAGGCACCTGGTACTGATCTGATCTGTAGCGGTGAAAATAGCATCAGGTTTGTCCTTCAGATCCATGTAATACTTGATGGCCAGTTCTAAATCCTCGTTTAATTTATTCGCATCGGTATAGTTACAAGAACGAAGCAGCTCCGGTCTGTATTTAATACCACGATCTGCCAGGGCCTGTTTATATCCGTTCAAACGGTCCGTAGCAATGCTCAATATGGTATTTGTATTTAAATGTGCAATGTTTTTATATCCATTGTCTATCAGATGCATTGTAGCATCATATGCCCCCTTAAAATTATCTGCCCCAACTTTATGGGTATTGATTTGATCAATTAACCGGTCAAATAACACGATCGGTAAACCCGATTCCTGTAAAGCAATGAGATAACTAAAGTTTATCGTTTCATAAGCAGGAGAAATCAGTATTCCATCCACTCCACCGGCATATAACAACTCTATGCAGGCACTTTCCAGTTTTTCAGATTCTTTACTTTGCATAATGATGATCTGATAGGATTTATCACTTGCCGCTTTATGAATTCCATCCAGCATCTGGGCAATAACATTGTTATCTAAAGAGCATACAACCACACCAATAGATCTGCTTTTTCCTTCTTTTAAGCCTTTTGCCATTCTATTTGGTGAATAGTGATGTTTCTTAGCATAATCTAAAACCTTTTGCTTGGTTTCTGCACCAATTTCATGGCTGTCATTTAACGCCTTTGAAATTGTAGAAATAGATAAATTAAGCGCTTTGGCAATATCTTTTAATGTGACGCTGTTGTTCATGCGCATTCCTCTTTTAAATAGAAACGCTAATTTGCAACTATTAAGGCGATAAGATTAATTTTCTTTATTTTATTTTAGTTCAAGTCTCATAGTATGATGACCGGTACAAATAGATCACTTTGATTTATTAATTGAGAATAATTAACTTAACAATCTGATTAAATGAATGTTATAGTATATTAAAATGAATTGGACAAATAACTTGACAAAGCGATGATACAGACTACAATAAGTGTTTATAGATTTGCTTAACGGTGTTAGATTATTTATACATCTTAACTAAATGTAATGGGAAGTAAAGAACGTATACAAAGGCTTAAAGAAGACACGAGAGCAAATATTCTCGATGCAGCCTTACAAATCGTTAAAGAAGAAGGGTGGCAGGCTTTAAGCATGAGAAAGATTGCAGATAAGATTGAATATACTGCGCCGATTATTTATGAATATTTTTTAAATAAGGAAGGCATATTACTTGAACTTACCAGGCAAGGGTATATCATCCTGGCCAAGGACATCAGGGCTGCAAGAGACGAGAATAAGACACCGGAAAGCCAGCTAGAAGCCATGTGGATAGCCTACTGGGATTTTGCATTCCAGCATAAAGAGCTTTATCAGCTGATGTACGGCGTAGATATGAACTGTTGTGAACTGAAGAAATCAATGCCCGAAGCCGAGCTTTCTGATGATCTGATGTACGATGTAATAGCGAAATTAATCACAATAGAAAAGCCGGCTGAGGATTTTGTCTGCAGAAAGTATTATACATTTTGGTCCATCATACATGGTCTAATATCCATTAACCTTGTAAATAAGGGCCGTGATGCAGAAATGAACCAGCGTATTTTAAAAGATGCGATCAGGGGAATCATAAAATATATAAACGACTAGTAAAGCTCAGCAACACAAGCTTTCATATAGATGCCTGTTTTCTTAATAAATACTTAACACCGTTAAATTACTTACACACGTTATAATTACACCAATAAACTAGATTATCATGAAATATAAATCTGCTTACCCACAATTACTTAACACTGTTAAATCATCTAATAACGTTATGAAAACAACAACAGCAATTTTGCTCTTAGCTATATTTTTATACGGATGCGCTGATAAAAGTCCTCAGACAGCTACCGCACCTCCACCACCAGCCTTACCAGTGGCAAGTGTGATTTCAGGAACAGAAACGACTTTCCAGGAATATCCTGCCTCAATTGAAGGTACCGTTAATGTAGAGGTCCGCCCTCAGGTTAGTGGAGCCTTAGAAAAAGTATTTGTTGACGAAGGCGCGTTCGTTAATGCCGGTCAGCCTATATTTAAAATCAATGAACAGCCATATCGTGCAGCTTTAAACAATGCGCTGGCAGCCCAGCATTCTGCAGAAGCCGCTTTAGTAAATGCGCAACTTGAGGTAGAACGCTTAACTCCTCTGGTACAAAACAAAGTAATTTCAGAATTCCAGTTAAAATCAGCGAAGGCCACGGCACAGGTTGCAAAAGCTAATATTGAACAGGCAAAGGCAAATGTTTCTACTGCAGCTATAAACATAGGCTATACTTTGATCAAGGCACCTGTAAGCGGCTATATTGGCCGTCTCCTAAAAAAACAGGGAAGCCTGGTGGCACCCGCCGACCTCGAAGCCCTTACCCAATTGTCTGACGTACACGATG
This sequence comes from Pedobacter heparinus, assembly GCF_032678725.1. Classification (GTDB taxonomy): domain Bacteria; phylum Bacteroidota; class Bacteroidia; order Sphingobacteriales; family Sphingobacteriaceae; genus Pedobacter; species Pedobacter heparinus_A. Next base: position 375,637 of record NZ_JAVTSC010000005.1, read on the forward strand.
TACATGTTTATTTTGCCCTTGGTGAAAAAGACTTTGTAAACTTCAAAGATCAATATCCTGGTCAAACTCTGAAAGACAAATTGCAGCAGCTCCCTGCAGTGAAGCTTATTTTAGCTGATAATACTGAATACGCAAAGCTTGGTAAGGTTGACGTAATTGACGGGCAATTTGATAAAACAACAGGCGCAATAACGGTAAGGGCCAAATTTCCTAATCCACAAGGTCTGTTGAGGTCAGGTAACACAGGAAAAATACGTCTTAGCCTGCAGCACAACAATACGCTTATAGTCCCACAGTCGGCAACCATCGAAGTACAGGATAAGGTATTCGTATTTGCACTTACAGACAGCAACAAAGTTAAAAAACAAGCCATTACTGTGATCGGTAAATCCGCAACCAATTACCTGGTAAAAGATGGGGTAAAGGCTGGCGACCAGATCGTGCTGAGCGGACTTGACCGTCTGCAGGAAGGCGCAGTGATTGCACCACAAAAAGCAACAGACAAGGTTGCTGCCATAACAAAAAAATAGCAAGCAAATTTTAATATTAAAGTCATGTTCCAGAAATTCATAGAAAGACCAGTACTTTCAACAGTGATCTCCATTTTATTAGTGATACTGGGTGTACTTGGTTTAACAAAATTACCTTTACAGCAATTTCCTGATATCGCTCCGCCGGCTGTGTTAGTTGCTGCAGTATATCCCGGCGCCAACGCAGAAACCGTACTGCGTTCTGTAGCCCCGTCATTGGAAGAATCCATTAATGGTGTTGAAAACATGAGCTATATGAGCTCCACGGCGAGTAATGATGGAACATTGGCCATCACTGTTTATTTTAAACAAGGTACAGATCCGGATCAGGCAGCTGTAAATGTTCAAAACCGGGTAGCCCAGGCTACCAGTCAGCTACCTTCGGAAGTTGTACAACAGGGGATCACCACAACCAAACAGCAAAATAGTTTCATCAACGCTATAGGTATTTATACGGAAGATCCAAAAAAATACGATCAGACCTTTGTCGCCAACTATGCACAGATCAATATCATTCCTGAAATTAAACGTATTCCAGGCGTAGGTTCTGCCTCCATATTTGGTGGTGTTAAGGATTATTCCATGAGAGTTTGGTTAAATCCAACACAAATGGCCAATTATAAAATTACACCTAATGAAGTAATGGCCGCAATTCAGGATAAGAGTATAGAAGCAGCACCAGGTAAATTAGGAGAAAGGAGTAACGAAGTATTTGAATACATAATTAAGTATAAAGGCAAATTAAATAAACCGGAAGAATACGAAAATATTTCAATTCGTGCCAATGCAGATGGCTCTGTTTTACATTTAAGAGATGTAGCCCGGGTTGAGCTGGGTGCTTATTCTTACTCCAGTACCAGCCACTTAAACGGGAAGGATGGAATTGTAATTGGTGTAATTCAGTTGGCGGGTTCAAATGCCAATGAAATTCAGATCGCTGTAGATAAAGTAATGGAAAAGGCAGCAAAAGATTTTCCAGTCGGCATTAATTATAACAGCTTTTATAAAACAAAAAACGCACTTGACGAATCTATTGAACAGGTGATACATACCTTAATAGAAGCGTTCATATTGGTATTTATTGTGGTATTTATTTTCTTACAGGATTTTAGATCAACATTAATACCTGCAATCGCAGTTCCTGTATCTATTCTGGGTACATTTTTCTTTATGAACCTATTTGGTTTCTCCATCAACCTGCTAACCTTATTTGCCTTGGTGTTGGCAATCGGTATTGTTGTTGATGATGCCATTGTTGTAGTAGAAGCTGTCCATGCCAAGATGGAGCAGAAACACCTGGGGCCTAAAGCTGCAACAACCGAGGCCATGCGTGAAATTACGGGTGCATTGATTTCAATAACCCTGGTAATGGCGGCGGTATTTTTACCAGTAGGTTTTATGACTGGCTCAACGGGTATTTTCTACAGGCAATTTGCATTTACCATGTCCATCGCCATCGTAATTTCTGCTGTAAATGCTTTAACATTAAGCCCGGCACTTGCAGCATTGTTTTTAAAGAGCAATCATACAACTGAAGGCAATACAGTGGTTAGAAGGAATTTCATTCAAAAATTCTATGTCGGTTTTAACAGTAGTTTTAAAGCGATGACCAATAGATATGTCGGAGGCCTGAAATTTCTGATCAATCATAAATGGATCAGTATGGGAGGGCTTTTTATCGTTGTTCTGGCTACCATATTTTTAGTACAGAATACCAAATCCGGTTTTATACCAACGGAAGATCAGGGTTTTGTGGCTATTGCCGTTTCTACACCGTCCGGAACATCATTAAACGGGACAACCAAGTTGCTTAAACAAGCAGAGGATGAACTGAGTGCTTTACCTGCTTCAAGGTTTGTTACGGCAATTTCCGGATTTAACCTGTTAACAAATTCAAATAGCCCTTCTGCCGCCGTAATTTTTGTTTTGTTGAAACCCAATAAAGAAAGGGGTGATGTGAAAGACATTAATGCCATCCAGGATATCATCAGAGGAAAATTAGGCGCTTTAACCGGTGGCGGTTTCTTTGTGTTCAGTTTCCCTACTGTTCCGGGATTTAGTAATGTCGAGGCTTTGGATTTCGTGCTACAAGATAAAACTGGAGGTAAACTGGATAAATTTAGTGGGATAGCCAATAATTTTATTGGTCAGCTGATGCAGAAAAAAGAAATCGCATTTGCATTCACCTCGTTTAAGGCAGATTATCCACAATTGCAATTGGAAGTGGATGACGATAAGGCCAACCAGCTTGGTGTAAATGTGAAAGATGTATTACAAACTATGCAGGCTTATTTCGGTAGCGCCCAGGCTTCAGACTTTAACCGTTTCGGCAAGTATTACCGTGTTGTAGTTCAGGCTGATGTTGCCGACAGGACAGATCCGGCAGCTATTGACCGTGTTTTCGTAAAAAGTAAAACAGGTGAAATGGTACCAATCAATACATTGGTCAAATTAACCCGGGTGTTTGGTTCAGAAACAGCATCGCGATACAATTTATTTAACTCCATCCAGATCAACGCCATTCCAAAGCCAGGCTATAGCTCTGGTGATGCCATCAGGGCAATACAAGAAACCGCTAAAGATCAATTGCCTTCAGGCTTCGCTTATGAATTCTCCGGACAAACCAGGGAGGAAATTTCATCAGGTGGACAATCAACAGTGATTTTTATATTGTGTTTAGTCTTCGTATATTTTTTACTATCAGCACAGTACGAGAGTTACCTCCTGCCTTTAGCAGTCATACTATCTATTCCTACAGGTATTTTTGGGGTATTTGCGGTGTTGGGTTTAACAGGCATTGAAAATAACATCTATGTTCAGGTTGCATTGATCATGCTCATCGGACTGCTCGCTAAAAATGCCATTCTGATCATCGAGTTCGCCGTACAACGACGTAAGGCGGGGCAGGGACTCGTAGAATCAGCCATAGAAGCCGCAAGATTAAGGATCCGTCCAATTATCATGACCTCACTGGCCTTTGTTTTCGGACTATTCCCGATGAGCATTGCAACCGGTCCATCTGCCCAGGGTAACCACTCCATAAGCATTGGTGCTGCCGGTGGTATGCTTTCAGGGGTAATATTGGGTCTATTTATTATACCAGTGTTATTTGTAATTTTCCAGCATCTGCAGGAAAAACTATCAGGGAAACCTATTATCGCCAAGCATGAAACACATAACACTGTAAAAGTTGATTCAGAAATCATTTATTCTTAATCGCCTAAATAACAAAAATATAACATGAACACATATATAAAAACAGTAATCACAGTTTTGACTATAGGTATACTTGGTGGATGTAAAGTATCAAAAGACATCCCGGTACCCAACGCGGCCCTTCCTGAGAATTTCAGGAATGCCCAAACCAGCGATTCATTGAGCATTGCCGACCAGGCCATCAAAGATTTCTTTACCGAACCCGAACTGAAAGCCCTCGTAGATACGGCTTTGATCAGGAACTACGACCTTCAGGTTGCAGTGAAAAATATCGAATCAGCTGAACAGTTGTTAATGCAAGCCAAACTTGGTAACGTCCCGCAGTTAAACCTGCAGCTAACAGGAAGTTCCAACCGTCCTTCAGACAACAGTTTAAACGGATTGAGTACCAGTCAATTCTTAAAAACTACTCACGTTGAAGATTTTAACGCCAATCTGGGATTAACCTGGGAAGCAGATATATGGGGCAAAATAAGAAGCCAGAAACAGGCTGCACTCGCCACTTACCTGCAAACAGGCGAAGCTAAAAAAGCCATACAGACCAGGCTCGTTTCCGGTGTTGCACAAGGCTATTACAGATTGCTCATGATGGATGCACAGATGGCAATCGCTCAAAAGAATCTGGGCTTAAGCGACAGTACTTTAAAAATTGTAAACTTGCAGTTTGATGCCGGACAGGTAACTTCGCTGGCCATACAGCAGGCCAAAGCACAACAGCTCGTAGCCGCACAACTGATTCCTAAACTTCAGCAGGACATCACCATCCAGGAAAATGCATTAAGCGTTTTAACAGGACGCCTGCCCGGAACCGTAGAACGCCTGGCAAGTCTGGACAAGGCCAAAGTACCCGCCCGCAATTCAGCAGGATATCCTTCAGCAATGGTCAGCAGACGTCCGGACGTAAAAAGCGCCGAGCTTTCTTTAGCGATTGCAAATGCAAAAGTGGGCGTGGCAAAGGCCAGCATGTACCCATCCTTAAGTATCACAGCCAGTGGGGGAGCCAACTCATTCAGGGCCAGTAATTGGTTCAATATACCAGCTTCTTTATTTGGTGTGGTATCAGGTGGCATCACCCAGCCTATATTTCAGAAAAGACAATTGAAAACGCAATACGAACTGGCCAAAATCGATAGGGAGAAAACCGTTATACAATTTCGCCAGTCTGTCCTGAATGCGGTTACCGAAGTCTCAGACGAGCTGGTTAAGATCGAAAAGCTAAAATTGCAGTACGACATTTCTAAAGATCGGGTAAATATCCTTCAACAGGCGGTTAAAAATGCTAACCTGTTGTTTAAAAGTGGCATGGCTACTTATCTTGAAGTGATCACTGCCCAAAGCAACTCCCTGCAAAGTGAGCTTGAGCTAACTGCAATTAAAACAGCACAACTCAATGCAACAGTAGAACTTTACCGAACACTGGGAGGTGGATTGTAGGCTCATAATTTAACTTACATAAGATTCCAGATTAAACTATTGGACAGAAACTGACGTCAAAAAGTGTGATCAATGTAATTTTCAAGGTCATTCCAATAATTTAAAACTTTGAATTACCTTGATGTTATAAGAATTATATAAGTTTGCTAACACATAAAAAAACGACAATAATGAAAAACCTAATTTTGTTAACCGTTGGATTGCTGTTGAGCCTTACTGCAGGTAGTCAAATTTTGAAACCCGTAAAATGGAGTTATGCTGCAAAGAAAACCTCAAAAACAGAAGCTACTTTGTATCTTAAAGCTACCATTGATCAGGGCTGGCACCTATACTCACAAAACATGGCTGATGGAGGGCCAGTTAAAACAAGCTTTACATTCACCCCTTCAAAAGCTTACAAAGCTATAGGCAAAGCAACCGAACCAAAAGCGATTGTTAAATTCGAAAAGTCGTTTGATATGAATGTAAGTTATTTTGAAAAGTCAGTTATTTTTCAGCAAAAAGTCAAACTGACGGGTGCAAATGCAATTGTTAAAGGTACACTTGAATTCATGGTGTGTAATGATGCGCAATGTCTTCCACCAGAAACAGTTGACTTTTCTATTCCTGTAAAATAACCACCAATGATCTTAAGCAACTATTTGACAAGCATGAAAATGCTTGTCATTTT
>NZ_JAVTSC010000006.1:0-293864 GCF_032678725.1 Pedobacter heparinus
AGCCGCTTTCCGGCTTAGTTCAAATCAATAGTCAATAATACGTTGAAATAGTTATCCCTATCCTTACTGGTTTGCAGGAAAGCTTTATCTCCATAAACCATAGTTAGCCTTTTTTTAATGTTGTCTAAACCAATATTATGACTAAGCACAGAACCATTTACATTAATTAAATTCCTGGTTTCTATAATTAAAATGTTTTGTGCCATATTGATGCTAACTAAAGCAGGCTGCGTTTCCTGAAATAGATCTCCATGCTTAAATACGTTCTCTACAAGCGTAATCAAAATTAAAGGTATGATCTGAGTCTCCGACAAATCCGGATCATATTCTAAAATTATATTGGGTTCGCGCTCTGATTTGATCTGGTGAAGTTTAATCAGATTCTCTACCTGTTCAATTTCCAGTATGAGATCGGTAAAAATCTGTTCCTCATCATCCTGAATGGAATACCGCATCATATCTGATAAGGTAATAATTGCCTCGGCAGCTTCCGGCGCAGTTTTACGGGCACTTGCATAAATAAAGCTGAGGGTATTGAACAGAAAATGTGGATTGATCTGTGCTTTTAAACGTGCATATTGCGATTTGATCAGTTCTGCCTGTACATTTTGATTTTCAATGATCATCAATAATTTTTCTTTCTCTGCCTCTTGCGTAATCTTACGTTCCCTCAGGTAATTCACCAGGTAATAGTAGCCAGACGAAAAAAGAATAAAGTAAATGGTTCTCCAGACAGAAGTTACAATCGAAGTTTTGTTCAAAGTAGCAGGCGATACCAGTATCAAACCAATATATTTATGGAAAAGGCCCGCAGCAACTATGGAAAAAGGTACAAAGACGATAACTTCAAGTACAATTAACAGCGGCAACAACCAAATTCCATGTTTGGTATTTGATTTCGCGGCAGGCATGATCACATAAGCATGAAAATAGAAAAGGCAAATATTAAAAGCATAAAATAAAACATAGTTGCCAACTGTTGCAAAATACCCCCTAAGTATTCCACTTATAATTACTTCGTAAAATATAAAGAAGAACCAGGCAATAAAATGAATGCGGTACTTGTTTAAAAAATTAAAATAGCCTGCCAAAACCGTCTTCATTTCATGTATTTATATATATCGGTATACTAATTTTTAATACCTTATAGTTAGCTATAATTCCATCAAAAATAGCAAATTATAAAAAAGAATAAGGTAAAGGTAAATCTATATCAAACAATAAAATGCGGATCATCCGTCAGCTCGATGTTTAATCAGATATCCCCCGGTTGGATCTAAGTGTTTTCCTTTCCAGAAAAGTTAAAAATTGTTTTTTATAAGTGGTTCCAAGTGGGACCTCCAATTTATTATTTAAAGTAATGCTTGCACCTTCAACTTTATTTATGAAATCCATAGAGATGATAAAAGAGCGCTGAACACGTATAAATGAACTGTTTCCCTCTAATTTGGCTTCCAGCTCTTTTATAGTTAAATAGGCAATGTGCATCCCGTTAACTGTATGGATTTTAACGTAATTGTTCAAGCCCTCAATTGCTACCAGATCTCTCATGTTAATCTTAACATACTTCTGAACCTGATCTGTCTTAATAAAAAAGAAATCCTCCTCCCTCATTTCTCTCCTAAGGTCCGTTTCTGATTTAAGCAGCCGATTGATCATCAGCGCAAATTTGCTCATAGAGATTGGTTTTAAAAGATATTCATTTGCCTGTACCCCAAAAGCATCAATAGCATATTTGGAATGCGCAGTAGTAAAAACAAGATACTTCGTTTTATACCTGATGGCCAGCGATAAATCGAGTCCTGTCATTCCAGGCATATCCACATCCATAAAAAGAATGTCAATGTTATCTTCCAGCGTAATGTCCATTAAAGCCTTAAGCGGATCAGTAAAATACTTTAACAATTGCAGGTTTGGCATGGTCTCAATATAATCCGCCAGCAAATCCACAGCATGTTTCTCATCATCAATTATAACGCAGTTTAGTTTGCTGTCCATGGAAATTACTTTTTAATTGTGTAATATACTTTTTTATCCCGATAATTTTATCCACTATATTCATTTTCGTTCACCACGAAAAACATACAATTCACCACGGTAAACCTGGTGTTGGTGTAATATAATTGCAGGTGAAATCTTTCTTTTATACTTTTAATTAATCATCAACCTATGATGAACAAAAGTCCTGGTGCACAAGTTGTATCAGGGTTTTTTAAAGTTGATCAAACAGATTTCTGCGTTCTCTATATATTTAGTTCTAAAGGGAGCTCATCCTCCCTTTAGGTGCTAAATAATCCATTAAAAGCAGTCCATTAATTTCCGTCTTCATCTTTCGTAGCGCCAGTAAATAATTACGCTATCTATTTTTTTTTCTCACATAGGGGTAGAGACCAAAATCGTTGTCATAATTCAAATCATCAAAAAATGATGATTAATTATTCAAACAAAAAATTATGAAAACGAACAAGTTTTATTTAATGACTGCAGTAGTCCTGGTTTCTATAGGCACTGCTAAAGCACAGGAACCTGAACTAATTTTTGGTTTAAAAGCAGGTCTCAACTATGCCACACTACCAACGAGTTTAAATACTGTAACTGACAAGAAAGAAAAAATGGGTTATAACCTCGGTGCCTTTGCAAGATTGGGTAAAACACTATATTTCCAACCCGAGTTCAACTATGTCACTTTTAAAAGTACCTACAACTACGTTGCAAACACTTATAAGCCAAAGTTTAACCAATTAAACCTTCCGCTTATGGTAGGATATAAACTGATCAATACTTCAGCCTTAAATTTCAGGATCTCCGCGGGACCAGACCTGAGTTACACACTTAACAAAGCAGCTGGACCGGCCCAGTTTGAGTATGAAAAATTCAACGCAGGCGGGGTAATCAATGCAGGGGTTGACCTGGGTAACATCACCATCGATGCACGCTACAGCAGGGGATTAACCAAGGTCAACAAAGATCTGGAACAAAAAACAGGGTTATTTAATCTTTCAGTCGGCTTCAAGGTATTTTAAAACACCAGAAGAACCGCGGCCATGCTGCTCCCAAATAAGACAGGCGATAAATGATTTACCGCCTGTCTTATATTTTAGCCATAGACTTTCCTAAATACCAGCAAAGCCAGGTAAAAACCGGTGCTGCAAGAATATCAGCAGTATAATGAACATGCTGGATCAGCAACAAACCTGCAATTACTACTGTCGCTATAAAAGCTATGATTTTATCATTTTTTTTCTCCAGGCACAGTGCGCCCAGGAACATCGTAGCGGTGTGCCCGGAGAAAAACAAGTCTTTAGTGATCACATTGGAACGGTAAAAGAAAATAGAACAGGGGTCCGCCAGGTCAATGATATCCGCAGGTGGATTGAGCGGGACCAATGTGATCGTTAAGATCCTGGCTGCACATAGAAATATAAAAGCCCATAATGCAGTAAGGCACATCAGTGTATTTTTAGACATCCTGTATAAAAACAACCCAATCATTGCATACAATATGATAAAAATGTATACAGAAACGTCAATTGCAGGCAATTGCGCCAGCACCCAGTCATTCAGCGTTTTTCCTTCCCGTGCTTCTATACGTAAAAAAAAATGGGGGATAAAAATCAAAATGGCAATAAGAATGAGCATCCCCAGAATAAATTTAATTCTGAAGGCTTGGTAATCCCAGGCGATCTGCCAGGTAAACTGTTTAAATTGCATTAAATCGGTTAGTTGTTTTGTCTGGTAAAATTATACAAATAAAGCAATTTAAATTAAAATTTTCCGGTAATTTAATTTTAGCCGGATAGACCATCCGGCTATATTCAGCTCCTATAGTCCCGCAAATTTATTTTCGCCAATTTGTTTAAATGCTGTGATAAAAAGCTATAAATTACAGCAACCAAATACTTCAGATCAGCATGAATGAATTTCAAATAAAAAAATCACCCGTTACTTATGATGTTATTGTTGTTGGATCGGGCGCGGGTGGGGGCATGGCCGGATACGTACTGGCAAATGCCGGGCAAAAGGTATTGATGCTTGAAGCGGGGGCTTATTTCGATCCCCGTACTGATGCCCAGCAACTCAAATGGCCCTGGGAATCGCCGCGTCGCGGAGCAGGAACCATACGTCCTTTTGGAGACTTTGATGCCGCTTATGGGGGCTGGGAGCTCGATGGAGAACCTTATACCCAGAAGGACAAAACTGAGTTTTCCTGGTTCCGTTCCAGAATGCTGGGCGGAAGAACCAACCATTGGGGCCGCATCTCTTTAAGAATGGGGCCAGATGATTTTAAGTGTAAAGATGGTTTAACAGACGACTGGCCGATCACCTATGAAGAAGTAAAACCCTTCTATGACAAAGTTGACCGTATGATCGGCATCTATGGTACAGTGGAAGGTATAGAAAGTGAACCGGACGGAATCTTTCTACCCCCTCCAAAGCCGAGGCTCAACGAGCTGTTTATCAAAAAAGCCGGGCAAAAAACAGGCGTAAAGGTTATCCCGGGCCGGGGCTCCGTATTAACAGCAGCACTGCCAGGAAACAAAGACCGGGCACCCTGCTTTTATTGCGGGCAGTGTGGCCGGAGCTGTAAAGTCTATGGAGACTTCTCGGCATCTTCCTGCCTGGTTATACCAGCAGTAAAAACAGGAAATTTAACAGTAATTACCAACGCAATGGTCAGAGAAGTACTCACCGATCAAAGTGGTTTGGCCATCGGGGTTTCCTATGTAGATACGAAAGATCTTCAGGAACACCAGGTGAACGCGAAAATTGTCATATTGGGTGCCAGTGCATGCGAATCTGCCCGCCTGTTGCTGAACTCAAAATCAGCTGCACATCCCAATGGCCTCGCCAACAGCAGCGGTGTGATCGGAAAGTACCTGCACGACTCTACAGGTGCCAGCTTAAGTGGTTTTTTACCACAGTTAATGGATCGTAAACGTTACAATGAAGATGGGGTAGGCAGCGTGCACATTTATTCCCCATGGTGGCTCGACAATAAGAAACTGGATTTCCCGAGAGGCTATCATATAGAATATGGCGGTGGCATGAGGATGCCGGGCTATGGTTTCGGGAGCGGTGTACCCGATTGGAATGGAATGGTCCCTGGTAAAAATGGCAAAATGAAAGAAGCCGGCGGTTATGGTGCAGGTTTAAAAGATGACTACCGGCGATTCTTCGGTACAGGTGTAGGTATGGCAGGCCGGGGTACAGCCATCGCAAAAGCAAGCAATTATTGTGAAATAGACCCAAAAGTAGTGGATAAATACGGCATTCCCGTATTGAGTTTCCACTATAAATGGGCAGATGAAGAAATTAAACAGGCCAGGCACATGCAGGAAACCTTCCAGGCCATGATGCATGCCATGGGGGCAATCATTACCTCAGATATTCCAGGACCCGATACCAATTACGGACTGGAAGCCCCCGGTAAAATCATCCATGAAGTAGGCACCGTAAGAATGGGTGATGACCCAGAAAAATCAGCGCTGAATAAATGGTGCCAGGCACATGAATGCAAAAACCTCTTTGTCGTAGATGCTGCACCATTTGTACAACAGGGCGACAAAAATGCCACCTGGACCATACTTGCGTTGTCCATGCGCACAGCAGAATACATTTTAGATCAGAAGAAAAAGCAAAACATCTAAACAGAAAAACATGAACAGACGTGAATCCTTAAAAATACTTGGTTTAACCACCTTAAGTACAGCCGTACTGCTGGATGCCTGCAAACCGGGGACAGATCGAACAACAACAGCCGAAACTGCCGCGGCAGAACCGGGCAGACAGGAGTTTGAACTGGAAAGAGACAAAAAACTACAGGCCGAAAAATTCTTCAGTGCACATGAGATGGGTACCATTACGGTGCTGGCGAACATTATCATTCCGAAAGATGAACACTCAGGAAGTGCATCCGATGCCAAGGTACCTGAGTTTATTGAATTTATGGTCAAAGACATTCCATCACACCAAATCCCCATGCGTGGTGGATTAAGATGGCTGGACATGCAATGCCTGAAACGTTTTCAAAAGCCATTTAAAGATACCTCAGCCGAACAGCAGCTCCAGATGGTAGATTTAATTGCCTATCCAAAAAAAGCAAAACCAGGAATGGAACAAGGCGTTGCCTTTTTTAACCTCATGCGCAGCCTTACTGCTTCCGGTTTCTTCACCAGTGAAATGGGCGTAAAAGACCTGGGCTATGCAGGCAATGTACCCAATAAGTGGCAAGGCGTTCCTGCTGATGTTTTAAAACAGTATGAAACAGAGATAGGAGGGATCTCCTAACCATACCATCATTTCCGCTTTTCTTTTTAATAAAAATTTAATACTTATTTAATACATTAAAAGAAAATATAATATTTTTTAATGTTTATTTTTGGATAAATTAAACATTATGAAAGATAAATGCTAGATTTATGGTACCTAACCAAATAATCAATTAAACCATGAAATTAATTGATGAAGATCTGTTACTGGCCATAAGCAAGGGCGATGAAGAAGCATTCAAATGTCTGTTCAGGATGCATCGTGACCAATTATTTGCCTATATTTTTAAGATTACAAAATCGAGAGAAACAGCGGAAGAAATCGTGATGGATGTATTCCTGAAAATATGGGAAAGCGCAGCGGTACTTACAGAAATAAAGAATTTTCAGGCATTTCTTTTTCATATCGCCAAAAATAAAGCGCTCGATTTCCTGCGCATGGCCGCAAAAGACCGTGTACTGGTCGAATTGCTCTCGGATCAGATCAATACACCAGCCAGCGATCAGCCAGACGACAGGCTCCTGTTAAATGAACTGAAATCAGACATTGACAAGGTCGTAGCCCGTCTTTCCCCTCAAAGAAAATCTGTCTTCCGCCTCAGCAGGGAGCAGCACATGACCTATGATCAGATCGCAAGTCACCTGCAGCTCTCAAAAAGCACCGTAAAAAACCACATGCTCGATTCACTCCATTTTATTCGTCATCATTTAACACGAATTTTGAGCTGATCATCCTCATTTTACTGTTTATTAAAAAATAAATAGACGGCCATTAGGCCTGTCGTCTTTTTTTTTCGTCTTACCTGTATAAAGCATAACCAAATAAAACCAATGTATGCATAAGCAGGAAAGAATATCCTTTTTATTAGACCGCTACATCCACAACACCTGTTCAGCAAAAGAACTCCATGAGCTGTTCCAGCTATTGGAAGATCAGGACAACAATGAATTGTTGCAGCAGGATCTCAGGGAACTCTGGCAAAATACCAGCCCCGGCCAACACCATACAGATGCACAATGGGATCAACTGTACGAATCCATGATGAAGAAAAGGCCAAAAGAATCAAAACTATCATCCAAAAAGCGCTTTACCATATTGACGGCAGCCGCTTCTTTGCTCTTACTGCTTTTTGCCGGAACATTTTTTTACTACCAGCAAAAAAGCAATCTGAATACAATAGCACAACATACAACTATAGACAATGAACTGACACCAGGTGGTAACAAAGCCATACTTACACTATCCAATGGAACCAAAGTTACACTGGATGAAGTACTTAACGGAAAAGTATCCGGTCAGGCCGGTGTTCAAATCACAAAAACGGCTTCCGGGCAACTTATTTACCGCATTCAAAACAGTTCAGTCAGCTCAAAACTAAGCTTTAACACCATAGAAACGCCACGTGGAGGGCAATACCAGCTCATCCTTTCCGATGGTACCAAGGTATGGCTCAATGCAAATTCATCCCTGAAGTATCCCATTTCCTTTAGTAAGACAGAAAGGTCGATCGAACTTAAGGGAGAAGCATATTTTGAAGTTACAAAAAATAAGAAAGCACCATTTAAAGTTATCAGCAACAACCAGGAACTCGAAGTACTGGGCACACATTTCAACATCAATGGCTATGAAGACGAACCCGATATCAAAACCACCCTGATCGAAGGTGCAGTAAAAGTATCAGACAGATCGAACCGGGCCCATGTCATGCTTAAACCAGGCGAACAATCTAGTTTTCATGCTAACAAATTTGAAGTAAACAGTGTAGATACCGAATCAGCAGTAGCCTGGAAAAACGGTTATTTCACATTCGATAAAAGTACATTGGAAAGTATCATGAGGCAAGTTTCCCGCTGGTATGATGTAGAGGTGAACTACCAGGACAAAACAGTAAAAGAACAGGTATTCAGCGGAAATATTTCCCGGTTTGAAAATGCCTCCCAGGTACTGTCCATATTAGAACTCACTGGTCTGGTCCACTTTAAAGTAGAAGGAAGGAGGATTACAGCCATGTTATAAATCTTACCATGAGGATACTAAAAACCCGGAAGTGCGGCTAACACCCCCGGATTAATTTGGTCTTATCCTAACAAATTGCAGAAACACAATCATTTAATCAAAACCAACATCAAATATATGATTTTTTATAACCTATCTCGTCTTAGGCAGCTTGTCTATGCATTGGGACAATCGTTGCCCTTCATGAATCCGGCTTTTTGCCAGATCAGCGAGGCCAGTAAAAGAAGAATAATTATGCGAGTTAAGCTTACCATTATCATCATAACTGTTTGCTTTATGCATGTAAGTGCCATAGGGCACGCGCAAAGGATCACCTTATCTAAACAGGGCACTTCTTTAAACCAGATATTTAAAGAAATCAGGAAGCAAACCGGCATGAATATCGTATGGCCACCAGAAAAGTTCGATGAAGAAGCCAGAATAAGCGTAACCGTTAAAAACATGCCGCTTGAAGAAGCCCTTACACAAATCCTGGCACCCGTAAATTTAACCTATGCCATTAAAGATAAAACCATTGTCATACAGGTAAGACAGCTATCCGGCCGCATCACAGCTGATACCTTAAAAACAGTTGCCGGGAAAGTGGTCGATCTGAAGGGCATTCCTTTACCGGGCATTGGGATCAAACACAAGGAAACCAATACTGCAACCACCACTAATGCTGATGGAATATACCAGATCAAGGTACCTGATAAAGGATTATTGATCTTTACCTACGTTGGTTTCAAAACCCAGGAAATACCTGTTGCAGGCAAAACCACCATCAATATCAAATTGCTCGAAGAGCAAAAAGAACTGTCTGAAGTAGTGGTTGTGGGTTACGGCACCCAGAAAAGGATCAACCTTACGGGAGCCGTAGACCAGGTTGGACAGGAAGTATTCCAAAACCGTCCGCTAACCAGCACCACTAAGGGTTTACAGGGTGTGATCCCCAATTTAAACATCAAGATGACCGACGGTAAACCTACACGGAGCTCTGCATATAATGTCCGTGGAACCACGTCAATAGGCGCCGGAGGCTCTGCACTCGTGCTGATAGATGGCGTACCCGGCAATCCTGACCTCATCAATCCCAACGATATTGAAAGTGTTACCGTACTTAAAGACGCAGCATCGGCAGCCATTTACGGAGCCAGGGGTAGTTTTGGTGTGGTACTGATCACCACCAAAGCACCTGCAAAAGAAAAAGCCACCATCAATTATACCTCAGGTTATTCACTTAACGATCAAACCATCAGACCAGATCTGGTTACCGAAGGCTATCCGTGGGCGCAGGTATTTAATGATGCCTTCAGTTCCTGGAACGATTACAGCGCAGATCCTCAAAAAGCTAACAGCGTGTTCCCGTGGTCACAGGAATACCTTAAAGAGCTCAAAAGACGGTATGAAGCCGGAATTGGCCCCTCAGCTGAAATTGATCCGGCCACCGGAAAATACGTGTATTATGGCAGTACCGATTGGCTCAATGAATTGTATGCCGACAATACGCCCTCCATGGAGCAACAAATCAGTGTTTCGGGAAGCAGTGATAAAACAGCTTTCTACATTTCAGGAAGGTACAACAACCAGGGCGGAATTTTCCGTTACAATCCCGATAAATTTAACCAATACAACCTAAGGGCCAAAGGAAGCATACAGGCAACCAGCTGGTTAAAAATTGAAAATGACATCACTTTTAACCAGCGGGATTATTTTTTTCCGATTCTGAACCATGCCAGTAATACACCTGTCTGGCGCCGCATCTCCGATGAAGCCTTTCCGGTGGCCATGCTCAGAAACCCAGATGGTACGCTCACAGACAATGCCTCTATCGTATTCGGTAGCTTTATCTCCGGCAACAACGTCATGAATGAAGCCAACAGGCAAACCAGGAACACTTCCCGTGTTTTTACCAATTTCCTGGATAACAAACTAAAGATCAATGGAGATTTCACCTTCGATAAAACTTCATTTAACCGCCAGTTCATTTACAGCCCCGTTCCCTACAGCACGGCACCTAACCAGTTCCTGGAGCGCGGGATCAATAAAATGAACAACCTTAACCAGGAAACCACCTACCTGGCACTTAACGCCTATGGCGAATACAGCAACAGTTTTGGCAAACACAACATTACCGCCTTACTGGGTTACAATTACGAACAGTCTAAACAAGATGATCAGTTCGTAGAAAGGGATAACCTGATCAATCCTGAATTTCCTGATTTTTCTCTTGTAGATGGTCAGAATTTCATCCTGACAGGAGGGGGTAACAAATGGATCACCCTTGGTGGTTTCTTCCGTTTCAATTACAATTACGCAGGCAAGTACCTGTTTGAAGTAAATGGCAGGTACGATGGCTCATCCAAATTCCCCACAGGTCAGCAATATGGCTTTTTCCCATCCTTCTCCGGTGGCTGGAGAGTATCTGAAGAATCCTTCTGGAAGCCGCTAAAAAATACCATTAACGAATTTAAACTGCGCGCTTCCTACGGCAGTCTGGGTAATGGGAATATAGACCCATATCAGTTCCTGCAAACCATGGGCGTTACCCGATCGGCACTGGTGCTGGGCGGTATCAGACCGAACTACACCCAGTTACCCAATGTGATACCTGACGGCTTAACCTGGGAGAAAGCCACAACAACCAATATCGGTGCAGACATTTCTCTGTTCAGAAACCGCCTGACTACCAATTTCGACTGGTACATCAGAAGGACCACAGATATGTTTACTGTAGGCCTTCCTTTACCCGCCACTTTTGGCGCGGGTGTTCCTAAAGGAAATTATGCCGATTTGAAAACCACAGGCTGGGAGCTTTCCATTGGCTGGAGAGATAAGATCAACACCGGCAAACCGATTGGCTACGATTTCCGGTTTACATTGTCCGATAGCGAGTCGACGATCGAACGTTTCAACAATCCGCTTAACCTCATAACCACTTATTATCCGGGAATGAAAGTAGGAGAGATCTGGGGCTTCGTTAACGATGGCTATTTCATCGATCAGAACGACATCAACACCCATGCCAACCAGAGCTTAATTAAAGTTTCTGCAGCCAATAAACCATTACCTGGTGACATCAAGTTTAAAGACCTGAATGGCGATAACATCATCAATCAGGGTACCAAAACATTAAACGATCCCGGAGATCAAAGAGTGATCGGGAACAACAGCATCCGTTACCAATATGGTTTCAATGCCAATTTCGACTGGAACAATTTCTCCTTTGGCGTATTTTTTCAGGGCGTAGGCAAACGTGATTATATGCCTACAGCAGACAACTCTTTGTTCTGGGGCCCATACAACAGGCCTTACAGCTGGCATCCTAAAGATGTGGTCGAAAACATGTGGTCACCCGAAAATCCAAATGCCTATTATCCAAGATTGCGTGGATATACCGCTTTAAATGCAGGTGGTGAGTTAACCTATGCGCAAACCCAATATCTGCAAAATGCTGCTTACATCAGGCTTAAAAACCTTTCTATCGGTTATAATCTGCCTTCCAGCCTGATCAAAAGGGTCCGTTTATCTGCATTGCGCATTTATTTAACTGGACAAAACCTTTGGGTTTGGTCGCCTATGTTCAAGCATACCAAAAACATGGATCCAGAAAACATAGAACAGGCCGATCCGGAGTTGAACAAGAATGCGGGGCAAGGTATGGCCTATCCCATGTTAAAAACCTATACTATTGGTCTTAATGTTACTTTATAGGCAGGCGTATGAATTATTTAAAACTCGATTTCAATTTATTCAATTATCAGACGATCATGAAAAGAATTATTTTTATTGCCGCAATAGTTCTGCTGGCAGGCTGTAAAAAGTCGTTCGAGCTTTATCCACCAGATAAGCTTGCCCCCGCAAATGCTTTCAAAACAGAAAAAGACCTCCAGTTATATGCCAATTCGTTTTACAATGCCCTGCCTACAGGTAACGACATTGTCCGGTCTGACGGAACCAGTGATTTCCTGGCAGGCTCAACCGTTCCAGCCTATATTGCCGGAAGTTACAATGCTGTACAGGCACCAGCTTCCACCTGGACCTTCAGTTCCTTAAGGAATATCAATTACTTCCTGGAGCATTTTGGTCAGGCCAGCATTCCTGATGAAGCTAAAAACCATTTCGAAGGCCTGGCCCGCTTTTTCAGGGCCTGGTTCTATTTTGATAAAGTGAAACAATTTGGCGATGTACCCTGGTACGATAAAACAATGGATGTTTCTGATCCTGAGATTTATAAACCAAGAGACCCAAGAGATTTTGTAATGAAAAAGATTCTGGCTGATCTTGATTTTGCCGCGGCCAATATCAGGCCAAGCAAAGATGCTTCCTCATCTCAGGTGAACAAATGGATTGCACTAGCCTTTAAATCTAGGGTGTGCCTTTACGAAGGCACTTTCAGGAAATACCATATAGAGTACAATTTACCCGACGCCAGTTTCTGGCTGGAACAAAGTGCCGACGCCGCTTCAAAAGTAATGGTTGGCAACCAATACCAGATCAACAAAGAGGCCAGCCTGAACATGAGCTACCGCAATCTGTTCATCAACGAGCAGCCCAAAACTAATGAAGTAATGCTGGCCGCAGTGAACAGCCTGACGTTAAGGGTACTGAACGATGCCAACTGGTATTGGACAAGCGCTACTTATGGCAGGAGATTAAGTTTTACCAAATCATTTATCAATACCTTTCTAAAGGCCGATGGCAGCCGCTTTACTGACCAGGCTGGCTACAACACCATTCCATTCTGGAACGAGGTAAAAGGCAGGGATCTAAGGTTACAGCAAACCATCCGGATGGGCGATTACAAAAGGGAAGGCGCTGCAGCACCTCCTGATTTCACCTATACCTACACCGGTTATATGCCTTATAAATTCACCTTGGATGCCAAAACTACCGATGGCAAAGCCGAAAACAGCAATTCACTACCCATTATGCGTTATGCAGAAGTATTGCTCAATTTTGCCGAGGCCAAAGCCGAACTCGGTACTTTCAACATTACCGACTGGAATGCTACCATTAAAGTATTGAGGGAAAGGGCAGGCATTACCAATATAGCGATGCCGCTTATAGCCGACAATTACCTGAAAACCAATTATTTTCCAAACCTATCAGATGCAAACCTTCTCGAAATACGCAGGGAACGCGGTATAGAACTTGCCATGGAAGGTTTCAGATATGATGACCTGATGCGCTGGAAACTCGGTTCCTTACTGTTAAAACCTTATGATGGTTTGTATGTACCAGCATTGAATACCTTGTACGATTTAAACGAAGATGGGGTAAGTGATGTCTCATTTGTAAAAACAGCTCCAGCGAATCCTGTAAAAGGTGTGGTATACTTTGTCGTGAACGGTACACAGCATTACCTGACTAATGATACCTTTGGTGTCATTATTGTTCAGAACAATTTAAAACGGGTATTTGAAGATTATATGTATTTACAACCTATACCGTATGATCAGATTGTTTTAAATCCAAAACTGATTCAGAATCCTATATGGGAAACTAAATAATATATACATTCATTCATCATGCAAATAAAAGGAGGTCTGATTCTAGTAACAGGATTGGGCCTCCTTTTATTTGAAGAGCAGGAAAGGCCATATTTAAGTTACAGCAAGTCCACAGAACAAACCATTAACTCAAACGAGAATCTACATCTCTATTTCTGGTTCAATTTTGCCTTTCTGCATTGTGCTGTTCCTGAGATTTTTCATTTCTCCGGGTAGGATGTACGTCGCCTAACAGGGCATCTGTGTTTTCTACGTGTTTTTTTTCTGGGGGATTGTTGGTTTCAGCTGTTGCCGAGTCACTTTTATAAGATTCAGGAGGAATATCCCTTTGGTGTCCTGGTTTTCCTGCAACAGCTGTTCCGGTAAGATTAGAGCCGATTTCCCTTGGAACCGAGTTTTCTTTTTGAGTTTCCATGAGCTTCTGATTTAAGTATATAAAAAGAACAGCAGGAGAAGTACTTTGTTTTTAAAAATACAGAATAGGTAGAGCGGGAGGGTGGTATTAAAAAGAAACGGGGATAGGCCCTAAGACTTACCCCCGTTAAATTAACGCTCTCAGGACAAATGTACGTATTAATTTGAATAATGCAAATTAATCTTGTTTTTTATACAAAAAGCCGGAGTAATCCGGCTTTTTGTACTGATGATATTCATAGGGATGTAAGTACTTGCAGGTTATTGAACAATCTTACCGTCTTTATCCACTTTGATAGAACCAGTTTCTGCTTCTTTTTTAACGTTGATCAGATAGTAGGTAGTCTTATCTGCATTAGTTACAAGAAAGGCTTCGGTTGCTGTCCATGCTTTAACCGGCTCTGATTGTAATGTTTTTTGAACTGCCTCAGGTAGATCTTTCAATTCAACAGGAGTTTTGGTGGTGCTGTCCTGAAAGGAAACAACTTGCACCTGGTTTTTCACTTCTGTTGCTTTTACTGTTGTTAATCCTGCTAATGCAAAAAAGGCTGCTGATAAAATGATCTTTTTCATAAAAATATTTTTCAATTAATAATTCTTGTTAATTATGTCTTGTATAGTTTTCAAAATAGTGCCACAAGTACAGATATAAACATAAAGTATTAATAAACAGCATATTAAATATAAAGCATGGATTTAATTTTTGTGGATTTTCTCTACACTTTGCTGAAGATGACCGCTATGGGTTCATATCCCTTTCTACTTTTCTGGCCGTGCTTTTTCCAGGTAAATAAATCTGGAAACCAACACCTATACCCAGGTTATGCGCATAAGCACTTGAACCAAATCCAACTACACCATTGTATTTCAAAAGCGCTTCCAAACCAATAGACGGGGTTACAAAATAGGTAAAGCCAGGACCGAAACTAAAACCCAGTCCATTGGTACTACCACCACCGGAAGGATTGTAACCTTGTATACCAACGGTAGCTTCGCCGAAAAATCTGGAGCTTTTAACTACTTCATTGGCACCGGTTTCCCCATAATATCTGCCCAAAGCACTCAGGCCGTAATTAAAATCAGTACCTGATCCCTTCTGTGTAGCAAGGCCTAAATTTACTTCTCCTCCCAGCGCAAGTCCATCCTGCACAAACCAGGCAGCTTTTGGACTCAAGTTAAAGGTAAATTCATTGGGCTTATCTAAACCAAAACTGATGTTTGACAGATTTGCCCCTATCATGACATTTCCTTTTTGTATCTGTGCATTTGCTCCAAATGCAACAGCAGTTCCGAAAATAATAGTAAAAAATAGCTTTTTCATAGGATTTGGATTTAAGTTTTTAGATAAATGATCAAAAATTATCAGTTTCTGATATTTAATTTAACAAAATCCCTTCGTTTTTTGTTTATAAGAATTTATTTCGAGACATTTACGAATGTAATTTGCCTTGTTTATCAACACCTTAAATAGATGATTACACTCATTTTATGGAAAAGCGGTAGTTAGAATGGAGATGTCAATAACTGATCAAACGAACGATAAACCTAACTACTTCATGGAAAAAGTATGGAATATGTTGGGAATAAATGCAACTGACGAAATTAAATGGGGGATTATTGGTTGTGGTGACGTTACCGAAATTAAAAGCGGACCCGCATTTAACAAAGTACTCCACTCATCTTTAGTTGCAGTTATGCGACGGGATGGATCCAAAGCAAAGGACTATGCGGACAGGCACGGGGTACCAAAATGGTATGACGATGCAACAGCGCTGATCAATGATCCGGAAATAAATGCCATTTATATAGCTACTCCACCCTTGCAGCATGAAGAATATACCTTAATGGCTTTGGCTGCCGGAAAACCCGTTTATGTCGAAAAGCCAATGACATTGAATGCGGATGCTGCTTTAAGGATGAAAGCAGCGGCTGAAAAATATGGTGTTAAACTGAGTGTTGCACATTACAGACGTGAACAGCCGATGTTTTTAAAGGTTAAATCTTTAATAGATGAAAAAGTGATCGGAGAAGTAAGCCTGGTTCAGCTCAAGATGTTCCAGCCGCACCAATCTGACCTGATTGCAGATTCAGCTACCAACTGGCGGCTCGACCCCGCAGTATCAGGTGGGGGTTTGTTCCATGACCTGGCCCCGCACCAGCTGGACCTGATGGTTTATTTTTTCGGTGATGTACTGAAATCTTCCGGTATATCTTTAAATCAGGCAGGCTTATATATTGCCGATGATATTGTGAGCGGACAGATCTTATTTAAAAATGGAGTTTTGTTTAACGGCACCTGGTGTTTTACCGCCGCAGAAAAGGTAGATGTCTGTGAAATCATTGGCAATAAAGGAAAAATAAGTTTCCCGATCTTTGGTCATAAAGTTACCTTAAGTAAGCATGGCGAAGAAGAGGATTTTATATTTGATCCCTTACCCCATGTGCAACAACCGATGATAGAACAAGTGGTAAAGTATTTTTTAGGGAGAACTGAAAATCCCTGTTCTGCAGATGAAGCCTTGTTATCAATGCAATTAATTGATAGCTTTACCAGTCATGAAAAAATCTCCTGACGGATCAAAAAAACCTGGTATTTTCAGTCTGCTAAAGCCTTGTAAGGGGCTGATCGTGTTATTACTTTTTTTTGCGCTGATCAGCAATGGTGTAAATCTGCTGCTGCCAAAAATTGTAGCTAATGGAATAGATGCCTATACCAACGGTACTTTTGATTTTAATGCCATACTGATCAGGTTTTCTGCAGCTATTCTGTTTGTTTTCATTTTTACATTTCTGCAGAGCATTATCCAGACTTATGCTTCGGAAAAGGTAGCCAGAGATCTCAGGACAAAGCTTGCCGATCAGATCTCCAGACAGAGCAATATGTATGTGGAGCAGGCCAATCCTTCCAAACTACTGACCAACCTGACTGCTGACGTCGACTCCATTAAGCTGTTTATCTCGCAGGCCATTGTTTCGATCACTTCATCGATATTTATCATTATAGGGGCAAGTATTTTACTGTTGAGTATCAACTGGAAACTGGCATTGGCCATTATTGCTATCATTCCTGTTATCGGGATAACCTTTTTTTTGGTGATCAAAAAAGTGAGTGTACTTTTTAAACAAAGCAGGGAGGTGATAGACTGGCTCAACAAAGTCATCAATGAAAGTATATTGGGTGCTGCTTTAATCCGTGTGATCAATTCGCAACAGCTGGAATATGTGAAGTTTCTATCCGCAAATACCAAGGCAAGAGACCTTGGCCTGTCCATATTAAATCTTTTTGCGGGCCTGATCCCTGTAATCATATTTGTTGCCAATTTAGCCGGTCTGATCATTTTATTACTGGGGGGACACTACGTGATCAGCGACAGCATGACCCTTGGTGATTTTGCTGCTTTTAACAGTTACCTGGCCCTTCTTATTTTTCCAATTATCGTGATCGGATTTATGAGCAATGTAATTGCTCAAGCTACTGCATCCTATGGCCGTATTGCCCATGTACTGAACCAGGTTAATGCCGCAGATACCGGTAAGCTCAGGGATGCACTGAATGGCGAGGTAGAAATGAAGGACATTCATGTACTTTATGGACAGAAGCCGGTGTTAAAGGATATTTCTTTTAAATTGTCTGCCGGATCGAAAACTGCAATAATTGGCCCTACGGCGGCAGGAAAAACACAATTGCTTTATTTATTGACGGGCCTGATTAAACCGGATAGCGGGAAAATTTTATTTGATGGAGTTCCGGTGGAGCAATACCAGGCCGAGTCTTTTCACAACCAGGTTGGTTTTGTATTTCAGGACAGTATTATTTTTAACATGAGTATTCGGGAGAACATTGCATTTAATGACAAAGTGAAGGATACAGATCTGGAAAAAGCAATTGAAACGGCTGAACTCAAAGATTTTATTGATACACTGCCGGAAAAATTAAATACTATCATTTCGGAAAGGGGGAGCAATCTTTCAGGCGGACAAAAACAAAGGATCATGCTGGCAAGGGCCCTTGCCTTAAATCCTAAAGTATTGTTACTGGATGATTTTACGGCAAGGGTAGATGTGCAGACAGAACAGCGTATTTTAGCAAATGTACAACGTAATTATCCGGGATTGACGCTGCTCTCTGTTACCCAGAAAATTTCGGCCCTGGAAAATTACGATCAGGTGATCCTGCTGATGCAGGGGGAGATCATTGCCCGTGGCAGCCACAAAACACTCCTGAAAGATAGTTCGGAATACATTCAGATTTATAACTCACAGCAAAGCACCAGCAATTATGAACTACAATCTTAACCGGATAAGTGGTAAGGAAGAAAAGAAATCAACATTTGCGGTACTAAAGAAGTTGTTTCAGCTGATTTCGGATGAGAGAAGAAACGTATTACTGGCCTTTATTGCGATAGTGATCAACTCCACACTGCTATTGTTAACGCCACTGATTATCGGGCACACCATAGATACGTATATAAGTACCAAACAATTTGATGGGGTACTTCGGTATTCGGCAATCTTATTTGCGATGTTCCTGTTAACCCTGGCCACGGGCTACCTGCAAACCAAACTGATGGGGGGAGTTGGGCAAAGAATGTTATATACACTTAGAAACGCCATATTTAGCAAACTGCAGGAACTGCCGGTATCTTTTTTCAGTCAGAACAAAGCCGGAGACCTGATATCAAGGGTAAATAACGATACAGATAAACTGAACCAGTTCTTTTCGCAATCTTTAATGCAATTCTTAAGCAGCATTTTTACCATGCTGGGCTCTGGTATTTTTCTGTTGCTCATCAATTTTAAATTGGGTGCTGCTACATTGGCCCCGGCGTTATTAATATTGATATTTACCACTATGGTATCGGCCTGGGTAAAAAGTAAAAATGCGCTGAACCTGAAAAGTGTAGGCAATCTGAGTGCGGGTATACAGGAAAGCCTGAATAATTTTAAAGTGATCATTGCCTTTAACCGCAGGGATTATTTCAGGAAGCGCTTTGAAGAGAACAACCAGCAGAATTACCAGACTGCCATTGGTGCAGGCATCGCCAACACCATTTTTGTGCCGGTCTTCGGATTGTTCTCCAGTATAGCACAGTTGGTGGTACTGGTATATGGCATCCACCTGATTGCTATAGGTGAATTTACGATCGGCTTGCTGATCAGCTATTTGTCTTATGCAGTTAATTTTTACAATCCCTTGCGGCAGCTTGCGGCATTATGGAGTACGTTCCAGGTAGCTATGGCTGGCTGGGACAGGATTTCCCAGATCTTATCGCTGGAAAGTGATCTTCAGGTAGTAACCGATACGACAGCACTGCATTCGGATGCGCTTTTGACTTTTAAAAATGTTCATTTTTCTTATGCAGGTGGTCAGGAAATATTGCACAATATCAGCTTTGAACTGCAAAAGGGTAAAACCTATGCATTTATCGGACCAACGGGTGGTGGGAAAACCACTACTGCATCGCTGATGGCGCGTTTGTATGACACGACCAAGGGAACTGTGCTGTTAAATGGAAGGGACATCCGCGCCTATAGTGCAGCTGAACGCAGCAGCAAGATTGGCTTTATTTTGCAGGAACCATTCCTGTTTACCGGTACGGTGAAAGACAACATCTTATACAGCAACAACGCGTATGCAGATTATAGTAATGCGCAACTGGAGGACGCAATTAGATCAGCTCACCTGGAAGGTTTACTGGCTTTATTCGATAAGGGACTGGAAACAGAAATTGTTGCCAATTCCGATAGCATCAGCCTTGGCCAGAAACAACTGATTGCATTTATGAGGGCTGTTTTACGAAATCCGGAATTGCTGATCCTGGATGAGGCCACTGCAAATATTGATACGGTTACTGAGCAGCTGCTGACTGAGATCTTAAAGAAACTCCCAAAAGAAACTACCCTGGTCATCATTGCCCATCGCTTAAATACCATTGAGAATGCAGATGAGCTCTATTTTGTAAATTCAGGTGAAGTGATCAAAGCCGGTACATTGGACCATGCCATGGATATGCTGCTGAAAGGAAAAAGGAGCAGCTAACAGCGGAGGTATTAGTGTCCGCTGCTTTCTTTCTTTTTTCTGAAGGTAAGGTAAAATGCGGTTACCATGATGATTACCGATAAACTGACTAAGCTGATTAAAGATGCCATATCATTGAATTTTTTTGGTTATACACTACAAATATAGGTTTACAAATCGATAAAACGTCAAAATATACCTGGTATCTGAGCAAAAAGAAGGGTTCGTAAAGACAAAATTCCTGCTGCTCAAAAATAAACAAATTGCTTAACAACTGAAAATGAAAGAGATATAGTGACAGGACAGTAAGAGTGTGGATTTGTTAATAAAATTAATAGGAATTAAAACCAGGGATTTCTTAAATTGTTATAGGTATTAGTTGCAAGACATCCTGATAAAAAAGTCCTGTGAGTGGGTGATCCGCGTAGGGCAGGCACAGCATACCATAACCAGGCAAAAGCCCACTGTTTAAGCAGGGGGCTTTTGTTTTAATTGTACCGTACCCTGATGAAACCATCAGGAGCCAGATTAAAAAAATTATATTGATGAAAACAAACATTTTTTTTACAATCATTTTAACTGCATGCATCACTTTCTCAGGCATTGCCCAGGTAAAAGTAACCGACGCTGAAACTGACCTGAAAAGTATCATGAAAAAATTTGAAGTAGTAGGACTATCGGTAGCCGTGGTTAAAAAAGGGGAGCTGATTTACAGTAATGCTTTTGGACTAAAAGACATAGGAAAGAATACATTGCTCAGCGGCGATGACATCTTCAGGATCGCATCAATCTCCAAATCTTTTTCTGCAACTGCGATTATGCAGCTGGTGGATACAGGGAAAATTGCTTTAAGTGATGACTTTAGTGACCTTGTTGGGTTTAAGGTAAGAAATCCGAAATTCCCGAATACCGTGATCACGCTTAAAATGGTGATGTCTCATACGTCCAGTATCAACGACAGTGAAGGTTATTTTAACCTCGATGTAATCAATCCGGAAAAAAATGTGAACTCGGCTAAGTGTTACAATGATTATGAGCCTGGAAAAGGATACCGGTATTGTAACCTGAATTACAACATGGTGGGTGCGGTGATAGAAAAGATTTCGGGGGAGCGTTTTGACCAATACGTTAAACATCATATTTTAGACAAGCTGGGCTTATATGGTGGATACTGTGTAGACTCGCTGGATGCCAGTCGTTTTGCCACATTGTATGAATATGATGCGGTGTCAAAGAAATTCAATACGGCAGCATCGGCTTATGTTCCAAGGAGCGAAGAGATCAGAAATTATGTAATGGGTTATAGTACACCTGTATTTTCCCCTACGGGCGGAATGAAAATTTCTGCAGTGGACCTGGCAAAATACATGCGCATGCACATGTATTTTGGGAAATACAAAGGTGGCAGGATCATGTCAAAGAAGAGGGCTAAGCTAATGCAGACCAAGGTATCTGATGAGGAAGGTTATGGCTTAGCCATACTGACCACCGAAGATATGATCGCTGGAAAAATAATGAAAGGCCATACAGGGTCTGCATATGGGCTTTATAGTGCCATGTTTTTCCAGCCCGATGAAAAATTTGGCATTGTAATCATTACAAATGGCTGTAATCCTACTTATACCCGTGGTTTTCCGGATCTGACAAGGGCTGCTGTAAATAGTTTATACCAGCATTTCATTAAATAATTGCTCATCATCATTTAATATTTGGAAAGGTAAATTCAAATTATTACGCAACAAATTACTATTATTCCTGTTGTTATTAGATAACAATAGCTATAATTTATGAGGGAGAGACACACCTACCAGACCGGAATTGTTGGAAACTGCGCTTATCTTGCACACATTAACAAAAATACGAATGTAGACTGGCTTTGCTGGCCAAGGTTTGACAGCAGCTTTGTATTTGGCGGATTACTGGACAAGGAAAAAGGAGGAGAATTTTCCATATTGCCAGTTGGTGAGTACCTGTCAAGGCAGTATTACCTGGAAAACACCAATGTCATTTGTACGGAAATCAGCAATCCAGAAGGAAAATACCGGGTCATAGACTTTGCCCCACGCTTTTATCAGTTTGAGCGGTATTATAAACCCCTGATGCTGATCAGGAAGATAGAACCCCTGGAAGGTAATCCGAGGATAAGGGTGACCTGCAAACCTGTGTATGAATACGGACGCAAAAAACAAAGGAGCAGCAGGGGCAGTAACCACATCGGGTTTACCGGAGATGAGGAAGACATGCAGCTGAGCACCAATATTTCATTAAGTTATATTGAGGATGAGAAATACTTTGCATTAAACGAACCCAAATACCTGATCTTAACTTATGGTCACGAGCTGGACGCGCCGATCATCAGCACTGCGGAGCGCTTTTTAAGGGAAACCGTGAAATACTGGCGCACCTGGATCAAACACTCAACGATTGCAGGCTTTTATCAATCCTATGTGATCCGCTCGGCCCTGACTTTAAAGATCCACCAGTATGAAGATACGGGGGCAATTGTGGCGGCCAGTACCACCAGTTTACCGGAATCAGATGGAAGCGGCAGAAACTGGGATTACAGGTATTGCTGGATGCGGGATACCTATTATGTCATTACTTCTTTAAATCATATTGGCCATTTTGAAGAAATGGAACGGTATTTCAATTACATCACTGACATCTCTTTCAGGGACGATGAAAGGTATCAGCCCTTGTTTGGCATTGCGGGGGAAAGGGTACTTACTGAGCGCAAGCTGGGACATTTGAAGGGTTACCTGGGCAACAAGCCGATCCGTATAGGTAATCAGGCCTATGAACACATCCAGAACGATATTTATGGACAGGTATTGGTATCTATGCTGCCTTTATATACAGACCACCGTTTTATCTATTCGGAAAGAAAAGACTCTGAAAAATGGCTGGATTACCTGCTGAAGAAGATAGAACGAACCATTGACGAGAAAGATGCAGGAATATGGGAGTTCAGAAATATTGCCAATACCCATTGTTATACCAACTTGTTTCAGTGGGCAGGTGCCAGTGCAGCCTTAAAAATGGCCAAAACGATAGGCAATAAATTGTATGAAGACCGGGCGCAGCTGTTGATTGACAAAGCCGCCAGACACATAGAGGATTGTTACGATCCGGTGCGTAAAGTATACAACCATGCTGTTGGCAGCGAACACCTGGATGCGAGTACGTTACAGCTGATCCTGATGAACTACTTAGATCCTTCCTCTCAAAGGGCAAAAGATCATTTAATAGCCTTGGAACAGGAATTGAAGGCTGAAAATGGATTGTTCTACAGGTACTTGCATAAGGATGATTTTGGCAAACCTAAAACAACCTTTCTGATCTGTGCTTTCTGGTACGTGGAAGCTCTGGCTTGTGTTGGAAGACTGGATGATGCGATCAGGGAATTTGAATCTATCATTAAATATGCCAATCACCTGTTGTTGTTTAGTGAAGATGTAGACGAGAACGACGGCGGCCAGTGGGGTAATTTTCCGCAGGCTTACAGTCATGTAGGCCTGATGAATGCCGCACATAGAATTGCGATAAAACTGGACAGACCTGTGTTTCTTTAACACAGGTCTTTTAAAAGTTCTCTTACTTCCTTATAATCTTTAAGGTAATACCGGGCAGCTGAGATGTTGCTGCCTACTTTTATGGTGTAAGCCTCCGGGGATAAGGCCTTAAATATATCCTCATCTGTGTGATCATCGCCAAGTGCAAGGATAAAATCCGGATTGTTTTCATACAGCCAGTTTTGTGCAGCTTTACCCTTATTTACTTCAATATTTTTAAATTCAATCACTTTATTGCCAGGCATCATCTGCAGTCCTTTATCGGCGATCAGCATCCGGAGATGATTGATGATCTCATTGGCCCTTAACTCACCAAGACCTTCTTCAGCCTTGCGGTAATGCCATACCAGGGAATAGCTTTTTTCTTCAATAAAAGAGCCGGGCGTACGATCCGTATAGGTCTCTAAAATACCGCTGATCTCCTGTTTCCATTTGTCTGTAAGTAGTGGCAGGGCTTTCCAGTCGGAGTCCTTATATTTCTGCCATGCACCATGTTCAGCAATCATATCCAGGTTTAAATGCCCGAACCATTGCTGCAGGGTCTGGTAACGGCGTCCGCTGATCAGAATTACTTTATTGGCCGGATCGAGGGTTAATCTCTTTAAGATGGCATACAATTCCTCATCCGGAGCGGCCTGGTCAATGTCACCTTTAAAACCCACCAGGGTACCGTCGTAATCCAAAAAGATATACCTGTCTTTTGCCTTTCTATAGGCTGTTGCTATTTGTGCCCTTATGGCTGCAACTGCATGTCTGGTATGTAAAGATTCCTGCATGATTTTTACTTCATTGAGTTTATCCATAAAATTTTTAACCCATAAGTGGATGTTAAATTTCTGCACAATGGCACGCATACTTTTCATTCGCGTACGCTGTTCTTCAGGAGACATGCCAATGGCTTTTACAATGGCCTCCATAACGTCCCCTATATTGTTTGGGTTCACAATGAGGGCATCATTCAGCTCTTTTGAGGCACCAGCCATTTCACTCAAAATCAACACACCATCTTCGCTGCTTCTGGAAGCCACATACTCTTTGCTGACCAGGTTCATGCCGTCCCGCATGGGCGTAACCAGACAAATATCGGCAGTACTGTAAATGGCGGATAGAAATTCGATAGAAAATGACCGGTAAAAATAATGGACCGGTACCCAGTTGATGGTTCTGAAACGGGCATTGATGTTACCGACCAGCTGGTCTATCTGATCTTTCAGTTCCTTATATTTAGGCACAGTATCTCTGGATGGCACGACGATCATGTAAAGTGCCAGCTGGCCAATATACTCGGGATGCAGTTGCAAGAGCAATTCAAAAGCCTGTAAGCGCTGCAGTATACCCTTGCTGTAATCCAGTCTGTCTATGGTAAGGATGGTCTTCACATTTTTCAGGCTGGCTTTAAATGATGCAGTGTATTTGGCTACTTTTTCCGTTCTGGTTAACTCATCAAATTTTCTGGCATCTATCCCCATGGGGAAAGCCTCTACTACGACCTGTCGGTTTTTATAGGATAATATGTTGTCAGACAGGTTACTCGAAGAAAGCCTGGATGCTGCGCTTAAAAAGTGCCTGGCATCATCAAAAGTATGAAAGCCCAGCAAATCTGAGCCAAGCATTCCCGCAATCAGCTGTTCCCTCCAGGGAATAAGCCTGAAGATTTCAAATGAGGGAAATGGGATGTGCTGAAAAAAACCGATGGTCACCGCTGCCTGTGCTGACCTGATGAGGCAGGGCAGGAGCAGCAACTGGTAATCATGTATCCAAATGGTATCCCCAACGCCAAGATGACTTAAAGTTGCAGTTTTAAATTTCTCATTTACAACTTTATAGGAATCCCAATAGTTTTGTTCAAAATTGGCGTAGGTGACCAGGTAATGAAATACCGGCCAGAGTACTTCATTAGAAAAACCTTCATAATAAAGACTGATTTCTTCGTTGGTTAAAAAAACCGGGATCAGATTTAAACCAGCTAGTTTTTCGCTGACTTCAGCCTGCCGGTTTTCCGGAATTTCTATACCCGGCCAGCCAATCCAGACGTTGTTGTTTTGCTTATATACAGATCCTAAACCCGTGGCTAATCCACCTTCGCTAGGGCTGAGCAGGTATTCACCATTTTCTTCTGTAATTTTAACCGGTAAGCGATTCGATACAATTATTGTTTTACTATTTGTTATCATTATTACTTAAAACAACGATCAAATGCGTAAATTGTTTGGATTTTGTTGGTTATTCAGTTAAAACAGCTGATTATTAAGGGGCTTTCTGAGATGGAGCGCTTATAATATTTTTTTTATATTGTAGTACATATTAACAAAAAATATCTCATTTTTGACGCAAGATTAAATTATGGCAATAAATAACTTAAGTAAAGACCTGGCTCCGATTACATCAAGTACGATGGCAGATATTGTTGAGGTCAGGCTAAGAGAATACCTGAAAAAAAAATCTTTTCGTCCGGGTGATGCCTTACCTAAAGAACTGGAACTGGCTGAAGCTTTAGATGTAAGCAGAAATGTTTTGCGCGAGGCATTAAGCCGGTTAAGGATGCTGGGCATGATAGAAACCAAGAAAAAACGGGGGATGATTCTGGCGAGGCCGGACATACTGGGTACATTTGAACGTGTGCTTGACCCGCTGATCATTGATACAGAAACACTTCAGGATATTTTTGAGCTGAGACTGGTACTGGAAATGGGCCTGGCTGACCTGATCTATATCAGAAAAACGGATAAGGACATTGCAGAACTGGAGAATATTGCAAAAAAAGAAATCAACCATGACAACTCATTCCGGATAAAAAATGAAATTGCTTTTCATGGTAAGTTGTATGAAATGTCGGGTAACGATACGCTTAAAAGGTTCCAGATCATGCTGCTCCCGATATTCGATTATGTAGTTACGCTGGAAAAGAAACCGACAAGAGGTAAAGTAAACCACCTGGACCTGGTGCAAATCTTAAAGACCGGCACAAAGGAAGATTTTAAGAAAGGCATGGAAGCACATTTAAAGCCTCACTTTGATCGTTTAAAATAAATTATAATCTTTTAGTGGCATTTAAAAAAGCCTGTAGCTATCAACTACAGGCTTTTTTATTGCATTTTCTTTTTTAATGCGTCTGATATGATATAAAAATATTTGGATATATAGAAAATACTTCACACATTTGATATGTACTACATAACTACTATTTAGTAACCAAATATAATCCTAATTAAACCTGTTATGAAGAAAAAAACATTTATTTTTCTGTCCATGTTATGTTGCTTTTTTGTTGCAACAAAGGTTCTGGGGCAAAATTCTGGCCCGTTGATTTCGGGTAAGGTAAGTTCTGGTGCTGATCGGGAAACCCTGCCTGGTGTAAGTGTCAAGCTAAAAGGTACCAGCATCGGTACGTCTACCGATGCAAACGGAAAATATGCTATAAAACTATCTTCAAATGACGGAATATTGATATTTTCTTACATCGGTCATAAGACCAGGGAAATATCAGTTAATGGCAACACGAAGATCGATGTGGTGCTTGAACCAGATGTGAATACAATGGATGAAGTGCTGATTGTTGGATATACGCAGCAATCCAGGAGT
This sequence comes from Pedobacter heparinus, assembly GCF_032678725.1. GTDB lineage: Bacteria > Bacteroidota > Bacteroidia > Sphingobacteriales > Sphingobacteriaceae > Pedobacter > Pedobacter heparinus_A. The sequence continues at coordinate 27,366 of NZ_JAVTSC010000006.1, forward strand.
AAAACTACGGCCGCCATTTCCAAACTTTCAGCAGATGAACTTAAAAACACTGCAAATCCCAATCCAGTGCAGGCCTTGCAGGGTAAGATTGCGGGTGTCTCTGTGCCGGTTACTACCGGACAGCCTGGTGTTGGTGCAACAAATATCATCATCAGGGGTGGAACAAAGCCAAATGCATATGGATCAGGTCTGGGCAATAATAATGGAAGTTCGACTGGAGCATCAGATGCCAATAGCCCATTGGTGATAGTGGATGGCGTATTCAGATCTATGAACGACGTGAATCCTGATAATATCGAGTCTATGCAGGTCATGAAAGATGCGGCTTCTACCGCTATCTATGGGGCCAGGGGCGCAAACGGTGTAATTGTGATCAAAACAAAAGGAGGGATGGCAAACAGCAAGATGAGCATTACGCTTAATCACCGTACTACATGGGAAACCCAGGCACGTGATTACGATTATCTGGGGGCGGAAGAATATTTACGCCTGGCGCGTACCACGGTTAAAAATACAGCCGATGCACTGGATAAAAATAATCTGCTGAATAACGGAGGGTTTTCTGCAGGTACAAGGGTATATACCGCTAAAGGGCAATATGGAAAAAACATCAATCTTACTGCCCTTTATGACAATATAGTATCGATAGAAGGTCAGGCTTATGTTGATGGCCTGCTTAGCAAGGGCTGGAAAGTGATGGACGACCCGATCAACCCGGGCACAAGACTATTATATGCCGATAACCACTACCAGGATATGCTGTGGAACACCGGGTTGAGTAACAATGAAAACCTGGGGATCAGCGGAGGAAGTGAAAAATCTGATTATAACTTATCGATGGGGTATACCAACCAGGCTGGTGTGTTTGTAGGTACAAAATACAAGCGTTATGATGCCCTGGGAAATTTCGGTTTCAAAGCAGCAGATAATTTTCGGCTGGACGTGATGCTCAACTACCAGAATGTAATGCCCAATTATGTAGATGCTTATCAAAATGACCTGGTACGGGCAGTGCGGATTACCCCGCTGATCCGTACGTTTAAAGATGATGGGAACCCCATGCCGGGAGAGCTGTATACGGTTCGTAACCGCTTCCATACTTTAAAATACGATGACATGCGAACGTCAACGGAAAGATTGGTGTCAAGGGTTGCCGGTGATCTGACCATTATCAAAGGACTACATTTTAAACCTTCGTTTTCTTATCTGAAGGATGATTACCAGGAATTGTTTATGAGAAAAGGAACACCGGCTGATGAGATCCAACCGTCCACCCAACGTCAAAAAACGGATTACACCAGAAACTCCAGACAGTTGATGATTGATCAGGTGTTACAATATGATTTCAGCCTGAAAAATGAACATAACTTCATGGCGCTGGCTGGGGTTAACTATACCAGAAATACCAATCATATTGCCAGTCTTGGTTCTCAAAGAGGCTCTAATGATTATATTTATACGATAGACGAGCCATCTACAACGATAATTAATGGGGTAGTGGTTACCAATGTGACCAATTTTGCTACCTCGTTAGCCGAGACTAGATCTGCCAGTGCATTCGGGCAGTTTAACTATGACTATAAAGCCAAATATTTACTTACCGGTTCTTTAAGATATGATGGCTTCTCCAATTTTACCCCTGACAACAAATATGCATTTTTCCCTTCTGCATCAATAGGGTGGAACATCCATAAAGAGGACTTCTGGAAAGTAAAAGTGATCAATGCACTTAAGCTGAGAGCCAGCTGGGGTGCTGCAGGGCTTAGCGACCTGAATCTTACCGATACCTATGGTGGTTATGCCTCAGTAATCTCAAATGTAACCGCCAATTACGGTCAGAGTTCAGGTATTTTACGCGCTAATCTCGCTAATCCAAATCTAAAATGGGAATCTACAGAAACTACGGATCTGGCTTTTGATGCTTCGTTCTTTAACAGTCGCATTAACCTGACTGTGGATTACTACAACAAGCTGACTAAGGACAGGCTGGATTCTAAACCATTGCCTGCTGAATCTCCTTTTGCTTCAATTACCTTCAACAATGGTGAATTGCGCAACAGGGGGGTAGAAATAGAGTTGGGCGCTTCCATTATTAAAATAAGGGATTTTAACTGGAATGCCAATTTCTCCTTCTCTTATAACCAGAGTATGATCACCAAACTTCCGGCCAACGGACGTTTAAAAAACAGACAGGGTGGAGACCTGGTATTTGATCCTGCGTCGAACGCGCTGGTAGAAAGAGGTGGATTCGCGGAGGGTGAACGTCCTTTTCCAATCTATGCTTATCAGGTTAAAGGAGTTTTTGCTACCGATGCCGAGGCAGCCGCCTGGAATGCCAAAATAAAAGACAATCTAGCCTCCCCACAGGGGATAGCTGTAGGGAAACGCGGGGGTGATTTCATTTTTGATGATGTGAATGGGGACGGGGTTATTGATACCAAAGACCAGGTATTTATGGGTTACAGAAATCCCAACAAAATGGGAGGCATGCAAAACACCTTTAATTACAAGAACCTCACTTTAAGGTTTACCATGGATTATGCATTGGGCCATCTGATCAGCAATGGTGCACTGGCACGCTCACTGGGACAGGGAAGGGCCTTTAATGAAGGAGCACCTTCCATTGCGCTTGGTCCGGACATCTGGCAAAATCAGGGAGATACAGACAAAAAATATGCCCGCTTTTCTTTTGCTGATTTCGATTTCGGACAACGCAATTACCTGCGCAATGGAACAATTGGAAATAACAATGGCTACAATTCTGATGTATCTACGATGTTTTCAAAAGGTGATTTCCTTGCTTTTCGGGAAATTTCAATTGCCTACGACATTCCTAAAAAAGTACTTCAGAAAATCCATGCTTCCGGGCTGAATATTTTTGCTACAGTTTATAACGTTGGTTATTTAACCGCCTATGAAGGATTGAACCCTGAAGTATATACTGGTTTTGATCCGGGTGGTTATCCGAGACCAAGGCAATTTTTACTGGGCGCAACATTAAAGTTCTGATCCAGGTAACAAATCAGTTTTCTTAAAAAAATCAATTATGAAAAAGACAGCAATAACCATCATATCCGCCATTTTTTTATCTGCCTTAAGTCCGGGCTGTAAAAAATTGCTGGAGGTAACACCTCAATCCAGCATTACTGATGCCGTTTTCTTTAAAAACGAGAATGATTTTGAGCCCTACGTTACGGGAATATACACTGCCATGCGTACGCTTTCCAATGATATTGTGTATGGTACAGAAAGAAGTGAAGAACTTGTGGCCGCATTAAATTCCAGATTTGGCGTTTCCTGGACACAAATCATTACACCTACATCCGGAGCGATCAATTACAACAACTGGTATAAAGGCATAGGGAATTGTAACCTGCTGCTTGCAAAGATTGAGAGCTTTCCGTTTTCCTCCAATCCCGATCTTAAAAAGCGTATTTTAGCAGAAACTTATTGTTTAAGGGCTTATTTCTACTTCCATTTAACCCGGATTATAGGTGATGCACCTATTATGCTCGATGCCATAGTAGATGAAAATGTGCCTTTATTGTCCAGATCAAAAGCCACCGATGTAATGAAGCAAATCCAGGGGGATCTTGATCTGGCCATTCAGAATTTCAGTAGTATTGCTACTTTCTCCAAAAGCGCCTACCCTTCAAAATACCGTTTCGCTTATGGATCAGCAATGGCGCTAAAAGCTGATGCTTACCTGTGGAGTGCAAAAGTACTAAACGGTGGAGATGCTGATTTTAACAGTGCAATTACAGCCATAACAGAAATAGAAGCTTCGGGATTGATCCTGAACCAGGATTATAAAAATGTCACTGGACTCCGGGCATCAGCCAATACGGAAATAGCACTTGCCGCCTATTTTCAAAGAGATGAGATCTCCAATAATTATGGCCTGAATGCATTACCTTATTTAACCGGTGTACAGGGTGCATTAAATCTGAACCAGATTCCTTATGCGCAAACCACGGTAAACGGGCAGGGTGCTTACCAGATCAGTCCGAAATCAAGAGCATTATTTACCAATATCAATGACAAACGCATCCCTTATACCTGGATCACGGAAATGCAGCCTTCCGGTCCAAAGATTTCCTGGATCACCAAATATCCGGGCAATGTATATCCGGACAGCCGTGTTTCAGATAATGACATCATTATTTACAGGTTATCGGATATTTTCCTGATGAAAGCAGAAGCCTATGCAGCACTGAACAACATTCCAAAAGCCTTGGAATACCTGAATAAAGTAAGATTCAGGGCAGGTACAGGTGATTATACCACTTCTACATTAAAAGCCGATGTGGAACGCGAAATTTTGGATGAACGGGGCAGAGAACTGTTTTTTGAAAACAAACGCTGGTATGATCTGGTCAGGTTCCATAAAGGCGGAACCATCAATGTCTATACCTATGTACCAAATCTTGTTGGCAAAACCACACCATTGTTCTGGCCATTAAATACTACTGTATTTGCAAATAACCCGAACATTAAACAAACTGAAGGTTATCCGTTAAATTAACATACACCTATAAATGACCCCGTTAAATGCAACAGAAATATATGGCAACTGGGCAACACTATTGTTGCCCCTTAATGCCGACGACAGCATCAATTATAATCAGCTGGAAGCAGAAATTGACACCCTCATTTCTTTTAAAGTAGATGGCATTTACTCCAATGGAACTGCCGGTGAATTTTACAATCAGACGGAAGAAGAATTTGACTGGGTAAATCGTATCCTGGCATCAAAATGCAATGCTGCTGGTATGCCATTCCAGATTGGCTGTTCGCACATGAGTCCGGAAATATCCAGACAAAGACTACAAAGGGCCAAATTATTGGAACCATCGGCCATCCAGGTGATCCTGCCAGATTGGTTTGTGCCAACTATGCCGGAGATCATTGATTTTTTACAGGTAATGGCCAAAATTGCTGATCCGATAGGACTGATTTTGTACAATCCGCCACATGCCAAAAAGAAGTTGTTGCCTAAAGATTTCAGGGAGATACTGGAAGCCGGGATTCCTTTAGCAGGCTGCAAAGTTGCCGGAGGTGACGAACAATGGTACCAGGAAATGAAAAATCTGCCCGTATCTTTTTCCGTATTTATTCCGGGTCATCACTTGGCGACAGGCATTTCAAGAGGTGCACATGGGGCCTATTCCAACGTGGCCTGTCTAAATCCTCAGTTTGCACAGCAATGGTACAATAGCATCATCAGCGGAGACCAATCGGCATTTGAGCTCGAAACCCGAATTCAACGGTTTATGAACGAGTGCATTGTGCCTTATATCACCGATCAGGGGTATGCCAATCAGGCGGTAGATAAATTTATGGCTGCCGTTGGCAACTGGACACCTATCAGCACCCGGCTGCGCTGGCCTTACCGCTGGATACCACAGGATCAGGTATTGACTGTCCGGAAAAAATGCGAAGAAATCCTACCCGAAATTTATAATATGTATTAGTTCCAAACTTAAACCAAAACTATGTCCTTTTTTACCAGACTAAACCACAGATTATTCGCGCTTAAAACCTGTTCGCTGGCCATTGTTGCTTGTATTATCATGATATGGATGAACTACGGCTGCAAAACACCAAAGCATGCCGGTTCAAAAATATTGTTTGACAGCAGCAGCGTTTTTGCTCCTGGCGGAGCCTATGCCTCTATGCGTATACCAGCCCTGATAATGAGCAAAAAGGGTACACTGCTTGCATTTTGCGAAGGTAGGGTAGGAACGGCAAGTGACTGGGCCGATATGGACCTGCTGATGCGCAGAAGTACGGATGGCGGAAAAACTTGGGAACCGAACGTCATTATTGCTGCCAGAAAAAATGGCGAGCCTACCAGTAATGCCACCCCGATAGTAGACCAAGACGGAACCGTCCATTTGTTATACCAGCGCGACTACGCCCGGGCTTACTATACTTCTTCAAAAGATGACGGAAAAACCTGGAGCCAGGCGACAGATATCACTTATGCCTTTGATGCTTTTAAACCCGAATACGACTGGAAAGTACTCGCCCCAGGACCAGGACATAGTATCCAGTTAAAAAATGGCCGTTTGTTGGTGCCGGTATGGCTCAGTAACCCAGCTAAAATGCTGCCAAGAAGGAGTCATGCACCATCCTGCATTGCAACCATTTATAGCGATGATCTGGGCAAGACCTGGAAAAGAGGTGAAATCATAGCTGATAACAATCCCGATTTTAAAAACCCCAGTGAAACCATGGCCATCGAGCTAAAAGATGGGAGGGTAATGGTGAACATCAGGAACGTAACAGAAAAACACCGCAGAGGTATCAGCTATAGTAAAGACGGAATTAGCGGCTGGAGCAAACCGGTTTTTGACGAAGCATTATTTGAACCGGTATGTATGGCGACCATTGCACGCCTGCCCAAAAACATGGGCGGTGGTATCCTGTTCATCAATCCGGATAGCCGGAACATCATTAAGTACCCCCGTAAAAATCTGACCCTGAAGATCAGCAATGATGAAGGCCAAAGCTGGCCTGTAACAAAAATTATTGATCCTGGCACTTCAGGATATTCGGATGTGGCCATTGGTACAGACGGAACCATATATTGTCTATATGAAACCAATGCAGACCCAGGCAGGAACTTCAATTACAGCCTTGTTCTTAAACGCTTTAATCTAAACTGGGTTAAGGAAAAATCGTATTAAATAATGTTCAATTATTTGGAAAATCCGATTTAATATTCCATATTTGATCTTGTAAATATGTTCTACATAACAACTAATTAGAACTATTTACAACCAAACCAAAATAAACTGTATAACCATATAATCAATGCTGTTTGATTTAGTAATAGACTAGACCTACACCAGTAGGTGATGGTGTGTTAGTAAACGACGAGCGAAATTAATGAGCTGGGATGAAAAAAACCAAACCAAATTTCCTTATCCTATACGTCATATTGACCGTATTTGGAATGTCCTGTTCAAAGGAGTTTGAAGAGCATTACAATCCTTCTAAACGAATAGACAAAAACATCGTTGAGATGCTGAGCGAGGATCCGGATTTTACAGAATTCGTTAAGATGATTGATAAGCTCGGCTTACGGAAAACGCTGGGTGAGGGTGCTATATATACTTGTCTGGCGCCAAAAAATGAACATGTTGAGGAATATTTCAGAAGTAAAGGGTACGCATCGATTGACATTGTGCCTGAAGTTGAACTTCGGGAGTTCGTGAATGGCCATTTTATTAACGGCATGTACTATAAGTATGACATAGAAAAAAGGTATAAAGATGCAGTCGGGGGATTAAATCCTACAAGAGCTACCTATTACACCACCCGTGCAGAAGCGGCGATACCGGCCAAATCTATACGGATTTTTACGCCATCGTTTTTTAGTGTACAGCAAGATGATTATAAAACACTGTTTGGGACAACCGGAAATGGGTTTATGGTTGAAACAGCAAGGATTTCTGATATGAAATTTGATATAGACGCGAACAATGGGGTAATACACGTACTTGAATCTACTTTGCCGATCCAGCCTCGGATAGACAAGGCTATTGCTGCCGATCCGCAGGTTTCAATCTTTAACTCCTGGCTGAACGCTCATGTCAAGTATGTCCTGGGGCCGAAAGATGAATTCGGCTGGGTGGATACCACGCTGATCAAATCGTATGAGCTGAGCAGGAACCTGGCAAATGAAGCTACACGCTCTACCTTATTCGTACCAACAGACCAGGCCGTAATGGAATATTTCGAACCTTATTTGCCTGACCTGTATAACACCATCGATTCTATTCCTAAAGTTATTAAAACGGAGATCATTGCAGGTGCAGCACTAGTTGCGGATATCTGGTTTAAGAGCGACGTTGCCCGGAACAATCCGGAACTTCGTACAACCACTTATCCACAGGTTATCACTGCTCTAGCACCGAAAATTATAGGTTCCGTGCCTTCCAGCAATGGGGTAATTTTCAAGCTAAACAAGTTTATTGAACCCCCAAAGCTGCACAGCGTGGAGGGCGGGGTATACATGAGGAAGCGCTATTATGGACAGTGGAGCTGGATGTTTGAAAAAACCGACATGGAGGAGGGTTTGACACATGGACTGGCCTATCAGCACAGTGACAAAACCATCTTGTTGCAGCCGGATGCGGTATGGGGTTTTCCGCTGGCGGAAGATATGGACGCAGACACCCGCTTGATCAAAATTCGTGAATGCCGGGCAGGTATTCTGAATATAAATGTGATGAAGGACGGCGGGCTTAGAAGAAGGTATTATCCAACCGAGTTTGGATTTATTTATTATGAAAACGGCAAATTTACGGATTATACCGGAAAGTCTGTGTCATTACTGACACCGAAGCCGACATGGGAGCGTAGTAATGGGGCCATATTTGAAATCGATGGATTTTTGACACCGATGGATAAGCTCGACCTGACGAAAACGGTGTATGCAATGGTGGAAAAAGATGCGCAACTTTCCCTGTTCAAAGATGCCATCATCAAAGCCGGATTAAATGGAGAATTGAATTTAACCGGGTTCTTTACTTACACCGTACTTGCGCCTACAAATACTGCGCTGCAAACCGGGGGGATATCTGTTCCAGCGATGAACGCAGACCAGGCCCGGGCATTTGTCAACAAATACATCATTCCTAACAGGTATGTGTTTACGGATGGTGTATTTCAGGGGGATGTGCCGGATAAGGCAGGGAATTTTTTGACCGTTACAGGTTTATGGGGAAGTTTCTCGGTAAGCAATGCTGCAGGAAAGTCAGTGAAACCCGTAACCGCCAATCTACAGGGATCCAATGGTGTTATCCATAAAATTAACCAGGTTTTTTAAAGTTGTACTGATTTACAAATGAATAAAATGTTACGAAAGATTTTCATTCTTACCGGTTTGCTGTACAGTCTGTGTATTGGAGTTTATGCGCAGCAGACGGATGTCATTAGCGGGATTGTTTACGACGAATCCAAAAAATCTCCTTTTCCAGGTGTAACGGTTATGCTTGTGAACCGGAATAATCTGGTTCTCACCGGAATTACCACCAATGGCGATGGTAAGTTCCGCTTGAAGAAGACAGCCGAAGCCGATAAAATTGTCTTCTCCTATGTAGGCTATAAGACACAGGAATTTTCTATAGGAGGAAAAACAAGTTTTGAGGTTATACTTATGGGGGGTTATGGTGAAATGGACGAGGTAAAAATTGTAAGCCAGCGTAGCGAGAAGGCTGATCTGGGCTTTATGACGATTGATAAGAAAGAATCAAGCAGCGCGATAGCCTCTGTAAACCTAGCTGAATTAAGAAATTTGCCTGTCACTTCTGTTGAGCAGCTCATACAGGGCGCCGCGCCCGGACTTCAGGTTGTGGCGGCCAGTGGAGATCCCGGTGCTGCTGCTTCCATACGGATCAGGGGTATTTCCAGTATTTCCGGCATCAATGATCCTTTGTGGGTGATAGACGGCAGAGAGGTAATAGGGAATGATTACAAGGTAGAGAGTATTACCGATTTTGGTTTTAGTCCGATTGGTGATATTGATCCAACTGATATTGAATCTATCGATGTATTGAAAGATGCTTCTGCTACTGCCCTTTATGGTTCCAAGGGCGCAAATGGGGTGATTGTGATCCGTACCAAGCGCGGTAAAAAAGGCAAGCCGGAGTTTTCATTTACCTCTAAACTTACAATGACCGAGGTACCAAAGACGATTCCTATGATGTCTGGCGACGAGCAGCGTATTTTCTCTATAGAAAGTTACCGGTCTGGAGTGGACGACGGTAGCTTCCTGCAACAACTGCGCGGCGATCTGACCAGACGAGATGCGTGGCAGTACAATAACAATACTGACTGGATTGATGTCATCACCAGAAATGGGTATTACCAGCAATACAACACTTCGCTAAGTGGCGGTGGTGAGCGGGTGAGTTATTACTGGGGTGTGGGCTATACTACTCAATATGGCACAACTAAAGGGACCGGCTATGACAGGTTTAACAACAGGTTTAATCTCGACTATAAGGTTTCGGACAGGCTCAAGGTATCGGCAGAACTTTCTTACATCAACTCAATGACTGACAAACGGGGACAACAACATCCGATTAATGAACAGGGGGCGATCGATTTTACAACCAATGAAATATCGCCAATGTTGTATGCCCGTGAAATAGGGGCATTCTATCCGGTGTATTCAGAAAATGGATTGGATTATTTTGTGCAACGCACGGATCCTGTAACTTATACCTCGCGCTACAATCCTCTGGCCGTAATCGACTATTCAACTTATTTAACAAAGTCGAACCGATTTATGGCTTCGACAGTAGTAGACTACAAAATATTAAAGAACCTTGACTTTCGCACTCAGATTGGGGTTGATTTTCGGGAATCCGGGGATGAGTACTTTCTTCCTGGTTATGCCACGGCATCAATTCCGGGAGAGGCATTGTTTAATGCCGGACTTCAGGCCGAAGGCCATCAGCTGATGATCAACAATAACAGCAGGTTGATCTGGTCGGCGATAAATAAGACCAACCACCGGCTAACGGTAGTTGGGGTGATGAACCTGACTTCCGACAGTGACAATTCGACAACGATAGCCTACAGCAATGGGGCTTCGCCGAAGCTACGTTCTTCCGATGCATCTGCGGTCATATCAAGGGCTTCCGGAGGTTTTGGTGACCGAAGAAATATCGGAGCTTTCATCCAGGGGCATTATGCGCTTAAAGACCGTTATTTCCTTACGGCGACCGGAAAAATGGAAGGAGATTCCAGGTATGGTAAAGACAATTTATATACAGTTTTCCCCGCTATAGGGGCATCCTGGGAAATGACTAAAGAAGGTTTCCTTAAAAATACCAAATGGATCAGTTCATTGAAGCCGCGTTTTGCTTTTGGAATAACAGGTAACCTGCCGAATGTAACGAATTTATATGACGTAGCCTATTCGACCGGTACTGGCTATTTGGGAGAGACCTATACTTATCCTTCTAAGTTTGCGTACGATAATATCAAGCCGGAGAACACTACAGAATACAATTACGGATTGGACATTGAATTGTTTGACGCCCGTATCCGCGGACAAATTGATTATTATACCAGAACAACAACCGATCTTTTGTTAAAAGAAACGCTATCATCCACATTAGGGTATGAAACACAGTTTGTTAACTTCGGAACTTTACGCAACAGCGGATTTGAATTTGGTCTCAACGCGGTTATCCTGAAAGGCGGTGCAAAAGCATTGCGATGGAGTTCGTTTTTTAACATTGCAACCAATAAAAACAGGCTGCTCACTTTGCCTGACAACCTGGATGAAGGAGCATTTACAACTACCAAAGAAGGTTTTACCTCTAAATTGAAAGCAGGAGATGTGGTCGGCGGATTTTATGGGTATAGGGCAAAAGGTGTTTATCCCACTGATGCCGATGCCATATTGAGAGAGAAAGGGGGAGATATTATTTATGAAGCCGATGGATTGACACCCAAATATATGCGATATGGTTCAAATACCGGTCATCAGTTTAGAGGTGGGGACATGGTTTATGAAGACATCAATGGCGACGGCATCATCAATGAACTGGATAAAGTTCAGATTGGTGATGGCAACCCTGTTGCTTTTGGCGGCTGGAACAACAGTTTCACTTTAAAAAACTGGATGCTTCAGGTCAACTTTCAATATCAATACGGCAATGATGTCATTAATCTGAGCAGGAAGAACCTGGAAAAAATGCATGATTCACGAAATCAAGCCCAGTCCGTAACCGCCCGCTGGAGAAAGCAGGGAGACATTACAGACATGCCACGGGCAGAGCGGCTAGCTACCTGGAACCAGGAGGCCTCCACCAGATGGGTAGAAGATGCTTCTTATCTGCGTTTGAAAACAGTATCCCTTACCTACAATTTTAGTAATGAGCTAACCAAAAAACTAGGAGTAGGTATAAGAAACATGAGCGTATTTCTTACCGCTTATAATCTATATACCTGGACCAATTATCTGGGTATCGATCCTGAAGTACCGATCACAGGCAGCGTGAATATGTTTGGGATCGATAATAACATCACCGCACCTGCAAGACAGTATACCTTCGGACTTAGGCTCTCACTTTAATTTGAAAGACGATGAAAATATTAAATACGATAAAATATGCAGCTCTGGGCACTTTACTTATCCTGTCCGGATGTACTAAGTTTCTGGACGTAGATGTTCCGGACAACCTGGTCAAGGACAAATTCTGGCAAAACAGGGAGCAGGTGTATTCCTCCCTGATGGGTCTGTATACATCACTCCATACCTGTCTGGGAAATTTTCAGGCATGGGGAGATATCAGATCAAGTTTATATGCGCCTGGTCCGAGTACCAATTTCTCAATCAGCCACAGCCAGTTTATGGAGCACGATATTTATACCAATAACGGTTTGTTGTCCTGGACAAACCAATATAAGGCCATAGGATGGATCAATGCTTTTATTAAAAATGCACCAACCGCTCTTAAAAACGATGTAAATTTTAGTGAGGCAGAATTAAAAACAATGCTTGGGGAAGCTCACGGACTCCGGGCACTGGTTTATTTCTATCTGGTGAGGTCGTTTAAAGAGGTGCCTCTAGTAAAAGAACCTTATGAATCTGACACGCAGAACTTAAATACCGCCCCCTCATCTGAAAGTGACGTGCTTGATTTCATTGAAGAAGATCTGGAGCTGGCTATAAAAGATGCACCCGCGACATTTTCTGATACCAGGGAGCGATATGGACGTATAACGAAGAATGCTGCCCGTGCGATCATGGCCGATGTGAAGCTTTGGAGGAACGATTATGCCGCCTGTATCGATTTGTGTAAAACCCTTGATGGCACCTATGCCAATACCCTGGTCAGGCCTCAGGATTGGTACAATATATTTTATCCTGGAAATTCTTCCGAGTCAATTTTTGAATTCCAATACGGTTTACAAGGTCCTTCTTCACCGTTATATAACTGGTTTGCCATAACGGAGGGTGCTACAGCAACCTATTCTGCCAATTTTACCAATATCAGGATAAATTCGGGCGATTTGTTGTATCCGAGTACCATGCCGGACAAGCATTTCTCAGCAGATACCATCAGACTGAAGAACTATAGCGCCTTTACCATACCATCAGCCGGATCAACAGCTGAAGTATATAAGTTTTTAGGGCAGTCGCCTTATCAGCGCGCTTATCGCCGGCAAAATGACCGTGTCTCCAATTATATTTTCTATCGCTACCGGGAGGTTTTATTTATGAAAGCTGAAGCTTATGGCATGCTAGGACAATATGATGAAGCAGAAAAAGTAATCAACATCATCCGTGAACATTGCGACCTCCCGGCGCTTACACCTGGTGAAAGTGGAATAGGCACAGAATTTTTCAACCGGCTACTGATGGAACGTGAGTTTGAACTCGGCTTTGAAGGAAAAGAATGGTTTGCCGCAGTACGCATTTCCAGGAGACCCGGTTATACAGATGTTTTGGTAGAGAAAGCTGCAACCAACAACGCGCTGGGGCGCCCTTATCAGGTAATCCGGGCCAGGCTGCTCAATATGGAAAGCTGGTTTTTACCCTATAGCCGGATTGAAGTAGACAACAATCCCCTTTTGCCACAGAAGGATTTTTATAAAAGCAAATAAATTAATGTCAACTAAAGCATAAAGACATGAAACAGTATATAAATTGCCTTTTTCAGAACAGATGGACGGCATGTAGCCACCTGATCATTGCCGCCGTCATGTTGTTTGTATTTCAGGGGTGTAAGCCAGAGTTTTCTGATGCCAGATACGATGACAATGATGAGCTTCAGATTATGGACTATATAGACAACAGGCCAGATCTGAGCACCTACAAAGAGATGGTAGATTATGTGAAGAAGCGTAGCTTACTGAAAACCGCAGGAACATATACGGTGTTTGTGCCCACAAATGCCGCATTCGAAAAGCTTTTTACCAGGCTGTCATCCGGTGGCAGCAAAGTCAGCTCAATTAAGGATAAATCGCCAGAGTTCTGGTCAAATTATTTCGGTTACCATTTACTGAATGCAAAGATCAATACCAACACATTTGAGCCCGGACCTATTGTTACGCCCACAGAGTTTAATAAAAAATTTTTGATTGCAGATATCAGAGATTCCTATAACGCTATTAAACTGAATAACTTTTCGACCATCAGTGAATCGAATATAGAAATGAGCAATGGTTATATCGACATTGTTGACGAAGTGCTTAGTCCGCCGGTAGAAACCATTTATGAAACACTCACAAAAACTGGGCAGTACAACATTATGCTCGGGATCTTTGAAGAAACAGGGCTTACCCGGTATTTGAAGGACAGTACAATTACGCTGATCGTTGAACGGGATGAGGTATTACAGAGAAATAATTTTGACAAAAACGCCATTGCCAACCTAAGTAACTGGGCGGCTTATCACATTATCCCTGATTCGGGATATTTTTTAAATCAGCTGACCACAGAGCGCATGTATCCAGTGTATAAAAAAGAAGCATTGACCTTTACCGTCGATAGCAAGGGTCAGTATTTTATGAACACGAGCTTTAAGTTTGACCAGTCGTTAGCATTTGGCATAGACCGGATAAGCCTTAATGGAGTTTATCATTCCATCGACAAAGTTGTGGAAATAGTAGCAGCCGTACCGGCTCCCATCCGGTTCAACCTTTTTCCTCCAAACAGTAATTATGGTGTGCAAAATGTGTTTGCCCAGACCCCTGCTAAAATCGTGCTCAATAACGGAACCCAAAGCTACCACCAAAATAAAGAGCTGAAGATCGTGGCCTTTGACGCCCAGCAGGTTGGAGATTCTTTTTACCTCACCATTCCGGAAGTACCGGCCGGGCGGTACAACATCCGCATTGTGCACCGTACGGGCACCAGGGGAAAATTTATTACCATTTATAACGGAGCTATCGTAAAAGACAATATAGACCTTGCCAAAGGCGATGGCACCTGGCCAGTATACAATTATTACATCTATAACAATTGCGGGTTGATCAACGTAGAGAGCCGGTCAGATGTCAAACTCACCTTTGCACTTACCGCTTTTGCTACTGGAAAGAAAGGCGATTATTGCTGTGATATATTAATGGACGCAATTGAACTGATACCTGAATAGGAAGAATATTTTAATGAAAAAGGAATTTAGAATTATGTTAAAGAAAGGATTGCTTTTAGTGCTGAATGCGGTGTGCCTTACGGCACTGGGACAAGAGGGGGTATCCGATTCCCTTCAGCGCAAAGTAAACACAAAAACAAGCGCCATAACCTTCAGTGAGTTGCTGGCCGATAAATCTGGAATCCAGGTTATACAATCCGGCTCCATAGGCTTTGCTACCCAGCTGATGATCCGCGGGGCCGGTTCCATCAACCTGAATTCATCTCCGTATATTTATATCGATGGCATCCCGGTGAGGTATTCCAGGGCATTACCTTCTTTTCTTTCTATACACCAGCCCAATCGCTTTAGCTTTGTTAATCCAAATGACATTGACGAGGTAAAAGTTATAAAAGGAGGTGCTGACCTCTCCGAAATCGGGGGGAGAGGTGCCAACGGGGCCATCTTTATTGAAACCGAGCGAGGCGAGCTAGGCGGTACAAAAATAGATTTTTCTGCGAAATTTGGTGTGCAGCAGTCAGCTATCAAACTGGAGCGGATGAACGCAGGACAGTTTAAAGATTATCTGCGTAACTATTACCTCGAAAACGGAAGTACAGCGGCTCAAGTAAACCAGAACCCTGTCTTTGACCCAAATCAGCCTATGTACAACAAAAATACAGACTGGATAGACCGGATATCCAGAAATGCGCTGTACCAGGATTATCATTTAAAACTAAAAGGGGGGGATGGCGATGCGCATTATATGTTTAGTGTAGGATATGCCGATAAGGAAGGGACGATCACTGGCTCAGACATGAACCAGGTCAATTTAAGGTTTAACCTTGACTACAAGTTGTCACCTAAAATAGAAATCTCCAACAACCTTGCCTATACCCATGCCAACGGACGCTATGCTGAGCAGGGTTTCAACTACGGCATACACCCTTTGTTTGTAGCCGCTACCAAAGCACCTTTCATGAGTCCGTTCCGGTATTCGGAGTTGGGGCAGGTTACGGAACAATATCAGGGGGTGGATGTGCTTGGTAAGAGTAATCCGCTGGCCCTGGTAAACAATATGTACAATAGCAATGAGGATAACCGGGTAGACGGAAAAATCAGTGCCAAATGGTCTTTGTCGCCCAAAACCTCGATCAATTCTTCGTTTGTATTTAATTACATGAGTCTCACGGAAAAGCAATATCGCCCCGCTTTGGGAATTGTTGCTGACCTGAACAGGATCAGACAAAATTTAAAAAGGAACTCCAGTGAATCAATGATCTTATGGACCAGCTGGCTGGATAGGAAGGGGGCTTTTGGATCGAACAATACCTATTATGGACAAGTCGGCTTTTCCGTTGAATCATATGAGGAGAAATCTATATACGTACGCAAGATCAATGCTGGTACGGACGATTATGAAACCCTTGCACAGGGTATAGTAGATACAGCTTCCAATATTAATTATAAATCGAGGCTACTCTCTGTTTATGCGAGAGGGCATGTCGATCTGTTTAAAAGATTAATAGTTTCCGCAAATCTGAATGTAGAAGGCTCCAGCAATTTTGGTGCTGATGGTCGCTGGGGTATCTATCCAGGTGTGAAAGCAGTAGCAGATCTATTGGAAAGAAAAAGCGGTACACAACTGGCAGCGAGGGCTGGCTGGGGCAGGACCGGCAACAATGACCTGCGCGGTTTCTATCATTATAACCTGTATTATCCGGCCAATTATTTTGGTTACGGAGGTGTATATCTGGGTAATATTTCAAACAGGTCCATCAGGCCCGAGACCACGAATACCTATGATGCAGGACTGACGCTGAACTTGCTTCACAGCCGTTTAAAATTAGATGGAGGTTACTATTATAAAGCCACGTCAAATCTCATCACACAGCGTGCCGTACCCATCGAACTTGGTTTAGACCCGCAGTTTGAGAACAACGGAGAAATGGTTTCAAAGGGGTTTGAAGTCAGCATAGCCGCAGAATTGGTTCGCAAGGCAGATCTGAACTGGTCAATCCACGCAAGCCTGTCAACCTTAAACAGCGAGATAAAAAGCCTGAACAACGGCAATATTATGAAGTCTTTAGGCGGGATTTACACTGTCGCGAAGGTAGGCGAACCTTTAGGCTCCTTTTATGGATACAAAGTACTGGGGGTCTTTGCCTCAGATAGTGATGTAAACCTGAAAAAGGCGGACGGCACCAGTTTCAAGGCAGGAGATTACATCATTGACGATGTAAACAAGGACTCCAGGATCAATGACCTGGACCGTCAGCTAATAGGATCACCACTTCCTGCAGCTTTTGGCAATTTCGGAACCCTGTTAAGCTACAAAAAATTATCTCTTAATGTCCTGTTCACTTATGCTGCAGGCAATGAAATCTACAACAGCTTCAATCAGCAAATGCATGTGATGAAAGACTATTCGAACCAGTCGCCGAACGTACAGAACAGATGGATTTCTCCTTCAAACCCTGGATCAGGATTAAGCCGTGCTGCTTTTGATGATCCATCTATGAATGGGGCGGCCTCAGACTTATGGGTTGAAAACGGCAGTTATCTGCGTTTTAAAAATGTAACTCTTAGCTACCAGATCGGCATACCAGGCCGCATGAAACTCATTCGCGGACTCCATGTATTTGTTACCGCGGAGAACCTGCTGACCTTCAGTAAATACAGCGGATTTGATCCCGAAGTGGTCAGCTCTCCGGATGCGATGCTCCGTGGAATTGATTTCGGAGCATCGCCGCTGCCTAAATCTTATATCCTTGGTGTAAGGATGTCATTTTAATGTATTTGAAGATGAAGAAAATGAATGCTATAAAAAAAATAATCCTGGCTTCTGCAATGACTACAAGCCTTTGCCTGTCCTCTTGTTCTGATTTCTTTGAGGTTACACCGAGTAATCATATTCGGGAAGAAGAATTTTATAAGAACAGGGAAGATCTGAATGCATCGGCAATTGGTATGTATGAGTCTCTCACCAAAGAAGTACACAAATTCTTATTATGGGGAGATGCCAGGGCCGACATGGTGACAACCGGGCAGCTTGACCCTGATCCATATATCAATGAGTTTGTGGTCAACAATGTAAGTACAGACAATCCGTACACCAACTATGCGGGGATTTATCGGACAATAGCACGCTGCAACCGGCAGATGGAAAAAGTATATCAGGTTAAAGCGCTGGATACTAAAATTGCGGACCGCGACGCAAGTGCATTCTATGCAGAAGCTTTATTATTGCGCGCCGTTTGCTATTATCAGTTATTGCGTACCTATGCCACATTTCCAATTATCACCACCGACTTTGCAGAACACATCACTTATATCAATGCTGCCGGCGAAACAGTAAAGGAACCTACACTTAGCCTCAGCTCTGAGCAGATCCGTAGCATTTACAACATGCCTGCCAATCAGCAGGAAGTGTGGACATTGGTTTACAATGATATACTGACTGCACTCGGGATGCTTCCCATAAATTATCAGTGGAATGGAACAACGCTATCCGGAGAGGAGCGGTATGGAAGAGTTTCGCAAGTACTGGCAGCCACCTATGCTGCAGAAATAGCGCTATGGCTTGGAGAATACCAGACCGCATCTTCATTCTGCGACCTTCCGATCCGGAATGCGAACCATACCTTAGGCAACTCAGGAAACTGGTTTAATCAGTTTTCTTCGTCGTATGCCCCACTGCATTCTATGTTTCTGCTGGGTTTTAAGTACACCAATAGTTTTGAAACCAATAGGTTGCAGGAATTTACATCTTCAGTAAGAGCTGATGGCGGGAAATATTATTTAAAGCCAGTACCATCGGTAGTGGATCCGCTGTTTAAGGATGACGTATCACTAACGGATGCCGACATCCGGGCCCAGGCCAGTTATAAAGTAGTAGCTGGTGATACTGTCATCTGGAAATACATAGGTCTGGACAACGTACTGGCCATGCGCAAGAGTTATGAAAGCAGCGCCAGCTGGCACATCATGCGCAGTGCAGATGCTTTCTTATTGAAGGCGCTTGCAGATTTGATGCTGAACAACTATTCATCTGCCTTTAATTTTATCAATATGGTCAGAGAAGCACGTGGATTGGTTATTCTCGATAAACTTACATTCCCATATACCAACAAGGAGGTCATGGAAGATATGATCTTTAAAGAAAGGGCCAGGGAATTTGCTTTTGAAGGAAAACGCTGGTACGATTTGATGCTACGGTCAAAACTGGACAGAAGAAACGTGCTCGCTGATGCGGTATCGGCCAAATATCCGCAAAACTTGAGGGCGGCCATTCGGGCAAAGCTTCAAAATGAAGCAAACTGGTATATTCCTGTCGACCCAAAAAAATGGGAGTAATAGTTTAAAATTGATGATAAGAAATATTTAAGTATATAGAGATGAAGACTAAACAACTGACTGCATATCTCTTTGTAATGGCATTTACAAGCCTCTTCCTGGCCTCATGCTATAAAGAAGAACATTTTGATTTTCCTGGGCCATTCAAGATAGACCGACCTATCGGACTCGATTCACTGCCATTCCCGTTTGATTCGACCAGACAAGCCGGGAAATGGCTGATGAAAGACGGCGTACCGGATTATGAAAGAATCCTGTTCAAAGGATATACAGATTATTTTCCAAAAGGCGACACCCTCTCCTGGGTACAAAAAGCAGCGGGGGCTTATATGACACCGCATTACAATTATTATCCTTTGTCAAACGCGGATCATTTCGCAGGCGATCCCAACAGCTACAAATTCAATTGGGTATACTCCAAGTATTTCGTGCCTGTTGGCGGAGGAAAGAGCTTCTATATGTATGCGAAGGTTACCTTTGGTACTTTTAATGCTACAGCGGCTGGTCTGGTTTTAGGGAAGAACTGGGATACCGGGGGCAGTTTGGTATTTGGAATGGACGGCGGCAGTGGTGAACCCACATTTTTTGTCGACGTATATGGCCAGCTAGGTGCTACTGTAAATCCTGCATTGGGTTGGCCTACAGTTACGCAGGTAATGACTCCCGGAGTGCCGGCCGATTTAGAAGTTATCGTTACCGCCGGTATATTTTATGTAAAAATAAATGGCACGCTGGTCTTTTCATTTAAACTTGGTGCCGAACGCATGTATTATTTTACACCGCAGATCCGTCCGTGGAGAAATTTTGTGAATGTCCACGATGTGTATATCGAAAGCACAGACATGTATACGCCCAACTATGCCATGCATGAATATGAAGGCAGTTATAATAAAATCCAGGCACCAGCCCTGGCCAAAACTACAGGCGGCGACCTGTTGCTTTTTGCTGAAGGCCGTGGGACACCCACTTCGGCTAAAGAGCGGGTGGCACAAAATACCATACCGGTAGGAAATACCGATATCATTATGAAAAGATCTACCGACGGAGGAAATACCTGGAGTAACCAGCTCACGGTACTTGCTGGTAATAGCAGTAATATGACTTATTGTTTCCCTCAGGTGGTTACTGCGGATAATGGAAAGATCATCCTTCAATACAGTACCATTGGCGGAACATTTCCGGCTAACAGCAATACCTTTACTTACGATGCCAGCTCACAGCGTATTTACCAGATCGAATCCAGCGACAATGGCACATCCTGGTCGGCACCGATAGAAATAACTGCATTTAAAAATACTGCTGCAGGATATATTCAGGGCGGTGCCGGGCATGGTATCGTACTTACATCAGCTACCTATAACAAACGCCTGGTTATGCCGCTTACCTACAGCACCAACGTAGTAAGGATGGCGCTATCTGACGACGGTGGAGGTACCTGGCGCTTAGGCAAAACCGTTAGCGGCAGTCGCCTGAAACAAGGTACAGTAGTTGAACTTTCAGATGGCAGGTTAATGATGATAGCCGGACATACCAATACCAGTCCCAAAAACAGACTGGTTTCCTACAGCTCCGACGGTGGAGACAACTGGACCGCAGCCAGTAACATCTCATCAGACGTAAAAACTGCTGATTACGGACATCTGTTTGGCGGGACTATACTCAAAGGTAAAAACGGTGAAATATTGTATATAAGTCCCATAAACAGAGAAACCGATCCAGAAGTTAAAAACAGTCCTGCTTATGCAGTTGCACCTATGCTCTTTAAAAGCATCAATAATGGGCAAGTCTACACTACAGTTGGCCCGCTTTTCACCAGAGAAGCCTATTTCGGCTATAATGCCCCCATAGGAAATATGGATGCAGCGGTTTTAAACGATGGTACAGTTGTTATTGCCGGAGAAGGTGGGGTAGAGAGCCCGGCTGAAGGAATTGTCATTTATAAAAAATAAGATCCAGACATGCGGAGTTAAATACCCATTTAATGAGTACGAGTTGGTTAAAGAATGAAGATATCGAGAAGAAATTTTGTCAGGATTGGTGCCTTAACACCATTAGTTTATGGATTTCCTTTCTCCACAGAACCAGGGAATGCTGCTGAAATGAATTCAGCATCTGCAGCCAGCTTATATCAAAATTTCCAAAATCCGCCTGCCTCAGCGAGGCCCTTTATGCGCTGGTGGTGGAATGGGGGAAGAGTTGTGGAAAAAGAATTGCTACGTGAATTGGACCTACTTAAAGAAAAGGGAATTTCCGGGGTAGAAATTAATCCGGTAGCATTCCCTAAAGGTGGCAACCCATTGAACTATAAAGTGCTTAACTGGCTGAGCGAAGAATGGTTAGCTGTACTAAAGACAACCTTAATTGCCGCTAAAGAGCGAGGGATAACCTGTGATCTTATTGTAGGTTCCGGTTGGCCCTTCGGCGGTGAGTTCCTCAAAAAAGAGGAGCAGATACAATTACTGGCACTCGGTACAAAAAATTTGAAAGGTCCACAACAATTCAGCATAAAAAAACAGGATTTATTAGCGGAAACAGATTTTCTGATGAAACGCGAGTCCGGGTCAATGGAACTATTCGGATTAAGGCTTTCATCGGCACGTCTTGACGCTTTCCATCCTGGGGTTGACCTCAATTCGCAAATAAAAAATGCGGAGGTCACTATTGACGTGCCTCCCGGTGAACATATACTTTATATTATGGTAAAGTTAACCGGCTATGCATCTGTGACGCTTGGGGCACCCGGAGCTTCGGGGCCAGTTCTCGATCATTATAATAAAGCTGCAGTTCTACGGTATCTGGATAGAATGTCCGATGCGATTTCTGGTAAAATTGGCCATATGGCTGAGTACTTCAGGTCCATATTTGTTGACAGTCTGGAACTGCGTGGCTCCAACTGGTGTGATGATATGCTGGAACAGTTTAAGCAGAGAAGAGGCTATTCGCTGGAACCTTATTTGCCTTTTATTCTCTTTAAATTAAGTAAAAGACTCAGTCATACCGGCTCGCAGTCCATTGAAAGGATCATCACGCTTTCGTCCCAGACACAGGACGAGATTAACCAGGTAAGATATGATTTTGAAACAACCCGGCTTGAATTATTCAACGAGAGGTTTTTATATACATTTATTGATTGGTGCAAGAAAAACAAGGTTAAATCAAGAGTGCAGGCTTATGGTCGCGAATACTATACCTTGGAATCAGCTATGCTGCCCGATATTCCGGAATGTGAAACCTGGATCCGTGATGATGTGGGCGGTGATCTGCCGGAAAATACCTTTAAAACCGGCAGGGCATACCGGCCTGTGAATAAGTTTGTTTCATCGGCGGCAAGACTAACCGGAAAACGTATGATCAGTTGCGAAGAAATGACCAACACAGATCTCGTTTTTAATGAGAGCTTAGAAAGAATAAAGATTGTAGGAGATCAAAGTAATCTTTCTGGTGTTACCCATTCCATTTTGCATGGATTCAATTATAGCCCTCCCGATGTTCCCTTTCCGGGATGGGTACGCTATGGCACTTTTTTTAGTGAAAGAAATCCCTGGTGGCCCTATTTAAAAACATGGATCGATTATAAAGCCCGACTGTCTGCAGTTTTTCAGGATTCGGAAATGCAATCGGATATAGCCATTATGTTCCCCCTGGCAGATATGTGGTCGGAGGTGGGCCTTCAATATCAACAAGTTCCACAAATCGTGTATCCTGCATATGCCAACAACATATGGGAGGCTATCCATCAGAATGGAGGTGGCTGTGATTATATCAACGAAAACATCCTGCAAAAGTGCAGTTTTTCTAAAGGCAGGTTTCATTATAATACAAGGAGTTATAAAGTGCTGTTCATGACAGAAATGGAATCGGTAGCGCCCGAAACTCCTGAGTTGCTTAGAAAATTTGCAGCTGCAGGCGGATTGCTGATCTTTATCGGCAAAGAACCTGTTAAATCGTTCGGGAAGCAGAATGCTGCAGCGAGAGATCAAAAGGTCTATACCGAAATTCAATCATTAAAAAAGGATTTTCCCCGCAATATCAGTTTCTTTCCTGCTCCCAAAGGGAAAATCATAGACTGGTATACGCAGCTACAATTAAAATATAATCTGACACCATTTGTTAAGTTCGATAAACCTGTTTCGCATGTGAGTCAGGTGCATTACAAAACCGGCGAAGCAGCTATTTTCTTTATCAGCAATTATCATCTGGAAAAAACTCATGAATTCACAGCTACCTTTAATGTCAGAAACAGAACGGCATGGCTATGGGATCCTGAGACGGGCAAAAAGTACCTGTATCCATATCAGGATGTAAAGAACAAGCTCAGGATCAGTCTTAATCCTGCCCAATCCATGTTAATCGTGTTTACAAATGACAGCGAAGGTGAGCTGTATAAACTTCCAAAAGTTGCTGCTAAACAACCCTACACCATTAACGGCCCATGGGATGTAACCCTGGAAAAGGGAAATGAACAGCCCCGTAAAACAGAATTTAAAAAACTTATAGATTTTAAAGATGATCCGGAGCTCCAGTCCTTCGGCGGAGTTATTTTTTATGAGCAGACATTTCTTATCGAAAGTCCGGAGCATTACCATTCGCTAGACCTTGGAAAGGTATCTGGCATATCAGAACTGGAAGTAAACGGCCAGCCACTGGGATTCAGGTGGTATGGAAAACATAGCTATGATTTAAAGGGAACGCTAAAGCCCGGTGAGAATAGCATAAAAATAAAAGTTACTACGGTATTGGGAAATTATATGAAGTCTCTGAAAAATAATCCCGTTGCTCAGCAATGGACCCATACCAAAGCACAACCATTCTACAGTGCAGGGTTAATGGGGCCTGTAAGTTTAGTATAATTTAAATATTTTAGTGCACATAAATATGAAAAATCAAAAACAAGTTAACAGGATATTTTACATCAATAAATACATTCCGCTAGCCATTTCTGTGGCAATACTTACAATTACAGGTTGCGGGGTAAAAAAGGAATTGAAAAACAGTAAGCAGCAACCTAATGTCCTCTTTATTGCGGTAGATGACCTACGCCCCGAATTAGGTTGCTACGGGAATAGAACAGTGAAAAGCCCCAATATTGATAAACTGGCAGCATCAGGCGTTTTATTTAGCCAGGCTTATTGCCAGCAAGCTGTATGTTCACCTTCACGGACTTCTTTAATGACCGGAAGAAGACCAAACACAACAAAGGTTTGGGACCTGAAGACACACTTCCGCAGCACTATTCCGGACGTGGTTACCTTACCTCAATATTTTAAAAATAACGGGTATCATACACAAAGTATTGGTAAAATTTACCATGATCCCGCATCCGCACAAGACTCACTTTCCTGGTCTGTGCCGGAGATACTTGCAGTTACCAAAAGAGAAGGCAAATATGTGTTGCCTGCTAATCTCCAAAAAAATTCAGCTAAGGCTGCCGCTACAGAAATGGCCGACGTGTCTGATAACGCGTATATAGACGGACAGGTAGCAGACCAGGCAGTGGATGTGCTAAAAAAAAATAAGGACAAGCCGTTCTTTCTCGCTGTAGGATTTCGCAGGCCACATTTGCCTTTCAGTGCACCTAAAAAATATTGGGACATGTACGACCGGGAAAATATTTCATTACCAGTTCAGAAAACCCTTCCTAAAAACATACCACCCTATGCAGCACATAAGAGCGAAGAACTTAGGGGATACACCGACATTGGGTTTAATCAATTAATCACGGATGACAAAACGCGGGAATTATTACATGGCTATTATGCCGCGGTTAGTTATACTGATGCCCAGATTGGAAAAGTACTGGCCGAATTAGAGCGTTTAAACTTAACAAAAAATACCATTATTGTATTGTGGAGTGACCATGGGTTTCATTTAGGAGAAAAAGGCTTATGGGCAAAATCAACCAATTATGAACTGGATACCAGAGTACCTTTGATTATTGCAGCTCCAGGGAAAAAGCAGCGTGTCAAATCCAATGGATTAGTTGAACTGGTAGATTTATACCCAACTTTAGCCGATCTGGGTGGCTTCCAAATTCCAGATGGTCTGGAAGGAACTAGTTTGGTGCCACTATTAGATAAGCCCAATCAACCCTGGAAGAGTGCGGTATTTAGTCAGTTTCCCCGGCCCTGGATATACAAAAGCGCACCTGATTTAATGGGTTATACGATGAGAACAGATCGCTACCGCTATGTAGAGTGGCGTGATTTTAAGACAGCTGAAGTTAAAGCAATAGAACTTTATGACCATCAGGCCGATCCTGCTGAAATAAATAACATAGCTGATGTCCCTGCTAATGTGACTTTGGTTAAAGAACTGAAACAAAAGTTTAACGATGGATGGCAGCAAGCTCGCCCAAACAAGTAAATTAATAATGACTGATCTGGATGCCACGAACGAGAGATTTTAAAGCCCTTGAAAACGAAGCGGAATTGCTGGCGAGAGTCGCGATAGGGGATCAGCGTGCTTTTTCTGAATTATTTGAAGCCTACTACAATCTGTTGGGTACCTATGTGCTCAAAATGACGAAATCGATGGAGATCAGCGAAGAAATTGTTCAGGATATTTTTATAAAGATCTGGCTCCGAAGGGCAGATCTCCCGGAAATCAAAAGCTTTAGCAATTATACTTTTATTATGTGCCGAAACCGGGTACTGGATCATTTAAGGAAACAGGCCAGGGAAAAGCTGCAGGCTGTAGCGCTTGAAAAATTTTTAATAGATGAGGCCGAAAACACCGATGCGCAGCATTCTTCTGAAGTTTATCGTGCCCTGATCGATCGGGTGGTCAGTAAGCTCCCTGAACAAAGCAAACGGGTCTATATGCTCAGCAGGTACGATCGCCTGAAGCATCATCAGATTGCGCAGCAATTGGGAATTTCGCAGGAAACCGTAAAGAAGCACATCCAGTATGCAGTTTCCTTTATAAAAACTGAGCTGAAGTCCAATATAGAACTGAGCATTCTGGCGGTTATGACAATTTTCTTGATCTTTTTTTAATTTCACTACCCCTTTTTTAAGATCATTTCGTCTTTAGTTTAAAACAAGCTTAAAAGCTGTTGTATAAGTTATGGAAGAAACAAGGTTGGCATGGCTATTCAGACAATACTTCGATGATCAAATCAGTTCGGAGCTGGAGCTGGAACTTTTCGAAATGCTGGAATCTGGCAGATATACTGCAGAGCTGGAACAGCTTATGAAAGATTGCTGGGAGAAACTTGACGCCGAACAGCCTTTTGATCGGCTGGCCAGAACCAGGATGCTGAATGCAATTTACGCTGCTGAAAGTGATACAGTTCCTGTACAGGCAAAGATGATCAGATGGAACGGCTTTGCAGGCCTGGCTTCGTTTGCCGCAGCAATAGCAATATGTACTTTAGGCATATGGTTGTATTATGCTTCTGGTCTGTTTGGCGGCCATCATCCTGGATCCCCGCTTGCCAACGACATAGCGCCAGGTAAAAATGGGGCAACCCTTAGGCTTGCCAATGGTAAAGTGATAACCCTTAGTGATGCGAAAACAGGGCTGATTATAGCTGTAGATGGCTTGAAGTATAACGACGGCAAAGCTGTGGATAACGACGGCAATGCTGTGGAGCGCTGGGATGATGGCAAGGGTATAAACGGTGAGGAGGCTCTGCGGAAAGCTCAGATGCTCAATTTAACGACCAGCCGTGGCCAAACCTACCAGGTAACTTTACCGGATGGCACTAAAGTGTGGCTCAACGCCGACTCAAAAATAGATTTCCCAAGTCAATTTACTGATATGGAGCGTAGAATTTCAATAATTGGTGAGGCATATTTTGAGGTTGCTAAAAATAAAGATAAGCCGTTTATTGTGGAAACCGATGGACAGGAAGTAACAGTATTAGGTACACACTTTAACGTCAGTGCATATAAGGGAGAAGGAATTAAAACTACCTTGCTCGAGGGCTTGGTCCGGGTACAAAGCGCTAAAGCAAATCACTCAGGAAGTGTTATCCTCCATCCAAATCAACAATCTACTTTAACTACCGGTAATGAAATAAACGTAAGAGCGGTAGATGCTACAAATATCATAGCCTGGAAAAATGGAAGATTTGCTTTTAACAGCGCCAATCTGGAAGCCGTATTGAAGGAAATGGGCAGATGGTATAATGTTGACATCAGATATCCGGACGGCATTCCCGATGAGCGGTTTACAGGCAATATAGATAGAAATAACACACTGACCCAAACGGTGGATATTTTGAAGTTTATGAAGGTAAATTTTGAAATAGATGGCCGGACAATTATTGTAAAAAAATAAAACGGACTTCGTCCTTAACTAAACCAAATAAATAAACACTAAAATGAAAAGACAACAACGGGCCTAGAAAAGAAATGATTAAGGTTTTTGCAATAAGAAGCCGGATAGTAGTTCGACGCACTATCCGGCAGGAGATTGAGCTAACCTTTCCCTGAGGGCAAAGCCATAAGGGATAAAATAAATGCTGGTACAACATTACATCAACTCAACCAAACCAAATATATGAATAATAATGCATCTAACCGTGGTATGCCGTTATTGCAGATACCGCCTAAACTATTATTAATAATGAGGCTAACTACTTTCCTATTAATTGTTGCCTTAGCACAGGTAAGTGCAAGAGGACTTGGACAGAAAATCACCTTAAATGAAATTAATGCACCTGTTAAAAAGATTCTGCAATCTATCCAAAGCCAGTCTGGATATGGCTTCATTTATAATGTTAAAGACCTCGATAACCGTAAAGTCAACATTAAAGTAAATGATGTTTCAATTGATGAAGCGGTAAAAAGTCTCATCAAAGACCTATCTCTGAATTATAAAATTGTAAGGAAGGACATCGTACTGACTAAAATTGAACCTTCATTAATAGATAAAGCCATATCCCTTTTTCAGAAACCGCCCATCGTGGTAACAGGACGGGTAACAGATGACAAGGGCCAGGCAATGGCGGGCGTAGGCATCAGATTTAAAAATGGAACGGCCGCAACCAGCACCGATGCGAAAGGCAATTTTAGAATTGGTGTTCCGGATTCCAATGGCATTCTTATTTTTACATATCTGGGTTTCAAGACCATCGAAGAACCGATCAGGGGACGAATATCCTTCACTGTTGCACTTTTGCCCGATGCAACCAGTCTGGATGAACTGGTGATCGTAGGTTATGGAAGCACCAAAAGAAGGGATCTTCCAGGTTCCGTTTCAGAGGTTAATGTTGAGGAACTTCAGAAAGCTCCCGTCTTTTCTGTTGAGCAGGCCTTGGCCGGACGAGTAGCAGGGGTTAATGTCACTTCCAACGATGGGCAGCCCGGTCAGGAAGGAATCAATATCATTATCCGTGGTGCCAACTCACTTACGCAGGATAATTCACCGCTCTATGTGATCGACGGGTTTCCCATGGAAGATCCCGAGAATATCTCACTTATTCCTGATGATATCAAAACCTTTAATATTCTGAAAGATGCAGCTGCAACAGCCATCTATGGTGCACGTGGTGCAAATGGCGTTGTTGTAATAGAAACAAAGCGTGGCAAGGTCGGTACCCCTGTTATTACGGCAACAGCAACTGTGGGCTTCCAGAATGTTACTAAAAGGATGGATGTGATGTCACCTTTTGATTTCGTCAATTATCATTATGAACGCGACGCACAAATAACTACAGACCGTTACCTTACCAATGGCCTGACGCTTGAAGATTACAAGAGAACTTCCGGGATAAACTGGCAGGACAAGTTATTCCGACAGTCACTCATGCAAGTATACAACATCTCCCTTCGTGGAGGCACCGAAAAAACGAAGTATTCTGTTTCGGGATCCGTGTCTGATCAGGGAGGTGTAATGATCAATACTGCACAAAATCGTTACCAGGGCCGCTTCGTTCTGGATCAGAATATCAGTAAGAAAATCGATGTTGGGCTAAACCTAAATTACAGCAGGTTCGGCAACAATGGGCAGATCGCTTCCAGCGCAAATGCGGGAACTGGCGCGAGCAGTTATTTGATGTATTCTGTTTGGGGATACCGACCCATATCGGGAAGAAGCCTGAACCCTGATGATTTCGATGAAGAGTTCGATGATGGCCTTGAAGATGACTTTATGGATGAAGATATTGATGAAACTATGGATTACCGCGTGAACCCGATCTTAACTGCTGAGAATGAACTCAGAAAATCGGTTTCGAGCAATATCATAGCCAATGCTTTCCTTACATACAATATAGTTCCCGGCCTGAAACTGCGCATGAGCGGTGGCTTCGAAAGCCGGATTCGTAAAAATATGAGTTTTTACAATTCCCTTACGTCAAAGGGAACCCCCTTGTTCCCGAACAATACCCGTGGTCAGTTCGGTAGCGTCGATTACAGAGAAAAAAGTAGCTGGCTTAACGAAAATATCCTGACATGGACAAAAAAAATCGGCGAGAGAAACCGTATGGAAGTATTAGGAGGGTTTACCATGCAGGGTGCAAATGCAGAGGGTTATGGTTTTCTATCGCAGAACGTTCCGAACGAATCGCTTGGTATACCTGGCCTCGAACAGGGGATTCCGGGGTCTACCAATTCATCCGCTACTGAAAATACCCTCGCTTCGTTTCTTGGCCGTGTGAATTACCACTATCAGTCAAAGTATATTCTTTCAGTAAGTTTCCGTGCCGACGGTTCTTCAAAATTTGCGCCGAAGAACCGCTGGGGCTATTTTCCTTCTGCCGGGCTGACCTGGCGGATAAAGGATGAAAACTTTATGAAGCCGCTTAAATTCATTTCGGAAGCGAAGCTTCGAACAAGTTATGGCGTTACCGGAAACAATCGGGTGAGCGACTTTGACCGCTTGCCTCAACTCACCAATCCGCTAGGTGCGTCTTATTCATTTAATAATGGAAGTCCTATGACGGGGGCAATTCAGTCTTCCCTTGGCAATGAGGATTTGAAGTGGGAGAGCACCACTCAGACAGACATAGGAATTGATCTGGGCTTCTTAAAGAACCGAATCTTATTCACTGCCGATATCTATCGTAAAACGACTTCTGACTTGTTGCTTAATGCCGATATTCCAACCACCACCGGTTTTACAAGAGTTTACAAGAATATTGGTGAGATCAGAAATGATGGCCTTGAATTGACGCTGACTACCGTGAATGTTAAATCCAGAAGGTTTACCTGGAGCAGCGATTTTAACATCAGTTTCAACCGGAACAAGGTGATGGGGCTGTCGGAGAATCAAGGTAACATGCTGAGTACGGTATCATGGGACAGCGGTTTCACTAACGAACCGCTCTATATAGCAGCATTGAACGGGCCAGCTGCAGCGTTCTTTGGCTACCTGTCTGACGGTCTTTATCAGGTAGATGATTTCGACGTGTCTGCAAGCGGAACTTATTCCCTTAAGCTCTCCAGGCCTACAAATGGGATGGCCCGATATCGGGTTCAGCCAGGTGATATCCGCTATAAAGACATCAACCTTGACGGCGTAGTGGATGTTCAAGACCGGGTTGTCATTGGACGGGTGCTTCCGAAACACTCCGGAGGATTCAATAACAATTTTAGTTATAAGCGTTTCGATTTGAATGTCTTCTTTCAATGGTCATATGGAAATCAAATTTATAATGCAAACCGTATGATGTTTGAGGGAAATGTTACAAATAAGAGAGACCTGAACCAGTTTGCATCTTACAACGACCGCTGGACATTTGAAAATCAGGACAGCAAAATATTTCGTGCCGGCGGAGCTGGTCAGGTAGGTTATTATTCTGACTACTATCTTGAAAGCGGCTCATACTTGCGGCTCAAGACCGTGGCCCTTTCTTACGCTATCCCAACCAAGGTTTTACAATCCATTGTTGTAAAGAGCCTTTCGGTTTCTGTTTCAGCTCAAAATCTTTACACATGGACCAACTATTCCGGAATGGACCCAGAGGTGTCAGTACGTAACTCTGCCCTCACTCCGGGCTTTGATTATTCTGCCTATCCAAGGGCTAATACACTTGTATTTGGAATTAGGGCTGGCTTTTAAAATTTAACTGTATAACGACATGAAATCTTTCTATATTTTATTTCTGACCATCACGCTGCTGACACTGGGATCATGTAAAAAATTCCTGGAAACAGAGCCAAGCGATTTCCTCGCTCCGTCAACTTACTTTAACTCTGAAAAAGAAATAGATTATGCACTTACGGGTGTGTACGATGTACTGGGCAACTCCGCACTTTATGGAGACAATGTTTTCTACCAGTATGATATTACCGATGAAGGTGTTTACGGACATGCCGGCGTTACCAATGGCGTTCAGGTGTATAATTTCGTAAGTTCCAATACACAGATAGACGCCACCTGGAGAACGCTGTATAATGGCATCGGTCGTGCTAACCTGCTGCTTGAAAATATCAATCGGCCAGTGATGGATGAAAAGAAAAGAGGGGTGATTAAAGGGGAAGCGCTTTTTCTTCGGGGCTATTACTACTTCCTGCTTGCGCAGATGTGGGGTGACGTGCCGTTGATCCTGGAAACGACCAAATCACCTGAAGATACGCAGCGTCCGCGCGCAGCCTTAAAGGATGTTTATAACCAGATCGTATCCGATCTTAAAGAAGCGGAAACGCTTGTACAGCCCATCAAAACACTGGGCTTTGGCGGACGGGCAAATAAATCGGCCGTACGCGGGATCCTGGCAAGGGTTTACCTTTATATGGCTGGCTACCCCCTGAATGACAAGTCGAAATATGCCGATGCCCGGGAATGGGCAAAAAAGGTGATTGACGATACCGAAGCAGCGCATGCCCTGAATGATTCCTATAACCAGGTATTCATCAATCTCGCAGCAGACAAATACGACATTAAAGAAAGTCTGTTCGAAGTTGAATTCTGGGGAAATCGTTCAGATGCATATACAGAAAGTGGTCGTCTAGGCACCAGGAACGGCATCCGTTGTCTGAATGTTGATACAGGCTATAGTCTTGGACGTATCAATGCCACTCCGCGTTTCTATAACAGGTACCAGGCGCTCGATGACCGTCGTGACTGGAATATTGCACCATACATTTATGGAGGAACCAACAACGCAGAAAAACAATATTGGGCAGAGAGCAATACCTGGCAGCGCAGCTGTGGCAAGTACCGCAGAATGTACGAAGTGGTTATACCGAAAAGCACCAGCTTCAGCCCGATCAATTATCCGATCCTTCGCTATGCTGATATCCTCCTGATGTTCGCTGAAGCGGATAATGAGCTTACAGCAAGTCCATCAACCGAAGCGGTGAACGCGGTCAATCTGGTGAGAAGAAGAGGCTTTGGTAAAATTGTTCACGGAGAAAATTTAAGTGGGATAACCGTAACAAATGGCGGCAGCGGATATTCCACTACTATTCTTCCAACTGTTACCATTACGGGCGGAGGGGGCAGGGGCGCAATCGCACGCGCAACAGTTGCCAGCGGGAGGATAACGGCGATCACCATAACAAACCGGGGGTCATTTTACACCTCGGCACCAACCGTTACCATTACCGGTACTGGAACCGGGGCCACTGCCACAGCGGCAATTACCATTCCCGGTTCAGCAGATATCCCTGCTGGCGACTACAGCTCAACGGCTAACTTTCGGGTGTTCCTGCGCGACGAACGCAGCCGGGAACTGTGCTTTGAAGGATTGCGTAAAGGTGATCTTATTCGCTGGGAGAAATTTATTGACGAAATGCGGGCAGCTGCAACGGAAATAGATCTAATTGCAGTATCCGGGTATAAGTTCGAAGCAAGGGCCGGCTTTAACGTTTCTGAGAAAAACTACCTGTTCCCCATTCCTTCAAACGAAATGTCGCTCAACCGGATGCTTAAACAGAACCAGGGCTGGTAATCAATTCACTTAAATTTTGTCATCATGAAATTAAACTACATCTCCATCATTTTCTTCCTTAGCATCTTTCTGGCCTCATGCACTAAAGAAGGGGAAGTAAACACGCCTGACTTCGAAGTATCGAGCTACGAGGTGACTTCAACTATCGATACGTCTGGCAATCCTGTCAAACAGGCAACTTTCAATTTCTCTGGCGATGCTGCGCTGATATCCTTCTATTCGGGCGTGCTTGGCAGCGATTATGAGTACCGTGAAGGGCGCATCCTGGAGGTATCAGGTCTGCTCTCATCGTTCACGTCCACTCTTGCCAGCACCGGAAGCCAGGAGAACCAACTATCAGTACTGGTTTCTACAGATTTTAGCGGTATTTACGATATTCCCAATATCAGAGCTGCAAATTGGACGAACATCACCAACCGTTATAAGCTTAATGTACGTGGAGCATCTGGATCATTGCCCTCTGGAACGGTAGATATCAGCGACCTTCTTGTAGATGGCAAACCACTCTATTATGCCTTCTATTATATTTGTGAACCACAAACTTTAAATGGAGGTAATTCTACCTGGCGCATTCGCGATTTCTCGTTGCAATCTTCAACGGATCTGGGTGTCACATCGCTGGCTACACATACTACCGCAGACTGGCATCTGCTTAGTGACGGCGCAATACTGGATCCAGGCCGGGGAGTGGTGATTGAAAGCAACGGTGCAGTCAGATTGACCGGGAATCATCTGAACAAAGAAGTCAGAACCGAGTCCTGGGCCATCAGTAAGGGCTTTACCTTGAGTAAGGTAGATCTGGGACCTGATCGCCCAATCGCTGTCAAGAGTGCCATCAATCCCCGGTTAAGCAGATATTCTTTTAACTACACTACTCCTGGAAAATACAAAGCTGTTTTCATAGCGTCTAATGCGAGTTATGAAGGTCAGGCCAGCGTTGTTCGCGAAATCGAGGTTACAGTACCTTAAGACGCAATCTCGCGTCCTTTTAACCAAATATTTTTATGAAAAAGAATCTGAATTCAGTGGTCATGCAATTTCCGTTTTCACGCTGTGCAGTGATGGCCACTACCGTGCTTTTTTTGTTGCTCATTTTGTTTTCCTCCTGTCAACAGCGGGAAACTGACGATCCGGAGCGTCCCAACACTTCCAAAAGTGCACAGCATCAGGAAAATGTCGCACTGTTGTCATCAGCCGTACACACCAGTATCAAGTTATTTGATGGGGGGACCGGAGGATTTCACGCTTATCGCATCCCTTCTCTCGTACGGACAACCAACGGTACGCTTATCGCATTTTGCGAAGGAAGGGCAAATAGCGATAATGATTACGGCAACATCAATGTGGTCTGTAAAAGATCATCTGACAATGGCGTAACATGGCTCCCGCTCCAAACTATAGCCGGAACTACGCTTGGTACCTGGGGCAACCCCACCTCAGTTGTGGATGGGGACACCGGGCGGATATGGCTTTTCATGTCCTGGAATGATGCTGACCATAGCGAATTTGGTGGTGGTGATACCGATCCGGTTGATACCTGGGGTCAAAGACGTGTGAAAGTAACCTGGAGTGATAACAATGGCGCCAGCTGGGCTTCTCCAGTCGACAAAACAAGTACACTTTTGCCCGCTACAATGACTTGGGACACCATGGGGCCTGGCGTTGGTATCCAGACTACCGGAGGTCCTCATCCAGGCCGCCTGATCATTCCTGCCAGAAGAAGAAATATTTACAGCGATGACCATGGAGCGACATGGCAATATCTGATCATTCCCAAGGGAACAGACGAAGGTACCATCGTAGAACGCGCAAATGGTACACTCATGCGTAATGACCGGCCTGGAAAAACCATTTGGGATATAGCCAAAAGAAGATACATTTCAACCGGGACAATTGAGAATGGATTTTCGGAATTCACCGCAGTTTCGGCACTGCCTGATCCCCGTTGCGAGGGCTCTATATTGCGGTATGCCGGCGACCGTTCACGCATCATTTTTCTGAATTCAGCCAGCGAAACTACTCGTTATAACATGACGGCCCGGGTGAGTTACAATGAAGGACAAACCTGGTACGCAAGCCGGAGGCTACACAATACGATCACCCCGGAAGAGGCAGCTGCACAGGGTAAGGGTGGATATTCAAGCATGACCAAGACGGCCGACTTCGCCATTGGCGCATTAGTGGAACAACGTGAACTTCCTGCTAACGACAACAATCACTGGTCCATCGAATTCCAAAAATTCAATCTGACATGGCTCCTGGACGGGCAGCCCGAACCTTGATAGATGGCAGTATATCTCAATATAATTATCCTAGAATACATAACAACCAGACATAAACCAATGAATATACTTAAAGCCGCTGGCAGAAATCTGCTTTTCCTATTAATGACGCTCATACTTGCCTCATTTTCAACGCGGGAGCAACCCGATCAGAACTTTCACCTTTACCTGCTTGTCGGACAGTCTAATATGGCCGGCCGCGGAGTACTTACAACCGAATACCAAAATATCTCCCAACCGAACGTAATGATGTTGAACAAAGAGGGTCAATGGGTATTGGCTTCGCATCCCTTACATTTCGATAAGCCGGCCAGGGCAGGAGTTGGGCCGGGACTAAGCTTTGGCCTTGAAATGGCAAAGGCTAACCCGAGCATACGGATAGGACTGATCCCCTGTGCGGTCGGAGGCACCGCCATAGCATCCTGGGAGCCGGGCGCCATGGATCCTGTTACCAAAAAATATCCTTATGATGATGCAATTACGCGGTTGCGTTTAGCGATGAAGAGCGGTGTAATCAAAGGGATCATCTGGCACCAGGGAGAAGCGAACAGCAGGCCAGAAAGAGCTGCTGGTTACCTTGAAAAACTGGAAACATTAATTGGCCGTCTGCGTGAAAACGCGAAGGATAAAAACCTTCCTTTTGTCGCGGGCGAACTTGGACGTTACCGCGATACTTATCAATTGGTGAACGATCAGTTGAAACAGTTACCATCGAAAGTAAAAAACACCGCTATTGCCAGCTCAGAAGGACTAGTTCATAAGGGCGACAATACACATTTCGATGCTGCTTCGGCAACAGAGCTGGGCAAACGGTTTGCAGCACAAATGATTATTCTACAGCAAAAAAAATAGACATACATGTATTTTTTACCAAATAATCTTTTACAATTTACCATACTATTGTGCTTTTTAATGGCGATTGGCCAACCTGAAAGTAAAGCACAACAGATCAACCAAACAATCAACTCAAACTGGCTTTTTTTTAAGGGAGATACAGCAGGACGGGAAAAAGTAGAATGGGAAAGGATTTCCTTGCCACACAGCTTCAATACCCATGATGTAATGGATGATGAGCCCGGCTATTACCGTGGTAAAACCTGGTACAAAAAAACGGTTCATATTCCCGGTTCCTGGTCTCAGAAAGTGGTATATCTTCATTTTGAAGGCGCCAACCAGGTTGCTACTGTATTTCTTAACGGGAAAAAAGCCTCACAGCACACCGGTGGCTATAACGGCTTCAATGTATGCCTTAACGACCATTTGCAACTCGTACCTGGCGGCACTACCATTTCCCTCGCGGTTCAGGTTGACAACTCCTTCGATCCCAATATACCGACGCTCACTGCTGATTTTACCTTCTTTGGAGGAATTTACCGGGATGTCATGTTAAATGTATATGAAAAGGTACATTTTCGTGCTGATGACCGCGCGGCAAGGTCCTTATACCTATCCACACCCACTGTCAGTGCAGGCTCGGCCAAAGTGATGATCCGCGGGGAAGTAGCTAATGTCAATACCGGTGGCAGTGCAGTCACCGTAACCCATACCCTTCTGGATCGTAACGGCAGGCAAGTAGCAAGAAAGGAACAAGCATTGAAGTTGAAGGTTGGCAATACACCCATTAGCTGCGAATTTGCTTCGATTCCTGCCCCACACCTTTGGACGCCGGAAGATCCATACCTGTATCGCGTGGTATCTACCATCCGCAACAATAAAACAAAAGAAGTGCTTGATGAATTGACCCATCCGCTTGGTTTTCGCTGGTACCAGTTCACTGCCGATAAAGGGTTCTTTTTGAATAGTAAGCCCTATAAACTTTGGGGTGCAAGCCGGCACCAGGACAATATGCTGATGGGCAATGCGCTTTCGGATGCGCTGCATGTAAAAGACCTTCGCTTATTGAAAGAGATGGGCGCAAATTTCCTGAGGGTGGCCCATTATCCGCAGGATCCGGCAATCCTCGAAGCCTGCGACCGTCTTGGTGTGCTGGCAAGTGTTGAGGTACCAATTGTGAATACCATCACTGAATCGGAAGCATTCTATCACAACAGTAAAGAGATGCAGGTAGAAATGGTACGGCAGAATTTTAATCATCCTTCGGTAATCATGTGGACCTATATGAATGAAGTGTTATTAAAGGCTCCGTTCAAGGGGCTGCCTAAACGACAGGAGATCTATTATAAAAACGTGGTAAACCTTGCCCGTTCCATTGACAGCCTGCTGCACAAAGAGGATCCATACCGTTACACTATGCTTGTTTTCAGCAGTAATTATGACCTGTTTAAGCGTATAGGGCTCTTGCAGGTACCGCAGGTTGTGGGCTGGAACCTTTATAATGGCTGGTATACCGCTGGCATTGAAAAGTTTGGCGAACACATTGACCGGCATCATAAGGAGTTCCCGCAAACACCGATATTGATTACAGAATATGGCGCCGATGGCGACCCGCGCATCCGCAGTTTATCGCCGGAACGTTTCGATAAATCGCTGGAATACGAAACCTATTTTCACAAAGAATACATCAAAGCCATCTCATCGAGAGCTTACGTGAGCGGTGGAATCGCATGGAATTTGGCTGATTTTAATTCAGAAACACGTGAAGAAGCCATGCCACACATCAACAACAAAGGATTACTCGACATTGATCGCCAGCCGAAGGATGTTTATCATCTTTACCAGTCGTTCCTGCTTAAGAAACCATTTTTGAGTATCGGGTCCCGCAGTTGGACACTGAGAAGTGGTATTGCCGAGAGTGAGGAAAAACTGAGCTGCCGCCAGCAGGTAGAAATATATACCAATCAGCAGTCTGATGTGACACTGAATCTGAATGGCAGGACATTAGGCAGTGTAACACCGAAAGAGGGAGTCGCGGCTTTCGAGGTACCGTTTTCTGCTGGTGTAAATCACCTGGAGGCAGCTGTGCAGGCGTCTGGAAATACCATAAAAGATGTTGCGGACATTAATTTCCTCCTTTTGCCATCTGTATTGAAATCGGCAGCTCTTCCATTTTCCGAAATCAACGTGAGCCTGGGCGACAACCGTTACTTTATAGATGACAAATCTCATCAGGTATGGATTCCTGAAAAGGAGTATAAAGTCGGATCATGGGGCTATGTTGGGGGAGAGGTTTACCGCATCCCGAATAGTACAAGACATCCATACGGATCAGATAAGAATATCCTGGGAACCGATTACGATCCTATCTATGAAACTCAGCGTGCCGGGATAAAAGAATTCCGTTTTGACGTGCCCGATGGCCGCTACGATCTTACCCTGCATTTTGCCGAATTGATTTCAGATACGAAAAGAGAAGCTTTGGTCTATAACCTCGATAATAAAGAAGTCACAGCACAAAAGAGGGCAGAGCGGACTTTCGACGTACTGGTCAACAATGTTAAAATGATCGACCAACTTGGCAGTAATAATTATCTGATACCCGAAACGGCCTATAGCACCCGTCTTTTTGTAGATGTAAAAGATGGTAAAGGCATCAGGCTGCAATTCGTTCCCTTGAAGGGCGATGCAATTTTGAACGGCATACAACTTCGAAAAATATACTAATCAATATCAACCTATATGAAAGTAATAAAAATAGGCATCAGCCTGATTATACTTGTAAATGCGGCTGTTAACGCGAAAGTGATTCTTCCACCTGTTATCGATCACAATATGGTACTGCAGCAAAAAACAAACGCAGCACTTTGGGGGAAGGCAAGTCCCGCAGCAAAGGTAAAGATCACGACCAGCTGGAACGGAAAATCATACAGCGCCCAAACGGGAAGCGATAGCTTGTGGCGTGTTTCAGTAAGTACACCAGCAGCGGGCGGCCCTTTTGATATCACCTTCGATGACGGTGAAAAACTGATATTGAAGAACATACTGGTAGGGGAGGTTTGGGTCTGTTCAGGACAATCAAACATGTCTATGCCAGTCAAGGGGTTTAAGAATCAACCGGTAGCAGGTTCCGATGAGCTCCTACAACAGGCCGAAAATCCCAATATCCGTTTGATGCAGATTCAAAGACAATATTCCGTTAAGCCTGAGTTTGATGGCAAGGTCATCCCCTGGACGGCAGCAAATATGCAGAGCGTTTCTGAGTTCAGTGCAGTAGGGTATATTTATGCAAAGATATTACAGGAAAAACTTAAAGTTCCAATTGGAATTATAATGACGGCATGGGGAGGAACCAAAATTGAGGCCTGGATGAGTCCAGGTAGTATAAGTTCACTTTCATTTATAAAGCAACCTTTGATTAAGGAAAAAACTAAAATATCGCACAACAGTCCTTCTGTTTTATATCATGCGATGGTCAATCCAATTGCAGGTTATGCCATCAAAGGCATCATCTGGTATCAGGGTGAGGCAAATCGTTCAAATTATCAACAATATGATCAGTTAATGCAGGCAATGGTTAAGGGCTGGCGTAAAGCATGGAATATTGGTGAATGGCCATTTTATTATGTCCAGATCGCTCCTTTTAAATACGATGGCACCAATAATTCTGCTTTTTTAAGGGAAGCACAGCTTAAAGCATCGGCATTAATTCCTAATTCTGGGATGGTAGTGAGCCTGGACGTTGGAAAAGAAGCCTTTATTCATGCCCCGGATAAAGTAACTATAGGGAAGCGACTTTCCCTCTGGGCCTTAGCCAATAATTATGGGATGACTCAACTGGCCCATGCAAGCCCTGTATATAAATCAATTCACATCAGGGGAGATATCGTGGAAGTTGATTTTGATCATGCTATAAATGGCCTCAGTACATTTGGAAAGGATTTGACAGGATTTGAAGTTGCAGGCATGGACAAAGAGTTTTATCCAGCTACGGCAAAAATTACTTCAAAGGGAGTGAAGGTATTTAATGAAAAGGTAAAAAAACCTGTTGCTGTTAGATACGCTTTTAAAGACTGGGTAATTGGCAGCCTTTACAATACTGAAGGTCTGCCCGTATCATCCTTCAGAACTGACACCTGGTAAGTACGCAATAACAAATCAACGGCTCAGATAATGAACCTAAATTATTACCATCCACAACAATTATTTGTATGCTTGCTGCGCTGCAGATGATTTCTGTCTCTGATCTTTTTATATGATAAAACATTTGGATATGCCAAAAAAACTTCACACATTTGTTATGTACTACATAAGTACTAAAAACAGAACAACAGAATATTTCCATAACCAAATATTTCATTGCTGAGATTTATCGTATGAACCTAATAAAGAGAATTCTGACCATTAGTATATGGTGCTG
Organism: Pedobacter heparinus; assembly: GCF_032678725.1. Lineage (GTDB taxonomy): Bacteria > Bacteroidota > Bacteroidia > Sphingobacteriales > Sphingobacteriaceae > Pedobacter > Pedobacter heparinus_A. Next base: position 68,211 of record NZ_JAVTSC010000006.1, read on the forward strand.
GCTGCTGCCGCTTATGACCATTGCCCAGGTAAATCAGGCCCAGCAGAGAAAATATAAAATCCCTGTTCTTAAAGGAAAAGAGAACAATCCGGTAATACGTTTAAAGATTGAACTCAATGAAGCCGCTACATTACAGCAAATTGAGCTCCTCACCAAGGGAACAATTGCGCTTGCCGATATCCATAATATAAAACTGTTTGCGATAGGGCCTGATTCCAGCTTTCAGAAAGCAGAGCAGATGGGAAAGCAAATACTTTTTGCGGCAATAAAAGCTCCATTGAAGGAAAAAACCATTTTAAACGGTAATCTGCCTCTTCAAAAAGGGAACAATTATCTTTGGTTAACCGTTACTTTAGGTCCCAATGCAGATCCGGCTGGTTTTTTAAATATCAATGCCAGCAATGTAGTGCTAAATATGGGCAGCTTAAAAATAAAGCCGGATAACTACAGCAATCGCTTAGGCATTGCGGTTAGGCAGCACAACCAGGACCAGGTACATACTTACCGGATTCCAGGGCTTGCTACAGCCGTAGATGGCACTCTGCTTGGTATTTACGATGTTCGCCACGATAGCGGAAGAGATTTGCAGGGAAACATAGATATCGGTCTGTCCAGAAGCTTAGATAAAGGCAAAACATGGCTGCCCATGCAAATTGTAATGGACATGGGTACCTGGGGCAATCTCCCGGAAAAATTTAACGGGGTATCTGATGCCAATATCCTGGTTGATAAAAAAACAGGACACATTTTCATTGCAGGCTTATGGATGTATGGGGTGATCAATGAACAGGGGAAATGGATAGAGGGACTTACCGAACAAAGTAAAGACTGGAACCACCAATGGAAAACAAAAGGCTCACAGCCTGGTTTTGAGCCCAAACAAACTGCCCAGTTCCTGATCGTAAAAAGTACGGACAATGGCAAGACCTGGGGTAAACCGGTAAACCTGACCAAGATGTGTAAAGCCGAAGAATGGTGGCTTTGGGCACCTGCACCCGGACAGGGCATTACCATGAAAGACGGAACACTGGTATTTCCTACTCAGGGCAGAAATGCAAAGGGAAAAGCCTTTTCCAACATTACCTATAGCAAAGATGGCGGCAATACCTGGAAAACAAGCAAGGCTGCAACCCAGGAGTCCACTACAGAAAACATGGTTGTAGAACTTACAGATGGCACATTGATGTTAAACATGCGTTCCAATGCCAACAGTAAGGACACCAGCAGCACCAATGGAAGGGCCATTGCCGTAACCAAAAACCTGGGGCAGGATTGGGCAATACATGCTACATCGCACAATGCCTTACCAGAGCCAACTTGTATGGCCAGCATCATCAGGCAAGACTTTGTTCAAAACGGAAAAAAAAGATCAGTATTGCTGTTTTCTAACCCTGATTCCAAAACGGCCCGTAAAAACATGAGCATCAAAGTAAGCTATGACGAAGGTAAAACATGGTCTGCAAATAAAAAGATCCTGCTGGATGAAGAAAAGAGCAGAGGTTATTCCTGCTTAACCAGTATAGACAACAATACCATCGGAATTTTATATGAAAGCAGCCAGGCCGACATGGTATTTCAAACTATAAAACTAAATGAACTGCTTTAACCCCTTTCATCAATACAACTACTATAATAAAAATACAATCATATGAACAAAATAACTGGATTAATAGCAGCTACTTTTGCTGCCTATCGTGAAGATGGAACTATAAATTTAGAGATCATACCTTCCATAGTAGATAAAATGATCACTGACGGCTTATCAGGTGTATTCATCTGCGGCACCAATGGGGAAGGCCCCAATCTGACCATTGAAGAACGGATGGCCATTGCCGAGGCTTATGTCATCGCAGCCAATAAACGTATCCTGGTACTGGTACATGTTGGCCATAGCTCCATCGCAGAATGCCGGAAACTGGCGGCCCATGCAGAAAAAATAGGAGCCGATGCCATTTCTTCTGTTGCGGCTTTCTATTTTAAACCAACATCGGTAAAAAATCTGGTCAGCAGCATGGCACAAATTGCCTCAGCTGCACCAAATACACCTTTTTATTATTACAGCATCCCAACGCTTACCGGAGTAGGAATGGACATGATCTCTTTTCTGGAACTGGCTGAGCCTGCCATACCTAATCTGGCCGGCATTAAATATACTGCGTCTACATTACATGAATACCAGGCCTGCCTGAACTATAAGAACGGTAAATTTGACATCCTTTTTGGCTATGATGAAATGCTGCTTCCTGCCCTCGCTGTAGGTGCAAAAGGCGCCATTGGCAGCACGTATACTTTTGCAGCCCCCTTGTATTTAAGGGTGATGAAACTTTATGAGGACGGTTTAAATGAAGAAGCTGCAGCAGTGCATTTAAATGCAGTAAACATGGTACGCGAACTGGTAAAATTCCCGCCAATTCCTGCACAGCGTGCATTGATGAAAATAGAAGGTTTTGATTTAGGTAAATGCCGTTTACCGCTTGAACCACTATCAGATAAGGATGCAGATAGTTTTAAATCTGCACTTGAAAAGATCAATTTTTTTGATGTCGTGAAACAAGCGCTGCAACCCATCAGCTGATCCAGCATATTTTAAACCCTGCCATGAATAAACCCGTTTATTTATTTTTAATCTTCCTTATGTCTACTGTTATCAACAAAGGGATAGCGCAAATCGTCCGGTCTGAATCGGCCTGGTCTGCACTGCCCCCGATTCCTAATCCTATTGGTTTTGCAGGCTCCTTTGCCGGAGTTTCAAATGGCACCTTACTGGTAGCCGGCGGTGCAAATTTCCCCGATGGCGGTGCACCCTGGACAGGCTCCAAAAAAGTATGGCACGATCAGATATTTGCATTGGAAAAACCCGGCGGCAAGTGGAAACTCGCCGGAAAACTACCATATGCTTCAGGCTATGGGGTGTCCATTACCTGGAAAGATGCTTTCATCATCATCGGAGGCAGCAACCAGAAAGGTCATTCGGCGGATGTTTCCCTGTTAAAATACGAAAATGGCCGCATCAGTATCACGGCACTACCTGTTTTACCTGCAGCCATTGCCAATACCTCCGGCGTACTCATCGGCAATATCATTTATGTAGCCGGCGGCATGGAAAGCCCGGATGCACAAAATGCAGAAAAAAACTTTTGGATGCTCGATCTTGGCGCAGCACAGAAAGCATGGAAAGTTCTTGAGCCCTGGCCCGGACCATCCCGTATGTTTGCTGTAGCTGGTGCCTTAAATGGTAAATTTTACTTATTTGGTGGGGGAGAGCTGGTAAACGGGATAAGAAATTACCTGAAAGATGCCTATCAATATGATCCAGACAAGGGCTGGAAAAGAATTGCTGATCTTCCTGCTGCTGTAGTGGCAGCACCGAGCCCGGCTTATGCCGGCAAAAACAGTCTCCTGGTATTTGGAGGCGACGACGGTAAAGCCGCTGCTGATGCCGCCGTATTAAGAGAAAAACACCCTGGCTTCTCAAAACAGGTTTATCGTTACCAGCCACTCGACAATACCTGGTCTGTAGCAGATCAGATCCCGGCACCTGCACCGGTAACCACAACCTTAACCATCTGGAACGGTAAGGTAGTCATCCCCGGAGGTGAAGTAAGACCTGCGGTACGTACACCTAAAGTGCTACAATACAAAGCGATCAATTACTAATCAAACTAAAACCCGATCATGAAGAATTCCGGACAATCTGCTTCCCTTTACGCCTGGATTATTGTAGCCCTGTTATGGATAGTAGCCTTTTTGAATTACCTGGACCGCATCCTTATCACTTCCATGCGCGATCCTATTGTTGCCGATTTCAACCTGTCAGATGCACAGTTCGGTTTACTGACTTCGGTATTTCTCTGGTCTTATGGTCTGTTGAGCCCCTTTGGTGGTTTTTTTGCCGACAGGTACAGCAGAAAAAAAGTAATCGTATTCAGTGTAATGGTCTGGTCGGCAGTAACCCTGTGGACAGGCTATGCCACTTCATTTCAGGAAATGCTGGCTGCCCGTTTTTTAATGGGAGTGAGCGAAGCCTGTTACATCCCGGCTGCACTCGCTTTAATTACGGATTACCATAAAGGCCGGACACGTTCACTGGCAACAGGTTTACACATGAGTGGCTTATATGCCGGGCTTGCCCTGGGCGGTTTAGGCGGATATATCGCGGAATTATGGGGCTGGCGTTCGGGCTTTCATGTTTTTGGCGCAATCGGCATAGCCTATTCCCTGATACTCTTATATGTTTTAAAAGACCAGAAAGCTGGAGCTGAAGAAGAAGATACAACAAGTGCTCCTGCAACTAAAATCAGCCTTACAGGTGCCTTAAAAGTATTGTTCAGTGAAGCTTCATTTTTTATTCTGCTCATTTATTTCGCCGTTTTGGGCATCGTAAACTGGCTGGTATATGGCTGGCTGCCTACTTTTCTTAAAGATCACTTTCACCTTAACCTTGGCGAGGCCGGAATTTCTGCGACCGGCTATATTCAGATCGGTTCTTTTATCGGTGTCATTGTCGGGGGGATACTGGCTGACAGATGGACACGGAAAAATAACCGCGGCCGCCTGTACATCCTTATTATTGGTTTTACACTTGGTGCCCCGTTTTTATTCTTAATGGCTTCTACCAGTATTTTCAGTATCGCCATTATGGCCATGCTCATCTTTGGTCTGGCCAGGGGATTTAACGATGCCAACATGATGCCCATATTGAGACAGATCGCTGATGGACGTTATATTGCCACAGGTTATGGCTTTCTTAACTTTTTAAGCACCATTGTAGGTGGATTAATGGTCTATGCCGGTGGTGCCTTAAAGGATGCCCAGGTAGATCTAGCTATTGTTTATCAGGTTTCGGCTGTAGTGATGTTACTCGCTACCTGGTTGTTATTTGCCATAAAACTTAAAAATAACAACAGCTAAACTGGTAAGTAGTGGTAATTATTTGTTAACGTACCCGAAATATTTGGCAGCTTTCCTTATATTGTATTCGTTAAGCATTTAAACTAGAACCAACCAAAACACACACATGAAACCATTAAAATCTTTACTGTTATTAAGTACAGCCTTACTGATCACCTTCAATTCTTTTTCAAAAGTTACCTTACCCGCCATCATTTCGAGTGGAATGGTACTGCAGCAACAAAGCAATGTTGCACTTTGGGGCAAAGCAAAAGCAGGGGCAAAAGTTACCATTAGCACCTCCTGGAATCAAAAACGCTATAATGCCTCTGCTTCAACAGACGGAACATGGAAATTGTCTGTCCAGACCCCGAAAGCCGGGGGGCCTTATAAAATTACTTTTAATGACGGTGAAGAACTTATACTGGATGACATATTGATCGGAGAAGTCTGGCTATGCTCAGGACAGTCCAATATGGCAATGCAGGTAAAAGGATACAGCAACCAACCTATTTTAAACTCAAAAGACTTGCTGGCGGCTGCCGGGGAGCCCGGAGTAAGGCTTTTCAAAGTAGGCATCAATATGTCCAGAACTCCTTTAACGGACTTGAATGCTAAATGGGAACACACCAGTTCCGAAACGGTAGGGCAATTCAGCGCTGTAGGTTATCAGTTTGCACGCATGCTACAGCAAAAGCTAAAAGTTCCCGTTGGAATTATACAGTCTGCCAATGGCGGTACAATTATAGAAGCATGGATGAGCAAAGAGAGTTTTGCTGGTGTTACTGATCTTGCCATACCTGCTGATACAGTTAAAATGATTAAAAATGAGCCATTCGTATTGTTCAATGCCATGATCAATCCAATCGTTGGCTTTAACATCAAGGGAGCATTGTGGTACCAGGGAGAAAACAACTGGTTTACTGCAGGTACTTATGACAAGAAAATGGAAGCCATGGTAAAGGGCTGGCGCTCGGTATGGGGATGCGGTGATTTTTCATTTTATTATGTGCAACTGGCGCCAAATGCCTATCCGAATGGCAAGGATAAGCTGCCAATAATTTATGAAAAGCAGGCAAAAGCGATGCAACTGATCCCAAATTCAGGTATGGCCGTAAGTGTTGATGCCGGAAGCCAGACCACCATACATCCGCCAGATAAGACCATTATCGCTAAAAGGCTGCTCTACTGGGCGCTTGCTAAAACTTACGGCAATAAGCACATAGCCTATATGGGCCCGGTCTATAAATCCTTAAAAGTTGCCGATGGTAAAGTGGTCGTAAGCTTTGATAAAGCCCCAACTGGTTTAACTGCAAATGACAAACCATTGATTTCATTTGAAATTGCCGGTGATGACAAGGTATTTCATCCGGCAACAGCTGTGATTTCAGGCAAAACTGTAATCGTTCAAAGCAATGCGGTAAAAGGCCCTGTAGCAGTAAGGTATGCTTTCAAAGACAGGTCTGAAGGCAACTTGTACAATGTAGAAGGCTTGCCTGCAGCACCATTCAGAACAGACAGCTGGTAGCGGATTCATAAAAAAATAATACCTTGCACCAAAAACAGACGATACTACGTTAATGTTAACAAAAGCAAAGTATTCCTATCTATGATCAAAAACTTTAAGCTGCCTCTTTTTATGGCTGTAATCTTTATGAGTTCCTGTTCTTCTATGTATATGCCCAATGTGCCCAATACACCGATGCTTAGTCAAAAAGGTGAATTTAGTGGTGGGATACATGTATCTCCCAGGCTAAACACCAGCATCAACGGTGCCTATGCTGTTTCAGATCATATCGGTGTATTGTTCAGCGGTTCTTACATGAACAGAGAAAAGGAAAGTAAAGATTACAGACATAAACTGGTAGAAATAGGCGGGGGCTGGTTTGATACTTTTGGACCTGATAACAACAGGATTATTGAAATATATGTCGGTTATGGAGGCGGGCGTACAGACCGTACCTTCAGGAACTTCAATGACAACGATGAATTGATCAGTACAGATGTAGAAGAAGTTACTTATAACAAAACCTTTCTTCAGATCAATTACAGTTCTAAAAAGAACAACAACCTGCGCCTGTTTGGAAAAAATTATCCGCTCAATTATGGCACTGCCTTACGGATCAGCAGCTTAGACATGAAAACCTTCATGCGCAATGCCCAGGGGCAGCCCCGGGAAAGCAATACTTTTCTGGAACCTGTATTTTTTACCAGGATGCGCCTAAGTGAGATCGTCCAGCTGCAGTATACCACCAGCGGAACTTTTGGCCTCAACAACAGGAAATACATGAATGCCGGGAATTCTATATTTACACTGGGGGCGGTGATAAATTTAAACGGGAAAGCAAGCAAAGGATCAAAATAAGGGTCAAAATAAGGGTCAAAATAAGCCATTCTGTTCAGCGTCTGGCATCTGTTTCCCGGCTTTTTAACAAAGCCGGGAAACAGCGCCTAGGTCGCTTCACAGAAGGCATATTTTGTTGAATAGCGAGTGTGCTAGCCTGGTTGACGCTCCTTGGGATAACCCAGCATTTTCTTATGAGTTATGTTTTGAACTTTCCCTATGCACCATGCTTTACACAAAATATGCCTTCTGTGAAGAGACCTAGCGTTCTTTCGGCCCTTTTTCAGGGACGAATTAATGCAGGCTCTGAATAGAATGGCTTATTTTGATTTTGACTTTTAATTAGCGTGGAAAACAACCCCTCCCAATAACGGCCTTTCTTTTATATCTTTAGTCATCCCTTTAAAAGTGATAAAAACATCATGAAACTTCCCGTCAGCGACAGCTTCAAGAGGAATATTTTTCGCAGAAAGCAGACCTTTACCAATTGACGGGCCGTTCTCGTTGTTCAGCCGGATCTCCACTTCATAATCTATATCCTTTTGCATCGATTTTATCACTGCTGAAAACGAAGTTAGTTCCCTGAGGTCAATTTGATTCAATTTAATCCAGCCGGCATTCTTTGGGAAAAGCAATTCTACATCTCCGGAAAGGTCACGTCTGGAGAGTTGTGAAATATCTTTAATATCCTTTGCATCAATTACATTGCTCATCAGGTTAACCACACTTGTTGTACTTAAGGGGCGTACGCCAGCCATCCCCATATCCGTATAGGTAGCCTTTAATGTCATTACCGGTTTATTTAAGTTCACCTTGGCCCCAGGTACAATCTTCCCCTGCATGGGCAGAGAAGATACCTGGCTGGCCTTCGCACTTAAGGACAGGATCCACTCCGCGATCTGTCTTACTTCTGTTTCCTTCATCGTGCCATGTGCAGGCATAGGAACTTCTCCCCATACCCCGCTGCTGCCTTTAATCACTTTGCCCGTAATATAGGGTACCGATTTACTGTGCTGCTGATATTTAGTAGAGATTTTAGTGAACGAAGGGCCAATAGATGGCGCGGCAATTTTGTGACAGGTACTACAATCCGACTTCAGCATGACAGACTTACCCGTCAGTGTTTGCGCAGCCTGCTGGTGTCCCAACTGGGCGCCAGCCAAATCCAGCCCCTCCGTATACGTATTGGAAATGTATACCCCGTTTTTATTTACCGTAGCACCCTTATCTGAAACCAGCACTTTATACATCACTGGTTTTGACGGAAAATAAAAACTTCTGTTTCCCGAAAGCTCAATTTTAACCTCAGGCTGTTCGTTTCCGGCAAAAACTGTAAGCACATTGCTTTTAGACGAAGCACCGGAAGGATCAATTGCCGTCACGCTCAGCGGATATTCCCCGGCTTTGGTAAATGTATATTCCAGAACCGGTTTGTTTGTTCTTTTTTCTATGCCCTTGCCCAGGTGCCAGATATAGCTGAGCGGATCACCATCAGGATCAGCCGCTGCTATGCCAGCTATTAGCTGATAAGGCAGTAAGCCACTCGTTTTCTTTACCTCCAGATCTTTAATCACCGGCGGACGGTTACCTTTCAGATAGTCAATTCTTGCAATTCCCGCATCCGGATTTTTGGTAAACCAGCCTTTACCATATTCCAGAATATATAATTTTCCATCCGGGCCAAGTTCCATGTCAATAGGGGCGGCCAGGGGGATATTGCTTAGAAAGGGTTCCATACTCAGGTAATTTCCCTCCGGAGACATACTTACTGCCTTTACCCAGCCTCTTACCCAATCATAAATGATCAGCTTGCCGTTGTAATAAGCCGGATAAGGATTTACTCCAGGTTTGGTATGATAAACCGGCCCGGCCATCGCTGTTCTTCCACCTGCACCTACCTGGGGAAATTCTGCAGAAAGATTGTAGGCATACCAGATATAAGCTGGTTGTGGTTTTGGCAGCTGGCTTAGCCCCGTATTATTAGGTGAGTTGTTCAGCGGCGCCAAAGGATCAAAAGCTGCACCACTTCGCCCGTTTGTAAAATCATAGGCCCGGTAAGGATAATTGTTCCCGATAAACAAAGGCCAGCCAAAATTCCCTGCCTTCCTGGCCTGGTTAATTTCATCATATCCCCTAGGTCCGCGGAGTTCATTATCAGCAGAGGCATCCGGACCAACCTCACCCCAGTATAAAAAGCCCGTTTTCTGGTCTACCGAGATCCTATATGGGTTTCTATTGCCCATCACATAGATCTCCGGTTTACTTTTAGTGTCATTTTTAGGGAATAAATTACCGTCAGGAATGGTATAGGTGCCATCAGCAAGTACTTTAATTCTCAATATCTTGCCCCTCAGGTCATTGGTATTTCCTGCCGACCTTCGCGCATCATACTGATGTAATCCCGGACGATTATCCAGCGGGGCATAGCCCTTGTTTACATATTGTTGTTTGGGCACGTCAAAGGGAGTGGAGTTGTCACCTGTAGAAACATACAACAGGCCATCTGGTCCAAAAGCAATTGAACCACCTGTATGACAGCAGATCTCTCTTTGGGAGTAAAATTCCAGGACTTTCTTTTCAGATGCCGGGTTGATCCGGTCATTAACCAGCTTAAAGCGCGACAAGCGGTTTACCGCGGCTTTAGCCGGGCTGTAAAAAACATAAATATACTGGTTGGTCGCAAAGTTTGGATCCGGGGCAATCCCCAGCAATCCTTCTTCAGCATTTACATTCGGCACGCTGGTCTTAAAATAAACATCAAGTTTCAACACTTCCTTCAAAATTTTGCGCTGCTGCTTATAGAGCATAATTTCCCCTCTGCGCTGGGCTACAAGAATATCCAGGTTCGGTAAAACAGCCATTTCTGTAGGCTCCGTAAACTTCCCTTTTACCAGATCAACCTTCACAAACCTGCGCTGATCCGGTGTATCTATATTCAATTGATGTTGTGCAATGCCGGGGTTTTCCAGGTTTTTTTTTGTCGAATCAACAGGCCCGAACAGGAACACCAACAAGCATGTAATACCCGAAAGCGTTAATGTAAATAATGTCTTCATTAATTAATATTTGTGTGTATTGGTTTTACTAAGATATCACTTAATCGCTTAGCCACAAGTAACAAATTAAAGCCTTATCTTTGCCCTGATATTTATCCCCTTCATGCAACAACCTTCCCATTCCATTTATACCCTTCAGTTCGGTCTTGTTTGTTTAAGTTCTTTTCTTTTTTCTGCCAGCTTTAATATGCTGATTCCTGAGCTTCCTGCTTACTTAACTGCAATGGGGGGAGCGGAATACAAAGGCCTGATCATCGCATTATTTACACTTACTGCCGGGATCTCCAGACCATTCAGCGGTAAACTCACCGATACCATTGGCAGGGTGCCCGTAATGGCTGTAGGTTCACTGGTCTGTTTTTTATGTGGTTTTCTATATCCTTTACTCACTACAGTAGCCGGTTTTCTATTCCTCAGGTTAATTCATGGTTTTTCTACAGGCTTTAAGCCCACTGCAACCGCGGCCTACGTTGCCGATCTTGTCCCGGCAGGAAAATGGGGAGAGGCCATGGGGGTCCATGGTGTTTGTTTCAGCACCGGTCTGGCCATAGGTCCGGCAATTGGCAGTACCATAACCGACCATTACAGCATCAACATCCTCTTTTATTGTTCCTCCTTATTTGCATTGCTTTCCATCGTTATCCTCGCCAATATGAAAGAAACCCTGCCCGACAAACAAAAATTCCGGGCAGCACATTTGAAGATTGATAAAAAAGACATCATTGAATGGCGCGTAATTCCTGCCGTTGTGATCATTTTCATGAGTTATATCAGCTATGGAGCCATTCTGACTGTGATCTCCGACTGGAGTGCACACCTGGGCACCAGCAACAAGGGGCTGTTTTTTATGGTCTTCACCCTTACTTCCTTATTGATCCGCTTTGTAGCCGGTAAAGCATCAGACAGGTATGGGCGCACATTGATCCTCAAAATATCACTTACACTGCTGGCCGCGTCCTTGCTGCTCATTGCCCTTGCCCATACTTCTTTCACCTTAATGATGGCTTCAGCGCTATACGGCATCGCAACTGGTATGCTCTCTCCAACGGCTACAGCCTGGACTGTAGACCTGAGCGACCCCACACAAAGGGGCAAAGCAATGGCCACCATGTACATTGCACTGGAAGCCGGCATTGGCTTAGGCGCATTACTTGCCGGCTGGCTGTTTATAGACAATATCCACATGATCCCAGTAACTTTTTATTACTGTACAGGAATTACTTTAACCGCGCTCATTTACCTTCAGTTTTTTTACAAGGCAAAACAGTATACCCAGTATCAATAGGGAAGTTAGTGTAAAAAATACAATATTATTTTTCCACAAAACACGGCATAAAAACAGTGTTCATTGGCCATAAAACGCCATATTTTGGTTTCATTAAAAAAAGAGTAACAAAATCATTTTTCAAAAATTTGCCTGACAATAGATGATTTTACTACATTTATTTAATAAACCATACACACAAATATGAACCTAAACGTTTTAAAGTTCAGAACAACCGCTTTTTTATGGTTGTTTGGAACAGCTTTAGCCTTTGGCCAGGAACTTACCGATCTGCCAGAAGTTAACCTGAATGAATTATCCTCATTCAGTTCTCCCCCTAAAACATGGACAACCGCCAGTCAGGTTATCGCTAACCTGAAAGCAGACCATAGCTTAAAGACCAGCACCGGAACCGGTATCCTGGTTGCCAACCCTGAAAAGAAAAGTCAGCATGCTGACCTGTTTACCAAAGCTGTGCATGGCGATATGATCCTTGAACTGGATTACCTGATGGCCAAAGGCTCCAATTCAGGCATTTATCTGCAGGGAAATTACGAAATCCAGCTCAAAGACTCCTGGGGCGTAACCAATCCTACATCAGCAGATAACGGAGGCATTTACGAACGATGGGATGAGACCAAACCCGATGGACAGAAAGGTTACGGAGGTTATGCACCCCGCCAAAATGCCAGTATGGCCCCGGGCCTGTGGCAACACCTTAAGATTGCTTTTCAGGCCCCCCGGTTCAGTACATCAGGTACAAAAACAGCAAATGCAAGGATACTTAGCGTGGTGTTAAATGGGGTAGTTATACATGACAATGTAGAATTGTTCGGCCCCACAAGAGGAGCTGTGGGCCAGGAAAAAGCATTAGGCAGCCTGCGCTTCCAGGGCGATCATGGCCCTGTAGCTTTTAAAAACATCAGGATATCCAGGCTCCCTGCCGAACTGCTCAGCGACGGGCAAAAAGAAAAAGCAGGGGCCGACCCCATCTATATCGATGCAGCAACCAATACCATGATCCGCAGTTTTGTGGATGTACAACCTGGTCTCAGGGTAGTACATGCCATTTCCGTTGGCAGCCCAAAACAGGTTCATTACAGCTATGACCTGGACAATGGCCTGCTGCTTCATGGCTGGCATGGTGATTTTATAGATGCCACCCCAATGTGGGATGGCAGGGGGAACGGAACATCCAGGCCGCGTGGCGCTGTAACATCATTTACCAGTAAACTGATCCCTGCGGTGGCGCAATTAAACAACTCAGGGGCGGCATGGCCGGTGGATAGCACCGGAACAGGCTTTCGGACAAAGGGTTATGTAATGGACAATGAAGATCGTCCGGAGTTTAAATACAATATTTATGGTTCACAGGTAACAGATGCCATTAAAGCAAAGGAGGATGGTAAAGGCTTGGTCAGAACCATTAGCATAGATAAAGCGCTTCCCAATTTATATGTCTTATTGGCCAATGCCAGCAGCATACAGGAATTAAGCCCTGGTCTTTACCTGGTAAACGGTCAGGCTTTTTATCTGGAGCTTGATGAAAGCACAGCTAAACCACTCATCCGGGATGTTGAAGGCAGAAAAGAGCTGATCATTCTCCTGGGCAGCAAATTAAAATATCAACTCTCATTCTAATCCGGCTTAATATGAAACCTACTTATAAAATGCTGGCCATGCTGGCTTTGAGCTTTAGTTTTACCGCGATATGGGCTCAGGAAACACCAAAAGAAGAAGATTTTTTTAAAATAGTAAAGGTCAGGGTACCAGAAGGGCCGATACTGGAAGTTGGCGGACTGCTTACCTTACCCAATGGCGACCTCGGCATCTCAACCCGCAGGGGTGATGTATTTATCGTAGAAAACCCAACCAGCAACAGGCCATACTTCCGCAAGTTTGCGACTGGTTTACATGAAATATTAGGCCTGGCCTATAAAGATGGTGCTTTTTATGTGGCCCAAAGAGGAGAGCTGACCAAACTCATCGATAAAAATATGGATGGCAAGGCCGATGTATATGAAACCATTTATGCCTGGCCTTTAAGCGGACATTACCATGAATACAGCTTCGGACCAAAAATAGCGCCAGATGGCTCTTTCTTCGTTACAGGCAATGTAGCCTTTGGCAGCCAGGAATGGTGGCGGGCAGAAAGCAAAGTACCTATGCGTGGCTGGGCCATGAATATTACGGAAGACGGCAAAATGAAGCCATGGGCTGCAGGTATGCGCTCTCCGGCAGGATTAAATGTAATAGACGGACAGCTGTATTATACAGAAAACCAGGGCGACTGGGTAGGTTCCGGCGGCATCTGGAAAGTAAATGAGGGCGATTTTATGGGACATCCAGCCAGCCTTAACTGGACCAAAAGGACCGATTCACCGTTAAAGCTGTCATCCGAATTCTTTTATTCCAAAATGGATGAAAGAAGGATAAAAGACAACAATGGCAAATACATCAAACCAGAGAACAGGGTAAACGAAAACTTCAAAACACTTTTTGACATGAAGAAAGTGTTTCCCGACCTGCGTTTACCGGCAGTATGGCTTCCCTATGGTATTCTCGGCATATCAACATCCGAACCAGTTAAAATCCCAAAAGGCAGTTTTGGCCCCTTCGAAGGGCAGCTGTTGATTGGCGATCAGGGCATGAGCATCATCTCCAGGGTATTTATGGAAAAAGTTAACGGAGAAGAGCAGGGTGCGGCATTCCTGTTCAGAGCAGGGTTCCGCTCTGGTGTACTAAGAATGGCATGGGGACAGGACGGCTCCTTGTTCGTTGGGGAAACCAACCGTGGCTGGGGTTCTGCAGGCGATGCCAATGAAGGATTAGAACGCCTGGTATACAACAATAAAATACCTTTCGAGATGAAAGCAGTAAGGGCCATGCCTGATGGTTTCGAAATCGAGTTCACCAGCCCGGTTGATCTGAAATCAGCAAACGACCTTGCCTCTTATGGTGTGGAAAGTTTCATTTACAAATACCAGCCTGTCTATGGTTCTCCACCGGTAAATAAAGAAACCCTGAAGATCAAAGGGGTTAAAGTATCAGCTGACGGCTTACGGGCAAGGATCGTGGTCGATAACCTGCGTCAGTATTACATTCATACCATCCAGGTGCAGGGGATTCGCGAAAAGCAAAACTATTATTCGGTGGTACACCCGGTAGCTTATTATACCTTAAACAACATACCGGCCGGAGAAAAACTCGCCCTCTCGGTACTCAGCACCAGGAATTCGGCAAATGACCCCGCAGCCAATGTTACACCGGGAGCAAGCGCAAAGAAGACCACTGTAGCCCCCAAAGAAAAAACAGCCAGAAGCATTAAAAAACCAACCGAAACCAAGGCTGAAGCTAGAGCAAAGGCACCAACCTATAATGAAATAAAAGGCCTGCTGGCCAATTACACCTGCCTGGCCTGCCACAACCCTGTAAAAAAGCAGATTGGTCCTGCTTTCGCAGAAGTCGCTAAACGCAAATATTCAAATGAAAAGATACTACAGCTGATCCACAATCCTAAACCAGAAAACTGGCCTGGTTATGCTACAGAAATGCCGCCGATGCCCCAGGTTTCCAGGGCCGATGGACTGAAGATCGCAGCCTATATCAATTCATTAAATAAATAACGGAATTTGGCATATGTATTTACCAGATTGGCTTAATCTCTTGCTACAAAACCAAAATTCAATTAATATTCACATTTTAACCATATCATCAATATAAACGACTATGAATACACTCCACAAATACGATTACATCGTATTTCTAGTTTATTTTGTAATTGTGTCCAGCTACGGTTTCTGGATCTATTACAAAAAGAAATCAGCTGCTGCCGATTCTAAAGATTATTTTCTTGCTGAAGGTTCCCTCACCTGGTGGGCCATTGGCGCCTCACTTATTGCCTCCAACATCTCTGCCGAACAAATGATCGGTATGAGCGGTTCAGGTTTTAAACTCGGCCTCGCCATTTCCGCTTATGAATGGATGGCTGCAGCCACATTAATCATTGTAGCTGTGTTCTTTATGCCAGTTTACCTGAAGAATAAGATCTTCACCATGCCGCAGTTTTTAAGTCAGCGCTACAATGAAAAAGTAGCCATGATCATGGCTGTATTCTGGCTCATGTTATATATTGTGGTAAACCTGATGTCTATCCTGTACCTCGGTGCACTGGCCATCAGCGGCATCTCCGGAATAGACATCACGGTATGTATCCTCGGACTGGCAGTTTTTGCCATCATCATTACCCTAGGGGGAATGAAAGTGATAGGATATACAGATGTGATCCAGGTATTTTTCCTGGTACTCGGCGGCCTTGTAGCTACCTATATTGCCCTGAACCTGATCTCCGGTCAGCAAGGCATCATCAAAGGTTTCGCTATCCTGACCGACGGTGCTTCAGAACATTTCCACCTCATCTTTAAAAAGGACGATCCCAACTATATGGATCTTCCGGGCTTAAGCGTACTGATCGGGGGGATGTGGATTGCCAACCTGAGCTATTGGGGCTGTAACCAATACATTACCCAAAGGGCGCTGGGCGCATCCTTACCTGTTGCCAGATCAGGACTTTTATTTGCGGCATTCCTTAAAATGCTGATGCCGGTTATCGTAGTTATTCCAGGTATCGCGGTGTATTACATTATTAAAGAAAAGATTCCGGGTATCAGCGGAAATGATCTTCTTACCGCATCAGGCGTAGAGGATCCCAACAAAGCCTATCCGGCCTTACTGGGCTTATTGCCAATTGGTTTAAAGGGCTTATCGTTCGCAGCCTTAACTGCAGCCATTGTTGCTTCTCTTGCCGGAAAAGCAAACAGTATCGCTACCATTTTCACTTTAGACATTTATAAAAAAGCGTTCAACACCACTGCCGGAGAAGGCACCCTGGTTAACGTAGGAAAGATCACCGTAGTGGTATCTATGCTGATGGCAGTTGTACTTTCACTGATTGTTGGTGATGCCTTAATGGGCGAGGGCAAACAGGGCTTCCAGTACATCCAGGAATATACAGGTTTTGTATCTCCGGGTATCTTTGCCATGTTCATCCTGGGGTTCTTCTGGAAAAAGACCACTTCAAATGCAGCTTTATTTGCCACAGTAGGAGGGTTCATTGTTTCCGTAATCCTTAAATTCCTGCCAGGATGGGTTGACCTTTCCCCGTTGCACGAATACGGATGGGCAGCAGCCAATTCTGCAGGGATCTTCGAAATGCCATTTATGGACAGGATGCTGATCGTTTTTGCGGTATGCATCATCGGCATGTACATCATCAGTATCTATGAGAATAAAAAAGGTATTGTGCCAAACGGACTGGAAATCGATGCCAAAATGTTCCGGGTCTCTACTTCATTTGCAGTAGGGGCACTGATCATTGTGACGATGCTTGTGGCACTGTACTCTGCCTTCTGGTAGTAGTAAATTTTGATTACTCCTCTACGGGGCTGACGTTCGTCAGGCGCTTGAAAAAGGCACAGCCGAACGAATGCCGATCGGAGTAATTAAAATTTATGGAAAGCAAATGTAAAAAAGCCGGGCCTGATGATTTCAGGCCCGGCTTTTTGTTTGTAATATGATTTGAATTTTGCTAAATATCCAACATCCTGATAGGAAATTTTTCAGTAGTTCCTACTAATTCTTGTCTCCAAGAGCAATCTATGGTTATGCGCCCAATCATCTGACACTCGCTATTGTTATTAATTACAAAAAAATTAATGCTCTGAAGTAGCCTACCCGAAGGGAATTATGCGCCCAATCTTCTGACACTCGCTATTGTTATTAATTACAAAAAAAATTAATGCTCTGAAGCAGCCTACCCGAAGGGAATTATGCGCCCAATCTTCTGACACTCGCTATTGTTATTAATTACAAAAAAAATTAATGCTCTGAAGCAGCCTAGCGTCTTTCCCGAAGGGAATTATGCAGCTGCTGAAGAGTCATTAATTTTTTTCAGATTATTAATACTTAAATACTTTCCCATCAACCATAACTTCCTGCGTTTTCTCATCAAAAACAGCTTTCTTACCCGTCCTGGCCGCAGCATTTGTCATGATATTTGCGATAGAATGATAATATCCGGCCTCAACAGGCGCATTCGTCTGCTTCCTGCTCCTGATACATTCCATCCAATTGCGCATGTGTGCAGAAGTCAGCTTATCACCGCCAGTATCCGCCGATGCAGCTACTTTCTCTGTCATATCGCTCAGTTTCAGTTCAGGCAACAGGTTTGGCTTCATGTTCATGGCTGCAGCAGCCTTTTCTGTTAAACCACCTTTTGGCGAAACCATATTGGTGTTCAGGTTCAGCTCCCCGCCATTTGAGTAATAAATCTCTGCCGGGTTCTCATCACCATTGTGCATTCTGGAAGTAAATACCACCTGGAAACCATTGTTAGGATCATTTGGCTTGCCATAATCGAATACAGCCGTAGTCGTATCCCAGTTCCTGCGACCATCCTTCCACTGATAAATGCCACCATTGGCAACCACACTTCTTGGATGCTTCAGGTCAGTAAACCAGTGAACCGTATCAATCTGGTGCGACATCCATTGTCCGGGCATACCCGATGAATATGGCCAGAAAAGACGGTATTCCAGGTACTTACGCGGATCCCACTCCTCAAAGGGGCGATTGATCAGAAATCGTTTCCAGTCAGTATCTTCCTGTTTCAGCTTCGCAACAAGGTCCGGCCTGCGCCAGCGTCCAGGCTGGTTTACATTCCAGCTCAGCTCTACCATGGTAATGTCTCCAAATTTACCATCCTTGATAAACCGTTCCGCATCTTTGTAATTGTTCCCACTCCTGCGCTGAGAACCGATCTGAACAATCTGCTTGGAAGCCTTAACCGCTTTCAAAGCCATACGCGCATCCTCCATAGTTTCCGCAAAAGGCTTTTCGCAATATACATCACATTTGTTGTTTACACCTTCAGCGCAATGGGTAGCATGCTGAAAATCAGCCGTACTCACAATCACCGCATCAATATCCTTCAAACCATACAGTTCATCATTGTTACGGCAGGCCGTAATGTCATGTCCAAACTTTGATTTCAAGTGTTCTACACCCAAACCCCTGCGGTAATTCCAAAGATCAGAAACCGCTACAATGTCAAAATTAAGTTCCTTATTGTGGTTTAAAAAGGAGGGAAGGAGCGAACTCTTAAAGCGGTCAGAAAACCCAACCACACCAACCCTTACCCGGTCATTTGCCCCGATAATATTTCCATAACTTTTCGCGCTCAAACCCATTGTTCCCAGATAGGTTCCTGCCGCGGCAATGGCAGATTGTTTGATAAATTTTCTTCTTGAATCTAACATGATCGCTAAAATTTTATAATTCTTTTAATTTAATGCTTCTGAAGGACACACTGTCACCATGATCCTGGATCAGGATATGACCTTTAGGTGCCATGCCAAAATTTTTCCAGTTCTTGTATTTGCTTTCCGCAACCAATGCCTGGAATTCTGCCGATCCCCTCACGTATTCAAGGATCTTATAACCGTTTAAGTAATATTCCACTTTATTATCCGGGTACACCTTAATTACCCCCTTATTCCATTCGCCAATTTTGCGCTGCGCATTAGGTATTTTTTTACTGGTCATCAGGTCATACAAAGAACCCAGTGTCCGGTTCCCGTTTTTACCCAGTTTGGCATCAGGATGCCTTTCATCGTCCAGTATCTGGTATTCCAGCCCAATTGCCGATCCTTTATTCCCTTCGGTAAGCGTAACGAAATATTTAACCCCGCTGTTCGCACCTTCCGTGAGTTTAAAATCAAATTTCAGCTCAAAAGCGCTGTATTCTTTAGTGGTTACAATATCACCACCATTGGTCGATTCTGCACCATTCGATTTCAATACACTCAGCACACCATCCTTAATTTCCCAGCCTTTTTCCGGAAAACCAGGTTTATAGGCACCTTTCCAGCCATTGCTGGTTTTCCCGTCCCATAACAAGCCATATCCGTTTGCCTTTTCAGCAGCCGATAAATTGTTGGGGATCATATTCACGACAAATATATTGTCCGTTTTTGTAGGTTTCAGGTTTTCAGTCTGGATGCGGATATTTCTCCAGCGGATCTGTTTACCTGGTTCATCATTTTTTCCGATAGCATGCACCTGCAATGCAATAAAGCCAGAAGGCGTCATGTCATCCACAACATTTGCCGTAGGCACCCCATTTACCCAGGTCCTGATCGAATTCCCTATACATTCTATCCGGTACTTGTTCCAGGCTGCCTTTTTAAAGGCAGTTTTCCCTTTCGGATTGATGTCCATAGGATACAACCAGCCACGTCGGCTCTCATCATAGATGCCACCGCTGTAAGCCCTGTCAGAAGGGTCAACCTCCATCTGGTAACCATGTACCCTGCCATCCTTAAAATCCGGCTTACTTTCACTTCTGAACTGTATACCCGAATTCATCGAATTGTCTACCAGCAATTCTACTTCAAAAATAAAATCACCATAGTTTTTCTCTGTAGTTAAAAAGGAATTGGGCGTATCACCTACAGTAGTGCCTACAATCTCTCCGTTAACAACTTCGTACTTTGCTTTTCCGTTAAGCTGTTTCCAGCCCTTCAGGTCTTTCCCATTAAAAAGGTTTTGCCATTTCCCGCTTTGCGCCTGTAAAGTTCCCGCGGTGCTGCCAAACAGCAAACCTGTTAAAATTAGTAATTGTGTGGTTTTCATTAATATTTATTGTTCTTGGTTAAAAAGTCTCTGTTAAAATTTGGAAGATCTTTGCCTGCTAAAATCGGCAGCCTGTCTGTCCAGCTCCGCTGCATTTTGTTTTTTACCCGAAGTAAGGAGTACACGGTACCGGAAAGTAACCGATTCACCAGGTTTCAAAGTCAGGTTCATACTTTCCCTACCATTGCTAAAAATGGCCTGACCCAAAGGGTTAGCTGCAAATAAGCCATAGTCACGGGCATGCCAGTAAGTAGGATATCCCGGATTTTTAGGATGGTCAATAATAGTAATGGATACCTGCTGACCATCTTTCTGGCCAAACAGCATACACCATTTGCCCCTTGTTCCCCAGGCCTCATTTCCTTTTTTACCTTCGCTGGTCAGGTAATCACCGTTCGCACCATTTTTAGCCGCTGAGATCTTCGTCACAATCCCATTGTTGTCGGTATAAGCTTCTTCCTTCTCCGATGGCAGTTCCAGTTCCTTGGTCACCCTTAAGCCCAGCATGCCATCCTTGATGTCTTTAAAGTATACAGTGTCCTTCTGTGCAGTTAAGGTAGTTGTCCGGTCTATAGTCCGGGTATCATCAGTACCACTAAAGGCAAAAACAGTTGATTCTTTCAGCAAAACATGTTTGTCCTGTCTT
Source organism: Pedobacter heparinus (assembly GCF_032678725.1). GTDB lineage: Bacteria > Bacteroidota > Bacteroidia > Sphingobacteriales > Sphingobacteriaceae > Pedobacter > Pedobacter heparinus_A. The sequence continues at coordinate 89,102 of NZ_JAVTSC010000006.1, forward strand.
TCCCAGTTGGCTGAATAGACCAGGTATCCATTTTTTTCATGACCTTGCGTCTTTTCCACCTTTACATTCCTGATCCAGCCATATTTCGATTTTTTGTCTGCCGGAATATTGTAGGAATTGTTCCAGAAATCCAGGCCGTTCACACTTTCATAATTCAGCCATAAGCCCACATGATGCGGATGGTCGGTGCGTTCATTGCCACGTTTATCCAGGGGAAAACCACGGGTTACCGTAAGCCCGCTGGCCGTCATTAAAGGATATAGAATTGGTTTTTCCAGGTTATCAGGATAAAGAAAGCTGGTAAAAGGCTTGCCATCTATCAGCACATCCACCTTCTGGTGTTTTACATCACTGACGAAATTCACTTTTTTAGTTTGAGCAATCGAATGAACACTCCATATACAACAACAAACAGCAATCAGGTTCTTATTCATATATCTGGTTAAAATTGGTTAGCAAAACATAAAAAAATCCGGTAAAGGCATTAAGTTCGTAGCTAAATATACCTTTCTTATCATACAATCAATCCAGAAATCTGGTCCTGTCACTAAAAAAATTACGAAAACGATTGAGTAGAATTCCTGAAATTATCGCCAATAAGCCTTATAATTGTCTGTCCATAACAGCCCTAACATGAACCGCAAACATTTCCTCTCTTTCCTGGCCACGGCGGGCCTAAGCATGAGCACCCTTAAGGCATGGAGCAGCTCCGCGGAACTGGCAAAAGAAATCAGGATACCACCTTATCTGCAGCCAGGAGCCACAATTGGCATTACTTCACCGGCAGGGTACATTACGCCTGAGCAGATTCAGCCCGCGGTACAACTGCTGCAAAGCTGGGGTTTTAAAACTCAAATAGGAAATACCATCGGAAAGCGTGATTTCAGCCTTGGGGGCACAGATGAAGAACGCACAAGCGATTTGCAGCAAATGCTGGATGACACCAATATAAAAGCCATTATGTGTGCCAGGGGAGGATACGGGGCAGTGCGCGTCATTGACAAACTGGATTTCAGCAGGTTTAAGGAAAATCCCAAATGGATCATTGGCTTTAGCGACATTACCGTATTGCATTGCCACCTGAACAGACAGTTAAACATCGCTTCCATACATTCCAAAATGTGCAACAGCTTTCCGTCCGACTGGTCGCTGGCCGATCCCGTCCAGATCGAAACCATCCTTTCCATCAGGCAGGTACTCAGTGGTCAGGCTGTAAAATACACCGCTGCACCCGTAACGGCTAACCGGAACGGCAGGGCAGAAGCCACCCTGATTGGCGGCAACCTCAGCATCATAGAAACCCTGGCCGGCAGTGCTTCAGATATCAAAACCGACGGCAAGATCCTCTTTTTGGAGGATACAGGAGAATACCTGTATAGCATAGACCGGATGTTCTGGAACCTGAAACGTACCGGTAAGCTGTCCAATTTAAAAGGACTCCTGATTGGCGGCTTTAAAATAAAACCGGAAGATCCCGGCGATGAATTTGGCAGAACCATATACGAGATCGTTACCGAGAAAATAAAAGAATACGACTATCCGGTATGTTTTGATTTCCCGGTAGGCCATCAAAAGAATAACTTTGCACTTAAATGTGGCACAAAACACATCCTTAATGTAGATGCAAATGGAAGTTCCCTCGTATCCATCTAATCCTGCCGCCATTCGGCTCTCTGAACTGACTAGCCAAATCAGGCAGGCTATTGACGGCGTATTTGGGAACCGTACCTTCTGGGTCATTGCCGATATCACCAGCCATACCTATAAAATACAAAGCAATTACCATTATTTCGAGCTCGTAGAAAAAGACAAATCCGCTGCAAAGATCCTGAGCAGAATAGCCGGGAGGGCCTGGGGCAATGCATCCGTAAATATTTCCAACTTTGAGCAGGCCACCGGGCAAAAATTCAGGAACGACATTAATGTGCTGGTACAGGTTACAGTTCAGTACAGCTCCTCATTTGGATTACAGCTCAACCTGCTCGATATTGATACCAGCTTCACCCTGGGCCTTTTTGAACAGCAACGTAATGAGACACTGGCCAGGCTGCTCAGGGACAATCCGGAATTTATACAAAAACTGGGCACAGAATACCTGAGCCGCAACAAGGGCCTGAGCTTAAATAAAGTATTGCAGCGCATTGCCGTCATCTCTTCCGCTACCTCTGCAGGTTACCAGGATTTTAAACATACCCTGGAAAACAACACTTTTGGTTACCGTTTCCAGGTAGATGATTATTTCAGCGTGGTGCAGGGCGAAGGCAATGCCAGACAGTTCCTCGCTAAAATAGTAGAGGTCTTCCAGTCTGGAAAGCCCTATGACGTCTTGGTCATCATCAGGGGTGGTGGGGCACAAACCGACTTTCTGATCTTCGACAATTACGAACTCAGCCGCGCCATAGCCAAATTTCCCATACCGGTAATTACAGGCATCGGACACCAGAAAAATGAGACCATTGCCGATCTGATGGCCCATACCGCAACAAAGACCCCTACAAAAGCAGCAGAGCTGATCATTGCACACAACAGGGCATTTGAAGAGCAGCTGCTGGGCCTGCAAAAAATGATGCTGATTAAAACTTATCAGCTCATCAATTACCATAAAGACCGGCTCGCGCAACTTAACCAGAGCAGCATCAGCACCACAAGAAATCTGCTGCATGAGCAGCACCGCAAGCTCATCAACCTGTCCCGGATGGTGCTGACCAATCCGAAGATCATCATCTCCAACAGGCAAAAGGACCTGGATAATGTCCTCAGCAATATACAATCCTATAACCGGATATATTTTTCCGGTAAAAGAAGCCATATTGCCCATTTTCAGTCGGTTGTCCGGCTCATGAGTCCTCAAAATATCTTAAATAAAGGCTTTGCCATCCTTAAAGTAAATGGCAGAATTGCCAGCAACGCAGACCAGATAGCAGCCGGCACAACACTTACCGTTCGTCTGGCAGCAGCAACAATTGAAACTACCGTAATTAACAAATCAGCAATAGATGGAAACGACGAATTTAACCTATGAAAGCGCTTATAAAGAGCTCACAGAGATCGCACAGGAAATAGAAACAGAATCCGTATCTGTAGACGTACTGGCCGAAAAAGTGAAGCGGGCATCAGACCTGATCGGTTTTTGCCAGGGCAAATTGCGCGCTACAGAAACCGAAGTGAACAAGATCATCAAACAGATGGAAAACCCACCTGCATAACCGGGTATTACAGCCAGTTGTTCAGTTTATACCATTTAACCGTTTGCATCACACCTTTTTCCAGGTCATACTCCGGCGCATATCCCAGATCGGCTTTCGCATGCTCCGTATTGCAGGCCCAGTTAACCGCGGTCAGTTCGGCCATCTTTTCCTTATTTAAGGTAGGCGTATGCTTACTGTCTGCATAAATAAAGTCCATGAACGACGCCATCAGCGCCACAAGTGGTACTGGCAAATGAAACTTAAAGGTCTTTTTATTTAGCGCTTTCCTGGTGTAAGCGGCAAGGGCATAACGGTCATAAACCCCGCCGTCCGAAATGTTATAGGCTTTATGTACCAAAGGAAGCTGCAAAGCCCTTATAATCACCCTGGCCAGGTCTTTTACATAAACAAAGCTCAGCTGCTGCTTAAAACTGCCAATATGTGGTTCCAGTCCTTTGCTGATGCTGTCAAATAAAATAAACAGGTCTTTTTCCCTTGGTCCGTACACCGCAGTAGGCCGGATGACCAGCAGGGGCAGTGTCGTAAATTCAGCCAGGTATTGCTCTGCCAACAGTTTACTGGCTCCGTAATTGGTTACCGGATGTGCCGTACTATCGTCCTGGATCCGGGCCGAAAGATCTTTTAATGGTCCAAGCGCAGCCAAACTGCTTACAAAAACAAACTTCTCCAGCCTGATATTGGCAGTACTGGCAGCGATAGCCAGGTTTTTACTATATTCCGCGTTGATCTCCTCGTATACAGCCCTGGTCTTTGCCTTGGTTGTACCCGCTGCATGAATGATATAATGGTATTGTTTTTCTTCCAGATCAGCTTTCAGCCGATCTGCCGAAGTATAATCCAGATCCGTATATTGGATGTCAAAGTCTTTCAGGTGCGCAACATCGCTGCTTTTGCGTACCGCCGCATAAACTTCCAGGCCATTTTTTAATGCTTCCTTAATTAAATGATAGCCCACAAAGCCGCTCGCACCGGTAATCAATACCCTTTTTTTACTCATATTTCCCGCTCGTAGATCCTGTATTTCTTATACGGATCACCTTTAATCGCAATAATGGCATTATTTACCAGGTCGTTGTGCTCCAATGTCCAGGAAGCCTCCGCATACTTCATCCCTTTTGCACGGTAGGCTTTAATGATCCGGCCATAAATACAGGCTTCAATACCCATTTTACGGTAACCGTCAATTACCCCCAGCAGCAGGATACGAATGCCTGTTACTTTCTTTTTACCAAAAAGCAATTTAAAAATACCGGTAGGCAATAACCTGCCTTTTTTAATCTTGATCTGGATCTGGTTCATATCCGGAATTGCAGCACCGAAGCCAACCAGCTTGCCATCCTGTTCGGCCACCAGGCAAAAATCAGGATCCAGTACCAGTTTCAGATCTTTAGCCTGGTAATCAAATTCCTCATCGTTCAAAGGCACAAAGCCCATGTTCTTATCCCATGCCTTATTGTAAACTTCCCGTAAACTGGCAGCTTCCTGTTTAAAATTCTTCAGGTTGATCTTGCGGATCACGATGTTGTTCCGTTTCAGGCGCTCTTCCAGCCTGTCCATCAGCTTTACCGAGCGGTCGTCATAATTGTCACCGGTAAAGCGCCAGGCAATCAGGTCGACCTGTTTTTTCAGTCCCCAGCCCGCTAACAAATCAGGGTAGTAAGTTGCGTTATAAGGCATCATCACCACTGGCGGCGAGTCAAATCCGGCGATCAGCAAACCACAAGATTCATTGGTAGAAAAATTAACAGGTCCCATGATCTTATTTTTCACCCCTTTATCCTTCAGCCATTTTGCCGCAGCATCCAACAACATACTGGCCGATTCCTGGTCGTTGATGCAATCAAAAAAACCAAAAAAGCCATCGCTGGCCTTGTTCATGGTATTGTGGCTGTTGTTTAAAATGGCCGCAATCCTGCCAATTACTTTTTCTTCATCAAAAAGCAAAAAACACTGCAATGAAGAGTGTTTATGAAAAGGATGCGTAGTTAAAAGGTCTCGCTGGGCAATGAACAGCTCCGGAACATAATTCGGATCTGCCTCGTACAGCTCATGTGGAAAATCTATAAATGTTGCTAATTGTTTCTTGGTGCTAACGGCAACAATTTTCTTCATTGGTTTAGGGATTTGGTTTAGCGGTTATATGGTCTCCTGAAATGATTTCACCTGAACTTCTTTAGCCGCTGCAGATAATTTTTCTACAGCTTCTTCGATCTGTTCAAAAGTATGTGTGGCCATCAGGGAGAACCTCAGCAAAGAAGCATCTGAAGGCACAGCAGGGGAGACCACCGGGTTAACAAAAATTCCATTTTTGCTCAGCACATTGGTGATCATAAAAGTTTTATCATTATCCCTGATGTAGATAGGGATGATCGGACTATCCGTGTGGCCGATATCAAAGCCGGCCTCAACCAGCAGTTTCTTTGCATGATTGGTATTTGCCCACAAGCGGTCAATACGTTCTGGTTCTGCTTCAATGATATCCAGCGCAGCAATTACACTGGCCACTGCCGATGGTGGCATGCTCGCACTGAACATTAAAGAGCGCGCCCTGTGTTTTACAAATTCAATCGTTTCCTCCGTACCGGCAATAAAACCACCCAGCGAAGCCAGGGATTTACTAAAGGTACCCATAATCAGGTCAACTTCATCTGTTAAACCAAAATGAGAAGCTGTACCAGAACCATTTAAACCGATCACACCCAGACTATGGGCATCGTCCATCATGATGTTCGCACCGAATTCGTTCGCGATCTTCACAATTTCCGGCAGGTTTACCAGGTCACCTTCCATACTGAAAATGCCGTCCGCTACGATCAGCTTTGCGGCATCCTCCGGTAACCTGCTCAATTTTTTGCGCAGGTCGTCCATGTCATTATGGGCATATTTGATTGATCTGGAAAAGGACAGACGGCTGCCATCGATGATAGAAGCATGGTCATATTCGTCCAGGATCAGGTAGTCATTTCTGTCCAGTAAACAAGAGATCACGCCCAGGTTTACCTGGAAACCGGTACTGAACAATACAGCAGCTTCTTTGCCCACATAAGCAGCAAGTCTTTTTTCCAGCTCAATATGAATGTCAAGTGTCCCGTTTAAAAACCTGGAGCCCGCACACCCAGTACCATATTTATCAATTGCAGCTTTAGAGGCTTCTTTAATCTTAGGATGATTAGTTAAACCGAGATAGGAATTAGAGCCAAACATCAGCACCTTCTTCCCATCTATCACCACCTCTGTATCCTGGCCTGATTCTATTGCACGGAAATAAGGGTACAAACCTTTTTCCTTAATTGCGTTAGCGTCTTTAAAAGCTGCTATCCTATCGTATAATTTTTTGCGCATGCTGGTACTTGTATGTTTAGATCACAGAACTTTCTTTGATATTGTTTGTTATGCTTATGAGGAATTATCTGTCCTGTATTTAATAAATACCCCATCATTTTTTTATTGACTAAATTAACAATTTTGTCAATTCGTAAAACTTCCCAAAGCTAAGATCATAAATACAGAAAACAAAACTTCAGGCCAACCAAGTTTCAATATATTACTTTTTAAAATAAAATTTACAATTTTCTTATAATTAAATTCAATTCTGCCCGGTGTTTACCGCTTAAAATTACAAACTTTTAGACAATGCCGCCCAAATGCAATGCCACATTTTTTTTAACGCCTTCATATTCACTGAAAATAAATTAAAAACAGGGCCCGGAAGGCCAAACAAAATTTGAAGTTAAATTGTTATACCGCAACAATTATACTTATAACTGACACTAACATTGAATTTTAAGCGAAAAAATGCTTATTTTTGTACAAATTTTTAAACATTAATGAAGATATTTATTACAGGCCTTCCTTTAGAAGTAGGGGAAGATGAATTAACAGCCGTATTTGGTGATTTCGGTCAAGTAAAATCACTTAGGATAATCAAAGATCGTGAGACTGGTCAAAGTCGTGGTTTTGGTTTTGTGGAAATGCCTGTTGAAGAAGAGGCAAAAGAAGCAATCAAACGCATGAACGGCGGTGATTACAACGGTAACCGCATCAAAGTTGCTGAAGCACAGGAAAAACCAAATACTGGTGGTGGTGCAGGTGGTGGCTTCAGACGCAACAACCGTACAGAAAAAAGTTACTAAGCTTTTTAAAAACAGATTTCTATTTATCCATCTATATGGAGACAGCAGTTATAATCCTATCGTAACTGCTGTTTTTAAAATAGATTTTATAGCTTTGTCCTACCAACGAAAAGGGCAATATGCTAAAAAAACACCCCTGGTTTCAGTTCCTGTTTCCACTCATCTTTATCCTGCAGCTCTGTGCCGGATGGATTGGCTCCACAGAACTTTCGATTTTTACCAAACCACTTATTGTCATTTCCCTGCTTGTCATGCTTGCGGTAAGCACCCGTTTAAAGGGCCGCTTTCATAAACGCATATTTACGGCGCTGATGTTTGCATTGGCGGGAGATCTATTGCTGATGTATGCGGGTTTGGATGAAACCTACTTTATCTGGGGCCTGGCCGCCTTCCTCTGCTGTCACCTTTGTTATACCCGTGCTTTTTACCTCGATTTTAAATCTGCCCCCGAACTGGATAAAAAAGGGGCGAGGATTGCTATCGCCTGCTGCGCCGTACTGGCCATCTTTTTTTATTTCTTCCTGAGGCCACACCTGGGCATCATGAAACTTCCCGTTATGATTTATATCCTTGTCATCAGCATGATGATGATGATGGCCAGTTTCCGCAACCAGAGGGTCAATACGTCCAGTTTTAAGCTCATTCTTTTTGGCGCATTGTTTTTCCTGTTGTCTGATGGTATTTTAGCCTATAACAAATTTGTAAATCCGATCCCTTATCCCGGTACCTGGATCATGGCTACTTATATGATCGCGCAATACCTCATCACGATGGGTGCCATCGAACGCAAATTGCTGCACAACATCCCGGATCCCTCAACAAACACTTAATTTTCTGCTTTATCCAAAATGGTGAAAGTCTGCACCAGTCTTTCCCCGTTTTCATCTACCAGCGTGAGGGTATGTTTGCCAGCTGCAGGGCTTACCGCCAGCTGGTGATAGTTTTTTGTGGTCGCTACATATGCACCATCAATATGCCAGTAGATCTTCGCATCAGCATTGCGATGGGTAGCATTTAAAACTACTTTACCTCGGCTGCCATCCAGTTCCAATGGCACGTAAATGCTGGCGTTCTGCTTCGGATAGATCATGTCCATCACATAATTACTGCCTGCATCGTCACAACCTGGTTTAAAAGGGGGCAGCAGCTTATAATCACTGTGCCGGATCTTATAGTAATATTCCATCGCGGGCGGCAACAGGAACCAGGGCTCATGTTTCATATCAGCAGGCGTCTCACAGGCATCTGTTACCCGGTAAGTACCCGTTCTGTCCAAATGCACCAGCTTATGATAAGGACAAAGACCTGTTTTTTCTCCAGCCGGGGCAACCAGTTCTTCCCTCAGTTCCCTGCAATATTCCCCCGCCTTGTAACCACTTTGCCGGCATACCCGCATTTTCTTCAGCTTGGTTTTAGGGGTCTGGAACCAATGCCCAGTCGGCAGCAGCCTGAAAATATCAAACAAGACCGGTGCAGCCACATCAATCCCGGTCAGGCCCGGCCGGCCTTCTCCATCTGCATTACCCACCCAAACACATACCACATAATCGGGGTTCAGCCCAATAGCCCAGGCATCCCTGAAACCAAAGCTGGTACCGGTTTTCCAGGCCAGCCGCTGCGAAGAAGAAAACTGCTCCCAAAGCCCTTCCTCACCAGGGCGCATCAGTTCTTCCATCGCATTAAAGGCATTCCATATGGAGCCATGGTCGATTACCGAATTCAGCTGTGCTTCGTCCTGGTCATACCGGGTATCCCGCTTCCCTTTAAGGTAAGCCGGGTCGTCATAATCACGCGGATTGTATTTTCCCTGATAATCGTTAAAATGGTTCAAAGTCCGGGCCATGCCCATATAGGTTCTGGCCAGGTCCCACATCGTTACTTCGCTGCCCCCCAGGATCAGTGACAAGCCATAATGGTCAGCCGGCTGGTTCAGCGTGCTGAAGCCCAGTTTCTTCAGCTTATCATAAAAACGCTGGTACTTATACTGCTGCAGCATTTTAACGGCAGGAATATTCAGGGATCGGCTCAGCGCCTGGTCTGCCGGGATGGCTCCATCATAACCCAGGTCATAATTCTGCGGTGCATACCCGCCAATCTGGGTAGGGATATCCGGAATCAGTGTACGCGGCAATATAAACCCATCATTCAGCATGCTGGCATACAACAGCGGCTTTAACGTACTGCCCGGACTGCGTGGCGCCCTGATCATGTCTACATGACTTTCCAGCGCCGCATTTTCCGGCTGGTACATATTTCCCACATAACTTCGTACACTTCCATTTTTCACATCCAGTACCAGGGCCGCAATGTTGTTGATGTCATTGGCCCGGTAACGGTTATTGTAACGCCTGAGCAGGGCATTCACCTTCAGTTGCAGCTCATAATCCAGTGTTGATGTCACCCGTGTCCCCTTATTTCCCGCTGCACCCAACCCCGTTTTAAATCGGTTCAGCAGGTGAGGGGCATATTGGGGCAAAGCCTGTGGTTTACCGGGGATAGGTTCCAGTTTAGACAGATTTGCCGTTTGCCGGTCCAGTATCCCAAATACCACCAGCCTATCCAGTAAATCATTACGTTTTTTAATTAATCTGGCAGAATTTTTACCCGGATGAACCAGGGAAGGACTATTTGGCAATACCGCCAGTGTTGCCATTTCACCCCAGGAAAGCCCATCAGGGCTGCGTCCAAAATAACGCCAGGAGGCGGCTTCCAGACCCACCACATTACTACCAAAAGGCGCGTTTGCGGCATATAACTTTAAAATATCGTTTTTGGAATGGCCAATCTCCAGCCTCAGGGCCAGCAAGAGCTCAATCAATTTTTGCCAGATAGTCCGGCTCTCCCGGCGCGACAGCCGGATCACCTGCATGCTCAGGGTACTACCGCCACTTACCACGCTACGGGCTTTGAAATTCTGGCGCATGGCCCGTCCCATCGCCAAAATATCCACACCCGGATGTTGATAAAAGCGCTTATCCTCAAAAGCTACAATGCATTGTGCAAATTTCTCCGGTATGGTATCTGCTACCGGAAAACGCCATTGCCCGTCTTTGGCAATCGATGCACTCAGCAGTTCCCCGTTTGAGGCTTCCAGCACATAAGATGTAGGTGTGCGGAACAACTTGGCAGGTAAGGCCAGCAGAAAAGCGATCAGCAGCACCAGGCAGCATACATCTGTGAAAAGAATGACTTTTTGTTCCTTTAACATTTCATTTTTTTATTACACCTCGTCCTCCCGACGACAGGAGAGACCTCTTGAATCAGCGCCTAAGCAAGAGATTTCTCCCTGCGGTTCGAGATGACGAAATTGCAAATGAAGCAAAACACGACAGGTAACAATTTTCCACGACAACTGATCTGTAATAAATCAATCATCATGGAAAAAATTGCTACATTCTTAAAATTATCAGCTGGGTTTATCAAATACTTGTTAATTAATGTATGGCCAAGATGATGATCCTTATTTAATGACCTGTACCCATTTTCCTGCTTCCGTTGCACTGATGCTGTTGTTGTACATTGCTTCACACTGTACCGCCGATAAATAATACCTGCCAATGTACGAAGCATTTAACAGCACCTTATAAGTTACCGTTTCATTTTCCCTCAGGTTAAAATAAGTAAATACCCGGTCATCCCTGATGTCCCTATACGTATACGGAGAAGCCGCGAGTATACTTTCATTGTCATTCAGCCTGGTATTGATGATCTCCCAGCCGGAAGGGAAGATCTGCGTCAGTGCCATCTGTTCATAATAGCCCATTTTACCCGGGTTTTTAACCACAACTTCTGCATAAAAATCAGTCCCTTGTTTCAACACAGCCGGATCCAAAGCCTTACCATTTAACAGTTTATAGCTTATACTCATGTCCAGCATATCCGGGTTATTTGGCAGGAACGTATTTTGTCCGGCGGCAGGTTGCCCCTCCAGGATCAGGCGTACAAACAACATCCGGTTACCCGAATTGCTGATGTTGATGCCATTTCCGCCCTTAAAGGTCAATGCAGTACTGTTCAGAAACTGGTTGGAATTTACACTGCCTTTTTTGCCGTCAATCACATAGTTAAACTTCAGATTTTCCGATGCCGAATTTGCCCCGCAGAACTTGGCAATGGCCAGTAAACTGTAAGCCGTGGTTTGGGTGCTGTACCAGTCGTCCTTACCCATTTTTACCGCAAGCGACTGCACGAGCCTGCCTGCTTCTGCCTTACGGCCCAGCAAGGTTAAGGTCTCCAGGATCATCGCCTCATCCCTGATGTCTGATCCGTAAGTACCGCCAAGCTGGTTATAAGGTTTAACCTCAATGGGCAGTCCTTTAATCAGGTTACTGGCCGCTTCCGATTGGCCGGCCAGCTTATAGGCAGCTGCAAGCCGCCATTTGGCACTTACCGATAAGTATTGAAAGGCCCTAAGCCGGTTCATTGCCGCCATATCCGGCCTTTTCGCCAAGGCCAGCACATACAAGCGGTACGATTGCGAAAGGTCCCCACCATAAAAATTAGTACTGTTGGGCGACCAGTTGGCCGCTTTTGTTTTCAGGTAGCGCAACAGCTCATCCAGCATCCCCACAGGCGTGGTATAACCTGCATTTTGTGCCTCCACCAGGAAGTGTCCGGCATAATTGCTGCCCCATTCATCCGAACTGCCTGCTCCGGGCCAGTAGCCCAGGCCACCGTCCGTAGTCTGAAAACCACGCAACCTCTTGATGCCCGCTTTTAAATTCCTGTCCGTGCCGGCTTTCTGCTGTTCCGTCAATGGAGCCAGTTTGCTCAGGAACAACTGCGGAAATACTCCCGAAGTGGTCTGCTCTACACAACCATGCGGATACTGCATCAGGTAGCTCAATCGCTTTTTAAGGTTAATGGGTGGGATAGCAGATACTTCTACACTGCCCGAATTCGTTCCCGCCATACCTATAGCTACATATTGGGTACCCCAGGCACGCCCAGGTTCAACTACACCCGAAGCTACATTGGTGACAAAAGGGTTTGGATTGCGGATATCCAGTTCCACATCATAAGCGGTTTTTTCTGCACCACTTTGTGCCACCAGCCTGATTTTGGCAATACCGGCCATTTCCGGAGCTTTCACTTCAAAATAAGCCATTTGTTCGCCCGGCTGTTTAAAGCTCAGCTGTAAAGTCCTGGCACCTTGTACCAGCAGGCTTTGTGGCTGCAACTGCAGCGTTACCTTTTTAAGGTTTGCCTCGGTAGCAAATACGGTGGCCGGAAGTGTAAAGCTTTCGCCCGGTCCAATCACTCTTGGCACCGTAGCCAGTAACATCAATGGCTTTTTCACGGAAACAGATTTTTCGGCCTTGCCATAAGCACCATCCTGTCCGGCCACCACCATGGCCCTTACTGCACCAATATACTGCGGCAGTTTAAATTTATGTATTTGTGCAGCACCTTTGCCCAGGGCAAAAGGCCCCATATATTTAACCACCGGCACAAAACGATTGGCCTTGGCCGGGTTCAGGTTCTTGTTGATGCTGCCATCACCACCGATACTCAGGATCCTTTCCAGGTTACCACCCCAGGCACCCAGCACATAATCAAAGAGGTCCCATGTTTTTACGCCAAGACCTTCACGTGCATAAAATACCCCATGAGGATCAGGCGTTTTAAATCTGGTCAGATCAAGCAAACCTTCATCTACAATAGCTATGGTATAGGTCATGGCCTTACCATTCTGCTCGCTTATGGTAATGCTGCTTTCCGTTTCGGGCCTCAGTTTATCAGCCATTTTAATCAATGGCTTCAGTATCGTCTGCGGGTCTTCCACCAGCAGCGGAATGGCTCCATACATCCTGATCGGCAAATCATTTACCGTTTGGGCATGTGGCTGCAATAAAGTCACATTGGCAAATACATTAGGTGCCATTTCTTTTTCCGCCTTGAATTTAAACTGCGTTTGACCAGCCTTGGTATCCGTCCAGAATGTTTTTAATACCTTACTGCCATTTTCTATGGAGATAAGGGCCCTGCCACCGGCACCCGAAGGGATCGTCAGCACCACTTCCTCACCCACGTTAAACTTGGTTTTGTTGGCCGTGAAAGAGAGCATGGAAGCCTCGGTAGGGTTATTGCCCTGTTCCCGCTGTGCCCAGCCCGGCCAGTCGATGTACACCGATTTACCTGTTACATGCCCGCCGTTTACGTCTCTGACCAATACCAGGTAGCGTCCCCATTCCGGCTCATCGATCCTGATCTTCCAGCTGCCCTTACCATCCAGCAGGGTAATGTTTCCTTTTTTGACCAGTTTGTTGTAAGAATTCTGGGTAAAGTTGGCAAAGGAGTTTTCATTGTCCTGTTCCCACCACCAGCGCCATTGCACTTTATAAAGCTCTACATCCACCGTTTTACCGCCGGGTACCAGTTTCCCGTTCCGGTCTACATTCACAATGTCGATCTTATGGTCCTGGCCGGTCAGCAACATCCCGCTCATTTTATTACCTTCCGGTATTTTAATGCCATAATAATTGCTGTACACATGATAGGGGATACTGAAATTATCGATACTGAAATTACCACCGGCCTCAAACACTTTGGTGCTGAAATTAGCCTTCAGTATGCCCGGTGCCGTATTGTTCCCGTTCAGATCGGTATTCACCGTAGCCGTTCCGTTCTCATTTAAAGTACCTTCAAATATGGTTTTGACCTGCGATTGAAACACAACCGTAGGGTTGTCAAAAGTATAAGCCTCAAAACCTTTAAAGCTGGTCTGCATGGTATTCAGGTTTACATCCACTTTAGCTTTCAGGTGCTTGCCCGGCGCGCCAAACAACCAGCTGGCCGAAAGGGTAGCGGCAGCAGCAGCACCAGCCCCCAGGTAGGTCCGGTTACCGATGTCGAAATTGATCTTCAGGCGGTTCGGCATTACGGTTTCAATCTTGAGGGTCTTAGAAAAGGTTGCACCGCCGGCTTTTACTTTTACCAGCCAGTTTCCGGTCGGGGCAGTACTTTCCGTTGCGGTTCTGAAGGCATAAAAACCATTTAAAGGCTTACCATTAATAACTCTTTTAATCAATTGTCCCTGTGGATTATATAATTCAAAAGTAACCGGATAACCACCTGGAAGCTTCTGTAGCTTATCTTCCAGTACAAAGGAAAGAAATACAGAATCACCCGGCCGCCAAACCCCGCGTTCTCCATAAATAAAACCCTTCAGGCCGTTCTGCACTACATCACCACCCACATCAAATCTGCTTAGCGGCAGCGAATTCCCATCATCCAGTTTCAGGTAACCACGCTCATCACCGTTTTTGGCTACCAGTAAAAAAGGCTTCCGCTTCAAATCAAATGAAGCCATGCCATCTCCATCCGTTTTTATCGTATGGATCAGCTGGCGCTGGTAATCCAGCAGTTCCAGCGTTACACCACTCAGGGTTTTGGCCGTCAGCAGGTCTGTTGCAATGATCAGCATGCTGTTGTCATTGCCTCTTTTTGCGATCAAACCAATATTGGAAGCCATCAGATTTCGGCTGGCCCAGCGTTCATTGGTATAATAGGATGGGGTACAAGGGTTATCCCGGTCTTCCCAGCGGTAATTGTTTGGATAATAGCTGTTGTAACGCTCCCAGAATTCATCATCCTCATCAATCTTCTCCCCGTAACGTTCATAGTCTTCTTCAGCAGCAGCTTCCGATGCCCCTGCTTCCGCACATTTATATACATTATAAGCCTGCCTGAAACCTATGGTAACCCGATACATAGCACCCGGCTCTGTACGGATGATCTTATCCAGGTCTAAGGTAAAACGATGTTTTTTATGCAGATCAAGGGCCTTGTCCTCATCCAGCCGGATTGTTTTCTGCACCACCGGTTTACCTACACGGCGCAGTTCGCCGCCATCCTTGTAATTATTGGTCTGGAAAAACTGCGGGATGTTGTTTTCGTAGATCTTGATCACCGTTACATCAACAGCCTTTAAGTTCACCGCCTCAAATGGCAGTACCAGTTTACCCGAATTCGGGATAATGGTTCCACTGCCTGCAATCACTACCGAAGGCAGCTTATTTTCAAATACGATATTTGCGGTTTTGCCAGCGGGTAATTTTTTACCATTGATGTTCTCTACGCCTTCATTAACCAGCACCGAAAAACTGCCTTCCAGGGTAGTAGGAGAATAGATCTTAACCTGGCTGGCATCTATGGTAAAACGCAGGTCTGATTGCCCGGCCAGTGAGATCAGCCCGTTCAGGTCCTGTCCGACACCAACAGGTTCCGAAAACTGCACCAGTGCGAAATCTTCCAGATCCTGGACTGCCCTGATGTCTAACACCTTAAACACCCCAAGAGCAGGCACCATCACCGTTTCTTCCCCTTTGCTTTCCGCATCAATGACGCTGCCCGACCAGTTCAGCAGCAGTTTGGTTTCCTGGCTGGTCTTTTTGATGCTGTCTACCGTAAAGGCGGAGGTATTCTTAGCCGGGTCATGCTGCCATTTCACTTTAAGTTTTTGTGGAAATTTCAGGGTTAAAGCTTTTTCTATCAGCTTGGTATCTTCCTGGTCAGACGTAGTGATCTCACCGCTGAGCTTCATGTAGTCCAGTGAAGTATTGTTCTGTGAAACCAGGCCGTTCTGCTTTAAATGCATCCCGGGTGTGATCACCCTGAAGTCAAATTCAAACGCTTCCAGGCCTTTTTCTGTTTCGAGCAGCTTGTCCAGTTTAAAGGTAGCTTCATAGGTTTCACCAGGCTTCAGGTTTTCCTCAGGCCTGAATTCCAGGGTCTGGGCATCAATCCAATAGGTTTTTCCTTTTACAGCAGGAGAGAAGCTGAACAGTTCCCGGCTATCGGCTACACCAATATCACTCACGGTTTTTACCTGGTTGGCCAGGTGCAGCCGGATAAAGCTTTTTTTAGAGATGGTACCAGAGGTATAGGCCTCTATGTATTTGGAATATTGCTGGTTATAATCTTTGGGCCGTTCCTTCTTAAAAAAGAAAATGGAACCCACACCAAGCAGTACAAGCGCGGCTGCGCCGATAAGCAAGTTTTTTTTATTCTTCTCCATGCACAAATGTTTAACAATAAGATGTGTAGGAAAATTAACAAAAAGGTTTGGCTTTAATGCAGAATTGTTATCAACAGCCTTTATTTGATCATCACACCCGGCATATTCACCAGGGGAACATGGATCAGGTTCTCATCTACAATGCTTTCCGGAAGGAAGATGAATTTTTTATCGTAAATCACCCCATCAATGTAATAGCTCAACCAGTATTCATTGGTCAGCCCAAAAACCTCCGGATCAATGGCCTCTACACCGGAAAAAGATTTGGGGGACAGATCGCCAATAAAATGGCGTAAAACAGAGGTTTTAACCATTTTTCCGTCTTTTTCGCCATAACCTTTAGAACTGATCAGCACATTATCCATGGTCACATCTTTCAGGTTAACGATGTACACCGTCCAGTTTTTCACCTCGGGTGTTTCACCGATCAGTACAACGGCCATTGCCACGTCTTCAACTATATTTTCAGGAAGATCTTTCTTCATTCTTTACTTCTTCGCTACTTTCTTCTTTACCGGGGCCTTTTTAGCGCCGGTTGTTTTTCTGGCAGCAGCTTTCTTTTTAGGCTCAAATGCATTGGGTACTTGCTCAACGATCAGTTTTTTAACCTCATCCAAAGAAATGGAAGCCAGCTCTTCGGGTGTATATTTATCGTTACTGGCCGGGTTTTTACGCAATTTCAGCATCTCCTTACCAAAACGGATAAATGGCCCCCATCTGCCGTTTTCTATAGCAATCTTTTCTGCAGACCATTGCTGAATAAACCTGTTGGCTTCTTTTTCAATCTTTTTACCGATCAGCTCTTCGATATCCGTCTGCGACAGCTTGTCGAAATTATAAGCCCTTGGCACGTTGATAAACAGGTCGTTCCATTTAATGAAAGGTCCGAACCTGCCAGTCCCTTTGGTAACCGGCATCCCCTCATAATGTGCAACTGGCGCATCAGCAGTGATTTTCTCGCTGATGATCTCAATGGCCCTGGCCTGGTCTACAGACAGTGGGTCCTCGTTCTTTGGTACAGAAATATAAGCATCACCCCATTTCACATAAGGACCAAAACGACCTACACCTACAGAAACTTCTTTACCCTGGTAATCTTCCAGCTGGAAAGGCAGTTTAAACTGCTCCAAAGCTTCTTCCAGGGAAACAGTACCCACAGATTGTGATTTGGCCAGACTGGCATAACGTGGTTTTTCTTCATCGTCATTTTCACCGATCTGTACCAGCGGGCCAAACCTGCCCACTTTGGTATATACATTCTTACCTGTTGCCGGATCAATACCCAGTAAGCGTTCTCCATTGGCCCTGTCTGCTGTTTCCAGTGTATTTTCTACCTCCAGGTGAAAAGGGGTATAAAAGGAGTGGAGCATTTTTGTCCATTCCTGCAAACCTTGTGCAATCTCGTCAAATTCCTTCTCTACGTTCGCCGTAAAGTTAAAATCAACAATTCCTTTAAAATGTTCTACCAGGAAATCATTCACCACTTCACCGATATCAGTAGGGAAGAGCTTGCCTTTCTCGGCACCGGTAATTTCAGTTTTTGTTTTTTTAGTTACCGATCCGTTGATCAGCTCTATGGCAGCAAAACTGCGCTGACGGCCGTCACGGTCTTCTTTAACCACGTAACCGCGGTTCTGAATGGTAGAAATGGTGGGTGCATAAGTGGATGGTCTGCCGATACCCAGTTCCTCCAGTTTCTTAACCAAAGAGGCTTCTGTATATCTTGCAGGTGGTCTGGAAAACCTTTCCGTAGCATTCATCACCTTTAAGCTCAGCTCCTGTCCGCGTCTCAGTGGCGGCAACATATTATTGCCCGCTGAATCTTCCATATCCTCCTCATCTGAGGATTCCAGATATACTTTTAAAAACCCATCAAATTTCAATACTTCACCTTCTGCAATCAATTGTTCTTTGCGGCTGCTGATGCCGATCTGAGCAGTTGTTTTTTCAAACAGTGCTTCACTCATCTGCGAGGCGATAGCCCTTTTCCAGATCAGCTCGTACAAACGCTGCTCGGAACTGTCTCCCGGTACGGTATGGTGGTTGAAATAAGTAGGGCGGATGGCCTCATGCGCTTCTTGTGCACCTGCAGATTTCGTTTTATAGGTTCTTGGCTGATGGTATTTTTCGCCCCAGGCCGACCGGATCTCACTGGCTGCCGCCTGTAAAGCCGTCTCCGACAAATTTACAGAATCCGTCCTCATATAGGTAATCCTTCCACTTTCGTACAGTCTTTGTGCAATCTGCATCGTCCGGCTTACCGAATAGCCCAGCTTACGGGAAGCTTCCTGCTGCAGGGTCGAAGTAGTAAAAGGTGCTGCCGGGTTGCGTTTGGCAGGTTTTGTTTCCAAAGCGTCCACCGTAAAACCAGCGCCTACGCAATCGTTCAGGAACTTTTCGGCATCGGCTTCTTTTTCAAAGCGTTGCGGCAGCTCTGCCTTAACCAGCTCCTTTGCATTGCCGGTAGCAAATTCTGCTGTAATTTTAAATGCTGCAGCGGCATTGAATTTATTGACTTCCCTTTCCCGGTCTACAATCAGGCGTACCGCAACAGACTGTACACGTCCGGCCGAGAGGGAAGGTTTAATTTTTTTCCATAATACCGGTGAAAGCTCAAAACCCACCAGCCTGTCCAGCACCCTGCGGGCCTGTTGTGCATTAACCAGGTTATAGTCTATGCTGCGAGGTGTTTCAATGGCTTTCAATATGGCCGGCTTGGTAATTTCATGAAAAACAATCCTTTTGGTTTTGTTTTCCTTCAATCCTAAAGTTTCGTACAAATGCCAGGATATGGCTTCTCCTTCGCGGTCCTCATCGGATGCGAGCCATACCATTTCTGCGTCTTTGGCTAATTTTTTAAGTTCTGCTACGACTTGTTTCTTGTCAGATGGGACTTCATAAGTCTGGGCAAAATTATTGGAGGTATCAATCCCCATATCTCCCTTAACCAGGTCCCGGATGTGTCCGTAACTTGATTTAACCAAAAAATCTTTACCCAAATAACCTTCAATGGTTTTCGCTTTTGCAGGTGACTCTACTATTAATAAATTTTTCGCCATTCAGACCGTTTTTCTGCAAATAAAGCTATAAATACCGCTAATATCAAAATCGAAGCTAAAATTTATAATAAAATAATTTCGGATTAATCAATTTTAATGGTCATTGGTTAAGTATTTCAACCAGATACTGCCTACAACGTATGCTAAAGCCTATTGTATAATCAGCTTGTCAAAATTACAGCGTCCTTAGACATTCACAGGATAAACTGGATAGCCTTCCATAATCAAACTGCTGCAATACTTAAAACAAAATTCCTATATTTGAGTTAATAACATTTATAACGGCTTCATTTGTATTTCTTCTGCGTTACAGCATCGCTTTGGTTGCGTTCGTACTGAGTCCACAGTGAGTCCACGGTAAGTCCACAGTTAGTCCACGTTTTTCTTGTAAAAAGGTGGACTAACTGTGGGTTAACTGTAAATTAACTATGGGGGCACTACGAAAGCAGCTGAAACGCAAGTCAAGGGCTCCTGAACTTATAACATTTAAAAAACTGAAAGAATGGGAAGATTCGATGGAAAACGTATCATTGGCCTGGTAGGGGGCCTGGTTTTCAAAAAAGGCCGGAACGGCAAAACAATTATCCAATCTGGCGGACGAGAGGTTAAACAAACGAAGGCATCAAAAATCGCCTCCGCGATATTCGCAAAGGCCAGCACTTTATCCAAAGCCATCCGGACCGACCTGTCTGTATTGATCAACGGATTTTATGATGGCCCTATGGTAAACCGCCTCAACAAACAAAACCGCGAAATACTGGAACAGTGCTATAACAAAGCTACAAAACAATATGCATTTAATGAGGACAGCTTTTCCAGGCTGGCAGGCTTTGAATTTAATGCCAGTTCTCCGCTGAGCAAAAGCCTCTGGGTAGAGCCGGAGCTCACTTTGACGGGTAACCAGCTGACTTTAAGCCTCCCTGCCATGGAAATCAATGAACAATTAAAATTCCCGTCACCTTGCAACCGCTGCGAAATTACAGTTGCAGTCGCTTTTTATAACCTGGAAAAGGGCGTGCATAAAGACATAGTTTTCCAGGTGTTGGAGGTAAATACAGCTCAAGGGCTGGTACCGGCAAAAGATTTTACTTTTGAGGTTCCGGATGGGTGTTTGTGTGTAATCGGTATAAAGCTGGGCTATTCCACCTTAAAAGACAATGTTAAAATCATAAAGAACAATAAAGAATTTAATCCTGCAGGTTTATGTGGAGCGGTAATTACGCCCGGGGAATTTGTACTCACTCCGGGTGTGGTTGTCCCTCATGGCAAACTGGCCTCAGTATGGAAAACGGTAGATAAACTAAGATTATTGTCATAAATCACATTAATACAGTATTCCCGTTTAATAGTATTTATATTCGTATAGCATAAAATTTAAAAAAATGATCAACACCATCTTACTTGCAATAACACTATTTATTGCGCCACCGAAAAACGTATACGATTTTAAATTTAAGTCGATAGACGGCAAAGAAGTAAAACTCTCGAGATTTAAAGGGAAAAAGATCCTGATCGTGAATACCGCATCAAAATGCGGTTTTACCAAACAATATGAAGACTTGGAAAAGCTGCACAAACAATATGGGAATAAACTGGTACTGATCGGTTTCCCGGCAGGCAATTTTGGAGGGCAGGAACTGGCCACCAATAGCGAGATTAAGGAATTTTGCAGCAGTAAATTCAATGTCACTTTTTTAATGGCTGAAAAGAGCAGTGTTAAAGGTGATGACATCAATCCACTGTTCAAATACCTGACCACAGCTGAAAATCCTGATTTTAAAGGCGATATCAACTGGAACTTTGAAAAATTCCTGATCAATGAAAAAGGAGAGCTGGTGCATCGTTTCCGTTCTAAAGTAACACCGCTGGATGAAGCTATTGTTAAAAATCTCTAAAACAGAGGCTATCGGTTTAAAAAAAAGAGAAGTCCTTAACCGGGATTTCTCTTTTTTTTAACCCCATTTTTATCAGGTTAAAGTATTTTTGTATTTTGTAAACAATGCTGCTTTTAAAATATGGTCATAAATTACTTCGGGCATTTTCGTTTTTACCTTGTTTTGTTGCTGGTGATAACGGCAGCTTCCTGTTCCTCCGGTTATCAGCTGGTAAAGGCTAACCGGGCAGATTATGCAATTGACAAGACTGTTTCACCGGATAGCAGCATCATTAAAACCTACCAGCCCTATAAGCAGCAGCTGGATGCAGAAATGAACCAGGTTTTAGGGCATACGGCAGTGGCATTGGTCAAGAATAATGATGTTCCGGAAACGCTGCTGAGCAATTTCTTTGCTGATGCTTGTTTACAACAGGCAAAAAAACAGGATCCGGCTATAGATTTTGCCATGCCATCTACAAAAGGTGGCTTAAGAACGGATATCGCTAAAGGTGAAATCAGGCTGTCCAATCTGTTTGAGCTGATGCCTTTTGAGAATGAGCTGGTGGCTTTTACTTTAAAAGGAACTGATGTACAGGAATTGCTGAATTTTATTGCAGCTACCAACGGACAGCCGATATCGGGTTTGAAGATGCGGATCAGGGATAAAAAACCCCTGGAGGTCTGGATCAGCGGAAAACCCTTTGATCCTGCTAAAACTTACCGGGTACTGACTTCTGATTATATCGCAGGTGGAGGCGACAATGCACTGGGTTTTAAAGATCCGCTGGATAAAAAGGTACTGGGATTGAAAGTAAGGGATGCGCTGATCAATTATGTAAAAGAGAACGAAGCTTCGGGCAAAATCATTAATGCTGAACTGGATGGAAGAATTACTAAAGACTAACCGCAGGAGTTTTATCAAAACCGCCGGAGCGGCTGCAGCAACGCTTGCGCTGAATTTTAAGGCTTATGATGCTTTTGCAGCAGGAGATCTGGTTAAACTCTGCATTTTACACACCAATGATGTGCACAGCCGCATAGAGCCTTTTCCGATGGATGGCTCCCGGAACCAGGGCCTGGGGGGTACGGCAAGACGCGCGGGCCTGATCAACACCATCAGGGCGAAGGAAAGGAATGTGCTGCTGCTGGATGCAGGTGATATTTTTCAGGGTACTCCTTACTTTAACAAATTTGGCGGCGAACTGGAAATGAAACTGATGACGGCTATGGGCTACGACGCGGCAACTATGGGCAACCACGATTTTGACAATGGCCTGGAGGGATTCCATAAGCAATTGCCTCATGCCAGGTTCCCTTTTTTGTGCAGCAATTATGATTTCTCCAATACTTTGCTGGATAAAGCGACGCAGCCTTACCGTACATTTAAAAAGGATGGGATTAAAATAGGGGTGTTTGGGATAGGCATCCAACTTAAAGGTTTGGTAGAGGAAAAGAATTACGGGGATACGGTATATATTGATCCGCTTGCAAAGGCAAATGAAATGGCCGATCTGTTAAGAAATGAGCTGAAATGCGACCTGGTGATCTGCTTGTCCCATCTGGGTTATAAATATGCTTCAGATAAGGTATCTGACCAGGTGCTTGCTGCCCAAAACCGAAACATTGACCTGATCATCGGGGGACATACGCATACGTTTATGAAGCAGCCGGAAGATGTGCGAAATTTAAGCGGGGGCATCACCAGCATTAACCAGGTGGGTTTTGCGGGCATTAACCTGGGCCGGATAGATTATTATTTTGAACGATATAAGGGGAAACGGCTGAAAACCGCTGCACCTTATATCATTTCAAATGCCTTAGATACTTAATATCTTTTAGCAAAGGAAACCGCCACCTAAAAGATCATTGCCTTCGTAGAATACGGCCGATTGCCCTGGAGCTATGGCGGATACGTTATGGTCGAACACCACGCGCATTTTGTCTTTTTCCTGCACTATGGTGCTCAGCATACCTGCGTCTTTATAGCGGATCTTGGTGACTACATTGTCCATCGGTTCATGGATGCTTTCGTATTTTACCAGGTTGAGGTTTCTCACTATGGCTTCTTTACGCTCCAGTTCATCGGCCCTGCCCAATACCACCGTATTGCTTTCGGGAAGGATCTGGGTTACAAACATGGGTTCGCCGAAGGCAATGCCCAGGCCTTTGCGCTGGCCAATGGTATAGAAGGGATAGCCTTTGTGCTGGCCAATGACCATGCCACTGCTGTTGACAAAGTTACCGCCGGCAACGCGTTCTTCCAGGTCTGCTACTTTATGTTTTAAAAAGGCGCGGTAGTCGTTATCGGGTACAAAACAGATCTCGTAGCTTTCGCTTTTTTTGGCCAGTTCTTCCTGTCCCATGTCCATGGCCATCTGCCTGATCTCTGATTTGGCAAAGGAACCTAAGGGAAACTGGGTTCTTGACAGGTTTTCCTGAGATACGCCCCAGAGTACATAGGACTGGTCTTTGTTTTCGTCTTTTCCTTTAGAAATGACGTAACGGCCACTGTCCTGCTGACGGATATTGGCATAATGTCCGGTTGCTATAAATTCACAATCGAGCTTGTTGGCACGTTTGAGCAGGGCTTCCCATTTGATATGGGTATTGCACAATACGCAGGGGTTAGGGGTGCGGCCGGCCAGGTATTCGTCTACAAAGTTGTCGATCACGAAATCGCCGAACTCGTCGCGTATGTCTAATATATAATGGGGGAAACCATAGTTTACGGCAAGGGTTCGGGCATCGTTGATGCTGTCCAGACTGCAGCATCCGGTTTCTTTGCTGCTGCTGCCTGAGGTTGCATAATCCCAGGTTTTCATGGTTAAACCTATTACTTCATATCCTTGTTCATGAAGCATTACTGCTGCTACTGAACTATCTACCCCGCCACTCATGGCAACTAATATTCTTCCTCTTTTACTCATGTTTTTAATGCTTCCGCGGGTTCAAGGCCCGGTGATTAAATAAAGGTGCGAATTTAGGGATTTTAAAAGGGAATAATCTAATTGGGCTGTAAAATTAAAATTTGCTGATCTTTCTTCGGACTGGAAAATTTTCCCGATGAAGGATCAGGAAAAAGTCCCTAGGTCCTCTTAAAGACAGCAAATTTTGTGGAAAGCGAGGAGGCTAGGTTGGAGCAGATTCAGTGCAGTCAAAGGGTTATGTAAGGATAATTATAATTGTGTGCGGAAACAGTGAAGTTTTTTTATACATTAGGCTTTTTGTTTTTAGTTATAATTTGATATGAAGAAAGCTTTATTGGGCCGTTTTTTATTGTTTTCAGGCAGGTTGTTTTCCGGGATGGTGTTACTTTCGCTGGGCTTGCTGTTGCCGCATGCGGGTTTTGCCCAGCAGAACCTGGTTAAGTATGTGAAACCCATTATTGGTACGCAAAAAATGGGACATACTTATCCGGGGGCGACGGTTCCTTTTGGGGCGGTACAGCTCAGTCCGGATACGGATACGCTTTCGTATGAGCTGAACGGGAAGTACAATGGGGAGGTATATAAGTATTGTGCAGGTTACAAATATGAGGATAAAACTATTGTGGGTTTTAGTCATACGCATTTCAGCGGGACAGGGCATTCTGACCTGGGTGACTTTCTGATCATGCCCACACAAGGTAAGCTGCAGCTGAATCCTGGTACTTCGGATAAACCTGAAAGTGGTTTCCGCTCTCGTTTTTCTCATGCCAATGAGCTCGCTGAAGCAGGGTATTACAAGGTAAAACTGGATGATCATGGAATTTTAGCGGAACTGACGGCTACAGAAAGGGTAGGCATGCACCGCTATACTTTTCCTAAATCTTCTGCTAAAACTCCGGATTCGCATGTGATCCTGGATCTGATGTCGGGCATTTATAATTATGACGATAAAAACGTATGGACTTTTGTTCGGGTGGTAAATGATACGCTGGTTACAGGCTACCGCCAGACTACTGGCTGGGCGCGCACACGGACGGTTTATTTTGCCATGTCATTTTCTAAAGCTTTTAAGGCTTACGGACAAAAGAACTTTGATGAACCACAGGTGTACAAGGGATTCTGGAGGAAGTTTGACCAGAGCAGGAATTTCCCGGAAATAGCAGGAAAACGGATCAGGATGTACTTTGATTTTGAAACGGCTGATCAGGAGCAGGTTCAGGTCAAATTTGCGCTTTCGCCGGTAAGCCAGGCAAATGCCCTGGAAAACATGCGGGCAGAGGTGCCGGGATGGGATTTTGATCAGGTGAAGGCTGGGGCACAGGCAAAATGGAATGCGGAACTGAATAAGATTGCGATTGATGCCGGACAGGATGACCGGATCAATTTTTATACGGCGATGTACCATGCTTTTATCAATCCAACTACTTATACGGATGTGAACGGGGAATATAAGGGTTTGGACCAGAATATACACCGCGCTGAGGGCTTTGTGAACTATACCACCTTTTCGCTTTGGGATACTTACAGGGCCCTACATCCTTTTTTAAACATCATGCAGCCTTCACGTAATAATGACATCGTGAAGTCTATGCTGGCCCATTATGAGCAGAGTACGTTGAAAATGTTGCCGATCTGGTCACATTATGCCAATGACAACTGGTGCATGAGTGGGTACCACAGTGTTTCTGTGATTGCGGATGCCATTGTTAAAGGGGTGTATAACGGAGATGCGGCCAAAGCGCTGGAAGCCTGTATCGTTACGGCTAATCACCGCAGTTATGAGGGGATTGGGGATTATATTGACCGGGGTTATATCCCTGCGGAAAATAACAGGACTTCTGTTTCGAATACTTTGGAGTATGCGTATGACGATTGGTGTATCGCCCAGATAGCTAAAAAACTGGGTAGGGAAGATGTTTATGCTGCTTTTATGAAAAGGGCGGACAATTGGAAGAATGTTTTTGACAAGCGCATTGGTTTTATGCGCCCCCGTATGTCTGATGGCTCTTTTAAAAAGGATTTTGATGCATTGAGTACGCATGAGCAGGGTTTTATTGAGGGCAATACCTGGAACTACAGCTTTTTTGTGCCGCATGATCCGGCGGCGATGATCGCCCTGATGGGTGGCGCAAAAAAAGTGGCTTCGCGCCTGGATTCCCTGTTTACCATGCACCTGCCGGATGAGTTTTTTGCGGATACGGAGGACATCACACGGGAAGGGATTATTGGTGGCTATGTACATGGCAATGAACCTGCGCATCATGTGGCCTATTTGTACAATTGGGTGGGCCAGCCCTGGAAAACCCAGGAAAAGGTACGAATGATTCTTAAAATGCAGTATAAGCCTACACCGGATGGCCTGGGTGGGAATGATGACTGCGGGCAGATGAGTGCCTGGTATATGTTTTCTGCATTGGGCTTTTATCCGGTTGCTCCGGGTGCTGATGTGTATTCATTGGGGAGCCCTGCGGTAAGATCGGCAGTGCTGACTTTGGAAAATGGAAAGAAGTTTAGGGTGGAAACACTTGGGCAAAGCGATAAGAATGTGTACGTGAAAGCGGTGTATTTGAATGGGAATCTGGTTAAGGGGCATAGCATCAGGCATTCGGATATTGTAAACGGGGGAACGCTGAGGTTTGTCATGAGTGGAAAAATTAAGTGATAGAAAAATTAAGTGATCTTTCTTCGGACTGGAAGATTTTCCCGATGAAGGATCGGGAAAAAATTCCTATGTCCTCTTAAAGACACTGAATTTTGTGGAAAGCGAGGGGGATAGGATAGTGCCGGATTAAAGGCCGGTCACACAACCGGCCTTTCTATATTACATTTTTAATTTGATAAATTGACTATTCTAAATGTTTAAACAAAAGCGGGTACGTCTGAGCGGGGATCGTTGCCCTGGATTTGGTTTTTGCGCATTTCGGCAGGTTCAGTGGGTTTTTTAATGATCTTCTTGTGGAGGCCGCTTGCGGCGCTGTACAACAGGATGCTGCCCAGGGTGATCTCTTCTATTCCCCGTAGGGTATGCTTACTGACGGTGCGGATGCCTCTTTGCAGTATGTAGATGCCGGCGATCACGGAAATGATTCTTTTTCCGGTATTTAATTCTTCGGTTTCGTAATTGGTTAATGAATTTATGATGGCCAGGGTAATTCGTTCTTTTGCTTGTTGTAACATAAAATTTGTATTAAATATATGGATTAGAACAGCTGAGGAGTAGATTTTGTTTGATTATTTTAAACAGGAGAGTTAGTTAGAGCTGATCGAGTACCATCTTGATGGCTTTATCGATCACCTTATCCGGCGCCTTGCTGAATTCAAAATTTGCCCTGCTGGCTAGTATGGCATTTACAGACAGGGCTTTGTGGCCCAGTACTTTTGCCAGGGCATATATGCCTGCGGTTTCCATCTCCAGATTGGTGATCCGGTATTGGTTGTGCCGGAAGGCCTGAAGTTGCCGGATGAGGTTGGGCACTGCGTTTTTTGCCCTGACCTGCCTGCCCTGAGGGGCGTAGAACCCCGGAGCGGTAACGGTGATTCCTTGCTCCATCTGTTTGCCTATGCTGCTTAACAGGCCATTATCAGCCGCTGTAACATAGGGATTGATGCCTTTATATTGGGAAAAATGGGTTTTTATACCATCGAGCAGGCTGTGTTCATCACCGGACAATTCATGGATATAGTAATTCATCAGGGCGTCGAGCCCGATGCCAAATGAAGAGGCCAGTATGGTACCTATAGGAATGTCTGGCTGTATAGCGCCAGAGGTACCGATACGGATGATGTTAAGGGAAGTCAGGTGTTCTTTTACTGTACGGGTAGCAAAATCAATGTTCACCAGGGCATCCAGTTCATTGAGTACGATGTCAATATTATCAGTGCCTATACCGGTAGACAATACAGTGATGCGTTTTTTGCCGAGGTAGCCGGTATGGGTGATGAATTCACGCTTGCCTTTTTGGAGTGCTATGCGGTCAAAATGCCTGGATATTTCAGAAACACGGTCGGGGTCTCCGACGGTGATGATGGTTTCGGCGATATCCTCTGGCAGGAGGTTGAGGTGATAAATGCTGCCATCAGGGTTAATGATGAGATCTGCCGGGGAGAGTTCTTTGGCCATGTCCGTTGGGTTTATGCGGTAAACTGGTATTTTACTTGAATGCCTTCAACTTTTTCTATTTTGCCGAGCACGGAATTGAGGGCTGATTTCCTGATTTCGAGCTGAATAATGCAAGAGTTATCAAAATTTTGAGACAGAATATTTAACTTTTCTTCTTTAACCAGTTTCATGACATCGTTCATCAGCAGGTAATCAAATCGGAGTTCGTAAACGTCATTCACTGTCTTTGTGATGATGCCTGCGGCCTGTATGGCTTCGGCAGCAGCTGTTTTATAGGCATTGATGAGCCCGGGCACGCCGAGTAAAGTACCTCCAAAATATCGGACTACAACCAGGAATACATTGGTCACATCTGCAGAAAGCAGGGTGTTCAATATAGGCCTTCCGGCAGTGCCGGAAGGCTCTCCATCGTCCTGGATGCGGAATATGCCGCGATCCGGACTTAGACGCAGGGCCCAGCAGAAATGCCTGGCTTTGGCATGTTCGGTCCGCAAACCGGCCAGCAAGGGTTTTATTTCGTCTTCTGAACGGATGGGGTAGGCGTAGCCTAAAAATTTACTACCCCTGTCCCGGAACAGGCCTTCTGCAGGGGCAGCTATGGTTTGATAGGTATCGTCGAATAACATTGAAATCTTCTGATTGTGCTTACCTGAACAACAGCAGCAAAGCCTGGTAGCTGGTTCCGATAACATTGGTGATGAGGACTATGGCCAGCAGGGCCAGCAACAATCCCCAGTAATTCAGTTTGTTTAATTTTTCTTTAAAAATGAAGATGCCAACCAGGCTGCCTGCAATAATAACTCCCATATTCATCGCCGCAAATACGACAGAGGGGTTATCGGCCATTGCCCGGTGTGCT
This sequence comes from Pedobacter heparinus, assembly GCF_032678725.1. GTDB lineage: Bacteria > Bacteroidota > Bacteroidia > Sphingobacteriales > Sphingobacteriaceae > Pedobacter > Pedobacter heparinus_A. The sequence continues at coordinate 118,304 of NZ_JAVTSC010000006.1, forward strand.
TTGAGGTAAAAGAGAATGTTAAAGAAATTGAAAAAACCCAGGATACAACCGCAAATGAAGTTGATGAATTCCAGCTTTTGCTTCTTTACAGCCGAAAGGTAGAAAACTGAGGCCAGTGAAATGATAAAAGCAAGGATAAATACCACTATTAATGAACTGGTATAAGGGATCACTTTGATCTGGGCGATCTTTTTAAAGAGGATATCGATAATCCCAAAACCCAGGAAGACCAGTATCGGGTACAGCCAGTTTAAGCCCTGGTTCTTTTGGGCAGTCTTTTTATACAGGGTGAAAAATATAGCAACAAAACCGACCGCCAGCCCGGCTATTTTCAGGCTGCTGAATTGCTCTTTAAAAATAAAATAGGAGGCCAGGATAGGGATAAACAGGGATAATCGCTGGGCAATATCGGTTTTTACGATTCCGATACCTCTTATGGAGCCAGCCAGGAACCAGAATACAACAGGCAACAATACACCTAACGCGATATAAACTGAATTTACAGGTGCGGAAATGAGCTCGTTTAAACCGGGCCTGTAAAAAATGAAGCTGAGAAAAATGGCAAACAGGTAATTCCAGGTTACAGCCTGCACAATTTTGATTTTGTATCTTCTGGCCAGTTTTAAAAGGACGGCGACTGTAACGCTACAGCAAATACTAATGAACAGGTAGATCATAAAGGATTGTTTTTATAGATCGTCAATTGATCTTTTTCAACTGTAAACTGGTCTGTAATCGTTGATTTTTGAGGGTTAAGTTCAGGAGCGGGAATGCCTGTTTCCCAGGATTGCCCGGACCTGAATACCCTGGCCTCATCCCAGAGCCCTGCCTGTATAAATTGCCCGAGGATATTGGCTCCGCCTTCAATAATGACCGATTGCACATCCATCAGGTACAGCTGATAAGCAATTTTTTGTGGCAGGTAATACTGCATATCTTCCATTTCGATGAAATGTATGTTGTCCTGCACTGCTGTTTTTTGTTCGTTAAAAACGATCGTCTTTGCTTCTTTGTTGTAAATATGATGGTCTGAAGGGGTTTTCAGCTGGCTGTCGATCATGATCCTTATGGGATTCTTTCCTGGCCATTCCCGGGCCGTGAGCGCTGGATTGTCGAGGGTTGCGGTAAGCCGGCCAACCAGTATTGCATCTTCTTCTGTGCGCCATTTGTGCACCAGCTTTTTAGCTGCAGGGCCACTGATCCATTGCTGTGCTGGCTTTTCCGGTGCAAAGTAGCCATTTGCAGATGTTGCCCATTTTAAAATGATATAGGGGCGTTGCTGATAAATACGCGTGAAGAACCTGCGGTTAAGCGCTGTGCATTGTTGTGCCAGCATACCGGAAACAACTGTTATACCGGCATTTTTTAGCTTTTCTATGCCTTTGCCATTTACCCCTTCAAACGGATCCAGGTTGCCGATGACTACTTTTTTAAGGCGATGTTGGATGAGCAGGTCGGCACATGGGGGAGTTTTTCCGAAATGCGCACAGGGTTCGAGGCTTACATAGGCCGTAGCCTCTGCCAGTAAGGCAGCGGCCTCATCGCCGTATCGGGCGATCACGGATTTTATGGCGTTCACCTCTGCATGGGCCTCGCCAAATTTAGCATGATATCCTTCGCCAATGATCTGCCCATCCTTCACGATAACGCAGCCGACCATGGGATTCGGACTTACGCTACCCATTCCCATCATGGCGAGTTCAAGGCAGCGCTGCATGTATAATTCGTCCGTCATTACAGCAAAAATAGGATAAATTACCTGTTACAGTTAGAGATTATCGCTATTTTTACAAAATGACATTAAAGGATCTGGAGGCACATTTTGCCGGGGCTTTAAGTAGCAGTTATGGAAGGGAAGAAGCGCATGCCATTTTCCTGATGGCCATTGACCACCTGCTTGGCTATAAAAGGACGGATTATATCCTTAAAAAGACTGAATTACTTACTGACAGGCAATGGCTTCAACTGAAAAGCCTGCTAACTGAACTCCAAAGTGGTAAACCCATACAGTATGTGCTGGGGGAGACTGTTTTTTATGGATTACCCTTTAAAGTGAATCCTTCGGTGCTGATACCCAGGCCGGAAACGGAAGAACTGGTGGAATGGGTGCTGGAAAGTACTGCGCTGGATGCTGCGATAAGTACCAGACTGCGTTTGATAGATATCGGTACAGGTAGTGGCTGTATTGCTGTTTCTCTGAAGAAGAACCTGCCTGCGGCAGAAGTTTTTGCCCTGGATGTATCGCAAGCAGCATTGGATACCGCTAAAGCCAATGCCCTGTTAAATGGGGTGGATGTCACTTTTATATCCGCAGATATCCGGCAGTTCGGCAGCGGACAGAAATTTGATGTGGTGATCAGTAACCCGCCTTATGTTACTTTACAGGAAAAGGAGCAAATGCTGGACCATGTGCTGGATCATGAACCGCATCTGGCTTTGTTCGTTTCCAATGAAGATCCGCTGATATTTTATGAAGCGATCGCCGATTTTTCCTGGAATACCTTGCGTGATATGGGCCTGTTGTTTTTTGAAATCAACGAGTATTTAGCTAAGGAAACCATTGAACTGCTGAAAGCTAAATCGTTTACAAACATCGAGTTGAAGAAAGACATGCAGGGGAAGGACAGGATGATCAAATGCAGCAAGGGGACAGCAGTATAGTGTTTTAGCTTCTGGGATGGAATTCGGTGATTACACCTCTTAAATAGTCCCTGTCCAGGTGTGTATAGATCTCTGTAGTGGTAATGCTGGAATGGCCGAGCATTTCCTGTACAGCCCGCAGATCTGCGCCGCCTTCAATCAAATGCGTGGCAAAGGAGTGCCGGAAGGTATGGGGGCTGATGCTTTTTTTGAGCCCGGATTTAAGTGCCAGCGTTTTAATGATGCTGAAAACAGAAATCCTGGACAAACGGCTGCCACTGCGGTTTAAAAAGATATAATCTTCGAAACCTTTTTTGATGGGAAGGTGCAGCCGGCTTTCCTGTAAATAAATGTTAATGTATTTCAGTGCTGTATTTCCAATTGGAACCAGGCGTTCTTTATTTCCCTTACCAATGATGCGGATGAATTCATTTTCTTCGAAGACATCGGAAATTTTAAGGTTGATGAGCTCAGAAACCCTTAGGCCGCAACCGTACAAGGTCTCTAAAATGGCTTTGTTCCGCATGCCATCCGGTTTAGAGGCATCGATGGCATTGATCATGCCATTGATCTCATGGATATCAAGGGTATCGGGCAGGTGTTTGACCTGCCGGGGTGTCTGAAGCTGAGCAGCAGGATCATTCGTGATCACTTCTTCCAGCAGCAGGAAACTGAAAAATGATTTTAAACTGGATACGACCCGGGCCTGGGTGCTGGGCAGCATGCCCAATTCATTTATCCAACTGATAAAAAGCTTTAATTCATTGCTGCTAATCTCTTTTATATGAGGATATTGATCAACAGAGTCAAAGTATTGAAACAGTTTATTGACATCACCCAGATAGGCTTCAATGGAGTTAGCAGAAAGCGAACGCTCCAGTTTAAGGTAGTTTTTAAAAGGAGTTAAATAGGGATTGCTGATCACAAAATAAATTTTATACTCTTAATTTTTAAGGCTAAGTTTGAATTGATGAAGATACAAATTATTAACGGCCCAAATTTAAACCTTTTAGGACTTAGGGAACCTGGAATTTACGGAAGCCAGCGTTTTGAGGAATACCTGACTGAACTGCGCAACATATACAGCATTATTGAAATCGATTATTTTCAGAGTAATGTGGAAGGGGAACTGATCAATAAACTGCATGAAGTGGGCTTCAGTTATGATGGCATTGTGATCAACGGAGGGGCTTATACCCATACTTCGGTGGCCATAGCTGATGCCATTGCGGGCATTAAAACACCTGTAGTGGAGGTACATATCTCCAATATTTATGCCCGGGAAGAATTCAGGCATGTTTCCCTGACGGGAAAAAACTGCAAGGGTGTGCTGACAGGCTTTGGCATGGACGGTTACCGTTTAGCCATTGAAAGTCTGCTCAAACTTCAGCAATAGATCGGCTCTGTTACAACTGGCTGAAGATCCTGATCTTTTTGATGAAATAAGCCCATATGATACTGGATGGATATTGCCCGCTATGTTTTTGAAAGCGGATTTGCTGGTTTGTCCTTTTAGCCCCGTTTTTGGAGAGATTGATCAGAAAATGGTAATGTGCCTTATTTATTGCCCAGGCCATTTGTGTTTTGCCTTTTAACAGGAAATTCAGCCAGGCTACAAAATCAATAGCCATCCTGATGAAAATCCTGGAATACGCATCGTTTAAAGGCAGGTTTTTCTGCATGGTCACCAGGTTATTTCTAAAGTTCAGATAGGTTTTATAGGGGTTCTCTGCGCTAAGGGTACTTCCACCGAGATGATAGACTTCGGCAGCCGGGCAATAGATCACTTTATAACCCAGGTTTTTTAAACGCCAGCAAAGGTCGATCTCTTCCATATGAGCAAAAAAATCAGGATCAAGGCCACTGGATTCTTTCCAGCATTTGCTTTTGATAAAAAGGGCTGCACCACTGGCCCAGAAAATTTCTTTCTGGTCATTGTATTGCCCACTATCAGTTTCTATGGTATCGAACAGCCGCCCCCTGCAAAACGGGTAGCCATGCAGATCGAGGTAGCCACCGGCAGCACCGGCATACTCAAAACTGCGCTTGTCTTTTTGCCATTTAATTTTAGGCTGGGCAGCCGCAATGCTGACATCAGCCTCCATGGCTTCGATCACAGGCTGGATCCAGTTGGCCGGCACTTCAACATCAGAGTTGAGGAGGATATAATAATCGGCTTCAACCTGTTCCAGCAATTTATTATATCCTGCTGCAAAGCCATAATTATGGTCGTTCTCTATGACTTTTATTTGAGGGTAACTGGCTTTAACAAAGGCAACGGAATCGTCTGTAGAGGCATTGTCACCTACAATAAGCTGGAGGTTGGGATATACCGACTGGACTACACTGGGTAAAAATTGCTCCAGCAGGGCTTTTCCGTTCCAATTTAAAATTACTACTGCTACACTTGCTGCACTCATTATCCTTCGTGATCTGGTTTATGTTTCCATCGCCTGTGGCTCCAAAGCCAATAAGCGGGTTCTTCTTTAATGATGTTTTCCAACAGGTCAAATTGCATATCGGTGATCTGATGCCCTTCGGTTGATTTTGGATCAAGACAAAGGGGGATACAATCGATCTCATAATAACCTCTTTTTATTAGCCTGGATTTGAAATAAAATATGGGACGGTTGGTTTGGAGGGCTATTTTTTCAAGCCCGAGCAGTACGGCCGTTGGCTGGTTTAAAAAGTTGATCCAGTAATGTGCTTCTTCTTTTACGGGTGTTTGATCACCGGCAAAGCAGAACATCGTGGTTTCATTTCGGGTACCGGCTATGGTTCTTAAAGTTTGCCGCATCGGAATAAATTTGTTACCAAAACGGGTTCTGATGTGATAGAACCAATCGTCGTAGACCTTGTTGCTCAAGGGCTTATAGATGACATATTCCGGTTTAGAAAGATTTAACCCCAGGGCCAGCATACCGAGTTCCCAGTTGCCATAATGTCCTGTACAGGCTAGAACGCTTTCTCCTTTGTCAAAATAAGCTTCAACACGGTCCAGATTAACAAATTTAACCCGTTTATTTACTGCCGATTTAGATATGGAGCGCATTTTGATCACCTCAAAAACCATGGATACCAGGTTTTTAAAGAATTTCTTTTCAATAGCAATGCGCTCCTGGTTTGTTTTTTCCGGAAAAGCGTTGCTGAGGTTTTTCCGTACGATGTCTTTTCGATATGGGAATATATAGTATACGATGTAATAAGCCAGATCCGCTAAAAAAAATAAAAGGGAAAGGGGTAGCAGCGATAAAAAGTTTAAAAAAAATATTCCTATATGAGAAAAGGTTTTTTTTATCATTAATTTGGCGAATTGAGAATGCAAACATAAAATATCAGATGCAAAGTTCAGCTATATTCCCGCTTTTTTATCTTCCGCCTGTAAGTTATTTTTCTGGTCTAAAAGAATCGAATTACCATTTTTTACTGGAAAGGGAAGAGCATTTCCCTAAACAGACCTACAGGAACAGGGCTAAAATATATTCTCCAAACGGCAGCCTGGATCTGATCATACCGGTTATCAAGGGTTCCAAAGTACATACCAAAGTGAAAGACGTTAAGATCAGCAATGATTTTAACTGGCAAAGACTGCATTGGAAAAGTTTTGAAAGTTGTTACAGAAACGCTGCTTATTTTGAATATTATGAGGATGAGTTTGCTGTTTTTTATCAGCAAAAATTCAATTACCTTTTTGATTTTAACCTTCAGCTTTTGGAATGGCTGTTTAAAATGTTGAAATTAACACCTGTTTTTGATTTTACAACTGAATACCTGAAGGAAATTGATCCGGTCCTGGATTACCGCTCAAAGCTGCAGGTTAAACAGGCAACTGATGCCGGTAATTTTAAACCTTATTTTCAGGTTTTTGATGACCGGGAAGGATTTAAGCCAAACTTAAGTATAGCTGATCTGTTGTTCAATCAAGGTCCGCAATCCAAAAACTATCTCTGATCTTATGGGTAAACCAGCAAAACACAAACGTAAGCGCAAGCGTTATTCTTTACCGGTAGCAGGCTCCAGTCCGGGTGTGGTATACATTGATGAGCATGCTTTACAGCCTGTAATCAGGTTTCACAGTTACAATGACCACCATTATGCGGTTAAGGAGCTGGAAAACATTGAAAACCTTTCCAGGATACTGGCCAACCAGGAATTCAATTACTGGATAGAGATTAAGGGTTTTGGCTCTGTAGCCATGTTTGAAACACTGAGCAATGATTTTGGAATCAGTAAATTGGTGCTGGAAGACATTACCAGGACTTACCAGCGCCCGAAACTGGAGGAGTATGGCAGGTATGATTTTGCGGTGAGCAGAATGCTTCATTTTGATGAAAACAAGAACCTGGACAATGAACAGGTCTCCTTTATTTTAATGGAAAATGCTTTATTTACTTTTCAGGAGGGTTATGAAGATTGCCTGGAACCGGTGCGCATGCGTTTGAACGCCGGAAAAGGAAACATTAGGATAGCAGGCAGCAGTTACCTGATGTACGCCCTGATGGACATCATTATTGATACTTATTTTGAGATTTTGGGCGCATGGGGGGATGAGCTGGATTTGATCGAAGACCGCCTGTTTGATAAACCGGACAGAACGGTAATGTTTGACACCCAGATCGTTAAAAGAAACCTGATCAATGTAAGGCGGGTAGTTTGGCCGGAAAGGGACAAACTGAATGACATGCTGAGAAGCGACAGCAAACTGATCACTGACCAGAGCAAACTGTTTATCAGGGATGCTTACGACCACTGTATACAGATCATCGATATTGTAGAATCCTTAAAAGAGATATCGGCAAGCAATATCGATATGTATTTGTCCATCATCAGCAACCGGATGAACGAGATCATGAAGGTACTGACCATCATTTCTTCTATATTTATACCCCTTACTTTTATAGCGGGTATTTATGGGATGAACTTTGCAATTGAGGATCCTGTTACTGGTAAAGTATTGCCGCAAAATATGCCTGAACTGTACCAGGAACATGGTTATTTATATACTATGATTGTAATGGGGCTTATTGCTTTTCTGCAAATCATATATTTCTGGCGTAAAGGATGGTTCAAATAGAACCGATTATTACTACCTTTACCACCCATGCAATCTTTTGATCTAGACAAGACAGATTTATCTAAGATTAAGGTAGCCTTAAATGGTGATGATGAACAGCTCAAAGCTATTCTGGGGGAATATCATGCCTCTGAAATTGCCATTCTGTTTGAGAGTTTAAATAAGGACGACAAACAGAGGATCATCAATTTACTGGATGTGGAAACGGCTTCTGAGGTGATCTCGGAAATGCACGAGGAATCGCATCCTGAAGAACTGCTGTTGCAGCTTCATCCTGATAAACGTACGGAGATTGTTGAAGAGCTCGATTATGATGATGCAACAGACATCATTTCCCAGCTGGAAGAGCATGAGCAAAAAGAGATCCTGGCCGACCTGAGCGAGGATGATGCCTCTAACATCCGGAACTTATTGAGCTACCACGAAGAAACTGCGGGTGGCCTGATGAATACGGAGTTTATCCGGATCAACTTAAACCTGACCAAAAAGGACGCGATTGATGAGATCATCAGGCAAAGTGAGGAGATTGAAGAATTCTACACCATTTTCGTGGTAAATGATGAAAACATCTTCCAGGGGATCGTATCTTTAAAAGACATCATCAAGGCAAAAGGAAATGCCAAAATTACGGAACTTGTAAAATCTGAAGTAGCCTGGGTATACCCGGATACGGACCAGGAAGAAGTAGCCAGGCTGATCTCTCAGTATAACATTACCAGTATTCCGGTACTGGACAAGGACAGGAAGCTTTTGGGCCGGGTGACCTTTGACGATGTGATTGATGTACTGGAAGATGAGAATACGGAAGACATTTTAAAGATATCCGGGGTATCAGAAGATGAAGAACTGAGTGGTAACTGGGTGGAAGCGGTAAAATCCCGTTTGCCCTGGCTCATTTTAAACCTGGGGACTGCCTTTTTAGCCTCGGCAGTTATCCGGCATTTTGAGCCGACCATTAAGCTGATCCCGGTATTGCCTGCCTATATGACAATTATTGCCGGTATGGGTGGAAATACGGCTACACAGGCACTTGCAGTAACCATAAGAAGGATCTCATTATATGACCTGACAGATAACCAGGCTTACAGAACGGTATTGAAGGAACTCACTGTTGGGTTGATCAATGGGGCCTGTACAGGGATTATTGTATTTATATTTGCTTTATTATTTGATACCAATCCAATGCTTGGACTGGTTATTTTTCTGGCCATGACCGGTAATTTACTGATTGCCGGCGTTACGGGAGCGGGCATCCCGCTGATCTTAAAAAGGGTAGGGATAGATCCCGCCATTGCATCTTCCATAATTATTACCACATTTACCGACGTTTTCGGATTTTTGCTCTTGCTGGGACTGGCAAGTAAACTTTTACTTTAATTAATAAACGATATGCAACCAACTAAACACAACTGGACTAAAGAAGAGATATCGGCAATTTACCACAAGCCATTTCTGGATTTGGTTTATGAAGCTGCAACTATACACAGGGAGAACGAGGCTTACAATGAGGTTCAGGTAAGTTCATTGATCTCCATAAAAACGGGAGGTTGTGCGGAAGATTGTTCTTATTGCCCGCAGGCTGCACGTTACCATACCGACCTGGAAGTTCAGCCTTTAATGCAGCTTGGCCAGGTGGTAAGTGCAGCGGTGAAAGCGAAGGAGGGAGGTGCATCCCGTTTATGCATGGGTGCTGCCTGGCGTGAAGTTCGTGACAACCGCGATTTTGACCGGGTAATTGAAATGGTAAAAGCGGTTAATGACATGGATATGGAGGTTTGCTGTACCCTGGGTATGCTTACAGAGAATCAGGCGCAAAGACTTGCTGATGCAGGTTTATATGCCTACAACCATAACATCGACACCTCGGAAGAGGATTACAAACGCATCATTTCAACACGTACTTATGATGACCGGTTAAATACGATAAAAAATGTGCGTAAAGCAAAATTGACGGTATGCAGCGGGGGTATCATTGGTTTAGGGGAGACTACTGAAGACCGGGTGGCGATGTTACAGACCCTGGCCAATATGGAGGTACATCCCGAATCTGTTCCTGTAAATGCATTGGTGCCTGTAAAAGGAACCCCTTTGGAGGATCAGCCACGGGTACCGATCTGGGATATGGTAAGAATGATTGCTACCGCACGCATCGTAATGCCGAATTCGGTAGTGCGCTTATCTGCCGGAAGAAATGAAATGAGTACGCTGGAACAGGCTTTCTGTTTTATGGCCGGAGCAAGTTCAATCTTTGCGGGAGATAAATTGCTGACTACGCCAAACCCGGCTTTTGTAGACGACATGGCGATGTTTGAATTGCTTGGATTAAAAACAAGGGACGCGTTTAAGCACGGCAGACCTGTAAATACCATACCTAAAAGTGAAGAGGTAACAGCTATTTAAATAGCTGTTACCCTGGTTTCGATATTGCCTTTGGTAGCTTTGGAATAAGGACAGACCCGATTGGCTTTGTCGGCCAGTTTCTGGGTTTCTTCTACTGAAATGCCAGGGATATGTACATCAAGGTCAGCAGAGAGCAGGAAGGAATTGCCATCCTGGTTGAAGGAGACATGCACTTCTACTGTGGCTTCTGATGCATCAACACCATCGTGTTCTGCCACAGCTGCAAGTGCACCTAAGTAACAAGGCCCCCAGGCAGCGGCAAATAATTGTTCAGGATTTGTTGCACCGCCTTGCCCACCCATTTCCCTTGGTTTTCTCACATCAAATTCTATTGTCCCATCGCTGGATTTAATATGCCCGTTCCGTCCGCCTTTGGCTGTAACCGAGGCTGTATATAACTTTTCCATAATTTACTCTTGGTTTTTAACTGCTGATATAACAGTAAATAACACCCTAAAGTTTTTATATTTTAATTTTTTCGGATAGTTTGAAGATGTCATAGGCCACTTTTTGGATCAGGTCGATCTGTTCGGCAATGATGGTCTCATCTTGCGAGACTGGTTTATGCCCGTCAATATTTCTCCTGATCAGTGGAACATTACTTCCCTGTTCTTTGTTGACATGCAGGTTTTCTACCGCCAGGTTCAGCAGATATATGGTATTCTGGACGGTAGGATTAAGGTCTTCAAAATTGGCGACAATGAAGGCATGTTCTTTCTTATACAGGGACAGGGTTGCGATATAAGAGGAAAACAGGTGGTTAAGGGCGGTAAACTGATGCAATTCTTTGATCATCAACTGCTTGCTTTTAGGCTCTGAAAACATGCGTTGAAAAAGTGAGGCCAGATTAGCCGTTGCCACATATACTTCTTTTCGTGCTACTTTATAATTGGTCAGGTTATGCACCTCATCCACATAGAGTAGTATCACTTCTTCAAAATATTTCATATTTGCCTTTAGCGTATCAAGCATCGCTTCCTTCAGTTTTTCATGCTCCCAATTTGGGAAAAGAGAATAGCTGGCCAGCAGGGCAATGCCAGAGCCGATCAGTGTATCGTAAATCCTTTCCCTGGCTATGGACAGGCTCCCCATACCCAAAAAATCAAACAGGACCAGGATATAAGGGGTCATGAACAGAACGCTGACCACATAATTTTTGCGCTGGAAACTATAAGCACCGATCATGCAGAAGAGCAGGATCAAGAACAGGGTGTTTTTATCCTGCACATAGACCAGGATGCCCATTCCGATAAATGCACCGATGACGGTTCCAATGATCCGTTCGTAATTGCGTTGCTTGGTTAAACTGAAGCCAGGTTTTGAAATGACAAGGATGGTGAGCAGGATCCAGTAGCTATGGGAAAGATTTAGCGTTTTGGCTACAATGAATCCGACCAGCATCACAATGGCCACCCGCAGGGAATGCCTGAAAGTTGAAGAGCTAAAGGTCATGTTTTCATACAGCAATTTAGGATCGAGACTTTGCCTGGTTACAAATTTGTCTATTTCTATTTCCCTGGGCTTTAGATTTTTCTTCTCTTTTTTGTTGAAATAGCTGTTAATGGTTTTAACACGTGACAGGATATTTTCAATGTTGACCTCTATGTTTTTTAAGGCGATGATACCTAGTGTGCTGTATTTTCCATCGGTATTTTTGCGTTCAAGCCAGTTGATCTGATTCTTTAATCTTTGTACATCTTTAATCAGTGAGGTTGGCAGGCGGGGAGTACCACCGGTTTTCAGGGCAAATGCAATATCATCCAGTTCATCTGCTATTTTCTTGATTACGGATTCATAATGTCTTAAAATACCGGAGGAATCAAATTGTTCATGTAACTGCTTGTAGTTGTAATAAGTAGACATGACCTGTTCAAACAGATCGACCATGTCTACAAAAACCAGGAGGAGAAAACGTCCTTCGGGTGTAGATTCTCTTACAATTTCCCTGGTTTTAAACAACACTTCCCTGACCGCATCCTGTTTTTCATGCACGAGCACCTGAAGTTGCAGCAAATCGGCGTAATTTTCATCATAGTCGATATTTTTATGGTAAAACCTGGCCTTGGCCCTTAAAAAAAGACTGACTTCATGAATGGAATCACTTAAAGTTTGCTGAACCAAACGATAGGGGCGTATCCTGTAAAAAAAATAGCTCAACCCGGTATACCAGATGCTACCCAAAAAGATAAGTCCGGAGGAGAAAAGTACTTCCTGCCAGGGCCTGATGTCGTCAATACTCAATACCATGATCAGTAAGGCTGAAGTGCCAATTGAAGCAGCCCTGAGCCCATACAGAAAGAACATAGAAAAAACAAAGCTGAACAATACAATGAGTATGGCCGTAAAATAAATGTTGCTGTTGGTTAAACCGACAACAATGAAGATTAATGTGATCAGAGCGGTAGTGATCAGCATGGCATTCCTGCGGTGGACAATCGGGCCGGGTGAGTCGACAACACTGGCACACAACGCACCAAGTGATACCGTCATTCCATATTGCAGCAGGCCAAATTGTGCAAGGATCAATGAAGGGCAAAGAACGCCCAATGTTATGCGAAGGCCGTCAGCAAAATAAGTACTTAATAAAAAATCATGAATACTTCTGATCGGACGATTAAACATATTACAAATTTAGCGTTACCAGGACCTATCAATTATTTGACCATTTTAAGCTTAAGATCGGCATTTTTTAGATTTGTTCAATTGAAATGAGAAAATAAAAAAACAGATTGCGGAACCGGCAGGCAAATACAGGATATCTTTAAGTCACATAATTAATATTATGTTAAGTAATAGATTATACAATGCCCTATTTAGTCCGTTTGAGCCCATGGTACTAAAATTCTTCCAGCTTGCCTTTTAGTTCCTGTACTTTATCCAATCTGTTTTTACGGGTGTAGATCTCAATCAGCAATTGTACGGTGGCTTTGTCATTCTGATTGATCTCATGTGCCTGGAGCAATGCGATTTCAGCTCTGTTGATGTATGAGGCAAATTGCTGATTACGCTCGGCTTTTCCTGATTTGAAGGCTTCGTTTGCAGAATTGATATAAACCAGGCCCAGCTGGTATAATGCATCAAAATAATTTTCATCTAAACCTAAAGCTTTATTGTATGCCAATTCTGCAGTGCTGTTGTTGGCTTTATGTTGCTGTAAATAACCATACAGAAAATACAACAGTTTATTATTACTCTCTACCTTAAGTGTAGATTCGATGACTTGCATCGCCTCCGTATATTTTTCGTTGTCGAGCAACAGATTAATATAGTCATTGGTTAGAAAAACATTGTACGGATTTGCCTTAATTCCTTCTTCCAGTGTACGGATTGCCAGTTCATGCTCAAATTTTGAGGTATAAATACTAGACATATTCTGGAAAACAACAGGATTTTTAATTCCATTGTCTTTTGCCCTTTTAAAATAAACCAATGCTTTATCATAAGACTGGATATTTTGTGCAGCGAGTGCGGTATTAATTGCCAAAGTGGTATCCTTTGGCAACAAATCACTCACTTCTTTAAGCAATTCATAAGCGGCAGCAAAATCACCTTTTGCGTAAGCTGTATTTCCTTTCTTTTGTTTCCGGATATTTATATTAAATGCTGCAGCATCTATTAAACGGTAATTCGCCTGGAATTTATCGAGCCTTTTGGCAGAATCAATAGCCTGGATGGCAGAATTGTAATATTTATCAGCATTGCCCTCATTTTCATCAATGATGGAAATGTAAGAACTTAAATAGGCTTTAATTGCCCAGGTTTCCGGCCATTTTTTTGTTTTGTTGTCGTTTTGAGCAGCTTCTGCCGCCTTGATCCCCTCTCCCAATACGGCTAGCTGCTTCTTCTCATCTTGTTTGGCATTTATGGCCACCTGCAGCTTACCTACGCTATTGCGTGCAATCTGAAGCTGACTTTTTTGAGCGAAAGCAACGTTACAACTTAATGAAACCAGGACTATACTACTAACTAAAGATATCTTACTCATACAAAACGTGTTCTTGTTACAAACTTATAAAAAAAAAAGAGGGATAAAAATTACCCCTCTTTTTAATGTGTGATCAGGATGAATTATTGCTTTAATTCCGCCAGTTTTTTATTAACTACTTCATAGTTCACTTTATCATCTTTAAACAGGTAGATTATTTTCAGATTTTCCAAAGCGTTTACGTTTTTAGGGTCCAGTTCTAAAGCAGCTTTGTAATAAGGAACAGACTGGTCTATCAGTTTGGTCATCTTAACGCCCATCTCATTGAATTCCTTAGTTTTTTTCACATCTAAAGCATTTCTTTTGGTCTGGATCTCCAGTGCCTGCTTGTAATACGTATCGCCCATTAAGTATTGATAGATCGCATTTTTAGGATCTTTGGCAATCAGCTTTTGAAGCATTTCCTGAGATTTTGCAATGTCTCCTTTTTTAATATAAAGATCAGTTTCCATCCCAATAAAATAGGAATCATCAGGATATTTAGCGGAAGCTTCTTTTAAAAGTGCCAATCCGGCTACGCTGTCTTTGATTTTATCGAATGTAATACCAACAATTTCAGAGTACAGCACTTTTGCATCTTTATAATTCAGATCTATTGCCTTTTTGAAATTCTTCACCACTTCCGGATAATTTTTTAGTTCTTTCGCGGTTACCCCTGCATTTACGTACATGCTGGTGTCATTAGGGCTTTTGACAGTAATTTCATTAAATGCATCTAAAGCTGCAGCAAAATCTTTTTTATTGTAAGCATAGATCGCTCTGTTCCTCAATGCATTTTCTACGTTAACACTTGCTGTTTCGATATTCTCTTTTTCAGCGCCCTTGGTATCTAAAGTTTTCGCTTGTGCAATGGCCTCTTCAGCGATCTTTTGATTAGCCTTGGCATTATTCTGATCAACGGAATCCACTAATGCAATTCTGGATGCAAATAAAGCACGGTAAGACCATGCCTCAGGCATAATTTTAGATTTCTCATCTGCAATGGCTTTATCAGTATGTGCTAACCCACCATTTAATACTTTTAAATGGTCGGCTAAGGTTTTGCCTGAAGTAACCGCCAAAAGATTCCAGGCTTTCTTAGCCTCGTTAATTTCACTTTTTTGAGCGTTTGCAAATGAGGCAACACCTACAAACAATATACCTAAAAGTACCTTTTTCATTTTTCTATAATTTGTTCAACAATTATTATTTATTGGTATTAATGGGCCCGAGGGCCCGGTTAAATTTACTTTTCATCATTATCCTCAGCTGCATCTCCCTCCTCCTCATTCTCCTCTTCAGCTGGTTCATCTTCAACAGCTCCAGCTGGTTCACCATCGACAACTACATGGCTTTCTGTTTCTTCAACTTCTTCGTCCTCATGTTCAATTCTGGCCACAGATGCGATCTCATCGTTACCTTTCAGGTTAATTAAACGAACACCCTGTGTTGCCCTGCCCATAACCCTTAATTCACTTACTACAATCCGGATTACGATACCAGATTTATTGATGATCATCAGGTCATCTGCATCAGTAACGCTTTTTATAGCAACAAGGTTACCTGTTTTCTCTGTGACGTTTATGGTTTTAACACCTTTACCCCCCCTGTTGGTCACGCGATAATCTTCTATATCTGTACGTTTACCATAGCCTTTTTCTGAAACTACCAATATGGTTGCCCCCGGATCATCTACAGCAATCATGCCAACCACTTCATCTTTTTCATGAGCAAGGGTTACACCTCTTACACCAGTAGCTGTCCTGCCCATTGGTCTTACTTTTTCTTCGTTGAAACGAATGGCCCTTCCAGAGCGTAAGGCCATTACAATTTCGCTGGCGCCGGTGGTTAAACTGGCTTCCAGTAACTGGTCACCTTCATTGATGTTAATGGCATTGATACCATTTACCCTTGGTCTGGAATAAGCTTCTAACGAGGTTTTCTTAATTGTGCCCTTTTTGGTACACATGATGATGTAATTGTTTTCAAGATATTCCTGATCTTTCAGGTTTTTTACCTTAATAAAGGCCTTGATCTTCTCCTCTTTAGGAATGTTGATAATGTTCTGTATCGCCCTTCCTTTACTTAATCTTGTTCCTTCAGGAATTTCATAAACCCTTAACCAGAAGCAACGACCTGTTTCTGTAAAGAACAACATGTAATTGTGGTTAGAGGCTATAAGCAGGTGTTCAATAAAGTCTTCATTTCTGGAGTCACTTCCTTTGGATCCTTTTCCGCCCCTGCCCTGTGTACGGTATTCTGTTGCAGGAGTACGCTTAATGTAACCTTCATGTGAGATGGTAATTACCACTTCCTCATCTTCGATGAAGTCTTCCATGCTCATGTCTTCGGCTGAATGCACAATGGTCGTTCTGCGCTCATCGCCGTATTTATCCCTCATTTCCACAAGTTCGTCCTTGATGATCTCCATACGTTTACCTTCATCATCCAGAATAGACTGTAAGTATTCGATGGTTTTCATCAATTCATTGTATTCATCTTTGATCTTATCGCGTTCCAGACCTGTTAACCTGCGTAAGGTCATGTCCAGGATAGCTCTCGCCTGAATATCGGACAGGCCGAATTTCTCCATTAATCCGGTCCGGGCATCTTCCGGTGTATCTGAATTACGGATTAATTTGATGACTTCGTCTAAATGATCTAAAGCAATTAATAAGCCCTCTAAAATGTGTGCCCGTTTTTTAGCTTCGGACAACTCAAATTTAGTTCTGCGAACCACCACCTCATGTCTGTGTTCCACAAAATAGTGGATCAGGTCTTTCAGGTTTAACAATTGTGGTCTTCCCTTAACCAGCGCAATATTGTTTACGCTAAATGAGGTTTGTAAAGCTGTTTGCTTAAACAGGTTATTTAAAACTATCGAGGCATTTGCATCACGTTTAATCTCATAAACGATACGTATGCCATCTTTGTTGGATTCATCTTTGATGTTCGAAATGCCTTCCAGTTTTTTCTCACCAACCAGCTCAGCTGTGCGCTCGATCATCTGGGCCTTGTTTACCTGATAAGGTATCTCCGTTACAATAATAACTTCACGGTCTTTTACGGCTTCAATTTCTGCTTTGGCACGCATTACAATACGGCCACGCCCGGTTTCAAATGCTTCCTGAACACCTGTATAACCATAGATAATGGCTCCCGTAGGAAAGTCAGGTGCTTTGATGAACTTCATCAACTCTGCAATTGTTACCTCTTTGTTATCAATATAGGCTATAGTTGCATTAATGGTTTCGGTAATGTTATGCGGCGGCATATTTGTTGCCATACCTACCGCAATACCGGATGAACCATTGATCAGCAGGTTGGGTACTTTTGATGGAAGAACAGTTGGCTCTTGGAGGGAATCATCAAAGTTTAACTGGAAATCAACCGTATCCTTGTTGATGTCGGCCAGCATATCTTCTGCAATCTTTTGAAAGCGTGCTTCAGTATATCGCATTGCTGCAGGAGAATCGCCATCAATAGATCCATAGTTTCCTTGCCCCTCTACCATCAGGTAACGTAAGCTCCATTCCTGGGCCATCCTTACCATCGTATTGTATACCGATGCATCGCCATGTGGGTGGTACTTACCCAGTACCTCTCCAACAATACGTGCAGATTTTTTATATGGTTTATTGTTTGCCAAGCCCAGATCGAGCATTCCGTATAATACACGGCGGTGTACCGGTTTTAATCCATCCCGCACATCTGGTAAAGCCCTTGATACGATAACCGACATCGAATAATCGATGTATGCAGACCGCATTTGCTCGTCAATATCGATTCTAATTATTTTGTCGTTTTCCTGATTTTCTAAATCTTCTGCCATAAATATTAATGTTCCTTAAGAACGTTTTAAATGTGGTATTCTTATAACCTTGCGAAGCTAATAAAAAATGCGCCATTAAGACGCATTGTGGAAAAATTTTAACCTGTAAATGAATGCTTTTTTAAGGCATTTAAGCCCATACGATTCCCTTTTTGAGTTTACTTAGAGTATCAGACTCCAGGCTGCCCGAAACCGGCTGATAATTGTAGGTCCATTTGGCCATCGGAGGTAAACTCATGAGTATGGATTCTATGCGTCCATTGGTTTCGAGACCAAATTTGGTGCCTGCATCGTACACCAGATTAAATTCTGCGTACCGGCTTCGCCGCAGATATTGCCACTCTTGCTGCTGGGCTGTAAATTCCTGATCCCTGTTTCTTTCGATCAATTCTGTATAGGCAGGTATAAATGTGTTTCCAACAGCAACGGAAAAATCGAGCAGCTGCTCAAAAGATAATCCGGTATTTTCGGGTTTTAACCTGTCATAAAAAATACCGCCAACTCCCCTGGTTTCTTCTCTGTGCTTGATGTAGAAATAATCGTCAGCGTTGGTTTTAAATTTAGCGTAAAATGTGGGGTCAAACTGATCACAGGTCTGTTTTAAGAGGTGATGAAAAAACCTTGCATCGGTATCAATAACGTAATGTGGGGTCAGATCTATCCCTCCGCCAAACCACCTGGTTTGTTCATCCATTTCGAAATAACGGATGTTCATATGGATAATGGGTACAAAAGGATTCGCAGGATGCATGACAATGGAAACGCCTGTCGCAAAGAAATCGTCACTTTCTACATGGAAGGCTTTTTTCACTGCATCAGGTAATTTTCCATGTACTGCAGAAAAATTAACCCCTCCCTTTTCAATTACGTCTCCATGCTGCATGATACGGGTTCTTCCGCCACCACCGCCTGCCCTGTTCCAGATCTCTTGTTCAAACTTCGCCTTACCGTCAGCCAGTTCTAAACTGTTGCAGATCTCATCCTGAATTTTTTGATAGGCAGCTACTACTTTATCTTTAAACACCATCTTTTAAAACTAAACTCAAAGTTAACCTTAATAAAAAGTCATACCCCCTTAAATTTACAGATAGTACATTGTTTTGACACTATTCTTCTATAAAATTAAGGTCACGTCCGTAGGTTTCATCCAGGTTGTAGAGGGCGATGTAGGCCAGGCCAACTGTAAGTACTGCCAGGCATAACGCGGCATTGATAATCCCCATATGGCTACGCAGCCATTGGAAAAGAATGCTCACCAAAATTAATGAACCACGTACCATATTGGGTGCACTGGTGGTTACTGTAGCCCTTAAATTTGTGCCAAATTGTTCCGCTGCAATGGTCACAAATACCACCCAGTACCCCGTAAAAACGCCAAATAGGACACACAAGATATAAAAACCCGTGGCTGTCCATCCAGTATTTAACAGATAAAAAAGAATGGCGCAGAAAGTAAGTGTCAGGAAAATAAAAACAATTTTTTTTCTTGTCTTAAAAACCTGGCTCAGGGCGCCGGTCAGGAAATCGCCCAGGGAGATGCCGATATAAGCGAACATTACGCCTTTGCCATTATCCAATATTTCTCTGGCATTCAATGCTTTACCAAAATCAGGTGCTATACCTATCAGTATGCCTACCACAAACCAAAGCGGAACTGCGATCAGTATACAGTTGAGGTATTTAAAGAAGCGTTTCCGACTGGAAAAAAGCATCAGAAAATTCCCTTTCGGAACCTCTTTTTTAGCCATTATCTCAAACATCCCTGATTCAAAAACGCCAATGCGTAAAAGTAACAGGACAATACCCAATGCACCTCCTACGAAAAAAGCGGTACGCCATTCAAAATGATCGCCAACCATATATGCCGCTACTGCCCCACTTAAGCCAATAGCTGCAACCAGCATGGTTCCATAGCCTCTTTTTTCTTTGCTCATGCTTTCGCTTACCAGGGTAATTCCGGCTCCAAGCTCACCTGCCAAACCCAGGCCTGCAATAAACCTTAAAGCAGCGTACATGGGTATGCTGCTTACAAAACCGTTTGCAATGTTAGCCGTAGAATATAGGAGTATGGAACCGAAAAGCACCGAGAGCCGGCCCTTTTTATCGCCTAAAATGCCCCAGAATATTCCTCCGATAAGCAATCCAGCCATTTGCCAGTTCATCAGGTTTAAGCCGGTTTCCGTTATTTTATCAGCCGGAACGCCAAGGGCAGTTAAACTTTTGTTCTTAATGATTAAAAACAGCAGCAGATCATAAATGTCTACAAAATAGCCCAATGCGGCAACAAGGATCAAAAAAAATACATTTCTGTTTTTCTTTTCGGCAGTCATATCAAATTAGTTTGGGGAATGAAAGTACAAACAAATTTGATGATCAAAAATATTTAAATAAAAATAGGCCGACCATTTTCAGATCAGCCTATTTTGCTCGTTATTTTCTCCCCTTTTTTTAACTCAAATTATTGAGGTGGCATCTTAGTGGTATCAGGTGGCAATGTTTTAGTGGTATCAGGGGGCAATGTTTTGGTGGTATCCAGGGGTGCAGACATACTGGTATCTACTTTTGTAGTATCAGAAGTACCCGACATATTCTTCGTTGAGTTGCATGCAGAGACAGCTATACTTAATGTACCGGCAACCGCAAGGCTTAAAATTAGCTTTTTCATAGGATATCTATTTTAAATTCAACTAATTAACAAGCAGAAATACTTAATAGTTTTAAGTATTTAAAAAAATGAATGCAGGTAGGCGAGATTTATAGCTGATCACGGCCTGAAAACTTAATGATGAATCTTTAATTTGTCCAGCAGTTCGGGAGAAATATTTTCGGCATAAGCACCATAAGCATCTATAATTACCCCCTTCAAATTACCAACAGGAGATGAAATGGCATAAATTACCGAACTGTCATCAGGATCTGTCATTCCTTCAAAACGATAAAACTCATCGATTTCAAATTCTTCCGGCATGAGCTGAATATCAATGGCCTTGCATTCAATATATTCGGCTGATAAGTTAAAATCATATTCGTAGCCGCGCTTCTCAAGATCTGCGACAGCAGCAGTAAGGGTATCATATATATACATAATCCTAATTTACTAAAAAATTACCTTACGATCATATATATAATTTTATTGTTCAATAAACTTTCTGATATTTAAGCATCATGGTAGTATCAGAAAAAACCCTCAAATGGGCCTTATGTTTATATCCACCTTTATTGTTTCAACGCATCTGGGTTAAAAAATTTCATAATGGATTTCGTGGGGTTGACGTCAAGATTGTAAAAAGTTTGTGGAATAAGAATTATAACGGCTCCATTTTCGGAGGTACCATTTATGCAGCTACAGATCCCTTTTACGCGCTTCTTTTTGACCAGTTGTTACAAAGGGCCGGATTTAAAGTACGCGTATGGCTTAAAAGCGCGGCCATTCAATATCTGAAGCCAGGACGTGGCGATTTATATTTTACCATAAACATTACCGATGACATGCTAAATGAAGCCATAACAACGTTAAATACTACCGGCAAATTTATAAAAGCTTACCCCATGGAAATTACAAATGCTGAGGGAGAGATCTGTGCCACAGTAATGAACGAGGTTTATATCAGGAACCTGCATCAGGGAGAACAACCACGCATCGCTTATTAATGCTTTTAAGGAATACGCAAAATGAATATCAGGAAACTAATTTTACAGGGAGAAGGCACGACATTAGATTTTAAAAAAACGATCACCAGCAATGAGAAAATAGCAAAAAGCCTGGTGGCATTTGCAAACAATAAGGGCGGTCAGTTATTGATCGGTGTAGCTGATGATGGAAGCATCAAAGGTGTAAAATCTGAAGATGAGGAGCGTTATATGATCACCAAATCAGCCCATCAGTTTTGCAAGCCAGCGATAGAACCTGAATTTGAAGAGGTTTATATAGATGATAAGCTGGTACTTGTTGTTAAAATAGCACCAAGTGATATTAAGCCACATTACGCCCTGGATGAAAATAAAAAATGGTGGGTGTATTACAGGGTAAAGGACAAAAGTTTACTCGCCAGTAAGATCATTGTTGATGTGATTAAAAAAGGTAATGATAAAAATGATCAGCTGATTCCATATACGGATCAGGAAAAAAAACTTTTTGAGCACCTTGGCGAAAAAGGCCGGATTACCTTAAAGGAATTCAGCAAACTTACACGCAGTTCTTACAGGCAGGCCCAGAAGGTTCTGGTTAAGCTCATCATCAGTGGACTGATCATGCCGCACTCCTCTGAAAAAGAAGAATATTTTACCATAAATTAAGAGGCACATGTCATGCTAAATTCATTTCATGCTATCCAATATTATTTTAAACGTTTTAAAGCAGGTTTCTTGATTTATTTGGAGCAACGGTACTAAAATTGAGCTTGAAAAAGCCGATTTTTGCCAAAATGTTGACGAGCCTATACACAAAGTACAAACCTTATTATTCGGACAATTTACGTTTGGCAATGCCTATTGTGGTATCCCAATTGGGACACACCCTGGTACACCTCGCAGATAGTGTGATAGTTGGGCATTTTGCCGGCACCATACAGCTGGCAGCAGTATCTTTGGTAAACAGTCTGTTTATGCTTATTCTGGTTTTAGGTATGGGCCTTTCTTATGGGCTGACCCCCTTAATTGCACAGGAGAACGGACGGAAAAATTACGATGAATGTGGAAAACTGCTATCTAATAGCCTGATTATAAACTTTTTTACGGCTATACTTCTGTACGCACTGGTACACCTCGGCACTTTATTGGTCATAGACCATATAGGCCAGTCGCCTGAGGTGGTGGCTTATGCCAAGCCTTACCTGGGTTATTTAGGTTTTTCCATTATTCCACTAATGATCTTCCAGACCTTTAAACAGTTTGCTGAGGGGCTTGGCTTTACCAAACAGGCTATGTTTGTTTCTATTTGGGGAAATCTGCTCAATGTTATTCTTGGAGTGATCTTTGTAAAAGGAATGTTTGGTATAGAAGCTATGGGTGTTAAAGGCGTAGGATTAAGCACCCTGATAGACAGAACCCTGATGGCAATTGTAATGTCCGTTTACGTACTTAGATCCAGACACTTTAAGGTATATATACAAAGCTTCAAAATTAGCTTTATGGACAAGATAAGGAGCTTAAAAATTATAAAAATTGGTGCACCGGTAGCCTTACAATATTCTTTTGAAATCAGTGCTTTTAGTGGTGCGGCCATCTTGATCGGAACCATTGGTGCGGTAGAGCAGGCAGCACACCAGGTAGCGATAAATCTTGCAGCGGTAACTTATATGATGGGCAGTGGCATCGCTTCGGCAGCAACCATTAAAACAGGCAACAATTTTGGTAAGCGAAATTTCGGGGACCTTAGAAAATCTGCTATTGCCAGTTATCATGTTATCCTCTTATTTATGAGTATAACAGCTATACTGTTTATCGTTGCCAATAGCTTTCTTCCCTATATCTATACCGAAGACATGGCCGTAATAAACATAGCTGCCCAATTACTGATCATTGCAGGTTTTTTCCAGCTGTTCGATGGGACGCAAGTAGTTGGGCTTGGTATATTAAGGGGAATTGGGGATGTGAACATCCCTACTATTATCACCTTTATTGCCTACTGGATCATCGGTATCCCTTTGGGGTATTTATTGGGCATTGTATTGGGACTTGGTGTAAATGGGATCTGGTACGGCCTGACATTCGGTTTACTGACGGCCTCTACCCTGCTGTTCATCAGGTTTCAGCGAAGAACAAGGGCTTTGATCCTGAGTACCGTAGAATAAAAACCAGCTCCTTTTCCACTCCTTCGTTTTTAAAGCCCTGTAATTGGGCCTTACAGGTAATGTTGCGGGCTTTTAAAATTAACTCTATAAATTTAGTAGAATTATTTTGATTATTGAAAAACTTGGACTAATATTGTCGACTAATTCGATAGATATTATATAATGCAAGAGAACGAAATCAAGTTAACCATCCATCGTAAATCCCAGGAAAAGAAATGGAGACAGATCGCCTATTTATGTCTGCTTATTCTTGCGGCTTTGTTTGCCGGCTATGCGATGTATGCTTATTTATCCTACGAGTCTGTTTTGGCATTTGGCAAAGAAATGTATGGGCAAATGGATGAGAAATTCGTCTGGATGCTGGTGGTAGGCTTCATGGCCCAGCTGGTTGATGGTGCCCTTGGTATGGGATACGGCGTAGTTTCTACTACCCTGCTGTTGTCTGGCGGTTTAAACCCCGCTGTGATATCAGGCAGTATCCATACTGCAGAAATGTTTTCGAGTGGTGCATCCGGGTTCAGCCATTACCGGTTTGGCAATGTCAACAAGAAGTTATTTAAAACCTTATTGATTCCCGGCGTACTTGGCGCAATAGCCGGCGCACTCTTACTGGGTTATGCCGGAGAAGCTTTTTCTCAATGGATCAGACCATTGATATCTATTTACACCTTGTTACTTGGTATTAAAATTTTAAGCAATGCATTTAAGGATAAGCCTAAACCGCAGAAAGTGAAACGCGCTGGCTGGCTGGCTGGTGCAGGAGGTTTTTTAGATTCATTTGGCGGCGGTGGTTGGGGGCCTTTGGTTACTTCCACCCTCATTTCAAAAGGACGTACGCCAAAATATGTAATCGGTTCAGTGAGTTTAACCGAGTTTTTTGTAACCATGGCAAGTGCTATCACCTTCTTTTTCATCCTGGGTGTAAGCCACTGGCAGTCTATCATAGGGCTGATTGTAGGTGGTGTAATCGCAGCCCCCATAGCAGCCAGACTGGTTGGTAAACTTCCCATTAAAAAGATGTTTATCGGGGTGGCAGCAATCGTAATTATCTCCAGCATCCGTATCATATGGATGTCTGTTGGAAAACTGTTCTAAAAGAAAATAGCCCTGGTAAATCAGAAATTTGTCAGGATCATTGCTGATTTAAAAAGTTTAATCCAGCCGGTGTGATGGAAGCAGAATGCTGCACACTGTCCCTGTTTATCCGGATGTACCCCAGTTTTTCCAGCTCTTCATAAGTTTCTTCCATTCCACCTAATATAGAAGAACTCACCTGCTGGTCGATAATTTCCAATAATGATATCATAGCTTCTTTTTCCATAACGTTAAGTATTAATTTACTTAAAGATAGAGAAAATTAAACTTTTATTCTTTCTATTGTTTGGGTTTTAGTCGCTGTATTTACACCCTTCAACTCCACGTATTTTACATTAGGTAGCCAAAACGATCCCCCTTCAATCCTAAGAAAGATACGCTCCAGCTGTATTTTTTTCTTATTTACCGTAACGTATACATAGTATTTCTTGTCTTCCGGGGATTTCAAAAGATACATGGGAAACTTTTTATACGATACAAATTTTAGTTCGTACTGCCCATTACCAATATCCTTTGTTTGAATACCGTATGCAAATTTTTTCTGGATATAACTCAGATCTTCTTTTTTACCCTTTTCACCATAGCGGATCCAGTACACTTTTATCGGTTCTTTTCTGTCTAAATTACCATCTTCATTTACATTCAGTTCACAAATAATCGTATTGGTATTCGGATCTCTTTGCAGATAAAAAAGCTGATTAGTTATGCCTTGCGGAGTTGGAAATTTTAAAGGAGACGGATCACTGTGGTCAGCAGTTTGTCCGTATGCTCCAGGGTTTAAAAGTAACATGCCACAAAACCAAATGATCAAATGCGTACGGGTGCCCAAAACTGCTGGCTTCATATTTATTTTTTTTAAACTCAAATTTAGCTCAAAACAATTGCACAAGCAGGCCATGCTGGTTATTTTACATTACAACGATACTTGAGAAATGAAGATCAATTTAGTTCCCTTCAAAGACAACAGCTGAACTGTTTTGACTTAAAACATGAAAATCAATCCTTACAAAGTGATAATGCTTTTCACGTTTGGCGTTTGTTTTTTAAATATGTGTGCTTATTATTTTTCATTTAACAGATAATTTAAGATTAAATTAACAATAATTCAATCTTAAAAAACAGCCATAATCATATCAAAAAACGGATTATTTGAGAGAAATATTAAATTAATGTCATAATTATATTATTTCATTAGTGTATTATATACACTATATAAAATAAGTATGTATATTTGTCTTATTAAAAATGAACAACACTTCTACTCCGGATGCTAATCAATCCGGATAGAATTAAAGAGAAAACCCGTTCATACAGGTTTATATTTGGTTAGAATAGAGGATAGTCTGGATGGATAGCCTCTTTCTTTTTTTATAGGGGTTTTGTAATTATTTACATTGCTTAAAGCTATCATTAGCCGGATAGCTAAAATTATTCTGGAGAACCCACCTGGCCTTGTAAATTTTTAAGCCATTTTGTGAAAATACAGTATTTCCCTTTCCATCAATAACCTCATCCGACCACCAGGACTCCTTTGGCCTGAGCAGTATTACCGGAAAACCCTCAGGTCCGGAGGAAACACTTTTAATATCGGATTGCAATACCTCTGCCTGGCTAAGTTTTTTGGTCGCCATATCAAACTTATAAACATTTGTAGTATTGGTTAGCCATAAAGCATTTTCATTATACACAGGAAATAAGTCATGTGCTTCGGTACCTGGTATGTTTATGGACTCAACCTGAGTAAGGTCTGGATAATCACAATTAAAATTATATTTGAACGACTTTAACTGGTTCATAGCTGCCGACCAAAGCAATTGGTTTTTATGGTCCCAAACCACATTGTGTCCAAAATCAATAGGTATTGTTTTTACATATACCTGATCGGGAAAATTCAGTGTATCCACCCTGAACAAGGTCAAATAGTTACCGGTGCTGGAAGCACTTACAATATTTCCATCAGGAAGCAACTCTGCCGAATGTACATTTCCTCCTGCAAAAGCGTAAAACAAGGTCTTCTTATCCGTAATTCTCACCAGTGCTACGCCCCCTCCGGAGGCAGTTACCAATACATATTTTCCATTATACACCAATTTTGCATCGCTGATATTACTAAACCACTTTAATGCATCATTTTTGACATTGGCAGTTGAAGGACTCCATTCCCATATTATGGTTTTGGAAGCAACATCTGCAATCGCCACCCTGGTTTGAAGCTGTTCAGCAAGGATGATGCATTTTTTACAAGCTGCAACCGAAACCGGGGGATCAACCCCCGGAACGGTAACGGGTGGAGTGGTATTTTCTCCGGTCTCGGCTGTATAGCCTTTTTTCTTACATTGTGCTGCAAAAAATGAGATTGCAACAACAACAAATAAAAATTTTCTCATAAATATCTTCTAATAAACACCATTAATGATGCATAAGAAGCATCGTTTGACGCTTTTTATGCATCATTACGTTTTAATAATTATCGTTCTGTGCAAGGTTTGGATTGAGTTCTCTCTGGGTTTGTGCAATAGGCCACCAGTAATCCCTTAGCGGATTAAAATTGCGGATTACGATCTGCTGGTTTTGCGAATTAAATACAGGACCAGGTAATACCAGTTCCGCTATTTTCCATCTTCTGATATCGGTATAATAAAATCCCTCAAAGGCAAATTCTATTCTCCGCTCATGACGGATCAACTCGCGCATTTGGGGTTTGGTAAGTGTAACAGGTACCTGGTAAGGCACAAGCCCGGCACGCTGACGAACCAGTTCTACCGTATTTCGAACAGCAGCATCGGGAGCCGTTAGCACTTCATTTTGTGCTTCAGCATACATCAGCAGTATATCTGCATACCGTATGACCATATAATTGATCTGCGATCTTCCTGCACTGTTAATCAGATCGGCGGAAGGTACAGCTTCCTTGTCGTAGATGCCGTATTTTTTCACCCCATACCCGGTCTGTTTAAAAGTACTATTGGTGACAGGCGCTCCCAGATAGGTATCTCCAGGATAGACAATGCTTTGATACATGCGTGGATCCCGGTTTTCATAAGGTTTTGTGGCATCATACAAAGGCGATTGTGCAGGTGAAAGACCGTCTTTCATGTCATAAGCATTGATGAGATCCCGCAATGGAGCGTTTGTATTGTACAGGCGATTGATGAGGTCAAAAGAATTGCCAAACCCAGGAGCTGAAATGGTATATTGCACATCAAAAATTGTTTCCTGTTTGTTCTCGTTCGCTGGTAAAAACAATTGTCTGTAATTCGGAAATAAACCATAGCCAGCACCGGGAAGGTCCATTACCGCCTTGGCAGCATTTGCCGCCGCAGTCCATTTCACTGCATCTCCGGAAGGGTTATTGAGCGGGCTGGCTTCAAACAAAAGCATCCTGGCTTTTACCGCGAGCGCCGCGCCGCTCGTTGCCCGGCCAATGTCATTCCCGGTATATTTAGGCGGCAAAACTGCAGCAGCTTCATCCATATCCTTTATGACCTGCTGCACTACCTCTTGCCTGCTATTTCTTGGCAATTTACCCTGGGAATCCAGATCCGGGGGATCTAAAATCAATGGCGCCCCTCCATAATAAGTAGCCAGCAAAGAATAATACAGACCACGTAGAAATTTTGCTTCTGCTTTTGTCCTGTCTTTCAGCGCATCGGCCATGGGCACATCATTTACCTTCTTTAGAAAAGTATTGCAGCGGCCGATCCCGCGGTAACAATCTTTCCATCTTCCCTCAATAACACCGGTAACAATATTTCCAGTTTGGGCATTGCTTGCGGTATGGGTTCCAAGTGCAATGACACCGAAACCTGCAGAATTGTCATAATTGTATGCATTGGGTGTTGCTGTTTCCTCCCAAAGCGGTGTAGCATACCCATATAATGAATTTGAGGTTAAAACCTGGTAACATCCTGTTAAACCAGCCAAGGCTGTCTTTTCTGAGGTCCAGAACGTTTCTTCTGTGTACCTGTCATTCGGCTGGGTATCTAATGCATCTTTACAAGATGTAAACACAATGGCCAGCAAAAGTATAATTGATATCTGTTTCATATTATAATTTTTTAAAATGATGAAGCATATTGCTTCTAGAATGTTGCATTGATCCCGAAATTGAATGTTTTCAATGTTGGGTATTCATAAAAAGTATCAGATTTAATGTCTTTTTCCGGATCAAAGCCTTTAAACTTTGTAAAAGTGACCAGGTTTTCTGCGTTGACAAATAAAGACACCTTACTTAAAGACAGTTTCGAGATCCACTCCTTCTTAAAATCATATTTTAACTGTAGGCTTTTTAACCTCAAATAAGAGCCATCCTGTAACCAGAATGAAGAGGAATTTGGTGTGGAGTACATTTCAGGTGCACCTGTAGCGGTAGTAAGAATAGGTAATCTCGCTCCAGGATTTGAAGGTGTCCAGGAATCGGTCGCCCATTCCCTGGTGACACCAGCCCCATTATTAAATGGCTGGGCAAGATTTACGGTCGGATAAAGATCTATTCCCTGAACTCCCTGGAAGAAGGAATTCAGGCTTAAATTTTTATAAGCCAGATTTAAATTGAAGCTATAAGTAAACTGTGGATTGGACCTGCCTGTGATCACCCGGTCATCACCATCAATCTTATGGTCACCATTGATATCCTTATACCTTAAATAGCCAGGCCGCACGCCTGTACTTACTTTGGCACTGTTATCAACCTCCTGCTGGTTCTGGTAAATACCGTCTGCCTGGTAAATATAGTAAGAGTCAATCGGGTAACCCTCTTTGATGATCCTTCTGCCACTTATGATCGTTTCTCCATTTAAGCTGACTACCTTATTTTTCACATAACTTACCCCCCCGGTGAACGCATAGGTAAAATCGTTAATGGTATTGCGGTGCGACAAATTCAGGTCAAAACCAGTGTTATCTACTGTACCTACATTTTTTTGCGGGCCAGTTAGCCCGCCTACCTGTTGTGGAATTCCTACAGGCCGCAAGATACCGGAAGTTCTTTTCTTAAACACATCAAAGGTAAAACCAAGCAGTCCCTTCCAGCCTTCAAAATCCAATCCCAAATTTGTTGTTGTTGTCGTCTCCCAGGAAATGCTTGGATCATTGTAGGCGTTAACAGAGGCACCCGGACTAATTACATTGTTAAATGAATAATCTGAGCCCAGCCTTACTGAATTCAAATAACTGTAAAGCTCTACAGCCTGGTTACCCAGTTTGCCCCAGGAACCACGGAGCTTAAACTGATTGATGAATGGCATACCTTTCATGAAATTTTCCTGATCTATACGCCATGCAGCGGAAACGGATGGAAAAGCACCCCATTTATTTCCTGTCGAAAATCTGGAAGAGCCATCGTACCTGACAATTGCTTCCAGAATATACCGGTCATTAAAGGTATAGTTTAATCTTCCAAAATAAGAAGAAAGTACATCTTTGGTCCTGACTCCCAGCGTTGTAGGGTTAACTGAACCAGCAGAGAGGTCGGTTAAGGTGTTGTCGAAATAACCTTCTATCTGCCCGCTAAACCATTTCCGGTAAAAATTATTATAACTGGTACCAATTACCCCGGAAATGCTGTGCTTTTTGGCAATTAATTTATTCCAGGTTAAAGTCTGATAAAACGACATGTTTACCTCGTTCTCATTGTATTCATAAGAATTTGGATTGACATTATAATTGTTTACTGCTCCGGTAATAGGATGATAGGACATGATTAATGGGGTAAAAACACTGGCATAGCCATCTAACCTGTCAACCCCAAAATTGACACTGTATTTAAGGTCAAAAGGCAATTCGTAATCTGCAAAAACCTTTGCCAGTAAACGCTGGGGAGTACGAAAGTTCCGCCCTTCCTTAAGTAACATGATGGGGTTCTCGATGGTATTTCGTCCTGGGGTGGGAAATACAACTGATCCATATTTTCCGTCGGCAGTATAAGGGGTAAAAATAGGGAGCACACGCGTTAAGCGGGTGAAATAATAACTGGTTGCACTGCCAGAGTTTCCACCGAATGCGGGTTCTGTATAGCTACGGTAATTGCCCACAATATTTGTCCCGATCTTTAGTCTTTTCGTGATATCTGCTGAAATATTTGCATTTAAAGTATACCTGTTGGCATGATTAGCATCTATTAAAATTCCGTCCTGATCCATATAGCCCAGGCCTATATTGTACAGTACTTTATCAGTCCCTCCGGAGAACCTTAAATTGTGCTGCTGAATGTATCCGTTTTTTAGGACCAGGTCAAACCAATTCAGATTCGGATAGGCTATCGGGTTACTGGCCATTCCATTTTGGTACTCGGTAATCTGCGCGGCTGAATAATCAACGGCAGCAGCCGATTTACCCTCGTTGATCAGTGCCTGATTTTTCAGCTGCATATACTGTATGGGATCCCAAAGCACATCTGGTAAGGCAGTTGCTTCCTGTACACCATAGCTAAAATTATAATTAATCTCTGTTTTTCCTTTTATACCAGCTTTTGTAGTGACAAGGATAACTCCATTTGCCGCCCTTGAACCATAGATCGCAGCCGAAGCATCTTTTAAAACAGTCATCGTTTCAATAAAATCCGGATTGATTTCACTTAAAGGATACTCCACCCCATCCACTAATACAAGCGGGTTGTTGTTTCCAGATGCGCCTATCTGACTGATTCCCCTGATCCGGATGGTTCCTGCATCCTGCCCTGGCTTGCCACCGGCCTGGTTTACCCATAAACCTGAAACGCCCTGCAAAGCCTGACTGGCATTGGTAAGGGGCCTGTTCTCACGTGTAGACATGTCCAGGATAGACAAAGAACCCGTCAGGTTTACTTTTTTAACCGTACCGTAGCCTACCACAGCAACCTCGGTAAGCAGCTGCTGATCTTCTTTTAATTGTACGTTTATGTTTTTCCTGCCATCAACCTTAACTTCCTGGCTTAAAAAGCCAACATACTTAAAGATCAGGACAGCCTCATTATCTGGCGCCTTAATCAGGTATTGTCCATTTGCATCGGCCGTTGCAGCGATAGCGGTTCCTTTTACCATTACGGAGGCCCCAGGTAAGGGAGCACCATTTAAATCCGTAATTTTTCCGGTCACCTCAATAATCTTAAAATAATCAATGATTTTTTCTGTAAAGGTCTTTTCTTTCTCCCTGATTACAATGACGTTATTTTCAATGGTATAGGTTAAGGGAAACCCATCCAAACACCTGTCCAGTGCTTCCCGCAAGGGAATATTTTCAAAGTTCACGTGGATAAGCTGTGTATTCTTCACCTTTTTTGCAGACCATAATATGTTATAACCGGTTTGCTTGTTTATTTCATTAAAAACCCTTTTTAAAGTAGTTGATTTCTGATTAAGGGTAATGCGCTGTGCAAAACCCGAAGCGCTTACCTGCATTAATGTAACAAACATTAAAATCGTTGTAATTTTCATAATCAGCAGGAATTTCCTGATGCAGCCATGAGGCGTACAAAAAATCTTCGTAAAATTTTTATACATTTGAGTATCTGTTTAATTGAATAAAATTGTTTTCAGCAATGCATTTTGGTTTTATCAGATATTTGATCAGGAGCATTGCGAGTGTTCCTGATTTTTACCTTTAAAACCATTTCTGTTGCCCTTAAGTTGAGTTTTCTTTTTTCATCATGATTCTGGTTTATATTGGTTATTTATTTTGCGTTCAATACCCTGATCTGCCTGCCTTTAATTTGAAATTTAACTTCACCAGTCAGTTCCAGCATTCTCAGTAACTCAGATACATTGGTAAAACGAGTGGTTACACCAGCAAATGGTTCTTTCTTCAGCGCATCGTTTTCGAAAACAACTTCGATGTCATACCACCTGGATATTTTCCTCATTATACTTTCCAGTTTTTCATCATTAAAGCGGAAAAAGCCATTTTTCCAGGCCAGTTCTGTTTCGATATCTGCGGGCTCAATTTCCAGTTTATCCCCAGATAATATGCCCTGCTGACCGGGCTTTAACATGCCAGCAACTGCCTTTCCAATATTTATTCTCACCGACCCTTCCAATAAAGTAGTTTTTGTTGCCTCCTCATCGCCATATGCGTTTACGTTGAAATGTGTACCTAAAACTTCAACTTCCTGATCAGCTGTTTTCACAATAAAAGGACGTTCCTTATCCTTTGAAATTTCGAAATAAGCCTCTCCGTTAAGTTCAATTACCCTTTTTTTGAGCGCAGCAAAAGTTGAAGGATATTTAATGGAAGAAGCCGCATTGAGCCATACTTTAGAGCCATCCGGAAGGATGATCTGATACGTTTCTGATCTTGATGTAGTCAGGCTATTATAGGTTTGTTTTGCATCAGTTTGTACCGCAGGATCAATCTTATAAATCAATTGTCCGTCCGGGGTCTTAATAATGGAAACACCTGCCTGTTTCGCAATCTGCCCATTCAGCGCATCA
This sequence comes from Pedobacter heparinus, assembly GCF_032678725.1. Lineage (GTDB taxonomy): Bacteria > Bacteroidota > Bacteroidia > Sphingobacteriales > Sphingobacteriaceae > Pedobacter > Pedobacter heparinus_A. The sequence goes on from NZ_JAVTSC010000006.1 coordinate 151,506, forward strand.
GACAAAACAATTCTTTTACCATTTGCAAGTGTTAAAGTTGCCGTTTTTGTACCCGGTGCTACATCGTTGACATAAATATTTGAAGAACTAAGCGGTTTCCTGCTCTCCTGATGATTGTAAAAAAAAACTGAACCTGTGATGATAACTATCGCAGCAGCGACTGCAGAATACCAAAAACGATTTAAACCGGCAGATTTAACTTTCCGGTTTTTCATCAAAGCTTTGAATATCAATTCACTTTCTTCATCCAGTTCGGCTGCTGAAAGTTTAGAAATATCATCCTTATGAAAATAATGAAGCCAATATTTTGCTATTTCTTCCTCTTCTGCAGAAGCAGTGCCCGAATCTACTTTGTAAAGTATATTTTTGATATCCTTTCTGTCCATTACTTTTTTTAGAAAACCTTATATAAAGCAAAGGCAATTCAGAAAACTAAAATGGGTACAACCGGTAAAAATATTTTATCACTCAGAAATTAATGACAACGAGCACATAGATCAATAGACCAAGCTTTAATTTCAGGTGTTTCATTGCCCTTTTCATTTGTGTAGCTACGGTAGACTCCGCAATATCCAATTGTTGCGCAATTTCTTTGGCAGACAGGTATTGATTTCTTTTCAACTCATAAATCTCACGCATCCGCGCTGGCATAGCCAAAATTTCCTTTTCGATCAGCGCAGTAATGTCCTTTTCCCTGATTAGAAAATCCGTTTCTGAACTTTCCATATCGATATAATGATTACCCTCATCAGCATATTTCTTCAGTATCTGTTGGTGTTTAAACAAGTTAAATATCTTATTCAACACAGATTTATAAAGGTATCCGGAAAGTGTAGTTTTTAAATGGAGGGTATCCCGGTTGTTGAGCATCCATGCAAATACATCCTGAACAACATCCCTGGCTTCTTCTTTATTGCCTAGTTTATGATAAGCATACAGGTAAAGTAACTTGTCATACCGCAGATAAATCTCCTTAAATGCAGCATCATCGCCTGATACAAACAAGTCCATTAATTTTTGATCAGAATAGCTGGTATATGTTTCCATTGGTTATACAGTGATTACATTGCATCTCCGAATGATCACCCTCAAATGTAACAGCTCAATATTAAATATTTATTTTCATAAAATTAACTATTCATCCCGTCCATTTCTCAATTTTATCATTTTAACTATGCTCAATTTTATAAATCGTTGTTTGTTTATAAATCTCACCAGGTCTTAAAACTGTATTTGGAAACTGGGGTATATTAATCGCATTAGGATGGTGCTGTGTTTCTACACAAAAGGCTTCAAAAGGATGATAATCTTTTCCTGCTTTACCACCTTTCACGTCCATATATTTCGCTGTATAAAAATGCGCTACGGGTTCAGTTGTATATACAGATAGTTTTAGTCCCCCGCTTTGTTCTGAAGTTTCCGAAGCAAGTGTAAATTCCCCATACTCTTTATCAAGAACATAAGTCTGATCATATCCTTCTGCAGCATTCCAGTCACGTCCAATAGTTTTATCACCTAAAAAGTCATGTATCGTACCTGCTACCGGCAATAGTTTTCCGGTAACCACATAATTATCGTCCTGTTCCAGGTAATAACTGGCAGGCATCCTGTGCAAATGATCCGCCACTGAGCCACCATCAGGTGATAAATTAAAGTAACTATGATGAGTCAGGTTAATTGCCGTAGGGGCATCGGTTGTTGCTTTAAAGTCAAGAATCAACTCATTTTCATCCGTAAGCTTAAACGTAAGCTGAACAGTGAGGTTTCCTGGAAAATGCTCTTCACCTGCCGCACTGACATATTGCAGGGTAACGCTTGGATCAATTGTAGATAATACATCCCAAACCTTTCTGTCAAAACCAATATCTCCACCATGCAGGCAATCTCCGCCACTGGCTTGCGAAAGCTGATAGGTTTCACCATCTATCGAAAATCTTCCGTTTTTAATCCGGTTCGCATAACGGCCGATTACAGCGCCGAAATAAGGATAATTTTGCAGATAGTCCTCACTGGTATATTGATCTACATCATCAAAACCCAATACAATATCCTGTTTCTCTCCGTGCTTGTTGGCAACGATAAATTTGTTGATAATAGCGCCATAATTATATATTTTAACATAAGTGCCTTGCGTATTGGTCAGCTCTACACCTAATATCTCTTTCCCATCAATAATTTTTCCAGTCTTGATCAGCTTTGTTTTCATCTCTTTATTTATCGTTTTTTCATTTTTGATGGAACCATCCTGATCTTATCATCACCCTATGATATGATCCGTGAGATCATGATGGTTTCCCTGTTTATTCATTTCTTTTTTTGATGGAGTATCCTCGCTTTTTTATGTACTTTTTTACGAGTCCAAACCCATTTTGAGCTCATAAATCGTATCTTAGGAGCGTTGTTATTTAAAACAATACTATCAATACTTTATTTAAAACCGAAACTTAATTTAAAATATAATATTAAACCGAACAATGAAAACCGAAATGATCAGTAAATTCCTGGAGAAATATGGACATGAGCCAAAAAAGAACTATTTTACCCCCGGTCGTGTAAACCTTATTGGAGAACATATTGATTATAACGGAGGCTTGGTTATGCCCTGTGCCGTTACTTTAGGAACCTGGTTGAGCATTGCGCCCAACGACGATAATGTCATCCGGTTTAAGAGTGTAAACTTTCCTGAAGAACGTGAATTTGAACTTCAGTCTTCTTATACCAAAACCGGTCCTGAATGGTACAACTACCCATTGGGTGTGTTCCATGAAATCTTAAAAAAACACCAGATCCCAACAGGCTTAGATCTTCTGTTTTCCGGGAATATTCCAATTGGCTCAGGTTTATCTTCCTCAGCCTCTATAGAAGTAGCCATGGCTTATGCTTTAAATGATTATTTTAACCTTGGCTATGAAAAAATTGAAATCCCGTTATTGGCCCAAAAAGTGGAGAATGAATTTATCGGCGTAAATTGCGGTATCATGGACCAGTTTGCCGTTGCTTTTGGCGAGACAGACAAAGCCATCGTATTGAACTGCGACACCTTAAAATATAAAATTGTTGACTGTAATCTGGGCGACTACGTACTGGCCATCATCAATACCAATAAACCACGAAAACTGGCTGAGTCCAAATACAATGAGCGTGTGGCAGAATGTCAGACCGCATTGCAACAATTAAACCAGGAAATTACCCTGCATAATCTTTGCGAATTGACCGCGGAAAAATTTGCCTTGCACAGCCATCTGATTACAGATCCAACTGTGTTGAAAAGAGCAACCCATGTAATCCGGGAAAATGACCGTGTAAATTTAGCTGCCAAGGCTTTAAATGAGGGCAACTTAACTGAGTTTGGCCGATTGATGTATGCATCTCATCAGTCACTCAAGGACCTATATGAAGTAACAGGCGCAGAACTGGATGCTGTTGTGGAATTCTGTTCCGCTTATGAACACGTGATTGGTGCACGGATGACAGGTGCAGGCTTTGGTGGTTGCGCCATTGCTTTACTTAAGAAAGGCCAGGAAGATGACTTTGCCGGAAAGCTCGGTGATTTTTATGTAGCGCGCATCGGTTACCCTGCTGCCATTTATGTCAGTGAAATTGGTAATGGTGCTTCCGTGATTTAATTTTACTTTTGCCTTATGCAAAAGTTAAAATTAGATGAGCTGAACCGTGTAGGAGTTGAAGAATTTAAAGGGCAAGAGAAACTACCAGTTATAGTGGTATTAGACAACGTGCGCAGCATGCACAATATTGGCTCGGTTTTCAGAACAGCAGACGGCTTTGCCATTGAAAAACTATGTCTGTGCGGCATTACGGCCCGGCCACCGCACAGAGAAATTGAAAAAACAGCTTTAGGTGCTACACAATCAGTAGACTGGGTTCATTTTGAAACTACTCTTGATGCCATAGCTTCCCTAAAGGCCGATGGTTATCAGATCATTGGCATAGAACAGGCTGCCGGCAGTATCATGTTAAATACCTATAAGCCTTCCAGGTCTAAAAAATATGCACTAATTTTTGGCAATGAAGTGAATGGAGTTGCTGATGAGGTGATGGCCCGAATTGATGAGTGTATTGAAATTCCGCAGTTTGGCACCAAACACTCATTTAATATCGTTATCTCTGCAGGTATTGTACTTTGGGATTTCTTCGCTAAATTAAGATTGTAGCACTGCAACATGTACTTTAACAAGAAAGGCGCTGGTAAAATGCCAGCGCCTTCTTATTTCTTATCCTAATTACTTATGCGTAAGGAATACCATCTTTAGATGGTAAGCTGCTATGCCCCATCAGGTATTGGTCTACTTTGCGGGCAGCTTCCCTACCCTCAGAAATTGCCCAAACTACTAAAGACTGACCACGGCGCATGTCACCGGCAGCAAATATTTTAGCAATATTGGTCTGATATTTACCTTCCTCAGCTTTAACATTACCTCTGTTGTCTGTTTCCACACCTAATTTTTCAATTAAACCTTCTTTTTGCGGATGCAGGAACCCCATGGCTAACAATACCAGCTGGCAAGGCAAATCACGTTCTGTACCAGGTTTTTCCTTGAAGTTTAAAGGGCGGCCGGCAGGATCAATATCCCACTCTACATCCACCACTTTAACTGCTTTCAGGTTTCCATGCTCATCTTTGATAAACTCCTTGGTGTTCACCCCCCAGCCACGTTCACAACCCTCCTCGTGCGAGGTAGTTACTTTCAGCAGCATCGGATAAGTTGGCCATGGCATATTTGATGTACGTGCCGAAGCGGGCATTGGCATGATCTCGAACTGTGTTACCGATTTAGCACCCTGACGGTTAGAAGTTCCAATACAATCAGATCCGGTATCACCGCCACCAATTACAATCACATCTTTTCCGGTAGCTAAAATGTCTTCTCCTTCAACTGCAAAACCTCTTACACGTTTATTTTGCTGCTTTAAAAAGTCCATTGCAAAATGAACTCCTTTTGCTTCCCTGCCCTTAGCAGGGAGATCACGTGGAATGGTTGATCCGCCAGCAAGGATGATCGACTGATAATCCCTCAATAAGGTGTTCAGTTCTACATTCACACCCACGTTTGCATTACATTTAAATACGATACCTTCCTTCTCCATCAATGCAATACGCCTGGTTACCACATCTTTTTGCAGTTTAAAATCAGGAATGCCGTAATTTAATAAACCGCCCGGGGTATCGTCACGTTCGTAAACAACTACCTCATGTCCGGCTTTATTCAATTGTGCAGCAGCAGCTAAACCTGCAGGTCCAGAACCTATTACCGCAACTTTTTTACCTGTGCGGATCAGTGGCTGCTCAGCTTTGATGTAGCCTTTTGCAAAAGCAGTTTCGATGATGTGCTTCTCAATCTCTTCAATGGATACCGGAGACTTGTTGATACCCAGTACACATGCCGATTCGCATGGTGCCGGACAAATTCTACCCGTAAATTCAGGGAAATTATTGGTGCTCAGTAAAATAGTTGTTGCCAACTGCCAGTCACCTTTATATACAGCTTCGTTAAATTCAGGGATTACGTTACCCAGCGGACAGCCCGACTGGCAAAACGGCACCCCACAATCCATACATCTTGCTGCCTGTTTGTTCATTTGCTCAGCTTCAAAAGTTTCCACAAACTCGTTGTAATGTTTCAAACGAGTTTTAGCATCTTCTTTTACAGGAGCAGTTCTATCATACTCTAAAAATCCAGTTACTTTTCCCATTGTCTAAGCTATTTTTGAATTATTTATTCTGGTCATGTTTCTTTTTCGTTGATCTGTGAGTGGCTTAAACTTTAACTTTTTGAGCCCTGCTTTGTAATACTGCTTTGTATTCTTTAGGGAATACTTTGATGAAATGTGCAGATTGTGTAGTCCAGTCATTTAAAATGAACTTAGCCACATTACTGTCTGTCAATTGGATATGTCTTTTCAACAATACATTGATCCTCAGTTCGTCCTGCTCATCCAGTGGATCAAGATCTACCATTTCCTTATTGCATTTACTGGCAAAGTCACCTTTGGCATCATATACCCAGGCAATACCACCACTCATACCTGCAGCAAAATTGCTTCCTGTACCACCAATTACCAGTACTTCACCACCCGTCATGTACTCACAACCATGATCACCAAGTCCTTCAACAACGGCTGTGGCCCCAGAGTTTCTTACCGCAAAGCGCTCACCCGCCTGTCCGCGTACAAACAGCTCACCAGAAGTTGCACCATATAAAGCTACGTTACCAATGATGATATTTTGCTCAGGAACATACTTGATGTTACTGAAAGGATAAATGGCCAATCTTGCACCTGAAAGTCCTTTACCTACGTAATCGTTGGCTTCACCTTCCAATTGCAATGAAATACCTTTTGCTGCAAATGCACCAAAGCTTTGCCCGGCAGAACCTTTAAATTTAAAGTTGATGGTGTCTGCAGGTAAACCCTGGCTTTTATAGATTTTAGATACTTCATTAGAAAGCATAGTACCTATTGCGCGGTCTGTATTTTTCAATTCAAACTCTCTGTATATAGGCTCTTTGCTGGCTAAGGCCGGCTGTGCAGCTTTAATCAGTTCATGATCCAGCACGGTTGCCAGTCCATGATCCTGCTCTTCAGTCTGGTACAAGCTCAATCCGTTATCCGGTGCTTTATATAAAATGGCAGAAAGATCAAGGTCCTTTAATTTCCAGTCGGCCGGCTCTACCGCACGTACACTTAAAGCGTCTGCCTGTCCAACCATTTCCTGCACCGATCTGAAACCAAGTTCAGCCATAGTCTCCCTTAACTCTTCAGCCAAGAAATAGAACAGGTTAACTACATGTTCAGGTTCGCCTGTAAATAACTTCCTTAAATTAGGATCTTGTGTAGCCACCCCAACCGGACATGTATTTAAATGACACTTACGCATCATGATACAGCCAGAAGTTACCAGGGCTGCCGTAGCTACACCCCATTCTTCCGCCCCCAGTAAAGTTGCTATCGCGATATCTTTACCAGTTTTTAGCTGTCCGTCGGTTTGCAATACTACCCTGCTGCGCAACCGGTTTTTAACCAATGTCTGGTGCGCTTCCGCTAAACCAAGTTCCCATGGCAAACCAGCATGTTGTATGGACGTTAGAGGTGAAGCACCAGTACCACCGTCAAATCCTGATACCAGGATCACATCAGCATGCGCTTTAGCTACACCTGCGGCAATTGTACCGACGCCTGCTTTGGAAACCAGTTTAACATTGATCCTTGCCGCACGGTTGGCATTTTTAAGGTCGAAGATCAGCTGCGCCAAATCTTCGATAGAATAAATATCGTGGTGTGGAGGAGGTGAAATTAAACCTACTCCAGGGGTAGCATGACGAACCTTTCCGATCCAGTCGTCCACCTTTTCACCAGGCAACTGTCCACCTTCACCAGGTTTAGCACCCTGTGCCATTTTTATCTGCAGCTCATCTGCATTGCTCAGGTAATAACTGGTTACCCCAAAACGTGCCGATGCAATCTGTTTAATAGCAGAACGCATAGAATCGCCATTTGGAAGCAGCTCGTACCTCATTTCATCTTCACCACCCTCGCCGGTATTGCTTTTCCCGCCAATGCGGTTCATGGCGATGGCCAGGGTAGAGTGTGCCTCATGAGAGATAGATCCGAAAGACATTGCTCCGGTAGCAAAACGTTTCAATATGCCTTCAACCGGTTCCACTTCTTCCAATGGAACAGCCGGACGGTTATAATTAAATTCAAATAATCCCCTGATGGTAAAGGCCTGATTGGTTTGCTCATTTACCAGTTTTGAATATTGTTTGTAAACACTATAATCCTTTTTGCGGGTCGCGTTTTGCAGCAAGTGTATGGTTTGAGGGTTGAACAAATGTTGTTCACCTTTGCGTTTCCATTTGTAATTACCGCCGGTAGGTAATATCGGATCAGGACGATTGGCCAGTTTAAAGATCCTGTTGTGCTTGATTAAAGTCTCTCTGGCAATCTCATCTAAACCTAATCCACCAATTCTTGAAACCGCACCAGTAAAGTAATTGTCCACCACGCTTTTATTGATACCCAAAATCTCAAAGATCTGTGCACCATGGTAGGATTGCAAAGTAGAAATTCCCATTTTAGAGAAGATCTTCAGCAAACCGTTATTTACTGCATAAATATAATTCTGGAATAGTTTTTCTTTCTTAGCACCAAATTCCGTTTCAAAACCAGCGATGGTTTCCAGTGCCAGGTAAGGATTTACCGCAGTGGCACCAAAACCAATTAAAGTTGCAAAATGGTGCACTTCCCAAACATCACCTGCCTCCACAACGATACCTACCGCACCCCTGTGCCCTTTACGGATCAGGTGATGGTGAACCGTAGAAACAGCCAGTAATGAAGGGATGGCAGCATGTTCCGAATCCAATGCACGGTCTGAAAGGATGATCACCTGGAATCCGTCGTCTACCGCATCTACTGCATAACGACACAGACGATCCAGGGCCTTAGCTAAAGCTCCAGGCTGCCCATCTGCCCTGAAATAAGTTTGCAGGGTTTTGGCCTGGAATACACCGGTATCAATACTTCTTAATTTCTCCAGTTCTACATTGGTCAATATCGGATGCTTGATACCTACGCAATGACATTGCATGGCATTTTCTTCCAGTAAATTACCATTATTTCCCATAAAGCCGGCAAGGCTCATCACCACTTTTTCCCTGATCGGGTCAATCGGTGGGTTGGTTACCTGGGCAAACAATTGTTTAAAATAAGAAGAAAGGTGCTGTGGCTTTTGAGAAAGCACAGCTAAAGGAATATCAGTACCCATTGAACCGATAGGCTCCTTTCCATCTCTGGCCATTGGTTTTAAGATCAGGTCTACATCTTCCCTGCTGTAACCAAATACCTGCTGGTACCTGAAAATAGACTCCTGAGATAAACCACTGAACACTAATCTTGGTTCCGGCAATTCTTCCAGCCTGATCTGGTATTTGTTGATCCAGTCGCTGTAAGGTCTGCTTCCGCATACCTGTTGTTTAATTTCGTCATCGCTGATGATCCTGCCCTGTTCCATGTCTACCACGAACATTTTACCAGGAGTTAAACGACCTTTTTCAATGATCTTACTCTGATCCAATGCCAGGGCACCGGCCTCAGAAGCCATGATCACATGGTCATCTTCTGTAATGGCATACCTTTGCGGGCGTAAACCATTTCTATCCAGCGTAGCACCAATCAGGTTACCATCTGTAAAGGAAACAGCCGCAGGTCCATCCCATGGCTCCATTAAAGTAGCATGGAATTTATAGAATGCTTTTTTCAGTTCATCCATATCCTCATTACCATCCCAGGCTTCCGGGATCAGCATCATCAAAACATGAGGTAAAGAACGTCCTGAATGTAGCAACAGTTCAACAACATTATCTAAACATCCTGAATCAGAGTTGGTCTCATCAATTACAGGAAGCAACATATTTAATTCTTCAGTTGTAAAATAGGAAGATGCAAAAGACTTCACACTTGCCCTGAACCAGTTCAGGTTACCTTGTAAGGTGTTGATCTCGCCATTATGGGCAATATACCTGAAAGGCTGCGCCAGCTTCCATGATGGAAAAGTATTCGTTGCAAAACGGGAATGTACCAAACCAAAGGCCGAAACTACCCTTTTGTCGCTCAACTCCGTAAAATAAGACCGCACCTGCAGCGAAGTAAGCTGACCTTTATATACTATTGTTTTGGAAGAGAAGGAAGCAATATAAAACTCGCCATTGATACCTTTTACGGTGTTGTTAATGGTTTTAGACAGGTAATTCTTGAACACATATAATTTGCGCTCAAAATCAGCCCCGGCATTAATTGCATAAGGACGCGCGATAAAAACCTGTTCCATCTCCGGCTCTACTGATAAAGCCATATTCCCAATTCCTTCCGTATTGGTCAGCACCTTTCTAAAACCTAAAACCTCCAGGTTTAGTTTCTCAGCCGCACGATAAATAATCTCCCTGCATTCTTCTCTAGCTTTCACATCCTTTGGCAGGAAAAGCATCCCTACACCATAATCTCCCGATTCATTTAAGCTGAAGCCTATTTTAAGGCATTCATCATATAAGAATTCGTGAGGTATCTGTATCATAATACCGGCCCCATCGCCTGTATTGATCTCAGCTCCGACTGCCCCGCGGTGATCAAGATTTTCAAGAATAGTTATCGCGTCCGAAATGATTTGCTGCGACTTCCTGCCCTTAATATGAGCAACAAATCCAATGCCGCATGCATCATGTTCAAAACGTTGGTCGTATAACCCTTGGTTATCTTGTGTTAGTTCCATAAGTTCCGTTTAATAATAGTTTGGTATAGTGTATTTCGGACACTAAGATACGAATAAAAATTCATGAATTATAATATTGATATATTTTTTAGGAAATATACAACATATTGTAAATTAAACAACCTCCTATTAACATTATTGTAAAATACAACGATTGAAATTATAAAATTTACAACGCTGTTATTTAGAATAATTTTTCATAACAGGCAATACAGCGCCAGATCGCATTTTTTTTCTTTTCTTTCTAGCTATGAACCTGCAAAAACCTGCCAAACTTTATTGGCCATTTACCTGGATAGCTCAATAGCTATTATAAAAATAGTAAATAATTTCATTTTTTCAATATTCACAATTCATTTACCATCAATCAATTATAGGATTATAGCCCCAAAAGCGCAAATTATTCTGCTTTTACCTTTTGTAGATTAAACTCTTTTGCTACATTTGCGCCGGGCAAGTCTTTTACGATCAGCTCCTTTTGAACTCCCCCAGGGCGGGAACGAAGCAAGGGTAGAAGGTTGTAGCGATGCGATAAAAGTTGCTTGCCCATTTTTTACTTTTCTCCTGATGAAGTAAAAATTCATAAAATTCTATAATAATCTATTATTTCATAAAAGACCTCAGCGGAATTACCTAATTTTGGCTTCCGGTAATAGACAATAACTCATTAACCAATTTGATAATTAAAATAATATGAAATTTTTTATTGACACCGCTAATCTTGACCAGATAAAAGAAGCGCAGGACCTTGGGGTTTTAGACGGGGTAACCACAAACCCAAGCCTTATGGCTAAAGAAGGCATTACAGGTGCCGCCAATGTAATTGCACATTATAAAGCAATTTGCGCAATCGTTGATGACAATGTTAGTGCTGAAGTAATTTCAACGACTTACGAAGAGATCATTAAAGAAGGCGAAGCTTTGGCCAAATTAGACCCAAAGATCGTTGTTAAAGTTCCTATGATCAAAGATGGCGTAAAAGCGATCAAATATTTAACCTCAAAGGGTATCAGAACCAATTGTACTTTAATATTCTCTCCCGGACAGGCGCTTTTAGCAGCCAAAGCAGGTGCATCTTATGTTTCTCCATTTTTGGGCCGTTTAGATGATATCTCAACTGATGGCTTACAACTAATCGAAGACATCAGGTTAATATTTGACAATTATGGATATCCTACCGAGATCCTCGCCGCATCTATCCGCGGACCATTACATATTGTTGCCTGTGCTAAATTGGGTGCTGATGTAATTACAGCTCCATTGTCAGCCATCACTGCATTGTTAAAACACCCTTTAACTGATAGCGGATTGGCTACTTTCCTGGCAGATCATGCTAAAGCTTCTGGAAAACAATAGAAATTCACAACTATAAAAAAGCCTGTATCATGCGATACAGGCTTTTTTTTTATAGAAGCATAGGTTTTACTTTAAATCAGTCATTCCAGCACTGAGCGTCTGAAATTCATCGCCGGCAAGTACCTTTTTTACCAGGTGGTAATCAATTTGCTCATCTGGCACAATCAGTATCCCCTTTACTCCTGCCCCATTTGCAGCCTCAACATCACGCGGTTTGTCACCAATCATCACCGATAAGGCAGGATCAATATTATAGGTTGCAATGGCCTCCAAAAGCATTCCCGACTGAGGTTTTCTGCAATTACATGCCTCGGAAACTGTCGGATGATGCGGACAATGGTAAGCATGTGTGATCAATGCGCCCTGTTCTTCAAATTTAGCGTTTAAATCCCTGTGCATTTCATCAAGCACCTCCTCAGTGTAACGCTGCTGGGCAATTCCACCCTGATTGGTAATGATGATCAGCAGATACCCTTCATCATGAAGTTTCTTTAAGGGGGCTATCTGATATTCCAGTATCTTAAAATCTTCCAGCCTGGTAATGTAATCGTATATTTCATGGTTCAGTACACCATCCCGATCTAAAAAAATAGCTTTGTTCATTGTTGTTATGCTTTATGTACCCTTAGTTCTGTTTTCTTACATATTTGGTAAGAATAACAATCGTTTGTCCCTCAATTTTACCTTCAATCTGATCGGTATTGTTTTCAACCAGCCGGATGTTTTTTACCACGGTACCCAACTTTGCGCTCAAAGAAGATCCCTTAACATCCAGCGTTTTCGTCAATACCACTGAATTTCCGGCCTCCAGCAACTGTCCGTTACAATCTTTATGTACTTCATCGGCACCATTGCTTTCTTCATCAGCTCCGGCCTGCGCCCAGGCTAAAGTTTCCTCATCCAGATACATCATATCCAGGCTATCTGCAGCCCAGCTCTCCGTTTTCAAACGATTCAGCAAACGCCAGGTAATTACCTGCACACCAGGAACAGCACTCCACATGCTCGTCCTTAAACAATTCAAATGCTTAACATCCAAATCTTCTGTTTTTTCCACCTGCGCCAGGCATCTGTCACAGATCATGATGCAGTTATCTTCAGTTCTATCTGCCAGAGGCAACACCTCATATAACACTAAAGCTGCATCAGACTGACACAATTCGCACTTATTTTCGCTCCTTTTAAGTAACTCCTCTTCCAATATTTTCGTTGATTAAGTTAAGGCCATAAAGGTAGCGATTTCAAATGACTAAGCATTAAACCCGCCATCAATGGTAAGCGCCGTACCTGTAATGTATTTACCCTCATCACTGGCCAGAAAAAATACCAGGCCTGCCACATCATCTCCGGTACCATAATCTTTCAGCGCCATACGGCTCCTTAAAAAATCAGCCAGTTCCGTATCAGCCGGATTCATATCGGTATTGATAGGGCCTGGCTGTACCAGGTTCACTGTAATTTCACTTGAGCCCATGTCTCTGGCCAAACCTTTGGTAAATCCGCTCAGCGCAGATTTGCTCATCGCATATAACGTAGATTGCGGTGCTACCGCATTATCGGCCATATTACTCCCAATAGTAATGATCCTCCCGCCATTTGGCATGTGTTTAACAGCCGCCAGTGAAGCTACATAGACTGCACGCACATTTACAGCCATCACCGCTTCATAGTCTTCCAGCGTATGTTCTTCAAATGCTTTTCCAACATAAATACCGGCATTATTTACCAAAATATCAATATGCCCAAAGTCTGCAATGGTTTGATTAACTGCATTGGTCAGTTCTGCAGGATCAGCACTATCAGCCTTGATGGCTACAGCCTTCCCTCCTGTTGCGTTTATTTCCGCCGCCAGCTGCTCGGCCTGCGCTGCAGATTTTGAATAAGTCAATACCACAGTTGCACCTTCAGCAGCTAATCTTTTTGTAATGTTGGCCCCCATTCCACGACCTCCCCCTGTTACCAGGGCTATTTTGTTTTCTAAACGTATCATAATGATCTTTTTTATTATTTGTCATCAAAAGTAAGGTCTCAATGGTATATTTGTAAGTACGGACAAAATTGTTAGGTACTAACAAAACAGTAAGAAATGAGAAAAGATACTTCTACGAATGCTTTTAACGAAAAGCAGATCAATGACAGTTGTGGCATGGCCTACTCCTTGTCGGTTATCGGAGGCAGGTGGAAACCTGCAATTTTATGTAGGTTACTGTATGGAAAAATGCGTTACAGTGACTTAAGAAACTCGATTGCAAATATTTCTGAGCGCATGCTGGTTGCGCAACTGCGGGAGCTGGAAACCGATCAGGTGGTAAAGAGGATCGTACACCCCGTTGTTCCACCACGTGTGGAGTATGAATTAACGGAGCTGGGTTTAACCATGAAACCCATGCTAAAATCCATGTCTGATTGGGGCAACATGCACCGCAGTCAGGTTCAGCATATGGAAAAGTCAATCCCTGAGGATACTTGTTTGATAACGGAGGAACCATGAGCAAAAATGAAATTGTCGTATAAACATACCATCAAAACTCTTCCGCTGTTGACCTCCTCTCTAAACACCCATATATTCCTCAATAATATCCGATACGTTAATACCATCCGCATCACCAATACTATACTTTATAACCCTAAAGTCAGTACTTAATTCCCATTGCCCATTTTTTTTACGGGCTTTTCTAAAAAAGTGGGTTTGTTCATCATTGTCATAAAAGCTGATGGTATATTCAATGAGCAACCTGTTGTCATTCTTCGGATAACTGTACCACATCGCATTAATTACTGACGCCCGGTATTCCCCGATCAGCAATTGTTCCAGTTGTTTTTCATCATGAGCTGGAAGCTTTCGGCCAGCGCCTGGTTTAAGGACGATCATAGGGCTAATGTAACAGAAATCTGCTGATTTATCTTCAGCGCTACAAAATTCCCGGCATGGTTTAGTGAGAAGAAACTTTAAGCCTGAAGTATGCGAATTTTCAAAACTTAACGTTTAATTAATATTGAATCATTAAATTGGGTTAAAATCGCAAGGCTATGAACATCATCCAGGAATCGCTGAACGCGCAAGACTACAACAAAAAGATCCGTGCACTAACACTTAAAAGTGCGAAACTCAAAAAAAAATCGAAAGCGTTGAATGCACAGTTAAGTGCCACCTTAAAAGAATGTGATCATTTGCTGCATCCCGGGCAGAAAGAAAAGAAGTAAAAAACCAATTAAATTAGCACGATCAATTGTTTATAATTTATTTACCAATATTTTTAGTATTTTTAATTTTAACTTATAAATTTGTGTTATAAATTTAAATATTAACACATGTACAGGAGCATTGAAGATTTTACCAAAGATTGGGAAATGGAAACCCAGGGTACCTCAAAAGTACTTTCCACAATCACAGAAACCACCCGTAAAGAAAAGATCCATCCCGATGTCCGTTCCCTTGGCAGGCTGGGCTGGCATTTGACACAAACCGTTACTGAAATGGGACACAAGGCCGGCTTATTTGCCGAAGATGAGCTGGAATATATTCTACCCCCATCTGATTATACTGAACTCATCAGTTTATATCAGCAATATTGCGGGATATTAGCTAATTCAGTTCGCTTGAAATGGACGGACTCTGGTTTAATGGATCAGGTAGAAATGTATGGAGAACAATGGGAAAAAGGAAAAATTTTGCGGGTACTGATTGGCCATCAGACACACCACCGGGGCCAAATGACCATAATTATGCGGGTGCTGGGTTTACTGGTACCTGGGCTTTATGGGCCCGCTAAAGAAGAATGGGCAGAATTTGGCATGATGGCCCCAGAGTAATTGAGTATATGGATAAAGAAATAGAAATTAAGACTTTACACTTGTTCCCTTTGTTGAACAACATGCTGATCAACCTGTTAAAATCTTTAACAGATGAAGAATGGGCTGCCCAAACCATTGCAAAACTCTGGAAAGTTAAGGATGTTGCAGCCCACTTGCTGGATACAAATTTAAGGACATTATCCATATCAAGAGATGGCTACATCGGAGAGCGCACTGAAAACATAAACTCTTATCAGGAACTGGTAGCTTTTCTCAACAATTTGAACATGACCTGGACAAATGCCTGCAAAAGGCTTAGTCCTGACGTTTTGATATTTCTTTTAGAAAGCACAGGACAGCAATTGTCGCAGCACCTTAACGCGCTGGACCCATTTGAAGACGCAGTATTTCCGGTTGCCTGGGCAGGACAAAAAACTTCAGTAAACTGGTTCAATACCGCCAGAGAATACACGGAGAAGTTTCTGCATCAGCAACAAATCAGGGATGCGGTAGGCAAACAAGGTATAATGACAAGAGAACTCTATTACCCTTTTCTGGATACTTTTATGTATGCCTTCCCACATACTTTTAAAGATATTAAAGCAGACGATCGAACTGTGGTTTCCTTAATCGTAACCACTGAAATTGGTGGGCAATGGAACATTGTTAAAGATAAAGACATGTGGATATTGAATAAAGATACTAACCTGGAAGCAGCTGCGACTGTTAAAATTGCCCCTGATATTAGCTGGAAATTATTTTCTAAAAGCTGGACACCAAAACAGGTAATAGATGAGGTAGAAATGACAGGCAACGAACAATTGGGGCAACATGCTTTACAAATGGTATCCGTAATGGCCTGATATGATTTCATTTTCCATATCCTTCCTTCACTCATAGATTCTGGCTATTGAATTATAGATTTAATTGATTGTGATTATTTGATCCAATACCTTAAATTTATAATGCTTTGGAATTACCGGGCATAAGTACTGTAATATATAATTTATAAGACATGGAAAGAGATTCAAATGACATCAGTAAATGCCCCTTTCATAATGGCAGCATGAAACACAATGTTGGCGGCGGTGGTACCCGTAACCACGATTGGTGGCCCAACCAGTTAAAATTGAGCATCCTGCGTCAGCATTCGGCCTCATCCAATCCGATGGACGAAGATTTTAATTATGCCGAGGCTTTTAAAAGCCTGGATCTCGCAGCTGTAAAAAAAGACCTTCATGTGCTCATGACCGACTCACAGGACTGGTGGCCGGCAGATTTTGGTCACTATGGTGGTCTGTTCATCCGTATGGCATGGCACAGTGCAGGAACCTATCGGGTGGGCGACGGACGCGGTGGTGCCGGCGCAGGACTACAACGCTTTGCCCCCTTAAACAGCTGGCCTGATAACGTAAGTCTCGATAAAGCCCGCAGATTACTTTGGCCGGTTAAACAAAAATATGGCGCTAATATTTCATGGGCCGACCTGATGATCCTGACCGGTAATGTGGCCCTGGAATCCATGGGTTTTAAAACCTTTGGCTTTGCTGGCGGACGTGAAGATGTCTGGGAAGCAGATGAATCAGTATACTGGGGCGCTGAAAACACCTGGCTGGGTGGTGACCTGCGTTATGCACATGGTTCGCCTGGTGTAGCGGGTGATGGTGTATTGGTCACAGACGACAATGCCGATGGCGATATCCACTCCCGCAATCTGGAAAAACCACTTGCAGCTGTACAGATGGGATTGATCTACGTGAACCCGGAAGGCCCTGACGGCAACCCTGACCCTGTTGCTGCTGCCAGAGACATTCGCGATACTTTTGGCCGGATGGCCATGGACGATGAGGAAACAGTTGCGTTAATTGCCGGTGGGCATAGCTTTGGCAAAACTCATGGTGCAGCCTCTGCAGACCATGTAGGCAAAGAACCCGAGGCTGTTGATCTGGAAATGCAGGGCCTGGGTTGGAGCAACAGCTATGGATCCGGCAAAGGGGCCGACGCAATTACCAGCGGACTGGAAGTCATATGGACCAAAACACCTACCCAATGGAGCAATAACTTTTTTGAGAACCTGTTCAGCTTTGAATGGCAACTTACTAAAAGTCCTGCTGGTGCCCATCAATGGGTAGCTATAGATGCAGAAGCATTTATTCCTGATGCATTTGACAGTGAAAAAAAACACCTGCCAACCATGTTAACTACCGATCTCTCTTTAAGGTTTGATCCGGCTTACGAAAAGATATCACGACGCTTTCTAGAAAACCCCGATGCTTTTGCAGATGCTTTTGCACGTGCATGGTTTAAACTAACACACCGCGATATGGGGCCCAGAGAACGTTACCTCGGACCTGAAGTACCACAGGAAATATTGCTTTGGCAGGATCCTATTCCTGCAGTTAACCACATGCTGATTACAGAGAACGATGCCGCAGTACTGAAATCAAAAATTTTGGAATCTGGTTTAAGTGTAGCCGAACTGGTTTCCACAGCATGGGCTTCGGCTTCCACCTTCCGCGGCACAGACAAACGTGGCGGTGCCAATGGTGCACGCATTCGCCTTGCACCACAAAAATACTGGCAAGTGAACAATCCATCCCAATTGCAGAAAGTATTGGACCTACTGGAAAACATTCAAAAGGAATTTAATGCTGCACCAACAGACGGTAAAGAAGTATCGCTGGCAGATCTGATTGTACTGGCCGGTTGTGCAGGTATTGAAAAAGCGGCTGCAGCTGCAGGAAGCAGCATTAAGGTTCCTTTTACCCCTGGCCGAATGGATGCCACACAGGAACAGACCGATGTAGAATCTTTCGGTTACCTGGAGCCTGCTGCCGATGGTTTCCGTAACTACCGCAAATCTAAAGTTCCTGTATCTACCGAGGAGCTGCTGATCGACAAGGCACATTTACTGACACTCACCGCACCAGAACTAACGGTATTACTAGGTGGCCTGCGTGTATTGAATACTAATTTTGACGGTTCTAAACACGGGGTTTTCACTTCCCGTCCAGGTTTGCTGACCAATGATTTCTTTGTAAACCTGCTGGATATGGAAACCGCATGGAAAGCAATATCTGCAGACAGGGAAGTTTATGAAGGCCGGGATCGTGCGACTGACGAAATAAAATGGACAGGTAGCCGTGCAGACCTTGTTTTTGGCGCTAACGCAGAGCTCCGGGCTATTGCTGAAGTATATGCAGGCGCAGATGCTCAGGACAAATTCCTGAAAGATTTTGTAGCCGCCTGGACCAAAATAATGAACCTGGACAGGTTTGATATCACCTGATAGTAGATTATTTAAATAAGGAAATGAAAAAGGCACCTGATGAAGGTGCCTTCCTTACAAAGATCATCCGTTAAAACAACATGTTGTTTTTACCTGACAATCATTTTGACATCTGCATCATTCCATTTATCCGTCCTGAACAGCCCTACCGGAAGCCCGTTTGAAGATTTAAAATGCGTAAGATCGGTTTCCGTAAAGGCATAACGCAGCGCCACAGGCACAGGCACCGATTTACTCCATGCCCTCAGCTTATTACCCGAAATTTTGTATTCAGCAGGATAAAACTTTTTATCAGGCCCGGCAATATACAATTCGCTTATTTTTTCATTTTTGGAAACACTCAATTTTTCATTTCCCATAAAATAGAATTCCACAACAATCTGGTTTCCACTAATTGTATGACTTTTATAAACTGGTGAAAATGGATTAACCGATTTCGTTTTGTAGGTTTTTACCAAAGCAATATCAGCAAAACGATTGGCCACTTCATGCTTTCTGGTAGGATGTATATTCTTTACATCAGGCACCAGGTCAGAGGTAAGTACCATATATACATTATCATTATTCAGCATGGTTTTAGTTTGTGCTTCTCTGAGCAAAGCAGCTTTTGGCAACTCCTTGTTCTTATAATCATAAGGAGCTATTTGTGCAAAATAAAAAGGAAACTGATGGTTCCATGCTTTTCTCCAGGATTGTATCATCGCAGACATCAACTTTTCATACGAAAACCAGGTTCCTACATTATCCTCTCCCTGATACCACAATGCGCCTTTAATTGCATACCCCACCAGCGGATAAATCATACTGTTCCAGGTCCTGCCAGGTAAATTAGGTTTTCTTGGAGCCACTCCTTTTGCTAAAGAAGCCTTATGTAATACCGGATCTCCGCTTACCAGTTCTTCCGGAGTCCATACTTCGGCACATGTTCCACCCCAACTTGAATTGATGATACCGACGGGAACATTCAATTCCTTATGTAGTTTATCTGCATAAAAATAACCAATTGCGCTGAATGTAGAAGCCGATGCAGAATCGCAAACCGTCCAGGAGTCATTTAAATTATCTTGCGGATGATCCGCAGCAACATTGCCTACGTTCAACAAGCGGATGGAATTATTTTTTATTTTCGGTAAAATATCAATCATCTCCTGCAGTTTGTTAACCGAACTCCATTGCATATTGGACTGGCCGGAACACAACCAGACTTCCCCAAACAATATATCTTTTAAGACCAAAGTGTCCTTTAATGAAATGATGGTAAGCTGATGTGGTCCACCTGCGGCCCCGGTTTTGAGCTTGTATTGCCATTTGGCATTGCCTGTGGCAATCACCTTACTGGTATCATTATTCCAGCTTGGGATCAACTTAACTTCAGCCCCGGCTTTAGCCCAGCCCCAGACAAGCGTACTGGTATCACGCTGGATCACCATATGGTCTGAAAAAAAATTAGGCAGACGCAATTGTGCAGCTACCCTGTTTGTAAAAAATGTTCCGCTAGCGAATAGCAGTAAAATCAAATACTTCATTTAAGTTTATATTTAGGTTATGGTAAACGTACGACAAAATTGTTTAAACGTTTAAACAAGTATAGTAAATTGTTTAGATATTTAAAAATATGCTGGAAGTGATTTACCGTCAAATTCAGTAAATAGCATTAGCTTACCTCAGGACAAAGCGGAAATAAGCCATTTCATCTTAATCAAAACTTATTTTAAACAGATTGAAATAAAACACAACCATCTGATAAAAAAAAGTAACAAATTAAAAGAAAATATTAAATTAGCTATACAAACAACTGAATATTAGCAATTAACGCATGATAATAAAAAACAAATGGTCAGGTTTGACTGTTTTCGCCGGCCTCATCCTTGCATTCGCCATTTCGACAGCACTCATTACTGAAGAAGAACCACTGAAAATCATCCTTAGCCGCTTAGAGAAGTTTAGAGCATCCTACCCTCAGGAAAAGGTACACCTGCACCTGGACAAACCATTTTATGCCACTGGCGAGCAAATCTGGTTCAAAGCCTACGTGGTAACCGCCGAATCACATCAGCTATCCGGGCTGAGCAAAATCCTTAACGTAGAACTGATCAACGGCAGAGACTCGGTTACCCAAAGCCTCAGGCTACCACTAACTACCGGCATAACCTGGGGTGATTTCCAGTTGCCCGACAGCCTGCCGGAAGGAAATTACCGCATCAGGGCCTATACCAATTACATGCGCAACTTCGGCGATGAATATTTCTTTGACAAAACCATTCAGATAGGCAATGCTTTCAGCAGCGCCAACAACAGTCTTGACAAAACAAACGCAAAAAACACTGATGTACAATTCTTTCCCGAAGGTGGAAACCAGGTTTATGGCATACGTTCAAAAATAGCTTTTAAAGCACTTGGCGCAGATGGATTGAGCAAAGACATTAGCGGCTACATTTCTGATGGCAATGGTGAAAAAGTATTGGAATTTAAGTCTGAACATGCAGGAATGGGCATTTTCAGCCTGCAACAACTTAGCGGGCAAACTTACACCGCCACCGTTAAATTTCCTGATGGCTCCGAGAAAAAGACCATACTACCCAAAGCGCAAACAGAAGGTTTTGTATTGGGAACTGCAAACCTGGATAGCGCCTATCTGTGGGTAAAGATCAGTGCCAGTCCGGCAATGATCTCCGCCGGTGGGCAGCTTACGCTGGTTGCACAAAGCAATTCGGTAGTGAAATTTGTCTCTACAAATAAGCTGGACAACGCCACGTTTAGCGCCAAAATTCCTAAAAACCGTTTCTCAACCGGGATATTACAGCTCACCTTATTCGATCAGAAAAACCAACCTGTAGCTGAACGATTGGTGTTCATTAACCACAATGATTTTTTGAAGGTAAAGGTTAACGGGGCAAAAACAGCTGCCAGCCGTAAAAAAATGAAGATGGAACTGGAGGTACAAGATCCCTCCGGCAAACCTGTATTGGGCAGCTTCTCTATAGCTGTAACGGATGCCACTAAAGTCCCGCTGTCCACAGACAAGGAAACAACCATTTTAAACAACCTACTGCTCAGCTCGGACATCAGAGGTTATGTTGAACAGCCCAACTATTACTTTACGGCGACAGATGCGCAAAAGGTACGCGAACTGGACAACCTGATGATGACCCAGGGCTGGCGCAGGTTTACCTGGAAAAACATCCTGGCAGGCAATTTCCCTCAGCTTACTTATAAGGTGGAAGACGGCATTCACATCAGTGGCCGCATCAGTCAGAGTAAAAAGCCAGTTGCAGGCGGAAAGGTGACAATGATGTCGTCAAAGGATTTCTTTGTCATAGATACCCTCACCGACAACGATGGGCGCTTTGTTTTCAAAGACCTTGTTTTCCCCGACAGCACACGCTTTGTGATCCAGGCCAGAACAGCTAAAGACAAAAAGTTTGTGGATATTGAACTGGACCACATACTGCCGCAACGGGTTACTGAAAATAAAAATGCCGCGGAGATGGAAGCAGATGTGAACAAAAAGCTATTCGCTTACCTGCAAAACAACCGCGACCAGTTTGAAGAGATCCGCCGCAAATTTATGACGCAGAAAAACAACCTGCTTTCTGAAGTAAAGATTGTAAAGCGGGTAGAAAGAAAAGTGAAAGGTTCCGTAAATATGGCCGCCGGTGCAGATGTAATTGTAACTGGTGAAGAACTGGAAAACGGCATTACTTTAGACCAGGTGCTGCAAGGCAGAGTAGCGGGATTAACAATGATGGGTGGCGTGCCGTATATGGGCCGAAGTATGCACTCTTCCATAACAGGTCCTACAGCCATGGGTATTATACTTGATGGCGTAAGAGTAGAGTCTACCGCCCTTAGTGAAATCTACACCGACAATGTGGAAGGTGTAGAAGTATTGAAAGGTGCAAATGCAGCCATCTACGGCATGACCGGGTTTGGCGGCGTATTGATCGTAACCACTAAATCGGGAGGCGGAAAAACCGGCGCTAACCCTTATACCGCAGGCCTCATTACTTACAGCCCGAAAGCCTATGCCAGTGCCAGGGAGTTTTACATGCCCAATTATGATGATCCAAAAACAAACAAACAACTGCCCGATCTGAGGACGACGGTTTTCTGGCACCCCAACATCATCGTCAAGGGCGGAAAAGCATCCTTTGAATACTTCAACGCAGATGGCAAGGGACCATATAAAATAACCATAGAGGGCATTGATGGCGATGGTAAACTCGCCAGATATGTTTACGATTATATAGTAAATTAATATAAACAAAGAAGTATCATCAATGAAAGCAATGATGAAGAAACGCATAAAATCACAGTTGGCTGTTTTCGCCAGTCTTATCCTGGTATTTTTCTTTTCGGTAAGTCTCATTAACGAAAACGAAGCCCTTAAGGCGATGCTCAGCAAGCTGGAACTATACAGAATGAACTATCCTCAGGAAAAAGTGCAGCTGCACCTGGACAAACCATTTTATGCCACCGGCGATAACATCTGGTTCAAAGCCTATGTGGTAACTGCGGAATCACACCAGTTATCCGAACTGAGCAAAATCCTCAACGTAGAACTGATCAACGAAAAAGATTCCATCAGCCAAAGCCTCAGGTTGCCCCTTACGAATGGTATTACCTGGGGCGATTTTCAGTTGCCTGATAGCCTGCAGGAAGGAAATTACCGCATCAGGGCCTATACCAATTATATGCGCAACTTTGGCGATGACTATTTCTTTGACAGAACCATTCAGGTGGGAAATCCACTCAGCAACAAACTTGTTCACCCCAAAATTAAAAAAACGGCAGTTATCCCCATTTTAAACCAAACTGATGTACAATTCTTTCCCGAAGGCGGGAACCAGGTCTGCGGCATCAGCTCAAAAGTAGCCTTTAAAGCCATGGGGGCCGATGGACTGGGCAAAAATGTAACCGGCTACCTCTCCGACAGCAATGGTAAAAAAATATTGGAATTTAAGTCGGAATATGCAGGAATGGGTGTTTTCAGCCTGCAGCAACAGCCAGGACAAACCTATACCGCCACAGTTAAATTCCCCGATGGCAATGAAAAAAAACTGGTATTACCCAAAGCACTGGAACAAGGTTTTGTATTGGGCGCTACCAATCTGGACAGCACCTATCTTTCGGTAAAGATCAGCGCCAGCCCGGCAATGATCGTTGCAGGTGGACAGTTTACCCTGGTGGCGCAAAGCAATTCAGTGGTAAAATTTGTCTCCACAAACAAGCTGAACAATTCGGTATTCAGCTCCAGAATTCCCAAAAGCCGTTTCTCTTCAGGGATATTACAGCTCACCTTATTCGATCAGCAAAACCAACCTGTCGCAGAACGGCTGGTATTCATTAACCACAACAATGACGTATTGAAAGTAACAGTTAAGGCAGCAAGAGCAGCTGTCAGCCGAAAAAAAATGAAAATGGAAATGGAGGTGCAGGATGCCTCAGGTAAACCTGTCTTTGGCAGCTTTTCCGTATCGGTAACGGATGCTACCAAAGTTCCGGCTGATGGGTATAAGGAAAAAACCATTCTGAACAACCTGCTGCTTACCTCAGACATTAAGGGATATGTGGAACAGCCTAACTATTACTTTACAGCGACAGATCCGCAAAAAGTACACGAACTGGACAACCTGATGATGACCCAGGGCTGGCGCAGGTTTACCTGGAAAAAAATCCTGGCAGGCAATTTCCCACAGCTCATTTATAAGCCAGAAGATGGCATTCACATCAGTGGCCGCGTTACCCAAGGTAAAAAACCGGTTCCAGGAGGCAAGGTGACCCTGTTATCATCGAAGGAAAATTTATTTGTAATAGATACGCTGACCGATAACAATGGGCGTTTTGTTTTCAAAAATCTCGTTTTTCCCGACAGCACAAATTTTGTTGTTCAGGCCAGAACAGCTCAAGGCAAAAAGTTTGTAGATATTAAGTTAGACAATATTTTGCCGCAAGGAGTTGCCAAAAATAAAAATTTACCAGAAACTGAGGCTGATGTGAACAAAAAATTAGCTGCTTACCTGCAAAACAACCGCGACCAGTTTGAAGAAATCCGCCGCAAATTTATGCTGCAAAGAAACAACCTGCTTGCTGAGGTAAAGATTGTAAAACGGCTGGAAAGAAAAGTAAAAGGATCCGCAAATATTGCCGCTAGTGCCGATGCAATTATTACTGGTGAAGAACTGGAAAACGGCATAACTGTAGACCAGGTGCTGCAGGGCAGAGTGGCAGGGTTGATGGTGAGGAACGGCACCGCGATGTTGATGCGGAGCAGGCATGCTGCAATGGGCGTTATACTGGATGGTGTAAGGATGCCAGCCAACGCCCTCGGTGACATTTACACCCATGAAGTAGAGGCTATTGAAGTATTAAAGGGCGCATCTGCGTCTATTTATGGCATGACCGGGTTTGGGGGTGTTTTGATCATAACTACTAAATTTGCAGCCGGTAAACCTGTTCACTACCCCTATACCGCAGGCCTCATTACTTACAGCCCGAAAGCCTATACTAGCGCCAGGGAGTTTTACATGCCCAATTATGATGAGCCTAAATCAAATCAACAACTGTCCGATCTCCGGACAACCATTTTCTGGCACCCCAACATCATTGTCAAGGGTGGAAAAGCATCCTTTGAATATTTCAACGCAGATAGCAAGGGACCTTACAAGGTTACCATAGAAGGCATTGACGGCAATGGCAAACTGGCCAGACAGGTTGATAATTACACCGTAAATTAAGCCAATTTTACCAATCAATTTTGCTTAAACTTACTGTTTCGCTCATATTAACATTTGTTAAAATAAAAAACCCTGCTCATCTTGCGATTGCAGGGTTTTACGTTTTGATGATGAATCTTGTGATCCCGCTGGGATTCGAACCCAGGACCACTACATTAAAAGTGTAATGCTCTACCAGCTGAGCTACGGAATCATCGTTCTTGTTTGAACTTTTACTTTAAGCGTTTCCTTTTAAAGTGGTGCAAATATAGGGCTACGATACATATTGTGCAAATTATAAATTAAGAAATCTTTTATATCACTGATTCCTAGTTAGATTATTTGTAAATTCTCCTTAAAGCACATTTACAATCCCTAAATACTGGCTGTTACTGCGCCTTTTTCTATCTTCAGCCACAAAGGCAAGGTACACATGTACAGCTTTTCCTGAAAAATCTTCGCTCAGTTTAAATACCCCGGTCCTCATTCTGCGCTTTACGGCCGCGGTATCAAAATCAGCTGTAGCACCCTCGATATCATAAACCAGGAACATCGCCCGGTCATCGCCTTCACATTTACCACCTTCCCAGTTAAAAGTAATGGAATTCTCAGCCTCTGAAACTGCCGATGCGGTTGTGGCCTGTTCCTGATCGCCGAAACTCACCAGGGCAAGCGCCGGATCAATATGTGTGCCGGCATCATCTTTAACTAAAGCGTGTTTTGAGTTGTAAGATTTTGCGGCTACAAAACCCTCAAAGGTCGGCGCATAATCCTGAAATCCAACCCGGAGAAAAACGGTTAAAGGCTTTAGCCAGTACTGTAAATCTCCAAATCTCTGCTGGTTGGCGAGCTCTTTCTCTGTAAAGGGTTTGGTGCGCTCATTTGCTTCGCCACGCATAATCTCCTGCCCTTTTAGATGGTAGCCTATAACCGTGCCGACTTTGCCCTTAAAGCCTCCCAGAATACCGTTTTTAATGATTGCCATAGTTTAAATAGTTAAATAAGTTAGTACTAGTTGCCCAGTGAAATAATAATTAATTAATAATTATAAGAATATAATAAGGATTAAACAGGAATTTACCCCTGTTATCTCCCTGTTATATCCCTATTAAGTCCCTGTTTATTCCCTATTAATAATATTCGCTTCCATAAGCAAAGATTAGCAAAACCTCAACTTCATCCTCAGGAATTAACCAATAATTAAAATCCAATGCTAAACCTGGACAATTGCGGGAAATAAACCATGCAATATACTCAGTTATCGTTCAGTTTTGTCAGAATGGCCTAAGTTTTTTTCCGGATTTACCACATCCCGGACCAGTTGTTTCAATTCCTTTATCTCTGGAAAGCCACCCCGCTCCTTCCGGTCATATACTACCATTTCATTTACACTGATGGTATAGGCCCCTCCAATTGCTGCGGGTTTTAACAATACCCCATTGATGTCCTCGGTAAAAGTACCCAGCAGTTCCTGTGCCATATAAGCTGCCCGGAGCATCCAGCCACATCTGGGGCAATATTCTATAGTAATTGTTGGTTTCATTACTACAAATTAACATATAATTCACTCGTAAATTCTTTATTGGTTTAAATTTTATAAATTAAGCACATGCTAGCAAAAAAAGACATATTCGGCTATGAGCCCGATGCGCAGTACGATACTGCTGCCGCTTATTTTTCCATGGAGTTTGCCGTAGACCAGGCTTTAAAGATATACAGTGGCGGCCTGGGCTTCCTTGCTGGCTCTCACTTAAGGAGCG
Organism: Pedobacter heparinus; assembly: GCF_032678725.1. Lineage (GTDB taxonomy): Bacteria > Bacteroidota > Bacteroidia > Sphingobacteriales > Sphingobacteriaceae > Pedobacter > Pedobacter heparinus_A. The sequence continues at coordinate 178,707 of NZ_JAVTSC010000006.1, forward strand.
CTTATCAGTTAAAACAAAACCTGGTAGGGATAGGTATACTTTGGAAGTATGGCTATTACGACCAGGGCCGTGATAAGGACCAGCTGATGAAACCGGCCTATACCGAAAAACAATATGCCTATTTACAAGATACCGGGATACTTTTTACGGTTCCTGTGCACGATTCTCCGGTACATGTAAGGGCCTTTTTGCTCAAACCAGAAACCTTTGGCACTGCCCCACTGCTTTTACTCAGTACAGATGTACCGGAAAACGATTACCTGTCACGTACCATTACCCACCGTTTGTATGATCCGCATGAAACCACAAGAATTGCCCAATCTATCGTTTTAGGTACTGGTGGTGCTATGCTACTGGACATCCTGAATATGACACCCGATGTGTACCACATGAATGAAGGACACTCCGTATCACTCAATTTTTACCTGTATGCTAAGCATAAAAGTCTGGAGGAAGTTAAAAAACGTGTGGTATTTACCACGCATACACCAGAAATGGCAGGCAACGAAGAACACAGGTACAGCCTGCTCAAAGAGATGTCTTTCTTTTACCATCTGCAGGAGCATGAGGTGAAATATATACTGGGTATGGACGGCGATCAGTTCAGCTATACCCTTGCTGCACTTAAATTTTCAAGAAAAGCCAATGGGGTATCTAAATTGCACGGTAAGGTAGCACGGGAAATGTGGGGCCACTATCCGGGAATATGCGAAATTACCTCCATAACCAATGCCCAGAACCAGAAATACTGGGCCGATGAAGCAATGGCTAAGGCAATAGCAGGAAAGGATGATGCTGCTATACTGAAAAGAAAAAAAGAAATGAAGACGGCCTTGTTTAAAGTTGTAGCCGATCAATGTGGTAAGCTCTTCGACCCGGAGGTGCTCACCATAGTTTGGGCAAGGCGCTTTGCGGGCTATAAAAGGGCTGATCTGGTGATGCAGGACTGGAACAGGTTTTTAAGTCTGATCAGCAGCACAGCACTTCCGGTACAGCTGATCTGGGCAGGCAAGCCTTATCCCGAGGATTTCGGGGCCATCGGACTGTTTAACCAGATCATCTCGCGGGCATTGCCTTTAAAAAACTGTGCAGTACTTACCGGCTATGAGCTTGAATTATCAGCACTGCTGAAGAAAGGGTCTGATGTCTGGTTAAACAACCCCAGGATGTACCGTGAAGCCTCAGGCACCAGCGGCATGACTGCTGCCATGAATGGCAGCATCAACCTTTCATTACCAGATGGCTGGGTACCTGAATTTGCGGAAGATAAAGCAAATAGCTTTTTAATCCAGCCGGCACCGGATGGTTTACCCGAGCAGGAACAGGACAAACTGGAAAACATCAGCCTGATGGAAACACTGGAACAAACCGTAGTGCCCATGTATTACCAGCAGCAGGACAAATGGCTGAATATGGTAAAAAAAGCTGCTGCTGATGTGGTTCCGGCTTTCGAGTCGGGTAGAATGGCAAAGGCTTATGCTCAGGAAATGTACCGGGAATAACAACCTGCAGTTACAGGTGCAAGCGGCTTATGGAAATGAGCTGCATTTCTTTTTCTTTGCCCCGGAGCTTGATGGAGCCAAGGGTTTGCAGGATAAAACCATTCAGCTGAAGCACGGCGGCCAGGTCTGAAGATACAATGACCTCTGCATTGAATTCCCTGCAGATCCCTTGTATCCTGGAAGTGGTATTCAATACATCACCCGAATAGGTGATGTCTCTTTTGATGATGCCCACTTCCCCGGCTACGACCTTGCCACAATGAATACCCGCTTTAAATGAAGGCAGCAAACCATACTGTCTGAGGTACTTTTCTTTCCTTTCTTCCAGGTAGTTTTTAATGTCAAAAAAACACTGAATACATTTGCTGTCTTCAATTCCTTCTTTGTATTTCCAGGCAACTACAACCTCATCCCCTACGTACTGGTAAATTTCGCCATCATTGTCCAGTATCGGATTGGTAACATCGGTGAAGATATCTTTTAGAAGTTCATGGTATTTTTTGTCGCCCAGTTTCTCTGCAGTTGCCGTGGAAGAATTGAGATCAAAGAACATAAAGATCCTGAATTCTTCCTGTGGGGTATTGTACTTTCCGCGGATGATATTCCAGAAAACTCCCGGTCCGAATTTGCTGTTGACCTGCAATAAGAGCTGGGTAGTGGCCACCACTACTCCCCATACGAGCCCGCTTTTAAAAAGCCTGCTGGTATCGGAAAAGCCGATGTTGCGCAATAGAACATTGATCAGCAAAATGATCAGGATAAAGGAGCAGGTAACTGCTGTAACTGTGTATCCATAAGACCTGTCCTGGTACTTTACATTGATGTAAAATACAAGAAAGCTACCACCCAGCAAAGCACCGATTAATCCGGACCCCATGTTTATGATCACGGACAACAAAAAAGAGTAACCAGGGACCGGGCCTATTGAACTATGGGTATGTAACAGGAGATAATCGTATATGGAAATCAATAAGCCTATAATTAACCAGGCCAGCACAATGACCAGCAATTGTTTAAACTTATACCGGGTTCTTCTGTTCATGAACACTAATGTAATAAAAAAAGCCGTCCCTCCGGACGGCTTTACCAAAACACTAAAAAAACTATGGGTATTAATCTTTAACTGCTATTTTGATTTCTGTTTGAGCAGCTGTACTTCTTTTTTTAGCAACTCTATTTCAGCTTGTTGTTCTTTAATGGCAGCCACAAGTACGGGGATCAGGTTTTCTGTCTGTACCTCGTTGTATTTGGCTACTTTAGAATTGTTTTTACCGGACTCATACACCTTTGAAGCTTCGTAAACCATTGCCGGGAATTCGGGCTGTACATTGCTGGCCAAAAAGCCGTACTGCTCCCCGGCAGGAAGTTTCAGGTGTTTGTATTTATCTACATCGTATTTGTAGGTAACCGGTTCCAGGTTCTTTAAATGCTGGGTAGAATTGGAGATCTTACCCACATTTACCTTAAGTTCCTGTTCGTTAATTTTCTGTGCATTTGCTGTTATGGAAACAGCAGCTAATAAAAGGCCTATAACAGTACCTTTAAACAAAGTATAGTTCATAAAATTAAATTGAATGGTGTAAATATTTGCATGCAGGTTGTACTGGTGTACAGACCCGCTGATCCAGCTGTTAAATTATAATTTACAGCTGTTGGGAGGCGGATATGGCAGGGAAATATAAGGAGCCGTAATCTCTGGTACGATCAGATGGCCGGCTTTTTTTGAAAGTGTTAAAGAAGCCAGGTACAGGATGGGCTGATCAGGAAAATCCTCATCAACAGTTTCCAGCTGTTTGCTTTCCTTTTCTGCATCCGGGGTATTGGTCTTGTCATCAGTATCTTGTTGGGTGCTTATTACAACAGTATTTTGATCCTGTTGCTGCACAGCAAATAACGCGGTACTTTTTACCAGTAAAAACGAAAGTAAAATTAATATGCCCGTTATTCTTTTAAACATAAGCTGCTGACTCGTATAATCTTATATTGGATTGCCTGCAAATATAAGCGCTGACATTTGAATAGCCAGCGCCTGAATTGTATTTTTTTTGTCGGATTTTGTGTTACCTGCCTTATTTTGCAGCAGGGGGAATGCTTTTGTAAATAAAATTGTGCAAAGCGGTGGTGGTCGCTTTTAAATCGGCAGTAAGGTACCAGATGTTGTTGATTCTTTTCCCCGCACTTTGCCCATCCAGTGGAAACCTTGCCTGATCGATCACCTTATTTTTTGAATTCAACACGCTACTTGCAAAACTGAAGAGTGTCATTTGCCCCATGCTGGTTTCCAGGTTAGGCAATACTTGTGAAGCAATGGCCGGCAACATTTGCGAACCCGAGGTCTTAAGCGTACTGAAAAGTGCAACCAGCACATTTCTTTGGCGCTCTGTTCTCTCATAATCCCCGTTTCCTACACCTCTGATACGGGTATAGGCTACCGCCTGTCTGCCAGTTAACTTCTGAAGACCGGCAGTTTTTACCGGTACAGCAGGAATCTTTTCGTAAATGGCCAGTTCGTTCAGGTAATTATTTAAATAGGAAAGCTCAGGTTGTTTTACATTTACAGTTACCCCGCCCAGGGCATCCACAATCCTGGCCGCGCTGTAAAAATCGACATTGAGGTAGTCTTTAATGTCCAGATCAAAATTCTGGTTGATGGTTTTTATAGCCAGCTGAGGGCCTCCAAGGGCATAAGCAGCGTTGATTTTATCCATGCCATGACCATCTATGTTTACATAGGTATCTCTCATGATGGATGACATTTTTATTTTACCACTTTGCTGATCAATGGAGATGACCATGATCACATCGGAGTTTGCACGGTCCTCCGCCTTACGTCTGTCTACCGCAAACAACGCCATATTTACCGGCGGGTTTGGCATAGCTTTTACTTTAGCTGCAACTTTTGGCGATATCCCCAATGCTGCTGCACTCCTGTCCAATTGAACAGCCTGAGGCTTGGTATAGTTCTCGGGAGCGATGGCGGTACTGTCCTGCGCGTTAACCTTATGGGATAAGATCAGCAGAAAAACATAGCACAATAATTTCTTCATTGTTTAAATTTATAATCTGGTTTAAAATTACGAAAACGTTTGGACAATATTCCGGCCATATTTTTATGGAGGCCAGGAGCGCTGAAAAAGCATTTGGAATTTGATTTAAAAATTAATCATCTTTATATCAGCAAAACAGAACTTAATTAACCAATTCCATCATAAACCAGCTCATGATGGCTTCATAACAAAAGAACAAAATCAAACGACCATGAAAATCTTAAAAAAAGTATTGTTAGTTATTGTCGGGATTGTTATTCTGGCATTAGTAGTGGCATTGTTTCTGAAAAAGGATTATGCAGTTGAGCGAGAGGTAACGATCAACAAACCCGAACCAGAGGTATTCGAGTTCATTAAGCACATCAAAAACCAGGATCGGTACAGTGTATGGAACAACATAGACCCGGCCATGAAAAAGACCTATAAGGGTACAGATGGCACTGTTGGCTTTGTAGCTGGCTGGGAAAGTACCAACAAAGATGTAGGTAAAGGCGAACAGGAGATCACCAGCATTAAAGAAGGAGACAGAATTGACATGAAAATCCGTTTTAAAGAACCTTTTGAAACAGAAGATGATGCCTACATGGCAACCGAATCTGCGGGAGAAAGCCAAACCAGGGTAAAATGGGGCTTCAAAGGTAAAATGGCCTGGCCGATGAACCTGACGCTGTTGTGTATGGATATGGAAGGCATGCTGGGCAAGCATTTGCAGGATGGTTTGGATAAACTGAAAACGACACTCGAAAAGTAGCTTTTGGCGCTACGAAAACAAATTGCAGTACCGCACGTTGTTTATAGCAGCATACAAATATATCATGAGCATAACAGCTATTAATCCAACTGATGGGAAGGTCATTAAATCTTTCCGGGAAACGTCTGAGGCGCAAGTTATTAAAAAGATTGAGCAAACACATAAAGCCTGGACAATATGGCGGGAAAGCAGCTTTAAGCAAAGAGCTGCCCTATTAACAAAATTGGGAAACCAGTTGCTGATGCAAAGGGATGACCTGGCAAAGCTGATGGCTTTGGAAATGGGCAAACCTTTAAAAGATGGATTGGCCGAAATAGACAAATGTGCTGCTGTATGCAAGTATTATGCAGATAAAGGTGCTGGTTTCCTGGAAGATCAGCTGATCGAAACGGAGGCTTCAAAAAGTTATATCAGCTTTCAACCTTTGGGCGTCGTGCTGGCTGTGATGCCCTGGAATTTCCCTTACTGGCAGGTTTTCAGGTTCCTTGCCCCTGCTTTGATGGCCGGAAATTGTGGACTGCTGAAACATGCTGCTAATGTGCCCGCCTGTGCTTTGTCTATTGAAAAGCTGGTAAAAGATGCGGGTTATCCCGATCATGTATTTCAGACACTGATGATCGGCAGTAAGGCCGTAAGCAAGGTGATTGCCCATCCATTGGTAAAGGCTGTTACTTTAACAGGCAGTACAGAAGCCGGGATGAAAGTCGCGGCACAGGCAGGTATGCTGTTAAAGAAGACAGTGCTGGAACTTGGGGGCAGCGACCCTTACCTGGTGCTGGAGGATGCAGATCTGGAATTCGCTGCCGAAACCTGTGTAAACAGCAGGCTGATCAATAATGGTCAGAGCTGTATTGCGGCTAAAAGATTTATTGTTGTAAAAAAAGTAGCCAGGGAGTTTACCAGGCTTTTTGTGCAAAAAATGAAGGAGAAAATACTGGGTGATCCTTTTGAGGCAGCGACCAACCTGGGCCCCATGGCCCGGGCGGATCTGAGGGACGAATTGCATCAGCAAGTGCTGAAAAACATAGCAATGGGAGCAAAATGCCTACTTGGCGGCCAGATCCCGGCATTCAAGGGCAAGCATGCTTATTATGAACCTACTGTTCTTTCTGGTATAAAAAAAGGCATGCCTGCCTATGCTGAAGAAATGTTTGGCCCTGTGGCGGCAATATTGATCGTCAGGGATACCGAACAGGCTATTGAACTGGCAAATGACAGCGCATTCGGCCTTGGAGCTGCTGTTTTTACGCGCAATGAAAAACTGGCTGAAGAAATTGCAAGAACCCGCCTGCAGGCGGGCTCCTGCTTTGTAAATTCCCTGGTAAAATCCGATCCCAGGTTACCATTTGGCGGGATCAACCAATCTGGCTACGGCCGGGAACTGGGGGTATTTGGCATTCATGAATTTGTGAACATCAAAACCGTTTATGTAAAGTAATTTGACTTAACCACATAAATTTTCTTAATTTTGCAAGCTTAAAGATTAAAACACAATTATGTAGGATTCAATTTCTTTCAGAAAAATAAATCGGGCCGGCAAAGCGGGCCCAGGTATTGTTCAATTTATAGAAAGAAATCATGATTACCCTTCAAAATATTACCTATATACATCCCGACAGAGATTTATTGTTTAGTGGTTTAAACCTTATCATCAATAAAAAAGATAAAATTGCCCTGATCGGCGACAATGGAACAGGAAAATCTATCCTGATGAAAATCATGGCCGGAGCACTGAGCCCTTCGCAAGGAAGGGCAGAAATAAGTGCTAAACCTTATTATGTACCCCAGATTGTTGGTCAGTTTAATGATTACAGTGTTGCAAAAGCGCTTCAGGTAGCAGACAAGTTGCAGGCTTTGAACCTCATTTTAAATGGGGAGCTGAACCAGGAGCACCTGAACTGCCTGGATGAAGACTGGACGATTGAGGAGCGCTGTAAAAGTGCCCTTGCCCACTGGAAACTTGATGGCTTAGACCTGGAGCAAAAAATGGGGGGCCTGAGTGGCGGCCAGAAAACTAAGGTTCTTTTGGCAGGGATCCGTATACACCAGCCTGAAATTGTTTTACTGGACGAACCGAGCAATCATCTGGATGCCTGGAGCAGGAAAATGCTATATGATGATATCCGTTCAGCCGCACATACCCTGGTGGTGATCAGCCATGACAGGGCTTTATTGAACCTGTTAGACCATGTTGCTGAACTGAGCGAAAAGGGAATTGCAGTTTATGGGGGCAATTATGATTTTTATGGTGCACAGAAATCCATCGCAAACGAGGCATTGAACCAGGACCTGAAAAGTAAGGAAAAAGCACTGCGTAAAGCGAAGGAAACAGAAAAGATAGCTTTGGAAAGGCAGCAAAAGCTGGATGCCAGGGGGAAGAAAAAACAGGAAAAGGCCGGGCTCCCTACCATTTCCATGAATACGCTCCGGAACAATGCCGAAAAAAGTACTTCCCGTATGAAGGGTGTGCAGCAGGAAAAAGTTATTGCTGTTGCTAAAGAACTGGGTCAATTACGTGCCGCATTGCCGGATATTCATAAAATGAAAATGGATTTTAACCCTTCGCTACTGCATAGCGGAAAAATACTGATCACTGCTACTAACGTAAATTTTGGATATGCTGAACGAATGCTCTGGAAACAGGCTTTAAATTTTCAGGTGAGCAGTGGGGAACGCATTGTGATCAAAGGGGGAAATGGCTCCGGTAAAACGACTTTGATTCAAATGATTCTGGCCCGGATCGATCCCCTTTGCGGCAGTTTGAAAATGGCTGATGTTAAAGCCATTTACATTGACCAGGACTATTCATTAATTGAGGATGAGCTCAGTGTTTATGAACAGGCCCAGGCTTACAATTCGGGCGGTTTACAGGAACATGAGATCAAGATCCGCTTAAACCGCTTCCTGTTTGACAAAACCTTTTGGGACAAGCCTTGCGCTACGCTTAGTGGCGGCGAAAAAATGCGGCTGATGCTCTGTACTTTAACCATCGGTACGCAAGCTCCCGACCTGATGGTGCTGGATGAACCAACAAACAACCTGGATATTCAGAATACAGAGATTTTGACCGCAGCGGTTAATGCCTATGAGGGGACGCTCCTGGTGGTATCTCATGATGAATATTTTTTGAAAGAGATCGCGGTAACGCGTTCCATTGACCTGTAAGCTATGCCCGGATAACTGAACAAGTATTGTAAAACACTGAACATTTTGTGTTCAAATACCTGTGCAGTGCAAAACCGGGCATCTCTTTTCCAAAAGAATAATTTAAATTGAATGGACTAAAGCTACGCTGGCTATGCTATTTAATTCGATGAATTTTGCTTTTTTTCTCCCGGTGGTGTTGACCCTGTACTGGCTATTGGGGAAAAAAAAGTTGAGCTATCAGAATTCTCTGCTGCTGCTGGCCAGTTATTTCTTTTATGCCTGCTGGGATTGGCGCTTTCTATTTCTGCTGATCTTTTCAACGCTACTGGATTACTTTACAGGTTTAAAGATGTGCAGGGCGAGCCGGAAAAAGGAAAAAAGATTTTGGTTTTGGCTAAGTGTTACCGTAAATCTTGGTTTTTTGGGTGTTTTTAAATATTACAATTTCTTCATAGCATCTTTTGCAGCATTGCTTTCGGATGTTGGCTTACAGGTAAATCCCTGGTCGTTAAAAGTGATCTTACCTGTTGGGATCTCATTTTATACTTTCCATGGATTATCCTATGTGATAGACATTTATAAAAACCGGATCAAGGCAGAAAGAAATTTCATTGATTATTCGGTTTTTGTCAGTTTTTTTCCGCTTCTGGTTGCAGGCCCCATTGAACGGGCTACACACCTGTTGCCACAGCTTAAAAAGAAGCGTTTTTTTGATTATGGAAAGGCTATTGATGGGCTGAGACAGATCTTATGGGGATTATTTAAAAAGGTTGTGATTGCGGATTTATGTGCCGACACGGTGAATGCCATTTTCAGCAACTCAGCAAATGCGACGGGAAGTACTTTGGTTGTAGGTGCCGTACTTTTTGCTTTCCAGATCTACTGTGATTTTTCCGGCTATTCTGACATTGCCCTTGGTACGGCAAGGCTTTTTGGCATAGAACTCCTGAAAAACTTCGCCTTCCCTTACTTTTCCAGGGACATAGCGGAGTTTTGGAGGCGATGGCATATCTCCTTATCGTCCTGGTTCAGGGATTACCTGTATATCCCTTTGGGTGGAAGCAAGGGCGGCACCTGGATGAAAGTCAGAAATACCTTCATCATATTTATTGTCAGCGGGTTCTGGCATGGTGCAAACTGGACATTTATTGTTTGGGGCTCGTTAAACGCGCTGTACATTATGCCCTCCATCCTGTTTAGCTCCAACAGAAACCACCTTGATGTAGTGGCGGCAGGAAAGCTGTTGCCAAACCTCAGGGAACTTTTTTCCATGTGTTTCACTTTTGGTCTGACTGTTTTTGCCTGGATCTTTTTCAGGTCTGAAAGTCTGGGTTCGGCCTTTCATTACATTGCCGGCATCTGTTCGCCATCTTTGTTTTCTACTCCGGAGGTTTTACCCCGGATGTTAATTGTTTTAATCCTGATGTTTCTAATTGTTGAGTGGATTGGCCGTGAAGAATCCTATGCGATCAGCAAAATAGGATTGAATTGGCCAAGACCGATCAGATGGACTGCCTATTATAGTATTGTTCTGGCTATCTTCTATTTTGCAGGTCCCGAACAGAAGTTTATCTATTTTCAATTCTAACATGAAAAAATTCATACTTCAAATCGCGAAATTTAGTTTAGTCCTGCTTGTTCTGCTTGTTGCCGGACTACTATTCACGGCAAGTTACATCTCCAATAAATCCAATTTCAAAATTCCAGATTACGCTGATAAAATAATCATCGGGCACTCCCATCCGGAATGTGCTTTTAATGATTCTTTAATCACAAATACCATTAATATAGCCCAATCGGGCGAATCTTATTTCTATTCCTACTATAAGGTTAAACAATTGTTGCAGCAAAATAAAAATATTAAATATGTTTTTGTAGAGTTTACCAACAACCAGATTGAGAAAAAAATGGAAGAATGGATCTGGAGCGGGTTATTTCTATCTTATAAATACCATACATATGCCCCTTTCATTGATTATCAGGGCAACAGTTTGCTGATGAAAAACAATCCTAAAAGCCTGCTGAAGTTACAGATCAAAACACTGCTGAATAACATTAAAGTTATCCTGTTTAAGGATTACGATTATGCCAGGAAAACCGGCGGCTATCTGTACCTTGGAAAAAGTAAAACAGATTCGCTGATTAAATTAAAAGATATTACTATTGGTAAAAATGAAATACATGAATTATTACCTATTGAAAACTTAGCTTATTTAGACAGAATTGTGAATTTGTGCCAAATTAAGGGGGTAAAAGTAATATTGCTGAGAAGTCCGCTACATAAAAAATATCCGGGAATTAAGAATGAAAATGAGTTCAAAAAATTGCTGACTGTTAAGTACCGGCATATTCATTTTTTAGATTTTAAAAACTTCCCGCTTCAGGATGAGGAATTTGCAGATCTAGAGCACCTCAATTTTAAAGGGGCAAAGAAATTTTCTGCCTTCTTTAATGATTTGTTAGCGCATGGTTTAATGGATGTACCTGATCAGCAAAAAACAATAGACAGAAAAATATCATTGGCACATTTTGCAGTCGCAAAATAAAATTTAGTCCTGTTTTATGCCGTTTGATTTGTTAAACATCAAAAATCTTTTGGAATCACTTACCTTTTGCAGAATCGGAACGTTAGTGACTAAAGCATAATCTTCCGTGTTTCTATTGATAAATACGCCTGCCCCAATGATGTTGTTGGTTCCTATACAGACATCTTCTTTTACTGTAGAATGGATACCAAGGAAAGAATTGCTGCCAACAGTTACATTTCCGGCCAGGATGTTACCCGACAACAAGACGTTGTCTTTAATGGTGGAATGGTGGCCAATACGGGCGCCAAGTAGCATACAGTTGTTTCCAATGGTTACAAATGGGTGAATGTCACAGGCCTGATCAATAAATACATTTTTACCTATTGCTAAATTTGGCCAAAGGTTGGCTTTAGACGAAATGTAATTGGCGAAAGAATAACCGGCTTCTTCTACTTTGTAATATGCACTTTCCCGGGCACCGTTTCGGCCTATGGCAATATGCATCAGATGACTGTCATTAGGGTAAGCTTCTCTAACCTGATCGAAGCTAAGGATAGGTAATCCTAATAGTCTTGATCCTGCTTCCGGCACATAGACATCATCTACACAAAATGCCACCACTTTATGGGGGCTGTCATAATCAAAGGAATAACAGATCAATTCTGCCATTTTCCCTGTTCCGTACACAATAACTTTCATATTTGTAGATTTTAGATAATAATTTATTATAACTAAAGTTATTACTAAAATGTGTTTAAGTATAGTGCGGAATTATTTTTGACCAGAGCACTTTACAGTATGTGCAACCTTGGGGATGGGTTTAGCCAGAACGATTTGCGGAACGGTTATCAGACAAAATAACACAACAATCACAATATCAAATGCTTATTTTAAAACAACCTTACATGATATTGCAGTTGTAGCTGCCCGGAGATTAAATAAGAATCAACACAAGTTGTAAACTTACTTGGCAATATTGTCTGTTGTGATTATACATTATGATTTAATAGCTGCTATTGCAGCTGATGGGAAATCACTTAGAATATAAAACAAAAAAACCTCCTCAGAAATCGGAGGAGGTTTTTTGTGATCCCGCTGGGATTCGAACCCAGGACCACTACATTAAAAGTGTAATGCTCTACCAGCTGAGCTACGGAATCATCTTCTGTTTGAAGAGGGTGCAAAGATAGAATTATTAATTTATTTTGCTAAATATATTTAAAAATAATTATGACTAACTGATTCCCAGAATGGTTTTCGCTAAGTGTTGCCTCTTTGGTCTATTCTCCTCCTATGGAGAAGTTCGGTCATTTACGCGAATTGTAAATTCTGAACTTAGAAAAACTGTAAAATCTGTAAACATTTTAACAAAATGCTGGTCTTTTTGGCAATTTTTTATGTAAACATTTACAATTTAAAATACAACATGAACGGGCCTACATCTACCGGGCTTTTATTTCTATAACTTTATTCAACAAATTAAAGAATATCATTTAGTGAAATAATTTAACCTGGATCAAATGAAAAATTTATATTTTGCGCTTCTTTTAAGCCAGATTTTATTGTCTTGTTCTCCGCAGAGAAATTTGGTTTATTTCAGTAACCTTTCTGAGCTTACGAATAGCCAGATCAAAAACCAAGCTGAATTGAAGCTCCAGAAAAATGATCAGCTCAGTATTTCATTAAGCAGTTTAAATGTGGAATACGATGCACTGTTTGTAAGTGCTAATAATAATAATGCCATAAACGGCAGGCTTGGCTTTAGAGTAAATAATAATGGGAAAATTACCCTGCCCCGGATTGGCGATATCATGGTGGAGGGATTGAGCATCGAAGAGGCCCAGGGTTTAATCACAAAAGAACTTAAAAAACAGATTAAAGAACCTGTTGTTGTTGCCCAGCTCATCAATTTCAAAATCACGGTGATAGGCGAAGTGAACCGCCCCGCTTCGATAAATGTTCCCGGCGACGAGATCAATCTTCTGGAAGCGCTGGGAATGGCGGGCGATATGACTGTTTACGGCAAAAGGGAAAATGTACTGGTCATTCGTGAAGATAAGGGGGTACGCAATATGGTGCGGCTAAATCTGAATGACAAAAGCATTTATGAATCTCCATATTTTCAATTGAAACAGAACGACATCATCTATGTAGAGCCAGATAAAGCAAAGGAAAAAGAATTCAGTCCTAACAACCGCGCACTACCAATTATAACCGCCTGTATATCTGCTGTTGCCGTGTTGGCAACCGCCTTAATAAGATGATAGATTTTATTAAATAACAATGCCATGAACACGCCTACCCAGCCAAAAAAAAACATGCAGGAAAACCTGATAGAGATCGGGCAAAAATATCTTAAATACTGGTATTTCTTTGTGATAAGCATAGGTTTTTTCGGATTTGCTGCCTATTTATATTTACAGACTACATCACCAAGATATAAAGTTAGCAGTACCTTGCTGGTGCAGGATGATAAAAAAGGTAATGGCGAACTCAAAGAATCTGCATTCAGTGACCTGAATATGTTCCGAACAGACAGGAAAGCTGACAATGAAATAGAAGCGCTCCGCTCAAGAGATCTGGTCTTTAAAACCTTAAAAAGTCTTTCTTTAGAGGTGTCTTACTATAAAAAGGGCTTATTGAAGGACCTGGAACTCTATGGAAATGCGGTTCCCATAAAAGTCAGACTTATCGCTGTCAATGCTGCCGGATACAGCAAAAAACCCCAGATCAAACCCTTAAATGATACGCAGTTTGTTTTGAATGATAAAGATCGCCGTTTGGTGGCTTCCTATGGTGAAACAATACAGCAACCTGGATATAAAATCATAGTGAGTAAGGGGCCGGCCATAAATAAGTATCAAGGGTCAGTCCTGATAAACTTTAAAGATCTGTACAAGATGGCTGAGGCCTACAATATAGCCGGCCTGACGATAATGCCCGTAGTGAAGGAGGCAAATACCATAAAAATAAGTCTTAGCGACAACATTCCTCAAAGGGGAATTGACATACTTACCGTACTCATCGACACTTACAATAAGGAAAATGTGGTTAAAAAAAATATGATTGCTGTGAATACCATTAATTTTATAGATAACAGATTAAAGTATTTGAGTGAAGACTTATCTGTGGTGGAACACGATGTGGAGAACTATAAGCAAGACAATATGGTAACAGATGTGGGTATGGAGGCTCAGATGAATGTGACCAAATCGGGGGAGTATATCCAGATGTTAGCGAATACAAATGTGCAGCTTAGTGTACTGGCCTCGCTGGAAAGATACCTGAAGAACAACAGCTTAAACCTGGTACCTAGTTCTTTAAGCATCAACAACCTGACCTTGAACGAACTGACCAGTAAATTTAATGTCATACAGCAGGAAAGAACCAGAATGTTGCGGACTTCGGAAGAAGGCAATCCGCTGGTGCAAAACCTGACTGCACAACTCATCAGTCTAAAAGCCAATATCCAGGAAAACCTACAGAACATAAAAAGAGGATTGATTATTGAACGAAATAACCTGCAGGCCATGAACTCCAGGTTCAATTCTAAAATCCGGATGGTTCCTGCTGTAGAGCGGGGTATCCAGGAAAGAAACAGGGAACAAAGTGTAAAAGCAAGCTTATACAAATACCTGCTGCAAAAACGAGAAGAAACCACCCTGTCTCTTTCAGGAACGTTGCCTACTTCACAAATTATAGACAGGCCTGCTTACAGTAGTCTTCCGGTTTGGCCAAAACAAGAACTGATATACCTGGGAGCGTGTTTTATAGGTTGCCTTTTACCTGGCCTGGTGATTTACGGACGGTCTGTCCTGAATAATAAAGTAACAGATGTTAATGAAATCCAATTGCTTACAGGCGTGCCGGTATTAGGCGTAGTAAACCATATCAAAAAGAATGAGACTGCATTGATAGAGCGGAACAGCCGGTCAACCACATCTGAATTATTCAGATACATCAGGAGTAACCTTCATTTTATGAATTCAGGCATGCCTGACCAGGTGATGTTAATTACTTCCTGCATGAAATCTGAAGGAAAGACTTTTTTTGCCATTAATCTGGGCATCACTTTGGCTTCTGTTAATAAGAGGGTTGTTTTACTGGAGTTTGACATGCGTGAGCCGCAACTGCTGAATAAAATGCAGTTGAGTTCTAAAACAGGTATTACAGATTATTTGCTGAGGGCGGATTTTCCCCTTGACCAGCTCCTGGCTAATTCCAGGAAATATCATGACCTGCTGGTTGTAGATTGCGGACCAGTACCAGAAAACCCTGCTGAACTGATGATGCACCCGAAAATCGGGCAAATGGTAGAAGAGTTAAAGGCAAGGTTTGATTATGTAATTATTGATACTGCTCCTGTAGGTCAGGTAGCGGATGCTTTTAGTCTTTCGCCATATACGGATCTGAGCATATACCTGGTACGGTACAATTACACCGATAAATTACAACTGAATATTTTAAAAGATATCCTCTATTATAAGAAACTGACAAATCCACTGGTTGTATTTAATGATGCAAAGCCGGAAAATAACAAAATGTATGGATATGGAGGTTATGGCTACGGTTTGGAACTATCAAGAAACTAAATAAAATCACCCGGTTTGATCTTTTGAATGAAATCACTATGTAAGTGATATAGCGAAGCTATGTGACAAATCTACCTTACCGGTTATACATCAATACAATCTAAAATTTCTCAATTATGGAAACTAAATTTGGCTCCAGAACAGCCTGGAACAGACGCTGGCTGGTTGTTTACACCCGTCCGAGATGGGAGAAAAAAGTAGACAAACTGTTAAAGATGCAGGACATCAAATCGTATTGTCCACTGAGAAGGGTGACCAATCAATGGTCTGACAGGAAGAAAGTTGTGGACTTACCTCTTTTTAGTGGCTATGTATTTGTTTGGGTAAGTGAACGGGAAGAATATAAAGTAAGGCAAACCTTAGGGGTATTGAACTTCATCTATTACATGGCAAAACCTGCGGTGATCAGGGACAACGTCATTGAAAAAATCCAGAATTTAATGACGGCTGATGCAGACTATGAAATTGTCAGCTCGCAGGAATTAAATCTTGGAGACCGGATCCGGATCAAATGCGGTATATTTTATAATCAGGAAGGAACTGTGATCAAGGTTCGTGGCAAAAATGTACTCCTGGTCTTTGACCATCTGAATTGCGCACTGCTGAGCAATGTGCCCATCACTAACGTAATGCTGAGCACGGCGATATAACCGCTGAACCCTGGCAATTTATTTCTAACCTTAATTGTAATCTGATGATTCCTGTAACCAAACCATTTCTTCCAAAGGAAGAAGAATTTCAAGAATATGTTCACAGCATCTGGGAACGCCAATGGCTGACAAATAATGGGCCGCTGTTAAATGATTTTGAGTTGAAGTTGAAAGACTATCTGAACATTAAGCACCTGTTGTATGTTTGCAATGGTACTTTTGCCTTACAATTAGCCATAAGGGCCCTGCAGCTTAAAGGTGAAATTATCACTACTCCTTTCTCTTATGTGGCCACTACCAGCAGCATTGTATGGGAAGGCTGCCAACCTGTTTATGCAGACATCGATCCGGAGACTTTTAATATAGACCCAAAAAAAATAGAAGCAGCGATTACCCCGAGAACTTCGGCTATACTGGCCACACATGTTTATGGGAATCCATGTGACATTGAGGCCATACAAGATATCGCAGACAGGTACGGTTTGAAAGTAATTTATGATGCAGCGCATTGTTTTGGGACACGCTATAAAGGCAAATCGGTATTTGAGTATGGCGATATCAGCGCAACGAGCTTTCATGCAACGAAATTGTTCCACACCATTGAAGGTGGTGCCGTGATAACCAAAGATCCTGATCTGCTCAAGAAAATGTTATACCTCAGGAATTTTGGGCACAATGGTCCTGAAGCTTTTGCCGGTCTTGGCATCAATGGAAAAAACTGTGAATTTCATGCAGCAATGGGCTTATGCAATTTAACTTATGTAGATGAGATACTGGAAAGAAGGAAATTACTCTCCGAGCATTATTACCAAAGATTGGCTGATATTAAAGCGAAATTTCCAAAGCTTAACCAGGACAAGGATTATAATTATGCTTATTTTCCGATGTTATTTGACACAGAGAAATCGAGGCAAGAGGCCATGGACAACCTGGAGCTGGCTAAAATTTACTGCAGGAGATATTTTTCGCCTTCTCTGGCTACCCTGCCCTATGTTAAAAGGGTTAAAATGCCGGTATGTGATGAAGTGGTAAAAAGAATAGTCTGCCTTCCTTTATACCATAGCCTAACCTTTCCAGACCTGGATATGATTTGCCGCATCCTGATCAGAACTCAGAATTATGCGGCCAGTACACCTGTTGAAAATAAAAACTTCGGACTGGTCATCGCTGGTAAAATTGAAAAGGAGATCAATCACCTGAAGACCATAAACTGATCAGGGTATAAAAAAGCTATTACGTTTATTAAAATTTAAGGACATGAACATTTCATTTTCACCCCCCTTTATTGACCAGAATGTAATCAATGAAGTAGTGGACGCGCTAAAATCAGGCTGGATTACATCCGGACCGAAGGTTAAGGAACTGGAAGCAGAAATTTCCCATTTAACCAAGTCAAAATCTTCCATATGTGTAAATTCATGGACTTCAGGCGCCATAATGATGCTCAAATGGTTCGGCGTAAAAGAGGGTGATGAAGTGATCATACCGGCTTACTCCTACTGTGCAACGGCTTTATGTGTACTGCATTGCGGGGCTATCCCGGTAATGGTAGACATATCTGATGACCTGACGATAGATCCTTTGCAGGTCAAAAGGGCCATTACCGCTAAGACCAAGGCAATCATTGCCGTTGACATTGCCGGTCTGCCTTGTGATTACAATGCCATTAAAACCATCATCAAGAGCACCAGGAGCCGGAATTTATTTGTTGCGGAGTCAGAAAAACAGCTCAGGCTGGGCCGCATTCTGCTGATTTCGGATGCAGCACATTCCATTGGCGCTACCTATATGGGACATTCAGCTGCCCTGAGCAGCGACATAACCATTTTTTCTTTCCACGCCGTGAAAAACATTACGACAGCTGAAGGGGGCTGTATCTGTCTGAATCTTCCCGGGTTTTTCAACATCAATGAAGAATATGCTTTTCTGAAAATATTTTCCTTAAACGGACAGAACAAAGATGCCTATGCCAAATCAAGGGGTGCCAACTGGAAATATGACATCCTTTTTAAAGGCTTAAAGATAAACATGCCTGACATCTGCGCGGCAATTGGCCTGGCCCAGATCAGGCAATACAAAAGGGTTTTACTACCTGCCCGTAAAAGGATCGCTTTAAAATACTGCCAGGTACTGGGTAAATTTGACTGGTTCATTTCCCCTTCCTTAAAAGATTACACCAGAGAATCTTCCTATCATATTTTTCCGTTACGGATAAAAAACATTACTGAAGCACAACGGGACCAGATCATTGAGGATATTGTAACTCTTGGGATTACCGTGAATGTGCATTTTATTCCCATGCCAATGCTGAGTTATTTCAGGAAATCAGGTTACGATATTGTCAATTATCCAAATAGTTATAAGCAATATGCCTGTGAAATCTCCCTACCCATTTATCCCGGCCTGACGGACGAAGATACCGATTACATCATCGATGCGGTTGTTAATGTGGTTCAGGCTCAGCTAAGAAACAGCAAACTCAGGGAGCTGTCACTAACCTAATACCGACCTTACATTTGCCTTGTCCACGTAATATAAAAAAAAGAGGGTACCTGCAGCAGGTACCCTCTTTTTTTTATCCTTTAGTTTTAAAAATTATTGGTCTTTCGTAAAAGTTCGTTGTACTTTTCGAGCAAACTGATGTATTTGTTCATCCAGTAATTGACGGAATTGGTATAGGCATCATCCTCATGGTCATCCCCGTCGGTAAACAAAACGGCATTAGCCTTGCTTTCCTGGTTAGCAGCGATAAAATCATCGGGAAATTCTTTTGAAAAATCATGTTTAATGGCTTTTCCAATTTTATAGATGATTTCATAACTCAGTGTTTTTTGGTTGAACCAATTGTATATGGTTCTTCTGCTTACATGTAATTTTCTGGAGAGTTCACTGATTCCCACATGATCCTCTCTCACAATGTGTTCTATTACCCGACCTACATTTAAGTTCATAACAATGCATTTAGTTCATCAATTTTTAATTTATTTCATCAATAAGGTAGCAATCGATCTGTTCATACCTTGAGTTTTTACTTTTATAATCGGGAATAATTTCTTTCATTTTCTTTACCATATCAAAATCATTATTCAGGCTGTTCAGCGTTAACAACTCTTCGATGACATGTTGTACGTAAAAGAAACTATGGCTGATGATTTTTGAGATTTTAATTTTTGGATGGTAGGTAGGAATGGTTTGTTCTTCTACCAGCAGCAATTCTTCGTATAGCTTTTCGCCCGGCCTTAATCCTGAAAATACAATTTTAATGTCCTTATCGGGGATTAATCCTGCCAGTTTGATCATATTTGCGGCCAGGTCTGCAATCTTAACAGGTTCCCCCATATCAAACAGGTAAATCTCTCCTCCCTTTCCCATGGCAGCAGCTTCCAGTACCAGTTGAACAGATTCAGGTATGGTCATAAAATACCTGGTGATTTCCGGATGGGTAACCGTAACCGGCCCACCCCGTTCTATCTGCGCTTTAAATCTTGGAAGCACCGAGCCATTGGAGCCCAGCACATTGCCAAATCGGGTGGTGATGAATTTAGTGCTTACTTCTTCATTATTGAGGGATTGGATGTACATCTCGGCCAGGCGTTTGGAAGCCCCCATAATATTGGTTGGTCTTACGGCCTTGTCTGTAGAGATCATGATAAATTTATCTACCCCAGAATCTATGGCCAGATCGGATATGTTCTTGGTACCCAATACATTGGTCAATATGGCTTCTGAGGGATTGTTTTCCATCATTGGAACATGTTTGTAAGCTGCTGCATGAAAAACAATATGGGGAAGATATTCGTCAAAGATGGCTTTCATCCTGCTCCTGTTCTGGATATTTGCCATCACAATATATATTTTTGCCTCTGGAAAATCATCACAGATTTCGAGCTGCAGCTCGTGTAAAGGTGTTTCTGCCTGGTCGCAGAGTACCACATATTCGGGACTAAAGCTGATGACCTGACGGACGATCTCTGAACCGATAGACCCGGCTGCACCCGTTATTAAAATCCGTTTGCCCCTGATCTCCCTCAGGATATTATCTTTAGATAACACTATAGGCTCTCTGTGTAGTAAATCCTCGATTTTCAGGTCTTTGATCTGGTTGGGAGTTAATTTACCATATAGCCATTTATCTGACTGAGGAACAGTGAGCACCTTGATTCCCAACTCAATGCATTTGTCGATGGTGGATTTTTTTCCGTTCACATTCAGATCATCGCCCGTAAACAGGATCTTCTTAATATTGAATTTATCTTTTAAGGCAGCAATGGCGTTGGAATGATAAACGTGTTTTTGTTCGATATGCTTGTTTATTTTATCGGTATTGTCATCAACAAATGCAAATACGTTTAAATTGCTTGCCTTGCTGTCTTCCAAAGCTTTCTTAACTAAAATAGAGTCTGTCCCTGAGCCATATATCAATATATTTTCTTTCTCATCGCATGGCGCTATGGTTTTAAGGTAGCCGAATACACTTTTTACGGCAATTCTTAATAGGATCAGGAAGGAGGACGACACAAAAAAATTCATGATCAGGATCTCTGGAAACCAGCTGGCGGGCACAGCGGTATATGGGGTAAGAATGATATGGCATAAAGCCGTAAATATAAAGCCGGTGATCCAGGCAGCCATAAATATCCTAAAAATGTCTTCAGTATTGGAATACCTGATGATGCCGGTATGAATGCGCATAATGGTAAATACGATCAATGAAATCGCACAATACAGCGCCGTATACATAAAAAAATTAGAGTGCCATAGTTGTTGATAATCAAACTTATTGATTAACAGGAAAGAGACAAGAAGTGTGCAGAGTATGATCAATTGATCAATTAACAGGATCAACCAGCGTGAGTATATCTTTTCACGAAACAGGAATCTTTTCATAACATTATTATTTAGATTATCCAATGAAAACAACTGTAAGAAAGCATATTCATTACCGCCCGGTATAGCGGAAAAAAGTCGACATTAGCGTCTCTGTCTATTCCCTTTTGATCCACCAGTGAGCGATAAACTTCGTCATTGGCAATAAACCTTAAGCTTTTATAATTCAGATAGGAATCTGAAAACAGGGATTTCCATTTGAAGAGGGAGTCTTCTTTAAAACCAAAGCCTCCGCCCAGATGCATATATTTCATCCTTTCAGTTCTTCCAATCCTGGTGACTTCATCGACTAATAATTTAGCGGGAGAATCGTTAATATAGGCGGTTCTGGTGCCAATCAAATGGGCCTGAATGATTCCATGTGTAAAAGCGGCTATCATACCACTAATGGCCTCAGTTCCTTTAAACACCAAAAATAACCGGCAATCAAATTCATCGGAATACATGAGGTCGAGAAAATATTTTCGGCTAAAAAGGTAATAATCTGCAGAGTTTACACGCTCCATATTCTCTGTATAGATATCGATAAATGTCTCAATGTCTGCCGCGAGTTTAGTTTCCTTAACAACAAAGCCTTTTTTCCTGCTTTTTTTAATGGAATCAAAAACAGATGAATTGTATTTTTTATGCTGTTCTTCAATAGGTATGGTTAAATCAAGCACTACTGTTTTACCATTATCATAAGTGCCTTTAAAATCCCTTACCAGGATATCCTGGTTGAAAAAAGGGTTAAGCCTGGAAAAAACAGAAACAATCTGTTCATTTTTTAGAAAATTCAAAAACTCCTTTTTAAAATTATGGATCAGGTTTTTATTTAATCTTTTGCTTTCTCTGCTGGCAATAGGGCCCACATACCCGTATACAGAACTTAAATCAAAAAAACAGGTACCGGGTATCTTCCTTTTCATTACTGGAAATGCGATATAGTCATGATCTTCCTCGTAGACGAAGAGCAGGGCCATGCCAGTTTCATCCAGCGCGTGGTAGTACCAGGTATGGTACCAGTCATGTACAAAAGCATTGTCTATATAGAAATTCCAATCCTGCTTTTGAGTTAAAGTGAGTATCTTAATCATTGTACTTTGTTAGTTTAAATGGTACTGTCCAAGCAGAATTTCATTTCGGCGATGCGCTGGATTTTCAGCTAAGCTGACGATTTCCCTACCTCTGTTCCAGGTATAATTTTTCATTTTGGAAGTTTCATGATACAACCACAATGAAGTAAACAATACTAGGTAATTATCAAAATAATTGTGAAGGGTCATCATAAATAGGATCAGCGAAAAAGTGATGAAAAAGATGGAAGGATTCTTTTTGAAAAAATAAATTCCATTGACCAGCAGGTATCCGTATATCCATAAAAAAAGGAGAAAAACAAAAATGCCGGCTTCCCCGATAATCATTAAAAAAGTATTGTGCACCCCTACCCTGACGGTGAAAGTGTCTATTTCGCCCCCTGCCGTTTGGCCACTGAATGCTTTATATCCGCTGCCCCAAAGCGGGTGGCTTAATATTTTGTCATAGTAAAGGGCCCAGGTTTCTGTACGGGCACCTTCTTTCATTTTAGCATCTATCTTTCCACTTAAAATATCAGAAAACGCAGTCAGTCTTTGGGTATTGAGGTCAAACCTGTCACCGAAAGTGATGAATAAAGCGAACAATCCTATGCAGACAAAAATTTTGTAGACATTTTTATAATTCAGGAGTATGGACAACAGGTTGATAAGAACCCATATCAGTAAAAATGTACGCGAAAAAGTTACCAATCCTCCAATGGAGAATAAAAGCTGTCCAATTAACTTTAATCTCTTATTTTTAATGGACAACCCAAATGCATATCCAAAAATACAGCTGTAGGCAGCGAGATTTGCATTGAGATAAACCCCGCTGTAACGCCCTCCTATACCACTTACAAAAACTGCTTCATAAATAATACTGCTGCACCCTACCAGCAGAATGACATATACCTCTTCCGGCTTTAAGTCTTTGATCAGACTGGGCAGCATGATAATCACGATGAGATACTTGGTAAAGGTGACTAAAAATGTATCCGAATATTGCGCATCAACCAATAAGGAGATCAGCGAAAACCCGATACCTAAAATCACGAATTGGATGACAGGCTTTTCCTTTTCAGCCAGAAAATAATAAGCAATAATAGCAAGAAAGGTACTGTAACTTAAAAGACTGCCAAGGGTAGCCCCGGACTGCACCAGTGAATAGCCCGGAAGGTTACACAAGATCAACAGCAGAATAAAACGTTTTAACATTTTCATCAGTATTTAATTGTTTTTATCGGGGATGAAGCTATCATGAGCAATAGCATCTCGAAACGTCACAACTCCAGCAAGGGGTATTTGCGGCTAAAGCTTTCTCTGGTAAGGGTCATTTCCAAAAACCCATTTTTTTCATCTACACCGGTATAGGTAAAACCATTTTTTTCATAAATCTTATACGCGGCAACGTTTAAGGGATTAACAGACAGCTGCACGGATTTTAAGCCGAGTTCTGCAAAAGCATAGTACGTGACAATGGTTGTAGCTTTTTGTGAGATTCCCAATCCCCAAAGCTCCTTTTCACCAATAAAAATATGGAACCAGGCCTTCCCGTCTTGAATTTCCAGCAACTGGACATTACCTATATACTGATTGCTGTCGAGCAGGCAGATGGCGAATCTTTTTTCGTCTCTTTTTTTCAATTTGCGGCTTAGCCATTCGATCTCCATCTCAGGAGAAATATATCTGTCCGGCTTAAATCCGGTATATTCCCATATTTCAGGGTCATTTCTCCAACGGTAAGAAATATGGGCGTCTGCCAGTTCAAGCGGCCGTAGATAGATAAACAAATTCATATTATTTTTTTTATAACATTAACTATATACTCCATATCGTTCAGGCTGTACCGGTGATCTACCGGAAGGCAGACCATATACCTGGCCAGCTGATGTTCATACGTTTTGTATCCTGTCCATTTAAGTACATTAGGCCAGTAGGTGGGCACAAATATTTTTTTTGCGATCAGTTTTGACCTGATGTCTCTTTTTAACAGCAATAAAGGATACATCATTGCCGCCACTCCTTCAGGAAGAAAAAGTTCCAATTCATTGACAAGGAACAGCTGGTCGTTCAGATATTTAAAATTTTCTATGCGTTTATTTCTACACTCCTTGTAGTTTATACCTCGCAGCAGGGCCTGGGTTAACAAGGACATGGATTTGATGTCATTGTCTTTTAAGCAGAGCTCATTAGTTATGAAATCGGCATAACTATGTTCAATACCATAATCGATACTTCTTGTTAAATGCCCCACTCTATCAGCAGAATGATCTTTTTCGAGGATGAGACGGTCATCTGTATTGATTTGCAAGTACGCACCATCTGGCACACCGAAAAATTTACGGCAGGAATAAAAAGTATCTGAATACGGCAGCGGCCTTGAAAAAAAAGCCTGTGCATTATCGATAATCAGATTGCCGATGGTAGCTTTCAGTTGCTTTAAAACTGCATCTTTCAGTCCGAAATAATTGGTATACAGCAAACATTCTGTCGGCCCAACCTCAAAATCCAGGATTGGTTCCAGGTTCGGGTTTATCTTGTAAAATTGATAGGGAATATTTAACCTTATTAAGGGCTCCAATAGTACTTCACAGGTATAATAAGGGAAATACACCTTGGTATAGCCTTTAAGGATCAGGATGTATTCTAATGCATTCCGGGATGTATTCAATCGGATCAGTTCAGGATAGTATTCTTTACCCTGCACAAGCGTGAGGGGAAAATATCCTCCGATGGGTCTAACTGCCAGGCTTTCCATAATGCATTAACCTTGTCCGGGTTGATACATCCTTAAATGTACCGGTTGATAGAACTCATATAAATCGGCTGGTATGCGGGCATTATAGCCAACCACCTGCCTTAAATTTTCATCCAGGGAAATGCCAAATTCATAACCCAGAAAGCGGGGAAAATCAAACTGAGGCTTAAAATAAGGTTTCGTAAAACTCAGTGTAAGTACCCTGCGCGGTCCATCTGTTTCATTTTTTCCTGCCGCATGCCATAGATTTGAATCAAATACAATGATACTGCCTTTTTTTGCAATGGCCCTGTCTGCGTGTTTATAGAAAAACGCATCATCGGGCCTCGCATCTGTCTTATGAGATCCGGAAAGCAGATACGTGGCCCCGTTAGCTGTTGTAAAATCATCCAGCAGCACAATCATCTGTATCATCAGTTTCAGCGAGCCGGTAAAACTTCTTAAATCCCGGTGTACATTTTGTACATAGGGCCGGTCATTTTTCATGTTGATCACACCGCTCATTCCGTTCAGGATATAATTCCCGTCAAGAAAATGCCGCATTTCTTTGTCACAAAACATTTGTTCGAGGAAATGTAAGCCAAAATTATCGCGCTCCAGAATGTGATGAAGCGTCCCTTCCATATTGACTTCTATACCGTTCTCTATCTGAACCTGGCGCCGGGTATGGTATGCCGCTATCAGATCTTCCTGGATTTCACTGATCAGTTCCGGAGCCAAAGCATCTTCGTAAACTGCCCAACCATATTGGCTGATGGCATATTGAAAGTCGTCCAGGGTAGCTTCTCCGTAATTAAACTTATTTTTCATTGGAATATTAATTTGTCCTAAACATTTCTATATAAGGGAAAGTAACCTTTATCTTCTTCTATATTTTTTTGTGCAACCAGCTGGTTATAGCCTGGCTCGTCGCCAATGTAACACCAGATCTGATCTGCCATCAGCAGATCAGAAAACGAGCGTTTAAAATCGAACAGGGTATCTTCTTTACCACCTACACCTCCCCCAAGATGAAAAAACTTCATACCAAGCGTCCGTCCGATGATACTGATCTCGTCTGTCAGCAGTTTGCTGGGTGAAAACTGTACATGGGACTCGCTTGTTGCCGACAGATGATTACGGATGACCCCTCCCATCCACACCACTACAGCTCCGCAGATCATTTCTTCTCCTTCATAGACCAGGATCAGCTTGCAATTAAACTCTGAGTTTGTGAGCAGGGAAGAAAAGTATGCTTCATTATAAAAATAGCTGTTACCGGCCTGTAACCTGCGCATGTTCTGCTGATACATCTGGGTAAATAACTGAATCTCTTCCTGGCTATCGGCGTCTTTGATCTGGTATTCTCTTTTTCTGAGCTGCCTGATTTGCCGCTGCAACCTTTTAACGTATCCGGCCCTTTGCGCTTCCAGCGATTGTGTAAGGTCGATGTAAACCGTCCGTCCATTGCTCCTCAGGCCCCCCATTTTTTCCATCAGGCAGGATTGATGGAGAAAAGGGTTTAATCTGCAAAACACACTGACAGCCCTGTTATGCCGCATAAAACCTGCAAATGAACATTTAAAATTGTTCATGAAGCTATCGCTGAGCTGATCAAACTTTCTATTTGAAACTGGCCCCGCATACCCGTAACTGGAAGTAAGGTCACAAAAATCAGCCCCATCAATTCCTCTTTTTAAAAGTGGCAGGGCAATAAACATCCCTTCTTCTTCATAAACAAAGAGAATAGGCTCACCTCGGTTGTCTAATTTATGGTAATGAAGCGTATGATAAATATCATATGCTGCTGACTGCTTCATGTACCAGGCCCAGCGCTGAGCATCAGTAACCACCTGGTATTTTGGTTCGAATAAACAGTTTTCTGTATGAGACATCTTTTATATATTTAATTCAGCTGCATGATTTTGAGCATTGCAGCATTGACCAGGTTGACATCGAATTTTTCTTTGGCAAATTTTCTACCATTAACTCCGTAAATCAAAATATCTTTGGTATGATGGATATAATGTTCCATTTTGGAAGCCAGTGCAGTAATATTCTTCACCGGGATTAAAAATCCATTGGGCTGTTTAGCTGACGGGTTGATAGTTTCTCTGCAGCCAACAGAATCACAGGTAATGATTGCCCTGCCCATGGCCATTCCTTCCAGCATACACCTTGGAACACCTTCGCCATAGTAGGAAGGTAAGACCAGTATGGAAGCAGCCTTGATATGAGGCCTGACATCGTCAACCTGCCCAAGGTATTCCAGCACCTCCCCGGATCTGATCAGGGCATAAAGCTCCTGGTCTATGGCATCTATATTGTTGTCATAAGGCCCGAGGAGTTTAAATTTAATTTCAGGAAATTTTTGCTGCACCAGTTTGGCGGCCTCATAAAACTCTTTAACCCCTTTTGCATTGATCAGCCTCGAAATCATTAAAAAACTGATGTACCTGGTGTTGGGAATGGAATATTTATAGTTACTCAGGTCTACACCAGAGCCATTCACGATAAAAGCTTTGTGCCGCTTACTGATGATCCCTCCTTTCAGCAAAGTATGGTAATCGTCCTGGTTCTGAAAAATAATGTGCTGCCGTTCACTGTACAGCAGGCTCCACTTTAAGAGATGACCGGTAATGTGGCTAATGAAACTTCTTTTAGCTGCTTGCGGGGCAAAATTATAACCCAGGCCTGTTAGCATAGGGGTAATGCGGTTCACTTTGCAGAGCTTGGCAATTACAGTTCCATAAATTACCGGTTTGAAAGTGTAAGGAAAAAATATATCCGGCTTAATGGTACGAATCAGCTGAAAAAGCTGATAGATATATTTCAGGTCAGAAAAGACAGCTACATTACTGCCATTAAGGGCATTTTCATGAACAATTACCTGCATCGCCTTCAATTGATCAGCTGTCGCATCACAACAAATCTTAGGTGTAAAAACATGAACTTCATTACTTTTTACCAGTTCTGCTATCAGTTTACCCCGGAAACCCAGCAGTGTGGCAGAGGAATCGCAGGCGATCAGCACGCGTTTGCTTTTGTTTTCCATAACGCTATTGATTTGTAAATGAACCCAAAAAGCCACCTGACTCCCATCAGATGGCTTTTTAACCAGATATTTGAAACCTATTTAATATTACAAAGTTGCACCAGCACCTTTGGTGACTACTGCTGGAACATCCGCAGCAGCATGCAATGCTGATTTAAATTCATAACCAGGATCCCAGTTACCCGCCGGAGTGGTAATTTTTGGACTCCCGCTGTTCACATAGATATTGGTATTGGCCCCTGTAACAGTACCAGCAGTTTCACCAGCCTGATTGGTTGAAATCGGAACCGGGCAATTGGAGAAATAATCATTGTCTGTACGTAAGTTCACATTGGTTCTCGCGCCTATAGAGTAACCGCTGTTGTTCAGGTGATAGTTGTTAAACAGGTGCACACTTCCCCAACGTGTCAGTGGCTCCCTTTCTGAAATGTTATACCAGAAATTATGGTGCAGGGTTACATGCAGTTTACCTGCATCTGCTTCATGACCGGCACCACCGGCACTGATCAGCACAGAGAGGTTGTTGTCATGGAATTTATTCCAGGAAAGCGTTACATAATCTGATTGGGTGGTGATGGATACATCCTTACCCCAATATTCCCATCCCTGATTACGGTCAGTCGAAAACTCACAGTGG
Organism: Pedobacter heparinus; assembly: GCF_032678725.1. Classification (GTDB taxonomy): domain Bacteria; phylum Bacteroidota; class Bacteroidia; order Sphingobacteriales; family Sphingobacteriaceae; genus Pedobacter; species Pedobacter heparinus_A. Next base: position 207,295 of record NZ_JAVTSC010000006.1, read on the forward strand.
TCTACCCAAATGTGATGCGAACTTTCAGCAACCTGTACACCAGAGTAGGTTACATAATTTTTCATGACAAGGTTTTGAAAAATAATATTATTTACGCCAAACAACATAAATGATACCCCCTCTATTGACGAACCTGCCAAACCTATGACAGATTTATTTGAAGTCACATAAACTTTATTTATTCCGCTGGCCTTAATTGCACCTGATACGTAGATAATTTTTGCACCACTTGATCCAACTGCACTGATTAGGGCCTGTAAACTGGATACAGTAACTTCCGATCCGCCTTTACCACCGGTTGTTGAACCATTAACGGCTGCATAACCAATTAAAGTTGCAGTTCCTGCAGTTGGCGGTGTGGTAGGTGTAGTTGGTGTACCTGGTTCAACAGGTGTAACATTTGGCAGCCCACCGGTAGTGACGGTATATTTTCGGCCATTACTACGTGGATCTGAATTGTCTGAAGCAGTAAAAATTAAACTGCTGCCCCAATGGCTAAACCTACCATTTCCTTTAGTGCGGATATCTGCATGAAGGGTATGGGCGGGCCCTAATTCTTTACCATCTTCAAATACCCTGAGTTTTGAAATTGTGGGTTGCGAATTGGAATCGCCGGTAGTACCGAAATTCTGTGAAACCCTGTAAGCGAAGCCTTCATCTGTCGTAATTTTTGAGAGTGTTAAGGCGATTGGTGTGGTGTTGGAAACCGCACTTTGTGAATCTACCAATTCACTTTCATCATCAGTTGTTAAGTCGCCTGGAACTACGGGACTTTCTTTTTTGCATTGAGTGAATGTTAGAATTGTAGAGAGTAATAAACCTAATACAAGCACTCTTGTTAATTTGTCTTTCAATCTTTCCATTAATATTATTGTTTTTTAAGATACGCACTTTTAACGTGACAGTTAAAAATAAATTGTATTCTAAAAGTTACAAATACGGAAGGAAATCCAGGATTAATGAAAAAAAAACACGCTTAAATCTATCAAAAATAATGATTATACAATATTGTGTAATGTGTGAAATAACTTTACATTTAGGCTAAAACCGATTTTAATGACATTTATATGACCATTTGGCATAAACTAAAGGTTATCTTTTTGTAACTAAAACATTGTATTTAGTAACACCACCTAACCTAACGCGCTTCTTAGGTACTTCAACGCCATAAAATGTATCGTACCAGTTAATAAACTTTCTAACACCTTCTTTTACCGAAATTTTGGGAATATAACTTAATTGATTTTCCAAACCGGAAATATCAGCCCATGTTTCCGCGACATCTCCTTCCTGCATAGGTAAATATTTTTTATCAGCAAGCATACCGGTTACGTTTTCTATCTCCCAAATAAATTCTGAAAGACTTACCGGCGCGCCCCTTCCGATATTAAAAATCTGATATGGCGCTTTTGAACTTCCGGGATCTGGATTATGGGCATCCCAATCTGGATTGCCTTGGGAAGGCTTGTCTAAAATACGGACAATCCCTTCTACAATATCATCGATATAGGTAAAGTCCCTGCGCATGTTGCCATTGTTAAAAATCTCAATCGGTTTCCCTTCCAATATGGCTTTGGTAAAAATAAACAGGGCCATATCCGGCCGGCCCCATGGCCCATAAACCGTAAAGAAACGCAAAGCGGTACTTGGGATATCGAAAAGGTGACTATAAGCATGTGCCATTAATTCATTACTTTTTTTAGATGCAGCATACAGCGATACGGGATGGTCTACAGGATGTTGAACAGAAAATGGCATTTTTTTATTCAGGCCGTAAACACTGGATGAACTCGCATACAATAAATGTTTAATTTTAGTGCGCCTGCAGCATTCCAAGACATTCAAAAACCCATGGATATTGGCTTCTATATAGGCTTCCGGATTGGTTAAACTGTACCTCACCCCTGCCTGGGCAGCTAAATTACACACCGCATCAAAATGATAGGTATCAAACAGCTCTTCCATACCATGCTTATCACTAAGGTCTAACTTGACAAAAACATAGTTGCTGTATTTTGTGCTTACAACAGGGTTATTGTAAGTAATCAGTGCGCGCTCGATCCCGCTTTCTTTCAATCGGGCATACTTTAAGTTAACGTCATAATAGTCGTTAATGATGTCTATACCCACCACCTCGTCGCCCCTTTCTGCTATTTTTTTTGCCAGATGAAAGCCAATGAAGCCCGCAGTGCCTGTGATTAAAATTTTCATCGTCATGTGATTTGTTTTTATTTGTGATAGCATGCTGTTCCGCTCAATCAGATTCCTTTACGAACACGAACTGATTGGTTCCAGAATGATTGGTGTTCCTGATATTTTTGAGCTCAAAACCTTTGGGATGGAGAAAATTGAATATTTCCTCTACCGTGGCCACTTCAAATGGATAGCCGCCCAGCCAGTCAAACCAATCGTGCATAATGGACATGCCCCTGTTCTTTTTATAGGCTGCAAATTCATTTCTACTCCTGATAACACTGGATATCAATGTTTTGGAAAAAAAGTAGGGTATAAATATGGTTGATGTGATGGCTCTACCCAGGAGGCCGGAGCAGTAAAACTTCTTTATTTTTGTCCAGAGCCTTGATCGTCCGTCCTGGTTGTTATAAATCGCAATGAACAGGGTATTGTTTTTCTTTGCCAGCGAGGCTGCATTTTCAATTGCGGCCCACATATTTCCGGTATGGTGCAGTACCCCCCAGGAATAGATGAGGTCAAAACTGCCAACTGAGCTCAGGAAATCTCCGTCCAGTACAGAACCTTTTTCAACGATCCAGTTTGGATCTCCGGGAAAGTAGCGTGAGCGGAGCATTTTGGTACAGGCAACGGATGCCGGATCGTAATCGAACGAATGGACTTTTGCGCCCAGATTACGTGCTGCCAAAGAAAATAGTCCACTGCCGGAACCAATGTCTAAAACCCGTTTTCCTTTCAGATGCGCTACCTGTAACATCTCTTTTATGGAGTTCTCGGCTATTTTAATTCTTTCATCGGTTAAGGAGGACAAAAAGCTTTGCCAGTTCTTACCGAACTCAAAGCGTTGTCCTTGTTTAATTTCTTGTTCAAATGTTTTCATGTTGTTTTGCCGGATAAATTTGTTAATCATGATATGGCTGATAATTCGGAGGTATGAATGGCCTGATTTTTTGTGACCTGGTTAATTACAGCCTGCCAGTCTTGCATTACTTTTTCTTCCGAAAAATTTGTTGCGATGTATTGTCTTCCCCTGCTCCCTAGTATTGCTCTTTCCTGTAAAGAATAATTCATCACCTCGCTCATTTGCCGGGCAAGATCCTCAGCATCCTCCTGTTTAGAAAGAAAACCACATGCTGCTCCCTCCACCAATTCTTTATTGCAACTGATGTCCGTTGCTACTATGGGTTTTGCGTAAGCCATGGCTTCCATAAGGCTGTTGGACATGCCTTCACAAAACGAAGAAAGTACAAAGGCATCTGCGACTGCCAAATAGCTTTCGGGATTGTGCTTATGCCCCAGTAACTGGACAGATTCCTGAATTTTCAAAGCTTTAATCATCTGGTGAGGCCAGCTCTGGTTATGCAGGTTACCTACGATTTGCAAAAGAACATTGTTGCCTTTTATAAGTGACATGGCCTTAAACAGCGTTGGATAATCTTTGTTGTACTTGAAATGTGCTATACAGATCCAAACGAATGGTTTTGATTGTCGTAATGGAGAACCGTTGCTTTTAATAGCAGGAATATCAACGCTGTTGTTGATGACAATCCCCTCTTTAAGCACCAGTTTTTGATTTTCGAAACTAACTTTTGAGGAATAAGAATTGTAAACCACGGCATCATCTAAACCGCGGGTCATTTTAAAGAGCAGGTACCATTTTTTTTTAATTACAGATATCCTTATGGTAGATATCAATTTAAACCTGAACCAGATTTTTAATAAACGGGCAAATATAATGGCTATAAACATGAAAGCGATAACCACATCGGCCCGGTATGTGCCCAACGCTTTGAAAAGTGTAAAGCCGTTTGATACAAAGTGAGTTGACCAGTTTTTCAGATAAAGAACTGAAATGCCTTCCTTCTCCAGTTCAGTTCCAAAGGAGTTAATGGGTTTTAAGGAAATGACCATCACCTCGTGCTGTTTTGATTTAAAAAATCTGGCAACCTTAAGCAATTGTGTTTCGGCACCTCCTTTAAATAAGCCAGGCGTAATGAACAAAATTTTTTGTTTCATGAGCTGAAGGATTGAATTTGGGCAAAATCTTGCGCTGTCTTTTTTTGAGCTTTAAGCCACTGGGCCAGCACCAGCAATTTCCAGATCTGGGGATAACGGTTCCATCTGCCACTTAAATGTTCCTGTATAATTTCCAGTGTTCTGGGGATGTTGATCCCTGGAATATTTTTCAGCTCTCTTTCTGAAAGGTTATCCTGAACGTAATCTTTCAACTCTTTTCTGAACCAATGCTGGAAGGGCATGGTGAAGCCTGCTTTTGGCCTGTTAAAATAATGGGGAGGAATATGTTCGAAAAGCAGGTCTTTTAAGATTCTTTTTTGATTGCCTTTGTAAAATTTAAAATCAGTTGGCAATGTACGCGAAAACTCAATGATCCGGTAATCCATTAATGGCGATCTTGATTCCAGTGAAAATGCCATGGAGGCCCGGTCTACCTTGGTATTGATGTCTCCGTTTAAATAGGTTTTAATGTCAAAATCCGAAACACGTTCCAGCAGTGGTTTTAATGGATTATTTAAAATATGCATCATCGCATTATCCAAACCAATATCGTTTTTTAATACCCAGGAATTTTCCATGCCTGCAAATATTTTAACATAAAGCGCTGCTATGGTGGGCATGGAAATGCCCATCGCGATAAGTTTATGCCGGTATTTTGGGGAAAGCGCAATAAGAGCGGCAATTGCTTTTCTCATATGCAGAGGAAAACGAAACAACGGCTTCACATCATTGATCCACTTATAACGGTGGTAACCCAGAAAAGCTTCATCACCAGCATCACCACTTAAAGCTACAGTAACATGTTTCCGTGTGTGTTTGCTGAGCAGCAAAGAAGGGATTGCACTGGAATCTGCAAAAGGTTCATCATAGTACCTGGATACATTTTCTATCAGCGCTATCCCTTCCCTATAATCGCATACGATGGTATGGTGCTGGGTTCCCAGATGTCTGGCTACTTTTTCAGCATATACGCTCTCATCGAAACCATTTTCATTGAATTTGACCGAAAATGTCTTCACATTTTTAACCTGTTGTACCGCCAGTGCAGTGATCAGAGAAGAATCTATTCCTCCGGACAGGAAAACACCCAACGGCACATCGGCAAACATCCTGATCTTTACGGCATCAGTTAACAAGCTGGAAAGCTCCTGTTTAGCGTCCTGGTAAGTACCGGTAAACTTATTATCCCATTTGTAATCCAGGTCCCAGTACCGGGTGATATTCAATTTACCGCTAAAAAGATCAAAAGTAAAACGATGCGCCGCGGGTAATTTCTTCACTTCCTGATAAATGGATCTGGGTTCCGGAATATTGTTCCATACCAGGTACTCCTGAATTGCCGTTTCATCGATAGTTAATTTTTTTCCGATACTGAGCTGAGCTGGCTGACTGGCAAATTCGAACGAAGCTCCGGAATGGGCATAATAAAACGGCTTTTTACCCAGACGGTCCCTTGCACCAAATAACTCCTTTTTTATCGAATCATAAATTACGAAGGCAAACATTCCATTGAAATGATTTACACAATCGGCACCATAGGCGAGGTAAGCAGCACAAACCACTTCTGTATCGGAGCCTGTCCTGAAATGGTACTGCTGTTCTTTTAATGTTTTCCTGACATCCAGGTAATTGTATATCTCGCCGTTAAAAACAATATGAAGGTGCATATAACAAAATGGTTGGTTGGAACGGGGATCAAGATCAATAACCGACAAGCGGTTATGTCCTAAGGTAAGGCCATCGAATTGTTTAAAACCGGAAAAATCCGGGCCACGAAAATCAACACGGGCGAGTTTTTCACAAATGATCTCTTCACTGTACTTGACAGTAGAACCGTAAATACCACACATAATTGTTATTGGTTAGGATTTGAAAATTCAGTCTAACAAACATTCGTATTCAGGGACTACTTTATCTAAAGCATATTTGCTGAAAACATCAGCTTTAATTGCGGCGAAGTCCCAGGCCTGATTGCAGGTGGTTATGATCCGCGCTCTGAAAGCATCAAGATCATCCTGCTCCACGATGTAACCGTTAAATCCGTCTTTTAACAGGCTGTTTACACCGCCAACGCGAAAACTTACTACCGGAATACCAACGGACAACGATTCTAAAATTACATTTGGAAAACCTTCTGTCAATGAGCTCAGCACCAAACTATCATATTCAGGTAATATGCTGATGACATTACTTATGCTACCCAGCAGGTTCACTCTTTTGCTCAGTTTTAATGAAGCAATTTTTTCCAGAATTGCCTCCTTTAAAGGACCATCTCCGGCAATATTTAAAGTATAGGTTCCGGGCAGCCTCGAAAAAATATCCAGCAGGCGTTCCAGCCCTTTTTCTTTTGACAGACGGGCAATCACCAGTATCTTTTTGCGCACAGGTATTTTAAAGCCTTTATTTAACTCTTTAACTGTACTGGTATACAATACAGGATTCGGAATTACCACCAGGCGATTGGGGTCAAGGCGGTATTCAGAAAGAATTGACCTTTTCATTTCTCTTGTCTGACACACAATTACCTGGTATTTTCTATAGCTAAACCGGGTAAACAATGCCCAAAACCTTCCCTTAAATCCCTCATATTTTTTCATCTGATGAGGATTGTTTGATGCCCGGGCAATTAATTTTGGAATTTTAACAAACAGGGAAACGAAGGAAACCAGGATATTGATGTGATCTGTCGTGGAAAAAACTGCAAATGGCTTTTCCTTTTTAAATAGTTTATACATTTGAAAAAAAGACCTGGATGCTTTCCTGGTACCCAGGTCAATAAAGTTCACCCCAGGCAAATCTCTGGAAAATAAAGTTTTATCCGGATCGAGCAGAACCAGGCTCACATCGTATAAATTTTTATTAAAACCCTGACATAAAAGCCAGAATACCCGTTCCGAGCCGCCATCTTTCAGCGCAGTCATTACAAAAAAAACTTTCCGCTTCATACTAAATGATATTTTTCAAAAATTTGCCGTGTGCAGCACCTTTGGAATACCAGCTAATTGCTGAGCTCAATAGGCGATCAAACGCTTCAGTGTTAACCATAATATTTTAACATCTGTTAAAATATTATGGTCCCTGATGTACCTGAGGTTCTGACTGATTTTTTGCGGTATCAGCTGGTGTATGTAAAATGACTCGGGGTCTTCTACCTGTTCCAGCAACTCATTCTCATCATAAAACTCGATGGATGCCCAATCTGTAATTCCGGGTTTAACCGACAACACCTGCATCTGGTCGTTGTCATATAAGTTCACGTATTTTCTAACTTCCGGACGTGGCCCCACAAAACTCATGTCGCCTCTTAAAATATTGAGCAACTGCGGCAGTTCATCAAGTTTATATTTTCTGAGCAGGTATCCGATTTTAGTTATTCTGGAATCTTTTCCACCTATGGTAAGCAGGTTTTGATCTTCGTCATGAACATACATGCTGCGAAACTTATACAGATAGAAATCCTGCATATTCCTGCCAACTCTGATCTGCCGGTAAAATATTCCACCTTTGGAATCTAAGCCTACCAAAATACTGATCAGGATAAAAAGGGAGGCAAATGCAATCAGTCCGATTGTAGCCAATATAATGTCAAAAATCCTCTTGGTCATCATTTTCTTATTTGTTATGGTTTATCCGGTTCTATTTGGTAGCAACTCCTATAATGATATACTTGCTTGCACTTGGTATAATGGAATCAATCAGCCGGTCCAGTTTTCCAAGCATGATGCGTTGGTACTCATTTCTGCCCATACAGCCAAAAAAACCAACTGTAGTATAGGTTACCTTAGCGAATGAGGAGAAAACGGTTTCCACATCGCGAAGTTTAAGATAGTTCCAGTTTTTTGTACCAAACCATTTTCTTAAAATCTTATGAAAAATAGAAGCGTCCAGGTTTTCAGCAAACAATAGCTTGCCCCCGGGTTTAAGTGACTTGTACATCTCATTGATCACTTTAAGCTTAACCTGAGGTTCTTCGCCATTTATCCCACCTAAAATAGACTTAAACACGATATAATCGAAATGATCTGCATAGGGAATAGCAGTTGCGTCTATGGCTTCATATTGTATAGCGGAATGACAATTGTATTTCCTGTGGACCATTTGGGTATTCGCATCTGGTTTGTTTAAATTTGAACATGTGACCTTGTTTTTGTTTAAGGCCAACCATAAGGACAGACCACCTCCATAGGCACCGATCTCTAAACATTCATTGTTGGCCGTATTGATCTCCCCGAAACTTTCCCAAAAAGGCAATGCCCTTGACCAGTTTTCGATATCCCAGCCAATAATATCTTTCCTTAAATAGCTTTCCATAAGTTTTTGTTGATTAAGTTGGATCCAACAGCAGGTTGCGCCAGTGATTGGTTATATTTTTTACAGAATTTGCTTCGTTAATCAATTGTGCCTTCGCTGAAATTTTCTTTCTCAGGTTAGGGTTGAGCAGCAAATGATCAATAGCCTGGCTTAACTTGCCGAGGTTATTTTGTTCGATAAGGATCCCATTGAATCCGTTTTCTATGATTTCTGACGGGCCAAAATCACAATTTACGGCGATACAGGCACAGCCAAAACTCATTGCTTCTGTAAGGGCAATAGGATATCCTTCGTTCCTAGAGGGTAAAACAAACAATTCAGCCTGGTGATAATAATCTTGTAAATTGTCCTTTGAACCGATCAGTTTCACCCTGCCTGTTAGGTTCAATCTTTCAATCTGAATTTTCAGATTTTCGTATTCTGCCCCATCACCTGCGATAACCAGATCAATGTTGGAATTGTCAATATTGTTGTAAGCCTCAATCAAAATATCAAAACCTTTAACAAAAGACAACCGGCCTACTCCCAGAATAAATTTTTTATCATTTACGCTCCAATCAGAAGGTTCAGGAAATTCATTTATTGGATTTCTGATGAGTTTGAAATTATTTAAATTTCTGAAGGAATGATTTTCTTTAATGCGATCGGCGATACCTATGGACGGGACCACGACTGCGGTGGATTGTCTGTAAATAAGAAAAGACAGTTTTCTAAAAATATAATTGAAAGTATTGAGGGTGATATCGGGAGTGGTATGTTCAGATACGACAAAAGATACGCGTGTTAAGAGACATGCCAATCCCGTCCATAAATTTGACGTAGTCATAAAAGAAATGACATAAAATGGTTTTTCTTTCATTAACAAGATAATGAACCTGGAGTAGAGCAGACCAGCATACCACAGCCTGCTGAACGCATTTTCCCTGCCCCTTTTTTTTAACAGACTGATCACATTCACTTCCGGCAAAATCGTAAATGCAATATCAGCTTCATTAAGACAAACAATAGTAACCTCAAAATTTTGCTTATGAAGCTCGTTTGCTACTATCGATATCGCTCTTTCTGCTCCTCCTCTCTGAAGGCTGTTGATCACAAAAAACAACTTATTATTCATCACCATATCGTTCTTATCGTACTTAATGTTTCCTGCAAACCATGTTCCCTCAACTCAAAAAGAAAATACTTTTTCAAATAAAAAAAGAACAATTTTCCTTTCTGGATCCAGGTATACTTGAAGATCCTGATCATCATATACAGATCATTAAGTTCTTTCTGTTTCAAACTCCGGGGCTTTAATGAACTCCACATACCACCAGCATGCTGTCTGTAACAACTCATGGTCTCAGGCATAATGTAAATGCGCTTTCCAGATATAAACGTGGTATAAAGTTTAATAAATTTGTCCGGAGCATTACATCTTGTAAACCATTCTGCATCAAACATTTCCTGAATTTCCCTTGTATTCCTAAAAACGATAGTTAATGTGGATATTTCGGTCTTATTGCCCGACATGACATCGTCAAATGAGTAGATCAATGGCTTTGGGTTAAAATTCATATAATGTATTTCATCATTTTCTGAAATTCGTTTTGAATAATGCCCGCACATCACGTAATCTTCATTTTGCTCCAGAAAATCAATTTGCTTTTGCAGTTTTAAAGGATCTGTCCAGTAATCATCGCCATCACATACTGCAATGTATTCAGCGCCTGCAGCTTTAAAAACTCTTACCGCATTGACATTTGCACCAACATTAGCCGTTGAGGTAATTAACCGGATCTGATCAGGATATCGTGACTTGTAATCCTCTAAAATTATCCTGGTGTGATCTGTAGAACAGTCTTCTCCTACAATAATCTCAAAGGGAAAATTAGTCTTCTGCATCAAAAAACCTTCAATGGCCTGTGCAATGTAACGCTCATGGTTATAGGTGAGGCAGCAGATGCTCACCTTGATATCTTTTCTCATATTCCAGTTTAGTTTATTATCAATGGTATAATTTATATTAATCTTGACGCGCTTATGATCTTCCCTGAAGGATATACCTGAAGTCGGCAACTGCAGATAGTTTTACCAGGAAACCAAAGCCCAGATAACCTATGAAATATGCTGCAGCTGTTGCAGTGATCCTGAACAGGTCATTAAACTGAAAAGCATCAAAAAGATATTGGTCCAGCAAGTAACAACCCAGCCCTACCGAGCAGGAAATGAGCAGGGTTGGCAGGATATCTTCAATTTGTTTTAAAAATGGATAGCCGATGAACCTGACACTATAGATGGAGTTGATGTAAAAACCAAAAAAACTAAAAAACAATTGAAAGTATAACAGGCCGTAAATACCAAAAGGAAAAACACAACTGATGCCGATTACACAAAGCACCTTTTTTATGACTTCAAGTTTCAGGAACAGATGAGTTTGTCCCTTTACTTTTAATATATTGAGATTATAGGCATGCACCGGATACATAATACCAGCTATACATAAGATCCTGAAGTATGGAATAGCAGGTAGCCATTTATCCGTTAACACCAGCCGGAATAATGGTTCGGCAATTACACTCAACAGCACCAGCGATGGGGACATCCAAAAAAGTACCTGCAGCATTACTTTTTTATAAACGTTTGCCAGTTGTTCCTTATCGTGTGCAATTTTAACAAACATCGGAAAAGTAACTTTATTGATCGCGGATGAGATAATACCTACGGGCAGCTGACTGATCGATTCGGCCCTGGAATAAAAGCCAAGCTGGGCAGGTGCATAAAATTTACCGATCAATATGGTGTAAATGTTCTGGTAAACATTGTCAATCAATCCCGACAAGGTCAGTTTATAGCCATAATTGAAATGTTTTTTTAAACTGTCTGCACTAAACAAAATGACCGGCCGCCATGCTGAATACCACCAATGCAGCAGGGTGGATATCAGTGGATTCAGCAAGCCCATCCACACCAGGCTCCATACACCAAATCCCCGCTGCGCCAGTACAATTCCAAGAATCCCACCGCAAATGACTGAAGGAAGTTGAATCATTGTCATGGTTTTGAACCTCATTTCCTTTACCAGTAAAGTTTGCTGAATCACAAAAAAAGCATTAATAATTAAAGTTATACCGTACACCCTGATCACATTTTTTAATACTGGCTGATGATAAAACAAGGCAATTAAAGGCGCTGAAAAGAATAGCACACCATAAATAACCAGACTTCCCGCCAAATTAAAATAGAATACGGTAGTACAGTCTTTTTGCGTAACTTCTGGTGTCCGGATTAAAGACGAGCTTAAACCACTGTCCAGTAAGGAATTTCCAACCGCAATAAAAACAGATAGCATTGCAATCAGACCAAATTCGGCAGGCGACAAAAGCCTGGCCAGAACAATGGTGATAAAAAAGCTGATAAATTTTGAGCTCATTTCCTGGCCAATTGACCAGAGCACCCCATATATTGTTTTACTGCCTAAACTCATGATGCTTTACAAACTGGAATCTACCGATTCATCTGGTAGCAAAGATTTCACATCATAGATGACACTGTTTTTTTTGCATAGACTTTTTAAATCAATGGTTTTAAATTCCAGGTGTGCCACCGCCAATACGATTCCATCATATTTTCTGGTCTTTGATTCTCCATTCTCACATATAATTCCGTATTCATGCATAGCGAGTGCCACATTTGCCCAAGGGTCATGAACAGTAACCTGTATATGATATTCCTTTAAGCGGTTAATGACATCAATGACCTTGGTATTGCGCACATCAGGACAGTTTTCTTTAAAGGTGAAGCCCAGGACAAGTACTTTCGCCCCAATAATATGGATGTCTTTCTGAACCATTTGTTTGATGAGCTGATCTGCTACATAAGCCCCCATTCCATCATTCACCCGTCTCCCTGCCAGAATGATCTCGGGATGATAGCCAACTTCCTGTGCTTTTTGCGCCAGGTAGTAGGGATCAACACCAATGCAATGTCCGCCAACCAGCCCTGGTCTGAAGTTCAGGAAATTCCATTTCGTCGCCGCTGCATTTAAGACTTCAGTGGTATTGATCCCTAAGCGGTTAAAGATCATAGCCAGTTCATTGACAAAGGCAATGTTGATGTCCCGCTGGGCATTTTCTATAATTTTTGCAGCTTCCGCAACTTTAATGGAAGAAGCTCTGTACGTTCCTGCAAGGATAATGGAACCATAAAGCTTGTCAACGGTCTCGGCAGTTCCAGCTGTCGATCCTGAGGTTATTTTGAGAATATCAATCACAGTTCGGCTTTTATCACCGGGATTGATGCGCTCTGGCGAATAGCCTGCAAAAAAATCTACATTATAGGTTAAGCCCGAAGTTTTAGCTAAAACAGGTACACATTCCTCTTCTGTAACCCCTGGATATACAGTGGATTCATACACTACAATGTCTCCCTTTTTAAGTACGCGCCCAACGCTTGCACTTGCTTTTAAAAGAGGCGACAGGTCTGGGTGGTTATTTTTATCTACCGGTGTGGGTACAGTAACTATGTAAATGGTACAGCTGCTAATGTTCTCCAGCTCATTGGTACAATAAAGACCCAATGCCGAACTGCAGCTAGGTGTAAGTACCTGGTTTAATTCGGCCTTGCTTACTTCGAGTGTATGATCCGTTCCAGATTTGAGTGCTGATATACGGGATGCATCAATGTCAAAGCCCAGCACTTTATATTTTTTGGCAAACGCTACAGCCAGGGGCAAACCTACATATCCAAGCCCAATAACCGCAATTCTGGGCTGTACTGCTATCTTATTCATCATGTTTTGTCAATTAATAATCCCTGGATTTTTTAAATGAATGCAAGGCAACCAAGAAATTGGAAAAGAAGGTTTTATTTTTTATCTGTAAGAATTTTTATTTCCCAAAGAGATAATAAATTAAAATATAATTTTTATGGAAAGTGCAGAGCTGGTTTTGCTACAGCTTCGCTACATCAGTTACAGGAACCGATCTTTGAAGTTAAAGCTTATCAAAACGGATTTCAACCGTCATGACCTGGATTTTTATCGCTGCTCCATCTTTTCATACTGGGCGAAATATTCTTGTTTCTTTTGCCAGAACTATTTGCCATCAATTAATTTTATTAAATAAAGCTATGTAATATATCCCGGGAAGATATGCCTTTTTTAAAGTTGTAATTCTAATTGTATAGTTTGCACATATTGGTTTACAGATGTATACAAGAATCCCCTGATACTGTACAAACTGTAAACGAAATACGCCTATTCCACTCTAAATAAGCCTAATATATAAAATTGGGAAAAGACGGCATTACCAGGACATTTAACAATTATTATTATTATTTTCTATTAATGGTATTTTTTTTTTATCTTTCAATAAGATTAGCACATCCCTCTGATCTCAATATTTAGCTAATAGAATTAAGTATCATTTAAACTATTTACTAATGACTTCAAACAAAGGGGACGTAATCGAACGAATCGTACGCACCAAAATCGGAATCAGCGAACTCTCCAGAATACTACATGTAAGTAGAACATCTATTTATAACTGGTTTGAACACGGACATTTAAATCTGGAAACCATTTGCAAAATAGGCCAGGCAATAGACCACGATTTCACTAACGAATTTCCTGAGGAATTTGCAAAGGCCAAAAACCAGGTGTCAGCGGGCTTTACCGCAGTTCAAGACTTCAAAAACGAAAACTGCGAAAGCTCCATTCATTTTTGGATGAACAAATACATTACCCTGCTGGAAAAGTATAATGAACTGCTCACTGAAATTGCAAAACCCGATGCAAAACCGGGCCTGAAAAACCTTGGTAATATGCCTTATTATGGCTATGATACAGATGTAAACGATCGTTTTGACAAAAGAGACCAGAGCTTAAGCTGCATTTAGTGCAAAGCATAACATCATACTGATCAGTTGAACAAAATATAAGCGATAACCAGTGTAATCACAATATTGAATCCCTGAGCAATCAGAAAAGCATAGAAGGGTTTTTTGCTGTTTTTGCCAAAAAGATCTTTAAAGTTAGTTTCTAAACCTATACTCGTAAATGCCAGCGCAAACCAAAGACCTTGTAAATTTTTTAAACTTCCCTTCACTTCGGCATTTACTCCGGCTGAAATAAAAAAAGAAAACAAAACCGAAGCAGCGATAAATCCAAGTACAAATTTTGGAAAACGCTCCCATATTACTTTTAACGTAGGTTTGGCACGGGCACCTTTCCCCGCCGGATGCCGGGTATAGGTCCAGTATACAGAAATGGCAAATGCAGCAATTCCCAGTAGTACATTCTGAGAGAATTTAACAATCGTGCTGATCTTTAAGGCTTCCTCACCTACCAGGCTTCCTGAAGCAACAACTGCACCAGTGGTATCAATACTTCCCCCAAGCCAGGCACCGGTAACCGCCTGCGGGAAATTAAAATACTGCGCAATATAGGGCATAAAGATCATCATAGGTATGGCTGTGATCAAAACCATGGATATGACATAAGATAATTTCTTGGCATCTCCTTTTATGGCTCCTGAGGTTGCGATGGCAGCAGAAACACCACAGATAGACACCGCGCTGGAGATCATCATGGTCAGCTCCTCATCTATTTTTAACTTTTTACATAACCAGAAGGCAAAATACCATACAGACAAGACCACAACGAGGGCTTGTATCAAACCCAATGATCCAGCTTTCAGCACATCAGAAAAAATCACCGTTGTTCCTAGTAAGACCAAACCGATTTTTACAAATAATTCTGTTGACAAAGCCATTTTGAACCATTCCGGTAGGTTAAAGCAATTGCTGATCAGCAATCCTAAAGCAAGGCTAAAAATCACCGCTTCTAAATTCAATGCTTTTACCTGGCTGTTTCCGGCAAGAACAAGCGCAGCAATGGTTAACATATAAACAACAGGAAATGTAAGCAGCGCAGACTTGAGCTGCTTTCCGGTTAAAAATGCACCAACAGCGGCAATGACAATCACAAACAGGAACTGAAGGCCTATAAAGCTGAGATTTGAAGCTGAGCATACCGTACCAGAGAGTTCCCCGAAGTTTTTCCAGCCAAATACAGGCACGGGCAATAAAAGCCCTGATAAAGTTAACAGAATAGTTAATCCTCCGAGTATGACTACTACCCAGTCTTCATGTATGTTTAATTTTTGGTTTGCTGACATGCTGATCTGATTGCTGGTTATTACATTAACTCTTTCATGAGGTTATTAAAGGCTTCTTTTAACCCGGCCAGTTCTTCTTCTACTTTAGCTAAGCGTTCTTCCAGTTCAGTTGCAGGCTTTGCAAAGTTCTCCTGGCTTTCATACTGTTCTGGATCTGGTGTGCCGGCCAATAGGTGGACGTACCTCACTTCCTTCTGCCCCGCACGTTTAGGCAATTGCATTACGTAGGACATTTCAGGTTCAGAAAGCCTTTCCAATACCTCTTGCACCTCATCAAGAGATTCAAATTCATACATCCGGCCAGAATTGGTATTTAATTCACCAGGCGTTTGAGGGCCCCTTAACATCAACAGGCAAATTATGGCAACATCCTGTGGCAATACAGGAAATACAATGGCAAAATTATGCTTGTATTTAACACTCCTGCTGGAACCACCGGTTGCAGTAGAAACCAGACTTTTTCTTTTTAGGGTATCCAGCGCAAGTATTACGGTCTGTTCATCGTACTGCACTACAGGTTTTCTGGATGTTTTTTGATTGCAAGCGAGCGTTAAGGCATTGATCGTCATAGGATAATACTCTGGCGTTGTTTTGGATTTCTCCATGAGCACGCCTAAAACGCGAAGTTCAACACCATCAAGGATTGGTAAAATTTGTGAGGTTTCCATCCCTAAATATAGAAATAAATCACATGGGGCAAATAAAATTAAACATTAAGGGGCTGAAAGCGCCTGCTCAATCTGTTGAAGTTCAGTTTCGCTGAAACTGGTATTGTCCAGGCATTTTAAAGAGTCGGCGAGCTGTTCCGGTTTACTGGCACCAACCAACACAGAAGTAACGCGCTGATCTCTAAGTATCCAGGACAAAGCCATCTGCGCCAGTTTTTGTCCCCGGCTTTCTGCAATAGCATTCAACCGGTTCAGTTGCATAATTTTTTCAGCGGTAACCTGTTCCGTCTTTAAAAAACCATGCGGCTTCGCCGCCCTGGAATCTGCAGGAATTCCTTTCAGGTATTTATCGGTCAATAATCCCTGGGCAAGTGGCGAAAACGGAATGCAACCTACGCCTTCTTTTTCCAGAAGGTCAAGCAAACCGTCCTCTATCCAACGTTCGTACATGGAGTATTTAGGCTGGTGGATCAGACAGGGTGTTCCCAGATCTTTTAATATCCGGATAGCCTGCGCTGCCTCAGCTGGCTGATAATTGGAAATGCCTACATATAAGGCCTTGCCCTGGCGAACCAGGAGATCGAGGGCAGACATGCTCTCTTCCAGCGGTGTTTCCGGATCCGGACGGTGATGGTAAAAAATATCAACATAGTCAAGGTCCATGCGCTTCAAACTCTGCTCCAGGCTGGATACCAGGTATTTTTTTGAACCCCAGTCGCCATAAGGCCCATCCCACATGGTGTAACCGGCCTTGGTAGAAATAATCAGTTCATCCCTGTAAGCAGAAAAATCCCTTTTAAGCAAACGTCCAAAATTTTCTTCTGCTGAGCCTGGGGGCGGCCCGTAGTTATTGGCGAGATCAAAATGTGTGATACCATGATCAAAAGCAAGCTTTAAAATATTGCTGCAGTTTTCCAATTGATCTACATGTCCGAAATTATGCCATAAACCCAGCGAAATAGCAGGCAGTTTTAGTCCGCTTCTGCCGCATCGGCGATAGTTCATCTGGGTATACCTGGCTGGATTAGGGGTGTATAACATATTTCAAAAAAAATATCAGTAACCATCTGACCGGTTACTGATATTGGTGACCGGCTATTATTTACCGCTGTTTTTTTTCTCAGTTACTTCGGTACGGATGTCCTGAGCAAGTACTTTTAAATCCTGCATAGCTTTACGTACTCTCGTACCTGCAGCATTGTTACCTGCACTGTAAAATTTCTCAGCATCTGCTTCAATTGAAGCCAACAATTCTTTCACTTTTGAAAATTTTTCCATGTTTTTGTTTTTTCTTTTAATGGTGTGGAAACTGCATATACAGTTTCCGTGTTTTGATTTTCTAATTTAAGCCAAATATATATTTTTTTAGAAATAATCAAACAGAACTTGACCTGTATTGCATTTTTTCTACCTAAACTTTCGATTTACAAAACCTTTTAAGGAAAAACGGGTTGTTTTTACAATTGTCCTGTTGAGAATTATCTGGAAGTACGACGCGCAAATGGCTAAATATATATACATTGTTGAAGATGATGAAGACATTAGGTTTATTGTTGAATATGTACTGCGGGAAGAAGATTATACCGTCGAGTCTTTTGCTACCGCATCGGCATTTAATCTCGCAATTCAGGGCAATAAGCCAGATCTGATCATTCTGGATGTCATGTTGCCCGATGGTAATGGCATAGATATATGCAGAGCGTTAAAAACAAACAAAAGAACAGGCCACATTCCCATTATCATTATGTCTGCCCATGCAGCTGAAAAATCTGTACTGGAAGAAGCCTGCGCCGATGATTTCATCAGCAAGCCCTTTGACCTGAACCATTTCCTTCATCATGTTAAACAACAGTTGCGGGCTTAAACAGCAGTATTAGTGTGTGGGTAAGTCTTATCGGTGTCAATTAACAGAATTTACTTTGATTTTTAAAAAAAGCTGACGACCTTAGCCAGTAATGGAACAAAAAGGCATATATAGAGCTTTGATGGCGACTTACAATAAAAGTCAGCTGCAGGCCTATGCCCTGTTTAAAAAGTTTTTCAGGGAAAACTATCCACTGGGCTTCACCTTTCAAACGACCAGTAAAGACTTTATTATTTAAGCCCCGAATCAATCTTTTTTCTTCTTCGATTCAGGGGCTCAGAAATTTTCTGATAAATTATACTATACTAATTTTTAAAAAGAACATCATAACGCTGTATCTACCGGTACAGTGCTGCTGGCATTTTTAGCCCCGTCATCTAAATACAACATTAACATATCAAAATCATGGAAACAAAATCACTGTCGTTATCAAAAAGCGATTTCAAACTTTTAAAAGAGCATCTGGAAAAATCTAACATGAGTGCTTATAACAAAGAAAAACTACAGGCGGAACTTAAAGCTGCTACCATCTATTCTGCCGAGACGCTTCCTTCAGATGTTGTCTGCTTAAAATCAGAAGCAAGGATTGCAAATGTAAAAACCGGAAAAGAGTTTACGTTTAAACTGGTGATGCCGGAGGAAGCGAATATAAAAGTGCAGAAGGTATCTGTTTTTGCACCAATTGGCGTTGCTTTATTCGGGTATAGAACCGGCGACAGCATCAACTGGGAGATGCCCGACGGCATCCAGGAATTTAAGATACTGGAGGTGAGCAGGCCATAGCCGACTCCTACCTCCTTCCGGCCATTTTAATCATACGGTGCGCCAGGTCTTTACCCAGGTAGCCGTCGATAATGCCATGGACCAGGTATAAAATTGGAGTCATCAAAATGGCGACAACAAATTTGTAGGTATAATTAACCAGGCCAATAGCAGCAACCATTTGCCAGCTCCAGTGATACTGGGGATTTAAATAAAATGCAATAAAAATGACTACGAAACTGTCTATAAACTGTGAAACTACCGTTGAGCCGGTAGCCCGAAGCCATAAGGCTTTATCTCCGGTAATTTTTTTTATGCGGTGAAAGATCAGTACATCTGCGATCTGTCCAACTAAAAAGGCGACCACAGAACCAACAATAATCCACATCCCCTGTCCAAAAATACCCGCAAATGCGGCATTCATATTTACCATCTGTCCATTGATGTTTTGATTTATCCAGAAATCTGATGGTGTAAGGTGCATCGCTGCTCCTACAATAATAAAGGCATAGGAGATTAAAGTTGCTGTTAACACCGATAAAAAGCGTACCTGCCTGACACCAAAATATTCATTGATGATATCTGTCATGATAAATATCAATGGCCAGGTTAATACACCTGCCGACATATTAAAGGATAAATTGGGCACCCCCAGTAAACTAATGTCAAATTGTTTAATGCCAAGTGTGCCCTCAACAGTGAATATTTTCACTCCAATAAATTCGGAAAGTATGGCGTTGGCCACAAAAAAAGCTCCCAGAACGAGCAATAACTTGCTCTCTTTTGTTTTAAAAGTCATAGCAGGCTGAAATTATTAAATAAATCTGATATAAGCCGATAAAATATTATTTCTATTTTCGTTGTAACATGATAGCTATACAATCAAAACTACCACACACCGGCACTACCATCTTTACGGTAATGTCAAAATTAGCGGAAGAATATAAAGCCATTAATCTTTCCCAGGGCTTTCCCGATTACGATTGTGATCCGAAATTGCTGAATTTTGTTACCGAGGCTATGCAAAAAGGATACAATCAATACGCCCCGATGCCAGGATTACCTGCATTGAGAGCATTGATTGCGGAGAAAGTAAGTAAGCTTTATGGCGCAAATTATCATCCGGATACTGAAGTGACCATTACGGCAGGTGGTACACAGGCCATCTTTACTGCACTGAGCTCCTGCATCAGTTCGGGCGATGAGGTGATCATTTTTGAGCCGGCCTATGATTGTTATGCCCCAACGGTTAAGCTACTGGGCGGCCTGGTTAAGCCCTATGAGCTGGTTCCTCCCAACTACGAGATTGACTGGGAAATGGTCAAAAAACTGTTTACAGCCAATACCAAAATGATCATCCTGAACAGTCCGCAAAACCCAACAGGATGTATCTTATCAGAAAAGGACATTAAAGCCCTGATCAAGCTCACCAAAAATACCGATATTCTAGTCCTCAGTGATGAAGTATATGAGCACATCATTTTTGACAACAACAAACACCAGAGCATTGCTTTGTACCCCGAATTAAGAGAAAGAAGCTTTATTGCCGCTTCATTTGGCAAATTATTGCATACAACAGGTTGGAAACTGGGCTATTGCCTGGCCCCTGAACGTCTCATGAAAGAATTTAGAAAGGTGCACCAGTTTAATGTATTTAGCGTCAATACACCCATGCAGGTTGGTATCGCAAATTACCTGAAAGATGAGGAAACTTACAGGAGTTTAGCTTCATTCTTTCAGCAGAAACGCGATTTCTTCCGGCAGCTGCTGAAAGAAACCAGTTTTAATTTATTACCTTGTAACGGTTCTTATTTTCAATGCGTTAGTTATGAACATATGAGCGAAGAGAAGGATACAGATATGGCCATAAGACTGGTAAAGGAGTACGGGGTAGCCAGTATTCCCGTTTCCGCCTTTTATACCAGGAATACAGACCACAAAGTATTGCGATTTTGTTTTGCTAAAAAACAAGAAACATTGGAAAAAGCCGTTGAAAGACTAATGAAGTTATAATTTAAGCCCTATAAATTACAATGATGGAAAGTCCTAACTACTTAAATATAAATAACCTGAAGGTCACTATTTTCCAGGCCTACCTGTTTTGGGAGAACATTGACAAAAATCTGCAGAACCTTGCTTTACGCTTGTCGATTGGGGTCAAAGAAAAAACTGACCTTATCGTTTTGCCAGAAATGTTTAACACTGGTTTTAGCATGAATGCTGAAGCACTGGCAGAAGAAATGAATGGAAAAACCATGCAATGGATGATCCAGATTGCTGAGAAATACGAATGTGTAGTTGCAGGGAGCCTGATCATTAAAGAGCATGGCAAATACTACAACCGTTTGATCTGGATGCTGCCAAACGGTGATTTTAGCTATTACGATAAAAGACATTTGTTTGGCCTGGGTGAAGAAGATAAAAACTATAGTCCTGGTGCTGAAAAGATAATTGTTGAACTGAAAGGCTGGAAAATACGCCTGGCCATCTGTTACGATCTGCGTTTCCCGGTTTGGCTGCGTAATCAAAATGAAGAATATGATATATTGTTGCTGATTGCCAGCTGGCCTGATAAAAGATCTGCACATTGGAAAGCATTGATACCGGCCAGAGCAATTGAAAACCAGTGCTATGTTATAGCAGCCAACCGTATCGGACATGATGGCAAGGAGGTTTATTACAGCGGACATTCGATGTGTATAGACCCAATGGGTAAAACCGTTTACTACAAGCCGGAGGATGAAGATCTTTATACTTTCAGCATCGGTTATGAAGAATTGGTTAAAACCCGTCAAAACTTTCCGTTTTTAAAAGATGCGGACCATTTTAAGATCATTTAAATTAAAATTACCCCTATTTATCTACCTGAGCGTTTCCATTTAACGAAAGCATGGGCCACAATTAAATTACCCTGAAATAATCAAGGCAAAATCTTATATTTGCGCCACTGATGAAGCACATACGTAATTTTTGCATAATTGCACATATTGACCACGGTAAAAGCACTTTAGCTGACCGTTTATTGGAATACACTAAAACCATCAGCCAGCGTGAATCGCAGGCCCAGTTGCTGGATAATATGGATTTAGAGCGTGAACGTGGGATCACGATAAAAAGCCATGCCATACAAATGAATTATAAGGTCGGTGAAATTGAGTACAATTTCAACCTGATTGACACGCCGGGACACGTAGATTTTTCTTACGAAGTTTCCCGCTCTATTGCAGCCTGCGAAGGTGCGCTGCTTATTGTTGACGCATCTCAGGGAATTCAGGCGCAGACCATTTCAAACTTATACCTGGCTTTAGAGCATGACCTGGAGATTATCCCCATCTTAAATAAAATGGACTTGCCCGGAGCAATGCCTGAGGAAGTAAAAGACCAGATCATTGATTTAATTGGTTGCAAGCGTGAGGAAATTATCCCGGCATCAGGCAAAACAGGCATGGGTATTCCTGATATCATCCAGGCCATTGTAGACCGTGTCCCTGCTCCGGTAGGTGACCCGGAAGCACCATTACAGGCATTGATCTTTGACTCTGTTTTTAACCCGTTCAGAGGAATTATTGCTTATTATAAAGTAGTGAACGGCCAGATTAAAAAAGGAGATAAAGTTAAGTTCATTAACACAGGTAAACAATACCTGGCCGATGAAGTCGGTATCCTGAAACTGGACCTATCGCCACGTACTGTTGTTAAAACCGGAGATGTGGGCTATATCATTTCCGGCATAAAAGAAGCGCGTGAAGTTAAAGTTGGCGATACGATTACCACCGTTGACCGGCCTTCATTAGATTCTATACAAGGTTTTGAAGAAGTAAAACCCATGGTTTTTGCCGGCATTTACCCTGTAGATACGGACGAGTTTGAAGAACTGCGTGAGGCAATGCACAAACTGCAGCTAAATGACGCTTCTATAGTTTTTGAACCGGAAAGTTCCGCAGCTTTAGGTTTTGGTTTCCGTTGCGGTTTCCTGGGCATGCTGCACATGGAAATTATCCAGGAACGCCTGGAGCGCGAATTCGACATGACAGTGATTACCACTGTACCCAACGTTTCCTATATCGCACGCACCACCAAAGGCGAAGAAGTGATCGTGAACAACCCATCAGATCTGCCGGATCCAAGTAAACTGGATTCGGTAGAGGAACCCTACATCAAAGCAAATATCATCACCAAAGCCGAATTTGTTGGGCCGGTAATGTCACTTTGTATTCAGAAAAGGGGAATTATCGTCAATCAATCTTACCTGACCTCTGACCGGGTTGAACTGGTTTTTGAAATGCCTATGGGCGAAATTGTATTCGACTTTTACGATAAGCTAAAGACAATTTCCAAGGGCTATGCTTCATTTGACTATCACCAGATTGGTTACCGCAAATCAGATCTGGTAAGATTGGATATGTTGTTAAATGAAGAACCTGTTGATGCTTTATCTTCATTGATCCACCGTAGCAACGCTTACGATTTTGGGAAGAAGATCTGTGAGAAACTGAGAGAATTAATTCCACGTCAGCAATTCGAGATTAAAATACAGGCCTCTATCGGTGCAAAAGTTATTGCCCGTGAAACGCTGAGTGCCTTACGTAAAGACGTTACTGCCAAATGTTATGGCGGTGATATCTCGCGTAAACGTAAGCTATTGGAAAAACAGAAACAAGGAAAGAAACGTATGCGCCAGGTTGGAAACGTAGAAATTCCTCAAACTGCCTTTATGGCCGTATTAAAACTGGATTAGTTGCTTACTATATTTACATTGCTTTTATTTTTGAACAAAAACAACACCATTGATACATGCAGTTACTAGACGGAAAATTCGCATCAGAGAAGATTAAACAGGAAATAGCAGCCGAAGCTGCAGATTTTTTAGCCAAGAGTGGCAGAAAGCCTCACTTGATCGCAATTTTAGTAGGTAACGATGGCGGTAGCGAGACTTATGTGGCCAGCAAAATGAAAAACTGTGAAAAGGTTGGCTTCCAGTCTTCGCTGATCAGGTATGATGTTTCAGTAACAGAGGCAGAGTTATTGCAAAAAATTGAAGAAATTAACAAGGATGCCGGTGTGGATGGACTGATTGTACAGCTTCCCCTCCCTAAACACATTGATCCTGAAAAGGTAACTGAAAAAATCGATTACCGTAAGGACGTAGATGGTTTTCACCCTGTAAATTTAGGAAGGATGATGCGCAACCTGCCTTGTTTTATCCCGGCAACACCTTATGGAATTTTATTGATGCTCCAGGCCTATCAGATTGATACTGCGGGCAAACACTGTGTGGTGGTTGGCCGGAGCAATATTGTAGGTAGCCCGATGAGCATACTGATGGCCCGCAATGCCAGTCCTGGTAATTGCACAGTGACCCTTACCCATAGCAGGACCACAAATTTAAAAGAGATTGCCCTTCAGGCCGATATCATTGTTGCAGCCATTGGAAAGAAAAATTTTGTAACTGCTGATATGGTGAAACCAGGTGCTATCATTATCGATGTTGGCATCAACAGGGAAACTTCCGGGCAAACTAAATCTGGCTATAAACTTTATGGTGATGTAGATTTTGAAAATGTTGCCCCAAAATCATCATGGATCACTCCTGTTCCGGGTGGTGTAGGGTTAATGACCATTGTAGGTTTGTTAAAAAACACATTGGCATCAGCAAAAGGAGAAATTTACAGTTAACTGTTCAGCTGCCAAAAAGCCGCCGGAGCCAGCCTTCCTTTATTCCTACATATAGCCCATCGGTCCTGATTTCAACAGGATAAGTATCGATGTAATCGCCTTGTCCTTCTGCGCCCCTCCCGGTATGCAAATCATATTCCCAACGGTGGATCGGGCAAATCAGCTGCCCGTTTTTACACCAGCCCCCACTTAACACGCCCCCGGCATGCGGACAATAATTCTGTACCACAAAATATTCATGCTGGTGCTTTACCAGGCATAACTTCTTTCCTTCTACCAGGATCTGCTTCACAAAATCCGCTGCTGGTAATTCTCCTTCAATTTTATGCCATTTCAATTTATTCATAGCTTGGTCATATCTCAGGTTCAAGATACATATAATCTGATTTTCAACAGATATTTATTTACCTTTGCCCCCTTTATATGGCACATCAAATACCAGAAGACGGCACATTACTTCCTTTGATGGAAGAATTTTATACCATACAGGGCGAAGGATTTAATACCGGAAAAGCAGCTTACTTTATTCGTTTAGGTGGCTGTGATGTGGGATGCCACTGGTGTGATGTGAAAGAAAGCTGGGATGCAGAACTCCATCCTTTAACCCCGGCAGACGAAATTGTAGCCAAGGCAGAAAGTTACCCTGGCAAAGCAGTGGTGATCACTGGCGGAGAGCCCTTGATCTATAACCTGGATTACCTGACCGAAAAACTTCGGGAAAAAGGGATATTAACCTTCATTGAAACTTCTGGTGCCTATCCCCTTTCTGGCAACTGGGACTGGATCTGTTTGTCGCCTAAAAAATTTAAAGCCCCCCGCCCGGATATTACCCCTTATGCCAATGAACTGAAGGTAATTGTATTCAACAAAAGTGATTTTGAATGGGCAGAAAAATATGCGGAGACCGTTTCAGCCAGCTGCAAACTCTACTTACAGCCCGAATGGTCAAAATCTAAAGAAATTACCCCTTTGATCATTGATTACGTGATGGCCAATCCCAAATGGGAAATATCGCTTCAGACACATAAGTTTTTAAATATCCCTTAGTTGCCCTTCTGATTTTTTAGCTACATTTAATCTGTTATTAAATTACCGTAGCATTGATGAAGAAAATTGCGCTTCTTTTTTTCTTATATTTTATCCTGCAAAGCAGCATTGCCCAGACTTCTGCAGTTAAAAAAGCTCAGGTCAGTTTTGACAAAGCTCAGCATTACCTCAGATCCAACGATTACGAGCAGGCAATCCCATTGCTGCAGGAAGCCCTGAAAGCTGATCCAAATTTTCAGTTTGCTTATATCCAGCTCGCAGATGTAAACAGGAGATTAAAATTATATGAACCTGCAAAAATAAATTATGCAGCAGCTATTGCATTGGCAGGAAATCCCGATCCAAGAATCTATTATGGCTTTGCAGAAGTACAAATGTATACGGGTGATTATGCAAATGCCTTAAATAACCTCAGCATTTTTATCAGGGATTATAAAGGCAATGATCCGGATTTCCTCAACAGGGCTAAAAAATATGTAAAGGATTGTGAATTTGCCATTGGCGCTTTAAAAAAGCCTGTAAAGTATGAACCCCTGAATATGGGTGCTGAAATTAATTCTGTACACCGCGATTATTTTCCATCTGTAACTGCTGATGGGACACGTTTGATATTTAGCCGGAACATCAATGGCAATGAAGATTTTTTTGTTTCAGAAAAAAAAGACAAATCCTGGAGCCTGCCCCTTCCTTTAAGTGAAAAGATCAATACCCAAAAATATAATGAAGGTGCACAATCCATTTCTCCGGACGGACGCTACTTATTTTTCACAGGCTGTAACCGGCCTGACGGATTGGGACGCTGCGACATTTACGTAAGCCATAAAAATGGAAAAGACTGGTCTGAACCATTTAATCTTGGCGCTCCGGTAAACACTCCTTACTGGGAGTCACAGCCTGCGATCAGTCCTGATGGCAGTACTTTGTATTTTGTAAGCAACCGGCCCGGAGGTTTAGGTGGCTATGACATATGGAGAACCACTTTAAAAACAGACGGTTACTGGTCGCAGCCCGAAAACCTGGGACCTGAGATCAATACCCCTTACGACGAGCATACTCCTTTTATGCATCCTGACGGGAAAACCTTATACTTTTCATCCGATGGATGGCCTGGCATGGGCAATAAAGACATCTTCATGAGCCGCATGAACGAGACAGGTCAATGGAAAATTCCGGAAAACCTGGGTTATCCAATCAATACTTTTAACGAAGAAACCGGCCTTATTGTTACACCTGATGGCAAATACGGACTTTTCTCTTCCATGCTAAAAGGCGGCTACGGTGATATGGACATTTACCAGTTTAACATGCCGGAGCCTAAAAAGCCACTTCCGATAACTTATGTAAAAGGGCTGGTGACGGATAAAGAGACTAAAGCATTTCTGGACGCCAAAGTTGAAGTGGTTAACTTAAAAACAAAGAAAATAGCCTACAGTGATCATACCTCTGCAGCAACCGGCGATTTCCTGGCGGTAATGCCCATTGGTGGAAACTATTCTTTTAACGTAAGTGCAGATGGATACCTGTTCTATTCAGAGAATTATCAGCTGGATAGTGCTTATATCAGCAATCCGTTTATCGTGCAGGTGGCGTTGGAAAAACTGAGCACTGGAAAAAACATGGTGCTGAAGAATATATTTTTTAATACCAACGAATACGTCCTTTTACCAGTCTCAATGACAGAACTTTACACGCTCCAGCAATTGCTCAAAAATAACGCAAGCCTTTGTATAGAGATTCAGGGGCATACAGACAATGTCGGAAATGCCCAGTTCAATGAAAAACTCTCTTTACTACGGGCGAAAGCCGTATATGATTACCTGATCCGGGAAAAAATTGATCCGGGAAGGTTAACTTTTAAGGGATATGGAGAAACGAAACCTATAACAGCCAACGATAACGATGCACAGCGCAGACAAAACAGGCGAACCTCTTTCATCATTACCAAAATCTAAGGGTCTTAAATAACCGCTTTTCTTATTCTGATCAGTTTAACAAGCAATTGTTCCAGTAAATCCAGCTGCAGCATATTTGCGCCATCCGATTTTGCATTTGCAGGATCAGGATGTGTTTCGATAAACAAACCATCAGCACCAACTGCAATTGCTGCTTTAGCAATGGTCTCTATCAATTCTGGTTTACCTCCGGTAACGCCTGAACTTTGATTGGGTTGCTGTAAAGAGTGCGTACAATCCATCACCACAGGTACACCAAAGCTTTGCATTTCCGGCAGCCCCCGGTAATCCACAATCAGATCCTGGTAACCGAAAGTATTTCCCCTGTCAGTAAGTATGACCTTCTGGTTTCCCGATTCTACAATTTTCTCCACTGCAAATTTCATCGAGCCGGCAGATAAGAACTGTCCTTTTTTCACATTTACCACCTTACCCGTTTTTGCAGCGGCAATGAGCAAATCAGTTTGTCTGCATAAAAAAGCAGGGATCTGCAAAACATCCACATAAGCAGCTGCCATAGCCGCTTCTGCACTTTCGTGAATATCAGTAACCGTAGGCACGTTAAAGGTTTTTCCTATTTTTTCCAGTATCTTCAGCGCTTTTTCGTCCCCGATTCCAGTAAATGAACCACCTTTAGAACGGTTTGCTTTACGGTAAGAACCTTTAAAAATAAATGGGATCTCCAGTTTATCGCTGATGTTGATGATGCGCTCTGCAATGCGTAGTGCAATATCTTCGCCTTCTATCGCACACGGTCCTGCCATCAAAAAGAAATTACCGGAGTCTGTATGTTTTAATTTATCTAATGAAAAGTTGATCATTATTGTTTTTATGCTATTAATTACCTAATTCGGACATGAACTTGATCCGCATCAGTTGTATTTCTTCACGTGAATAATCGGTTTCGCCCAGCTCTTTAAGTGCTGCATCAATAGAATCGTTTTCGGCCGATTGAAAATAATCGAATACTTCATCCTGACGGTCTTCATCGATAACTTCATCCACAAAATAATTCAGGTTCAGTTTGGTACCAGAGTTTACAATGGCCTCAATTTCCTTCAAAATGTCATCGTAAGTTATGCCCTTAGCCTTTGCAATATCTTCCAATCCAATCTTTCTGTCTATATTTTGAATGATAGACACTTTAAGCTGCGATTTATTGGCCTGGGTTTTAATGATCAGATCTATAGGACGTTCAATATCATTATCTTCCACATATTTCTTGACCAGTTCCAGAAAGGGCGCGCCAAATTTTAATGCCTTGCCGTTACCCACACCAGAAATCTGCTTCAGCTCATCCATGGCAATAGGATAATGCGTACACATCTCTTCTAAAGACGGATCCTGGAAAACAACAAACGGTGGAACATTTTTCTGTTTGGCAATCTTCTTGCGCAGGTCTTTCAATAGCTGCAGCAGTTGCGTATCCAGGGTTCCTGTTCCATGTTTTACATCATCCTCGTCATCATCCGCTGCACTGTCTATCGGTTCATTTAAGAGAAACTTAAGACTATACGGGTTTTCAATAAAATCCCGGCCCGAATTGGTCAGGCCCAGCAGGCCGTAATTGTCTATGTCCTTGGAAAGGAAGTTGTTCAATACCGCCTGCCTCACCAATGATTTCCAGTGGTTTTCTCCCTCAACAACACCCAGACCAAATTCCGGGAGCTTACTGTGTTCATAGGCAATGGTCTGGGCTGTTTCCAGCCCCATCAGTACATTAATAATGTGGGCATCGTCAAACTTCTCCCCAATCTTCCGGATCAGCTTTAAGAGTACAGACAGGGATTCCTCTGCATCAAAAAGTTTTTTAGGCTTTTTACAATTGTCGCACATGCAGTTACAACCGGTCTCATTAAAGTTTTCCCCGAAATAATGCAGGATCTGCTTCCTGCGGCAACCACCGGATTCGGCATAATCAATCACTTCTTTCAGGATCTGGGTACCTATTTCCCGTTCAGAAACAGGCTTGTCCTTCATGAATTTTGCCAGCTTATCCACATCTTTCTGCGCATAAAAAGCAATACAAACCCCTTCACCACCATCTCTGCCTGCTCTTCCGGTTTCCTGGTAATATCCCTCCATACTTTTTGGGATATCATGATGGATCACAAAACGCACATCAGGTTTATCTATCCCCATACCAAAAGCAATAGTGGCTACAATTACTTCTACGTCCTCCATCAGGAACTTATCCTGGGTATCTGCCCTAACCTTGGGTTCTAAGCCGGCATGATAAGGCAGGGCCTTTATACCATTCAGATTTAATGATTCTGCAACTTCCTCGACCTTTTTACGGCTTAAACAGTAAATGATCCCTGATTTCCCGGTATTGTATTTGATGTAACGGATGATTTCCTTCAATACATCCCGTTTAGGCCTGATCTCATAAAACAGGTTTGGCCTGTTAAAAGAAGACTTAAACAAAGTTGCATCACTCATGCCCAGGTTTTTGATGATGTCCTGCTGTACTTTAGGTGTTGCTGTTGCGGTTAAGGCAATGATAGGGATCCCCTCACCTAAACCATTGATCACCTGCCTGATTTTTCGGTATTCAGGCCTGAAATCATGTCCCCACTCCGAAATACAGTGGGCTTCATCTACCGCTACAAAAGATATCTTGATGAGTTTCAGGAAATCAATATTGTCCTGTTTAGAAAGCGACTCAGGGGCTACATACAATAACTTGGTCTGTCCGTTAAGTAAATCACTTTTTACCTGGGTAATTTCCGTCTTGTTTAAAGAGGAATTTAAAAAATGTGCAATACTATCACTTCCACCGAAAGCCCGCAACTGATCCACCTGATTTTTCATCAGGGCAATCAGCGGGGATATCACAATTGCAGTACCCTCATTGATCAATGCTGGTAATTGGTAACATATGGATTTCCCCCCACCTGTAGGCATAATAACAAAAGTGTTCTTCTTTTCAAGAACATTGGTGATTATTGACTCCTGATCACCTTTAAAATTATCAAAACCAAAAAAGGTTTGTAAGTTGTCAAACAACGACTTTTTCACATCCATTTCGTCTATAAAATATTCAGTGCTATTTTTACTTCAAAATAACATAATTTTGCACTAATTCAAAGCATCAATATACTAATTAATTCTGTTTGAAAAGTAAAAAATCTATTATCGAGGCCGGTGTCAACACTTTACAACTGGAAGCCCAGGCCATATTGGGCCTGATTAATAATATAAATGATGATTTTGTAAAGGTAGTTGACCTGATTATCGAAAGTAAAGGCCGGGTAATTGTCACTGGAATCGGGAAAAGCGCCATAATTGCCCAAAAAATTGTGGCCACTTTTAACTCAACGGGCACTCCTTCCATTTTTATGCATGCTGCAGATGCCGTTCATGGCGACCTGGGCATGATCCAGCAGAATGACATCGTCATCTGCATTTCAAAAAGCGGAAATACCCCGGAAATTAAGGTGCTGGCACCCTTGCTGAAACAATCGGGGAA
Organism: Pedobacter heparinus; assembly: GCF_032678725.1. Taxonomy (GTDB): domain Bacteria; phylum Bacteroidota; class Bacteroidia; order Sphingobacteriales; family Sphingobacteriaceae; genus Pedobacter; species Pedobacter heparinus_A. The sequence goes on from NZ_JAVTSC010000006.1 coordinate 238,413, forward strand.
TACCATGATCGGCATGATCGGGCAATTGAATTCAGAACTCGCCATGCAGGCAGACCTGGTTTTAAATACTTATGTAGAAAAAGAGGCCTGCCCCCATAACCTTGCCCCAACCACCAGCACTACAGCTCAACTTGCCATGGGTGATGCACTGGCCATTTGTTTACTCCATGCCAGGGATTTTAACGAACAGGATTTTGCCAGGTACCATCCCGGAGGAGCACTTGGAAAAAAACTGTATTTAAAAACGGGTGATCTTGCCTTAAAAAATCAAAAACCAGAAATCAGCCCTGATGCATCAGTAAAAGATGTCATCGTAGAAATTAGTCAAAACCGTTTAGGTGCTGTTGTTGTTGTTAACCAGAATGTGATCCTGGGGGTCATCACTGATGGAGACATCAGAAGAATGCTGGAGAAACATTCAGATTTAACCAATATTAAAGCAAGCGACTTAATGAATCCGAACCCTAAAAAGATAGAAAAAGATCTTTTAGCCCTGAATGCACTTGAAATCATCAAAGAGAACAATATTACCCAATTATTAGTTACCGATGCCGGAAGTTATTTTGGTATCGTACATTTGCACGACCTTCTTCAGGAAGGCATCATTTAATCTTTCCAATTTAGCATGAATAAGAACAATTACGCATTGATCATGGCAGGTGGAGTTGGCAGCCGCTTTTGGCCTGTAAGCAGAACCGAACATCCCAAACAGTTTATCGACTTTTTTGGCGTAGGAAAAACATTGATCCAAAGCACTTACGATAGATTTTTAAAGATCTGCCCTGCAGAAAACATATTTATAGTTACCAACGAGATCTATACTGATATCATTAAAACGCAATTACCTGATTTAGATGAAAACCAGATCCTGGCCGAACCGATCATGCGCAATACTGCACCATGCATCTCTTATGGATCCATGAAAATTGCAAGCCTGAATCCTGACGCGACTATCGTAGTCGCTCCTTCAGATCATGCCATAACCAATCAGGATGCCTTTATTGAAGCGATTGAACAGTCTTTAAAAGCAGCCTCAGAAAATGATTGTCTGATTACTCTTGGCATAAAACCCAGCCGCCCTGATACCGGATACGGTTATATCCAATATGTTGAAAACACCTTAAAAACAGATGATCAGATCCATAAAGTAAAAATCTTTACGGAAAAGCCAAACCTTGAACTGGCCAAATCCTTTATACAAAGCGGAGATTTTTTATGGAATGCCGGTATCTTCATCTGGTCTGCCAGCGCCATAAACAAAGCTTTTTCAAAACACCTGCCCGAAATGCATGAAATCTTTTTGCAAGGCAACACTATATACAATTCTGAAAGTGAGAAAGCGTTTATCAGTGACGCTTACCAGCAGTGCACCAATATCTCCATTGACTTCGGAATCATGGAAAAAGCAGATAATGTTTACGTATTGCCTGCCGATTTCGGCTGGTCTGACCTGGGTACCTGGGCTTCTATTTACGACATTGCAGAACATGATTATGTAGGAAACGCAGTGATCCCTGCAGAACAGGTCATGATGTTCAATTCTTCAAATTGCATGGTAAATGTACCTAAAGATAAACTGGTCATTTTACAGGGACTGCACGATTACATTGTGGTAGAATCAAACAATACCCTGCTCATTTGCCCAAGATCAGAAGAACAAAGCATTAAACAGGTAGTAGCAGACGTAAAAGCCAGGTTCGGAACAAAGTTCATTTAAACCGGCCAGCACAAAAAAATCCGGACAACTTATGTGTCCGGTTTTTTTTGTGCTTTTTAAACCGAAAATTGCCTTTGCCTGATGGCCTCATAAAGGATGACCCCTGCCGATACCGATACATTCAATGAACTGATCTCCCCGATCATTGGAATTTTAGCCAGATGGTTCGCCATCCGCATGATCTCATTGGAGATGCCTTCATCTTCGGCCCCCATTACAATAGCTGTCGGAGCCGTATAATCCGGTGCATAGATCAGGTCATTGGTCTTTTCTGTGCAGGCCACAATCTGCAAACCGCATTCCTGTAAAAATAAAGCTGTTTTATGTAAATTCGGGTGCCGGCAAACCGGAATACTGAACAGGGCCCCTGCCGAAGTTTTAATGGCATCAGCGTTAATCTGTGCCGAATTTTTACTAGGTACAACAAGGGCATGCACCCCGGCACAGGCCGCTGTGCGGGCAATTGCGCCCATATTCCTTACATCTGTAATTCCATCCAGGATCAACACCAAAGGTGTTTCCCCTTTTTCATAAATTGCAGGAATGATGTCTTCAATTTTTTGAAAGGTAATGGCAGAAATCACAGCAATAACTCCCTGATGATTTTTCATGGTCATCCGGTTGAGTTTTTCTACCGGAACATTATGTACCGGCGCATCCACCTCCTTCAGCAATGCTTTTAGTTCCATAATTATGCCAGCCGTTAAACCACGTTGTATATAAATGCTCTCTATTTCTTTTCCGGCTTTAATTGCCTCTATAACAGCACGTATACCAAATATAAACTCATTATTTTCTTTAGCTCGGGCGGGTCTTCTGGAATTTTCCATTTCTATAAAATTGAGCGGCAAAAATAGGCATTCTTTTCCACATAGTTTTGTTAGCAAAAAGCTAAAATTCAGCAAAGCGATATTGGTATCCTAGTATTGGTGATGGTGGAAATGTGTATAAAGAAATGCAGAGACGACTTATATTTTGCCTATTTTTGTACTATGAGTAACGATCAATCCCAAGGACAAGATAGGGCAAATTTCAGTGCAAGGAAAAACAGGCTGAGCAATACCATGAACACGATGGGAAGAATACCTCCCCAGGCGATTGATCTTGAAGAAGCTATTTTAGGCGCACTGATGCTTGAAAAAGATGCCTTATCTACTGTTATTGACATTCTTAAGCCTGACATGTTTTACCATGAGGCACATAAAAAGATTTTCGAAGCCATACAGGGACTTTTCCAGAAATCCAAACCGGTTGATATCTTAACCGTTACTGCTGAACTGCGCACTTTAGGCTTGCTGGAAATGATCGGCGGAGCATACTATATTACCAATCTGACCAATAGGGTCGCTTCTGCAGCCAATATTGAATTTCACGCCAGGATCGTTTCCCAGAAATACATACAGCGTGAACTGATCAGGATCTCTTCTGAGATCATTCAGAACGCCTATGAAGACACCACTGATATTTTCGACCTCTTAGATCACGCGGAAAAGAACCTGTTTGATATCGCCCAGAACAACCTGCGCAGGGATACGCAAAAAATGGACGAGATTGTAAAACAATCCCTGGCCACATTAGAAGAACTTCGTGGCAAAAGCGACGGCTTAACCGGTGTACCTTCAGGCTTTACTGACCTGGACCGCATTACAGGTGGCTGGCAAGCATCCGATCTGGTCATTATCGCAGCACGTCCGGCAATGGGGAAAACAGCTTTTGTATTGACCTGTGCCAGAAATGCAGCCGTTCAGTTTAAACGTCCGGCAGTCGTATTCTCTCTGGAGATGTCATCTGTACAGCTGGTTAATCGTTTAATTTCAGGAGAAGCTGAAATAGAACAGGAAAAGATCAGAAAAGGAAACTTACAGGAATGGGAATGGCAGCAGCTACATAGTAAGATAGGCGGGCTTACCGAAGCCCCTCTCCTCATAGACGATACCCCGGCCTTAAATATCTTTGAATTCAGGGCCAAATGCAGGAGACTGAAGGCCCAGTACGACATACAGCTGATCATCATCGATTATTTGCAGCTGATGCATGGTAAAGGAGAAGGGCAAAGTGGTGGTGGTAACCGTGAGCAGGAAATCGGTAGCATTTCGAGGGCCCTTAAATCGGTAGCTAAAGAGCTAAATGTGCCTGTACTTGCCCTGTCCCAGCTGAGTCGTGCAGTAGAAAGCAGGCCGGGAGTAAATGGAAAACGGCCAATGCTATCGGATTTGCGGGAATCGGGCTCTATTGAGCAGGATGCAGATATGGTATTGTTCCTGTACAGGCCGGAATATTACGGCATCACTGAAGATGAACAGGGCCGTTCTCAGGCTGGTGTGGGTGAAGTCATCATCGCGAAGCACCGTAATGGGGAAACCGGTATCGTACCACTTCGCTTTATCGGTAAGTACGTAAAATTTGCAGATCTGGAAGAAAGCTTTGCCGCACCTACATCTTTTTCTATGGATAGTCCAAGTGCAGGAATGGCCCCATCGCAGGATTTTGACAGGCCTTCAGGTAATGTCATTATTAAGCCTTCCCGTATGGATGATATGCACGATGATGCCCCTTTTTAAACAGCTACAAAAAGTAACCGAGTAAAATTCCGGCGAGCACAATAAAAGGGGTGCTGATTTTCGTATAATTCAAAATTAAAAAAGTAATCACCATAATCGCTATGGCAAGCCCGTTCAGGGCAACAGGTATCAGCAACAGCACAAAGGCTGCAATGATAAAGCCCACACTTACGGCATTGATACCGGTTAAAGAATACCTGATGCGGGTAATTTTTTTCAGGTCTTCCCAAAATGGGACAATAAACAGCACCAGGATCAAACCAGGCAGATTTATGCCCAGCACCCCTACTAGTCCGCCTAAAATTTGCCCGGTTAGCCCAAAGCCAAAGTTGCGCATACTCAATGCACCCAGGTAACTGGTAAAAGAAAACGTAGGCCCGGGCAAAGCCTGCTGCAAAGCAAAGCCAGATAAAAAGCCGGAAGCACTCAAATATTGCTTCATCTGTACAAACTCCGTGAACATCAAGGGCACCAGCACCTGTCCGCCACCAAAAATTACAATGCCGTTCCGGTAAAAATTCTCAAACAGTCTGATGGGCAAACTAAAAGGTGAAGTCCTGTTGATGATTGCCCCCAACAGCGCCAAAAACAGCAATACCCCAAAAAAATAACTTAGCTTTTTAGGATTTATATTGGAGAACAGGTTTAACCTGATGGTACTTTCCTCTGCCGGTGTTCCTATAGCTGACGACACCATCCCTCCCATCAAAATGGCCATAGGAAACACGTAAGCATTACGCAAAACCAGGGTTACAATAGCAGCAGATATCGCCAGGAATATCGTAAGTTGAGAAACCAGTACCCTTTTAGCCAGGTTAATAGCACCGTAAGCAACGATGCCCAGCGCAATCGGCTGTATGTATTCTAATATTTCTGTAAATTTTCCCTTTTGGTCCAGCTTTGCAAAGCTGATGGCCGCAAAAGTCATGATCGCTGCTGATGGCAATATCCAGATCAAAAAAGTAAGGAGGGAAAGCTTTAATCCGCCAACCTTATAAGCCACACCCACAAGTGTTTGCGTAGATGCCGGCCCCGGCAATACCTGCGCAAGAGCGTTCAGTTCCAGCAGTTCCTCTTCAGTAACGAACCGGGTGTTCTTCACAAAATATTTGAGCAAAAGCGCCAGGTGTGCCTGTGCACCTCCAAAAGCAGTGAAGGTAAAAAGAACTACATTCCTGAGAAACAACAGTTTTCTTTTGCCCACCTTGCCTGCCAATTAATCGTCTTCGTAATCTAAACCGGCAGCTGAATTATAAGCACCCTGCAATTCAGAAAAAGCATGCATATCACGCTTGTTCCGGGCAACCAGCATTCCCTGCTGGTAAACGGCTATTGCCTGCTCACTTTGCTGCAGCTTTTCATAAAGTTTACCCAAATGGTAATAAGTGCCTACATAATCAGGATGATCAGTAGTCAGCTTTAAGTAATATTCCAGCGCTTTTTCTGTATCGTTTGCCGTATTATATTCTGTAGCCAGTGCGTACAGTACAAAGGGATCATTGGGATCACTTTGTAAAAACTCCAATAACTTTGCCAATCGGGTACTTTGCATTTTAAATCCCTGCTTTTTTAATTAGATTTGCAAAAGGACAATGAAATTTCATATCAAATCATCATCATCTTAAAAATCAATTTATGAAAATATTAGTTTGTATCAGTAACGTGCCAGACACAACGACAAAAATAACTTTTACCAACGATAATACACAATTCAATACCTCCGGAGTTCAGTTCATTGTAAATCCTTATGACGAGATTGCCCTGTCGAGGGCAATTGAGCTTTGTGAAGGTGGAAAAGGAACAGTAACCGTAATTAATGTTGGAGAGAGCGCTACAGAACCTACCATAAGAAAAGCACTGGCCATTGGTGCAGATGATGCCGTAAGGATCAATGCCACACCGAGAGATGCATATTTTACCGCCTATCAGATTGCCGAATATGCGAAGAGCAATGAATTTGACATGATCCTTTGCGGACGTGAATCTATTGACTACAATGGTTCACAGGTTGCAGCAATGATCGGTGAATTCCTTGACATCCCTTCTATATCCATCATCAAAAAACTGGACTATGACGGCAGCACCGCTACTATTGAACGTGAAATTGAAGGCGGTAAGGAAGTCATTTCTGTAAGTGGTAAATTTATTGCCAGCTGTGCAGAAGGCACTGCAGAACCTAAAATACCAAACATGAGGGGAATCATGTCTGCCCGCTCCAAACCTTTGCAGGTGGTGGAGGCTAAAGAAATAGAACAATTGAGTAAAATACAACAATTTGAAACACCCGCTCCCCGTGGAGCGGTTAAATTGGTTCCGGCAGAAGAAGCTGCCAGCTTAATCACACTGCTGCACCAGGAAGCCAAAGTTATCTAATCCCCTGTTTCAAATTTTAAAAATCATTTAATAAAGATCCTATGTCAGTTTTAGTATATGTAGAGCAAGTAGATGGTAAGTTTAAGAAATCTGTATTTGAAGCGGTTTCTTATGCAAAAGCCATTGCAGACAAACAAAATAGCCATTTAACGGCCATCTCTATCGGCAACGTTGCAGACAGCGAACTCAAAGAATTGGGTAAATACGGCGCTGCTAAAGTGTTAAACGTTTCGAACGAGCAGTTAAAAAGTTTTGTAAACCAGGCTTATGCTGCTGTAATCGCAGCAGCAGCCACAAAGGAGAATGCTGATGTGGTGGTATTGTCCAATTCTTTTTCTGGTAAAGGTCTGGCACCAAGAATTGCTGTAAAACTTAAGGCAGGGCTGGTTGATGGCGCTGTAGAATTGCCACAGCTGGATGGCGGAAAATTCCAGGTAAAGAAAACGGCTTTCTCCGGAAAAGCTTTTGCCATTACCGAACTTAGTTCGGTGGTGAAGGTAATTGCCCTGAACCCAAATGCTTTTGGTGTAAAGGAAAATGCTACTGAAGCGGCCATAGAAGCTTTTAGTCCGGAAATCAAATCGACAGACCTTGTGGCTATCGTAAAAGAAATTGTAAGGGCTACCAATAAAATATCTCTGCCCGATGCAGAATTGGTTGTTTCGGCAGGAAGAGGTTTAAAAGGACCAGAAAACTGGGGAATGATTGAAGAGCTGGCTTCATTGCTTGGTGCGGCTACCGCCTGTTCGAAACCGGTTTCAGATGCCGACTGGAGACCACATTCGGAACACGTTGGTCAAACCGGTATTGCGATCAGTCCAAACCTTTACATTGCCATTGGTATTTCAGGAGCGATCCAGCATTTGGCCGGGGTAAGTTCATCAAAGGTTATTGTAGTGATCAATAAAGATCCCGAAGCGCCTTTCTTTAAAGTTGCCGACTATGGTATTGTTGGCGATGCATTTGAAGTTGTACCAAAATTAATAGAAGCATTAAAAGCACATAAAGGTTAATTGAACACCCGGAAGCAATATTTTCTTTGTTTCCGGGTGTTTTACTTCATATGAAAAAAGTAAAACTAGATATTGTTGGTCTATCTTATAGCCAAACCCAATCGGGCGCTTACGCACTGGTATTAGGAGAAGTAAATGGCAGAAGACGTTTACCTATTATTATTGGCGCTTTTGAAGCCCAGGCCATCGCCATTGAAATTGAAAAGATGACCCCAAGCAGGCCATTGACCCACGACCTGTTCAAAACTTTTGCCCAGATCTACAACATTGATATTCAGGAAATCCTGATCTACAACCTCGTAGAAGGTGTATTTTACGCTAAATTGATTTGTACAGATGGCACCACCACCCATGAAATTGACGCCCGTACCTCCGATGCCATTGCGCTTGCCGTAAGGTTTAACGCAGCCATTTATACCTACGAATTCATTCTTTCTTCTGCAGGTATCGTTATCGAAGGAAATGATTTCCTTTTTCTTGAAAATATTGACAATTTATCCAAAGAACAGGGCACTGAAGACCTCTCTTCTATCCCTTCATCCAGCTATAAGTCGCTGAGCATAGAAGAGCTACACCAGAAACTGCAGGAAGCAATTGCTGAAGAAGCCTACGAAAAAGCGGCCAGGATACGAGATGAGATCAATAAAAGAGGAGCTAAATAAAAGCTTATGATGAACGTTAAGTTTCGCCTGACCCTGATGAATTTTATGCAATTCTTTATTTGGGGTTCATGGCTGATCACGATTGGGGTGTACTGGTTTCAACATAAAAAGTGGTCTGGCTCCGAATTCGGGGCGATCTTTTCTACCATGGGCATCTCCGCTATTTTCATGCCTGCACTTACGGGAATCATCTCTGACCGTTTTATCAATGCGGAAAAACTATATGGACTGATGCACATCTGCGGCGCAGTGGTGCTGTTCTGTTTACCCATGGTCGACAACCCGGGTACTTTTTTCTGGGTAATCCTGTTAAACATGATCTTTTACATGCCCACCCTATCGCTTTCTATTACAGTTGCTTATTCTGCCTTAAAAAGTAGCGGAAAAGATGTGGTAAAAGATTACCCACCCATCAGGATCTGGGGAACGATAGGCTTTATTGCTGCATTGTGGGTAGTCAGCCTTTCTGGCAGCGAAGCCACATCCAACCAGTTTTACATTGCTTCGGCAGTTTCCATGGCATTGGGCCTTTATGCCTTTACTTTACCAAAATGCCCACCACTGGCCAACAAAGTTGATTCCAAATCATTTATTGATGCCTTGGGTTTACGCGCTTTTACCCTATTCAAACAAAAAAAGTTTGTTGTATTTTTTCTTTTTTCCATGTTCCTCGGGGCTGCCCTGCAACTCACCAATGCTTATGGCGATACCTTTCTGCATGATTTCAAAAACGTACCCGAATTTGAGGATTTGCTGGCAGTAAAATACCCGGCCATCATCATGTCCATTTCACAGATCTCAGAAACCCTGTTCATACTGGCCATCCCCTTTTTCCTAAGAAAATTTGGCATCAAGTACGTCATGCTGTTCAGTATGCTGGCCTGGGTATTGCGATTTGGGTTATTTGCTTTTGGCGATCCTGCCGGTGGTCTGTGGATGATCATCCTGTCCTGCATCATTTACGGAATGGCATTTGATTTTTTCAATATCTCCGGATCACTGTTCGTGGAAACCCAGATCGATGCAAAAATACGTGGCAGTGCCCAGGGCTTATTTATGATGATGGTAAACGGTTTTGGTGCACTCTTTGGTAGCTTTACCAGCGGCTTTATCATTGATAAGTTCTTTACCTACGCAGACCAGAGCAAAGACTGGCACAACATCTGGATCACCTTTGCAACCTATACCCTGGTACTCGCCATTATCTTTCCTTTTGTATTCAAATACAAACACAACACTGCCGAAAAAAAGGCCATCGAAGCAATGGGCCATTGATAAAAAATACATTCGGGTACACCCCATAAAAAACCCCGGTCTGCAAATGCAGCCGGGGTTTTATGTTGAATTATATAACCTTGTTATCTGTCTTTTATTGCCGTAAAATTCCTGTCGGTATGCCCTACATAGATTTGACGCGGACGACCGATAGGTTCTTTGTTCTCATGCATTTCTTTCCACTGGGCAATCCATCCTGGTAAGCGGCCCAATGCAAACAATACCGTAAACATGTCTGTCGGGAAGCCCAAAGCCCTGTAAATGATACCTGAATAAAAATCTACGTTAGGATATAACTTACGCTGAACAAAATAAGGATCGCTTAAGGCAGCCTCTTCCAGTTTTTTTGCAATCTCTAATACCGGATCGTTGATGCCTAGTTTTTCTAAAATATCATCACAGGCTTTTTTGATGATCTTGGCCCTTGGATCAAAGTTTTTATAAACCCTATGCCCAAAACCCATCATGCGGAAAGGATCGTTTTTATCTTTGGCTTTGTTGATCCATTTTTCAGTATCTCCCCCATCTTCTTTGATCAGCTCCAGCATTTCAATTACAGCCTGGTTTGCACCACCATGAAGTGGCCCCCATAACGCATCAATACCTGCTGAAACGGATGCATATAAGTTACAATCAGAAGAACCTACAATCCTTACCGTTGATGTAGAACAGTTCTGTTCATGATCTGCATGTAAGATCAGCAGCGTGTTCATCGCACTGACTACAACAGGATCAATCTCTACTTCCTCTGTACGCTGACCAAAGATCATGTTGAGGAAGTTGCTGATATAGTCATATTTATTTTTAGGATAGATCAGCGGATGACCCAAAGATTTTTTATATATGAAAGAAACAATAGTTGGAAACTTAGCCAACAATTTGATCATGGTTAAGTCCATGGTTTCCGGAGATGAATTCGCATTTAAAGATTCCGGATAGAAAGTTGACAAAGAACACACCAATGATGCCAGCTGGGCCATCGGATGCGATTTTGACGGATAACCATCCAGGAACTTCTTCATGTCCTCATGGATCAGGGTGTGCCGGCTGATTTGTGATTGAAAATCATTCAGCTGATCCTGTGTAGGTAAATCGCCATATATCAATAAATAGGCTACCTCCAAAAAGGTAGATTTTTTTGCCAGTTCTTCAATTGGATAACCGCGGTATTTTAACACACCCAGTTCTCCGTCTAAAAAAGTTATTGCACTCTTGGTAGAGCCTGTATTTTTGTATCCAAAGTCTAAAGTGATATGACCTGTTAGGTCTCTAAGTTTCGAAATATCTATAGCTTTCTCCCCTTCGGTACCAGTGATAACGGGGAATTCATACACTTTTCCATCAATCTTAATTTCTGCAATATCTGACATATATATTCTTAAATTTATAAAAACAAACTTAACTAATCCATTCCGGTTAGCTTTTAGCTTATTATAACAAAGCTGTTAAATTATTATTAAATGCGCGTCAAAAACAAGTAAGAATCAAAAAAATTACTTACCAGATTTGATTTCTTCTACTACCCGGCCACAGTCCATCATTTCCTCGCCATAGTAAGGGTTTTGTATTTTCTTTTCAGTAGCCAGCCAATCACCGCCATCACCATTATTGGCCATAGGACAGTGCTGTACAAAAATGCTTCCTTTACTGATATCCGCATGTTTAAACAAAGCAATCACATCAGCACTTAAAGAAGTGAAAGCCTTCCTCTGGGTTTTGATATCCTTTGCGACAGCAATTTCTCCGGCAGTCAGGGCAGTACTTTCGCAACCTTTATAAGCGGCCAGGTCAGTTTTAAGCGCAGCCGCTGCCTGCTGTGCTGCTCCAAATTTGGTTTGCACCAATGCATTTTTTAATCCGATGTAGCCATCGTAGATTGCCTGAACTTTACTGTCCTTCAATGCTATCACCTGGCTTTTCACATCAACCTTCGAAGTGCTGTCTTTATTCAAGTTTCCTGCAGACTTTTGATCGGTATTATTGCAAGAAATTAAGCCAAAAAGCAGCACAACTGCCAAATAATTCCTCATTATCTCTATTTTTTGGTTAAAATAGCATTTTAATTTTAAATAACTAAAAAAGCCCCTGAAAAAATCAAGGGCTTTACCGAAATTAGCTGATTTACAAGCCTACAATTTAAAGGCGTAAGCAAGACGCAAGGCAAACTGCCCATTATATGGCACGTAAGTCGTGGAAGCACTATTCTGACTGTAAGCCTCATACCTTGTGCTGATGTCTAAACCTTTAACCCATTCGTAACCAATTCCACCAGACCATAACAAAGAGGTTTTAGCGCCTTCTTCTATGCCAAAGCCTGCACCTATTTCTCCCAGGGTATAAAAACCTGTAGCGTCAAAAGGATAAATCTTAATGCCGCCTTTAGCCGGAATAAAATCATAATCACCGCCACCGTTTTCCCAGGCTAAACGTGTGTACCCACCTGTAGCAGTAATAGATAAATTTTCCATCAGCTCGAAATCCAGCCTTAAATCTGCTCCATATCCATTTTTAAATGGAGAATTTTTCTCAGCGATCCCGCCGTTAATCCCAATACCAAGTCTAACTCCCCTGCTTAAGTTAGTCATTTGAGCATTTGCTGTAACAAACGCTGCCATAAACAATGCGGTGAAAGTGAATAATTTAGTAGCTCTTTTCATAATTGTGTTTAAGTTTAAATGATGTTTTTTGCTTTAGATATACGTAATTTTTATTCATTCCGGTTTTCAGGAAAAGTCATTTAAATAAAAAAGCCGGACAGTATAAATACCATCCGGCTTTTGTTTTAAGTAAAAGTGGTTACAACTTAAATCCGTAAGCAATCCTCAGGGCAACCTGACCCAATGATGCGCCGCTAAATTCGGCACCTTCATAACGTAAGCCAAGGTCTAAACCATTGTCAAAACCATAACCAATTCCAGGGGCCCATAAAAAAGCAGTGCTTGAACCAGATTCTGTACCAAATCCTGCACCCACTTCGGCTGATGCATATAAGCTTTCTGCTAAGAAAAATTTAGCACCGGCTTTAACAGGTACCATTCCGAAGCTTCCGCCACCATAGCTGTCTTTTAATGAAAAACTGGTATAACCTGCAGATAACAATCCTGAAACATTGGAACTGAAATCTTTTTGTAAACGCAAATCACCCCCTATTGCAAGGCTATACCCTGTGGTAGTAGGTACACCAACATTCAGCCCAACACCCAAGCGCCATGCTTTAGAATCACCGGACTGAGCATTAACATTACTGGTAAAAAACAAAGCCACGACAGCTACTGCAGAAGCTAATAATTTTGTAGTTCTTTTCATTTTTGATTCGTTTATTTAAATTATTAATGCTGAACTAAACAGCACTGATAATTTCTTTACAAATGGCATGCCACAGAAGAAAAAATAAACAATTAATACATTAAGAACCGTCCTGGTATAAAGAAATTATACCCTCAATTAATTGATCTGCACTGCCATCCGTATTAACCCAATGGATTTTAACCCCATCTTTTTCCATTTTCCGAAAAAAGGTCATTTGCCTTTTTGCATACTGGCAGATTGCGGTCCCCAACCGGATCTTAAGGTCAGCATAGGAAATTTCATGATGCAGATAGGACACAATAAATTTATACTCCAATCCATAAAAAGTAAGCATATCTTTGCTTACCCCCTGATCCAGCAGTCCCTGAACTTCGGTTATCATCCCCTCTTCCAGTCGCATTTCCAATCTTTTCACAATCCTTTCCCTCCGCTTAACCACATCAGAACAGAGGCCGATCACAGTAGGATCAATCGCCGGGCGTTTGGGTATCTCCAATGCATGATGACTTAAATATGCTGCAATTTCTATAGCCCTGATCAGTCTTTTTACAGAAGAAAGGTCAGCATGCCTGGTATGGGCCTGAGGATAATCCGATAATAGCTTTCTCAGGTCAGTTATGTCCAGCAGCTGCAGCCTCTCCCGCAATTCAGGATCAACAGGCACAGTGGTATAAGCATGGTTTTGTAATAAGCTATGGATATACATACCGGTACCGCCGCAGAGTATGCCCCTTTTTCCCTCCCTGTTCAACTGCTCAAATACCTGGTAAAAATCCTCCTTAAATTCATTTACATTGTATTTTTCTCCTGGATTTCTGATGTCTATCAGGTGATGTGGAATTTGTTTTCCATCCAGCTGGTACTCCTTAAGATCTTTACCTGTACCGATGTCCATTCCCGAGAATACCTGTCTGCTGTCTGCGCTGATAATTTCCGCATCCAATGCCCCGGCCAATGCTACAGCCAGTTTGGTTTTACCTGAGGCCGTTGGTCCGATTAGAATGAGTAATTTGTGCGCTTCCATTTACAAGTATAAGATGTATTTTAAGTTTCCCGTATTAAAAATACGTAAATAACCTTCCGCATTTGAAATCACATCAACAGGTAAACGGTGCACAAAATACCTGGAAAAATCTTTTTTATAGAGCCAGATCTCTGCAGGCGCTGTAGTTTCTGTAAGTACAAAGCCAGCTTTTGCATAAGCATTCCCAAGCGACCAGTCGCGGTCAGCATAACTCATCACATCATCCGGACAGGTCAGTTGCACAAAATGTTTCAGCAGCTTACGGAATCCCCCCGTTACGGTATAACCTGTAAGACTGGCAAAACGGATCAGTTCTGCAGATTGGTAAGTTGGAGCAATTCTTTTCATTGGCCTTAAACTGCTGAAACAAGCCACAGCAACAATTTCTCCTTCCATAGAAAGTGCAAATTTATATTTGGCCCTGGCCGATGCCTGAAGGTGATGCAAACTCAAAAAATCGTCTGCCTGCTGTTGGTTGATCACCATTATTTCAGCCTTACGGGCATGAAGGCGCTTATTTAGGCCTAGTACCGAGCGTATCCTACCCAATACCTGCGCCGGCCTGGCATACCAGATATCCTCCCATATCTGTAACAAGAGCATATCTTTAGCCTGGTATTCAGCTTGCAAGGCAATGAGCGCAGAAGGTTGATAATGCTTATCCAAAGATAAGAGGTTGAGCAGTATTTTTTTATTACAAAGTAACAAGGTGTAGGAATCCTGCATTTGCAGTTCAACTTCCAGGCCTATTTCTTCAAGCGCCAAACACAATTCATTTTGCCAGACTGATGTTATACCCAACCTTTTTCTTTATATAATCTATAGCCCTCGGCCAGCGCGTCTTCAATATGCCCTAAAAGTGCATCATCTAATTTTTTAATGTGAAAACACGACTTACCTTTTAACAATTGTAAAAGCGAAGGGTCAAAAATACGTTTCATTTCCGGTTCGGCATATACCGGCATGTAATAAAAACCAACATGACCTTTATGGATCATCACCGCAGCAAAATAGACCTCGTTTCTTTTTTTTTCATCAATAACTACATTTTTATCACTCCAAAGGTCGTAAGTGGTTTCCGTGTTCAGCCTGTTGCTGAAACCCAAAGTAGCATAAGGCTGTAAAACAGCCCTGATGGTTTGAAATATTTCTATAAAATCTGTCTTCATGATCTTAAGCTCAATTGCTATTACAACAGTAAATTAAAGCTATTGTTTAGGAATAAATGCTTAATCCAGCCACCATTCCTTTGAGGGATAACTTTCATCTAAAATAACAGATTCGCCCAGTAAAGGCGTAGTAATCTTAAAATTTTCTGCTTTTGCCTGCTTTACCACCCGGATGGCCGGCTCATTCCAGGCGTGCATGGCCAATGTAAACTTAGCCCAGTGAACAGGCAGCAGTACTTTTGCATTCAGATCTTTAGCCGCCTGCACAGTCTGTTCCGGAAACATATGGATCAAAGGCCAGTAAGCATTGTATTGTCCACATTCCAGTACTGCCAGGTCAAAAGGACCATATTGTTCGCCTGCCTGTTTAAAATGCGTGTCATATCCCGAATCACCGCCCAGATATAGTTTATGTATGGCACCCTCTAAAACAAAGGCCGACCATAAAGTCTGGTTTCTTTTAAATGCCCTTCCCGTAAAATGTCTTGCAGGAGCTGCAGTAAATTTTAAGCCCTTAAACAGTGTTTCCTCCCCCCATGCCAGTTCCCGGATCTTACTGGCCGGCACACCCCAGTATTCCAGGTGTGCACCTGCACCTAAAGAAGTGATGAACAATCCGGTTTTATCCTTCAGCTTTAAAATACTCTGATGGTCCAGGTGATCATAATGATCGTGCGTAATTAAAACGATGTCTATTTCCGGAAAATCATCCACTTTGATAAAATCTGTACCGGGGTAAGCGCTACTGCCCATAAAAGAAAATGGCGAAGGACGTTTGCCGAATACCGGATCTACCAGGATCTTCAGCCCGTCTATCTGTAAAAAATAAGAAGAATGGCCAAACCAGATGAGCTTAGTCTGAGCCGATGTACTAAAATCAGGTGCAATATGCGCTAAAGCTTTAGCCGGCGAACTGTGTTCATTTCCTTTGATCATTCCCTTGATCATATCCCAGTAACTCACACTATCCGGCTTCATCGGCGTTGGTGAAAGATTTTGCAAGGCACCTTCTTTATAATTGGGCAGTTTCTTAATCCGCTCCAAACGGCTGCCGGCAGGCAGATTTCCGAATACAGGCATGCGAAGTACCAAAGCCGTCAGCAGGCCCAGTAACACGAGGATCACTACAATAACATACATAGTTTTTTTCATTAAATCATTCTTTTGTGCCTTCCGGCCTTGCTCATTTACGCAGCCCAACAAATATAATTAACCTGAGGATGCTGTAAAGCATTCCTTCGGGCGCGGCATTAAATTTACACTGTAGCTACACATCAATTGCATCTTAGCCAACATATCCTTAATATTGTGCATGTTAAAAAAGTTCGCTTTCCTGCTCTGTTTACTGTTCCCCCTGCTCCTGTCCGCACAGAAAAAATTAAGGGCAAGTGCTTACGGAATTAAAATCGGGGTATTGCCTGCAGGCCCGCTTAATGCCATTACCGATGTTCCGGGAGTTAAAGTTGGACATAGCACCCTGATTGAAGGCAATAAGATCCGTACAGGTGTAACCGCCATAATACCTCATTCCGGCAACCTCTTCCAGCAAAAAGTACCGGCGGCGATATTTGCTGGCAATGGGTTTGGTAAGCTTGCCGGAAGCACACAGGTAAAAGAACTGGGCAACCTGGAAAGCCCAATTGTGCTGACCAATACCCTAAATGTGGCTACCGCCATGGAAGCACTGATCGGATATACCCTGCAACTGCCGGGAAATGAAAAAGTGCAATCGGTAAATGCATTGGTTGGCGAAACCAATGACGGTTATTTAAACGACATCCGGGGCAGGCATGTAACTATACAGCATGTGCTGAATGCGATCAGCAGCGCAACAACCGGAAAGGTAGCCGAAGGAAATGTTGGCGCTGGTACGGGTACCGTTTGTTTCGGCTTTAAAGGTGGCATAGGCACTTCATCCAGGAAGTTACCTTCCAGTTTGGGCGGTTATACGATTGGCGTGATTGTACAAAGCAACTTTGGGGGCGTATTGGAAATCAACGGCGCTCCCGTAGGAAAAGAACTGGGCAAATTCTCCTTCAGCAACCAGCTGCTGAATAATGTAGATGGCTCCTGCATGATCGTACTAGCTACCGATGCACCAATAGATAGCCGCAACCTGGAACGTCTGGCCAAAAGGGCATTCATGGGGCTGGCAAAAACCGGCGGCATTGCCGCTAACGGCAGCGGGGATTATGTCATTGCATTTTCTACAGCCGAAAAACTCCGGGTTGCACACCAACCATTAAGCGCCACACAGACAAGCGAACTGCTCAGCAACGATCATACTTCAGCATTGTTCATGGCTGCCATTGAGGCTACCGAGGAAGCCATCATTAACTCACTTTTTGCAGCAGAAGACCTTAAAGGGAACGGCCATGAAGTACCTGCCATCCCACTTGATAAAGTGATCCCCATCTTAAAACGCTATAATATCCTAAAACAATGAGCAGCAATTTTGTCTTTATCAATGATGCCTTTTTTCAGGCCAGTCAGTCTGCTATCCTCGTAAAAGACCTTTCTGTCCAGCGTGGTTATGGAATATTTGATTTTTTTAAAACCGTAAACAACAGGCCCATATTCCTGGACGATCACCTGGATCGGTTTTACTATTCTGCAGCGCAGATGCACCTACAGGTAAGCCAGTCGCGTGCCCAGCTCAAAGAAATCCTTAAAGAACTGATGAAATTGAACAACATGCCAGATTCCGGCATCAGGATCACCCTTACCGGTGGTTATTCAGCAGATGGCTATAACCTGGCAGAGCAGCCCAACCTGATCATCACACAAAATAGCTTTAGCATTCATCAACACGCTATCGACAAAGGAATTAAACTGGTTACCTATAATTATCAGCGTCAGCTTTCACACATCAAAACCCTCGATTACCTGACAGCGATCTGGCTGCAGCCTCTTATTAAAGAAAATGCCGCCGAAGATGTACTTTACCACAACAATGGGGCCTTAAGAGAATGTCCAAGGGCCAACTTTTTCCTGGTTACCGCCAACAATGAGGTACTTACCGCTGGTGATGGCATATTAAAAGGCATTACCCGTAAAAATATCCTTAGCCTGCCACAAACAGAAATACCCATCATAGAAAAGGAAATTACGCTGGATGAACTGGCTGGCGCAAAGGAGGCTTTCATTACCAGCACTACCAAAAACATTATGCCCGTTACCACAATTGATGGAAAAAGCATAGGCAATGGAAAGCTCGGGCCGCTTACTTCGAAACTTCAGGAACTGCTCAAAATAAAAGCGAGCTAGCCTTGAGCCCCTTATATTTTTTCTGCCAGTGTCAATCCCGCCGCCAGCAACTCGTTGGTGATGGTGGTGGTATAATCGGCTATTTCAGCCTTAAAATCAGTTACTGAAGCACCAGACCTGATCTCTTCCAACCTTTTTTCCCATTGCCCGGTCAGTTCGGCCTGTGCAATTTTCTGATCCTTTACTACCTCATAAACTGCCAGGCCTTTGGCCGTCGGTACCAGGTTCCGTTTTTCCCGGGAAACATATTCTCTGCCGATCAGCGTTTCAATGATTGCCGCGCGGGTAGCCGGTGTCCCCAATCCGCTGTCCTTCATGGCATACCGCAGTTCCTCATCCTCAATATCCTTTCCTGAAGTCTCCAGGGCTTTCAGTAAAGAAGCCTCATTGTACATCGGTTTAGGCTTGGTCTGCTTTTCCAGCAATGCCTTATTCGTTACCGGCAGCTCCTCTCCTTTTTTTACTTTAGGCAGGGCCGGGTTGTCCTCATCTTTTTTCTCTTCATCTGATTCATTGAACACCGCCCTCCATCCGGCAGCGCGGATCACCGTACCGTTTGCAATAAATAAAGAGCCCGATTCCACCGATATTTTAGTGATCTCTTTCACACATTCCTGGTGAAAAGCCTCCAGCATCCGTCCAACTACCATATCATAAATGGCTTGTTTATCGCCACTTAACTGATACGGGGACTCGCCGGTAGGTAAAATGGCATGGTGATCGGTTACTTTTTTAGCATTCACACTGCGTTTATTCAAAGGTATACTGAGCAGAAACTCTGCCTGCCTGCCAAAGTCCTTATGCGTTTTCAGCTTGTCGATCAGCTGGGGTACACCAGCAAATACATCATCCCCGATATACCTGCTGCCAGTACGGGGATAAGTAACCAGTTTACTTTCGTAAAGGCCCTGCAGCAAACTCAGGGTCTGATCTGCAGTAAATCCTTTGCGCTTATTGGCTTCCTGCTGCAAACTGCTCAGGTCATGCAGCAATGGTGGCGGTTCTTTTCTGGGCTTGGCCTCTACCCCTATAATTTTTCCTCCATTAGTAAATCCTGAGGCTACATCTTCAATTTTTTCCAATAAGGCCTCAGCTTCTTCCTTTTTATCAAAATTATTGACCGACATCGCCCTGAACAGCTGTCCGTCCTTATCCAACTGTATCGCCAGTTGGTAATAAGTCTGGGGTACAAAGTTTTTGATCTCGAGAAAACGCGAGCAGATCATGGCCAGCGTAGGTGTTTGCACCCTGCCCAATGACAATACCGAACGGTTCCCCGCCGAAATGCTCAAAGCCTGTGTGGCATTCATCCCCACCAGCCAGTCCGATTCCGACCTGCAATGCGCCGAATTGAACAAAGTATCATAATCTGTACCCGGCTTCAGGTTCCGGAAACCTTCTTTAATGGCTTCATCAGTTTGCGAAGAGATCCATAGCCTTTTAAAAGGCTTTTTGCATTTCAGAAAATAATAGATATAACGGAAAATGAGCTCACCTTCACGCCCCGCATCCGTGGCTACAATGATCTCTGTAGCCTCGTCAAACAATTTTTTAATGATATCCAGCTGTTTCCTTACACCAGGATCCTCCACCATACCGTCCTTGGTCTTGATCTTACGGATGGCCAGCTTGAATTTTTTAGGCAGCATCGGCAGGTGTTGCCTCCTCCAGCCTATAAAGCCATATTCCTGCGGTGGCGCCAATTGCAGCAAATGCCCGAATGCCCAGGTAAAAGAATAACCTTTCCCTTCAATATACCCGTCTTTTTTGGTTGTAGCACCGAAAACCTTAGCCAATTCACGTCCCACCGAAGGTTTCTCTGCAATAACGATCTTCATAATTATTCAAAAATATCTAAACCAATTTTAAATGTGATGCAATGCGCATCCACAATATCTTTAATGTTAGGCGAATACCCACCTCCCATACTTACCTGCACAGGCAAATGATGGTCTTTACAAAACTGCAGTACCATTCTATCCCTTTCCCTGCAACCCGCTTTACTCAGGGCTAGTTTACCCAGTTTATCAGTTGCCAAAACATCTACACCGGAAAGGTAAAATACAAAATCCGGCTGATGGGCCAAAAGCAAAGGTAAAGTTTCCTCCAGCCTCGCTAAAAAATCAACATCACCAGTTCCGTCTTCCAATGCAATATCCAGATCAGAGCGTTCTTTTCTGAAAGGGAAATTCTTATCGCCATGCATGGAAAAAGTAAATACCCTGGGCTCATTATAAAAAATTTCAGCAGTGCCATTACCCTGATGAACATCTAAATCTATAATTAATATGCGATTGGCTAAACCTTTATTTAACAAATAGTTTGCAGCAATAGCCTGATCATTCAACAAACAAAATCCCTCTCCCCAGTTGCTGCCTGCATGGTGTGTGCCCCCGGCAACATTAAAGGCAATTCCGTAGCGCAACGCATGGCCCGCGGCATCCACTGTTCCTTTCGCAATCCGGACCTCCCGTTCCAGTAATTGTGCTGTTAAAGGAAAACCAATCCGTCGCTGTGCCCTTGCAGGTAAGCTGAGTGATTTCAACTGCTCCCAGTAAGCTTTTTGGTGCGAAAGTAACACGACAGCTTCTTCCAGCGGATCTGGCGCAAATAAATTAGCTGCAGTAATTATTCCTTCATGCAGCAATTGTGCGGGGATCAGCTCGTACTTGAGCATAGGAAAACGGTGCCCCTCTGGTAGCGGATGAGCATATAAAGGATGCCAGGCTATTTTTACCATTATTTCAGGATTTCTCCAACATGTTTTTCGATGTTGTTACAGATCTCATCTACCGGAAGATCGTTTGCATCTTCACCAAAAGGGTTTTCTATTTCTTCAGCGATCAGCTCCAGACTAGCCAGAACATATAAGATAAAAGGTACAATTGGCACCACGAAATAGCCCAGGCTAAACACCCAGCCAAAAGGAAGGGTAATGACATAAATAAAGATAAATTTCTTGATAAATGCGCTGTAAGAATATGGAATTGGAGTCCGCTTAATCCGTTCACAGCCACCACAGATATCTGTAAACTGCTGAACATCTCCATTAAGTATAATGAGCTGCTCCTGGCTGATCTCCCCGTTGGCCTGTAATTCGAATATCCTGGAAGAAATGCTTGCCGCCACCTGGTTGGGAATGTGTTTGCCAGCATCAACTTCTATCAACAGGCTGTTCTTTCCAAAATACTGTTTCTCTCTCAGGTGTTCTTTCAAAGCAAAGGCATATTTAGCAATGGCATAATCAAAGAACTCATTGTGCACCGTACTTAATTTCAAGGATTTGATCTTGATGGCAAAGTTGCGGCTCACATTGGTCAAAGCCCCTAAAAACCTGCGTCCTTCCCACCAGCGATCGTAGGAAGTATTGGTCCTGAACACCAGCAACATCGATATTACAAAACCCAGCAGGTTGTGCATCATACCTATATTTTTGACATAAGTGGTTTCTGCAAGTTTAAGATGGTTCAGTTCAAGGTAAGCAATTACACCTGAAAATATGGCTACACTTACCATTAACGGCCATAAGGTACGGATGGTATCCGCTTTATGTACATGAAATATAAAGGTTACCCAATCTTTGGGATTGTAATTTATCATATCGATGTGAAAGCTAAATTATGCGCTTTTATGGTTTCAAATATCCACAAAAAACGGGGATAAATAAATCAGGCAATTCATTTTGTTATCCACAAAACAAATGATCTTAGCCATTTGGCTTACTCACATACCTGTTTCCCTTAATATAATACCGCCATGGCAGCAGGGCATGATCAGCTGCATAGTCTACCCCAACACGGGGAACTGCGGCGATAGCTTCGTTGTTAAACCTCAGGCCATGGTCTTCTATCCAGATCTCATCCCCCAAAAGGTCTTTTTCATTCAGCAACTTATCTATGCCCATGGCTTTGGCCAGTGCGCCCGGTCCGGCAGTCAGATTGGGTTTTAAAACAGGCATATTTCTGCGCTGCAGCATTATTTCAATCCCGGTGATGGGTTCTATGCCCCTGATCAGCACCGCATGTGGGGTACCTTTTGGTGCGGTAACCACATTAAACAGGTGATGGATCCCATAGCAGAGGTAGACATAAGAAAGGCCACCCGGGCTATACATTACCCTGGTACGGGGCGTAAACCTACCCCCATAAGCATGCGAGGCTTTATCGATCACCCCCTTATAAGCTTCAGTTTCTACAATGGTACCGGCGGTTAGTTGTCCGTCGATCAGGGTAAACAGCTGCTTACCCAATAACTGGACAGCCAGGGCATTTACATCCTCATTCTGGTAAAAGGAAAATGGAAGTTTAGCCATTTAACAAGTTGATTATTTGCTGCAGGTATCTGGCATCAATAGCATCAAAATGAGCAACATACTCACTATCCACATCCAACACTCCTATTACTTTATTTTCTTTGTGCAAAGGCAGGACGATTTCCGATCTTGAAGCGGATGCACAGGCGATATGCCCTGGAAAAACTTCCACATCGGGAACAATCAGCGTCTGATCTTGTTGCCATGAAGCCCCGCAAACACCTTTTCCTTTTTTAATCCGCGTACAGGCTACCGGCCCCTGAAAAGGGCCGAGCACCAATTCATCGCCTTTAACCAGGTAAAAGCCTACCCAAAACCATTTGAACTGTTCCTTTAAGGCTGCTGCAATATTGGCCAGATTGGCAATCAGATCAGTTTCTCCATCAATTAAGGCTTTAATCTGGGGAATTAAAGTTTCGTATTGAACTTCCTTAGTGGCATTTTCTACAATAATCAGGTCTTCTGCCATTTTTTTAAATTATATCCAACAAAAATAAGGAAGTTCCGGATATAAAATTCTCAAAAGCATGTCATGATTTAAGGGCTGCAGCGATACGCTAAAGTGCAGGAGCCGCTCATCTGATCAAAAAGCATGTCAGTGAATGGTTTAAAATAAGTAGATTTGGAATTTTTAATTGACAACTAACTTATCATAACTGATGAAGAAAAAAAACCTCATTACGGCTGCACTAACTGGCACGCTTATCACAGTTGGTGTACTGCAATCGGGCTATAAGCCCTGGGAAGAAGGGATGTTTCCTTTAAGCGAAATCCACAAACTGGATCTGAAAAAAGCTGGCTTAAAGATCAATCAGAACGAAATTTACAATCCCAATGGCACCAGTCTGGTTGATGCACTGGTTAATGTTGGCGGCTGCACCGGCTCATTTATTTCCAACGAAGGGCTGATCATCACCAATCACCATTGTGCTTTTAGCGCTGTACAACAGGCCAGCACACCCGAACATGATTACCTGACCAATGGCTTTGTAGCCAAAACACATGAACAGGAAATTGAAGCAAAAGGACTAACCTGCCGGATTACTGACAGTTATGAAGATGTGTCAGATCGGGTATTAGGTGCCGTAGCACAGGTAAACGACCCCTCTTCCAGATTAAAACTGATCAACGATGCCATGAAAAACATTGAGGTTGAGGCAGAGAAAAATGATCCAGGCATACAGGCTGAAGTATCGGAAATGTTTATTGGAAAAAGCTATGTGCTGTTCAGGTACAAGACCATACAGGATGTAAGGTTGGTTTATGTACCCAACAGGCAGATCGGAGAATATGGAGGAGAAACGGACAACTGGGTATGGCCACGTCATACCGGTGATTTCTCTTTTATGCGCGCTTACGTGGCACCAGACGGAAGCCCCGCTAAATACGCAAAAAACAACATCCCTTATCAACCAAAAAAATTCCTGAAGGTAAACCCCAATGGAACAAACGAGGAAGACTTTGTATTCATTCTGGGCTATCCGGGCAGAACCTACCGCCACCGCCCTGCCCAGTTTATTGAATACCAACAGCAATTTGTACTGCCTTATGTTTCAGAACTATATAGTTTCCAGAATACAATCATGGAAAACGCAGGTAAAAAAGACAAAGCTACCGAGATCAAACTGGCCACCAGGATTAAAAGAAACGCCAATGTGATGAAAAATTACCGGGGCAAGCTCCAGGGCCTTAAAGGCATTGACCTGGTTGGTAAAAAGAAAACCGAAGATGCTGGTCTTGCAAAGTTCATCAACGAAAACCTGGAAGTAAAAGCCAGGTATGGCAGTTTAATGACCGACATTGATAACCTTTACAAACTGATTAACGGTGATGCAAAACGGGATTTATGGCTTACTCAAATTTACAATTCGACCAGCTTACTGGGTGTCTCGAAAAACATCCACATTTTTAAAACAGCACTGGAAAATCAACCGGCCAGCCAGCAGGAAGCTTTTTTTACCCAGAACCTGCCACGCTTAAAACAATTTCTGTCAGGAAATTACGCTTCATACGATATCGATGCCGACCAAAAGATCTTTAAAAAGATGCTGACAGATGCTACAGGTTTCTCTTCAGCAGAAAGGGTAAACGCAGCAAATATACCTGCAAATGGAGCTGAAGGCATCGAAAAATCGGTTGAGGATTTTGTAAACAAAGCATTCAGCACAAGTAAACTGAAAGACAGCGCCTATGTATTTAACACACTTTTGGCAAGCCGGAAATCACTTGCCGCTTACAATGACGAGCTGATGGTTTTTGAACGGGCTGTAGCCAATCAGATTGAAGTGCTAAAACCGGAGAAAGACCGCAGAGAAGGCGTATTGAACAAACTGATGGGCGACTACGTCAACGTAAAAGAGAAATTTCTGAAGAAAGACTTTATCCCTGATGCCAACAGTACCTTGCGGTTAACTTATGGTTATGTAAGGGGTTACTGGCCTGCAGACGCCTCCTACATGCGCCCTTACACTACCATTAAAGGGATATTGGAAAAAGGCACGACCGGAAATCCTGAATTTGATTATCCTGCACAGATCAGGGCCCTTTGGGAGGCTAAAGATTTTGGTTCATTTGCTAAAAAAGACCTTAATGATGTACCTGTGGCCTTTCTTTACAATATGGATACCACCGGCGGCAATTCGGGCTCTCCCATTATGAACGCTCGGGGCGAACTGATCGGAGTAAATTTTGACCGGGCTTACGGAGCAACCATTAATGATTATGCCTGGAATGAAAGCTACAGCAGATCTATCGGAGTAGACATTCGCTATGTGCTATGGGTAGCCGCAAAAATTGACAAAGCCGACTTCCTTTTAAAAGAGATTGGTGTTAACATATAAAGCCTTAAATGCCATTTATAAACCAGGGCGGCTTTCCGGAGAAATGCATATCATCATGTGTTTTTCGGAAGCCTCTTTTTAAAAATTAAAATATATGAGAATAATTGCAGAACTGCCACATCCGGAATGTAAGATCACCTTGTTTAACATGAACCAAAAATACATCGTCAAATTTGAACAGGGAACACTGGAGCAAAGCTATAAGTTATCGGAACTTGACCTGACGGGCGGCGGGGCAAATGAAATTTTCCAAATCCTTGACGAGGCTTTTATCGCTACAGTAGTGGAACGTTTTAAGGGAATGAGAAGTGATTTTTCGGCGGCTTACAACAGGCAGCAGTATTAGTTTAAATAAACAACATAACTCACTGTACAATAGCATAAAAATATATCATTCAGAATATAATTTTACCATTTGGCCATTTTATCCGGCGATGTGCATCAAATTAAGTAAATAAAAAATTAAATTATATATCTATATACATATTGAATATTAGCTAGTTATCAATACATACAAAATATTATTTTGAGAAATAAATTTGCCAAATATCCTGTAAGTCAGTCCTTTTTTCAGGAAATTATTTGATACAACGACCTTACTTAAAAAAAGGAACAAATCAACAGACAGCAACTATAAAAGAATTGATGGTATCGATTTAATTTCGAATATTTGTTGTGTACAAACACACCTCTACCCAGGGAACACATCATGACATATAAAGGCTTATCTATCGCGGCACTATTTCTCCTCCTCATTTATACTTCATGTAGTAAAATAACGGAAAGCCTGCAGCGGGATGTCGTAATTGTAGATACGGTTTATTTTGAAATTCCTGTTATTCCAAACATCGGCGACGAGGCTACCCTGCCTGACATTGCAACAACCATAGATCTTGAAGCACAGATCAAGGCCCAGGTCCAGGACCTGACAGCATCAAATCTTCTATCGGCCAGGCTTAAAAATTTGCATTTGGCTTTAGCCGAAGTCAAAAAAGACTCTATTGATATTGATAACAATTTCGCCAACCTGCAGTCCATAAAGTTCAGCCTTACCGATGGCAGCAAAACCGATAGCCTGGCCAACATAACTATTCCATCTACAAACTTAATCGGGGCACTGGCCCTTACGCCTGTTATACTGCCTGAAACATTAAAACCCCAGCTCTCAAATCCTTCCATGAAGTACAGGATAACCGTTAAAGCAAAGAAAGCAACCGTGAAAGTAATGAATGTCCGTGCAGCGGCAAGCTATATTGTTACCCTGGCTAAGTAAAAGGGATAAAAATATTCAGATATAATTCCTTATATTTGCATGAAACGGGATATTCTAACACTATTCTCTTCCATTACCTGCCAATTCATCTTATTGAATGGGCTTCAGATTCTACCGGTTGCTGATCCGTTGCCAACCAGGAATTAAATTATAGATTAGGCCAGCATGATCATTGCGAATCATTGCAAGGCTGCACAGGTAAGCGCAGAGAAAAGTTATTTTTTAACTAATACATTGAATTTATGGCTAAATCTCAGGCTACCTTCATGAAGAAGCAACTAGAAAAAAACAGACAAAAGAAAAAAGAAGATAAAGAACAACGCAAACAGGAACGTCAGCAAAATTCTACAGGAGGCGATCTGGAAAGCATGATGGCCTGGGTTAACGAATTTGGAGAAATTGTAAATACACCTCCGGAAAAAAAATAAAAGAGCTGCCTTAAGGGCGGCTTTTTTTATGAGATTAATATTGACGCTATTTAGCGATAACAAAAAAGTTACAAAGACGTTTAGTGGCGATATTTTTATTTATACGATCAAAATTTTAACGATCAATACATTAAGTACAAACCTTATTAAAAAACTTTATCTTTTGACGGCCTTATTTGGCTGTTATGAGCATTTTTTTAGTATTTTTGGAGAAACAGATAGTTAAACAGCATCCTTTATCTGGGGAATATTAGAAAAATAAGCAGAAAGCTTTTAAACCACTAATCTAGCCAATGTAATGATCATTTTAAGTCTCTCGCATGCACACAGCTAATACCTCTTTAAACAGCAGCCAGAAAGCTCAATTTGTTCACGAACTTTTTGAAATGACTGCTTATCAGCATCCTGATGCCCTAGCGATAATGTTTGGTGAGCAGCATATCAATTATCATGATTTAAATCTGAAATCGGATCAACTGGCCGCCTCTATTTTAGCCCATACTGTCGGAGAAGAAATTATAGGGATCAGTACTACGCGATCTGTTGATATGATCATTTCCCTGCTGGCTATACTAAAAGCCGGAAAGGCATACCTTCCCTTAGACCCGACCTATCCGGAACAGCGGCTTAAACAGATCATTACCGATTCGAAAATAAAATCCTGCATTGCCGAAAAGGAGACACATGCCTTTTTCCGGTCGCTCGACCTGAATATATTTGCCGAACCAGACGAAAATAAAAACCAGGGCAATACTGCACGCATACAAAATCCAAATGTGTACGTGCTCTATACTTCGGGTTCAACCGGCACCCCAAAAGGGGTATACATGACGCATGAAGCTATGGTAAACCTTATTTACTGGCAACATGCAAGTTCATTGGCGGGGGCAGGCAGCAGAACCTTACAATTTGCGCCACTTACCTTTGATGTTTCTTTCCAGGAGATTTTTACTACGCTGACCATTGGCGCAACACTGGTATTGATCAATGATGATCTACGGCTTGATCCGGAGAATCTACTAAAACACATTGACCAATATCAAACCGACCGTATTTTTCTTCCTTTTGTAGCACTACAGTTCCTTGCAGAAGCTGCTGTGAGCACAAAGCATTTTCCTGACAGCTTAAAAGAGGTCATGACTGCCGGAGAACAGCTAAAGATTACCCCGCAGATCAGGGAGTTGTTCAGTGAATTGAACAATTGTAAACTTTACAATCAATATGGCCCAACAGAATGCCATGTAGTCACCCAGCTTGAACTGACCCGCCCGATTAGTAACTGGCCACTACTGCCAAATATTGGTATTCCGATATGGAATACTGCCATATATATTGTTGACGATGCTAAAAACCTGTTGCCGGACGGAGAAACCGGAGAACTGGCTATTGGCGGAGCCGGTGTTGCTGCAGGTTATTTAAACAGGCCTGAACTTACCGCAGAAAAATTTATTAACCTACAGATTGCCGGATCCGAAAACAGGGTTTACCTTACCGGAGACCTGGCTCGTTATGAGGCTGATGGGACAATTGAGTTTCTGGGCAGAAGAGATGACCAGGTTAAAGTCAGGGGTTACCGGATAGAGCTGGGCGAAATAGAGGCTATTTTAAATGAAATTGAAGGCATAAAACAGGCTGTAGTAACCGCAAAAAATGATACTGGAGGCCAAAGTAAGTTGTTTGCTTACCTGGTTGCAGCTAATCAAGCGCTAAAAACGCCGGACATAAGAGCTTACCTGGAAAAACATTTGCCTGATTATATGATCCCGTCCGCTTTCACCTGGATGGATGATTTTCCTAAAACCAGCAGTGGAAAGGTAGATAAAAAGGCGCTTCCTGCTCCTGAACAAAAGCGGCCGGAGCTTGCTGTACTGTACACACCAGCAACTACCCTTAAAGAAAAAAAAATAGCGGCGATCTGGGAAGCAGTGCTGGAGTTGGATAAAGCTGGCATTCATGATAACTTTTTTGAGCTGGGCGGCAACTCTTTACTGGCATTAAAAACTGTTTCCATACTGAGGGCCAGCGCGCAAATAGATTTGCCAATTACAAAGTTATACCAGTTTCCGACGATACATGCTATTCTGAATTACCTGGAATCAGGAAGCAGCATAAAAAACCCAAGGAGAAAATCTGTTCCTTCTGATGCAGCACAGCCTGTTGCCATAATTGGCATGGCAGGCCGTTTCCCCGGAGCAAACACCATTGATGAGCTTTGGAAAATACTGATAAATGGGGAAGAAACGGTTTCTTTTTTTAAGGATGAGGAACTGGATGAGACGATTCCGGAGGCAGTCAGAAAGGACCCCTTATATGTTAAGGCAAGAGGTATCCTGAAAGATGCAGCATTCTTTGATGCAGCGTTTTTTGGCATCAGCCCTAAGCTGGCTGAAGCAATGGATCCGCAACAAAGGATATTTTTAGAGATCAGCAGGGATGTATTGGAAAAAACAGGTCATCTTCCTGCTGTATATGATGGACTGATAGGCGTTTTTGCCGGATCGGGAAATAACAGTTATTACCAGCATAATGTGCATGGCAATATAGAGCTGATAGATCAATTGGGCAGTTTCCAGGTGATGACGGTGAATGAGAAAGATTATATATCTTCCAGAACAGCCTATCAGCTGGATTTAAAAGGACCTGCTGTAAGTGTATTTTCAGCCTGTTCTACTTCGCTGCTTGCTGTTTCGCAGGCAGTAGAAAGTTTAAGAAGAAACCAGTGCGATGTGGCCATAGCGGGCGGGGCAAGCATTTCATCGCCGGTTAACAGCGGCCACCTTTACCAGGAAGGCGCCATGCTAAGCAGGGACGGACATTGCAGAACTTTTGACGAAAATGCTACCGGAACGGTATTTAGTGATGGTGCAGGCGTTGTACTGCTAAAAACATTGGCGAATGCGCTTGAAGATGGTGACACGATATACGGGCTGATTAAGGGTGTAGGCGTAAATAACGACGGGAACCTGAAAGGTAGTTTTACAGCGCCAAGTACCGACGGACAGGCTGGTGCGATTGCAATGGCCATATCCGATGCAAGTGTAGACCCGGCGACCATTTCTTATGTAGAAGCACATGGAACCGCTACTCCCCTCGGTGATCCTATAGAAATTGAGGGGCTTAAACAGGCTTTTGGCCTTCAGCCGCAACAGGCTTATTGTGCTGTAGGTTCCATAAAAAGCAATATGGGCCATATGACTGCAGCTGCCGGTGTTGCAGGGCTGATAAAAACGACATTGGCATTATACCATAGACAACTTCCTCCCTCTATTAATTTTCACCGTGCTAACCCCAATGTTGCCTTTGAAGGTTCACCATTCTTTGTAAATGATAAGCTAAGAGCATGGGAAACAGATGGCCCACGAAGGGCAGGTGTCAGCTCTTTTGGGGTTGGCGGTACAAATGTACATGTGGTAGTAGAGGAATTTACACAGGAAATCAAAGATGAATCAGGCCCAGGCCGATCGGAGCAGCTTTTTACCTGGTCGGCAAAATCACTTCCTAGTTTACAGCAATACAGTAAAAACCTGAAGAACTATCTCGAAGAAGTTTCGGCTGATCTGCCGGATGTTGCCTATACCCTGCAAACAACCCGGGCAGATTTTAACTACCGTAGCTTTGTTGTAGCAGGAAATGCGGAAGAGTTTAAAAGTAGTCTGGAATGGGCATGCGGACTTGAAGTGCCACTGTTGAACCAGCTTCCCGGGGAAACTGTATTCCTGTTCCCTGGACAAGGCGCACAATATACTGGTATGGGTAAAGAACTGTACGATAGTGAACCTGCCTATCGCCAGGCCGTTGATGAATGTGCGTTGTTGTTAAATGCTTACCTGGACCGGGATATCCGCGAGGTTATTTATGGAGATGGAAATGACGGACAGGCAGCCACAGATCTGAATAATACAAAATATACGCAGCCTGCGCTTTTTGCAACCGAATATGCTTTGGCCAGGTTATGGATGAGCTGGGGAATCACACCCTCTGTATTGTGCGGGCATAGCATAGGAGAATATGTTGCTGCTCATCTGGCAGGTATTTTTTCGCTGGAAGATGCGGTTAAGCTTGTAGCTTATCGTGGTTTGCTGATCAGTGAGCAGCCCGGCGGAAGCATGCTGAGTGTAAGGGAAAAATTTGATGATGTAAAACCTATGATACCTGCCGATTTGTCGGTTGCCGCCATAAACAGCGATAAGATCTTTGTCGTATCCGGCAGTCATGAAGCCGTAGTGACATTTCAGAGAGTACTGGATGCAAAAGGTATTTTGAACAAAAAACTATTTACCAGTCACGCTTTTCATTCTGCGATGATGGATCCTGTTCTGGATGACTTTGCCCGAATAGTTGAAGATGTAAAATTAAACAGACCGCAAAAACCTATCGTTTCGACCGTAACCGGACAATTTTTAACTGACCGGGAAGCACAAGACCCCGTTTACTGGACCAGGCATCTCAGGGAAACGGTTAAATTTTCGGCTGCTATACATACCCTACTGGAACTGAACAATCCGGTTTTAATAGAAACCGGTCCGGGTACAGTTTGTACAACATTGGTTTATCAGCAACAAAATAAAAGTTCTTTTGCTGCTGTTGCCAGTTTAGACAATAAAAAACACACAGACGCAGTTAAATCTGTAATGCTGGCCTTGGGAAGGGTTTGGCAATTGGGCTTAAAACCTGATTGGCAGGCCTTTTATGCCGGGCAGCAACGACATAAAATAGATATACCTACTTATAGTTATCAAAGGAAAAGATTTTGGTCGGATATTAAACAACCTGTAATCATTGAAACAGAAAATCACAGTAACATGAGGAAAGACACTTTACTTGAAAGAATAAAACACGTTTTGGAAAATGCTTCAGGCATAGAAATGGACGGAGTAGGTGCCCACCAGAGTTTTATGGAAATAGGCCTGGATTCTTTATTGCTTACACAGGTTGCCATTTCATTAAAAAATGAATTTAAACTGCCCATTACTTTTAGAAAACTTCACGAAGAATATCCCAACCTTGAGGCCCTGGCAAATTACATTGACCAGCATACTGCTCCAGAAGTTGGGGCTGTGTTTCAAAACCAACAGGCAAGCCAGCCTGTACCACAGCAAATGGTTTCTGCCAACAGTTTAACTATTGCTCCGGAAAATGGAGCTGTATTGGGTCTTCTCGCTCAACAGCTGGAAATTTTATCGAAGCAGGTAATGTTGATGCAAGGACAACAACAGGACTACTCTCCTGCTGTTGCTGACAGTAAGCCAGTACAACAGGCAGACCTGAGCATTTTGGAAAAAAAGGAATTACAAAAACCCTTTGGCGCTACCCCAAAAATAGAAAGGGCGAGTGATGAGCTTAGTGCCAGACAGCTCAAATTTATTGAACGGCTAACGGAACGCTATACGAATAAAACTTCAAAAAGTAAAGCATATGCTGCCGAGAGCAGAAGCTATATGGCCGACCCAAGAGTTGTTTCAGGCTTCAGGCCACAAACTAAAGAGCTTGTTTATCCGATAGTCGTAAACCGGTCGAGCGGTAGTACACTGTGGGACATTGATGGAAATGAATACATTGATGCCCTGAATGGCTTTGGCTCTAACATGCTGGGTTATCAACCTCCAATAGTTAAGAAAGCAATGCAGGAGCAGATTGAAAAAGGCTATGAGGTTGGGCCACAGCACGAACTTGCAGCTGAAGTAAGCAAACTGGTATGTGAATTTACAGGTTTTGACAGGTCGGCTTTATGCAGTACAGGTTCTGAAGCTGTACTGGGCTGCATCAGGATTGCAAGAACAGTTACCGGCCGCTCGCTCATTGTTGCTTTTTCAGGTTCCTACCATGGCATTAACGATGAGGTACTGGTTCGGGGAACTAAGAAACTGAAATCCTTTCCTGCAGTTGCCGGTGTAATGCCGGAAGCCGTTCAGAATATACTGGTTCTGGATTATGGTACGGATGAATCGCTGGCTATTATTAAAGAACGAGCACATGAAATTGCGGCCGTTTTGGTGGAGCCGGTACAAAGCAGGAGACCTGAATTTGTACCTGTTGAATTTGTAAAACAGCTGAGGGAAATCACCCTATCTTCAGGTTCCGCATTAATATTTGACGAAGTAATCACTGGATTCAGAATGCATCCGGGAGGTGCACAAGCTTTATTTGGCATTCGGGCAGACCTTGCTTCATATGGTAAGGTAGTAGGCGCAGGAATTCCCATTGGAGTTATCGCTGGTAAAAAAGAGTATATGGATGCCCTGGACGGCGGAAGCTGGGAATATGGGGACAGTTCGTTTCCGCAAGTTGGTGTAACCTATTTTGCCGGAACATTTGTACGCCATCCGCTGGCACTGGCTTCGGCAAAGGCTGCTTTAGGATATATGAAGGAGAAAGGCCCATTGCTACAGGAGCAATTAAACGAAAAGGGCAAACGTTTAGCCGATGGTTTGAACAGGGAAATTGAAAAAAGGGGACTTCCTTTTTTTGCAGCAAATTATGGTTCATTGTGGAAAATCAAATTCCATGAGGAACTGCCTTATGCCGAACTGCTTTTTACACTGATGAGGGAAAAAGGTATTCATATTCTTGATGGTTTTCCTTGTTTTATTACCGAAGCTATCTCGAATGAAAATATAGATTTGATGGTAAGATGCTTTGAAGAGAGCATGGACGAAATGGTCGAAGCAGGCTTTTTCACTAAAAAAGAACCTGTCAATGGCTCTGCTGTAAACGGCCATGTGGTAATCAATGCGAACACTCCGCCTGTTGAAGGTGCGAAACTGGGAAAAGATGCCGAAGGAAACCCGGCCTGGTTTATTAAAGATGAACAGAACCCGGGAAAATATTTACAAATCCAGCTTTAGAAATCAACAGATAGAATGCATAACAATTATAATCTTGTAGCTGTTGATTTTGATCCTTTTGAGGGTAATGAAATTGAAAAGGTTGTCATCACCAATGAACCTCAGAGAGAAGTCTGGTTATCCTGTATTTTGGGCGGTAACGAGGCGAGTTTAGCGTATAACGAGTCTGTATCGCTTGAATTAACTGGAAAGTTTGATGAGCGTGCTTTTCAGCAGGCCCTTCATGGTCTGGTTGGACATCATGAAGGTTTAAGAGCAGTTTTAAGTAAAAATGGTGAAGATTTAATTATATATAAAGAAATATCATTTGATATTTACAGGTCAGATAGCCTTTCCGACCTTGAGCACGTTACACAGCAACATGCACTTAAAACCTTCATCAATGAGGAAATGGGCAAGCCATTTGATCTTAATAATGGTCCGCTTTTTAGGTTTTATGTACACAAGCTTAGTGAAAACCTGCATTATTTTACGATCATCATTCATCACCTTATCGGAGATGGCTGGTCGCTGGGCATTATACTGGAGGATCTGAGCTTATTTTATAATGCGCATTTATCTGGCCAGAAACCTGATTTACCCCATGCTGAGCAAATCAGCGATTACGCAGCGCAACAAACCGCATTTGGACAGGGCGAAGAATACCAGCTGACAAATGATTTCTGGCTTGATCAGTATAAGGACATTGTGCCTGTTTTAAACCTGCCTTTAGATTTTAACAGGCCTGCAATACGGACCTATAAGGGTAAAAGAAACGACTATGTGCTGGATGAAGAGCTACTTGTTCATATCAGGCAGTTATCTGCAAAGACAGGGAGTAGCCTGGTTGTTACCTTGATTACTGTTTTTGAAGTTTTATTGTATCACCGTACCGGACAAACAGACCTGGTAATAGGGCTGCCCGCTGCCGGACAACTGGCAACAGAAAACCTGAGGCTGGTTGGGCATTGCGTTAATTTACTACCGCTATTGAGCAATATTGATCCGGACCAGTCATTTATCAGTTATCTGATAAAACGCAGGTCTGAAATATATGATGCTTATGACCATCAAAGACTGACATTTAGTGAACTCATCAGGAAGTTAAACCTGAAACGCGATAAGGCCCTGATCCCTTTAGTTCCTGTCGTTTTTAATGTAGATATGGGAATGGATGAGAAAGTAAGGTTTGAAGGTTTAGCACATCAGTTAATTTCCAATCCCAGGGTTTCGCAGACTTTTGAAATATCTTTAAATGTAAATGGGTCTAAAAATTCCCTGGTCTTTGAATGGGCTTACAATACGCAGCTTTTTACGTCTGCTACGATAGACGGAATGATGCAGGAGTTTGAATCATTACTAAGAACGGTAACTTCAACTCCCAATGTACTGATTAAAGATGCCATAATCCATCAGTCTCCGTTCCCAGAAATCGCAATACACCATTGTGATTACCCTAAAGACAGCACCTTTTTAGAGCTGTTTGCCGAACAGGTAGTCAAAGGACCAGATCAAACCGTTGCAGTATTTGAGGGTAAAAGATTAACCTACCTGGAACTCGACACAAAAGCCAACCAGCTGGCAAACTATCTGATCAGTAAAGGTATAAAAAACGGGATGTTGGTACCTGTTTGTATCAGTCCTTCAGTAGAAATGTTGGTAGGAATTCTAGGCATACTAAAAACCGGCGCTGCTTATTTACCGGTTGATGTTGAATTTCCAGCCAGGAGAATCGAATACATGCTCAGCGAATCGGAATCTGATGTTATCATAAGTGACACACAGACTTCGGAATCACTAGCCAAAATAACGGAAAAAAAGATCCTTTGCCTCGATAATCCGGAAATAAATGTCTGGAAAGAATCAGTTAAAAATCCTGAAGTAGCTATATCACCAACTGACCTCTTGTACGTTATTTATACTTCTGGTTCTACCGGAAATCCAAAAGGCGTAATGATCCCACATGGTGCATTAGTAGATTACCTGTTTGGCTTAAAAGGAACCCTTCCTGTTCTTAATTCCTGCAAACGTTTTGCCCTTGGTTCAACTATTGCCACCGACCTTGGCAACACCATCTTATATAGCGCATTAATCTTAGGTGCTGAGCTTCATATTTTCAGCAAGAACAATTTTAATGACGCTGATTATGTGCACGATTATTTCAATAGAGAAAATATTGATTGTTTGAAAATCGTTCCATCTCAATGGAAATTCTTAATACAGTCAAACCGCGCTTTGTTACCTGAAAAGCTACTTATTTTTGGAGGGGAACTACTCCCTGGAGAATTTATTAAGGAAATCAGGGAATCAAAAGCCAAGTGTGCAGTAGTAAATCACTATGGGCCTACTGAAACTACAATTGGAAAGCTCCTGCACAAAGTGGATAAAAGTTTAAATTATCCCGCAAGCGTTCCCATTGGTAAACCTTTTTCCAACACTTCCGTGCTGGTCCTTAACCAGCATATGAAATCGTGCCCGGTAGGCATACCAGGAGAGCTTTATATTGGTGGGGCAGGTATCGCCAGGGGTTATTTAAATAACTTGGCGCTAACAGATAAAGTTTTTGTAAAGGATCCACTCAAACTTCGGGATGATATCCGATTTTATAAAACAGGCGATCTTGTCAGATGGTTAGCAGATGGCAATATCGAATACATCGGCCGCATTGATGACCAGATTAAAATCAGGGGAAATCGAATTGAACTTGGGGAGATCCAGAATGTGCTGCAAAAATATAAAGAGGTTAAACAATGTGCCATTACTGTAGAAGACCATCCTACTGCAGGTAAAATGCTGGCTGCTTATATCGTAAGCGAACAGCAATTCAATAAAGAGCAGATCGTAGCATATTTAAGAAATCATCTGCCAGAATACATGATTCCGAGGCTAATGATGAGGATTGACCAGATTCCGTTAACCCAAAATGGAAAATTGGATAAAAGAGCCCTTCCTAAAATCGAAAGTCTGATCGAATTCGAAAGAAAAGAATTCATTAAGCCACAAACAAAAGAGCAGGAACTCGTCGCCAGGATATGGACAGAAAATCTTTCTTTAAATGAAGTAAGTATCACAGATAATTTTTTTGAACTGGGAGGACATTCTCTCATTGCTGTCAAAGTTATGACTACAATAGAGAAAGAAACCGGAAAACGCCTACCTCTTGCCGCCCTCTTTGAAAATCCCACCATTGAAGGGCTTGCAAAAATGCTGGTTGCTGATGAAGATGAAATAAAATGGGATTCTTTGGTTCCAATTAAAAGAACGGGAAGCAAAACTCCTGTTTATTTGATACATGGTGGAGGATTAAATGTACTGGTATTTAATCCATTAGGAAAATACATGGATCAGGACCAACCTGTTTATGGGATGCAGGCTTTAGGTCTCGACGGAAAAACAGAATTTCGTTACAATATGGAAGATCTGGCTGATCGTTATAATACTGAAATACTGAATAATGATCCGATTGGCCCCTATTGCTTAGTAGGGTATTCTTTTGGTGGCCTGCTTGCTTTTGAAATGGCTAAAAAACTTATTGCAGCTGGTAAAGACGTTAAAATGCTTGGTATATTAGATACTTACGCAGGTGGTAAAGATAAAAGCCATACCAGATGGTATAAAATCTACAAAAAAGTATTCCGACAGCTTTATAAGGTATTATTTTTTGGAAAAATGTTACTCAGTAACCCAAAAGAAACGCACAGTTATCAGGTCTTGGTTTTAAAACGAAAAATAAAGAACTTTTTTAATAAAAAACCACTAACTCAAGAAGAAACGCAAAGCTATCTGGATGAGATTGAACATGCTTATGATATGGCTTCACATAATTACTTTATGCAGCCTCTAGCCATTGAAGTTGACCTGTTTAGAGTAAAGAAAAGGTTGTATTTCCTTGACGATCCAGTATCATTAGGCTGGAAGGAATATGCGAAAAAGGGAGTGAATATTCATGAAGTTCCTGGTGACCACAAGACTTTTCTTTTCCCTCCTTACGACAAAGAATTTGCTGAGATACTTCAAAAGGCACTGGATAATAAAAATTGATCTAAGAAATGGATGTCTTATTAGATGTGGATATTAAGTGGAACAACTATCGTGAAGATCAGGAATTTAATATTAACCATGTTAATATTTTTAAACTGTCAGTAGACATGGTCCATGATCAGATAGCATCGATATATACTAAGGTGTTATCGGAAAACGAACTGATGAAGGCCGATCGCTTTTTACATATTGAGGATAAGAAAAGATTTATAGTAAGCAAATATATGTTGCGTAAACTATTGTCAAAATTTATTTCGATACCTCCAGGTTCCATTCAATTTGAACTGTCTCACTATAAAAAGCCTTTTATAACTACCGGAATCGAATTTAACACCACATATAGCAAAAATATCGTTCTAATCGCAATTCACAAGAAACCGGTTGGAATCGATGTTGAATTTGTAAATAAAGATTTCAATTATAAAAACCTGATTCTGACCGTTTTTAATAAGCAAGAGCAATTACTTATCGATTCCGGATTAAATAGCTTGATCAACTTCTATTTATTATGGACCAGGAAAGAAGCCGTTCTAAAAGCAACAGGTGAAGGTTTAAACGATGAGCTTAACCAGATTGATATCTTGCAACCTGTGGTAACTAGGAATGCTGTTAACTTTAGTGTTAAAAGTTTATGGATAGATGGAAGCTATATAATGAGTTTAACTGCAGAAAATAACAATGATCAGATATATTACTGGAATTATGAATAATTTATTTGGAATGCTGATTATTAGATAGATATTTATATATCTTTTTAAACGTATCACATGGAAGTACAAAGAAAATCTAACATTAGTTATCAGGAGTTTATGGAAGAGCATCATAATCCAGGGATTCCTGTGATTTTCACTGATGCGACGAAGGTTTGGAAGGCAAATAATTTACTTACGCCAGATTGGTTTAGAGAGCACTATCCAAATAAGTTAAGTGAAGTAAAAAACCAGGAAACCGAAGAATTCTATACCATGACAGAGGTATTGGATTTGGTGGAGCAAAGTACTACTGAAAAGCCAGCGCCTTATCCACTTACTTTTAACATTACACACGAAATTCCTGAAATGCTGGATTTAATAGCACCACTGAACCTGAATTATGCAAAACCCAACTGGCTGGAAGATAAACTTTTTAAACGTGGCTACTGGGGCGGGGTAACAGAATTGTTCATTGGAGGGCCCGGAGGTAAGTTTCCCTATGTTCACAAAGATTATTATCACCTAAGCGCATGGATTAACCAGTTATATGGGGAAAAAAGATTCACCGTATTTCCACGGGGACAAGAAGAATTTCTTTACGTAACAGAGAAAAATCAGTGGCGTTCTGAGGTTAATATTTTTGAACCCGATTATGAAAAACATCCTAAATTTAAACATGCAACACCGATTAGTTTTACTGTGGGCCCTGGAGAGACATTATATATTCCATTTGGGGTGTGGCATTCGGCTTACTCCCTAACACCTACAATTTCTGTTGCCTTTGACCAATTGAACAGTAAAAACTTCTCGCCGTTTATGAAAGACGTATGGCATTTTAAAAAGCAAAATGGCAAAACAAAAGCATTAGCAGCTTGTGCTTATGCGTTGCTTTCAGGACTTAAGTGTCGTTTAAATGAGTAATAACTTTACTTATTACTTGTAATTGACTGAAGAAAACCCATACCTCTTAAATATGCACCAATTAATAACGCTTTTTTAGTATTTGAACTATTTTTCTTATAGAATTGAATTAAATCTTTCCAGTTGGAAGAATTTGAAACACTTATTACAGTTGAAAGTGAAGTTCCTGGCACCTTTGTGGTATGCCACCAGCCACTCGGCATAAAGGCAGTTTCACCGGCCTTCAATACAACCCGTATGGCTTTTGCATTTTTAAAAAGTGGATAATTATCTAAATCAGGTTTATCAACATCATATATTTTTGAGAACCTGGTATTTTCGTTTCGATATAAAAAGGGTTCCTGATCGGGTGGATACACAATCAAATTTTTGTCACCATAATGTTGTGTGATAAAGGCATGTACTCCTAAGTCATCAACATGTAGATAAGGAAATATTCTACGGCCACAAAAATTAACTTCCAGATGAGATTCCCGATTCAATCTTTTACTAATTGAGCCTACATAATAGTTTGCTCCCAGCCAGTTTGGTCTGACATAAGCTGGCATAGGCGATACATGATCCATCAAGTCAGGAAAAATATCTTTTATGGGTTGTTCCCGTAGAAATGGTCCTGGTTGATCTGAGTCCCTGGTAATTTCATCAATAAAATCACCCATGCGCATTAATCCCTGATCAGTTTTCACCATCTTTTCTGCATACCTTTCTTTAAACCATTGAGGGGTCCATTCAGAAGCTTTCCATTTCGATGTTGCATCGGTAATAATGACGGGTTTTCTTGGGAAAAGATATTCATTTTGAAATTCATCATAAGAAAGGTTCGTTCTCCTATCTATCGTTAACTCATCCGAAACTGCTTCAGATTTATTTTCTTCTTCTTGAATAATCATTGAGGATTATGAATTTATTACAATATAGCTTTTAATTCTAAATTAAGAAAATAGATTTACTTTCTTCTGGATTTTTCCCAGGCGGCGCTCTGGCTCTTCTTAAAATACCTGATGATACCAGCGATCACCGCATAATTCATGACGCAAAAATAGTAAGGAATAAAAAAAGGTTTGATGCGTATATTTTTACTTTCAAAGAAAAGCCCCAGCAAACTGAGCAGGTAAAATAGTATTTGTGCAGCAAATAGCATTTGATAAAGTAAAGTACCATCGTTGAGGGCAATCAAACCATTTAATATAAAAGCTAAAATGAGTAAAAAAGGCGTAATTGTCCATCTTAAAACCCTATGGCTGATGTACTGGAAGGTAAGCACGGGATAATAAAGCGGATTTGCCGCCTTTTTTAACCTCAAAATCGATTGAATTCCTCCGGCTGCTATTCTTATTTTTCTTTTTAATTCCTCTTTAGTATTGGCCGATGCTGTTTCCATCGCATAAGCATTGGGTTCATAGGCAATCGTATAACCTTTTTCAGCTATTCGCATGGCAATCATGTGGTCATCAATAATAGTATCCGATTCCACAGGCTGATACAACGCTGTTCTAATGCTAAATAATTCTCCGGCAGCCCCAACATTTGAATACAGCTCATAATCCCATTTTTTAAGCGCCGATTCATACTTCCAGTAAAAGCCTTCTCCTGCCGAACTGGCATCGGCTTTTTCTTCCACCAAAATTCTTTTTTCGCCAGCTACCGCACCTACTTTATTGTTCTGATAGTGTTTTACCAACTCAAGGATGGCATCTTTATTTAAAAAGGTATTTGCATCTGTAAATACAGTAATGTCTCCATTGATGAAAGGTATGGCCCGTTTAATAGCTGCCATTTTTCCAGCGCGCGTATCTTCATGCAATAAAGTGATGCCCTCCCTATTCCTTAACCGTTCAGCCGTCCGGTCACTGGAACCGTCCGTAATAAAGACAATCTGCAATTTGTCTTTTGGATAATTCAGTCCTAATGTATTATTTACCTTATCGGTAATAATGTCTTCCTCATTATAAGCGGCAATCAGCAAGGTAACATTAGGAAGATCATCTGGTACCAGTATAAAAACCTGTGGTTTAGTGAAAATTCTTTTAATTTTAATAAGTACAAATAATACCAGCCCGTATCCAACAAAAGTATAAATGATGATGAAAAGGCTAATCCAGAAAGCTATAATCATATTTTATATTTTAAAGCCAAGTTTATGGCTATTTTTTGAATTGGTAAAATTCCAAAGTATCCCTTTAAAAACCCAGGGTACCAGATCTGTCCGCCCTTTCAAAAAGTAAACAACAATCTGCTTGGTACAGGCAAACACCACGTAATAGACGCTAAATAATAGTGTATTGAGCAAGTCCGT
Source organism: Pedobacter heparinus (assembly GCF_032678725.1). GTDB lineage: Bacteria > Bacteroidota > Bacteroidia > Sphingobacteriales > Sphingobacteriaceae > Pedobacter > Pedobacter heparinus_A. Next base: position 280,410 of record NZ_JAVTSC010000006.1, read on the forward strand.
ATTTCTTCTGATAAAAAGCATCCGATTACGGGTCATGAAATAGGTTTTGATGTTACTTTCTTTCCCAACGCTGATCGATTCTTTGTGATAAACTTTAGCCTTTCCGGTAAACCAGATCTTTTTTCCTGCCTTTTTAAAGTGCTCACACCAATCCAATTCTTCATAGTACAAAAAGAAATGCTCCGCCATCAGGCCAACGGCTTCCAGATCTGCTTTACGGCACATCATGGCAGCACCATGGCAGAACCCTGTTTCCCTGCTATCCCCGTCGTATTGCCCCTTATCAGTTTCCATATTACCTATCCCTTTGTTCCTACAGGTTAAATAATTCATTTCCGTAAAACCAGCATATTGTATAATTTCCGGCTGGTCGAAGTACAAAAGCAAAGGTGACAAGATCCCGATTTCCGGATGGCTGTCAAACTCAGCAATCATTGTTTCGATCAGGTTTTCTGTAATTTCTGTATCGTTATTTAATAGCAGCAGATAATCTCCCTTCGCCACTTTAATCCCCAGATTGTTGCCACCGGCAAATCCAAGGTTTACAGTAGATCTGATATAAACCAGTTCAGGGTAAACCAGCATATACGCTTCTTCATGGTCTTCCCTACTCCCATTATCCACCAAAATGACCTCTACATATTTTGCAGAAGTATTTGCTTTCACAGATTTAAGAAAATCAATTGTTACCTGGGGCTGGTTAAAATTAACAGTAATTATTGTAATGTGCTCCATTTGATGTAAAAGTAATTGATTTTCGATTAAATTACAGAATTTTTAATCATTTCCACCCGATTACATCTACTTTGCTAGTAATTCACCTTTGGACAATTATAAGGCAGATAGTTCAGCATACAGGTAATTTCTTATTGAAACAACAAAATCCCACATTAAAGTTACGAATCAGTTTTTTTTTAACGGGATAAAAGGATTAAATTGCGAACCGATAATTAGCCGAACAAACTACCTTTATTAAGCAGCAATGATTGACAAAATTGAGCATGGAAATGTAATACTAGCCATTATAATCCGTGCTGGTTACAAAAAAGAAGGAATATCATTTTTCACACCAAATGATTTTTCTCAGCAGCTTGGATATATGAACAGACCAAAAGGTTATACTATTGAGCCGCACGTGCATAACCTCGTTGACCGTAAGGTTAATCTTACTCAGGAAGTACTTTATATTAAATCCGGCAGTGTTCGTGTAAATTTTTACGACGATGATAGAAATTATCTGGAAAGCAATATTGTCAATACCGGGGATGTTATCTTGCTCGCACATGGAGGTCATGGTTTTGAAATCTTGGAAGATGCTGAAATGATTGAAATAAAACAGGGGCCTTATGTTGGAGATGAAGATAAAATACGATTTACACCGTAGCCATGGGAAAAGTTTTTAATGCCCTAAGCACCTACTACGATTTAATTTATGAAAACAAAGACTATACTGCTGAAGCAGTTTATGTCATTGAACTCATAAGCTCATATAAACCAGATGCGAAAACAATGTTGGAGTTTGGATCGGGAACAGGCATACATGCTACCATTTTTAATGAAAGAGGATTTGACATACACGGTGTCGAACCCAGTACCGAAATGCTCGTTATAGCTAAAAAAAAAGAACGTCCAGGACTTTTTTTTCAGCAAGGTAATATGATTTCTTATAAAAGTGATAATAAGTTCGACGTCGCAACCGCACTATTTCATGTAGTGAGTTATTTAAATAGCAATGAGGAACTTTTTTCATCTTTTATAAATATAGGCAATCATATCAAATCCAAAGGACTTTTTATATTTGATGCCTGGTACAGCGCAGCTGTACTGACACAGTTACCAGAAAAAAGGATTAAAATTGTAGAGAATGATTTGTACAAAGTTACCAGACATGCCAATCCTGTTAACCATTGGAATGAAAACGTAATTGACGTAATTTATGATATTGATGTTTTGGAGAAATCCTCAGGCGACAAGCAACAATTTTCAGAAACACACAAGATGCGGCACTTCAGTATTCCTGAAATCGAATTATTGGCTAAGAGTACCGGTTTTGATTTGATAAAAACAGAGGAATTTGGTACTTCTAAAATAGCAGGTCCCGATACATGGGGAGTTAGTTTTGTACTTAGAAAGAAATAATTTTAATAAATAGTAATTATAAATGAGATTTATACCAGTCAATACACCCTTACTTAGTGGGAATGAACTAAAATACATTTCTGAATGTATCACCACGGGCTGGATTAGTAGTGAAGGACCATTTATATCTGAATTTGAAAATAAATTTGCAGATTACATCGGACAAGATCATGGTATTGCTGTGAGCAATGGTTCTGCGGCCTTAGATATTGCGATAAAGGCCTTACAAATAGGCGACGGTGATGAAGTTATCATGCCAACTTTTACCATTATCTCTCCTGCTCAGTCTCTAGTTACTGCTGGAGCAATCCCTGTTTTGGTAGATTCCGATCTGAACACCTGGAATATGGATGTTAATCTGATTGAAGCTAAAATTACTGCCCGCACAAAAGCAATACTGGTGGTTCATATTTATGGTCTGCCCGTTGACATGGATCCAGTTGTTAAATTGGCAAAAAAATATGGCTTAAAAATTATTGAAGATGCAGCGGAAATGCACGGACAAACTTACAATGGTAAGATGTGTGGTGCATTAGGCGACATCAGTATTTTCAGCTTTTATCCTAACAAGCATATTACAACGGGAGAAGGGGGTATGATTTTAACCAACGATGAAGCGGTTGCGAAAAGGTGTAGAAAATTGAGAAATCTGTGTTTTGAGCCAGATGGTCCCAGGTTTATTCATCATGAGTTGGGCTGGAATTATAGAATGACGAATATGCAGGCAGCACTCGGACTGGCACAGCTTGAACAAATAAATGTCTTTTTAGAAAAAAAGAGGGAAATGGGGCGATATTATCAGAAAGGGTTGAAACATTTAACTGATAAAGGTTTTGCACTGCCTTTGGTAAAAACAGATTATGCAGAAAACATTTACTGGGTTTTCGGGATAATGGCTCCTTCTGATTTGGCAAAAACTGAAATTGTAAATACCCTTCATCAAAATAAAATCGCCACAAGACCATTTTTCTGGTGCATGCACGAACAGCCTGTTTTTCAGAAAATGGGGCTATTTAAGAATGAACAGTACCCAAATGCTGAAAAAATGGCAAGGGATGGTTTTTATCTACCTTCAGGACTTGGTCTCGAAGATGATGACTTGGAAAGGATAGTAAAAGTAATTGCAGATGCTTATGAATAGAATGAAAATCGGAGTTTTATTGAAAGATTATAAGAAACAGGAAGGTGGTGCCTATTCTTATTACAATGCTCTCGTTGAAGGAATTGCAGCCTATCAGTTTCATAAAGACCTTGAATTCGTTTTTATTATTGTGGATAGCGCGGCAGATAAATCCGCGCCAAAAAAAAATTATGTCATTGAACCTGCAAAAACAGTTGAAAGGAAACATTTTTTTTTAAATATGCTGAATAGTATTGCCAAATTAAAAGGGATCAGTTATTTACCCTTATCTGGAAAAATACAAGCATCTTTTCAAAAAAAATATAATGAGGAAATAAAGCTTAAATTAATTGAAAACGAAATAGATATTGTTTATTCACTAACGCCATATTATTCGGATCTGGATTATCCAACTGTAGTTACCCATTGGGATATAGGACATAAAAGTACTTATGTCCTTCCAGAATTAATTTACAATCATGAATACAACTCCAGAAGTGACTATTATAAAAAAATACTTCCAAAGGCATTTTCCATATTCTGTGAATCAGAAGCCGGTAAAGAAGAGCTTTGCCGTTACCAGCATATAAATCCAGAACGGGTGCATGTAGTCCCTTTGTTTCCCGGAAATATAATTGATATTAGACTTACAGAAGAGCAAGAAAAAGAACTATTGGATAAGTATGGATTATCTGGAAAAGATTTTTTTATTTACCCTGCTCAGTTCTGGCCACATAAAAACCATTTTAACCTGGTTATGGCATTTGATATCTTTAATAAACAATATCCCGGAACGAAACTAATATTGTCCGGTGGAGATATGGGAAATCTTAAATATATTAAAGCACTGGTGACAGAACTAGAACTTGAGGAATGTATTTTTTTTCCCGGCTTTGTAAGCAACGAAGAGCTTCATGCATTCTATAAAAACGCCATATCCATGGTAATGCCCACATTATTAGGTCCTACTAATATGCCTCCTATCGAGGCACAAGCATTGGGATGCAGAATTATTTGCAGTAATTTTGCTGGTCATAAAGAAAGTTTAGGCGATGGTCCAATCTACATTGATCCGTTGGATAGAGAAGCCATTTTTAAAGGTATGGAGAATCATTATCTCAACAAAGATATTTTTGAAAGCACTAAAGTAGCCCATACAACTATAAATGATGCGCTAAATGCAATCAATAACGCTTTTTTAAGTTTAGCACCAATTAGAAAGACCTATCCATTAAATTTTGGACACTTAAAGATACTTTTAGCATTATGGCTCTTCTCGTACCCTTCTTTTCTGTAACGCTATAAGTTGTGCAAATAACGTTAGGTATTAGGTTTATTATGGGAACTCCTAATCCGAAAGCAATCCAGATAAAGATCAAACGGACCTAAAACTTAAAAATGTTACTTCATTTATCCGCATGCAGATCAACCGAGCAAATAGATTTAAGAAAATTAATAGAAAATTATTACTTTTTATTTTAGCAGTATAAAAATAGAAAGGCAACAATTTTCATTATAACATTATTTTACCTAGAAAACACCGGATGTTAACGATTACTCTCATTAATTTTCTATTTTTGAAACATAGGATAGTTACCTCCCGTTATTAGCGCTTTTTTACAAAATACAAATATGCGACTTGCCCCTCTTATATTAACATATACTAATCCAAAACAAACTGAGCGCGTGATTAGAAATATAGCTCATCCTAATTTCGATTTAAATATACATTTGGATAATAAATATGATATCAATACACATTTGTTTTTAAAAAATCTTCCCAATGTCTTTTTTATAAATAACAGCATAGATGTTAAATGGGCTGCATTTAATTCGATGATTGTATCCTTCGAGGGCATAAAAAATATATAGCTTTAGACAAATTCAGTTAACCCGTTATGTATATTCAACATAAAAAAATTAAGAGGATCTAAGCCTGCACCAACGAAAATATGTATCTTCATTTCATCAGTTTTCAAACACTTACGTTTTTATGATTGAATCGATAACTCATAAAATAGCAAAACTTAAAAGCAATTTAAATGTAAAACGAACACTGATTTTAGTCTGGCATGCTGCCAAGGGCTGGATGATCATGTCTATTACAATGATTTTTTTAGAAACAGCTTTGTTTTTAGGGTCAATTTATGCTTTAAAAATATTGATTGATAAGGTAGCCCATGTTAACATTGCCAATTCTGAGGAAACCATTGTTAGAAGCGTGGTTATAGCAGGCTTGTTAGCTGTTCTTTATGCTATTTCAAAAGCTATCTCTGCATATGTTACAGAGGTACAAGCCAGTAAGGTATCTAATTATATTGATGAAAGAATACATAACACTGCAGTTCAAATGGATTTATTACATTATGAAAGTCCTGACTATTATGATATTTTAAAACGTGCAAAGGATGCAGGTGCAGAACGGCCGAATATTGTAATCACCACTATCATGGAGATTGTAAAAAACATGCTTAACTTGATTGCGGTCGGTTCGCTCTTCATAACCATAAATTGGTTTTTAATGCCCTTACTTGTATCATTTGTTTTACCAACTCTTCTTGTTCGGATATATTTTGCGAATAAACAGAATGTCTGGCGAATTAAACATACGCCCTTAGAACGCAAATCATCTTACCTGAGTAACCTGATTACATCTGATACTTCAGCCAAAGAGATCAGAAGCTTTAACCTGGGTAATTATTTTAAAGATTTGTATCAGCTAATCAGAATCGAAGTCATACAACAAAGACTAAAATTGAGTTATAAGAGAACATTAAATGAGACAATCACCGGTTCTATCGCGACAATTGGATTTTTTACCTGTATAGGATATATAGCGATAGGTACCGTCCGTGGCACAACAAGTGTCGGTGATATTGCATTATTTTTGATCATATTCCCACAGTCATTTTCATTGATCCAAAACGTCTCCTCGGGAATTTCTGCATTATACCATAATAATATATTCATCAAAAGTATATTTGAATTGTTTGACCTTAAGCCTGCCGAACAAGGTTTACAAAGTGAAACTCCCATACCCTCACACGGAAACCTGGATTTAGAGCTTCAAAATATTAGTTTTACTTATCCCCACGCGATAAAGCCCGCGTTAAAGAACATTAGTTTAAAAATTCCTTCAGGGAAAATAATAGCGGTAGTGGGATTAAATGGAGCAGGAAAATCTACTTTGATTAAAATTTTGTGTAGATTATACAATCCCGATTCAGGAAAATTGACACTAGGAGGAACAGACGTTCAGAATTTCAATTTAATAGATTATCGTAAAGAAATAAGTGCCGTATTTCAGGATTTTTCAAGATATAATGTTTCGGCAAATGACAACATTAGATTTGGTGCATTGGACAAAATATACGATAAGAAGAATATCATTGAAGCTTCTAAAAATTCTGGAGCCCATTTTTTCATTGAGAAACTGCCAAGCAGCTATGATACCATGATGGGTAGATTGTTTGAAGATGGACATGAAGTAAGCATAGGCCAATGGCAAAAATTGGCAATCGCCAGAGCACTTTATAGCGATGCGAAATTTATTATACTCGATGAAGCTACAAGTGCTTTAGATGCAATAGCAGAAAAAGAATTGTTTGATTCTTTTAGAAAAAGTATTGGAACTCGTGGCGCATTGATTATAAGTCATAGACATTCAGCCGTCAGACATGCAGATTATATTTATGTACTTTCAAGTGGAAGTATTCTTCAACATGGTACAGATAAGCAATTACTGGCAATGGAGGGTGATTATGCTAATTTATTTGGAGAAAATCATTCAAAAGATTAAACGTTAATACCAAGTCGCTTAAATTCCAGCCATTAAATGAAATTAAAATAAATCCCAAAAATAAAATGAAGAAAGAAGATCTTTGGAAAATTTATGACAGTAATTATGCGAATGATTATAATGAAAGGTATCTATTAAATCCATTCTCACAGGTCAGCTCGTCAACGGAATTAAACATATTAAAAGACCTTATAAATGAGAAGACGCAATGGCTGGATCTCGGTTGTGGAACCGGGTATTTTTTAAGTTTATTCCCGGGGATTGACAGAGCCGGTTTAGATATGTCTCCAAAAATGTTAGAGCACGCTATCAAAACAAATCCCGATGCCCTATTTTTCAAAGAAGGTGATTTTAGGGAGAAAGTAAGCGAATGGAATAACAAATGGTCATTAATAACCTGCATGTGGGGAGCATATTGTTATGTTGATTCGGTTCAGGAAGTCGAAAAAGTAATTGAAAACATCATAAGTTGGACAAGCCAAGGTGGCGCTATATTCTTTCCGACTGTGGATCTTGAAGATGTTCGGCCCAACATGCAGATACCATATGAAGAGTTTACGGATGTTTTTGGTGGAAAAATAGCATTGACAAGTGTAACCTGGTCCTGGAAAGAACAGGAAAGTGGAAAAGAACATGAACACCTTGTGTCACCGCATATTGAACATTTCATTAAGTTACTGGAACCTCATTTTGAAACTATCGAAGTTATTCGATACCCACCGTATATGCCTGGATGGGTATCTAGAAAGGCCATATTGGCAAAAGGTAAGCGAACGTTTAACGAAAACGCAGAAGCAGCCAAAGTTATTTGGCATGAAATTCCAGCACCTAATGTTCAGGCTTCCGAAGAAGTAAATACCTCGTTTGTAAGTCCCCTTGCGCCTATTTCCAATAAACATTTACTTTTAGAGGTACTACATAGAGTAAGATCTGGTTCTTTCTATCAAGCCTTAAAAAGAAGACTTTTTCCAAGAAAAAATTAGCCTTTTTACAGCCAGCCAACCGTATTAGGAACTATATTATTTTTTATTTATTAAATGGAAGACAAAAATTATAAAACCATATCGATTCTAACATCATGTGAAGAAGATTGGGGCGGTAGTGAAGAGCTTTGGGCCAAATGTATTCCAATGCTAGATGCTGTAAAGGTTACAGTTTATAAGAAAAACATAAATCCACTTCATCCTGAGTTTGTCCGGTTAGCGGATTTAGGAATGCGATTAGTAGAACTGAACCCTGATTTATCTAAAGCAAAAAGAACAGTGAGGAAGTTTAAACAACTCATGAATAAAGCACTATATAATATCTACGTGGATCTTCAGGAGGTGAAACTGTTTCAAAAGAGCATAAAACAAACAAAACCAGACTTGGTTGTAATCTCTCAGGGTATAAATTTCGATGGGCTAATTTATGCCTATCAATGTCTGATCTGCAAAATTCCTTATGTCATCATTGCACAGAAGGCAGTAGATTTTTACTGGCCTAATCCGGATGCCAGGACGTTTATGAAAGAGACATTATTAAATGCAGAAATGTGTTTCTTCGTATCTAACCACAATAAAAAGTTGACAGAAGAACAATTCGGCATGCATCTTAAAAATAGTAAGGTCATATTCAATCCCGTAAAAACTTCGGTTAACCCACTCCCCTTTCCCTCAGCAGCAAATGGATACCATCTAGCCTGTGTCGCGCGCTTATTTATCATTGATAAAGGACAGGATATTCTTTTAAGAATCATGGCAAAAGATAAATGGAAGCAAAGAAATTTAAGTGTTTCATTTATAGGAACAGGCGTAGACGAGCATGGTTTGAAAGAAATGGCTGAGCTGTTGGGATTGAAAAATGTTCATTTTAAAGGTCATGAAAGCAACATTGAAAGTTCTTGGCTAAGTTATCATGCATTAGTACTACCTTCAAGAAGTGAAGGTTTGCCACTGGCAATGATTGAAGCCATGTCTGTTGGTAGACCAGTAATTGTAAGTAATGCTGGTGGAAATGAAGATGTGATCATTGATGGTCTGAATGGGTTTATAGCTGATGCTACAGAAAAGGATTTTGAAGCAGCGATGGAAAGGGCCTGGAACTTACGTGATGAATGGAAAAAAATTGGTGAAAATGCTTCTGCCTATGTAGCAGATAATATCCCTGATTCACCAGAAAGGGATTTTGCCGATGAACTTAACAACATACTACATGAATTACAAGATAGAAATCCCGCTTAATAGTAACTTTATTTTAAGGGATGTATAAATGAATGTCTTAAAAACAATAAGATCTGTGGAATGGTGGGAATACAAGCTACCCCCCTTACTTGCCATTGGATATGCTGCAGCCCTAAAATCCGGTACTTCATTTATTGATTTGGTCCCGCACATCTTATTTTTATTATTGTCTGTTACCATTGGGGCTATATATGTGAGTATTATCAATGATCTCACCGATATTGAAATAGATCTGGCTAGCGGAAAAAAGAACAGAATGGCAAATGTAAGCACTTTATGGAGATGGTTGTTGCCTGTTACCTGCTTACTGATCGGTGCTATATTTATGTATTATTTTTATCCTGACAGACTATCCCTTCTTTTATATCTTATGCCTTGGATGTGCTTTAGTTTGTATTCATTTGAACCCGTTAGATTAAAAGACAAGGGCATATGGGGTGTATTTGCAGATGCCTCCGGCTCTCATATTTTTACCAGTCTGTTGATGATCAGTAGTGTAAGTTTTTATGCAGGAGCTGCTATAGACTGGTTTTTTTTTTGCAGCACAGCAATTTGGGCATTTTGTTACGGGTTGAGGGGTATCTTATGGCATCAGTTTTATGATCGGGATAATGATATCACCGCTGGTGTTAATAGTTATGCAGTGAATGTTTCACCGCAGCAATTTAAATCAAAAGAAGTTTTCCTATTTCTGCTCGAATTGACTGCCATATCCGTAATGCTCCTCCGAATACAATTAATTTTACCTTTCGTGTTTTTATTGCTTTACGGTGCGCTATCTTTAATTAAGATATATTCTTTAAAGGATATCCCTGTGATTATTATTTCGCCAGACAAGCATTTTTTTATTTTAATGGGCGATTTTTATCAGGTATTTTTACCAATTGCACTGTTAATTACTGCGGCAGCGAAAGACCCATATGTTGTACTGGTTCTGATCGTGCATGTCGCTCTATTTCCGAAGAACACCAGCAATGCGCTCAGACAGTTTAGGGATTTTTTACTAACAAAACTGTAATCCAAGAAATTATATTTGTTTTTTGATGATTACAAGCTACCCTAAACATTGTTAAATAATAAAAATATTACTATTAGAGTTTTAAAATTGGTTAATTAGTATGATATTTAAGGAATTTAAAAGATTATATCTTCTGTAATTTGGTTACCTGCTTAAACGATTTTTAATTTGATTGCCTTTATATTTACTAAATATATTATTAAATGATATTTAATAACTTAGTTACAATAATAATTCCAACATTTAATAGAGAAAAAAAACTACCTAATGCAATTGACAGTGCTTTAAGTCAATCTTACAAAAATACCCAGATCATTGTTGTTGATGATGGCTCCGTTGATCAAACAGCAGAATTGGTTAAAAAATATCCTCAGGTAGAATATTACTATAAAGAAAATGGCGGACAGGCTTCAGCAAGAAATCTGGGGTTAAAACACGCTAAAGGTTCAATTATTGCTTCACTGGATTCTGATGACATCTGGTATACCGACTTTCTGAAAGATTGCGTGGAAAAACTGGAAGCTGATCAACTCGATTTTGTGTTTGCCAATTGGGATCAGGATTCAAAAAGTGGTGAAACCTGGGATTTTTTGAATAATGATCCATTTTTAGCATCCTATTTACATAAAGAAAAAAACCAATGGGTTAACTTAGATTATAAAGAAGTTAGAGATCTTTACATCAAATCCTGCCCTTCTCCTTCCTCATCATTAGTGATGAGAAAATCTTCCATTGTATCCGGATGGGATGAGGAAATGAATATTGGCGACGATTGGTGTTTATACCTGGAGATGATATTGACCAAAGAATGCCGGGCTGCTTTTACGCTTACTAAATTATGGCACAAAAGGATTGATGAGATCAATGTTTATGATGGCAGAAAATGGAGTGAGGTGGTCGAGTTCCTCTATATTGCAGATGCTAAAGCGAAGATTATTAAATTTGATAAGCTACTTACTTCGGTAGAAAGAAAGACCTTGGAAGAAAGGTATATGGCAGGCCTGGTTGAGTTCGCTAAACACAATTTAATCCGCGAGCTTAACTTCAAATATTCATTCATTTTACTCATCAGATCATTCTCAGTGAATATCCCTTTCACCTTAAAAGAAATCCCGAAAGTTTTTATCGCTGGTTTGCAGAACAAAAATAAGAAGCTGAAAAAGTTGTTGACGTAAAAGCGCCCGCTATTGATGATAACTAACTCTATGAGCCTTACAGTACCATATGAAAATTTAAAAATGCTCAATAGGCCATTTGAAGCTGCGTTTAAACAAAAATTTACCGATTTTCTGGACACCGGCTGGTATATACTAGGAAATGAGGTTACCAAATTTGAAGAAGAATTTGGCGACTACCACAATGAACAATACGTTGTTGGTGTAGCCAATGGACTAGATGCGTTAATCCTTTCCTTAAAGGCCTGCGACTTTAAAGACGGAGATGAAATCATTGTTCCCTCCAATACTTACATTGCTACAATCCTGTCTATTTTGCATTGCGGTTTGGTACCAGTTTTGGTTGAGCCGGATATGGAGACATACAATATAGATCCGGAAAATATACTTAAAGCCATTTCCAACAATACAAAAGCCATAATGGTAGTTCATTTATATGGACAATGCTGTGATATGGATCCAATCATATCAATTGCGTTGGATAAAAAGCTTAAAATAATAGAAGATTGCGCACAGGCACATGGCGCGTCCTATAAAGGAAAAATGGCAGGAACATTTGGCGATTTCGGTGCCTTTAGCTTCTATCCTACCAAAAACCTGGGGGCTTTGGGTGATGCAGGAGCACTAATTTGCAAGTCGGAAGCACACTATCAAAAGTTAAGACAGCTTAGAAATTATGGCTCTGAAAAAAAATATCACAATGAAGTTGTTGGGTACAATTCCCGATTAGATGAAATACAGGCAGCATTTTTAAGGATAAAGCTACCTTATCTTAATGAGATCAATCTCCATAAGAAAAAATTAGCGGCTATTTATCTTACAGAACTAAGAGAAGATTTCATAAAACCTGTGCTGAATAAGGACTTCGACAATGTTTACCATATATTTAACATCCGGCATCCTCAACGTGACAGGATAAAGGCATATTTGATGGAAAATCGCATCGGAACAGAAATTCATTATCCTATTGCTCCGCATAAACAGAAAGCACTAAAGTTTATGAACCATCTAAATTATCCGGTTTCTACAGAAATTCACAATACGACATTGAGTTTACCTTGTTCTTTTGCCCATACTGTTGAAGACATTTATTATGTTGTTGAAACCTTAAATAATTTTACTTTATAGCCCTGAGGACTTAATCTCCCTAAAAACGCCTTATACGCTTCAACTGCTCCTATTGTTGGTGGATTAATTCTTACCGTACTATAATAATCAGTTGGTAAATCAATGTCTGCTATACCCGCTCCTTTTAACGCGCTATCTGAAGCAGGAATAAAAGTGCTGAGATTTAGCTTTGTTGTTGTGTTATCTGCATAAGCTATATTGTTAGTTTGAGTTTCTACTGGGCCATTTATGGGATAAGGCGCCCCTCCTCCATCCATATAAGGGTTAACTGCTACGCAATCTCTAATTGTAATTCCGTCCCCATCTATTTCGCCACCAAATATGTCAACGCAGGTAGACGTATATTCATTACCTGGATCTACACCATCCATGGTTCCCATATTAACTGCTGTTATTCCAAGAATTTTTACATCACTTGATACCGATATCCCAGGCCATACTCTTTGACCACTTTCATATTGATTGATCTCTGCACAAGAGTATTTCCTTGATTCATAACCTATGATATTTCTAATCATAGAAGTTTCAATCGTACCATCATCAGTTCTGTTGAAAGGAACTATCCTATACATATTTCCATAATGACCTGTCCCCTTCATCCTTTCTACAATCCCTTTACCCATAAAACCAAATATTCTGGCATGATGAGTGGCAACAGGGTTTACATTTATAATTTCTATATCTTGTAAGGTCTTATCCGCCTATAGCTTTACAGTTGGTCTTATCCGCCTATAGCTTTACAGTTGGTCTTATCCGCCTATAGCTTTACAGTTTTTGGATAAACCATTTACTGTCAATGAAAGAAGAAGCAATTGCAAGATTTGATTATCCTGATGAACTTAAGGAAAAACTGG
>NZ_JAVTSC010000007.1:0-259410 GCF_032678725.1 Pedobacter heparinus
TGATGTGACCACAACGATGATCAACTGTGCAAATGGGGAGACGGTTTTGTTAAGTCATGATACGCATTTGCCAAGGCCATATTCCATTGGGTTTAGAGTACAGGGAACTGGTGGGATCTGGATGGATGTAAACAAATCTATTTACATCGAAAAGCAGGCTAAAAACCATGATGCATGGGAACCGGTAAATGCATGGTTTGAAAAATATGATCACCCGCTATGGAAAAAATATGAAAAAGAAGCTGTTGGTGCCGGACATGGCGGTATGGACTGGTTCGTATTTAATGGTTTTATACAGGCGGTAAAACAGAAAAAACAAACGCCTATTGATGTATATGATTCGGTAACGATGAGCGTAATTACACCGCTATCTACTAAATCTTTAAAAGAAGGCAACATGCCTCAGCAATTTCCTGATTTTACCAAAGGGAAATGGAAGGACAGAAAAAATAATTTTGCATTGGATGATAATGGACTTTAATAGAGAAATGAAATTTTGTAGATTCATGCTTCCGACCTTAGTCGGTGCTTTCTTTCTAGCGACAAGTGCTACTGCACAAGTTCCATCAAAACCCTTAAGGGTAAGTGGGGTTTATCCTCATCTGGCAACTTTTAATGAGGGGTGGCCTAAAACTGAATCAATAAAAGGAGGTTTCGGTCAGGGATTTGAGAACGGAATAGGTGCCATAACACCCTGGGCTGGTAAGCTCTGGATCGTGACTTACTCTCCGCACGAACCCAAAGGTAGCGCTGATAAACTGTATAGCATTGATGAAGATCTGAATCTTATCATACATCCAGAAAGTATTGGTGGTACACCCGCAAACCGGATGATCCATAAAGAATCCCACCAGTTAATTACGAGTAATTACTTTATTGATGATAAAGGAAATGTAAGGGTTATTCCGTTTTCGAAAATGGAAGGAAGAATGACGGCAAATGCCCGTCATTTAAAAGACCCGGCCAATATGGTTTATTTTTATGATATGGAGGGTAAGGTATATGAAGTAAATGTAAACACGTTGGCAGTGAATAAACTTTTTGAAAAACCAGTTCCCGGATGGCACGGAAAAGGCGCTTATACCTCACAGGGTTTATTGGTGATTGCTAATAATGGTGAAGATGATGTTTTTAAATTGACTAAGGATATGCTAAAGGCAGGCGATTTGCCAAAATCTCCTGACGAAAAGGGTGTTTTGGCTGCCTGGGATGGTAAGACCTGGAAAATAATCGAACGCAAACAATTTACAGATGTTACAGGACCTGGTGGTATTTACGGAGCTCCAAACGATAAGAGCCCTTTGTGGTCTATTGGTTGGGACAAACGTTCAGTAATTTTAAAGTTGCTTGATGGGGGTGAATGGTATACTTATCGTTTACCTAAAGCAGCACATACTTATGATGGTATAGGTGGTTGGTATACAGAATGGCCCCGCATACGTGAAGTTGGCAACGGCAAAATGCTGATGGACATGCATGGCATGATGTACGATTTTCCTAAGACTTTTTCGAGAAGCAACAGTGCCGGCATTTCTCCTTTAAATACCCATTTACGTTATATCCCTGATTTCTGTAACTGGAACAACCAATTGGTTATTGCAACTGATGAAACAACGGTGTTACAAAATCCATTAGCAGGCCGTTCGCAATCTAACCTTTGGTTTGGGCAATTTGCAGATTTAAAAACCTGGGGTGCTCCAACAGGTTGGGGTGGCCCCTGGGAAAATGATGATGTAAAAGCTAATGTGTCATCAGACGCTTTTTTGATAAATGGTTTCGATCAAAAGGTACTGCACCTTAAAGCTGATAAATCGGTTTCTTTAACCTTGCAAATTGATAGGAAGGGAAATAATAACTGGAAGGATTATAAAACCATCAAGCTTGGTGCTAATGCGTACCAGTATTTTATATTTCCAGCTGATTTTAAAGCAACCTGGATACGTTTTAAAACCAATGCTGATTGTAAAGCTACTGCATTTATCCATTTTTCCGGAAAGCCACAAGTAAGGCAAGAAACATTGTTTAAAGCATTAGCCAGCATAACTGATAAAGATGTTATTCAAGCAAACATCATCCGCCCTGCGAATTTTAATAAGAACTTACAGGTATTGAATACGAACAGTAATAAGTACTCGGAAATTGATGAGCACCTTATTGTAGCAACGAATACAGCAGATAGTACGAATCAAATGCTTCGTTTAGGCATGTTTAAAAAAGGATATTCGATTGATGATGCCTCAATAATCGTTAAAGACAAAACCGGAACTTTTCGTTTGCCAAAAGGATCGGCTGAATATGAAAACATGGCATACCGTGATAGGCGTGAGATAGAATCAGAAAGATTTATGTTGAACATTTCTGGAACTTTTTACGAAGTTGGTAGAGAAAGTGGTTTCATTGCATTACGTCCAATAACGACACACAATAAAAAAATAGTTGATTTTTGTACCTGGCGCGGCTTGCTGGTGTTAAGCGGGACTAAAAAAGAGGCCGGCCCTGATGGAAATTATTTTGGCAACCAGGCAAATGGTTTGTGGTACGGTGGTGTAGATGACTTATGGAAAATGGGTAAAGCTGTTGGAGAAGGAGGGGTTTGGAAAAATACAATTGTAAAAGCCAAGGAGCCATCACTTCCTTATTTAATGACTGGTTACGATCAAAAGAAGGTAGCCATTACAGCAGATAAAGATGTAGATATTACATTAGAGGTTGATTTCGATTTAACAGGTTTTCATCAATATAAAACCTTCTCTGTAAAAGCTGGACAAACTATTAATTATGAATTTCCCAAAGGATTTAGTGCGCATTGGGTAAGGGGCATATCAAACAAGGATTGTTCAGCTACTATTTTGTTTCGTTATTTTTAACCTATGTTCAATTCTATCGTTTATATTCAAAGAAGAACGATCCTTCGTTCAAAGTTTCAGTCTGGTATTTTATTATTTCTGGGGAATGGGGAGAGCCCAATGAATTATGCGCATAATCCCTACCATTTCCGGCAGGATAGCAACTTTCTCTATTATTTTGGGATAAATGATCCCGACCTTGCCGCAATTGTTGATCTCGATGAAGATAAGGATGTTTTGTTTGGTTCCGAGCTGTCTATTGACGACCTGGTATGGATGGGCAGGAAGGAGCCCTTAAAAGATAAATGCGCAAAAGCAGGAGTAACGCATTTGGTCGCTCCGGATAAACTTGCTGAATATCTGAGGCAAGCGAGATTGAAAGGTCGCATGATACATTTTCTTCCACCTTATCGTGCAGAGAATAGGATCAGGCTCGCTGGATGGTTAGATCTGAATGTACATCAGGTTGCAGATTTTGCCTCCGTGGACTTTATTAAAGCAGTAGTGGCACAGCGGGCCGTTAAATCTGTAGAGGAAATTGTCGAATTGGACAAGGCAGCGTCAATATCTGCCGATATACATCTGATGGTGATGAAAACTACTAAACCAGGGATGTATGAACGTGAAATTGCGGCAGCAATTCATGCAGAGGCATTGAGCTCGGGAGGAAACCTGGCTTACCCGGTAATTCTAACTATAAATGGAGAAATTCTTCATAACTACTACCGGGGAAATATACTCGAAGAAGGTAAGCTTGTCCTAAACGATTCTGGTGTGGAAACGGCCATGGGCTATGCGAGCGACCTGACCAGGACCTTTCCCGTAGCGAAGAAGTTTACTGCTGAGCAAAAGGACGTTTATGATATTGTACTAAATGCTTATCACCATTCTTCAAATATGCTCAGTCCAGGTGTACGCTATCTGGATGTCCACCTGGAATCCTGTAAACAGCTTGTTCTTGGGTTGAAGGACATGGGTTTAATGAAAGGAGATGTAGAAGCCGCGGTTGCTGCTGGTGCCCATACCTTATTTTTTCAATGTGGCACGGGACATATGATGGGACTAGACGTGCATGACATGGAAGATCTTGGTGAACAATATGTTGGCTATACCGACACGTTAAAAAAGAATACCACCCAATTCGGGTTGAAATCTTTACGGATGGGTAAAGCACTTGAGGCTGGTTATGTGATGACCGTGGAGCCCGGGATTTATTTTAATAAAGAATTGCTGGATAGTTATCAGGTAGAGGCCAAGTTCCTGGATTTTATCAATTATAAAGCAGTTGAACGGTTCCGTGATTTCGGAGGTATACGCGTTGAAGACGATTTCCTTGTTTTAGAAAAAGGTTCCAGAATGCTGGGTAAATACCTGGCCAATACCACAGCAGAAATAGAACAAATCAGGGCAGGAGCTTATTAAGCTTTACTTTTCCAAAGGCTCAATACCCAGGTGATCACTGCGCCACCAATTGCACCGTTTACTGTCATGGCAACCAGATCTACCAACAGATAGTTTACTTTTAGCATGGTAGTGGTTGCGTACATAGATAAATTCATAAATAAAGCTACCAGTAGTGAAATCAATGCACCGCGCATGGCACCTTCGGCAATACTTAAACCTGTGCTCCATTCACCTAATATAATGGCAAAGAGAAAGCCCCAGGCCAGGTTCGCTACTGCAAGTGGAATCATGTCTGGCATCTTTTTTTGCAGTTCCACTGGTATTCCTGAATTGGCCATCATAAAATCCATCAGGATAATGCCGTAAACCAGCCAGCCGAGTAGGAAAAATACCAGCCCACCGGCTATGGCGGTAATTAAGATTTTGTTCACACTGTTTGTTTTAGTTTAAATGAATGTTTGCTTAGGTGTCATTGATACTAAGATACTTACATTATTTTTATTAATGGTATGGTGCATATAAATAATGAATTTTATCAGTTTAATCAATCAATCTAAGTAGTAAATTGATACCGCTAAAGTTTAAGTGGAATTGTTTTCCTTTCTGGCGGGCATCCATCGATTACACCAAGTTGAAAATGAACACTGGAAAGCAGAAATTTTATTTTCTGTACAGCGGGCTCCTTTTGAGTAAATATTCCAATGGGCTGCTATAGGAACCGTCTGTATTGCTCAGGAAAGCCTTATGTGTCTGGTTATAGATGCTTGCATTGTTATCCATGTAAATATGTAAGCTTACTGACACATCGTACCGCTGAACGGCATTGCTGTTGCTGGAACCATAAGAGGAAACACCTTTGATCTTTTCGTTATCGTCACGCTTTACTTTACTGTTGGAAACGTCGCTGGTAGAGCTGGTTTGATAACCTTTATTCTGTGTTACCACCCCGTCTATCACATATTCTACACCAACGATATCGCAGATCTCTTTCATGGTAAAATTCATCATCTTATCTTTGGTAACACCACCTTTGGCCAGAAGTGCGTTTGTTGTTCTTGGATCAAGTATCGTATACCCGGCTGAATGCTGGGAAAGATATCCGTAAGTATCTTCCTGAGCTTTATAGCCAATCGCGTCCGCTCCTGGCTGATTGTCCATCAGGTAAGTGAATGGTAAAATGGCAATTTTATTGTGATGATCTGCAGGTGATGCCGACATGGCTACCTGATCGTTTTGCCTGTTTTGAGCAGGAGTGTCCTGCTGACTGATGATTTCTACCCTGCCGCTGGCGTGAACAATCTTAGCAATCTCTGATTTTTTAATAACATATTGAGCGGTTTCTCCTGTATAAATAAAAGTGACCTCACTATCAGTGACCTTAACTACCAGCCCTTTCATTTCCTCGCCGTTGGTTTTTTGAACAATGTCTACACCTGTATTCTTTACGCCCTGGGCGTAAAGATTTATAGAAATCAGGCTTAAAATAAGGAGTGTATAAAGCTTTTTCATAACTACTAGATTGTTATAAGTAAATATAATGGTTTTGCGGGATTTAAAGTATCGTATTTAAAAACCTTTCTAACCCACGTTTACTGATTTATTCGAAATTTAATAAGCTGCATCAGTTGCGGTAAATTTAAACCTGAAAAAATAGAAAAGCCACTATGGCAGAAGAAATTATACTTTTATAATGATCTTTTTTAGATATAGCCAATACATCGGTAACCAGCAAAGCAACACAAAGAGCAGTGAACCAGCCAGCGAGGCATTGTAAGGAGAGGAAAACAGTGTCGATATCAGCCGTGTTTGAATAAACTCCATACCGCCCATGCCACCAACCGGTACCATATTGAAAACTGCACGGATGATGTCACTTAAAATGTAGGCCGCAAGCGCATTCCTGCCAAATACGACGAATGGCCAGGTAAACCGTTTCCGGCCTTGTATATCAACTAACCAATAGATTAGTGCTAATGCAGCTATTGCCATACCGCCGGTGTATAAAACAAAAGAACTTGTCCAGAGTTTCTTGTTAATTGGAAAAAAAATGTCCCAGAACAAGCCTAAAACGATGGCAGTTATTCCATAAACAAACATCCAGCTTACTTTTGCTCCGGTGTCGATATCCTTGCGTTTTAGCCAGCTACCTGCCTGTACGCCTAAAAGGCAGGTAGCAATAGATGGTAAAGTACTGAGTAAGCCCTCTGGGTCCCAGGTTACTTTATATAAATGGCCGGTTCCCAAAATCAATTGGTCAAGCCAGGCGCCCCAGTTTGTTTCAGGTTCCAGACTTGGATACGTTAGCCCCGGTGCAGGAATAAAACAAAGGATGATATAATAACCCAATAAGATGATGATGAGCAGGTAGCTGCGAAATCTCTGATCGGTTTTCAGGTAAAGCAAACTCACTATAAAAAACACAACTGCAATGCGTTGCAGCACTCCAGGAATACGCAGATGTGCCGCCAGATAACTTATTTTTGCCTGATACGACTCGATATCGGCCGGAATATCATGTTTCAGGAATAACAAAATAGCCCAGGATATCAGTATCAGTAGTGTCATACGCCGAAATGCGTCAGCAATAATTTTTTTATGGTCGGTCAGAATTGCTTTTTTCTTGTCCAGTGCGAAAACAACGGACACACCGACCATGAAAAGAAAACATGGAAAAACGAGATCTGTAAGTGTAAAACCATGCCATTTGGAATGGTTAAGTTGCGGATATTTATGTTTACTGTCACCCGCGTTATTAACCAATATCATTAAGGCAACAGTTGCCCCTCTAAAAATGTCTAATGAGAGCAAGCGTGGCGAACTTTCGGTATTCATATTATAAAGGCAGCTGGATAATTCTGATGTTGTCATGATAGGCAATGCGGGTTAACACATTGTCGCTGGTAATCACGTTGCCATTGGCATCTTTTCCTGCTTCCCGATAAACGCCCCATTTGATATAGCCATGTTGGCCCGGAAGGGTGTCAGGGGTTCCGGTGTAAGTGGCATAATTGGCCCTGTCTAAAACAAGATTGTAAGTAGTTTGCCCCGGCAGTTTGGTGTAAATTTTTAAGTAGCCCGTGTTGGTAGTTGCCCATTTCACATCAATTCTAAAGTGGATCCATTGATTGATATAAGGTCTGAAATCAGTCACTAAATTATCCTGATTGGTCGTGTTTCTGGTAACGATGGCATTGCGTTTGGTAAGAATTCTTACCGGTACCAGCGCACCACCAGAAACTTTAAGCTGGAAAATATTGTCGCCGTAAGCCGGGTTGGCAGGATTCCACTCTTCCCAGTCTTTCAATAACAGCATAAACTCATACCTGCGTTCATCGCCAGGAATAAAACGTGCATTTGCAGCATAATCCGCATCACTTTCACTCCGGTATGCTTCGTTAGAGTAATAACCTGGCTGGCCTAATGTTACTTTATGGGCAACGCGGTAAGTGCCTGGCGAACCGATCATATAAGCAGCATCAGTTGCGGTTGCATTGGTAGGGTTTACACCTGTAATATCCGAATTGGTTGTACCCGATTCGTAAGTTACATTTAGCAAGGTATCGCCATTGGCGGTTAAGCCCTGTACACCCGACAGTCCTTTTACCGTGTCGTGCGGTGTGTCATTTTGATCGGTTGCGATGGCTTCTTTCTTAGTGCAGGCTGTTGCGAACAGCAAGGTGCTAAAGGCCAGACACCAGCCCAGTTTCATGGTTTTCATACTTGGTTGTTTAGGTTAGGGATGATTGGTTACTTATTTAGGTCATTTTTATGGATTAAGGCTGTTTTGATTTGTTGCTGCTTTCCGTCAATATTCAGCGTAAGGTCGATATTCCCTTTTTCAAAATCATTACCAGGGTTTTCTTTGATAATGATTTCCGGTGCATTCTGGTTGCTGTAAGGATAAACGATACTTATAAATGTCTGTGTGCTGTTATCCTTTTTAGCCTTTTCAAAGGTAAAAGCCGGTCTTTTCATCTCTTGGTTGTACACATAAGATACTTTTCCTTCTTCTTCTTTAAGGCTTACTTTATCTTTGTTTAATGATTGGATCAGTAAGTTATTACCATCTGTGTAAGTGGTATATACCCGGTTCTTTGCCTGGTCAAAAAGCGCCTTGCTGTCTTCTTTTAGTTGCCAGTGCACGCCAAGGTTTCCGGTAGCTTTACCTATAGCCTTATCTATGAATAGAAAGTATTGATGATTGATGAACAGCACACTGCGTTGATGGTTAAGTTCAGGATAGCTTGGGTTGGTGTAAGTGAGCAGATCCAGGTTTTTACCTGTTTGCCATTTGTTTTGTTGGGCCTTGGTGATCACCATGTTTTGATCGTCAAGCGTAAGTGTGCTGTGTATCCTGGTTTGGCGGTACCAGTTGCGTTGTTTCATGATCGCTTCATCTCCGCTGTATACAAATACACCTGCATCGGGTGTAAAATTTCTGCCTTTGATAAAAAGTTCGAAGGTTCCGTTATCAGGCTGGGCATGAAATTCTCCCGGAGGGCTGGCTTTTAATACCATAACCGTCGCATTTTTATCCCATCCGCTTCTGAATGTATAAAAACCTGCATTGCTCAATGCTTTGGATAATAAGCCTGGCGCCTTACCTTCTTTGCCATCTGTAGCGAAATATCTGATCACCTCATTTTTTGGGAAAACTTTATTCCAGCTGGCAAACTGGTTCATCCTGAATTTTTTATCGGTAAGCCAGGAATCGCCAAACATGGGGGTATTGTAATCTGGCAGGGTAATGCTTACCAATGCCATGATCATATTTTCTACGGTTTGTACGTAGGATTGAGGAAATTCTTTTTCGAGGTTAACCCGCTGTGCAGAGCGATAAGCTTTTAAGAAGATATCGATAGCGGCTACGTGATAAATGGGCGAAAGCTCAAACTGCATTCCATCAGCATATACCTGTTTTTTGATTTCGGTGTTCAGCACGGTTATCCCGCTTTGCCTCCATTTTGGTGCGTTTTTAAACTCTGGAAAAGATACGCCCGCAAATAAGGTGCGTTGAGCTTCAAATAAACGGTGGTTTCCCTGTTTGGCATAATTTTCAGGTAAGTAATCTGCCTGCTGGTGATAGCTGTTTAAAAACTCCATTAAAAAGGCAGGACTGAAATTAGGGGAGTTTACAAACAAACTAAAGGTTGGGGGCAGGCTTTGTACCCTGTCCGAAACTTCAAGCGGGCGCCATACAAACTTATCGTTGTCTGCCGATAGTCCCAATGGGTTTTTTCTGGCCCAATCGCTGTATTGCAGTACCCATTCTTTAGCATATTTTTCATCACCAGTGGCGTGATAAACCATGGCCATTGGCTGCCACCATTTTACACGGTGCAATTGCCAGCGCACCTCATTGTCTTTTACCGGCCACATTTGCCAGTTGATGTCCTTGCCATAATCAAAATAGCCGTATCCTTTGTGAGGCTGAAACTGGTGGCTTAAAGCCTTGTCGGCCATTTCCTGAGTAACCTTGTCAATGGGCTGGTTTATATCAGCCGGTTTTTCAGAATTGCTGAAATCTGGTGCTGCAGTCTTACTTTTTTTCTGATAGTATTCCAGTAAGGCTTTGGCGGCATCATCGTATTTGCCGGCTGTATAAAGCTGATTTGTTTTTTCCAGGCCCGGATAGGAGAGGTTGATTGGATCGAAGCTCTTTTTGCTGATCTGGATATCCTGGGCCCTGCTCAATACTGCACAAATGAGCAGGCTGCAAAGACTTATGGTTTTTTTGAGTTGCATTGCTTGATAGGTTTTTACGGGTTTAAATCTTGCTTAATGTGGTTGGTTTTTCCATTTACCGTTATCGTTATATCAATTTTACCAACGGCAGGATCATGACCCGTGTTTTCGGTAATTTTAATATTGGGCACTGAACTGCCCTGGTAAGGGTACAATAAGGAAACGAAGCTTTGTGTATTGTTGTCTGTTTTAGACTTTTCAAACACAAAGGCTGGCCTTGCTGTTTCTTTTTGGTATTGATACGATACGAAGCTTTCCTCTTCTTTTAAAGTTACTTTATCCTTGTTCAGTAATTGGATCAGCAGGTTGTTGCCATCGGCATAGTTGGTAGTAATGCTATTATTGTCCGCATTGCCAGTAGCTTTGCTGTCTTCTTTTAACGCATAATGAATGCCTAAATTTCCTTTGGCTGTTCCAATAGCCCTGTCTACGATCAGAAAATAGCTTTGAGCAATGAATAAAAATGTCCGCTGATGGGTCAAATTATCATAGCTCGGATTGGTATAGGAAAGCATTTCTGGGTTTTTACCGGTCTCCCATTTTTGGACAGCTGCTTTTGTGATGACCATATTCTGGTTGTCCAAAGTAAGTGTCTGGTGGGCTTTGGTTGACCTGTACCAGTCTCTTTTTGCGTTTTCCTGGTTGCCAACATTGGCATATACAAAACTACCTGCATCTGGAGTAAAATCCCGCCCTTTTACCCAAATTACAAAATTGCCATTATCCGGATGGGCATGAAAGGATGCGGGCGGCCCGGCCTTTATCTGCATTACGGTTGCTTTTGCATCCCAACCGTTTCTAAATGCATAGAAACCAGCATCAGGTAAGCTGCTGGATTGATAGTCAGGCTGTTTGCCGGAAGCACCATCAGTGGCGTAATATTCAATTACCTTATTGCCGGGAAAAACCTTTGCCCAACTTTTATAGCTTTTAAGCATGGTAGCTTTATTGGTTAAAAACGAATTGCCATATAACGGGAAGGTATAGTCTGGAAAAGAATATTTGCCAATGGCCATCACCATTTTTTCGACCAGATTGCGGTAGCTTACAGGAAATTCCTTCTCGGCGCCGTTCATTTGGGCAATTTGTAAGGCATCCATAAATATTTTTATGCTGCCTATATGATAAGAAGGAGAAAGCTCAAACTGTACACCATCGGGCAATACCTGTTTCGCAATTTCTTCATTTAAAACAGCAATGCCGCTTTTGCGCCAGGCAGCTGCCGCTTTCATTTCAGGAAATGTGCTGCCTGCATACATCAGGTGCAGGGCCTCATATAAGCGGTGGTTGCCAATATCGGTATAATTGGCCATAACGTAACTGGCCTGCTCGTTATACGAGCTTAAAAACTCCATTAAAAAAGCAGGTGTAAAATTGGATGAATTCTGGAACAGGTTGAAATAGCCGCTCCAATGGTTTAGCCTGAAGGAAACGACAAAGGCTTTCCATGCATAGTCCTTGTCATCAGGATAAGCACCCTGTTTATTTTTTTTGATCCAGTCGCGCAGTTCAAAAACCCATTCCCGGGCATACTGCTCATCGCCTGTACTGCGGTATACAATGCCCAGGGATTCCCAAAAAGCGGTGCGGTGCAAAAAAGTAGTCAGCAACTGGTCTTGTACCGGGCGGTACTGCCAGTTGATGTCTTTGCCGTAATCAAAAGCGGGATAGCCCTTGTGGGGCTTAAATTTGTGCTGCAGGATATCATTGGCCAGATTTAGCGTGTTCTGGTCTACTTTTTTGCCGGCAAACTTCTGTGCATCACCTGCATTAAAATCAAGATGTTTTACCCCGCTGCGATTGCGATAATATTTCAACAGCTCATTTGCTGCGCTTTTATAATTGCCCGCTAAAAAAAACTGATTTGTTTTTTCCAGGCCAGGGTAGCTGAGGTTGATGGGCTCAAAGTCTTTTTTAGTAATGACCGGCTCCTGTGCAAATGCATTTCCCCCGCAAAGGGCTAATGCAACAAAAACAAGGCTCCTCTTTATCAGGTTAAACATTTTTTAGTTTTTTAAAAGGTTTATTTTTTTGATGCCGGCATATCTTTTTAAGGCTTCAAGGTAATAATAGTCGGCGTAATCTATGGGGGTATCGATTTCAGAATTGTACAAAAAGGCACCCACGCTGTGTTTCAGGATGAAGAACTTGTTTTCGCCTGGTTTAGCGAGGTAAGCATCGGAAGATAGTGATTTGAGTACATCTTCTGCATAATCAACATATTTTTTTCCATCTTTTACTTGTGTGCTCAGCTCCAGCAAGGCTGAGGCGATAACAGCTGCTGCGGAGGCATCTCTTGGTGCACGTTCATCTGTATCAAGGGCATTGTGCACATCAAAATCCCATACCGGAACTTTGTCTTTTGGCATGCGGGGATGGTTCATGATAAAGGAGGCAATGCGTTGGGCCTGGTCTAAGAAAGCCTGGTTTTTGGTATTGGCGTAACACATGGCAAAGCCGTAAAGCCCCCAGGCTTGCCCGCGAGACCAGGCTGATTCGTCGGTAAGCCCCTGATGGGTTACTTTGCGCAGCACTTTTCCTGTTGCCGGGTCATAGTCTACTACATGGTATGAACTGTTGTCCTTTCTGTAATGGTTCTTTAGGGTGGTGCTGGCATGGGTATTGGCTGCCTGGGCGTATGCGGGCTTGTTAAAGGCTGTTGCTGCCCAGTACAAATACTCCAGGTTCATCATGTTATCAATAATAACCGGGTATTTCCAGGTGCCAAAATCCCAGGAGCGGATCACGCCAACTTTAGGGTTAAATCTTGCGTAAAGATGCTGGGCACCTTCAGTCAACACAGGCATATAGGTTTTATCGCCGGTAATGCGGTAGGCGTTGCCATAAGAACAGTATAACATAAAGCCTAAATCATGAGTGCTTTTAATGTGGCGGATAGAGTCAAGTGCCAGGGTAAAGCGTTTTGCCTTTTCTGCCAGTTTTTGATCTCCGGTAAGTTCATATCCGTACCAAAGCGAGCCTGGAAAAAATCCGGTAGTCCAGTCGGTAAGACCGGCCAGTCTTACTTTGCCATCTGAATTTATAGACCGGGGGTTTTTGCCGGGTTTGTAAGTGCCTGCTGCTTTGTTTAACTGATAGTCAATTGTTTTTGTCGCATTTTTAAACCAGTTAAATTGTGGATTATCCTGGTTGGGCTGGGCAAAGCAGGTTATTGTTAACGCAGAGGCAGCTAAAAGCATGCTTAAGGTTTTTTTCATATTTCAATATTTTAGAATTTGACGTATTTGGTTGCAGGAGTGAAGGTAGCAGAGAATATCAAGACGCTATTTCAATTTTCTCCATAAATCTTTTGAAATCGGTTAGTTGTTCTCTGAAGCTATTGATGTGAGGCTGTTTATTGGACTTCAGATTGACCATTCATCAAATTCATAACTATTTCGGACGAATTTAAAACATTGCTAACTGCCTGATATTTAAATTCGTTCTATCAATTCGGACCAAATATTAATTAAACCTGCAATCATGAATCTTAAGGTGTCATGATTAATTTTTGGAAGAGCTAAACTTTATACTAAAACCAAAATTTATGAAAAGAGGGAATTCTCAAACGGAAACCGGAAAAGAGGCTTTTTTCGGAACTAACATGCAGCGAAGGCAATTTATTCAGCTTTCCGGAGCATCGGCCTTAACCATAGGTGTAATCAGCTGTAAAAAGGATGAGGATACAAATGATGGCAAGCCTTATGTTAATACCGATAATACCATTGATTTTAAGGATGATAATGGATTGTTTAATTACATCTATGCATTGGAACAGTTGGAAGCCGCTTTCTATATTAAAGTCGCAGAAAAATTTCCAGCTGCTTTTACTCCTGCACAGCAATTATTGTTTAATGAGATAAAACTACATGAAATTACGCACCGTGAGTTTTTTAAGCGATTTTTAAATACGATAGGGATTGCCAATCTGGAAGTTGATTTTTCTTCTATTGATTTTAATGATGCTACAGCGGTACTAACGGCAGCAAAAACTTTTGAAGATCTGGGCGTTGCCGCTTACAACGATGCACTAACAAGGGCCAGGGCAGAATATAGCCTAACTATTCTAAGTCAACTGGTTTCAATAGAAGCCAGACATGCTGCATTTGTGGGCAGTCAGCTAAATGCAGCAGGATTTGCCAATTTAAATGAACTTAGTGCTTTAGGTGCTGATGTGAGCAATGGTTTGGATGTTAGCCTGGCGCCTGCTCAGGTTTTAGTTCAGGCCACTAAATACATCAAAACTAAATTAAATGTAATTAACCTTTAAATTATTTAAAATGAACATCTTAAACATACTAAGTGAAATTGAGAAGGTTGATGAAACTATCTATGACAGATTGAATCCCCGCCGCAGGGCCATAAAGGATTTCTATAACATGGGTAAAAAGATATCGGTAGCAGCATTACCATTTGCTTTAAGTACTATGTTGCAAAAGGCTTATGGTCAAACTACAGCCAATACAGCTGTGATTGAATCGCTGAATTTTGCCCTGGCATTGGAATATATGGAATTTCAATTCTATAACAATGCACTTACAGCTACACCAAACCTTATTCCTGTAGCCGATAAGCCTATCATAATTACCATACGTGACCATGAACAGGCGCATATCAGTTTATTGATCAAAACCATTACTGATTTGGGCGGAACGCCAAGGCCTGCAATGCCTTACGACGTTTTTGATTATACCAAGGTAGCTACAAATGTAACTACCAACTATGGTACTTTTTTGAGAACAGGTGTAGTTTTGGAGGATCTTGGTGTAAGGGCATATAAAGGCCAGGCCATTTCACTACTAGGTAACAACACAGTACTTGCTGCGGCAACCAGGATACATTCTTTAGAAGCGCGCCATTCAGCCCAGTTGCGTCAGATGGTAAATAAATTACAAATCACAAACCTGAAGGCGATGCGTCCATGGGTAGGGGTTAGGCGGGGGGATGACGGAAATATCTTGGATCCAATAACCAATAACGACTCGATGATTGGAACTCTTTCCCCTATATACGACAGAGATACTACTGTAGCCAATAGCGAAGTTAAAACGGTGCAGGCTGGAATGGACTTGGTTAGCATTAGTGGATTTAATGAGATAACGGCTGCAGTGGCAGCAGAGTCTTTTGATGAACTTTTATTAAGGGCATCGGTAATCGTTGCGGCCAATTTATTTATAAAAGGTGATGCAAGTAATCCAAATAAGTTAAAATAGCTGTATAACAAGAGGCTAAATTTTACTAAACCAATACAGAAATTCAAACAATATGAAAAGAATATTACTTTTAATTCTATTGCTATCCTCCTGGACATTTATTTATGCGCAGGAAACGATCACCGTTACCGGGATAGTTAGAGATGGGGAGAATCTGCCCATGCCAGGGGCAACCGTAACAGAGAAAGGTACAAACAACCGGGTAATTACGGCAAATAACGGCAAATATCAGATTAAGGTAAAGTCTAGTTCGACCCTGGTTTTTACGTATCTGGGCACGAAACCGGTTGAGCAGCCGGTAAACAAAAGAACATCAATTGATGTGAAACTTTTGGACGATAACAATAATTTAAATGAAGTGGTAGTAACCGGATATGGCCAGGCGGTACAGCGAAAAGACCTTACCGGAGCGATTTCCTCGGTAAAGGGAGAAGAACTGGCTAAAGTGCCGGTTCAAAACGTTGCGCAGGCACTGCAGGGCAGGCTGGCGGGTGTTCAGGTTGCTATGCCGGATGGTACGCCTGGTTCTACACCTTCCATTGTAATCAGGGGGGGGTCATCCATTACCCAAAGTAATGAGCCACTTTATGTGGTAGATGGGGTGCCGCAAACTGATGGATTAAGCTTTTTGGATCCTATGGATATTGAATCTGTTGATGTGTTAAAAGATGCGTCTGCAACAGCCATATATGGAGCAAGAGGTGCTAATGGGGTAATATTGGTGACTACTAAACAAATTAAAGAGGGTAAGGTAAAGATCAACTATGATGGGTATGTAGGTGCCAAAAACATTACCAATACCATTGATGTATTGGATCCTTACCAATATGCGCTTTTACAATACGAAAAGGCATTACCCAATGCACCTAGATTAGCCGCTTTCCTGAAAAACTATGGTTCCTACGATTCCTTACAGATTCGCTATGGCAACAGGCCGGGGATTAACTGGCAGGATGAGGTTTTTGGACAAACTGCCATGAGCCAGTATCATAAGATCAGTGTTAACGGTGGAGGTAAGGAAACAAAGTTTAACATGTTCTATTCCCTTAACAATGATGAAGGGATCATGTTGAAAAGTGGATCTACCAAAAATATTTTTAAGCTTACCGTTAACCATAATGTAAGTCAGAAGTTTAGCATTAACGGAATCGTAAACTATTCTCATCAGAAAATAACAGGATTGGGAACCCAGGAAGGGGGTAATGCCCGCTTAAGCATGTTGCAAACATTGCTGCAGTACAGGCCTATAAACGGTATTGGGAATATTGACGACGCATTGATCGATCAGGAAGTAGACCCCCTGGATCCTAATCCAAATTCACCTGCTTTTCAAAGCCCGCTGGTGAGTATAAATACACGCCCCCGCGAAAACCTCGTTAAAACATTAAATGCAAGTGTTTCTGCCCAATATACGCTAAATAAATATTTTACTTACCGGGGTTTAGCCAGCTATACCGATAAGAGCGACAAATTAAAACAATTTAACGAAGCCAGCTCTATTACGTCAATTCGTAGCGGAGGGCCATTTGGTAGCGTTAGCCATAATGTGGCCACGCGTTTTAATTATAACAACTCCCTAACCTATGCAAATGTGTTTAAGAAAGACCATAAATTAGATGTTTCGGTTGGACAGGAATACATCTATAATTATTCAGAAGGATTGGGCGCTGCTGCTGCCGCTTTTCCTGGCGTAAACTTAGGATGGGACAGGTTACAGCTTGGCTCGGTACCGGGTTTCCCAACCTCTTTTGCTGAAGACGATAAATTACTTTCTTTTTTTGGAAGAGCAAATTATTCCTATAAAGGGAAATATCTATTTAGCGCAACGTTAAGGGCAGATGGTTCTTCAAAATTTGGATCGGAAAACTTATGGGGTATCTTCCCTTCGGCTGCCTTTGCCTGGCGTATTGTTGAAGAAGAGTTCATGAAACAGTTACCGGTAGTATCTGACTTAAAACTGCGTCTAAGTTATGGACAGGCTGGAAATAACCGGATTGCAAATTATGCGGCATTGGGTATTTTTACCACTGCCGACTACCCTTTAAATAATCAGCTTGTTGTTGCGGCTTACCAGGATAACCTCCCAAATGCAGCCTTAAAATGGGAGGCTGTAAAATCTACTAACATTGGATTAGATGTTGGTCTTTTTAAACAAAGATTGAGTTTGACAGCTGAATATTATGACAACAGGTCACAAGACTTACTGTTTTATACCCGCATACCTGCCAGTTCTGGTTTCACCAGGCAGTTCCAGAATATTGGTACCACATCAAGCCGTGGTATTGAGTTTACGCTGAATACCACAAATGTCAGAAGTCAGGATTTTACCTGGAGCACCAATTTTAATATTGCATTTGGTAAAACCGAGGTGCTAAGCTTAAGTGATGGCGAAAACTCTTTGTTAACGAATAGCTACACCGATAAGAACGATTACATTTTACAGGTTGGCCGTCCCGTTGGAATCATGTACGGACTTCAGCAGGAAGGATTATACCAGGTAGATGACTTTACATATAATGCTACTACAGCAACGTATACCCTAAAACCAGGTGTAGTAAGGGATGGGATAACAGTTCAGCCGGGCTATATCAAGTTTAAAGACATCAGCGGCCCCAACGGTTTGCCAGATGGATTTATTAATGATTTTGACAGAACCGAAGTTGGAAATGCCAATCCGAAATTTGCGGGTGGTATAAACAATACCTTCAGTTATAAAGGAATTGATTTAAGCGTGTTTTTAAACTTTACCTCTGGTAATGATATTTATAATGCCAACAGGTTGAACAATTCCAGGCTTGATCTGGATTACCAGAATACATTAAGCTATTTTCAAAACCGGTGGACCACTATAAATTCGGCCGGGCAGGCAATTGTAAACCCAATTGAACTGGCGGCATTAAATGAGGGCAAAACGATTCCTTCTTATATTGGTGCACAGGGGCAGCGATTATACGATAAGATGATAGAAGATGGCTCTTTTTTGCGGATCAGTAATGTGAGCATCGGTTACACTTTGCCGAAAAAATGGTTAAATGCTGTAAAAGTTGCCAATGCCAGGGTTTACGTAACTGGTTATAATTTGTATGTTTTCAGCAAATATTCCGGATACGATCCTGAGGTGAGTGTGATACGTAATGCACTAACGCCAGGGGTAGATTTTAGTGCTTATCCCCGTTCCAGATCCTTTATTGCAGGAATTAACATATCCTTATAAATAAAATATAATTATGAAACACCTCATATATTCTACTCAAAAAATACTCTTGGCTTGCTCCGTTTTTGCGGCTGTAAGCGTTGTTTCCTGTAAAAAGGGATTACAAACAGAACCATATTCTTATTTCACAAGCTCCAATTTTTTCGCCAATGAAAATGAAGCCTACCTGGCTACATTGGGGGTTTATGAGATCATGTCAAACCAACCTACCTATGGGTTTAACATGCCCTTAATTTTTGACAATGATACCGATGTTGGCCAAACCGAAGGTGTAGATTTAACTACCGATTTCAGGGTAATTGCCCACTATAATGGTGTTCCGGAATCAACTGCTTTTTATACTACCTGGAGTGCTTTTTATGCCGGGATCGACCGGGCGAATGTTGTCATTGAAAAAATTCCAGCAATGGAACTTTTTACCAATGGTACCACCAGTCAGAAAGATCAGCTGAACAGAATGCTTGCTGAAGCAAAATTCCTGAGAGGATTTTATTATGCTGAACTGGTGCGTTTTTGGGGTGATGTGCCCTTTAAACTGAAATCATCGCAAACCGGAGATAATTTTAAGGTTTCAAGAACCGATCGCTACGAAATTTATGCGCAGATTATTAAAGATATGCAGGAAGCAATATTAGTATTGCCAACTGCTTTGCCTGTAGATGAGCGGATCAATAAGTGGGCAGCCAAAGCGATGCTGGCAAAGATAGCCTTGTTTGCTGGTGGTTATTCTTTACGCCAAAACGAGCAAATGGAACGCCCTGCCAATTTTAAAGAGTATTACACTTTGGCAAAACAGCAGATTGACGATATTATGGCTGTAAACCCCTATAGACTTAACCCAAATTATGCGCAGGTATTCAAAAATCAATGTCAGCATGTGTTGGAGCCGACTGAAAATATTTTTCAGGTAGCATTTCTCAATGCATCAGGTAGTAGTAACGGTGGAAATGCGCAAGGTAATATCTTTGGCTCGCCTGTAACAGCAGTGGGCGTTTACGCTGCAGCAGCCAATAGCAGAATTATTACGCTTAAATCCTTTTATGATGGTTTCAGGGCAGCTGATGTTAGAAGGGATTTCTCGATAGCAAATTATACGATAAATGCTAAAGGGGAGAAACTGCCCCAGATTACTGCCCGGCAGGATGAAACCTGGAGAGCTGCAAAATGGAGTCGGGAATATCAAACGGGGAATATTCTGGAGAATTCTTCAACGCATATTAATGCGGTACTGATGCGTTATTCGGATTTGTTGCTGATGCGTGCGGAAGTGGAAAACGAACTTAGCGAAGGACCTAATGCCACTGCGTATGATGCGATTAACCAGGTAAGGAGAAGAGGATTTGGTATCGATGTGCCAGGGACGAGAATAACGATCGATATTACAGCTGCTGGAACAGGTTATACTGCCCCCCCTGTAATAACCATTACAGGCGGAGGCGGAACTGGTGCGGCGGCGGCTGTAACTACGCTGTTGACTGGCGGGATCAGAACAATTTTTATGATGAGCGAGGGCGATGGTTATACTTCTCTGCCGACGGTAACTGTGACCAGTGCCAATGGTGTTGGTACTGGTGCTGTAGCTGTAGCAAGGTTTTTGCCTAAGCCTGTTACCAGCGATATATACATCCCAGCTGGTTTAAATAAAGCAGACTTTCTGAAAGCGGTGCAACAGGAACGTGCCTGGGAATTGGCTTTTGAAGGTACCCGCAGAGCCGATTTAATTCGCTGGAATATTTTAGGAACAACCATAAAAGAAACGGATGTCAAGTTACGGGCAATTCGCAGTAACTATAACTATACTTCGGCGGCAAATTTTATTGCCGGAAAGCATGAATTGTATCCAATTCCTCAAAATGAAAAAGATGTCAATCCAAACGTTGGCCAAAATCCTAAATACTAAAAATAAGTAACTATGTTTAAAAAAATCATTTTAATCTTATTGCTGGCTTTTCCTTTATTGGTAGATGCACAGGAAGATATCTACAACCCTTCTAAAGAATACGAATACCCAAGCGACCCTCTCGTAAGAGATAAACTGGAGCAATGGCAGGACCTTAAGTTTGGTGTGATTTTGCACTGGGGAATATATACCGTTCCCGGAATTCAGGAATCCTGGTTAATATGTGGCGAATCCTGGCCAAAGCGCGATACCACTATGACTTATGAAGCCTATAAAAAGTGGTATTGGGGATTGGCAGATCAATTTAATCCAACTAAATTCAACCCTGAAAAGTGGGCGGAGATTTCCAAAAATACCGGAATGAAATACCTGGTTTTTACCACCAAGCACCATGATGGGTTTAATATGTTCGATACTAAGCAGAGCGATTATAAAATTACCAATGGGCCGTTCAAAAATAATCCAAAGGCTGATGTAACCAAATATATTTTTGAAGCTTACCGCAAACAGGGAATGATGATTGGCGCTTATTTTTCTAAGCCCGATTGGCATTCACAAGATTTCTGGTGGGACCGTTTTCCTACACCATCCCGTAATATCAACTACGATATGGCCAAATATCCGCAAAAATGGCAAAAATTTAAAGATTTTACTTATAACCAAATTGGCGAAGTTTTGGGCAACTATGGCAAGGTAGATATTTTATGGCTGGATGGTGGCTGGGTACGCCCGGCATTGAAAACTGAGCTGGCACGCGAAGAATGGGGAATGAACAAAAGAGGCAGGGCAAATTATCCCAACTTTAACCAGGAGGTAGATATGCCACGCATAGCCAAAATGGCCCGGGAAAAACAGCCCGGCATATTGGTAGTTGACAGAACGGTACATGGTCCTTATGAGAATTACCGCACCCCAGAGCAAAGCATACCAAAAGAGCAGATTAAAACCCCTTGGGAAACCAATATCACAATTACCTCATCCTGGAGTTACCGACAAAAAGAAAAAGTCAAATCTAGCTACTGGGTAATACATATTATGGCAGAAATAGTGGCTAAAGGTGGTAATTTACTTTTAGGCTGGGGCCCTACACCAGAAGGCGAATTTCCAAAAGAAATAGAGCAACCTTTAAAAGAAGTAGGCGCCTGGATGAAGGAAAATGGCGAGGCCATATATGGTACGCGTATTCTTGATTTTTATAATGATGGTACAACCTGGTTCACCAGGTCAAAAGATGGAAAAAAGAAATATGCCATCGCTTGTATTACAGAAGGAGAAAGCATACCTGCTACCCTGAAATGGAAAGGAAATTTACCTGCTAAAGGCGGTAAAATCAGATTAATATCAACAGGTAAAAATGTAGATTGGAAGCAAGAAGGAGATGAGGTTGTGGTATCTCTTCCTAAAGATTTGATAGGAAAGAAATCCCAGGCTTTGGCTTTTTCTTTTAACTAAATATCAACTAAATTATTAAAGCGATGCTCATTGAAAAACTACAGCAGATTGGTGTAGCTATACTTGCAATACTGCTATTTGCAGGGAGTTCGATAGAGAAGTTGAGTGCACAAGCTACGTCAGCATTAACTGATAAAAAAATAGCCTCTATTTTTGCACTGGAAAAGAAATACCTGGAAGATACTTTTAAAACAGTAAAGGCCACAGGAAAAATGCCCCGTTCAACCATGAAAGGCTTTCAGCCCATATCAGACTGGACCAGTGGTTTTTATCCAGGCAATTTATGGCTCGTGTATGAATTTACCGGGGATAATGATATCCTTAAAAAAGCCGAATACGCTACGGCCCTGGTAGAAGACAATAAGTACTATACCCATGACCATGATATTGGTTTTATGATTTATAGCAGTTATGGCAATGGGTACCGCATTACAAAAAATGAAAAGTATAAACAGGTGATCATTGAGGCGGCTAAAACTGCAATTAAGAGATATGATCCGAAAGTTAAATCCATCCTGTCCTGGGCACCTAATGTGGCCAGAGACTGGAAGTTTCCTGTAATTATTGACAACATGATCAACCTGGAACTGTTGTTGAAGGCAACGCGCTTTACCGGTGACAGTACTTATTACAACATAGCGATCAATCATGCCAATACGACCATGAAAAATCAGTACAGAGCGGATTATAGCTGTTCGCATGTGGTGGATTATGATCCGGCTACCGGTAAAATGCGCAAACGTGACTGGAATAACGGTGACAGTAACCCTGAAACGGCATCCTGGAGCCGCGGTCAGAGCTGGGGTTTGTATGGCTTTGGCTTTATGTATAAATATACCGAAAAGAAGGAGTACCTGGCGCAGGCTGAAAATGTAGCGGCATATATCCTTAACAATCCGAATATGCCTGAAGATATGGTCCCTTACTGGGACTACCGGGCCCCAAAATATCCTACGATGAGGGATGCCTCGGCAGCGGCGCTGCTTGCATCGGGCTTAATGCAACTGGCCGAAGTATCACGAGAAAATGGCAAAAAATATTTTAAGGCAGGGGAAAAAATTCTGGAAAGCCTTTCTTCTGGAACTTATCTTAATGAGAGCGGGAAAGGGGATTATTTGCTTAAACACGCAACGGGTAATTTTTTAAGGAACTCTGAACTGGATGCAGGGCTGATCTATGCCGACTACTATTTTTTGGAAGCGTTGCTAAGATATCAGAAATTGAAGAAAACTTTTGGACATTAAAAACATAAAATGAATTATCGCAGCGCCATATTTGTACTTACACTGGGATTAATTACCAGTACACAGAGCCTGAAAGCACAAAAGGAATCAACGCCAACTTTTGTGAAAGATATTGTGACCAATTATCTCACATTTGAAACAGCCAGCGATATTGATAACTGGAAAACAAAGAATGGAAGTCTTTCCTTTTCCGATGTGCATTACAAAGATGGCAGGCAGTCGTTATTGTGGGATTATCAAAATGGCGCTACTTTAGCAGTAACCAATTTAAAGGGCCTAAAAGAGGCCGGGGATCTTTACCCTGGCGGTCAACCTGAAGTTTACGAGCCGTCCTTCTACAAAAAATCGCATTACGGGGGCATAAAAATTTGGTTATACCAGGAAAAAGCTTCAACCGGCAAAATCACTTTTCAGGTGGGCAGCAATTTGCAGATGGCAAATGCGGCTCCAAAATATCGCTTTGCGATAAACCTTAATTTTACCGGCTGGCGGGCTGTTTGGGTAAATTTTGAAGAAGATGCCAAAGTTAAAAATTACAAGGGAAGCGATGAAATGACCAGTTTGGTCGCATTTCCATCATCGGGGCAAAGCGGTAAAATATTTATCGACCATTTCACGTTGCTAAGCTTTGTGTCCAATAAACGCCATTCCGATCTGCAATTCGAAAACCATAAACTCAACCTCCGCTCGGGTGATGGCTACGAAATACTGGCACCCTACCAAATATTTTTAGCCAAACAATTTAACCAGCAGGTTGATGTTAAAAAACTAAGCGAGGAAAGTAAGGCCATAGCAGACCGTTTAGAATTTTTAATACTTGGCGATAAAACCAGCGATTGGAAAAAGCGCAATACCGGCATCGAAAAAACAATGGCTGGAAAAATTAAAAGTGCTTCTGCAACATTTGATAAACTCGAAATACGTAAAACAAGCAACTTCGTAAACGGAAGGCCCTTATTTAGCATCCGTGACGAACATATTGCTAAAGAAGGTTTAATTTACGATGACGCTATCCTGCCGATTGCCTTTCCCTTAGCAATGGATTACAGGCTAAATGGCAATAAGGCATCCAAAGAAAAGCTGATGCTTACTTTTGATTATTTGCAGGACCAGGGCTGGGCAGCGGGGAGTGCATTTGGCACGGTAGACCATGTGATAAAGCTTAATCCCATTGCTACGGCCCTGTTTTTGGTAAGAGATGACCTGAAAGCGCAGAATAAACTAAAAGCTGAGACCGATATGCTGATCTGGCATACCCGTTTGGGCAGTATGCTAACCATTGATTACACAAGGGGAGAGAATTCTGATAAAATCCGCGGAGGGGCCTTAGCTAAACTCATTACCATTTTGTTAATGGAAAACGATAGCAGTAAGCAGGAACTATTGCAGGATTTTAAAAACTATATGGATTATGTGGCCAGCATTTCGCCTGGCTATAGTGATACTTTTAAACCCGATTTTTCTATTTATCACCACCGGGGAACTTATTTAAATACGTATGGCACCAATGCGCTAAACACGATGGCACTTATCCATTGGCTGCTTAGCGGCACGCCTTATCAGCTTTCGCCACAAACTACCAGCAACCTTAAACAGGCATTAAAGCGACAGGCAGAAATTGCCTATGGGGTAGATATCCATTATGGAGCCGGTGGCCGTTTTCCGCTGGGCAACAGCTCGCTTGATGGGTTTACCTTTCCGGCACTGGCCTATATGAGTATGAACGGTGATACCGTTGTTGATCAGGAAATAGCTGAACTGTTTAACTATATCTACGATATTGCCGAACCTGATGTGGTAGCCAAAATGCTTACCCCTGTGCTTACCTATTCTGGCACTTTTGGTACTTTGAACCTCATTGAGCGCCTGCACAAACAAATGGGCAGACAAAAACATCAACCTGCTGATGGTGCCATTTCAATGCCTTATTCAGGCTTAATGGCTTACCGCCAGGGCGATGCCTTTGCAACTGTAAAAGGATACAACAAATACGTTTGGGATTTTGAAAGTGGCGGTAAAGGGGAAAATAACCTGGGCAGGTATCTTAGCCACGGTATGTTGGTAACGGCACAGGGCGATGAAAAGATGGGCTTTAAAAGTTTGGGCATGGGTTTGAATGAAGGGTTCGATTGGTCTATGTTGCCCGGAGCCACTACTAAAATGTTGCCGGCTGATAAAGTATTGTATTATACAAAAGGCGACCAAAAATATATAGAAGGCAAACACCGTAATTTTTCTGAAAGTGTAGTGGCCAGTGGCCTGCAACAGGGATCCAACGGATTGTTTGCCTTAGACCTTCGTGATGATGTTTTTCCAGATGAAGACAAATCTTTGTTCGACAACAGTTTCAGGGCCAAAAAAACCTATTTCTTTATTGGTAATGAAATCATTTGTCTGGGTTCTTCCATCCAAAATAACGATGCCAGATACCCAACGGTAACCACGCTGTTTCAGTACCGAAGTGATGAAAAGCGAAAAAACAGTTTTAATGGAAAGGAGATCGGCACTTCTTCGGCCCTTAACCAAAAAGCCGATGGAGGTTATTTTACCGATCAGAATGGCTTGCAATACATCATTCCCAAAGGGCAGCCTATTGTGCTGGCCCAGGATAAGCAAATTTCTTACAGGGCTGCTAATGTAGGTGATCAAAAATCGATCGCTTTAAATACGTCGGAACCTTACGAGAAAACACAAAAGGTTTATACAAAA
This sequence comes from Pedobacter heparinus, assembly GCF_032678725.1. Classification (GTDB taxonomy): domain Bacteria; phylum Bacteroidota; class Bacteroidia; order Sphingobacteriales; family Sphingobacteriaceae; genus Pedobacter; species Pedobacter heparinus_A. The sequence continues at coordinate 25,728 of NZ_JAVTSC010000007.1, forward strand.
GCCTGGTTCAACCACGGTACAAACCCTAAAGATAAAGGGTACGAATACGAGATTGTGCTGAACACGCCAACAGCTGAACTGAAACCGTATCTGCAAAATAAAACTTACGAAGTGATCCAAAAAAATGCATCGGCCCACATCATCAGGCATTCATCTTCGGGCATTACCGCTTACGCCATTTATAGTGGTTCGCAACCCTTAAAAGGAACGCTTATCAATGCCGATAGGCCTATGCTGGCAATGGTAAAAGAACAGCTGGGCAATTTATTGCTTACCCTTGCTGATCCTGATATCAGACAACCAAAATGGAACCACAATATGAGCCATATGCCCGATAGCATTACCAATGGCTGGGGCATAGGAAGCATAGCAACGCTTACGCTAAAAGGAGCATGGCATATGGCCAAGCAGGTGCAAGAGGTGGCAACCGTAAGTTACATTAATGGCAATACCATCTTAAAAGTTTTTTGTAAGGAAGGTAAAAGTATAAATATTCCATTACAGTATCGTACTACGGGCAACATAGATTCAGAATAAAAAACAAACAGATGAAAAACCTAGTGTTCCTATTTTTTATCACGTTATCTGGTTATGCACAAATGCCGGGAAAACTCCTGTTTAAATCAGATTTTTCCAACCCATTGGATTGTAAAAAATGGATAGCAGAAATAGATCAGATTCCCGGACATACATCAACTGTGTATACGCACAATAACGCCCTGGTGCTGGATACCTGGGGAGGGGTAACGGTCTGGCTAAATCAAAAACTGAGTGGCAACTTACAAATTGAATACGACAGGGTAGTGCGAATGGGCAAGGGTTGTAACGACCGTATTGGCGACATGAATCAGTTCTGGATGGCAACAGATCCCAAAAAAGCAAATTTGTTTGCACGAGACGGTAAATTTGAAGCATATGACGATCTCAATTTGTATTATGTAGGTGTTGGTGGTCATTTTAATACTTTTACCCGTTTTAGAAAATACCTTACACCTTTGTCAAAACCGGTCATAAAGGAGTATGCAGATAAAAAGCATTTACTGGAGGCTGAAAAAGTTTACCACATCAAAATAATTGTAAAAGAAGGCACTTCAAGTTTCTGGATCAATGGAGAATGCTGGTTCAACTATACAGACCCAAGCCCGTTAACATCAGGTTATTTCGGTTTCAGGAGCCTTCAATCCAGACAGGAAATTAAGAACCTGCGCATATATACACTTGACTAACGCAGCTGTGCATGATGAACTACAATTTGTATCTCAATCTGACATATAGACAGCAGAATATAAAATGAAACCAACAGTATTATGAAAAAGATATTAACCATAACCTTTACTTTTCTGGCATTAACCGCATTTGCCCGGCAACAGCCTGGGGTAGGTAAATTAACAGCAGAAAAATTGCATGCCCGTGTACGGGAATGGCCCTATCCGGCCAAGGGCATTACGGTACCTACCAATGCTCCGGCTTTGCAATGGCCTGCCAGCAATGGGGCCACCACGGTATTACCTATGGAGAGTGATAGCGAAGTGCCGGAAGACCCTAATATTGGAAATGTACGGTACCAGATTGTGCTGGCAAGTGACAAAAATTTTTCGAAAGATGTGATTAAAAGCGGCATCCAGGACTGGGCGGTATATCCTCTGCACCAGGCATTGAGACCGGGAAAATGGTATTGGAAGTATGCTTATTCGTTGAAGGGGAGTAAACAATGGAAATGGTCCGAAGTATATGATTTTGCGGTGGATGCCCGGTATGCCCACGCCAAAGTATCTCCACCTGTTGCTGAAGTGCTGAAACGCAATGTAGGTCCGCATCCGCGCTTGTGGAATATGAATGGTATTCAAAAGGAGTTTTATCAGAAAAACCTGGACAATCCGGAGGCAAAAGCATTGATAGTACTGGCAAAGAAACTGATGCGTGCTCCTTTACCGGTCGAAAAGCCCAGACGCGCATTAGATACTACAGGAAAAACAGCAGTTCAAAAGAAAGTAATGATGACCCGCATGTACCATGGGTTTGGCGATCAGGAAGGAACGCCGGTACGTAATCTTTGCATTGCCTATCAGCTTACAAAGGACAAACAATTTATTGAAGATGCCAAAAGACGGGTAATGGTACTTGCCCGGATGAACCCTGATGGATATGCCACCCGGGATGATTTTAACAGTGGAGCCATTTTAGAAGCTCTGGCCTGGTTTTATGACACTGGTTATGATATTTTAAGCAAAGAAGAAAGAACATTTTTACGAGAAGTAATTACCTTGCGGGCCAAACGCATTTATGATCATTTACCAAACCGTTTTGAAGTACATGTAAGCGAAAATCATATCTGGCAGATCACCATGCGTAACCTGGCTATCGGAACAGTGGCAGTGATGAATGAAGTACCGGAGGCTGCTCAATGGTTAACTTATTTATACGAAGTATGGTCTGCACGTTTTCCGGTGCTAGGCACTACTGATGGCGGCTGGCATGAAGGAAATGGCTATTTTAAGGTGAATTTCAGGTCTATTATTTATCTCTCTCAGCTTTTTGGTTATTTTAGTGGTGTAGATTATTTCAGGTTACCCTGGATGCAAAATCTGCCTTACTACCTGTTGTATACCCATCCTCCTGCGTCAGCTTCAATTGCGACGGGCGATGCCTGGGAAAGCATGCCGGACGTAACAAAAGCGGAAGCCTGGTTTGCAGAAGCCCTGAGTTTAAAAATTGACAACCCTTATCTCAACTGGTATGTGAACCAGATTAAAACCAGTAACCCTGACTTTTTTAAGGGAACAGACGATTATCTTTTTTTTCGTTTGTTAAATTATAATCCTGCCAGAAAAAAGCCGATGACATCACCCGCCAGGCTACCAAAAACAAGGGAGTTTAAAGATGTGGGTGTAGTGGCTATGCATCAGGACCTGGAAAATGCAGGTAAAGGATTGAGCAGTTATTTGTTAAGCAGCCCGTTTGGCTCATCAGGCCATGGTCATGCCTCACAAAATGCATTCACCCTGAACTATAAGGGAAAGACTATTTTTGGTGCTACAGGGTACTATAGTAACTTCAGTGATAAACACAATTTATTGTATTATCGTACTTCAAAAGCTTATTGCACCATTCTGGCAGATAGTTTAAACCAGAAGATTGGCGAAGAAGGGTATGGATGGACAGCACGTTCGATCAGTGGAAATCATATTCAATATGCGTTAGGCGATGCCAGTAATGCCTATGGCGATATTAAAAGCGAGTTTTGGTTAAACAGATTTGATCAGATCAAACTTAAACCCACACCTGCCAATGGTTACGGAGAAGCGGGCGTAACCCTGTACCGCAGGCACATGCTGCAACTGGATGGTGGGTATATTCTTTTGTACGATGAACTGGAAGCTAAAAAGCCGGTGAAATGGACTACGCAGTTCCATACGCCTTATTATACCATTGAGGCACAGGCGACGGACAATGCAAAACGACAAAACTTCAGCGTGAAAACTGATATAGGTAATGTGAATGCCAGTGTATTTGCCAATGCGCAATTGGGCATGACGGTGCACAATCAATTTTTCGAAAAACCTTTGAACTGGAATGGAATAACTGACGAAAATGGGCAGCTGGCAAAATTTGAAGACCAATGGCATGCTGGTATCAACTCTCAGCCTGCTCAGAAATTTCGGTTTTTAACCATTATCCGGGTTAATGAAGGCAAAGCAGAAGTGATCAGATCAACAACTGGCGTTGATGGAGTATTAAAACTGCAGACTGGGAACTGGAATATTGAGGCCCAATTGGATGGTGATAAGCCAGGTTTTTTACAGGTAAACAATGCAATTTTAAAATCAGCCTTTAATTACGGTAGTTTAGGTGTGGCCTTTAACGGTAAAATGTATAAAAATGAAATTAAAGGTAGTTCCATGTTGCTGGAAATACAGGATGGCAAATTGGATAGAAAAGAAGTGGTAGATGAGTTACCAGATGTGGTAAAGTATGATTCTGAATAGAATTTGTTAAATTTGATTGTGGCTCGTAAAATTTATATCTTATCCTGCTATTTATGGTTGCTTACCAGTGCACATTTAGCAAATGCACAAACAGGTGGTAAACAATTCAGAAATATTTCTGTAGACAAAGGTTTGTCCCAGAGTACCGTGTTTGCGATCAGGCAGGATACCCTGGGTTTTATCTGGGTTGGAACACAGGATGGGTTGAACCGGTATGACAGTAAGCATTTTAAGGTTTATCGTCCCGTAAAAGGAAAGAGCCGTACTTTACAGTCTTCCTATATTCGCAGTCTTTTTATCGATCATGCCGGGAGTTTATGGGTAGGTGGCAACCAGGGGGTCAGCCGTTACGATTATAAAACGGATAGCTTTACCAATTATAAACTGCCTCGCAGCGTAGGGGAATGGTACATCTGTTCTATGACCGAGGACGCCGGACGTAACATCTGGGTAGTGTCTATTGCTGGCGATATTTTCCGGCTGAAACCTGGTGAAAAAGCGTTTGTTCCTATGAACCTGAATACCCTGACTAAGGGTGTTAAAAATATTTCTTATATCGGGGTTTGGAAAAACACGATGCTTTTGGGAACAGATGTGGGGCTTTTTAAAATAAATGACAAGAGAAATGATATTTCCCAGATCAACCTTGGTATTGATAAGCCGGGAATCAATGATGTTTTTATAGATGATAATGAGCTGTGGATTGGAACTGAAGGTCATGGCTTGCTGCGCTACGATAGTGAAACCCGGGAAAATACAGCCTTTGTGCATACTGCATTAAAAAATAGCATTGCAGACGATAACGTCAGAAGTATAAACAAAGACGCGGATGGTAACATCTGGCTGGGAACTTTTAAAGGGCTTTCTATTTTAAACCCGGGAAACCTTACTTTCGAAAATTATCGCCATCAGATTTCCCAGCCCTTTACCATAGGTCAGAATTCGGTGCGCGGTATTTACCGTGACAGGCAAAAAGGGATGTGGCTAGGTACCTATTATGGAGGGGTGAGCTATTACCACAAGGATGATATTAAATTTAACCTGCTTAGTCAAAATACGGGTAAACCCTCATTAAATGATGAAGTGATCAGTGTGATCAAACAGGATAAATCTGGTAACTTTTGGATAGGTACCAACAATAAAGGTGTAAACTATTGGGATCCTGGTAAAAATACCATCAGCTATTATTCTTCTGATGAAAATAATCCAAACGGCTTGAGCTCAAACAACATCAAGGCCATTGATTTTGATGATGCAGGAAATGTGCTGATCGGAACGCATAAAGGAGGTTTAAATCTGCTTAATCCTTTAACTGGCAAAATAACGCGATACCTGCACCGCACCAATGATCCAAACAGTATTGCCGGTGATTTGGTTTACAGTATATTGAAGGACTATAAAGGCCGGATCTGGATAGGTACACGCTCTGGGTTAGACCAATTTCAGCCGGAATCGCAAAAATTTATACACATCTCTTTAGACCGGGCTGGAAAACGTTTGATCTCTGACGACATTACCTGTCTGTTTGAAGACAGCAGTCATCGAATCTGGATCGGTACTACCAATGGTGTTTCCCAGTTTTATCCGGATAATTTGCTTTTTGGAAATATTGGCGATGGAAAATTGAGCGAGGATATTGTAAATTGTATTACCGAAGATAGCAAGAAGAGAATATGGATGGGTACCAGGGATGGTCTGAGCTTGTACAATGAAGCAAAACGTTCTTTTTTACCGTTTAAAAATGAAAGTGATTTTCTGAAGGGGACCATTTATGGTATACAACCGGATGATGAGGGTAATTTATGGATCTCGACAAATAGCGGTCTGGTAAAATTCAACCCCGATCATCAGTCTTCACTTCAGGCTTTTGATGAAAGTGATGGTTTACAGAACAATCAGTTTAATGAATATTCTTTTTATAAAGCTAAGGATGGCATGTTGCTTTTTGGGGGAATTAAGGGGATTTCTTATTTCTACCCCTCAGCACTGAAACAAAGGCCACTTCCATTGAAACTTCATTTTACAGGGTTGGACGTTTTTAACAAGACCGTAAGTGCCGATGATGGGACAAACATTTTAACCGATCATATTGACCAGACGGAGGCATTGGAGCTTAGCCCTGAGTATAAACAATTCAGTATCCTTTTTAATACCTTCAATTTTATATCGGCTAATCGTACCCATTATCAGTATAAGCTGGAGGGAATTGATAAGGAATGGCAGGATACTGAAGCACTTAAAATAAGCTATAGTAACCTGCCATATGGTGATTATGAACTGTACATTAAGGCAATAGGGCCTAATGGAGAAACCAGCCCAGTAAGGAGCTTGAAGATATCAGTTTTACCGCCATGGTACAAAACTACCTGGTTTTATTTGCTGATGAGTCTATTGACAGCAGCAGCCGGCTACTTTGTTTACCGGGAGGCTTCTGAACGGGTAAGGACCTTGCACCAGTTAAAACTGGAGCGTTTGGATAAAGAAAAGGTACGCTACATTAACCAGGTGAAAATGGATTTTTTTACCAACGTATCCCATGAGCTTCGAACGCCGTTAACATTGATTCTGGCGCCTTTGGAAGAATTGATTAAAAATCCAACAGCCCATAAAGTTTCTAAAAAGCTTGATTTAATGTTGATCAATGCCAAAAGGTTGTATAATCTGGTTGATCAGCTTTTTGAGTTCAGAAAAACAGAAATGGGTACCCGTCAGCTTAAGGTAGCTAAAAGTGACATTGTAAGTTTTGTATTTGAAATTTATGAATCTTTCAAACCACTTTCCGAAAAAAGCAATATCCGCTATACTTATCATTCTACTGAAGCGAAACTTGCCTTTTACTTTGATAAAGATGCAATGGAAAAGATTCTCTTTAATCTTTTGTCTAATGCTTTTAAATATACAAGTCCGGATCATCAGGTAAGTATCGAATTGCTTACAAAAAATGAGGCTGTATTGATAAGAGTTTCAGATACCGGTGTGGGGATTAATGAGCAGGATTTAGCAAAAGTATTTGACAGGTTTTATCAGGTTAATAACAGAGAAATGAATCTGGGCTCTGGTGTTGGGCTGTCTTTTACCAAAAGTTTGGTAGAATTGCATCACGGCCATATTGCCGTAGCAAGTGAGCCTGGTAAGGGAAGTACTTTCACGGTAAGCATACCAATGGATGACGCACTTTATGATAAGGACTTACATGTGGAAAGCCCGGTTTATGAACTGTCGATTGTTCCGGAAAATGAGGGTATAACATCAGACAGCTCCGTTTGGGATGACAATGAGCTTTTAGCCAATGATCCTAATGAAAAAGATAAGGAAACGAGATTGCTCATTGTGGATGACAATAAAGAGATTTTGGATTACCTCCAGGATTTTTTTGGCCAAAGTTATCAGGTAGCTGTGGCCTTTGATGGTAAAATGGCGCTCGAAATGTTAGATAACCAGCAATTTGATCTGATTATCAGTGATGTAATGATGCCTGAACTGGATGGCCTGCATTTTTGTAAACGTGTTAAACAGAACATCAATACTTCTCATATTCCTTTGATACTTTTAACTGCTAAAACGGAAACTAGTCAGCAGGTCAAAGGGCTGGAAATGGGTGCAGATGATTATGTGACCAAACCTTTTTCGACCAGTTTGCTGGCTACCAAAATAACCAATTTGCTGCGCTCCCGTAAACGTTTGAAGGAGTACTATTCTACCAGTAAAGAAATTGTCCCTGAAAACATAGCGTTTAATGCAGTTGATGAAGAGTTTTTAAAAGAAGCAATTGCAATTATAGAACTACATCTGTCTGATGCTGAATTTTCTGTTGATAAGTTCAGTAAAGAGATCGGCATGAGCAGGTCTAATCTTTATTTAAAATTGAGAGCGATAACCGGCGAATCTGTTAAAGATTTTGTAAAACGTATACGATTTAAAAGAGCTGTAGAACTGATGCTGTCTAAACAATTTACCATTGCGCAGATCGCTTATACCTGCGGGTTTAATACACCTTCTTATTTTTCTACGGCATTTAAACAATACTATGGGGTAATGCCGAGTGAATATCTGAAAAAAATGGAAGCGGGTAAATGATCATCGTTTATCCGGATACTCGCCGAGTAGTTGCAGTAAATGCTTTTGTTCCCTGGCATACTTTGGATCATTGTATAAGTTGTAACGTTCTGTAGGGTCCCAGCCCAGATGGAACATTTCTTCTACATTTTTATCATCTTGCTTAGTTATCCTTAGCTTCCAGTCTCCGTCTTTTACACCTTCCAGTACGTAGTTAAAGTAATAGATGGGTTTGTGTGGGATTTGATAGTCTTTCTGCGACAATAGCTTAACAACAGATTCTCCATCCAGTACCCGTTTAGGTAAGGCAGTTCCGGTCCAATCTGCAATAGTTGGTAAAATGTCCAGGTTGGATATAGGAGTCCGCACTACTTGGGCAGCCGTACGGTTTTTATAGTAGACGATAAAAGGTACCCGGTGTCCACCTTCGTAGGAAGTCGCTTTTGATCCTCGGAAAATACCTGCAGTGCCTACATGATAAGGTTTGGTAATTCCGTCGTCATACATGCGTTGGGGGGCATTTAACCAGGGGCCGTTGTCACTGGTAAATATAAAAATGGTGTTGTCTGCTTCCCCGTTATCTTCCAGGGTTTTCCAGAGCTTGGCCATTTCCGTGTCCATTTCTTCAATCACACTGCCCAGCTCGCCTCCGGCAGATTTACTGCTGTCTTTTCTAACTGCGCTGGCCACTGGCAAATGAGGCATATTGTAAGCCAGGTATAAAAAGAAAGGTTGTTTTTTTGCGCTCGATTCTTTCACAAATTTTATGGCTTCTCCCGTATAGGCCTTAGTGAGTATGGTATCATTGGGACGGTATATTTCCGGGCTTTGGTTCCGGAATATTTTGATAACCGTATCAGTTTTTACATAAGGTGCTCTGAAATCATGGCTGTACAGCATGCCGTAAAATAAGTCGAAACCTTGTTTGTTGGGCAATCCTGTACCATAATCGCCAATATGCCATTTACCTATACAAGCGGTACGGTAAGCTGAGGTTTTCAGCATTTCGGCAATGGTAATTTCTTCATCAGGAATTGCAGTCTTGGCTCCAGGCCCGATAACACGTGGCATGTTAGACCGGCTGCAATACCGCCCGGTAAGGGTTGATACCCTGGATGGGGAACAGGTAGGAGAGGTGGTTACAAAATTAGTGGCCAATACCCCCTTACTCGCCATTTTATCCAGAAAGGGTGTTTTGAAAAGGGGATTGCCGTAACAAGCCAGATCACCATAACCCATATCGTCTGTGAGTACAATAATTACATTGGGCTTTTTTTGCCCAAATGAAGATTGAACTGCCAGTAGGAATGCCACAAGTAGGAAAGCTGTTTTTTTCATCAAAATTAATTAAAAGCTTGTCTGGATTTCTTGTTTTTTCCCGTCAATGCTCAGTGTAAGGTTGAGGGTCCCCTTTTCAAAATCATTTCCGGCATTTTCTTTTAGGCTGATTTCCGGTGCATTCTGGCTGCTGTAAGGATAAATAATGCTCACAAATGTTTGCGTGCTGTTGTCTTTTTTAGCTTTTTCAAATGCAAATGCCGGCCGGTTTAGTTCTTTGTTGTACACATAAGATACCTTGCCTTCTTCTTCTTTAAGGCTTACCTTATCTTTGTTTAGGGATTGTATCAATAAGTTGTTGCCATCTCCGTAAGTGGTATAGACCTGGTTCTTTGCCTGGTTAAAAATGGCTTTACTGTCTTCTTTTAGTTGCCAGTGTACGCCAAGGTTTCCCGTAGCTTTACCTACGGCCTTATCAATGACCAGAAAGTACTGTTGATTGATGAACAGCACGCTGCGCTGATGGTTCAGCTCCGGATAGCTGGGGTTAGTGTAAGTAAGTACATCCAGGTTTTTACCCGTTTGCCATTTATCTTGCCGTGCATTGGTGATCACCATGTTTTGATTGTCAAGTGTCAATGTGCTGTGTATCCTGGTTTGACGGTACCAGTTGCGCAGTTTCATGATGGCTTCGTCTCCACTATAAACAAATACACCAGCATCCGGCGTAAAGTTTCTGCCTTTAATAAAAAGCTCAAAGGTTCCGTTATCTGGCTGGGCATGAAATTTTCCCGGAGGACTGGCCTTTAGTACCATAACGGTTGCGTTTTTATCCCATCCGCTTCTGAATGTGTAAAAACCTGCATTACTCAGTGCTTTTGATAAAAAGCCCGGCGCCTTACCTTCTTTACCATCTGTGGCAAAATATCTAATCACTTCATTTTTTGGGAAAATTTTATTCCAGCTGGCAAACTGTTTCATCCTGAAGCTTTTATCAGTAAGCCAGGAATCGCCAAACATAGGGGTGTTATAATCAGGCAGGGTAATACTGATTAGTGCCATGATCATATTTTCTATGGTTTGTACATAGGATTGCGGAAATTCTTTTTCCAGGTTAACCCGTTGTGCAGAACCATAAGCTTTTAAGAATATATCGATGGCGGCTACGTGGTAAACCGGCGAAAGCTCAAACTGCATCCCATCAGCGAATACTTGTTTTTTGATCTCAGTGTTTAACACGGTTATGCCACTTTGCCTCCATTTGGGGGAGTTTTTAAATTCGGGAAATGATACTCCGGCAAATAACGTGCGTTGTGCTTCAAATAAACGATGATTTCCCTCTTTGGCGTAGTTTGCTGGTAAATAATCTGCCTGCTGCTGATAGCTGTTTAAAAACTCCATTAAAAAAGCCGGACTGAAATTAGGTGAATTTACAAACAGGCTAAAGGTTGGGGGCAGGCTTTGTACCCTGTCAGAAACTTCGAGTGGACGCCAGACAAATTTATCATTATCCTGTGATAGTCCTAGTGGGTTTTTCCGGGCCCAGTCGCTGTATTGGTAAATCCATTCTTTAGCATATTTTTCATTGGCTGTGGCATGATAAACCAGGGCCATTGGCTGCCACCATTTTACACGGTGCAGCTGCCAGCGTACTTCGTTGTCTTTTACCGGCCACATTTGCCAGTTGATGTCCTTGCCATAATCAAAATAGCCGTATCCCTTATGAGGTTGAAACTGGTGGAGTAAAGCTTTGTCGGCCATTTCCTGTGTAACCTTGTCAATAGGTTGGTGGATATCCGCTGGTTTTTCGGCATTGCTGAAGTCTGGTTCTTTAACCTTGCTTTTTTTTCTATAATAGTCCAATAGTGCTTTAGCGGCATCGTCATATTTTCCTGCAGTAAAAAGCTGGTTTGTTTTTTTCAGACCAGGATAGCTGAGATTGATCGCTTCAAAGTCCTTTTTGTTGATGGACGTGCTTTGTGCGAGCGCATTTTCGCAGTAAACTACTAATGAAGCGAATACAATGATTCTTTTCAGGACCATCAGTTTGAATATGGGTCTAGATCTTAAAATCGGGTTAAAAATCTTGGTCGTCATACTTTTTTGGAATTGGTGTGCATGGTTTGTATTGGTGAAGGTAAGTACAAATGCGAAAACGGGCTTTCGATTTCTGCCAGAAATAATTCAGTTTTGTTGAATTTTCGTTAAGCTGATCTTTCTGATTCCTGGTATTTTGTAAAGTCGCAGGATGTAATTAACTTCAGACGCTATTATTAACAGAAAAAGAATTTGGAAGACGAGATAAAAGGTTTGGTACCCCATGTATTGAGTTTTATTGTAAGTGAATATTGCAAGTATGGTTTTTTATTGGCTTACGAAAAGGAATTGTCTGATCTGAAGGGTTTGATTGAGCCGGATTCCATTGCTGCAGAGGATTTTGAGCTGTTAGAGGCTGTGGATGATGAAGTGGTGCAATTGTTACTGAATTCGATAGATAGGGTGATCACCTGTTCAAAAACTTTTTTCATGATCAATAACCTGGACGAGTTTGAGGTGATGGATAATGAAGCGTATAACCAGCTCGCTTCTGACAATTATTACATTTACATTATCGATTGGGAAAATAAGGACTATGACGATGTGCTGGTGAATTTAAATGCAGTTTATTTTACCATAGCCCGCTTGTTGTACCATACTGCAAGTCAGTTAAGGCTCCAAAAAATTGAACTGCCTGATGAGTTTTATGATGATGAGTTTCTGGATAAGTATTCAGACCTGCTGGATCATAAGGTAGATACGGATGATAAAAATGTAGCGTTATTGTATGATCTGATTGCGGATTTGAATGCCGACCTGCTGGATATTGACCGTTTATCCTAATTTTTTTTCAATTGTATTCTTAAATGCTTGAGCATTTTATCTAAGTTTGAGGATTATAAATACCGAAGATAAATGTCAGATCAGAAAAAAGAAATATTCGACAGTGTAGCACAGCGTTTAAAAATTGAAGGTTTTAATGTTGTTAACCGTGATGAGACCCGTCCATGGGGTGGTTTTTTTGTAATCGATGAAGAACAGGCACAACAGTTTGCCAATGTGTACTTTGATAAACTTAATGTTGATGACTTAAAAATTTCAGGTAAGCTGAGCCCTAAAATATTAATCGTTGCCCCAAATACCAGGCTTTCCTGGCAGTACCATCACCGCCGTGCAGAAATATGGAGAGTGGTGAACGGAACGGTTGGGGTAAGTACCAGTGATACTGATGAGCAAGGTGAAGTGCAACAGCTTTCGCCGGGTCAAACCATTAAATTAAAGCAAGGCGAACGTCACCGTTTAATTGGATTGGACGACTGGGGCATTGTTTCGGAGATATGGCAGCATACCGATCTGGAAAATCCTTCGGATGAGAACGATATTGTCAGGGTTCAGGATGATTTTGGAAGGTAAGGCATCTGGGCGTCATTTTCACAGATATTTACAACTAAATAAACACCATATCCGTTAGAGTCTTATATGATCATCTTATTTTTTTTTCTTGCACACTGGTTTCTCTCCCTCTTTTCCCAAACTTTTTTCCTTCATCGCTATGCTTCGCATAAGATGTTTAAGATGAATACTTTCTGGGAGAAGTTTTTTTACCTCATTACTTTTTTATCGCAGGGTTCTTCTTTTTTGAATCCGCGTGCATATGCCATTTTGCACCGCATGCATCATGCCTTTAGTGATACCGAAAAAGATCCGCACTCCCCTCATTTTGTAAAAGATGTTTGGGGGATGATGATCCAGACCAAAAATATTTACCTGAATTATTCAAAGTATAATGTGGAACCGGAAGAGCAGTTCAGGGATAACTATCCTTCCTGGCCATTGATTGATAAGATCGGTGATTCCTGGATTACACGTATCCTCTTTATCAGTTTTTACATTTGGTTCTACGTAACTTTTGCGACTTACTGGTGGATGTTTTTATTGCTTCCTATCCATTTTTTAATGGGGCCGATACATGGGGCAATTGTAAACTGGTGCGGACATAAATATGGTTATGCTAACCATGATAATAATGACCATAGCAAGAACTCTTTACCACTTGATTTTTTAATGCTGGGGGAGTTGTTCCAGAATAATCATCATAAAAAGCCCAACAGCCCGAACTTTGCTTCGCGATGGTTTGAGTTTGATCCCACTTATCCGGTCATGAAGGTGATGCACTGGCTGAGGATTATAAAAATCAGGAAGACAAATTAAGTGATCTGAATTTGTTGTAAAAAAATAGCGCCTGCGATCAAAAATCGCAGGCGCTATTTAGAGCATTGTTGCTAAGTTAGTGGTGTGAGGTATTGCGTATAAGAATATCCTTCTTCGCCCTGATCTGTTTTAATCTGCCACCACTGGTCGTTGGCTTTGCTTACCAGGGTCACTACTTCATTTCTGGCTGCTTTTCCAACAATATCATCATTGGTACTGGGTCCTTTACGGATGTTTAAATTAGAACTGTTGGTAGTTACTTTTAGCTTGCTGCCTTCTGTAACCCCGGCAACACTGTTGATGTTCATAACCAGATCGCCTGAAGCATAATTTGGATCAAGGCGTTCGTAAGTGTCCCATAGCTGTTGTTTCACAGCGCCGCTGGTTGCTCCGTCAATATAGAGTACACCATCTTGTTCCCGTACATTTAAATTGTTTACACCGGCAGTATTGGCGGTATCTATAAGTTCTTTGTATTTATCTTGTAAAGCCATTTTGTTTCCTCCTGTTATTATTTAATTACCAATTGACTATTGTCTACCTTTTTAGGTTTTAGGGCCTGTAGTGCCATCATCAGTTTTTGAAGATTTGCTTTCTGGATTTCTCCTGTTAAGGTAATTACACCCGCTGATACAGTTGCACTAACGGTAGGGAAGTCTTTGGTTGCATCTTTAACTGCAGCAGTCAGCGGATCATCCATAGCAATATCTACCGGCGCTGCAGGAGTAAGGTTATTTACCACTGATTTTACACCAGCGATTGCTGCGGTAGTTTTACCAAGCTCATCTTTTGCTGCCTCATTCGGAACCTGTCCGCTAAGCGTGGCCACGCCATCGTCTACAATTACTGTTGCGGCAGAGGCATTTGGGTTTGCCTGTAGCGCAGTTTCGATGGCAGCTTTCAGATCTGCATCTTTTGGTTTGCTTTTGCAGCCGGTAAAAGCTGTACCCGCAATGGCGAATACCATTACGACAATCGTCAATTTGTTCATTAAATTTTTCATAGGATATATTAATTTATATTGGTTTGCTTGCTCTTTGTGGTATTTGTTTGTTGGTCAGTTGTTTGTAATAAGATGTTAAAAGGAGATAACAACCGGAGTTTAAAAAAGTTTAGAAAAATCACGCCTGCTTTTCGTGGCCTTAAATTTGTTAGTGTTATGCTGCTTTCATTAATGTTTATTAAATAAATAAAGTATGAAATTTTCAATGTTGACAACTGCAGTAGCCCTGGCCATTTTATTTCAGGGTTGTGTAAGTAATAAAAAGTACAATGAGCTGCAATCAAAATATGACAATTTGCAACAACGGAGCCGGGAGCTGAACCAAAAGTTCCAGGGTAGCCAGCAAGACCTTTCCGGTTCTTCAACACGGGTTAAAAGCCTGGAAGAGCAGATTGCTGCTGAAAGAAAAAATGCAGCGGGTTTACAGGCTGCGCTAAACAAGTGTTTAACCTCTTCAAACCAGGGAAATGTAAACATTTCAAAATTGGTTGATGAGATCAACTCTTCCAACAAATACATTCAGCATCTGGTAAATACCAAAAACAAAAGCGACTCGCTGAACATGGTACTGACCAATAACCTTACCCGCTCGTTGAGCCGGGAAGAACTTAGGGATGTTGATGTTCAGGTATTAAAAGGTGTGGTGTATATCTCGCTTTCTGATAATATGCTGTATAAATCGGGCAGTTACGAGATTTTGCCTAAAGCAGGTGAGACCCTGAGTAAAATTGCCAAGATCATTAAGGATTACCGGGATTACGATGTATTGATTGAAGGTAACACGGATAACGTGCCGATCTCGATGGTCAATATCCGTAACAACTGGGACTTAAGTGCACTGAGGGCTTCATCGGTGGTTCAGGCCTTGCAAAACACCTATGGAGTTGATCCGAAACGTTTAACAGCCGGAGGAAGAGGTGAGTATAATCCACTGGCCGCTAATGATACGGAAGCCGGGAAAGCCAAGAACAGGCGTACGCAGATTATCATTACACCAAAACTGGACCAGTTTATGGAACTGATCGGAAAAGCACCGGATACAACGAAAGAATAAAAATGGATAATAAAAAAAAAGCCTGCTTCCATGAAGCAGGCTTTTTTTTATTTCTTCCACCATCGGCGGTTGCCAGCGGCTGCGGGCGTTTTTTTCGCGCCGCTCAAATTCGGTTCACGTTCTTTCTTTTCAGGACGGGCGCCTCTTTCCGGACGTTGTCCTCTGGAAGGTTTTGCCTTACCCTTAGCTTTAGCCGCTGCAGCACCAGACATCAGGCTCTGCCAGCTCATGGCAAAAGGATGATCTTCCGTTACAGGAAGTTTCAGGCCAATCAGTTTCTCAATATCATCTAAAAATTCTTTCTCTTCTGCATCACAAAACGAAAGGGCAGTGCCGCTTAAGCCAGCACGGCCAGTACGGCCGATGCGGTGTACATAAGTTTCGGGAATATTTGGCAATTCGTAATTGATCACATGGGTAAGCTCATCCACGTCAATACCGCGTGCGGCAATATCGGTAGCCACAAGGATGCGGGTTGTTTTGGCTTTGAAATTTGTCAAAGCCCTTTGCCTTGCATTTTGTGATTTGTTACCATGGATCGCTTCTGCTTTTACCCCAATTTTAACCAGGTCTTTAACAATACGGTCTGCACCATGTTTTGTACGCGCAAATACCAGGGCTGTTTCGATGGTTTTGTCTTCCAGAATGTGCATCAGCAATCCTTTTTTGTCGTTTTTCTCTACATAAAAGATCGCTTGCTGTATTTTTTCTGCCGTTGAGGAAACCGGCGTAACTTCTACTTTTACTGGATTGGTAAGTATGGTGTTGGCGAGGGTCTGTATTTCTTTAGGCATGGTGGCCGAGAAAAACAAGGTCTGTCTTTTAGCCGGCAATTTGGCAATCACTTTCTTTACGTCATGTATAAAGCCCATATCCAGCATCCTGTCAGCCTCATCCAATACAAAAATTTCTATATCACGCAAATTGATGAAGCCCTGGTTCATGAGGTCTAACAGGCGGCCAGGCGTGGCAACAAGAATGTCTACACCTCTGTGTAAAGCATCGGTTTGTGACTTCTGACCTACTCCGCCAAATATTACCAGGTGTTTGATGGGAAGGTTTTTGCCATAAGCTTTAAAACTTTCTTCAATTTGTATGGCCAGTTCACGCGTTGGTGTTAACACCAGGGCTTTGATGGTCTTGTGGATCTTGGTATTGGTATGCGGTTTACTTAGCAGCTGCAGCATAGGAATGGCAAATGCAGCAGTTTTTCCGGTTCCTGTTTGTGCGCAGCCCAATAAATCTCTGCTTTGTAATATAGATGGAATGGATTGTTCTTGTATAGGGGTAGGTTGTGTATAACCTTCTGTTTGCAGCGCGTTTAAGATGGGCTCAATCAGATTTAATTCTTTGAATAACAATGTGTTTGTATTTTAATGTATAATATTTAGCAACAATAGAATATTGTTTCGCCTCAAAGGTACACATTAATTCGGGCTTTTGCTTATGCCGCATTTTTATAGGAAAAATGTGCATTTGTTAATACTTTGTGGTTGATTGAAACGCATATTACGTTAAATTTGTAATTCTACTCATTTTACATCATGGCAGAACCGAATTATAATGAAGATAGTATACGCTCTCTTGACTGGAAGGAACACATCAGGTTGCGTCCCGGTATGTATATTGGCAAGCTGGGCGATGGCTCGGCCCAGGATGACGGGATCTATGTTTTGCTGAAAGAGATTGTGGATAATTCTATTGATGAGTTTGTGATGGGTTCGGGCCGGACCATAGAAATCACTGTTTCTGACCAGAAAGTAAATGTAAGGGATTATGGCCGTGGTATTCCATTAGGGAAGGTCATCGATTGTGTTTCTAAAATTAATACTGGTGGTAAATACGACAGCAAGGCCTTTCAAAAATCAGTAGGACTAAACGGGGTAGGTACAAAAGCTGTAAATGCTTTGTCTACCAATTTTGTGGTGCAGTCTTATCGCGACAACAAAACCAAGAAAGTCGAATTCTCTAAGGGTGAGATCGTAACTGATCATCCTATAATTGATACTACACAGCGTAATGGTACTTCGATAACTTTTTATCCGGATGAAACCATTTTCAGAAACTACCATTATATCCCTGATTTTGTAGAAAGTATGATCTGGAACTATGTGTTTCTGAACGCGGGGCTGACGATTAACTTTAACAATCAAAAATATTTTTCGGAGCGGGGGCTGTACGACCTGCTGCATAAACATGCAGATGTAGAAAGTATACGTTATCCCATTATCCACCTGGTTGGAAACGACATCGAAATTGCGATGACACATGGACAGCAGTATGGCGAAGATTACCATTCTTTTGTGAACGGGCAGCATACCACACAGGGTGGAACGCACCAGGCTGCATTCAGGGAGGCGGTAGTAAAGACCATCCGGGAGTTTTACAAAAAAGAATATGATGCTTCGGACGTCAGGTCTTCCATCATTGCAGCCATATCGGTACGTGTACAGGAGCCGGTTTTTGAATCACAGACCAAAACAAAACTGGGCTCACAGAATATGGGCCCGGATGGCCCATCCGTAAGAACCTTTATCAATGATTTCGTAAAAAAGGAACTGGATGATTACCTGCATAAACATTCGGATGTTGCCGATGCACTGTTAAAAAGGATATTGCAATCGGAACGTGAGCGCAAAGACATTGCGGGGATAAAAAAACTAGCCAATGACAGGGCTAAAAAAGCTTCGCTGCACAATAAAAAACTGAGGGACTGTAAAGTTCATTTCAACAGTACCCACGATAAAAGATATGAAACAACCCTATTTATTACCGAGGGTGACTCCGCGTCAGGATCGATCACCAAATCCAGGGATGTGGATTGTCAGGCTGTTTTTAGCTTAAAAGGAAAACCCTTAAACTGTTATGAACTCACCAAAAAGGTAGTATACGAAAACGAGGAGTTTAACCTTTTGCAGCATGCTTTAAATATTGAAGACGGGCTGGACGGCTTGCATTACAACAACATCGTTATTGCTACTGACGCGGATGTGGATGGCATGCACATCAGGTTACTGATGATGACGTTTTTTCTGCAGTTCTTCCCCGATCTGGTACGTGCTGGACACGTGTACATCCTTCAGACACCTTTGTTCAGGGTAAGAAATAAAAAGGAGACCATTTATTGTTACAGTGATGATGAGCGCAAAAGGGCCATTGAAAAGCTGGGCAATAAACCAGAAATAACACGTTTTAAAGGTTTGGGAGAGATATCTCCTGATGAATTCGGATTGTTTATTGGTAAAGACATCAGGCTGGATCCTGTAATTCTGAAAGACCAGACCATTAAGAACCTGCTGGAATATTATATGGGTAAAAACACGCCCGACAGGCAGCAGCATATCATCAGAAATCTGCGTATAGAGAAAGATGAAGTGACTGAAGATGAAATAAAGGCGGAGCCGGTAACTGCTGATGAGGATGTAGAAAATAACCTGGATGTTGCTTAATATTTAGGTTGTTATAGGCGATTTATAAAATTTTTGATTTATACTTGTATTCTGATCGAATCCCTCTTGATAGAATAATTTAATAAGTTCTTCAGTTAATCACTGTAGTCAATTAAAAGTTTTTATGCCCCTCAACGCCACGAAAAGATCGCCTATACGGTATTATTTGGTTGTATTTTTAATACTCGTACTCTTCCTTTTTGCATTTTTTTTGTACCTGAGGTATGATAAAATGAATGCGCTAAAGCGTAATGCTGCTGAATTGATCAAATTACATGAAGATTATTCGAAGGTAGACAGCTGCATTTATATTCTTTACCAGGCCGAGAACAACTCCCGTTTGTATGCTGTAACTGCTGACAGAGAATACATCAGGAAGTTTTCTGTGCAGATTCAAAAGGTCTCTACTTATTTAAGTGAGCTGAACATCAATGTTGATGATAATGTACTGACGCCCGATATTAAAAGGCTGATGAAGCAAAAAAAGCAAAAAACAGAAAGTTATTTAAAACTTAGAAAACTGACTGATAGTTTAGTAATTGGCTTTTCGCAACTGGGCTTGGTAGAAAGGGAGGCAGAGGCCGAAATCGCTTTACCTAAGGCCAAAAAACAGATAAAAACCATTACCAGTTTTGATACAATAAAACACCAGCCGGTACCCGGAAAGAAGTTCTTTGGTCGGCTTGCTGACGCCTTTTCTGGTAAAAATAAAAATATTGATACTTCGCTTACCATTATTAAAACAGAAAAAAATGTTGTTTTAAACCAGGATGTGAGGAGTTTTAATAAGCAACAGCTCAAAAAAATAGAAGCCTATTACAAGCAGCTGTATGCGAATGCGAATAAACTGAGAAGTGATGAAAAGGCCATTTTACTGCTCAATAATAAACTGGTAACCGAGATCATTTCCATTTTACAGACTTTTAAAAAGGAGGAAATAACTTATATTGTTGAGGGTAGGGCCCTGATAGGAAATGAATTGCTGGAAGACATTAAAGCCCTGGACGGAATTACCATCATCAATGTATTGTTACTGGTAAGCCTGGTAGTCATTATATTGTATAACATCATTAAGCTCTACAAAAACGAAAAGGTATTGATTGGCCTCGGCAAAAGGGCTGCTCAGGATTCACATTCCAAGAGCCGTTTTCTGGCCAATATGAGCCATGAAATACGGACTCCCCTGAATTCGGTGGTGGGCTTTTCAGAACAATTGAGCCAAAGTACGCTGACAGCCGAACAAAAGGACCAGGTGGATGCCATCCGCAATTCATCGGAGATGCTGTTGTCGCTGGTCAATGAAATCCTGGATTTTTCAAAATATGAAGTAGGAAAAATAAACCTGGAAAGTGTTCCGTTTATTCCTGAAGATGAGATCATGGAGGTCTTTAACAGTATGAATGTGCTGGCTATCAATAAAAACATCTTGCTCGAAAATAAAGTCTCGCTGGAAAAGGGTAGCTGTTTATTGGGTGATCGTCTCCGGCTAAAACAACTGGTGATGAATTTACTGACCAACGCCATTAAATTTACTGCCCGTGGTAAAGTGACTTTAAAAGTTAACCTGGTTGTCCAGGGGAAAAAGCAGGCGCTGTTAAAAGTACAGGTTGAGGATACAGGTATTGGAATCGCCGACGAAGATCAGGGATTTATATTTGATGAATTTGCCCAGGTGTATTCTTCCGGCAAGTCCATGCAACAGGGCACGGGCTTAGGTTTAGCCATCTGCAAGAAAATAGTGGAATTGCAGGGCGGTAAAATTAGCGTAAACAGTGTTGTAGGTAAAGGTTCCATATTCAGTTTTGAGATCCCCTACGAAATCAGCAAATTGAAAGAAGAGCAAATTACAAAGGAGGAGCCCGGGTCGGCTGGTCCGCACAAGCTTGCAGGAAAACGCATTTTGCTGGTGGACGATAATAAAATGAATGTATTGCTTGCCCAAACGGTATTGAAAAAATGGGAGATGAAATACGATTGTGCATACGACGGCAAAGAAGCACTGGAACTCTATAAAAAGAACAACTACGATCTCATTCTTACGGATATCCAGATGCCTGTAATGGGTGGGGTAGAGCTGACCCACGAAATCAGGTATAATGGGGATTTCGAAAAATCAACCATCCCGATTTTAGGCATTACGGCCCATGTTTTACAGGAAGACAGGGATGTTTATTTAAAGGCAGGTATGAATGACCTGGTTCTGAAGCCTTTTCTGGAACAGGAGCTGATTGATAAGATCACCCGGTACGTGTAACTATATTTTAGTGTCCTCCGGATGCTGAGGAGGTAATACATCCACCTTTTTTTCAATAACCACGGTTTTTGTATGCACAGCGTATTTGCTGGGCATAATCCCTTTGGCATATCTTTCGGCATAAGCCTGGGTAAACTCTGCACCAAAATAAAGGATGATGGAAGTATAATATACCCATAGCAGGATGACTATAAGCGAGCTTGCTGCGCCAAAGGCTGAGCCTGGATTGCCTTTTTCTATGTAGATGCCAATAAGGTATTTGCCCAAACTGAAAAGAAGGGCAGTAAACAGGGCGCCCACAATGGCCGGTTTCCATTTCAGCATAACATCAGGCAATACCTTGAATATAATGGTAAATACAGCGGTAACAGCAGCCAGTGTAATGGCATTGTTTAAAATAGTGATCAGTAAGGTGGTCGTGTCGCCAGCGACCGGTATGTATTCTCCTAATTTACTGGAAGTGATAAGGTAGCCCAGTTTATCGCCAATGGCAACAACCACGCTATTGATAACAAGCGAAACCAGCAGCAGGAAACCCAGGGACACGATGAGCGAAAAGGACAACAATCTGTTGGTGATCAGTTTTTTCCATCCCTTTTTAGGTACTGCTTTTACCTTCCAGATGAGGTTGATGCTGTCCTGGATTTCTATAAAAATGGCTGTTGCACCTATTACTAAGGTCACAATTCCTATGATGAGGCCTATAGTGCTTTTTCCGGTGGTGTTGGCATTGTTTACAAAGGTTTGTAGCTGGGTAGCAGCATCAGCACCTACCAGATCACTGATTTCAGAGAAAAGCTCTTCCTGCGGATTCAGTTCAGCGCTTCCGGGATCCGGACTACCCAAAAATAAACTTGCTGCAGAAATGACAATGATGATCAATGGTGTGAGCGAAAAAATGGTGTAATAGGCGAGTGCAGCACTCAATTTCATGACACGGTCTTCCATAAAGCCCTTTCCTGCGGCGATGAACAGATGGGCTGTTGCTTTAACAAAATGTTTGGCTTTTCTTAAAAATGTCATGGTTAAAAAGGATATCCTATGCCAATGTTATAAATTAAATTCTCTTTACGCCAGGTTTTACTGCCGAAATCGACCTGGTCAAATACCCAGCGCTGTCCTTCAGGTAGGTAAGGCTTGCGGACAGGAAAGGCCACATCCAGCCGGATCACAAAAATGGTGGCATCAATGCGAAGGCCTGCCCCGGTACCCACTGCCATTTCGCTTAACGCATTTTTAAACTTGAAACCTGAACCTGGCTTACCTGGAATTTCATCACTGGTTGCTGTTGCTGGTGTGCCGAGGTCTTCTTTTCTTAGCCATACGTTGCCGGCATCCGCAAATAAGGCGCCATGTAATATGCTCACTAGTTTAAAACGCAGTTCGGTATTCAGCATAGCCTTAATGTCGCCGCTCTGATCGGTATAAGTCCCATTATCACCCGGTGGTAGGTGATCTCTGTAATTATAGGTTCCCGGGCCTAAAGAGCGCGCCGCAAAGGCCCGGATGTCATTACTTCCCCCAGCAAAAAATTGGCGCACGAATGGCAATGAACTGCTGTTGCCGTAAGCATAGCCGTAACCCAGGTTCAGGCGGTTGGCCCAGATGATGGTTTTTGTGATTTTATAATAATCCCTGAGATCCAGTTCTACCCTCACAAACTGGTTAATTGGAATTCCAAATACAGATTTTTTACCGGCATCATTTTTAGAGGTAAACATGCCCCATACATTTCCACCGGTTTCTAATCCCCCGTTAAAATAGATGTTGTTCCTTTTGGATTCAATCATCTGATTGGTATAGGTAAAATTGTAATTGCTACCGATAATGAACTGGTCTTCCAGGTTCTTTTTCAAACCAGGGTTGGCATCAAACAGACTGTCAGGATTATTTGCTGTTACCTTAGAGGTGACAAAATTTACAGAAATTGGGTTGAATGTATGTTCTTTGTACAAGTTCTCTTTCCAGTTGTATCCGAATTCAGTTTTGAAAGAATTGAGGTTATACGATGAACCCCGGCTCAGCAATTGGTAAGAAATGGAGGCAATGGTTTTCGGAATAAAATTATTGGTGCTGTTTATGCTACCGAACGGCGTAATAAACCTTGGAAAGGTCAATTTTGCTTCAGTAGTAAAAGAATAGGAATTCAGGCCTTTGGATATCCCGCTAACCTGGGTTTCAAAGCCGCCACTGGCACTGATATCCAATTGCTCTGCCCCTCTGAACAGGTTTCGCGTAGTCTGGGTCAATTTCAGTTCTGAGCCAACAAAATTGTTTGATTTACTGGTTCCCGTAACGGAAAACGTCAGTGAGTTTTTCTTTAAGGGTGTTAAATATATGTTCAGGTTTAACTGGTTGTTTCTTAGGCTGTCTACCGGTAAAAATTCCGCTTTAACAGCCTGGAAAACACCAATGTTTACCATACGGTTCAGCGATTTGTTGTGGTCGGTACGATTGTAATCCTCTCCCTTCTTAAAAAAGACCAGCCGGTCGAACAAGCCAGGTTTAAAAGTATGTCTGGGGTCGTAGATGTTAAAATCATTATATACTTCAGGGGGAGTTCTGCGCAGTATACTGTCTCTTCTTAAGGTATAGTTCGGATAAATGTTGATGTCTTTTATGGTATAAGGTTTTAGCCCGGCATCAGGTGCAATGTCTTTTACTTTTAACCTGATGTCAACCTTGTTTTTTCCGATGGTACTGTCTACCTGTAAAATGAGGTAATCGGGACTAAAATAGAAATAGCCTTTTTCTTTCAGGTCATTGTCTATCCTGATGCGTTCATTTTTGAAAACATCCAGGTCATAATTGTTGCCGGGTTTCAGCAGTGTTTTATCTTTGGTTTCATTCACTACCGCAGTAACGCCTGTGCTGTCTTGTGGAAAGGTAACGGTGTTGATTTTATATCTTGTACCGGTGTTTGCGGTATAGACCGCTTTGCCTTTTTTCCCTTTGATTACGGTATCTCCGTTAACTTCTGCCTGCAGGTAGCCCTGGCTGATGAGATAGCTTTTTAATACCGCATTGTTATAAGGGATTTTTACTTCACTTAGTAATACTGGTGGTTCTCCGATTTTGCGGAGCCAGTTCCTTAATCCCCCTTTGGGTTTTTTGGGTTCACCTGCAAGGTTGTATAAACCCAGTTTAAATTTTATCCCCAGTAAAGATTTATTGGGCCTTGGCCGGGTTTTTTCTTCCAGTGTTGTCTTTACTTCTTTTTGATCGTCTATTCTGGCCGAAGAGTCCGGATTGATATTAATGTCCGCACCAGTATATAAGATCTGGCCAGGCTTAAGACTTTTCGTTGTACTGCAGCCCGCCCAGATTATACAGGTAAGTATAAATATGCCGTATTTAGTTAGTTGTCTCATTGTTGTCGCGCTGTTCTTGTCTTAATCTTTTCTTTTTAGAGAATTTCTGAAATACTTCCCTGAATTTATTATAATCTACAACCAGTGCAAATCCCAACCCGGTTTCGATGATCTGGCCTTCTATAACCCCTTCATTCTGGTTGCGGCGGTAGGCCCTTAACCGGTACCGGCCGTCTCTTGAAAGCAGGTATTCGATGTTCACATTACCTGCAATATTGGTCGAGCTTTGTCCCTGCTGCTGTGGCCCTTCCAGTCCAAATGAGCTGCCTACGGTAACAATGAGCCGGTCGCTCAGTAGCTTTTTAGATAAGCCAATTTCCAGGTCTGTTTTTTGTTCCAGTTTACCTGTAGAATAATCTTCAGATGAGTTGACGCCAAAATTGATGTCGACCCCTTTAATCAGGTCGGATGCCAGGTTGTTCAGCTGCTCGGTCAGCAATTTGCTTACACTGGACCGGGCTATACTGGAAATGCCCCCTCCACCGCCTGCCAGACTTTGGAAAGGGTTGTCGGCAATAAAGCGTTCCAGCACCAGCAGGGCAAATACCTGTTTGTTGAGTTCACCTTCATCGGTGTTGATCTGCTGTACCTTGGTGTAAACTATTCCGCTTAGTGCTCCACGTTCATTTTCAGGCAGGTCAATTTTAAATTTAATGATGGGTTTCAACAATTCGCCGGTCATGATCAGGTATACCTGGAAGGGCAGTTTTGTTTTAGCCTGCACATTGCTCGGGTCATTCAGTAAATCTATCGGGGCCGCATTTACCTCGTATAAGGCGGTCAGGTTCACATTGGCTTCGGTAGGTTCACCGGTCCAGACAATATTGCTACCCTGCTGTAGTTTAAAAGCACGCTTTACCGGGCCAACCGTTAAATTGTAACTGCCATCAGAGATTTCATAACGCCCGGTTAAGCTGGTTTTTCCACTTTGGTCCATCGTGGCGGCCAGTGTAGCCTGCCCCTTCACTTTTAAGGCATCACCATTTGTCGGATCAACTACTACATTCAGTTCTGCACCTTCGTCTATATTGATGGTCGCACTCAGGTTAAGCCCCTTTATCGGTGATTTACTAATAGAATCGGCTACCGAGAGGGCCTTTTTTCCATTGAACGGAGGCGCGTCGAAATCAATATATTGTACAATACCTTCCTGATCAATTACTGAAGGATCATCGGGAGGCATGGCAAAAAAGAATTTAGTCTTGTCTTCTACCCGGATATTCATGTCCACATTAGGCTGGTTAAGGTCGCCACGCACTTTAATGGTGCTGGTTAAATACACCGTTCCATAGATCAGCTCATTGTCTTCAGCGGTAGAATTCAACGCCCGGAAGTTATTGGTGCGGATGTCCATGTTAAACTTAATGTCTTTGTAATCCTTAGTCAGAATCCCGCCTGTAATTACCGCTTTTTGATTCAGGGAATCCAGGATGGTAAACTTGTTAAACACGACCCCATTATCCGTAAAGCTGATGCTTTCATTCGGCATCCTGAAAAATGAGTTTACATAAGCCACGTTAAAGCCTGCCTGGTTAAACTTCAGATCACCCAGAACCTTAGGCGCATCCAGGCTGCCTTTGATAGAAAGCTGTCCGTTTACGGTTCCTGTGCCTTTCCTGATCTGGCCCATAGAAAGACTTTCTACAGCTTTTAAATCTATTTTATCAATATTTAAAGTAAGGTCTAATGCGCTTTGAGGGGCAGTATAATAAAAACCACTCGCCCTCAGTTCATGTACACCAGAGAGTGCGATATTGGTTTCATAAGCATTTTCGGTATTGTTGTTTACTGCAATACGTAAAGTGCCCAGCATATCTTTCTGGTAGCGGAGCTGGTCTATCGTCAGGTTTGCCTCAAATTTAGGCGTGCCCACCAGGTCTTTTACATTCACGGTACCATTAATTAAGCCACCGGCCATTGCGCTGTCAGCTTCGGCAAAGCGGGTCAGTGTTTCTATCTGGAAATCTTTAAATTCTAGTTTAAGCGGAGCATTGGGTGTATTACTTTCACTGTTAATGCTCAGCAATTGCTTGCCCTGGCTCAGGTTAAACTGATTGGCCAGTATACCTGAAGCACCAAACTGCAGGTAGTTTTCGGGGGCTACCGTCCATTTTTCATAATTCAACAACAATTTTTGCGGGTCAAAGCTAAACTGGTAATCCTTATTGATGGATTTAAATGTGCCGCCCAGCATATACTTTTCCCTGCGTTTGCTGTCCCTTAAAAATACATTCAGGTCAAGGTTATTGTTAACTGCAGTACCACTGATCTCATTACTAAAAAAGGACAGTGCAGGGCTTTGCAGGCTCTTGATGGTGAGTTTGTAATTCAGTTTCTGGTCTGTATTGTTGATGTTTAAACGGGTGCTGTCTACCCGGTAGCTTCCATAAACCAGTTGAGGGAATACGGCATTCATAACCAGGCTGTCTTTTTGGGTGTCCAGTAAGCCCCACATACGTGAAGGTGCAAAGGTGGTCAGTTCAGCTACAAAGTTTTTCAGGATCTTGGGATTGTAAAAGTTTAGGTAAAATCTGAACCGCTGATCAGGTATTTTGGTTACTGTGCCAAACTGGTAATATTTGTTGATTTGGTTAATCATGGCAGCAGCCAGATTGGTCAACTGGTACTTGCCATCTATTTTAGCCCTTAAAAATTCTGATTTTAAGGTGAGCAGGTTGTGGTCTGCAGTGGCTTCGGAATGAACAATGATGGTGTCTACATTAAAGCGTTGACCATCTTTGACTACCTGAAGGCCATTTGCCATAATGTCGCCATTCAGGTAATCCGGATCAGCAGTTTTTACATCGGCTTTAATTGTCCCGGCCAGTTTAAACTCCGTTGGACTAAAGTTCAGCTTTTGCAGATCAACCTGTTTCAGGTCTGCATTGGCCTTTATGGCAGGATATTTACCGGAGATATCTACCTGGGCAGTAAGTGCAAAATTTGCATTGGTATCGGCCATGCTGCTCTTCAAATCCAATCGTTGCTGCTTATAAGTGCCGCTTAATATCAGGTTGCGGTAGGTATACTTATTGTAATCAGCACTCAGTACCTGCCCGCTCAGGGTGGCCGAAGCTTTTTTTGCATCCAGGCCGGTTCCTTTAACATTGGCTTTTACCGTGATGCGGCCCAGTTGCGGCTCCATTTTTAACAAGCGCCCAACATTAAAATTGTTCAGGTTGATGTTGGCGGTATAACTTTCCCGGCCTTTAGGCCCTTTCATACTGGCCAGCAGGTTTGCAGTGCCCATATCGGTTTTGATATTAAAACCTGTGTTGAAATTGGTCATTGAACCTTTAAACTTACCTGTAGCACTAATGGTATTTGGTAGCGTAAGGTTTGCCGGCAATGATTTTTTAGGGATGAGTACCAGTAAATCACTCTTGTTGAGTGCAAATCTCTTAATGTTAAGGTCTAATATAGTTTTGTTTACATCCGGTAAGCCTTTTGCTGTGCCACTGATATCAATATGTGTGCTTTTTAAGCCATCTGCCTGTAATTTAGGGATCACCAGGTTATTCATATAACCATGGGCAAGGGCGTTCAGCTTAATTTTTTCATTGCGGTAGTTTACCGGAACAGCATCACTGAAATAAGCGGCATCTTTTAATCCAATGGTTGTGTTTTTGACCTGCATGTATATTTTTACCCGTTCAGGATGTTTGGTCAGGTCTTCCATGGCCGTATAGTCCAGCTGTGCATTGCTCTCGATATTGGTGTTGGGCGTTTGAAGTATAAGATTGTTGATCTTTGTTTGTTTTTCGGAGTAAGCTACGTCTCCCTTTAATTTGCGAAGTTCAAAACCACTCTTTTCTTTCATCGAGCCCGATTTTACATTCACTTTAATCCCGGCATCACTATAAGTCAGTTTTTCTGCCTGTAAGCCAAGTTGGTTGATCAGCAGGTGGTTAAAGTCCATTCCCTTGGCAGGCTTTTCTGCATAATTGTCAAATTTAACCTGATTTTGGGCCAGGTTAAGTGAATTTACCATCAGGGCAATTCCTGGAGTTTTAGCTATAGTATCCATTTTTGAGGCGCCTTGCTTAACCGATACTGGTTTAAATGAAAAAGCCACATTTGACCTGTTTAACGCTACATCTCCCAATTGGTATTTGCTGTGCTGTACATCTGCAATCAGTTTATTGAAAGATAATTCTTTTAGGTCGGCATTTGCCTTCATGTCCGATTCACCGGAGTTAAAATTTACTTTGCTGTTGTTTAGCTTCGCCTCTTCAACCTGGTATTTGCTGTTGGTCAGATCAACAAGAAGTTTGGTAATGGCAAGACTGTTTAAATCTACATCAGCACTTGTTTTTGAGAGCCTGTCGTCAAAGCCTATTTTAATGTTGTTGAAGATGAAGTCTTGAATCTCTACCAACGGCAGTTTTCCTGATGTTGTTTTAGCCGTATCAATGCTGTTTTCCAGGTGGGCCTGCAATTGGGTGAGTGGTTTTTGTTGCAGGTATTTAACGGACGTGTTCTTTAAGGAGAGCGTTTTGATCACATAATGCTGGTTGTCCAGGTCAAAATCTTTAATATTGGCTTTAAACTCCCCAAGATTGAGCTTCATGTCGTTGCCAGCAACATCATCACGGTAAACAATGCCAATGTCTTCCAGGTTGATTTTACTGACCGAAAACCTAAGGGTAGAGGTGCTGTCCTTTTGTACTTCTTCTTCAGGCTTGGTCTGGTCGGACATAAAGGCGTCTACCAAAAAGGAAAAATTAAAGGAAGTGTCGGGATTTATGCGGGTTACATTTGCCCTTATTTTCTGCAAAGTGATGTTGTTCACCTCCACTTTATTATTTAGCAGTTTAAACAGGCTGATGTCGACTGCCAGCCTCTGCGCGTAAAGCAGGGTATCACCTTTTTTGTCTTCAATATAAAATTTGTTCAGTATGATATCTTTGGGAAGACCGATTTTTATGCTTTCCAGGCTGATTTCCGTCTTGGTTTTGTCTTTCAGGTAACCAATTGCCTTGTCTTTTACAAAATTCTGGACAAAAGGAATATTTAAAGAAAGGGCAATAAGGATAACCAGCAGGATAACGCTTGCGATGATCCAAAGCAGAATTTTAAGGCTTTTGCGTATATATTTATTCAAACTAATCTAAATTGAAATGCTCAGAGTCTCATTAATAACCAAAATCATGCCACCAGAAGCAAAAATCCGGGGTTCCATATATCTACAATCTAAATAATTAAATTGTTTAAAACAATGTTAAAATAGTTGAATACTTTGGATGATGGATGTCCCTCCTGATTAAGGATAATCTTATTGCAGGGAACTGTTAAAAACTCTGTTCTTAAATTTCATTTTCAAGCCTTATATTTACAGCAAACAATCCTTTTTGATGAGCGAAGAAATAGAAAACAACATAAACGAAGAAAACAAACATACGGTAATTCCAATAAACGGGCTTTACGAAAACTGGTTCCTCGACTATGCTTCCTATGTAATTCTTGATCGCGCAGTGCCACACATCAATGATGGCTTGAAACCAGTGCAGCGACGCATTATGCATTCTTTGAAAGAGATGGATGACGGGCGTTTTAATAAGGCTGCCAATGTGATCGGAAATACGATGAAGTACCATCCGCATGGCGATGCTTCTATCGGCGATGCCATGGTACAGATTGGGCAGAAAGACTTGCTGATTGATTGTCAGGGTAACTGGGGAGACCCGATTACCGGTGATAATGCTGCAGCCCCGCGTTACATTGAGGCCCGCCTGTCTAAGTTTGCCAATGAAGTGGTGTTTAACGGAGATACCACCATCTGGCAACTGAGCTATGATGGACGTAACAACGAGCCGGTAACCTTACCTGTTAAATTTCCTTTATTGCTGGCCCAGGGGGCCGAAGGGATTGCCGTTGGTCTGGCTACCAAGGTAATGCCACATAATTTTATCGAATTACTGGATGCTTCCATTGAAGCTTTGCAGGGACAAAGGCCTAATATTTTACCCGATTTCTTTACTGGTGGTATGGCAGATTTTTCTGCTTATAACGAGGGTATGCGTGGTGGCCGGATCCGGGTAAGGGCAAAGATTACCGAAAAAGACAAAAAAACACTGGTCATTACCGAAATTCCCTATAGCACCACTACCGGATCGGTGATCGATAGTATCTTGTCTGCCAATGATAAGGGCAAGATCAAAATCAAAAAGATAGAGGACAATACTGCTGCTCATGTCGAGATTGTTATACAGCTGGCACCAGGGATTTCTCCTGATGTGACCATAGATGCCTTGTACGCTTTTACTTCCTGCGAGGTTTCTATTTCTCCAAACACCTGTATCATTAAAGACGAAAAGCCTCAGTTTTTAAGTGTCAATGATATCCTGACCGAGAATTCGCTGAATACAAAAGCACTATTGAAAAAGGAACTGGAGATTAAGCTGCATGAACTGCAGGAAAAGATCTTCTTCAGCTCCCTGCTCAAGATTTTCATCCAGGAAGGGATGTATAAAAATGCTGAATATGAGAATTCAGTTAATTTTGATATGGTAGTAGAGGTGTTAAACCGCTTATTTGAGCCGTTTAAACCAAGCCTTTACCGGGAAATATTACCTGAAGATTTTAAGAAACTGATTGATAAACCAATGAGCAGCATCACCCGCTTTGATGTTAAAAAAGCGGACGAACAGATGAAAGCGCTTGCTGATGAGATCAAGGTAGTTAAAAATCATTTAAGGCACTTAACAGAATATGCCATTGCCTGGTTCCAGAAATTAAAAGACAAGTATGGCAAGGGCAGGGAACGTAAAACAGAGATCCGTTTGTTTGACCGGGTGGAAGCTTCAAAAGTTGCCCTGGCCAATGTTAAACTCTATATGAACCGTGAAGATGGATTTATCGGAACCGGATTGCGCAAGGATCAACATGTTGCAGATTGTTCAGATATTGACGAAATCATTGTTTTCAGAGAGGATGGTAAATGCATCATCACGAAGGTGGCCGATAAGACCTTTGTTGGTAAAGGCATCCTGCATGCCCAGGTATTTAAAAAGGGGGATGAACGTACCATTTACAACCTGATCTATAAAGATGGTTCGAGCGGTGTCTCTTATATCAAACGCTTCGCCGTGGTGGGTGTTACCCGTGATAAGGAATATGACCTGACCAAAGGCAGTAAAGGTTCTAAAATATTATATTTTACGGCTAATCCCAATGGCGAGGCAGAGATTGTAACTGTACAGCTTAAACCACATACCAAATTAAAGAAGCTTCAGTTCGACCTGGATTTCGCTGAAATCGCCATTAAAGGCCGGGGTTCACAAGGAAATATTGTATCTAAATATCCGGTTAAAAAAGTCCTGCTGAAAAGTAAAGGTGTGTCTACGCTTTCCGGATTAAAGATCTGGTACGACGAGCTGTTGAGGAGGCTCAACGTAGACGGAAGGGGCAAATACCTGGGTGAATTTGACGGTGAAGATAAAATCCTGCAGGTGCATAAGGATGGCTGGTACGAGCTGAGTACTTTTGAGCTGAGTAACCATTTTGATGCAGATTTGATCGTGATCCAGAAGTTTGATCCTGAAAAGCCTTTCGCAGTGGTACAGTATGAGGGTAAGGCGAAGAATTATTTTATCAAAAGGTTCTTCTTTGAACCAGTTGCAGTTGGTAAAAAAGTGAGTTTGATCAGCGAGGAAAGCGGGTCGAAGTTCCTTTACCTGACCAGTAACCCCGCAGCAGTGCTCACCGTCGACGTACTTAAAGGCAAGACCCAGGTTCCGGAAACACTGGAGATCGTGCTGGCCGAATTTATCGATGTGAAAGGAATTAAGGCTAACGGAAACCGGCTTACCGCCCATGATGTTAAAAATATAACTCTTTCTCATAGTGAAGAGATTGAACCTGCGGAAGAAGTTAAAGCTGTCCCTGTTAAAGCCGATGCTGATTCGGGAGATGAACCTGCACAGGATGAAGCAACAATTCAGGAGGTAGAAACCGGGGAGGATCTTGTTGATCCGGCATTGAGCAAAGATGCTGATGAAGAAGAGGTCCCTTTACCTGATGCAGATAGGCTGAACGAAAACCAGGAAACAGAAGTGCACGTACCTGATGCAGATGTACAGAAAATTAAGGCAGCCAAGCCTAAAAAGACTTTTGAAAACAAGCCTGAAGTGAAACCTGCTGCTTTGGAAAAAGCGGCCACTGAACCTGATGATACAGCCGCGGGCCCGGCTCCCGAAAAACCTGCTGCCGCTGAAAAGCCTAAAAAGGCATGGGGTAATACCGGGGCTGCTAAACCTGAACCAAAGCAGGAAGAAAAACCTGCTAAAAAAGTAGATTTTGAGATCACCAATCCTGATGACATCAAGATTGATGATAAAGGTCAGTTAGGCTTCTTTTAAGCCTACTGCCTTTGCCTGGATTGCTGCATTGGATTTGTCTGTTCAGTGGATGATCCGCGTGGCGCCTGTTGTTGTTTAAACAGTTCAAACCTGGAAGGCAGATTTTTCCTTGGCCATGAATTGTTGTTTTCATCAATATCTGCAGTTTCCCGGTAGGGATCTATTTGTACAGAGGTCACCTCTTTATCCTTTGCAAAAACTTTGGTTACCTTATTTTCATTTTTCCGCCAGATGTAAGCCGGAATGCGGTCTACTTCTTTGCTGCCATCTTTAAACGTCCATTCAATGATGATCGGCATCACCAGACCGCCTGCATTAGAAAAATCCAGTTCATAGAAGTTCTTTTTGCTTTCGTACAGCTTTCTTTCTGCTGCAGAAAGGTTGTTAAAGTACTGCTGAAATTCCTGATCAGCACTGTTGCTGACCTCAAAGCGGTTAAATTTATTGTAGAAATCCTGTAAACTGCTGTCTTGTTCTATGGCAAACTTCATACCTTCCTTGCGGTTGCGCTCCCTGCTGATGTTGTACAGTTCCCTGTCATATGATTTTTTAAGTTCCGTATTTTCAATCGCTGCGTTCATGCTGTTCATGCGGTAATAGCGGACATCATCCAGTGCAATGTCTACAGGGTCTGTACTAAAGAACCAGCCTCTCCAGAACCAGTCCAGGTCTACCGCCGATGCATCTTCCATCGTTCTGAAAAAATCTGCCGGAGTTGGGTGCTTAAATGCCCATCGCTTTGCATATGCTTTGAACGCATAATCAAAGAGTTCGCGCCCCATCACGGTCTCCCTTAAGATGTTCAGGGCTGTAGCCGGTTTGGCGTAAGCATTGGGGCCAAAGTTGATGATGTTTTCCGAATTGGTCATGATGGGTTCCAGCTGGTCTTTCGGCAACTTCATGTAATCTATGATCTTATGTGCAGGACCTCGCTGAGAAGGGTAATTGATGTCCCAGGCCTGTTGGGCCAGGTATTGGGTAAAGGTATTCAGGCCTTCGTCCATCCAGGTCCATTGCCGTTCATCAGAGTTCACGATCATCGGGAAAAAGTTATGCCCTACTTCATGGATAATCACGCCGATCATGCCGTATTTTATGGCTTCTGTATAGGTGCCGTCTTTTTCTGTACGTCCAAAATTGAAACAGATCATCGGATATTCCATTCCATTGGATGCCTCTACAGAAATGGCTACGGGATAAGGATAAGGAATGGTATGTTTGGAATAGATCTTTAAGGTATGCGCCACTACTTTGGTCGAATACCTGCTGTATAACGCGTAAGCTTCAGGGCAGTAATAAGACATGGCCATTACTTTTTTACCTTCAATATAGGTAGCCATAGCATCCCAAACCAATCGCCTTGAAGATACAAGCGCAAAATCCCTTACGTTTTCAGCAACATAGGTCCAGGTTTTTTTAGCAGCCGATTTTTTGCTGATGGCCGACTTCGCTTCAGCCAGGTTTACAATTTCAACCGGTGCCTTTGCTGTTTGTGCAGCATTCCACCTTTTCAGGCTGCTGGCATTCAATACCTGTGCATAATTCTGGCATTCGCCGGTAGCACCTACTACGTGATCTGCCGGTACCGTCATGTTTACCCTATAATTGCCAAAAACGAGTGCAAATTCGCCCCGGCCTTCAAACTGCTTGTTTTGCCAACCCTGGAAATCAGAGTAAACTGCCATGCGCGGAAACCACTGTGCAATGGTAAACAGGTAGTTGTCATCATCTGCAAAATATTCGTAACCACCTCTTCCGCCATCAACAACACGGTTAATGATTTTGTAATTCCAGGTTATTTTAAGCTTATATTTTTGTTTGGGCTGCAATACAGAGGGCAGGTCTATGCGCATCATGGTATTGTTGATCACATAGGGCAAAGCTGCCCCTTTTTCATCTGTAACAGTTAATATTTTAACACCCAGGTCATTTTCAGGATTGATGATATCTGATAAAGCTTTATAACCCATTTGATCGGTCATCTTGCTCTGTTCGGTTAATTTATTGTCACTGCTGGCTTTATGCTCGTTTTCATCCAGCTGCACCCATAAATAGCTTAGCGGATCAGGAGAGTTATTGTAGTAGGTAATGGTTTCGGCCCCGCTTAAACGCAGGTTCTTTTCATCGAGTTCCGCGTTAATTTCATAATCTGCCCGCTGTTGCCAATAGGCATGACCTGGTGCTCCCGAGGCGGTGCGGTAAGCGTTAGGGTCTGAAAGAATGGTACCCAGCTGTTCAAACTTGTTCCCATGATTAGCGCCAGGGTTATTGAGGATATGCTGACTGAACGCATTGGTGCTACATATAAGCCCTATAAAAAACAGCAGGTTCTTATTCATTATGGCGATAGTGTTTAAAGTTTTTACCCTAATAATGCCGGAAACCGTTCTGCAGCCATTACCAGGGATATTCCAAATATAGCAGATGAGAGAAAGAAATTCCAATCCCATCGCTTTATTTTTACCATCCAGATCAGGATAAAGGATAAGATGAGTGTTGCTGCAACAATTAAAAGCTGGCCAAATTCCAGTCCGATATTGAAGGCAAAGAGTTCAGCTGTAATGCTGCTGCTTTTGCCAAGCAGGCTTTTCAGGTAATTGGAGAAACCTAAGCCATGGATCAACCCAAAGAAAAGAGCCATGGTATACTTAAATTTCTGGCCTTTGGGTTTTTGCCTTTTACTCCAGATATTGCTTAGTGCTGTAATAAATATGGTTACAGGGATTAAAAATTCGATCAGCGGTGTGTTTACGGTAATCACTTCGAATACACTTAAAGCCAGGGTAACGCTATGTCCAAGGGTAAATGCGGTTACCAGGATCAGTACTTTTTTCCAGTCTGTAAGGGTATAGGTTCCACAAAGGACCATTATAAATAGAATGTGATCATATCCCTGCCAGTCTAAAATGTGTTGCCAGCCTAATTGAAAATAAAGGGGGAAGTCCTGCATGGAATAAATTTGTAACTTAGCTAATATATAGCAATATCCTCATTTGAATTAAGAAAAACAAAATGTTGCAGTGTGTATTATTTTTTTGGTTAAATATATTTCATCCTTTTTATGTAAGTGTAACGGAAATTGTGCACAATAAAAGCACAGGAACTGTACAGGTTAGTGTACGTATTTTTTTTGATGATTTTGAAAAGGCCCTGGAAAAAAAGCATAAAACAAAGGTGAATATTTTGAAACCGGCTGACCGTAAAGCGTTGGATGGGCTGATTGCTGCATACATCACGGAACATTTAAAAATTCTTGGGAATGGCAAGCCTTTGGGTTTAAAGTACCAGGGCTATGAAATTGAAGAGGATGCGGCCTGGTGCTATTTTGAAACGGAAAAAGTTGCGCCAATTAAACAGTTGAACATTAAGAATGACATACTTTTTGAGTGGCATGATTCACAAAGCAATATGATCCATGCCATAGAGAACGATGTGCGTAAAAGTACCAAGCTGGATAATCCAAAAAGTGAGGTTGTGTTTGTGTTTTAGGGATGAAAAGAAGGTAATTTTTCTCTGATAAATCAGAATGCTTAAAAGTCTGTTGCTTACACTCATGAGCTTAGCAAAAAAAGTGGTTTATATGGGCAATTTAATCAGTTATTATATGCACTCGGTATCTATGCATAATACCATTCATTGGGATACGAAAAACCATAATTTGAAATAGGATTAAGATTATAAAGTTATGATTTTTACTCAATCACACTTTATAAAGACGAAGAGCAATGATGGGACTATGAGTTAAATAACCTAAATTGCCATTATGAACTTAATACTATCCATACTCCTTAATGCAGCGATACTATTGGGAATGACCTATATTTTACCGACAGTAACCATTAAAAACTTTACTACGGCAGTTTTGGTAGCTCTTGTCATTGGCTTGCTGAATGCTACACTCGGCTGGCTGCTAAGGTTTCCGCTCAATGTAGTAACTTTCGGATTGTTATCTTTCATCGTGCATATGGTAGTTACCGCGGTCATGATAAAAGTAGCTGACAAGTTATTCTCCGATTTCTACATCAAAGGTTTTACACCTGCGCTGATTATTGCACTGGTTATGGCAATCGCAGGAACTGTAATCAGCTTTGTCTAACGTCCCGTTTAATGGCCACCTCTATTACTTCAATCTATATATATGTCCATTTTCATCAGTATCTTACTGCTTGCGGCAATTACTTATTTTATCCTCCGCAATAAGGGTACTAAAACAGTTTTGCCTGAAACGCTTCAGGGCAACTATATCAGTATCCTAACTACGAAAATAGCTTTCTATCAAAAGTTGGGCAAGGAAAAGCAAACCTTATTTGAGCAGCTCGTCCTTGAATTTCTGGGATATGTTAAGATTGAGGGCGTAGGTATCGAGATTTCCGATGTCGACCGGGTGCTGGTGGCTTCGAGTGCCATCATTCCAATCTTTGGCTTTCCAGACTGGAAGTATAAGAACCTGACCAACGTGATTCTCTATCCCGACACCTTTGATCAGAATTATCAGTTTGAAGGCGAAAACAGGAATATCATGGGCATGGTGGGTTCAGGCTATATGAATGGTCAAATGCTGTTGT
The DNA here is from genome assembly GCF_032678725.1 of Pedobacter heparinus. Lineage (GTDB taxonomy): Bacteria > Bacteroidota > Bacteroidia > Sphingobacteriales > Sphingobacteriaceae > Pedobacter > Pedobacter heparinus_A. Next base: position 63,352 of record NZ_JAVTSC010000007.1, read on the forward strand.
CCCAGGCTGCGCTGCTGAAGGGATTCTCCAAAGCGTCGGGCAGGGAAAATACTGCCATCCACGAGTTTGTACATTTGCTGGACAAATCTGATGGGGCCACAGATGGTGTTCCGGAAAACTTGCTGGCACATGAATATACCCTTCCCTGGTTCAAAATGATGCACGAGGAAATGCGCCGTATCGAACAGGGAAACTCTGATATCAATCCCTATGCGCTAACCAATGAGGCTGAATTTCTGGCTGTTGCTTCTGAATATTTTTTTGAGAAACCAGAGAAGATGCAGGAAAGGCATCCGAAATTGTATGAGATGCTGACCAAAATATTTGGACAGGATCCGGGAGTCTGAGATTTTACATTACCAGTGCCCACTGCTTTATCATTTGCCCTGGCTGGCCCCCGTATCTGCTATGCCTGGTCTATGCTTCTGCTGTTAAGGCGTAGCTGGGCCAGGCTTGCGCTATACTTGACACACCTCCAATCGAAGCGAAGGTGAGCCAACTATGAGGTAACCATGTCTGAAGATTACCTCAACAGGCCAGGCATAGCAGAGGCAAGGGAGAAGGATAGGGGAGGAATATTTTGTTGTCGCATTGTTCATTTTCGCTTTTACACTTAATAAATTAATAATATAACCAGCAACTTGAATTAATGAATATTATACATATTTGCTGGGTAATTATTTGTAGCTTTAAGTAAGGGAACCAATATAAATGGCTGTTTATAACACTTATACAGATCAGGAACTAACTTCCTTGTTGAAAGCAGGAGATCATGGGGCATTTTCGGAAATTTACAACCGCTATGCTGTAATTATGTTTTATAAGGTGAATCAAATGCTTCGGGATGAAGAGACAGCAAAAGACATGATACAGGATTTGTTCATTCAGCTTTGGGCTAAGTCAGACCTGATCAAAAGCGACAATAACATCGCTGGTTACCTGTATGTTTCAGCCAGGCATAAGGTATTAAAGCATTTGAAAAAAAGTAAACTAAAAAACGAATATCTGTCTTCTCTTGCACTTTATGTGACAGAAGTCAATTTTGATATGCTACAAGATATTGACGAACGGGAATTAGCCCGTGTGTTGCAGCAAGAAATTGACCTGTTGCCATATAAAATGAAAGTTATTTTCGAATTGAGCAGAAGAGACGATCTTTCCCATGCCGAAATTGCTGCAAAACTAGGGATCTCAAACCAAACGGTTAAAAAGCAGATTTATAATGCGTTGAAAATACTACGCACTAAATTAACGGTTTATGCGCCTGTAGCACTTATTGTTTTGGAATTGACAAAAAAAGGTTAAATTTATTTTGTTGATATTCAGAGTGTTATTTATTTTTCTATTTTTTTTGTCCGAACATCTACCACTTTGACACATAGCAGGCCTATTACTTATTAATCAACAATACTGATTGACAAGTATGAATAAGGAACAGGCAACAATACTACTTGAAAAATATAATCAGGGAACCGCTACGCAGGAAGAAATCCGGCTCGTAGAAAACTGGTACATTAAGGAATCTGGATTTCAGCAAAGTGATGCTTTTGATGTTGATTACCTTGATATCAAACAGGAAATGTGGCTTACTGTTGAATGTGAAACCAAAACACCAAAAAGATTTAAATTTTGGCGCTACATTACTGTGGCAGCTTCCATTCTGTTAATTGTTGGAACGGGGTTTTTGTTTTACTTTGAGCACTTTCGTTTGGGTCCGGATGTACAGGGCAGAAGGGGTGAAAAAGCAACAACATATGAGAATGACATAGCTCCGGGAAAAAATACAGCTACGCTTACGCTTGCAGATGGCAGTATGATTACGCTTAGCGATTTGAAGAGTGGGGTAGTAATTGGTACAGCTAAGTTGACATACAACGACAGTACACAGATTACTTCAGAACACGTGCAACTGCATAATAACCGGATTGGTGCTGATATGGTAGTACGTACTCCAAACGGAGGTACCTATCAGGTCATATTGCCAGATGGTTCCAGAGTCTGGCTAAATGCAGCAAGTCACCTGAAATTTCCTTCTACATTTTCAGGGGCCGCAAGCAGGAAAGTCGAGCTGAGTGGCGAGGCTTATTTTGAAATAGCAAAAGATAAAAATCATCCATTTATAGTACAAACAGACAAACAGAAAATAGAAGTGTTAGGAACGCACTTTAACGTCAATGCTTATACCGATGAACCATCTTCCAAAACAACACTTATTGAAGGACGGGTTAAAGTGGTTAATAATGATTCGGGACGGGAAGATTTTTTAAAGCCTGGCGAGCAGTCCGTTGTACAGTCAAATTCCACAATGATAAACAAAGCTGATGAAGAGGAAGCCCTGGCATGGGTGAATGATAAGATCATTTTTAACGATGAGCCATTGGCAGATATCATGCGTAAGGTAGCCAGATGGTATAATGTAGAAGTGACCTTTCGTGACGGAACAGAAAAGATCACTTTTATGGGTGCCGTTTCGAGGAACAAAAAGATCTCCTCCGTACTCAATTATTTCAAAAGCACAGAAACCGTTGATTTTATATTAAAGGATAACCGAATTGTAGTGATAAAAAAGTAACAATCATAGTATTAACCAATAACAAAACAAGCTGTATGAAGGAAAATATACGAGAAAAAGATTAACCTGAAGATGGTCTTAAATAAGCGCACTCCAGCTTGAGCCCTGGAGTACGCATCAATTTGAGTCTACCACACCGAAATTCGGAAACTTACTACCAAAACATCAATGTAATTAACCTGTTCAAAAGTATGAAACCAATCTGAGATTACCATACACTGGAAATCTATATCTCCTACTGGTACATCGCTAATGAATACCATTTCTAAAGAATGAAGAAAAATGCTTTTACACCTGGCATGCCATGGCAATGGCGGCCGCAGAAATTTTTACGCATTATGAAAACTTATGCTTTTCTGTTTTTTATTTCTATACTGTCTGTGAGTGCTGCAACATTCGGGCAAAAAATTGTTTTAGCTGAAACAAATGTCCCGCTGGATGTAGTTCTTAAAAAAATCAGGATGCAGAGCGGCTATGATTTTGTCGGCAATACTGCACAGATTAAAAAAGCCAATAATGTATCGATACATGTCAACGGGGCAAGTTTGCAGGAGGCTTTGAGCATTTGCTTTAAGAACCAGCCGCTCAGTTATTCTATTCATGATCAAACCATAACCATTTCCCAGAGGCGCGATGTTGCACAGGCAATCTCTGGTGTGCCATTGCAGCAGCGGATCAATGGCACCGTGAAGACGGCAGGAGGGCAGCCTTTAGCGGGAGTGTCCATTAGGCTGAAGGGCAAATCTACCGCCACTACGACGGATGCCAATGGCAGTTTCAGCATCAATGCTGCTGAATCAGACGTCCTGGTATTTACTTTTATCGGATATGTGAATGAGGTGATTAAGGCAGGCAGCCGTCAGCAGATTAACCTGGTCATGAAAGAGATGTCGACTGATCTGGACGATGTGGTGGTGATTGGCTACGGTGAGGTTAAAAGAAGTGACCTTACCGGCGCTGTTGGAGAAGTAAATGTAGCCGATATGGCTAAAGCCCCTGTTCCCTCTTTTGCGGCGGCATTGGCCGGTCGTGTAGCGGGAGTGGTGGTTGCATCCAATGACGGGCAGCCGGGGGAAGAAGGATTTGATATCAGGATAAGAGGTACAGGCTCTATTACCCAGAGCTCGGCGCCTTTGTATGTGGTGGATGGATTTCCAATTGAAGACTTCAACATCCGCGCTCTGGATATGGGTGATATAGAAAGCATCAATGTGCTCAAAGACGCATCATCTACTGCCATTTATGGCTCAAGAGGTGCGAATGGCGTGATCATCATTGAAACCAGGAAAGGGAAGACCGGCCCGTCCGTCGTGACTTATAATGGTTCATTGGGATTCCAGGATATCAGAAAGCGTATGGAGATGATGGACCCTTATTCTTTTGTGAAGTATATTACCACGAGGGATAAGAATGATACCACTTATATCAACAATTCAACCGGAATAACTCTGGACGATTACAAGAATATGGAAGGTGTAGACATGCAGGATCTGCTATTCCGTACAGGTGTTACCAATATCCATAGTCTTTCCGTAAGAGGAGGCACAGCACAAACCAAATACGCTGTTTCGGGTTCCTACTATGGTGGTAATGGCGTAGTCATTAATACAGGGTACACCCGTTACCAGGGCCGGATTTCTTTGAACCAGACCATTTCCCCCAAAATAAAGCTGGATTTCAATGCGAACTACAGCCGTGAAACCTCCGATGGACAGAAGGTTGCTACATCTACGGGTTCAAGTGCCGCCCAGAGTGCCTATCTGCTCTATATGGCACTCGCATACAGGCCTGTAACCGGGAAGATTGATTTTAACCCTGACGATTTTGCAGATGATTTTACAGATGAGGGTATTATTAGCACGTCCGACTATAGGGTAAACCCTTTTATATCCGCCAAAAATATCTACAGGAAACGTTTTGCAAATAACCTGATCAGCAACGTTAGCCTGTCCTACAAAATACTAGATGGACTGACACTAAAGGTCTCCGGAGGGATGAATAGTTTGGACGACAACGGTGAATATTTTTATAATTCCATGACTGCCCAGGGAAATCCAAACAGCCCGGCCAATGGCAATGGGCAGTGGGGTGGTAAAACAACGTCCAATAACCTGGCTTTTTCTAGTGAGCATACGCTTATGTATACCAAAAAGCTCAGTTCCAAAAACAAGTTTGATGTATTGGTTGGTAACAGTATCCAGAAAAGAAATTCCAAGAATGATGGCTTTGTCTCCACTTTCGTGCCCAATGAGTCGCTTGGTATAGATGGTTTAGGGCAGGGAACACCTTACAGCACTACATCCGCAAGTTCCGTGTTTACCTTGCAGTCCTATCTAGGCAGAGTGAATTATGATTTTGATTCCAGAATATTAATTACGGCTTCTTTCCGTGCAGACGGTTCCTCCAAATTTGCCAAAGGCCATAAATGGGGCTATTTCCCTTCTGGTGCTGTAGCCTGGAGAATGATCAATGAACAGTTTATGAAAAGCATCAACTTTATATCTGATGCAAAGCTGAGGGTGAGTTATGGCTCTACGGGCAATAACCGTGTATCGGATTTTGCGTATCTCCCCGCGCTCAATCCTACCAATTCAGCCGGGTATGTCTTTGGCGACAATACGCCCATCCAGGGCGTATCCATTTCTAGTCTTGGAAATAGCGACCTGAAATGGGAAACCACAAGACAACTGAATATCGGCTATGATCTCGGCCTCTTTAAAGACAGGGTAAACCTGACTGTCGATGTATATGATAAAACAACCAGAGATCTTTTATTAAATGCGGCCCTTCCGGCTTCTACAGGGTTTAACACAGTATATAAAAACATAGGCGTTATCCAAAACAGGGGACTGGAGTTTATGATCAATACCATTAATATTAAGCGCAAGAATTTTTTATGGGAAAGTAACTTTAATATCAGCTTCAATGAAAATAAAGTGTTGGGGCTGACAGAGGGGCAGGATAATATTCAAAATGTGGTTAGCTGGTCACAGGATTTTAGTAACGTACCCGCCTTTATTACAAAAGTAGGGCAACCCATAGGGCAGATGCTGGGTTATATTTGGGAAGGAAACTACCAGTACAGCGATTTTGATGAGCCTACCCCTGGAAATTATGTTTTGAAACCGGGTTTACCGGTCAATAACCCAACCATTAGTTCTAAGATGCAACCGGGAAATATTAAGTACAAAGACTTGAACGGTGACGGTGTCATCACCGCAGATGACTTAACTGTAATCGGTAATGGCCTGCCTATTCATACCGGCGGTCTGACCAACAATTTTACTTATAAAGGATTCACGCTGGGCGTTTTCCTGCAATGGTCTTATGGCAATGATAAGCTGAATATCAATAAATTTATGTTTGAGGGAGGCCGTTCTACCGGTGGCCATATCAACCAGTTCGCCACTTATAACAATTATTGGACCCCGGATAATCAGAACAATATCTATCCAAGGGCAGGAGGAAGCACTTTAGATTATTCGTCCAGAATAGTGGAAGACGGCTCTTACCTGCGTTTGAAAACCCTGTCCTTTGCCTATAGCCTTCCGGCAAAGCTGCTGAAAACGGCCAGGATCAAAGACATCAGCATTACCGCTGCTGCACAGAATCTGGCCACATGGACAAAATATTCCGGCTTCGATCCGGAAGTGTCCACTAAAAATGCCGCGCTAACGCCGGGTGTAGATTATTCGGCTTATCCGCAGGCGGAAACATTTGTTTTTGGCATTAAAGCAACCTTTTAAAAATTTAAATGATAAAATCATGAAACGCAAATATTATCTATTAATTATCAGTACGCTGTTAATTTTGAGTTCCTGTACAAAATTTTTAGACACCACACCAACGTCTTTCCTGTCGCCGACAAACTATTATACTACGGAGACGCAGCTTAAAAGCGCACTGGCTGGTGTATATAATCTATTGGCAAAGATATGGCAAACCAATGCGCTCAATTGCGGCTGGGATGCAGATCATGCTTTTTCTTATCTGACAAGCGTTGGCAGTGACAACCCTTCCGGCTGGAACGTTTCAGCGAGCGATCCCTATGTTTCGGATATATGGGGATGGTTGTACAGTGGCATCAACCGGGCTAATTTTCTATTGGAAAGTATAGATAAGCCTGTAATGGATGAGAACGAGCGGAATGTCATTAAAGGAGAGGCTTTGTTTTTAAGGGCGTTTTACCATTTTTTGCTGGTGGAGAATTGGGGCGATGTACCATTAATGACCAAACATATAACTTCTCCTACTGAAACGAATGCGCCCCGCATACCAGCTAAGGAAGTGTATACGCAAATCATCAGAGATATGACCGAAGCAGAAGGTCTGGTAAAAACAGCAAGCCAGGTAGCCGGAAATCCCGAACGTGTAAGCAAATCGGTAGTAAGAGGCATACTGGCAAGAGTTTGTTTGCAAATGGCAGGCAATCCGGTCAAAGATGTAAGCAAATATGCAGAAGCAAGAAAATGGGCAAAAAAAGTGATCGACCCAGATGTAGACGGATTTCAACATGCGCTGAACCCTTCTTTTCAGGATGTGTTTATCAAAATGTGCAAAGATGAATATGATATAAAAGAATCTATCTGGGAAATCGGATTCCAGGATCCTATAGGCCCTTATTCCTTAGGAAGCAGGAATGGTTCCTATAATTCCTATCAGTATCGTAATGACGATCTTGCTAATGGGTATGCTTATAGCTATGGTTTTCATCGCGTACCGGCAAGGTATTTTTTTACATTCCCCAATCCCACTTCAGCCACTTCACCAGATGAACGCAGGGATTGGACGATCTGCCCTTACACCGTGGCAGGTATTCCCGCCGTGGAAACACCATTCGCAACGAATGCTTATTATACCCGCACAAGTGGAAAATGGAAAAGGGAATATTGGACCAAAACGCAGGACAAGAACTGGACAGGCATCAATTTCCCCCTGCTGCGGTTCTCTGATGTATTGCTGATGTTTGCGGAAGCGGACAACCAGGTAAACGGCAGTCCCAGCCAGGAAGCAGTAGATGCAGTGAATAAAGTTAGAAGAAGAGCTTTTGGGAAAGACTTGCCTTATGAAAGCGTAAAATGGATCAATATAACCAATGCAGGTAGCGGTTATACTTCTAAGCCTACGGTTACCGTTACAGGTGGCGGCGGTAACGGAGTAGAGGTTAAGGTTTTTGTGGCTACCACAGGGAGGCTTTCCAGAATCAAAGTTTGGAATGAAGGTGGCAGTTATACCTCCGCACCCATCGTTACCATTACAGGCGGGGGTGGAACCGGTGCTACAGCTGCTGCCGTCTTAAGTCAGAGGCAGGTCAGCAATGCAAACCTCACTGGGGCCCAAACGGCAAGTAAAGAGGCTTTTCAGACAATGATTGTAGAGGAAAGGGGAAGAGAATTAGGTTTTGAAGGCTTGAGAAAGGCAGACCTGGTGCGCTGGGGTTTACTGGTAACTTATATGCATCGTGTAGGTAATGATATTCCTAATGGCGATGCTATTACGGGTATTCCTAAAGCGGCATCCGGCCAGCAATATGCACTGAAATATTTCAACAATGTGTCTGACAGGGATGTATTGTGGCCGTTTTCTCCGGCAGAGATGGCTTTAAACAGTGCGCTAAGACCACAAAATCCAGGATGGTAAGTTTTAAATTAAATAAACGAAAATGAAATTAAAATATATCAGGCTTATTTTGCTGCTAAGTGTATCATTTGGTTGCAAAAAAGTAAACAATACCGAGGTTAATGACTTTGAAGTGAGCACAGCCGCATCAACGTTTAATGCAGGAGAAGAGGTTGTTTTTAAATTGTCGGGCAAACCCTTTCAGATCAGTTTTTATTCCGGAGAAACAGGAAAGGAATATTTGTACAAAGATACACCTAAGCCACCCGCCACAAAAGTAGATGTTGGCAGGCCAATTAAAGCATATGCCGATGCGGCAATAGCTGAATTTAAATACGTTTATGCTGTTCCCGGAACTTACAGGGTTACTTTTATCGCCAGGAGCGCCACAGTTTATACCGATAAGGAATCTGTAAAAAATGTTGATATTACCATTAAATGATTTTTTTAACCGAATAACGGATTCATCATATGAAAGAATTATTTAAAAAGAGTATACTCTTATGTGTGGCCATTGTCTTCAGTACACAGGCATGGGCTGGACTAATCTGCATTAGATTGATAAAGGAGCGCCCCTCCAAATGCACGGAGAAACCTACGCTTCAATTTTTGACTTCAACTACTGCATTTACCCCGGTAAATAAGACCTGGTATAATGGAGAAAGTGATTTGGAGATATTTTTTGAAGTGGAAACCAAGGTGGAGCCTTTTGTACAGGCTAAAATTGAAATTTACGCTCCGGGTGTCAAAATTGTTCGGGCAATCATCGGCCGTACAGATGTGGAATTTAAGAAGAACGGGGACAAGTACGGTTTCCAGATGGTCAACGATACCTCAGATGGAAGACATGTAACCAGTACCTACCAAAACCCTAAAGGCGGAGCGAAGATTTCATTTTATCACAATTGGCGATACCGCGTGGGCGGAAAGTATTTAGATATTCCTTATCCCGAAAAGGCACTCGCCGCATCGGCCAACTATGCAATGGCCTGCCAGGAAATGTTACGGATCATGGGCAGCATGAACGGTGAAAACCAGAAGTTTGTTGGAGAGTTTTTCCTGATCAACTGTGAATCGTCTGCTCCAAGGGCCCATCATGATTTTCCGCCCCATTGGCATCTGCAGCACTGGGAGCACGATTATGACCAAAACAATCAAAAAATTCACCGTAAAAAACAATACATCATCCCACATTATTATTTAGATTCCGCAGGGCAGATAGGGAGTAATAAACAGGGTATAACTCAAAACTATGTAAAACAAAAATTAGAGAAAAGCGTATTCAATCCAGGCGATACCTGCACCTGGAAAGACACCGGAGGTAACCTCATTTTTCATCAAGTGATTAAAGATGGTGGCCTCGAACTCATTAAACCGGATGGAGAAAAATGGAGCTTAAGGCCAGACAAAGAAAAGGGCGGCAACGAAGCGGTATGGATTTATAAATATGAAGAACCAATCGCCTGCGTTAGGGTTAAAGATGATGGAGCTAAGGGAATTACCACTATAGGGGTTGTTTACACTGGTAAAGATGTTTTGGCCAGCAGCTGGTCTGATACGTTTAAATATGATCCGTTTACAGGTGCCTATGACAGGTGGAAATAAAAAAAGCCTTTGCTGATTTTCAGCAAAGGCTTTTTATGAAAGCAAAATATACCTGTTTTGCTATTGATACTGTATATAAATCGGCACAGGCTTTAATTTCATCAATTCCTCAGGAGTCATTAACCGGTTTGGTGCTTTCTTCAAATCGTTCTTATAAAACAATTTAAACCCGGTGAACTGTACCGGCTCTGAATAGATAAAGTGACGGTAAGTACCTTTCTTCAGCTCCGGCTCTCCCCATCCATCCATGTGCATTACCACCTGAACTTCCGGACGTAATTTGATGTTCTGAGAATTGGTAACCATCTTTTTCGTAAAACGATGTACAACAAATACCTTTGGAGGAAGATTATATTTTTTGACGAGGTCTGCCAGGTATTGTGAAACATAATTGATATCTGCAGCATCATATGTACCTATTTTCCTGCCTGGAAGGGAACCATCCTTCATAGAAAATTCCGGATCAATACCCAGGTGTACCTGAGGCATCTGTAGATATTTTTCAATATGCGGCAATTCTGCTTTAATGTTACTCAGGGCAACCTGTAAATCTAAAAATACAATGGTGTTTGGTCGCATTTTAGCAATGGCCAATACAGAATCAATCTGAGAATTGGCCATACGGTTAATGTATTTTCCATCTCTGCCTGGAGTGCCACTGGCCACAGCCGCAATATAATGCAGACCTGCCTGTACCGGAGTAGAAGGATCTACCTTTTCCCAGTGTTTAATCTCCACGTTTAGTTTCCGCCACATTTCTTTAGGTGCATATTCACCCAGGGCACCCATTTTTTTTGAATGCAAGTTTCCATAATACACCACGATGCGTTTAAATGGAAGTATGGCACCTGCAAGAGGATACACCTCTTTTTTTACCGGCCATTTGCCTGTAGTATCCCCGTTCGCAAGTTTTGCCATCAGGGCTTTGTACTTAGCCGTATCTACGGGTACACGGGTCGTGTCTTCTTCATCTTCAACAGCTACAGTATCACCTGATGCGGTGATCTTGGTTTTTCCGCTCGCTTTTTTTGCGTCAGAGGCGCAACTGGTAAATAATCCCATTGTTGCTGTACTGATTAAAATAATCCCTGCCAGATGAGGTATTTTCATAGATATGGTATTTGTATATTAAAATTATACAAGTATAGTGTTCTTCGCAGGAATAAAAAAACAGCTTTAATGGTATTCTATAAAAATATTTTAATATTGTTTGGAATTATTCTAAATAAGTTACTATACTTGCAGTGTTATTTAAAATGATTCTAAACAATAAAAAGAAAAATTAAAAATAATAAGTTGAAAGGTAAAATAATGATCAGGGCTTACCTGATAAAAAAAATATAAAGATACTATTTGGTTTAGTTTAGTTGATGAGGATAAGCTTCCGGAGCCCTCCGGAAGCTCCTCTTTTTAAGTAACAAAAATCAGTAAAGAAGCTTGGTCAGTAAGGTGTTACTGGGTTCGAGTGTGTTTAAAGGAAAAGCGCCGGTTTGAGTATCCGGCGCTTTATTATTTAAATGGATTACAGGTAGTTTTACCGAACTGGACAGGGTTAAAAACTGTTGAATTTTCCAAAAACACCCAGTGGCAATTTAATCCCTGAAGTAGCCTGTAAATACAGTTCTCCGGTTTCCAGGTTTTTAACCTGCGGAAAAGAGGTTTTGATCAGGTTCTCTACAATCACGGAGGAGAAGCCCAATGAATAGGTGTTCAGGATTAAAAAGTGTTCCTGTTCATCCAATAGCTGCACTACTTCCATCATCATTTCCTGAATATGGTCTTCCAGTTTCCATTTTTCGCCATTAGGGCCATGGCCAAATGCCGGAGGGTCTAAAATAATCCCATTGTATTTTTTACCACGTTTGAGTTCTCTTTTTACAAATTTAAGGGCATCTTCAACCACCCATCTTACATCTCTAAGCTTGGATAGTTCCTGGTTTTCGTTGGCCCAGTTTACCACTTGTTTGATCGAATCTACGTGCGTAGTATCTGCCCCTGCAGCTTTAGCGATTAAAGAGGCTGCGCCCGTATAGGCAAATAAATTCAAAACCTTCGGGCTCGTTGTTTTAAACTTTTTAATTGAGGAAGAGATATAATCCCAGTTTACAGCCTGTTCAGGAAATACGCCCACATGTTTAAAAGAGGTTAGCCCTAAACGCAGGTTAATGGTGACGTCATTGTTGGTATATTCCACATTCCATCTGTCCGGGAGTTTTGCAGAATTTTTGATCCATTCACCGGAAGTTGCAGAGCGACCTTTAAAACGGATATGGGTCTGTTTTTTCCATTCCTGGTCAGATAAGGTCTTTTTCCAAACGGCCTGCGGCTCTGGTCTGGATAAAATCAAATTGCCAAAACGTTCTAATTTTTCAAAATCACCACAATCAATTAACTCATAATCTTTCCAGTGTGTGGGGGTTAGCAGGCTTATCATAAAATGGATATATATTAAAATTTTCCTTTGGCGGCCTTCATAAAGCGGCTGGCAAAAACAAAGTCGTTTAGTTCCTGAACATCGGTATGGGCGATTTCCTTATTGGAACCTTCCCAGAATTTCTTTCCTTCGTGAAGGAACAGGATGTAATCACCGATCCCCATTACCGAATTCATATCGTGGGTAACCACAATGGTGGTGGTGTTGTATTCTTCGGTCAACTCCTTGATCAGTTCATCAATTACGATGGATGTTTTAGGATCAAGACCTGAATTGGGTTCATCTACAAATAAATATTTCGGGTTCATGGCGATGGCGCGGGCAATACCCACACGCTTTTTCATCCCTCCGGAGAGCTCAGCAGGGAAAAGTTTATTCTTGCCCTCCAGGTTTACCCTTTCCAGGCAAAAGTTTACCCTTTCCAGTTTTTCTTTGCGGCTTTGTTCGGTGAACATATTTAAAGGGAACATGATGTTCTCCTCTACAGTCATGGAATCAAAAAGTGCAGAGCCCTGGAAAAGCATGCCGATCTCTTTCCTGATCTCGATCTTTTCTTCGAAGGTCATTGTCGTAAATTCCCTTTCGTCATATTCTACACTCCCTTTTTCAGGATGATGTAAGCCGATCATACATTTTAAGAGGGTTGTCTTACCCGAGCCAGAACCTCCAATGATCAGATTAGTTACCCCGGCTTCAAACTTACCCGATATGCCTTTGAGTACTTCGTTATCGCCGAATGATTTGTAGATGTCTTTAATTTCGATCATAGTAATAACTGGGTTACGATGTAGTCACAGGCAAGGATGGAGATACAGCTGACTACTACGGCTCTAGTACTGGCCTGTGCCACTTCTAAAGCACCTCCTTTTACATAAAAACCCTCATAAGCTGGTACGGAGGTAATGATGAAACCAAACACAAAGGCCTTAACTAACGCAACTACGATAGTATAAGGATTAAAGTCTGTAGTGATGCCCTGGATATATTCAGCCGGCGAAACAGCACCGGATAAAGTACCACCAATATAACCACCGGTAATGCTCAGAAACATAGACATGATCACCAGTAAAGGTACCATGGTAATGCCTGCGATGATTTTAGGCAGAATAAGATAACCAGGAGAGTTGATGCCCATGATCTCTAAAGCATCTATCTGCTCACTTACGCGCATTGTCCCGATCTCGGAAGAAATGGCCGAGCCGATTTTACCTGCAAGCACAATTGCACTGATGGTAGGGCTCAATTCCAGTATACTGGAGTCCCGGTTTACGGAACCAATTATGGTTTTAGGAATGAAATCACTTACCAGCTGGAAAGCGATTTGTAAGGTCATTACAGCGCCAATAAAGGTTGATATGATGGCGATCAGACCCAAAGAGCCAACGCCGATAAAGTCCATTTGTTTAAAAATAGCCTTCAGGTATATTTTAAATTTCTCAGGTCTTCTAAATACAGCCTTAAGTAAAAGGAGGTATCTGCCAAAATTGGTAAAATTCATTCAAGGAAATATTAACTATAGTATTTACGCAATGTTCATACAAAGAAACAATAAAAAGTTGAAACCTTTACAAGCCATCATTTTTCTAACAAATCTTTTGCGGCTAAGTTTTGGGGTATGTCATTTTTTGGTAATATTGCGGCTGATCAAACAGATACAACAATGAATGCAATCATAACCGGAGCCACCAGGGGTATTGGCAAAGCCATTGCGCTTAAGCTGGCAGAACATGGGTATAACCTTGCTATAGGAGCCAGAAACAGCCAGGAACTGGAAAGCTTTGCTGAAGAATTGAAATATACGGGTGCCCGTGTATTGGCACTTAAAGCTGATTTTAGTGTTAAAGAAGAAGCTTATGCCTTTTGTGAGGCGGTGCAGGAACAATTTGGTAATGCAGATGTTTTAGTAAACAATGCCGGGACGTATTTGCCAGGGCTTTTGCTGGATGAAACAGATGATAAGCTGGAACTGCAGTTGGATTTAAACCTTAAAGCAGCTTATTATTTAGCTAAGTACTTCGGCAAGATCATGCGTGAGCAGCAGTCAGGGCATATTTTTAACATCTGCTCTATTGCTTCAAAGGAGGTTGTAGAAAATGGGGGAAGCTATTCTGTAACTAAATCGGCCTTGCTCAGTCTTAATGATGTATTGAGACAGGAGTTATCAAAATACAACGTTAAAGTGACGGCCATATTACCGGGTTCAACATTAACTTCATCCTGGGAGGGAACAACCATTCCGGCTGAACGTTTTGTACAACCAGAAGATATTGCCAGTACTTTGTACACCATTTTAAATTTGAGTAAAGGTGTAAATGTTGATGAGATAATTTTAAAACCATTACAGTTTTAAAAATAACAGGAGGGAAATTATCATGGAAAAGAGATTATTTAGAAATGAGCATGACAAGGTAATTGCAGGTGTGTCATCTGGCGTTGCCGAGTATATGGAGGTGGATGTAACCATCATCAGATTGCTGTTTGTGCTTTCGACTATCTTTTTAGTGGGTACAGGGATTTTGGTTTATCTGATTATGTGGATTGTGGTACCGGTAAATAATGACCCGGCAGCCAGGTTCTCGAAATTTAATGATTTTTTTAATACACAGCAGAAGCCTTTTGAAGCATCAAATCCTTTTGAACCGAAAACGACAGAAAGTAAAGGTCCTTATCAGAACTGGACTTCTTCAACAGTAAACGATGCAGGTTTGGGTAACGAAAGTTTTGAGTCCTGGAAAAAAGCAGGTGATTTTAAACCTTATAAAAAAAGTAGCAATGAAACAGGACGCACCGTTGCAGGCTTGTTTCTGCTGGTGATTGGTATGTATTTCCTGATGGATGAATTTAACCTGATCCCTTTTGGATTTCAACTGACCAAATTATGGCCCCTGGTTTTTGTAGCAATAGGCGCCAGCTTTATCATCAAATCGAAAAATAAAAGTGCCTGGGAGCAGTGGAAGCAGCAAAATATGCAGGAGCCTGTAGAACCGGAAAATGCTCCGGCTGAACCAATTGTTCCGGAAAGTCCTGATGCGCCGGCTGGCCAGACAGGAAGTGGTATTGATTTCACAAAAAAGGAGATATAGTTATGAAGCTGGATAGAATAATGTGGGGTATCATTCTGCTTTTTATTGGCGGGGTACTTCTTTTGGAAAATTTTGGGGTGATTAACTTTTACTGGTGGAGTGTATGGCGTTTCTGGCCAATATTCCTGATCATCGCGGGTGTGAACATTCTGTTTAACAGGAATAAGTCCCAGGTTGGGAGCATTGTGTCCATTGCAATTCTGCTGGTTACCTTAGGACTGCTCTTTTTTAAAGGCCAGGAAGTACCCGCGCATAAAAAAAGCGCATCGGTAGAACAGCGCATAGATGGTGGTTATGATGGTGATGCAGAGAGGTTTGAGGAACAAACTTTCTCGCAGCCTTATGTTGATTCATTGCCTGTGCGGACCATCCTTAATATATCGGGTGGGGGAACATCTTTTGATCTTAAAGGGCATACAGATAGCCTGATCAGTGCAAGCGTCAGAAAAAGAGGTGGGACATTTTCTTTGAAAAATGAGACCATGGACAGCATCAGGACATTGAATTTTAAGATGAATGGAAAGGGCAGCTGGAATGTTGGTGACGGCGGAAACAGTGTAGATTTAATGTTAAATACTGCTCCGGTTTGGGAGATTCATGTGAATATGGGTGCTGGAGAAGTTGATTTTGACCTTTCGGCTTATAAAGTTCGGGAATTTAGTTTTGATGGTGGTGCTGCCGCACTGGATGTGAAATTAGGCAGTACACTACCCATTACTGATGTGAAGGTGAAAACAGGGATAGCCGATGTGAAAATAAATATCCCTGCAGGATCAGGATGTCGGATCCGCGCTAAAACAGGTCTTTCTTCTAAAGAATTTACAGGCTTTACCAAAAAAGCCGACGGAACTTTTGAAACGGCTAATTATGGTACTTCAACTCATAAGATATTTATAAATCTTGACGGCGGATTGAGTAGCTTTGAGGTGAAAAGATATTAAGTGGAGCAAAATCATACGGAATATACAGTTGTCATCAACGGAAAGCCTGAAGGGCCATATTTGTTAGAACAGTTAGAAAAGCTGCAGATCACATCCGGAACCTTTATCAGAAAACCGGGGATGGACGATTATAAAGAAGCGCACGAGTTCCCGGAACTGCGTGCGCTTCTGGGTTTTACATACCAGCAGACTGCCCCGCAATATTTTGCTGCTTTCGACCAGCGTTTACTGGCATGGGCTATAGATTATTTTTTTATTGTATTGGGTTTTGCTGTCTTTCTTTTTGTAGCTTTTTTATTTATGAATGACAAAGAAGGCATGATCTTTTTGGGAATGGTATCGGCTTTCTTTATTCCTGCTGTCAAATTGTTATATGGGAGTTTTGCAGAATCTTCTATTAACCAGGGAACAATCGGAAAGCGGTTGCTGAATATTAAAGTCACAGACCTGATGGGGAACAGGCTTTCATTTCCGGTTGCGCTACTTCGCAACATTTCTAAAGTGATTTCTACAGCCCCCTTCTTTTTCGGGTATTTGTACAGTTTCCTGAACAAGAAGCAACAATGTTTTCATGATGTCCTATCCAATACGCTGGTGATTAAGGACCGCTTGATATAATTTAATCTTTATCTTTGCTGCAGAATTTGTTAGTCATGGAAGATACATCATTATATTCAAGGTTTTTGACAAGGGAAGTTTCGATAGGAGATGTCCCAATGGGTGGTTTAAATCCCATCCGGATCCAATCCATGACCACTACAGATACGATGGATACCCTGGCTACGGTAGAACAAACCATCAGAATGGTGAATTCCGGATGCGAATATGTACGCATTACTGCCCCGAGTATGAAAGAGGCAGAAAACCTGGCGAATATTAAGAAGGAACTGAGGTTGAGAGGGTATGATGTACCTCTGGTTGCTGATATTCACTTTACGCCAAATGCAGCAGAAGCTGCGGCGCGGATCGTTGAGAAGGTAAGGGTAAACCCTGGCAACTATGCCGATAAAAAACGTTTTGAAAATATCGAGTATACCCAGCAGGCTTATCAGGCCGAACTGGAACGCATCTATAAGAAATTTGCGCCATTGGTTAAGATCTGTAAAGAATACGGAACGGCAATGCGCATCGGCACCAATCACGGTTCACTTTCAGACCGGATCATGAGCCACTACGGCGATACGCCAAGGGGAATGGTGGAATCGGCCATGGAATTTATCCGCATGTGCGAAGACCTGAACTATTATAACCTGGTGATCTCTATGAAAGCCAGCAATACCCAGGTGATGGTGCAGGCCTACCGTTTGCTGGTCGAAACAATGGTGAAGGAAGGCATGAACTATCCTTTGCACCTGGGGGTAACTGAGGCTGGTGATGGGGAAGATGGACGGATTAAATCGGCAGTAGGTATCGGTACCTTACTGGAAGATGGACTTGGTGATACCATAAGAGTCTCATTGACAGAAGATCCGGAATTTGAAGCCCCTGTCGCGAAGGCGCTGGCAGCGAGATACGAAAGGCGTGCCATTGATTTGCATGGGAAAACTTTGTTTACCGCATCAAAGACGATCGACGCAGAAAAACTTTCTTACAATCCTTTCGAATATCAGCGAAGAGCTACCATGCCGGTGCAACATATTGGCGGGCACCATCATCCAATAGTAATGCTGGATGTAAGTGCGGAAAACCTGAAAGATCCTTACTTTTTAAGTGCAGCCGGCTACAATTACAGTGCAGGATTAGACAAATACAATATGGCCGACCAGGCTTGCGATATGGTTTACCTGGCTGATCAGTTGCCCTCATTTTCATTTCCGGGAAATTTAAAGCAGGTTTATAATTACAAGACCTGGCTTTCGCTAAAAGACAAGAATAACTGCCATCCGCTACTTTCATTTGAGGAATACCAGGCTTCGGAGCCGAAGGATGAAACTTTAAATCTGGTTAAGATTAACGCGGAAGCGCTGGAAGGAAAAGACCTTTCTATACTGAAGAACGATGCTGTTTTGATACTGGAAACATCAGCCCTTCAGGGGGTAGCCCTGCAAAGAGCTTTCTTTGTTTCCTTAATGAAGCAAAACCTGCAATTGCCGGTAATCATAAGCAGAAGCTACCCGCAGTTAAATTCCGATGAGCTGATGTTATATGCGGCAACGGACCTGGGGGCATTACTAACGGACGGATTGGGTGATGGCGTCTGGATAAAAGCGGATGATTCGATTGGCCTTTCTTTAATCAATTCAACCAGTTTTGGCATTTTGCAGGCTACACGTGCCAGGATCTCCAAAACAGAATACATCTCTTGCCCAAGTTGCGGAAGAACCTTATTTGATTTGCAGGAAACCACACAGTTGATCCGTTCACGTACCGATCATTTGAAAGGGATTAAGATTGGCATTATGGGCTGTATTGTGAATGGCCCTGGTGAAATGGCAGATGCCGATTATGGTTATGTGGGTACCGGACCGGATAAAATAACATTGTACAGGGGCAAGGAAGTGGTGAAGAAGAATGTAAATGCTGCCCGGGCGCTGGATGATTTAATTGAGTTGATTAAAGAAGACGGGAATTGGGTGCAAAAATAACCGTTCTCTTCTGAGGCTGCACAATTGCGCTGAAAAAGCGCAAAGGCGCTATGCCTCTTCAGAGAAGGTAATTTTTGTGTAAAGCATGGCGCTTAATGCAAAAACGAAATTATTCTTCAGCGTGAAGCCCGATCCGGTTGCCTTCGCTGTCAGTAATTATTGCAATAAACCCTGCATTCATTGCCGTTTTGGGAACCAGAATTTTACCCCCGGCCTTTTCTACTTTATCAATAACGGTTTGGATGGTGGGGCTCGCATTGATGTATATCAGGGTACCCTTATCGGAAGGGCTGTTGGTATTTGACTTAGTCAGTACGCCAGTTATTCTTCCCGAGGTGGCCTGTATGATATTGGGGTTATAGGGGAAAAAGGTGAGCTCTTCTTTGGTTTCAGGGAATTCCCTGGTACTCATTTTAAGGTCCAAAATGGTTTCATAGAATTTTTTAGCTCTTTTTGTATCTGATACGGGAATTTCAAACCAGGTTAAAACATTGGATTCTGCATTAATTTTTTTCAGCTTTGTCATTTTTAAACTTTAATTGATGTATTACAAAGGTCATAAGAACTGACGGCTGATGACTGTGACCTTCGTCACAAAATGATTAAAGCAATCTTCGCTTTCTGATTCTGCTTAAGGTTTCTCTGGCTACACCCATAAATGAGGCCAACTGAACCAGTGGAACTCTTTGCAATAGCCGGGGATGCTTAGTTTCCAGGTATGCCAAGCGTTCCCCCGCAGTGTACAACTTAAATAACGTTGAAAATTCTTCTTGTTTTGAAGCAAATAACCGGATACAGTTACGGCCTAAAGTTTCTATTTCAGGAGCTTGTTCAGCAGCTTCAAATAATTTTTCTTTATCAAATACAACTACATCAAGGGCTTCACATGCTACGATATTGAATTCGGATTTTTGACCGCTGCCAAAACTGCTGATGTTTGTCGCGATATCATTTTCAAAAAAGAAGCCGGTATTCTTTACCACACCGTCAATCTCATAATAACTTTTGCAATAACCATCGTTGATGTAAAACAAGGAATTGCAAACCTTTCCTTCCTTTAATAAGAAATCATTTTTTTTAAACTTTTTTTCTGACAATGCAGGTTGCAGTAATTCCCAGCTTTGATCAGAAAATCCGGTAATTGAATGGATATATGTTAAGAGATTCTCCATCAGTATATTTTCTTTTTAATGGTTATGAAGTGCAAATAAACAACTACAAAAAGTCAAATCTGCAAATAGGTGAAAATATATTTTATAAATGAATGAATATTCATTTATATTTGTATCGCAATTATAACACTATGCGTGCAAGGGATATAAATAAAGTAGAACTGGTTAAACAAAAAGCGATAGAGCTATTGGTTGAGGTTGGTTTTGAGGGTTTTACGATGAGTAAGCTTGCTAAGGCCTGCAAAATATCAGTAGCAACCTTATACATTTATTATCAGGACAAGGACGACCTGATCTTAAAGGTTGGTATAGAGGAAGTAGAACGTATGAGTGCGATTATGCTGGAAAACTTTGACCCCGAGAGTTCATTTGAAGAAGGATTAAAACAGCAGTGGAAAAACAGGGCGAAATGTTTGTTTGAAAATCCATGGTCCGCACAGATGATAGAACAGCTGCGTACTTCTACCTACCAGTTAAAGGTTTTGGAAGTTTTTGGAAAGAACTTTAAAGAACCTCTTGGTAAGTTTATGCACAATTCCATTGAAAGGGGAGAAATTGACCAAATGCCTTTTGAAACTTATTGGAGTATAGCTTTTGCACCTTTGTATAACCTGATCAGGTTCCATAATGAGGGGCAGAGTTTAGGCGGCAAACCATTTGTGTTGACAGATGAAATCCTTTGGAAAACATTTGAGCTGGTAATTAAAGCATTAAAAAAATAAATGGCTGCAAAGGCCGGAAAACTAAAACTACAATTATGGACATCAATATTGAACATATCTTGCTTTTTAAAACGGATATACGTACGGAAGGAGATAAACGCTATATCGGTAAGGTCATGGAAGAATACCAGATTGATCAATGGACGGTCGATTTACAGGATATTGACTGCGTACTGCGCATCGTATCACCTACCCTTAAGCGCGAAGAAGTGATTAAACTGGTTGCACAAAATGGCTACCATTGTGAAGAACTTATTTAACGCTTTCTCTTCATTTTAAACAAAAACCGATTTAACCCTGATCAGCAATGCAACAACCTCAAAAAAATATAACCGAACCTTTTAGTCCTTACCAGCTGCTGGTTATTGCCTTGCTGGCTTTACTGCAGTTTACAATTGTACTGGACTTTATGGTACTTGCGCCACTTGGCGACTTTTTAATGAAATCGCTATCCATGAGCCCGAAAGGGTTCGGCCTAGTGGTTTCTTCCTATGCATTCAGTGCTGGTGCTTCGGGCATTCTGGCAGCTGGCTTTGCTGATAAATTTGACCGTAAAAAACTACTCCTATTTTTTTACAGCGGCTTTATTGTCGGTACACTGTGCTGTGCTTTAGCTACCAATTACGAAATGTTATTGGGCGCGAGGATTGTAACGGGTTTATTTGGCGGGGTGATCGGAGCCATTTCTATGACCATTGTTACCGATCTTTTTGAAGTTCATCAGCGGGGCAGGGTAATGGGGATTGTACAGATGGGCTTTGCCGCCAGCCAGGTGCTTGGTATTCCGATTGGCCTTTATTTTGCCAATATCTGGGGCTGGCACTCGTCTTTTTTAATGATTGTGATCCTTGCCGTTCTGATAGGAATTGCCATCCTGATCAAGGTAAAGCCTATCGATAAGCACCTGGCCATACAATCAGATAAAAGTCCTTTTTTGCATTTGTGGCATTCGATCACCAACCGCTCTTATCAGACAGGTTTTTTTGCTACGGCTTTTATGAGTGTAGGGGGCTTTATGTTAATGCCCTTCGGGAGCGCATTCCTGATTAATAATATTAATATCTCTGAAGCGCAGCTGCCATTGGTATTTATGTTTACCGGTCTCGCTTCCATAGTCATTATGCCCATGATTGGAAAACTGAGCGATAAGGTAGACAAATTTATGGTATTTACCGGTGGTTCTTTGCTGGCTGTTGTGCTGATACTGGTGTACACTAACCTAAGCCCGGTGCCCCTGTGGCAGGTAATTGTGATCAATATGATCCTGTTTATGGGAGTAATGAGCCGGATGATACCTGCAACTGCGCTTACCATGAGTGTGCCTGATTTAAAAGACAGAGGTGCCTTTATGAGTGTAAATGCCTCGGTACAACAGATGGCGGGCGGTATTGCTGCCTTAAGTGCAGGTTTAATCGTAACACAGAAAACCAAAAGTAGTCCGCTGGAGCATTATGATACCCTGGGGATTGTGGTCTCTGCATTAATTCTTTTATGTATATTTTTGGTTTACCGCGTAAGCGTAATGGTAAAAAAGAAAGAAGCCTCAATGCTGAAGTAAAAATACCAGTGTTTTTTCTACAACTTCCTGTAAATGTTCAGGAAGTTGTTTGCTAATGTAAGGATGGGAAGCCCCATAAACATGATTCGCCCCTGCTATCTTCTGTATTTTTGCCTTTAGCTGTTTTTGTGCCAGCTGCTGCGCCACACTAAATGGGACGTTGACATCATCGTCGCCATGAAGAATGAGCCAGGGAATGTGGATCTTTTTTGCTGCGCTTATAATATCTAATTTTTCTTTGTTTTGATTAAAATCATCCAGCAAAGTGCTGTTTAACGGCATTTTCTCCTTAGTACGGGCATTTTCTACAAATATTTTTCCTGTTGCTGTCCATTCTTTTTCCTGTTCTTTTTTCCACAGGCTCGAGAAATCGGAAATGGCAGACCAGGTGATGAGCTTATGAATGCGCTTATCTTTTGCAGCCTGTATAATGGCCAGTCCGCCACCCCTGCTATGCCCTATAAGGCTAATAGAAGCAGTTGGCCAGCGTGCTGTCACATCATCAATTACCGCATCAACATCGGTCAGTTCTTTACTGATCGTATTGGCTGCAAAAGTTTCCATGTCGGTTACATCATTGGTGTTTTTGACGGTAACCCCACTGTGCGACAGATTAAATTTGATATATCTGTAGCCGTTTGAGGCAAAAAAAGAGGCAACTAGGTTGTGCGCTCCCCAGTCTTTAAAGCCTTTAAAGCCGTGAATGAAAATTATGGTGTCTTGATTTGTGTTTTTATCGTCATAAGTACAATCTGCGGATATGGTTTTTCCGGAAGCTCCACTCCATAAAAAATGTGCTGTTGTGATCATATATGTCTACATGTATGGTGTTTAGCCAATATAACAAAATTAAAATGCGGATGTTTAGTGGTAGTTGTTTATTTAAAATCTTTCTAAATAGCTCTTAATTACAGCATAATGACAGTGGAACAACCTTGTCTTATTACTTTTGTTTCGCTAAAAACAAACAGGGTAATAAATTTTGGAATATTTAAAGATCATTGCTTTTACGCATAAACAGATTGACTTAAAATCCTTAGGTAAATTAGTGATATGTGAGCAGACGCTAGACGACAGGTTGAGGAACATTCAATCGGAGTTAGGTGTTAAAGAAATATTCTATGTAGGAACGTGTAATCGTGTCGAATTTGTATTCACTTCTTCAAGTATTTTAGATAAAGATTTTATCCTGCGGTTTTTAACCGTGCTGGACATGGGGCTGCCCGCACAATATATGGAGCAGTTTTTAGAAAATGTATCGGCATATGAACAGGTAGATGCATTTAACCACCTGCTGCGTACATCTTGTTCACTGGAAAGCCTGGTTGTAGGCGAGAAGGAGATCCTGGCGCAGATTCGTAAAGCTTATGAATCCTGTCGTGTGGCTGGTTTTACCGGTGATTACATGCGGATGATCATGAACAGGGTGGTAAAAACGGCCAAAGAGGTGTATACGCATACCAATATCTCTAAAAATCCCGTCTCCATTGTCTCGCTTGCTTACCGCAAACTGCGTGACCTTAAAATGTGTTCAAGTGAGGCTAGACTACTCATTATTGGTGCAGGAGAAACCAACAAATTGCTGGCACAATACCTTAAAAAACATAAATACTCCAATTTCTCTGTTTTTAACAGAACTTTAAAAAACGCCGAAGCACTGGCTAAAGAACTGAACGGCACAGCCTATCCACTTATAGCACTTGAAAATTATACACAGGGATTTGATGTGATCATTACCTGTACAGGAGCTACTGAACCGATCATCACAGAAGAAATTTATAAAAAACTGCTGAACGGCGATACCGGTAAAAAGGTAATTCTGGATCTGGCCATTCCCAATGATACCGCTGCTGAAGTGGTTAAAAACTTCCCCCTGCACTACATAGAGGTTGAATCTTTAAAAGAGATTGCCCGTAAAAATATTCAGGAACGCTATGATGAACTGGTGAATGCCGAACACATCATCGAAGAAAATATCAAAGATTTTGAGCTGGTATTGCGCCAGCGTAAAATTGAAATTGCCATGAGCTGTGTTCCGCAGAAAATTAAGGAAATTAAGCATACTGCTATCAATGGTATCTTTGCTGACGAGATTGATAAACTTGATGAAAACTCGAGATTATTATTGGAAAAGGTGATGAATTACATGGAAAAAAAATACATCAGCGTGCCAATGGTCATGGCAAAGGAGATATTGGTAAAGAATAGCTAAATTTGCGCAAAAATTAGCATCAACGTGAAAAGACTTATTATAGGTACAAGAGGTAGCGACCTGGCTTTATGGCAAGCCAATTTCATTAAGGATAAATTAGCAGCTATCGGTGTTGAAGCTGAACTGAAGATCATCAAAACCCAGGGCGACAAGATTTTAAACCTCAGGCTGGACAAGCTGGAGGGTAAAGGGTTTTTCACAAAAGAACTCGAAGAAGAACTTTTGGGTGGTACTATTGATATCGCTGTACACTCTCATAAAGATTTGCCAACTGTTCATCCGACAGGCTTAACCATTGCTGCGGTTACCGAGCGTGAAGATCCATCTGAATTGTTATTGATCCTTAAAGACTGTGTAAACATCAGTCATAAGCTTTCCCTGAAAACAGGGGCGATGGTTGGCACCTCATCCAACAGGCGTAAAGCCCAGTTACTGGCGCTTCGTCCTGATTTAAATATTGAAGATTTACGGGGTAATGTACCCACCCGCATCCAGAAATTAAGGGATGAAGATTATGACGCTATTCTGCTGGCAAAAGCAGGGGTAAACCGTTTGAATATTGACCTTTCTGAATTCCATGTAGAGGTTGTAGATACTACTGAACTAGTTCCGGCTCCTGCACAGGGGGCACTTGCCATTCAGATCAGGGAAAATGATCAGGAGTTATTTGATGTACTGCAGCAAATAAACCATCCCGAAACTGCCGAAGAAATAGCCATTGAGCGCAAGGTGCTGAACCTGTTTGAAGGCGGTTGTCATATGCCCTTGGGTTGTTATTGTAAAAAAGAGGAAGGATTATATGAAGTATGGACCTCCAAGGCAGAAACGGATGAAGATTTTCCTGATCGTTTGTTCTACAGGGTAGATAAACTGGATGGACTGGCAGAAAAGATTGTCGCTAAATTTAGTCCGGACAGGAAGTTTCCGGCCAAAGTATTTATCTCCCGTGAAGTGGGGGAACACAATTATTTTAGAAAAGCTCTTCAAAAGCACCATATAGAAATAGATGACAGATCGTTGATCCGTACTTTCCCTATTGTAACAGTATTGGATCCTTTTTATTTAAAACACATAGACTGGATATTTTTCAGCAGCAGGAACAGTGTTGACTATTTCTTTAACCTGAAGCCTATGTTGCCCAAACATGTGAAATTTGGTGTAGCGGGTAAAGGGTCTGAGGATTCTTTAAGGAGAGCCGGGCATCTGGCCGATTATGTTGGCGAGGGTGGGGATATAGATGAGGTGGCAGAGTTGTTTGCAGAAGAAGTATCCGGAAAAACTGTATTGTTCCCGAGGGCCCAGGATTCTTTATTGAGTATCCAGAAAGCTTTAAAGCCGGACACCAAAGTAGTGGACCTGCCCATTTACGAGACCGTTATCGAAGAAGATATAGACCAGACCTATGCTGAGGTGCTGATATTTACCAGCCCGTCTAATGTAGATGCTTATTTTGTTGACAATTTACTCGAGCCCGGACAGCGGGTGATCGCTATCGGTAATTCTACAGCCAAAAAGTTTGAAGAGATGGGGGTAGCTTGTATTTTACCTTATGCCCCGGATGAGATCGGTTTAGCTGAAGCCGTTTTCGGGATAGATATTAAATAATATAATGATGGTACAACGTCCGCGTAGATTAAGAAAGAATCCAGTTGTGAGAGAGATGATAGCCGAAACCCGGTTGTCTAAAGACATGTTCATTTACCCCTATTTTGTTGTGCCAGGTAAAGGTATTGTACATCCACTGGATGCGATGCCAGGTATCAGTCATTTTTCTGAGGATACCTTGATCGCTGATGTAGAGAAAGGCTTAAAGCTGGGCGTAAACAAGATCATGCTTTTTGGTGTTGGGGAGGAGAAAAGTGAAAATGCGGCAGCGGCTTATCACGACCACTCTTTAGTGCCTTCTGCTGTGCGCTTATTGAAAAAGAACTTTGGTGATGACCTGTATATCGTAACTGATGTTTGCGTATGTTCTTATACAACACATGGCCATTGCGGTATTTTAAAGGATGATTATGTGCAGAATGATGAAACCGTTGAAGTCATTGCCAAAATGGGACTTACCCATGCCCAGGCTGGCGCTGATATGCTGGCCCCATCGGATATGATGGATGGCCGTGTTGCTGCAATGAGAACAGTGCTGGACGGAGCGGGTTATGTAAATACTGCCATTATGTCGCATGCTACTAAATTTGCCTCGGCTTATTATGGGCCTTTCAGAGAAGCGGCAGATTGCGCGCCCGGCAAGGGAGACAGGAAAGCTTACCAGATGGATTTTAGAAATGGCAATGAAGCCCTTCGGGAAGCCTTACTGGACGAAAGCGAAGGTGCAGATGTATTGATGGTAAAGCCTGCCCTGGCTTATATGGATGTGATACATAACCTGAAACAACATACGGATTTACCAATTGCCTGCTACAATGTATCAGGAGAATATTCGATGGTTAAGGCCGCTGCACAAAAGGGCTGGATAGATGAGCAAAAGGTAGTTATGGAAACCATGCATGCTTTTGCACGTGCAGGGGCGAGTATCATTACCACCTATCACATCAGGGATATGGTTGAAAAGAACTGGATATAGATTATAGAAATGTTAGAATCTTTAAAAAAAATGTTTTCAGGAAATGAAGGCGAGGTACCTGTAAACACAGGCAGTAAACCGGATATTTCCAGGGAGAAATCGGCAGAATTGTATGAAAAAGCAAAAAACTATTTTCCGGGTGGGGTAAACTCTCCGGTAAGGGCTTTTAAGTCGGTTCATGGCACGCCTCTTTTTATTCAAAAAGGAGATGGCTGTTTTGTATGGGATGCAGATGGGAATCAGTTTATAGATTTTTGTGGCAGCTGGGGGCCATTGATATTAGGTCATAATCACCCAAAAGTCAGAGAAAAAGTTACTGAGGTGATGCAAAATGGCATGAGCTTCGGTGCGCCGACTGCATTGGAAAATGAGCTGGCCGAGCTGATCATCAAAAACAATAAATTTGTTGAAAAGATCCGTTTCACCAGTTCGGGCACTGAAGCTGTGATGTCGGCCATCAGGCTGGCACGTGGGTTCACCGGCAGGGATAAGATCATTAAGTTTGACGGTTGTTACCATGGCCACAGCGATTCCTTACTGGTAAAGGCGGGTTCTGGTTTGGTCACCTTTGGAGAAACCTCTTCCGCAGGTGTGCCTAAGGCATTTGCACAGGAAACCATTGTATTGCCTTTAAATGATACGGAGGCTTTGACCCAGGCTTTTGCCCAGTTTAAAGAGGAGATAGCAGCAGTAATTATTGAGGGTATACCTGCAAACAACGGTTTGCTGATGCAGGATACGGCATACCTCGAATTTCTGCAAAACATATGTAAAGAAAATAAATCCTTATTGATATTTGATGAGGTGATCACTGGTTTCAGATTGGGCTTTGAAGGCGCTGCAGCGTATTATGGGCTTAAACCTGATATTGTTACCTATGGTAAGATCATTGGCGGTGGATTGCCAGTTGGCATGTACGGTGCATCAGCCGAAATTATGGGCCATATCTCACCAGATGGAGGTGTTTACCAGGCGGGTACACTTTCCGGAAATCCGATAGCTATGGCCGCAGGAATCGCCCAGCTCAGCGAACTGTTAAGGTCTGGTTTTTATAAAGAGCTAAACAATAAGGCCACTGAATTTGCCGAGAGCCTGCAACGTTTTGCCACCGCAAGGAATTATAAAGTAAAGGTGTTTCATGTAGGTTCTATTTTCTGGATCGCCTTTACAGACAAAGATAAGATCCGGCGTGCGGATGACATTGAGCATAGCAGCATGGAGAAATTTAAAATAATGCACAGGGAACTCTTAAACAGGGGGATTTATTTAGGTCCTTCAGGCTACGAAGTAGGTTTTGTTTCTGCTGCGCACACAAAAATAGAGCTGGAGAAGGCAAAAAGGGCAATATTCGAAAGCCTTGATGTTGTTTTTAGGAACAAGTAAATAATGGTATCTTTATAAGCTAAAATACTGGTAATCTTGAAGAAATCGATCATAATATTTTATTTCATGCTGTTGTACGCTTTAGTACAATTGATTTCCTGGGGAACCCTGGTTGTAAGGCTGGAACCTGCCAGAATGGCAATGGTAATGGGAGAGGGATCAGTGTTTTTATTTCTGTTGTGTATCGGGGCCTATTTTTTACACCAGTCTATCAAAAAAGAAGAGCGCCTGCGCGAGCAGCAGCAAAATTTTTTACTGTCTGTAACCCATGAATTGAAATCGCCTCTGGCGGCCATTAAACTCTCCATCCAGACCATTATCAAACGTGACCTGGACAAGGCCAGACAGACCTCTTTACTGGGAAATTCCTTAAAAGATATTGAACGTTTAGACGACCTGGTAGAGAACATGTTGCTGGCTACCAAGATAGAAAATCGCTCTTATTCCTTCCCTAAGGAGGAATTTGACCTGTCTGAACTGGTTACAAAGATCACTGACAGGTTGCAGGTACATTCCTGCGGATGTGAGCAGCTGATCAGTCCGGTGATCAAACCAGGGATCAAAGTAATGGGCGACCAGTTTGCACTTTCTTCAGTAGTTACCAATCTGGTAGAAAATGCAGTAAAATATTCCGGGCCATGTGCTGATGTGGCGGTTGAACTGACAGAAAAAGACGGGCATCCTTTTTTAAGGGTGTCTGACAAAGGGCCAGGTATCCCAGACAGTGAAAAGATGCTGATTTTTGATAAATTTTACCGGGTTGGTGATGAGAATGTCAGAAAATCAAAAGGAACGGGTTTAGGCCTGTTTATTGTTAAGGAAGTATTACAAAGCCACGACGCTGATATCAGCGTTAGAGATAACGTACCGCAAGGTGCTATTTTTGAAATAACATTTAGTTGATTATGCAACAGAAATTAAGAATACTGCTGGTTGAAGATGAAGACCATTTATTGGATGCCATAAAATTGAACCTTGAGCTTGAAGGTTATAAAGTACATGCCGTAAAAGACGGGAAAACTGCATTAAAAGTTTTTAAAGAAGAACGCTTTAACCTGATTATCCTGGATGTAATGCTGCCCGAAATGGACGGGTTCCAGGTATGTGAAACCATCAGACTGGAAAATACAGAAGTACCTATCCTCTTCTTAACGGCTAAAAATACCAGTGAAGACAGGGTGATGGGACTGAAAAAAGGTGCCGATGATTACCTGGTAAAACCTTTTAACCTGGAAGAACTGATCCTTAGGGTGGGTATCCTGGTAAAACGCAGCATGAAAGCGGATGACTTAAAAGAAATCAACTCGTATAAAATCGGTGACAAAACCATTTATTTCAATTCATTTGAACTGAAACAGGATGATGGTGTGATCGTACCTTTAACCAAAAAGGAGACCATGCTGTTAAAATTGCTGATCGAGCGTAAAAATGAAGCCGTTTCGCGTGAGCAGATCTTAGAAACGGTATGGAATTACGATGTTTACCCGTCTACAAGAACCATTGACAACTTTATTTTAACGTTCCGTAAGTATTTCGAACCGGATCAGAAGAACCCGGTTTATTTTCATTCCATCAGAGGTGTAGGATATAAGTTCACAGATATTCACTAATGTATAATTCAAAAGGCAGGTATGCCCTGATGGCGCTTTTTGCCATCTCCGCTGTGGTATGCCTTTTTTATGTTCAATATCAGCTGGCAACACTTGCCGGCTTTTTGTTTGCCTTTGTGATATGGAGCCATTTTAAGCACAGCTCCATTTTACTGGCCTCAAAGCATTTTAAAAACGGGGATTATGAACGCACCGAAAAGGTGCTGGCTGAGGTGCATAACCCAGACAGGCTGGCCAGGAACAGACGCGGCTATTATGAATTTATGCGGGCCAACATCGCCTTAAAAAAGGAAGCATACGATATTGCAGAACATCACTTTCAGATTGCCAGCCGCTTTCCGCTGGGCGGCAAGAATGATAAGGCCTTTGTGCTGATCCATCTGGCTAATCTGGCCTTAAGGAAAAAAGATAAAGAACGTTGTACCGCCTATTTAAATAAAGCTAAAGAGTTGGCTGTAACTGCCAAAACACAGGATATCATCAGTAAAATAGAAAAAGAAGCGAACAGCTTATAACATATAGAAGACAAATCAGAAGACATGAATACGTTATTTTTAGATGCAGCATTTTCAAAACAAACAGCACGCCCACCAGTATGGATGATGCGCCAGGCAGGTAGGTTTATGCCAGAGTATTGGGAGATTAAAAACAAATACTCGTTTTTAGAAATGTGCAAAACACCTGAAATTGCTGCTGATGTAACCATGTTGCCGGTAAACCTGTTGGGGATTGATGCCGCTATTCTGTTTTCAGATATTCTGGTAACCGGCGAAGCGATGGGCGGGGAGTTGAGCTTTACGCAGGGCGTAGGCCCTAAATTTGCCAACCCGGTGCGTACACTTAAAGACGTAGATGCTTTGGAAGTGGATGTGCTGGACAGGCTGCAATACGTAGCAGATGCCATCAAAGTGATCCAGCAACGTTTAAATGGCAGTATTCCCTTAATCGGCTTTGCCGGTGCGCCATTTACGGTAATGAGTTACCTGGTTGAAGGTGGTTCTTCTAAAGATTTTAAACTGACCAAACTGCTGATGCACAACCAGCCTGAAGTAGCACACAAACTGCTGGCTAAAATTGCAAAGGTAACGGCAGCTTACCTGAACCTGCAGATCGCAGCAGGGGTAAATGCCATCCAGATTTTTGACAGCTGGGCATTGGCCTTGTCCTGGAACGATTACCAGGAGTTTTCGCACCGTTATATCCAGGAAATTATTGCCAACCTGAACAGAAAAGACATTCCTGTAATTTCTTTTTGTAAAGGAAGCTCGGTGTTTGCACCGGTTATGGCTGAGGCAAAACCTGATGTGATTTCGGTAGACTGGAATGCAGATCTTTTAAACATTAAAAACAGTTTACCTGCCGGCATTGCCGTGCAAGGTAACCTCGATCCGCATATTTTGTATGCTGACAAACCTGTAATTAAAAGAGAGATCCTCAGGCTGTTTGAACGCATGCGCGGACAAAACGGATTTATCTTTAACTTAGGTCATGGCATTATGCCGGATATTCCATTTGATCACGTAAAATACGCAATAGAGGTCATCA
Source organism: Pedobacter heparinus (assembly GCF_032678725.1). Taxonomy (GTDB): domain Bacteria; phylum Bacteroidota; class Bacteroidia; order Sphingobacteriales; family Sphingobacteriaceae; genus Pedobacter; species Pedobacter heparinus_A. The sequence continues at coordinate 94,974 of NZ_JAVTSC010000007.1, forward strand.
AGGAATTTAAGTACTGATCTTATGGATAAATACTATTATTACATCCTCTCTGTTCACATCGTCTTTATGGTAAGCTGGATGGCGGGGTTGTTTTATAGTGTACGTTTATTCATTTATCATACCGAGGCAAAAGACCGCCCCGAGCTGGAAAAAAATATTCTCCAAAAAGAATATGAAAAGATTGAGCGCAAGCTCTGGCACATCATCACCACACCGGCAATGGTACTGACCGTATTGGCGGGCATTACCATGCTGTGCATCAGGCCGGCATTGTTGCAAATGCCCTGGATGCATGTAAAACTGGGCTTTGTCGTTTTGCTGCTCATTTATCATTTCATCTGTCAGCGCATCATGAAACAGCTGAAGCTGGGTACCTGTAAAATGAGTTCCTTTAAGCTTCGTTTGTGGAATGAAGTAGCTACCATTTTACTGGTAGCCATTGTATTTACCGTGATTTTAAAAAGTGCCATAGATTGGGTTTACGGTTTAACCGGCCTGATCATTTTTGCCCTGGTCATTATGATGGCTGTAAAATGGTATAAATCCTACCGGAAAAAACACGATTCCTGAGATTAAATCTTAAAAACATTTTTTAATACCGTTGCAACCTTTACTTTAGTTGTAGCATCTTCTATATACCAAACACATAAATGATTTGACGCAATATAGAATTGAAGAATTATTGGAAGGATGCCGGGCAGGCAACCGGAAAATGCAGGAAGCCCTGTACAGGCAAACCTCAGCAGTGATGCTGGCAGTTTGCATGCGCTACGTAAAAGACAGGGCAACGGCAGAAGACGTATTGCAAACAGGGTATATTAAAGTTTTTCAGAAATTACAGGAATATCGCGGAGATGGGTCTTTAGAAGGGTGGATAAGGAGAATAATGGTGAATACAGCAATTGAAAATTACCGGAAAAACCTTCGCAGCATAAATATGGTACCTATTGATGATGCTTTTGATCAGCCTGCTACCGGATTTGATTTTAGCCGGCTAGGGATGCAGGATTTGCTGACAATCATACAAAAACTGGCCGATGGCTACAGATTGGTGTTTAATATGTATGCAATTGAAGGGTATTCCCATAAAGAGATTGGCGCAGCACTTGGCATTTCGGAAGGTGCAAGTAAATCGCAACTGTCTAGGGCGAGGGCAATATTAAGAGAAGAAATTATAAAAATGGAGGGCATGGATTATGCAAAACATACAGGATAAGGCATTTGACCAGTTATTTAAAGATCAGTTCGAAAAGGCAGAAATACAACCATCTACAGATTTATGGAACAACATCGCGGCCGAATTGAAGCCTGCCACTAAACTTAGGTTCCCGGTATATTGGGTGGCGGCGGCTTTAGTTCTGGCAGTTTTTGGACTTGGATTGCTTATGCCCGCGACAGAAAAGGTCAGGTTACAAGCTCCGGTAAAATTGGTAGCACTTATAGATACCGCCACGCTTTCCAGTCCATTTAATATTAGTCAGGTTGATGATACGGCACAGGTGACTACATATAAGAGCATCCCGTTGGTGATAGCCCCACGTTTAGATCCAGATCTTGAAAATAGTATAGCTTTAAAAACAATGCAACCAAAACAGTCCAGTGATCGTCTTATTCATAAGCAGGACAAACTTATAAAGGAAGCAGATGAACTGCATAAAGCCTCAACCGCTATTGCTGATGAGCCGATGATAGCCGATGCACATGTACAGGAAAATGACATAGTGGATATATTGGGATCTAAAACGGAGGAAATACCTCATAAAGGAATAAGAAATGTAGGTGATCTGATTAATTTTGTAGTAAATAAGGTAGATAAACGTGAAAAGAAAGTCATACAATTTGATACTGATGAAGACAATTCATCTATTGTTGCCCTCAATATTGGATTTATAAAATTTAACAGGAAATCAGATAAATAATATTTAAACACACAAACCAGTACATCATGAAATATCTATTTTTAACGGCACTTTTGGTCAGCGGATTTGCAGGTGCTATGGCTCAAAATACAACTACACGGCAGGATACAACAGTAACCAAATCGGGTAAAACGAAGAAGTTTGATATGAGCCATGGTGTAGGCGTCATGATTGGCAAAAAGGATTCAACAGGAACAACCAATGCCTCAAAAGGACGTTTTATAGGCGGAATTACACTAACCAGGCTGGATATTGGTTTTGCTAAGCTGATAGATAACGGAAGTTTTTCTTTAGCTCCGGAAAACGAATTTCTGGATTATAAAGCAGGTAAAACCAGTACTGTTTCTTTAGACGTGGTCCAGATGGGCTACCGCTTCAATTCGAACTTTAAGATCTATGTAGCTGGTGGCTTCGATTGGACACACATTCGTTTAAAAAAGAACATTACCATGAAAAAGAATAGTCCTGTGCTGGATTACGATACAGAAAGCATCACATTTTCTAAAAATAGGTTTTCAAGCTTTTATGTACATATTCCTTTGAACTTTGAATTGCGTACCAAGGAGAATGATAATGGAAAACGTTTTTACTTTGTGTTTGGCCCGGAGATAGCTTTCCTGACCAATGCTAAAGTGAAACAGGTAAGTAAAGAAAAAGGTAAGGAGAAGTTTAATGACGACTATAATTTTCAGCCTTTTCGTTATGGAGGTACACTGAGACTCGGTTATGGGGGGCTAGGAATCTTTACCAAATATTATTTTAATGACATGTTCGACAGCACCCCGCATAAAGGGTTAAAGAATATGTCCTTCGGCTTAACACTGGGCTTAAATTAATTTTTCAATATCTTTACCCTGTGGAAGAACAGATCATCAGTGTTAAGAACCTTACCAAACAGTACCAGACCGAACAATCCGCAGGGATAACTAATATCAGTTTCGACATTAAAAAAGGAAATGTGGTAGCCATTCTGGGCGAAAGCGGCAGTGGCAAATCCACTTTACTGAAGTGTATCTACGGTTTATTGAAAGTAGATGAAGGCGAAGTTTCTTTTAAAGGAAAGCGTATTCTCGGACCTGATGAGCAGCTGATTCCGGGGCATAAGGAAATGAAAATGGTCACCCAGGATTTTTCCCTGAACATTTATGCCAAGGTTTACGACAATATCGCCTCCATGCTTTCCAATACCGATGTGCAGGCCAAACAGGCAAAAACTACAGAAATGATGCAGCACCTGCACATTGAACACCTGAAAGATAAGAAAATCACCCAGTTGAGCGGCGGAGAGCAGCAAAGGGTAGCCATAGCCAGGGCCATGGTAAGCGATACTTCTGTATTGTTGCTGGATGAACCTTTTAGCCAGGTGGATGCTTTACTGAAAAATCAATTGCGTGCAGATATCAAAAGAATAGCTGCAGAAACGGGTGTTACCGTAATTCTGGTATCACACGACCCTGCCGACGGCTTATTTCTTGCGGATGAACTGCTCATTTTAAAAGACGGCACTTTGCTGCAGTCGGGCAGCCCGGCCCAGGTATATAACCACCCGGACCACATTTATACAGCCCGTCTTTTAGGGAATGCCGTTGTGCTCGATGCTGCCGATGCCAATATATTGGGCATAGATATTTCTGCGGGACATGCCGTTTTTTATCCCGAATGGGTAGAATTAAAAAGTTCCTGGAGCAGCAGAAGATTTGAAGTGAAAGATGTTTATTACAAAGGCTTTTATGAAGAATTGCTGCTGGAAAGAAATAAGGTAAAGATCAGGGCCATTCAATTGAACAGGGGCGAACACAAAAAGAACGATCATGTGCAGGCCAATATCAGTCACTTTTTAGCCCTGTAAATCCGTAAAAATCAATCTGCTAAATCTAGTTTTTTCATTTTCGTGTCATAACATCTGTTTCCTAACTTTATCCTGACTTTTTTACAAGAATATTCAAAAGTTGAGTATTAACTTTGCTGTGCTTAATGGTTTTTAAGCCAGACAATATAATTTGTAAACATGTTTCGTTATTCAATTACCGTAAGATCTTTCCTTTTGTTAGCCATGGTTCTGCTTGGCTTTACATCTTATGCACAGCAAACTGCTGTTAGCGGAACTGTCACCGATGTTGCAACCAAAGAAACGATACCTTATGCTTCTTTTATCATTACCGGAAGCGGAAAAGGAGGACGGACAGATGCAGATGGTAAGTACAATATCAGTATTTCAGGCAATTATACCCAGTTAAAATTCAGCTATATAGGTTATAAAACACAGGTTAAAACCATTAAGCCCGGCCTGGCCCAGACCATTAATGTACAACTGCAAAGTGAGGCCATGCAGATGAATGAAGTAGTAATAAAAGGAGGGAAGAAGCCCCCTTATCGCAATAAAGAGAATCCTGCAGTAGAACTGATCCGCAAGGTTATTGCCAATAAACCAAAAAACCGGATGGAAAGCTATGATTATGTGGCCTACCAGAAGTACGAAAGGATGCTGTTCTCTATGAGCAATCTCTCCGAAAAATTTAAGAACAAAAAGATATTCCGCAATTACCAGTTTCTTTTCCAGGAACAGGATTCTACAAAAATTGGCGGTAAAAACATGCTTCCGGTTTTTCAGCAGGAAAAGCTTTCTGATAATTATTTCCGTAAAAATCCGGAGAAGCTGAAAACAGTAGTAATAGCCGACAAACAGGTTAACTTTGATGAGCGCTTTGTGGATAACCAGGGATTAAGTTCTTATTTCGACAGGATGTACCAGGATATTGATATTTACGATAACAACATCTCGGTAGTGAGTAACCTGCTGTTGAGCCCCATTGCAGACGGAGCACCAGGTTTCTACAAATTCTTTATTACAGATACCATAAGAACACAACAGCCCCAACTGATAGAGCTTTCCTTTACACCAAGAAACAAGATGGACCTTTTGTTTGAAGGCAGGCTTTATGTAACCATGGATGGAAACTATGCGGTTCAAAATGCATTTCTATCAGTAAATAAAAACATCAACCTGAATTTTGTTCGGGCGCTTGAAGCCAGGCTGGAATTTGAACAAAATACCGATAGCCGCTATCACCTCAGTAAAAGTAACCTGGTCGTAGATTTTGGGATCACTAAAAAAAGCGGTGCAGGGTTTACTGGTGAAAGAACGGTAACGTATAAGGATTATAAAATAAATGAACCGATTGCCGATAGCGTTTACAAAGGTGCCGCTGCCCTGGTCATTGTACCGGATGCCAAAAAGAAATCGGAGCAGTTCTGGGTAAGCAACCGCCCTGAAGCCCTGAGCGCAGCCAATGCAAACGTATACCGTAACCTGGATACCCTGCAAAGTATTCCTTCTTTCAAGAGGACGATGGATATTGTAACCCTGTTTTTTGCGGGCTATAAAGACTTCGGACCTTTTGAGATGGGGCCGGTAAATACATTTTATAGTTTTAACAGTGTTGAGGGATTTCGACTGCGTTTGGGTGGCCGCACCACAACTGCATTAAGCAAACGCTACTATTTTGAAACCTATGCTGCTTATGGCTTTGAAGACATGAAGTGGAAGTATTTCCTGAGCGGAACATATTCCTTAAACAATAAATCAATTTATGCCTTTCCGCAAAATTACCTGCGTGCAAGTTTTCAGCGCGATACTAAAATCCCAGGGCAGGAACTTCAGTTTGTACAGGAAGATAACTTTTTACTCTCTTTTAAAAGGGGGGAGAACAACATGATGCTGTACAATGATTTTTATAGACTGGACTACGTTCATGAATTTGAAAATCATTTCTCCTACAGTTTGGGCCTGCGCAAATGGAGCCAGACACCAGGTGGTTCTTTGTATTTTAACAATTCCGCACAATCGCTTTTTTCCAGGACCAACCAGATCAATACCTCAGAAATCAGTGTAAATTTAAGGTATGCCCCGCATGAGAAATTTTACCAGGGCAAAGTATACCGCACTCCATTGGTTGATAAATACCCGGTATTTAACCTGCGCTATACCGCTGGGATCAAGGGTGTTTTGGGCGGAGACTACAGCTATCATAACTTTTTGGGCAGTATAGACAAACGCTTTTATTTATCCCAGCTGGGTTATGCCGACGTCACACTAGAGGGCGGCTACAATGCAGGCAAACTTCCTTTTCCATTGTTGTCTATTCACAGGGCCAATCAAACCTATGCTTATCAGCTGCAATCCTATAACCTGATGAATTTTTTAGAGTTTGTGAGTGATCACTACGCAAGTATCAATATAGACCAGAATTTTAACGGTTTTTTCTTTAACAAGATCCCATTGCTGCAAAAATTAAAACTTAGGGAAGTAATGTCTTTTAAAGCTTTATATGGCGGCCTGCGTGACGAGAATAATCCCGCAAAAAATACAGATGCCATGCAGTTTGTGCGCAATACTGATGGCATGCAGATTACCCAGGCCCTCGATAACGGGCCCTATATGGAAGGAAGTGTAGGTGTAGGGAACATCTTTAAAGTATTGAGGGTAGATGCAGTAAAACGTTTCAGTTACCTGGACCATCCAAACGTGTCCTCCTGGGGAATACGTGCGCGGGTTAAATTTGATTTTTAGCAGATTTGCGTAAATAAAAACATTACATTATTGTAATTCTGTGTAAATATTCAGGTAAATTAGGATGCAATATCACCATCTTAAATAATTTGCCATGAATGAAGAATATATCAACCTCCCCCTGGTAAAAAATGCAGTAGAAAAACGCTTTGAACTAAAAGTTGGAGACTATACTACATTTATAGATTATAAGGAACATGGTCAAAAAATCTGGCTGATCCATACCGAATCTCCACCCGAATTGCAGGGTAAGGGCGCAGCTACTGCAGTGATAGAAAAAACGCTGTTGTACATTGAGGCAAACCATTACAAATTGATCCCACTTTGCCCTCTTGTGGCAGCTTATCTGAAAAGACATCCGGAATGGGAGCGGATCCTGGATGACAGTGCCAGACCTTTCTAAAACCAGCATTTCCATTTACTATAAAATTACTGATGCGTATTTCATTTCAAGAGCTTAAACAAGAATTCAAAAGGATACTGTTAAAATTGTCATTTCCGGAAGAAACGGCGGATAGCTGTGCTACCATATTTGCAGAAAACAGCCGGGACGGGGTTTATTCACATGGATTAAACAGGTTCCCTGTTTTTGTAAAATATGCAAAAAAAGGATTTATAAAGCCTGATGCGTTACCCAGCTTACTGGAAGCCTATGGTGTAATGGAACGCTGGGACGGAAACTTTGCGCCTGGCATGTCCAACGCTGCTCATTGCATGAAACGTGCAGTTGAACTGGCAAAGGTAAATGGCATGGGCTGCGTGGCCCTTAAAAATACCAACCATTGGATGCGGGGTGGAACATATGGCTGGCAGGCTGCAGAGGCCGGGTGTATAGGCATTTGTTTTACCAATGCAACCGTTAGTATGCCCGCCTGGGGAGGCAAAGATCCGGTTTTAGGCAATAACCCGCTGGTGATCGCGATTCCGCGTAAGGAAGGGCATGTGGTGCTGGATATGGCCATGTCGCAATTTTCTTACGGAAAAATGCAGGAGTATGAATTAAAGAATGAAGTGCTGCCTTTTCCGGGCGGCTATAATGAAGCAGGGGAGATGATCAATGATCCTGTAGAGATCCGGAAAACAAGACGTGCCTTACCAATTGGTTTGTGGAAGGGATCCGGACTTGCGCTGGTACTGGATTTATTGGTGGTTGCGTTGAGTGGCGGAAACTCAACAGGTAAAATCAGTGAGCATGCTGATGAAACCGGTGTGTCTCAATGTTTCATTGCCATACACCGACCTGATATGCATGATGCGCTGATCGAAGAGGTAATTGCTTATACCAAAAATGGCGGAACGGTTAAACCTGGTGAACAGGTGAGTTATCCAGGTGAACGCACTTTGCAAACCAGACGTGAAAATGAAGAAAAAGGCATACCGGTAAATGAAGAGATGTGGATGAAGGTGAAAGGTATGTAGGTAGTACCGCTACCGCTTTCCTGCTCCTTTACTATCAGTAGTCTCCAACCATGGGTTACAGTCATGTCAACTACGGCATACGCTCGCCTACAGCCGAACCAACACCGGCCCTGAACCGAACTTGAACCGAGCATGAACTGAACTTGCAGGTCGATAGCAGGAATACAACAGCAACGTAGCAGGCTTACAGCTTATACATATCTGGTTTTTATATCGGGTGCAGGAATTGTTGATATATGCCTGATTGTGACAGGTTTAAAAACTGGCTATAGCATAATCATCTTTCAGGGGATGTCCTTTGAGGAATAATTTGATAAAAAAATTGCTAAATTCAATTCCAAGCATTACTTTTGCAGTCCGTTAACGAAACGGAAATGCATTTGTAGCTCAATTGGATAGAGCATCTCACTACGGATGAGAAGGTTTGGGGTTCGAATCCCTACAAGTGCACAGAGAAAAGCCTTAGAGAAATCCAAGGCTTTTTGCATGAATTAACCTTTTTCTTTTAACTGTCGGTCTACTATTACCAATCCTTCTTCAAAGCTACGTGGCTTATAGCCCAGCTCTGCAATGGTCTTATCTAAGATAAAGCCTGTTTTAACGGGCCTTCTCGCTATCTGGTTCAAACTTTCCGAGCTAACTTCGTTGATGAAGCTTTTATCCAAAACCCAATAGTCAGCTACCTTGCCCACCAGTTCTGAAATACTCATCATATCTTTACCCGAAGCATTATAAACGCCGCGGGCATCCTTTTCTACAGCAAGCAGGCAGCAATCTGCCAGGTCTTCAACCAGTGTAGGCGTCCGCCATTGGTCATTTACCACATTAATGGGCATCTTTTTTTCTAATGCGCCTTTTGCCCAAAGCACGATATTGGTCCTGCTCATATCACTTACAATACCATATACCAGGATGGTACGAAGAATGGCCCAGCGACAGGTAGAATTCTTGATTACTTCTTCAGCTTCCAGTTTGGTGATGCCGTAATAACTTAGAGGATTAGGTGCTGCCAGTTCATCATAAGGGCCATGGGCACCATCAAATATAAAATCAGTAGACAGATGGACCAATTGTATGTTGTGCTGTTCGCACAGGGAAACCAATGTTTTAACGGCAGCTACATTGAGCTGATAGGCAAAATCTTTTTGCGCCTCGCAGGTATCCACATTTGTCATTGCAGCAGTATGGACGATGGAATCCGGCTGATACTTTTCCACAACGGCTTTTACATTTTCAGGATCAAGAATGTCCATTTCTGCATAGGTATACCCTTCGGTAACAGGAAAACGATTGGCCCCTTTAGCTGTTGCAATTAATCCAAATTGCTGAGTAGCCAGCAGGCGTTCTGTAATTTTCTGGCCTAAAAGCCCGTTGCTTCCCGTAACTAAAACTGTTCTCATGTTGATCTAATTTCTTAATTTACAGACATTCCAGCCTTTAAAAACGAAGATTTTATGCTGCTTTTACACTTGCTAAAATACCATTTTAAAAACTGTTGAAAAACTTTTTATTTATATATGCAATTCTTGTATAAAAATTTTAACTTTGCAAACCAAATTGTAGGCTTATAAAAGGGCCTTTAACAAATTGATATTTATAATTTTACCCAAAACAATATATGCCTAACATTGGAAAAATAGCGCAGATTATAGGACCGGTAGTTGACGTGAGTTTTGCTGACGATGCTCATTTACCTCAAATTTTCTCTGCATTAGAGATTGAAAAAGAAAACGGACAGAAAGTCGTTTTAGAAGTTCAACAACATCTTGGTGAAGACCGCGTACGTGCAATCGCAATGGACTCGACCGATGGTTTAGTTCGTGGAATGAAAGCACTGGATACTGGTTCTCCTATCAAAATGCCGGTTGGCGATCAGATTAAAGGTCGTTTATTCAATGTTGTCGGTGAAGCCATCGACGGTATCAGTGCAGTTGATAAAACTGGTGGTCGTCCGATCCACAATGCTCCTCCAAGATTTGAAGATCTGTCTACTGAAACTGAAGTACTGTTTACAGGTATTAAAGTAATCGATTTACTGGAGCCTTATGCTAAAGGTGGTAAAATCGGTTTGTTTGGTGGTGCAGGTGTAGGTAAAACAGTATTGATCATGGAGCTGGTAAACAACATTGCGAAAGCTTATGCTGGTTTATCGGTATTTGCCGGTGTAGGTGAGCGTACACGTGAAGGTAATGACCTTTTGCGTGAGTTTATCGAATCAGGTGTAATCAACTATGGCGACGAGTTCCTTCATTCTATGGAAAAAGGCGGATGGGACCTGAAAACAGTGGATACTGAAAAATTAAAAGAATCTAAAGCAACATTGGTATTTGGTCAGATGAACGAGCCTCCTGGTGCACGTGCACGTGTGGCTTTGTCCGGACTAACAGTTGCTGAATATTTCCGTGATGGTGATGGTGAAGGCGCAGGAAAAGATATCCTTTTCTTTGTTGACAACATCTTCCGTTTCACCCAGGCAGGTTCTGAGGTATCGGCACTATTGGGTCGTATGCCTTCTGCGGTAGGTTATCAGCCAACGCTGGCAACAGAGATGGGTTTAATGCAGGAGCGTATTACTTCAACCAAACGTGGTTCAATTACATCTGTACAGGCGGTTTATGTACCTGCGGATGATTTAACTGACCCGGCTCCGGCTACTACTTTTGCCCACCTGGATGCAACTACTGTATTGTCCCGTAAAATTGCCGAGCTAGGTATTTACCCTGCGGTGGATCCATTGGATTCTACTTCAAGGATCCTTTCTCCTACGATCTTAGGTGATGAGCATTACAATACTGCCCAACGCGTAAAAGAAACTTTACAACGTTATAAAGAATTGCAGGATATCATTGCCATCCTTGGTATGGATGAATTATCTGAAGAAGATAAACTGGTTGTATCCCGTGCACGTCGTGTTCAGCGTTTCTTGTCTCAGCCATTCCATGTTGCTGAGCAGTTCACCGGATTAAAAGGTGTACTGGTTGACATCAAAGATACCATCAAAGGATTTAACATGATCATGGATGGTGAAGTTGATGAGTATCCTGAGGCAGCGTTTAACCTTGTAGGTAGCATTGAAGAAGCTATTGAAAAAGGTAAAAAATTATTAGCTGAAGCGAACTAGTATTAGCACTATGACATTAGAAATATTAACACCAGACAAAAAAGTTTTTGAAGGCGAAGTAACTGCAGTTACTGTACCTGGAACAATGGGCTCTTTCCAGATTTTGAGAGACCATGCTCCTATTATTTCAACTTTAGAAGATGGACCGGTAATTATTAAAAGCAAAACCGGCGAAGAGACCTTTATTATTAAAGGTGGTGTCGTTGAGGTTTTAAAAAACAAAATTATTGTTTTGGCCGAAGGGGTTGCTTAATATTTAACCATATCATAATTGAAAGCCCTTTGTTAATTCAAAGGGCTTTTTTTATGCTGCAGTAACCAGTGATTTTGATCAGTTTTTTCGGGAGTCAGGCAGTTTTAGGAAGAAAATGAGGAAAATTATAATGCTGGCATAACATGCATACCGAATACCGAAATCATAATTGGTATACTATCATCCAATTAAGATATCAAAAACAATGAAATAAACAAACATAATACTGATTAATTTTAAAATTAAAGAATTATATTTTTTTTCATTTATTTTCATTCAGCTATTGATAGTTTAAACAGCAACGCCTAAATTGGATTTATAAAGTAACGAGAGAAAAATAAGAAAATGAACCGTTCAATTACAACCTTATTTAGTGTCATTATTAATGGTATTCTCCTGCTGATTATTCAGAAGGATAAGGCGCTGTAAATGAATTTTTAATAAAAAATATACGCAAGCGCCCCCCAAAAGTGGCGCTTTTTTAATGAACCATTTAATAGCATAAACATACCTATAACCAGAATGCAATATTTCAATTCAAATACAGTGCTTTATTTAAACGGAAAGTTTGAGAAAGCAGCTGATACGACTGCCGATATATACGGTCAGTCATTACATTATGGCTATGCTGTATTTGAGGGAATCAGAGCATACAGCACTCATAATGGCACCCGGATATTTAAAGTGAGGGAACATTTTGAACGCCTGAAACGTTCGGCCGAACTGGTGCATATGCCTTTTCACTGGAACATTAATGACCTGATCAAACAGACTTACAAATTGCTCGAAATGAACAATTTAAAGGATGCCTACATCAGACCTTTGATATACTGCGCCCCAAATATGTCGCTGGTAGCCGGTACAAAAACATCGATTATGATCTGTGCCTGGGAATGGGGTGCTTACCTGGGGCATGAACAACTGAAAGTTTGCATTTCCAGCTATGAAAGGCCTAATCCTAAATCTACGCCTATAGAAGCTAAAGTAAGTGGAAATTATGTAAACTCCATATTGGCTACTACTGAAGCAAAGAACAAAGGTTTTGATGAAGCCTTATTGCTGGACATGAACCAGCACATTGCCGAAGGCCCCGGAGCAAACATATTTATTGAAAAGAACGGCAGGTTGTATACCCCGCCACTAGGCCATATTTTGCCAGGCATTACCCGTGCCACCATTATTGAGCTATGCCATATCCTTGATATAGAACTCATTGAAAAGCATTTAACAGTAAAGGATATCAAACATGCCGACAGTGCATTTTTCTGCGGTACGGCATCGGAAATTGCCGGAATAGGGTCTGTGGACGAGTACGTCTTTCCCGTCAAATGGGTGGATAGCCTTGGCGCTACCCTGCAGCGCACTTACAAGTGCCTTGTATTAGAGAAACAAAACTATGAAGTAATTATATAAATAGAGCAAATCAACATATGTCACAAACACCTGAAATTAACAGATACAGCAAAACATTTACACAAGATCCTACTCAGCCGGCTGCACAAGCCATGTTGTATGGGATTGGACTGACCAAAGAAGATATGGACAAGGCCCAGGTGGGTATTGCCAGCATGGGCTATGATGGAAACACCTGCAACATGCACCTGAATGATCTGGCCAAAATTGTGAAAGAGGGTGTCTGGAAAAATGATATGGTGGGGTTAACCTTCAGCACCATCGGTGTAAGCGACGGAATGTCTAACGGAACGGATGGGATGCGTTATTCCTTAGTTTCGAGGGATGTCATTGCAGATTCGATAGAGACTATTTGTGGCGGCCAGTATTATGATGGTCTGATCACCATTCCTGGCTGCGATAAAAACATGCCCGGTTCGATCATGGCTATGGGCCGTTTAAACCGTCCGTCTATTATGGTATATGGCGGCAGTATCCATTCCGGAAAGTGGAATGGGCAATCGTTAAATATTGTATCTGCTTTCGAAGCGCTTGGTCAAAAATTGGCAGGCAATTTAGAAGAAGAAGATTTCCAGGGTGTGATCAGGAATGCCTGTCCTGGTGCAGGTGCCTGCGGGGGTATGTATACTGCAAATACCATGGCTTCGGCCATCGAGGCTTTGGGCATGAGTTTGCCTTACAGCTCCTCCTATCCTGCGATAAGTGAAGAAAAAAAGAACGAATGTATAGCAGCCGGAAAATATATCCGTATCCTGCTGGAAAGAAATATCCTGCCTTCGGATATCATGACCGAGAAAGCATTCCGCAATGCGATTGTAATTGTAATGGTACTGGGCGGATCTACAAATGCCGTATTGCACCTGATTGCCATTGCCAAATCTGTAGGGATCAACCTGAATCTGGATGATTTCCAGAACATCAGCGACAGTACTCCGGTACTGGGCGATTTAAAACCTAGCGGAACTTACCTGATGGAAGATCTGCATGAAATAGGTGGCGTGCCTGCGGTAATGAAATATTTGCTAAAAGTGGGTTTAATTGATGGCCGCTGTATCACGGTAACCGGAAAAACCATTGCGGAAAATGTTGCAGATGCGGCAGATCTCAATTTTGAAACCCAAAAGATCATTTTCCCGATAGAAAACCCGATTAAAGAAACCGGCCACTTACAGATGCTGTATGGCAACCTGGCTACTAAAGGAGCTGTTGCAAAGATCAGTGGCAAGGAAGGGGAGAAATTTACCGGTCCGGCCCGTGTATTTGACGGAGAGAAATCTCTGATGGCCGGTATCCAGAGTGGACGCCTGAAAAGTGGAGATGTGGTAGTGATCAGGCAGGTAGGCCCTAAAGGTGCCCCCGGTATGCCGGAAATGCTGAAACCTACTTCATTGATTATTGGCGCAGGTTTGGGTAAATCGGTTGCCTTGATTACTGATGGCCGTTTTTCTGGTGGTACACATGGTTTTGTGGTAGGCCACATCACTCCTGAAGCCTGGGATGGCGGAAACATTGCCCTGGTACACGACGATGACATCATTACAATAGACGCAGTAAACAATTCTATAGATGTACACCTGACTGATGAACAGCTGGCTACCCGCCGTGCGGTATGGAAACAACTTCCACCACCCGTCACCAAAGGTGTGCTTTACAAATATTTGAAACAAGTAAGCAATGCCAGTGAGGGCTGCGTTACTGATGCCTATACAGATTAAGAAATTAAAACCCATTACCTAAAAATAAAACAATGGATACAGCACAAGAGGTAACAACCACCTTAACTGAACCCAAAAAGACAACTAACGTTTCTGGTTCGGTAGCTTTATTGGAAGGATTAATAGCCGAAGGTACGGATACCATTTTTGGCTACCCTGGTGGTGCAATCATGCCGATTTATGACGCCTTATACGATTATAACGAAAAATTAAAACATATACTGGTACGCCATGAGCAGGGGGCAACCCATGCCGCTCAGGGTTATGCCAGAACATCGGGTAAAGTTGGCGTTGCATTTGCAACCAGCGGCCCGGGAGCAACCAACCTGGTTACAGGTTTGGCCGATGCGCAGATTGACAGCACGCCTATGGTATGTATCACCGGACAGGTATTTGCGCATTTGCTGGGTACAGATGCATTCCAGGAAACAGATGTGATCAACATTACCACACCGGTTACCAAATGGAACTACCAGGTAACTGATGCCTCGGAAATACCTGCTGTGCTGGCAAAAGCATTTTACATTGCCCGCAGTGGCAGGCCAGGTCCGGTACTGATCGACATCACTAAAAATGCGCAGCTGCAAATGTTTGATTACGAAGGTTATACTCCTTGCGAACACATCCGCAGTTACCGTCCTAAACCGGTAGTGAGAAAAGAATACATCGAACAGGCTGCAGCAATGATCAACAGTGCAAAAAAACCTTTTGTCTTGTTTGGCCAGGGTGTTTTACTGGGTAGTGCAGAACAGGAATTTAAAGCTTTTGTAGAAAAAAGTGGTATTCCATCGGCGTGGACCATTATGGGTGCCGGAGCAATTTCTACCGATCATCCTTTAAATGTAGGGATGCTGGGCATGCACGGGAACTATGGCCCCAACGTACAAACCAATGCCTGCGATGTTTTGATTGCCATTGGAATGCGTTTTGATGACCGGGTTACCGGCCGTTTAGACAAGTATGCGAAACAGGCAAAAGTAATCCACCTGGATATCGATCCGGCCGAAATTGACAAGAACGTTAAAGCTGATGTGCCGGTTTGGGGTGATTGTAAAGAGACTTTACCCTTGCTTACTGCATTGGTTGAAGAAAAACAGCATACCGAATGGCTGGCTGAATTCAGGGCATATGATAAAATTGAACAGGATACCTTAATCGAAAAGGAACTGAACCCTGCGGAAGGTGAAATGACCATGGGCGAGGTGATCCATCAATTGAACGTGCTGACTAAAGGAGAAGCTGTAATTGTAACGGATGTAGGCCAGCACCAGATGGTGGCTTGCCGTTACGCCAAGTTTAACAACACCAGGAGCAACATTACCAGTGGCGGCCTGGGTACGATGGGTTTTGGCTTACCGGCAGCAATAGGCGCCAAATTTGGCACACCAGACAAAACTGTAGTTGCCGTAATTGGCGATGGTGGTTTCCAGATGACTTTACAGGAATTGGGTACCATTATGCAGAGCGAGGTGAATGTAAAGATCCTGATCCTAAACAACAGGTTCCTGGGCATGGTTCGCCAATGGCAGCAATTGTTCCACGAAAAGCGGTATTCCTTTGTGAACATTACCAGTCCGGATTTTGTAAAGCTTGCGGATTCTTACTATATCGCCGGCAAAAGAATTGATGAGCGTGCGCAATTGACCGGCGCACTGGAGGAAATGCTGAACCATCCGGGATCCTTCCTTTTGGAAGTAATGGTAGCACAGGAACATAATGTGTTCCCAATGGTACCGCAAGGGATGAGTGTAGCCGAAATCAGACTTAAATAATTAGATCATGAGCAATTCCAACGAAATAGAATTAAACGGAAAACAGGAGTTTACGATCACTGCATATACTGAAAACAGAATCGGTATACTGAACCGTATCGCCATCATCTTTTCCAGAAGAAAGATAAACATTGAGAGTTTAAATACCTCACCTTCGGAGATTGAACACATTCACCGCTTCAATATCCTGATCCACGAAACAGAAGAGGTGGTGCGCAAGCTTTGCCGTCAGATTGAAAAACAGGTAGAAGTATTGAAAGTATATTACAATACGAACGAGGACATTATCTGGCAGGAACTGGCCTTGTATAAGGTACCTACAGATACCATTGCAGAAAAAGTATCGGTTGAGCGCCTGCTGCGCGAATTCGGTGCCCGTGCCGTAGTGATCCGCAAAGATTATACGGTATTTGAAACTACCGGCCACCGGGAAGAAACCGATAAACTGATTGAAGTGCTGCAGCCTTACGGCCTGATTGAATTTGTCAGGAGCGCAAGGGTAGCCATCATTAAAGACAGTGAAGGTTTTAACCGCAAACTGAGAGAATTTGAGCGCAGGGAACCAGGAGAAGAAGTGATCGAGAACGAGTTCCTGGATCAGCCAAAAAATGTATTTAGCATGTAATTTATCCGCAAAATGGAATACCTTTTAACTGTAATCAGGCAAACGCGCGAAAATTTCATCAGGTTGATCGAAAGCTCAACTCTGGAGGAATTGAATGCGATACCTGCAGGCTTTAACAACAACATCATCTGGAATTTCGGGCACATCATTGCCAGCGAGCAGGTACTGTGTTACCTGAGTGCCAATGTGGATCCGATAATGGATATGGAGTTTATCAATGCTTACAGAAAGGGTACAAAACCTTCGGGGTTTATTGGGCAGGCGCAGATTGACACCATGAAAGAACTGATGCGAAGCAGTATAATAAAGCTGGAAGAAGACCTGAAACAGCATCTATTTACCAGCTATAATGCTTTTAAAACACATTACGGTGTGGAGTTGAAAACTACAGCCGATGCGGTACAGTTCTTTTCCTCACACGATGCTTTCCATTACGGCTACGCCTCGGCAATTAAAAGAATCATAAATAACAACAAATAAAAATTAAAAGAACCTTAATTCTAAAACAATAAAAAAGATGTCAAATTATTTTAACACATTACCTCTTAGAGAACAATTAAACCAGCTGGGCGTTTGCGATTTTATGGACAGTGCCGAGTTTCTGGACGGTGTAAATGTACTTAAAGGAAAAAAACTGGTAATTGTAGGCTGTGGTGCCCAAGGTTTAAACCAGGGTTTAAACTTAAGAGATAGTGGTTTAGATGTTTCTTACGCATTGCGTAAGGAGGCTATTGAAGGCAAGAGAGATTCCTGGAAAAATGCTACAGAGAACAACTTTACTGTAGGTACTTATGAAGAATTGATCCCAACTGCTGATGTAGTGATTAACCTTACTCCGGATAAACAGCACACTTCGGTAGTGAATGCAGTAATGCCTTTGATGAAACAAGGTGCTACTTTGTTGTACTCGCACGGCTTTAATATTGTAGAAGAAGGCATGCAGATCCGTAAAGACATTACGGTGATCATGGTGGCGCCTAAATGTCCTGGAAGTGAAGTAAGAGCAGAATATGTAAGAGGTTTTGGTGTACCTACCTTAATTGCAGTGCACCCTGAAAATGATCCGGAAGGAAAAGGTCTGGCGCAGGCAAAAGCTTATTGCGTTGGAACTGGTGGTCACAGGGCTGGTGTATTGAGGTCTTCTTTTGTTGCAGAAGTAAAATCTGACTTAATGGGCGAGCAAACCATTCTTTGCGGTTTATTGCAAACTGGTTCTATCCTTTCTTTTGATAAAATGATTGAAAAAGGAATTGATGCAGGTTATGCTTCCAAACTGGTTCAATATGGGGTGGAGGTAATTACTGAAGCCTTGAAACATGGTGGTGTAAGCGGCATGCTGGACAGGTTAAGCAACCCGGCTAAAATTAAAGCTTTTGAGATTTCTGAAGAATTGAAAAACATCATGCGTCCTTTGTTCCAGAAACATCAGGATGACATCATGAGTGGTGAATTTAGCCGCATCATGATGGAAGACTGGGCCAATGGTGATAAAAACTTATTGGCATGGCGTGCAGAAACCGGCGAAACTGCTTTTGAAAAAACACCTGCCGGTGATGTGAAAATTGCAGAGCAGGAGTATTTTGACAACTATACTTTAATGGTTGCTTTTGTAAGGGCTGGTGTGGAGCTTGCTTTTGAAACGATGGTTCAGGCTGGTATCAAACCAGAGTCTGCTTATTATGAGTCGTTACATGAAACGCCATTGATCGCCAATACCATTGCCCGTAAAAAATTATTTGAAATGAACCGCGTGATCTCTGATACTGCAGAGTATGGCTGTTATTTGTTTGATCAGGCTTGTAAACCATTATTGGCTGATTTCATGAAGAAAGTAGATACTGACCTTGTGGGCAAAAACTTTAATGAAGGTAAAGATGCTGGTGTAGACAACAGGGCATTGATCGCTGTAAATGAGGCTTTACGCACGCATGAAGTTGAAATCATAGGTGCAGAGTTGAGAAAAGCAATGACTGCCATGAAAACTATAAAAACCGCTTAATACAATGTCACAGCCCGTCGTCGTCCATATCAGCAAACTCAATTTAAAATACCGGCACCAGGCGGTATTAAAGGATTTGTGCTGGACCATCAGACGCCATGAAAATTGGTTGCTTTGCGGAGCGAGCGGGACTGGAAAAACATCATTAGCAAAAGCCATTGCCGGCTTAACGCATAGCTACGGGAATATTGAAATCCTTTTTAATCCTGAAAGCAGTTTACCGGCAATGGTTTATTATGTGGCCAACTGGTACCAGTTTAAAGACCTGGAAGGCCAGTCTAACTTTTACTACCAGCAGCGTTACAACAAACAGTCGGTAGAAACTACCGCTACAGTGAAGGCTGAACTGGAAAGTTTCGGGAAACAGCATGGGCTAAAACTGGCTGATGCTGATCCCATTTTAAACGCCCTGGGTTTTGCGGCACTGAAACCTGCCACGCTGATCCAGCTATCCAGCGGCGAGCATAAAAAATTGCAACTGGTCAAAGCCTTGTGGTTAAGGCCACAGTTGCTGATCCTTGACCTCCCCTACAATGGCCTGGATGCGGCTTCACGCCAAAACCTGAACAGCTTACTGGAAGAAATTACGGAAACCGGAACACAGCTGATCCTGATCAGCAATGAAACGGAATTGCCGGCTTGTATAGATCGTCTTGCGGAGATCAGAAATGGACAGCTGACCGAAATTTCGGCTGCCGAACGCAGCTGGAATACGTTCGAAACAGAAGAACTGCCGGTTCCTGAATTTTTGCACCAGTATGTGGATGCGGCCCCTGCTTCGGAGATCATCAAAATGCTTGGTGTAAATATCAGCTACGGTGATAAGCAGGTATTAAAAAACATCAACTGGACGGTTAAGTCCGGAGAAAAGTGGTTGTTACAAGGACCTAATGGTTCTGGTAAGTCGACCTTGCTGAGTCTGATCTGCGGAGATCATCCCCAGGCCTATGCCAATAATTTTCATTTGTTTGGGAACAAAAGAGGAACCGGGGAAAGTATCTGGGAGATCAAGGAGCGCATTGGCCTGATATCCCCTGAACTGCACTGGTATTTCGATCCATCGGCCACGGTATGGCAAAGTATTGTTTCCGGATTTTATGACAGTTCGGGTTTGTTTTGTGATCCCGGCTATAGTAAAAAAGCCCAGGCAGATGAACTGATCCGTTATTTTGGCCTGGAGGAATATAAAAATACCCTGATGAATGAACTGCCCCTGGGTAAACAAAGGCTTGCACTGCTGGGCAGAACCATCATCAAAAACCCGGAACTGCTGATATTGGATGAGCCCTGCCAGGGCTTAGACCAGCAGCAGACCAAACATTTTAACAGGATGGTAGATGAACTGTGCGGAAACGGGACAACTTTAATTTATGTTGGCCATTTTGAATCGCAGCTGCCTGACTGTCTGGAAAAGAGAATTTTATTAGAAAACGGTGCAGTAAAATCCGTAGAAACCATATTAGAAAACACTTACGATTATGTTACACGATCCGAATAGAGTTTATGTGTTTGACACCACGTTACGTGATGGTGAACAAGTACCGGGATGCCAATTGACAACCCCGGAAAAAATAGAAATTGCGAAGGAGCTGGAAGCGCTTGGTGTGGATATTATTGAAGCAGGGTTTCCGATTTCGAGTCCAGGCGATTTTCAAAGTGTTGTAGAGCTTTCCAAAGCAGTATCTGAACCCATTATCTGTGCACTTACGCGTGCCAATAAAGGTGATATTGACTCAGCAGTTGCGGCTTTGAAATATGCCAAACGCCCGCGTATCCATACTGGTATCGGTTCATCGGACATGCACATTAAACACAAATTTAACAGCACCCGTGAGGATATCCTGGGAAGGGCTGTTGAAGCGGTTAAGTATGCCAAACAATTTGTAGAAGATATTGAGTTTTATGCGGAAGATGCCGGGCGTGCGGATATTCATTTTCTGGCACAAATGGTAGAAGCTGTAATTGCTGCAGGTGCTACAGTGGTGAACATACCAGATACGAATGGCTATTGCCTGCCGGACCAGTATGGAAGTAAGATCAAATTTTTGAAAGAAAACGTTAAAAATATTGACCAGGCCATTATCTCTGTGCATTGCCACAATGATTTGGGTTTAGCTACGGCAAATTCGATAGCCGGTCTGCAAAATGGTGCCCGCCAGATTGAAGGGACGATCAATGGCATAGGTGAGCGTGCAGGCAATACTTCTATTGAAGAAGTCGTCATGATCCTGAAAACACACCAGGTATTGGGATTGCATACCCACATCAACACCAAAAACTTTTATGAACTGAGCCGTATGGTAAGTTCACAGATGCGCATGCCGGTACAACCGAATAAGGCGATAGTAGGCAGCAATGCTTTTGCACACAGCTCGGGCATTCATCAGGATGGTTTCTTAAAGAACCGCGAGAATTACGAGATCATCCGTCCGGAAGATGTGGGTTTCCCTGATGCGAGCATTGTATTGACCGCCCGCAGCGGCAGACATGCCCTGAAATTCCATTTGGAGCGTTTGGGCTTTAATTTAAGCAAGGAGGAACTGGGTGAAGCTTATCACCGCTTCCTTACCGTAGCGGATAGTAAGTTAGACATTAACGACCAGGATCTTTTATCGATGATGGGTAAAAGCCAATTGGCATAATTAATTTTGTATTAAGAAGATAATAAAATATAAAAAAATGAGCAAGACATTATTTGATAAGGTGTGGGACACTCACGTAGTACGTAAGATTGAAGGTGGCCCCGATGTGCTTTTTATTGATCGCCATCTTATTCACGAAGTGACCAGCCCCGTTGCCTTTTTAGGTTTAAAAAGCAGGGGAATAAAAGTGTTGTATCCGGAGCGTACTTTTGCTACGGCTGACCACAATACACCAACCATTAACCAGCATTTACCGGTTGCAGATCCGCTTTCTGCCAACCAGTTAAAAGCACTGGAGTCAAACTCCAATGAATACGGCATCAGCCACTGGGGATTGGGCCATCAGAAAAATGGCATTGTACATGTTGTAGGGC
Source organism: Pedobacter heparinus (assembly GCF_032678725.1). Lineage (GTDB taxonomy): Bacteria > Bacteroidota > Bacteroidia > Sphingobacteriales > Sphingobacteriaceae > Pedobacter > Pedobacter heparinus_A. The sequence goes on from NZ_JAVTSC010000007.1 coordinate 116,796, forward strand.
CTGAATATGGCATTACACAACCAGGTGCTACGATTGTGTGCGGCGATTCGCATACCTCTACGCATGGTGCTTTCGGTGCAATTGCTTTTGGTATTGGTACCTCTGAAGTAGAGATGGTGCTTTCTACGCAGTGTATCATGCAACCAAAGCCTAAAAAAATGCGCATTAACGTAAATGGCAAACTTGGATTAGGTGTTACGCCTAAGGATGTGGCGCTGTTCATCATCTCGAAACTGTCTACTTCTGGTGCTACAGGATATTTTGTAGAGTATGCCGGTGATGTTTTTGAGCAGATGACCATGGAAGGCCGTATGACGGTTTGTAATCTAAGTATTGAAATGGGTGCGCGTGGCGGTATGATCGCCCCTGACGAAACCACGATCAATTATGTGAAAGGCCGTGAGTTTAGCCCTAAAGGTGAAGCATGGGATAAAGCCTTGGCTTATTACAAAACCTTAAAAACGGATGCTGACGCGGTATTTGATAAAGAATTAACCTTCGATGGTGCTTCCATTGAGCCAATGATCACTTACGGTACCAACCCTGGAATGGGTATGGGGATTTCTCAGGACATTCCTGATGCTGCCCATGCAGAAGGTGGTGCTGAAACTTATGCGAAATCATTGAATTATATGGGCTTCTCTGAAGGTGACCATATGATTGGTAAAAAAGTTGATTTTGTATTTGTAGGTAGCTGTACCAATGGCCGTATTGAAGATTTCAGGGCGTTTACATCGATCGTTAAAGGCAAACATAAAGCTGATGATGTTACCGTATGGCTGGTTCCTGGTTCTCATATTGTGGAGGCCCAGATTAAAGAAGAAGGCTTACTGGACATTTTAACTGAAGCTGGTTTTACTTTGCGCCAGCCTGGTTGCTCTGCTTGTTTAGCGATGAATGATGACAAGATCCCTGCGGGAAAATACGCAGTGAGTACTTCAAACAGGAACTTTGAAGGCAGACAGGGCCCTGGTTCAAGAACCATGCTGGCCAGCCCGCTGGTTGCTGCTGCTGCTGCCGTTACCGGTGTGGTTACAGACCCGAGAACCCTGATTGAGAACGTTGAAGAACTTGTTTAACACAAAAAAAGATTAAAATGGCTTACGATAAATTTAATGTATTAAGAAGCACTGCTGTTCCGCTTCCTATTGAAAATGTAGATACCGACCAATTGATCCCTGCACGCTTTTTAAAAGCAACAGAACGTGTAGGATTTGGTGATAACCTTTTCCGCGACTGGAGATACAATGGCGACAATACCCCAAAGGCAGATTTCGTATTGAACAACCCTGTTTATAAGGGCAAAATACTGGTTGGCGGTAAAAACTTCGGTTCTGGCTCATCCAGAGAGCATGCAGCATGGGCTGTATATGATTATGGATTCAGATGTGTTGTATCCAGCTTCTTTGCCGATATTTTCAGAAACAACTGTCTGAACATTGGTGTGTTACCTGTTCAGGTTAGCCCTGAGTTTGCTGAAAAGATTTTTACAGCAATTTTTGCCAACCCGGATACAGAACTGGAAGTAAACTTACCGGAACAAACCATTACCCTATTGGCGACCGGTGAAAAAGAGACTTTCGAGATCAGCCCTTACAAAAAAGACAACATGATCAATGGTTTTGATGACATCGATTACCTGCAGAGCATCAAGCCGGAAATAGAGGAATTTGCCTTACATCTTCCACTTTAACCAGCAGGATCAGTTACATGGAAAGAAGGAAAATAGAGATTATGGATACTACACTCCGCGATGGAGAACAAACATCGGGGGTGTCTTTTTCCATTTCAGAAAAGTTGACCATTACCCAGTTGTTATTGGAAGAACTCCAGGTAGACCGGGTTGAGATTGCCTCTGCACGTGTATCTGATGGAGAATTCCAGGCGGTGAAGTCCATTTTAAACTGGGCGGAAACAAACGGATATGCAGATCGTATAGAAGTATTGTCTTTCGTAGACAATGGGGTATCTATCGACTGGATGTTAAATGCCGGTGTTAAAGTACAAAACCTGCTGACCAAAGGTTCCCTGAACCATTTGACGCATCAGCTTAAAAAAACGCCTGAACAGCATTTTTCTGAAATCAAACAGGTGATTGACCTGGCTGCAAAGCATGACATTGCCACGAATGTATACCTGGAAGACTGGAGTAACGGGATGCGCAACTCTCCGGAGTACGTTTATCAGTATTTAGACTTCTTGTCTGGACAGAACATCAAAAGGATTCTGTTACCAGATACCCTGGGGATTTTAACGCCGGGAGAAACGGCAAAATTTATTACCGCACTTTTGACCAGGTATCCGGCTATCCATTTTGATTTCCATGCCCATAACGATTATGACCTGGGTACTGCCAACGTACTGGAGGCGGTAAAAGCAGGGATTGCCGGCTTGCACTTAACCGTAAACGGCATGGGTGAAAGGGCCGGAAATGCAGCAATGGCCAGCGCTGTTGCGGTAATTAAGGATTTTGCGCCTGAAGTAGAGATAAAAATCAAAGAGTCTTCCATTTATAAAGTAAGTAAACTGGTGGAGACCTTTTCGGGTGTTAGAATTCCTTCCAACAAACCGATTGTGGGTGATAATGTATTTACCCAGACAGCGGGCATTCATGCAGACGGGGACAATAAAAACAATTTGTATTTCAACGATCTGCTGCCGGAACGGTTTGGCAGAAAACGCCAGTATGCACTGGGAAAAACATCAGGCAAAGCAAACATCGAAAAGAACCTGCAGGAACTGGGTTTAAAATTAAACGATGCGGACCTGAAAAAGGTTACCCAGCGTGTGATTGAACTGGGCGACAAGAAAGAAACAGTAACCAAGGAAGATCTGCCTTACATCATTTCGGATGTACTGGACAGCAGTTTGTATGAAGAAAAGGTTGCGGTGCAATCTTATGTATTGACAAATGCGATGGGCCTGCGCCCTTCTGCAACCATTTCTGTGGTGATTGAAGGGGAAAAATTTGAAGAAAATGCGCAAGGTGACGGACAGTTTGATGCTTTTATGAATGCGCTGACCATTGTGTACAACAAGAAAAAGAGGACCTTGCCAAAGCTGATCGACTATGCGGTACGGATTGCGCCGGGCAGTAATTCGGATGCCCTCTGCGAAACCATCATTACCTGGGAAACAGAGGCAAAGATATTCATCACCAGGGGCCTGGATTCTGACCAGACGGTTTGTGCCATTAAAGCCACGCAGAAAATGCTGAACATCATTTAATTAAACAGGAGAATTCAACAACATAAAACATTATTTAAAAACACAAAAAGATATATGAAACTTAATATTGCTCTTTTAGCAGGAGATGGAATCGGACCAGAGGTAATAGACCAGGCTGTTAAAGTATCAAATGCTGTAGCAAAGAAATTTAACCACGAAATTGTATGGACTTCCGGGATTACAGGAGCTGCTGCAATTGATGCTGTTGGCGAACCTTATCCGGATGCTACCCATGAGATCTGCATGGCCGCTGATGCTGTACTGTTTGGAGCTATCGGACACCCACGCTTTGACAATGACCCTAAAGCTACCGTTCGCCCGGAGCAGGGTTTGCTTAAAATGCGTCAGAAACTGGGTTTATTTGCCAACGTACGCCCTACTTTTACTTTCCCTTCCCTGATTGACAATTCACCGCTAAAAAGAGAGCGTATTGAAGGTACAGACCTGATCATTCTGCGCGAATTAACCGGTGGTATTTATTTTGGCGAAAGAGGCCGGAAAGATGATGGCAATACGGCTTTTGATACCTGTACCTATACCAGGGCAGAGATTCAGCGTTTGGCTAAACTGGGCTTTGAAATGGCCATGACCCGCAGCAAAAAATTATGTTGCGTGGATAAAGCAAACGTATTGGAAACTTCACGTTTGTGGAGAGAAACGGTACAGGATATGGAAAAAGACTATCCTGAAGTTACGGTAAGCTACGAATTTGTGGATGCAGTTGCGATGCGTTTGGTACAATGGCCTAATTCTTATGATGTAATGATCACCGAAAACCTGTTTGGAGATATCTTAACCGATGAGGCTTCTGTGATTTCTGGTTCAATGGGTTTAATGCCTTCGGCTTCTATCGGTATCTATACTTCTTTGTTTGAGCCTATCCATGGTTCTTATCCTCAGGCTGCAGGTAAAGATATTGCCAATCCTTTGGCTACTGTATTGTCTGCTGCAATGATGTTTGAAGATGCTTTCGGCTTAAAAGAAGAAGCAGAACTGATCAGGGCAGTAGTGAACAAATCTTTGGCAGAAGGTGTTGTTACCGAAGATCTGTCCGGAACAAATAAAGCTTACAAAACAAGTGAGGTTGGCGACTGGCTGGCAAAAAATATATAAAATCTTTGTATCCCCATTGGGGTTACAAACTAACCGTCATCTGTTCTTCGGGTGACGGTTCTTATTTTTCATTAAATGACTGACTTCCATCTTAACTTAGATTCTAAAGCCGCGTCGCAACGCCTGGCTCCTGTTATAAAACATACACCCCTCATTTATAACTCCAAATTATCTGAAGCCTACGGTTGCGAAATTTACCTGAAACGTGAAGACTTGCAGGTGGTGCGTTCGTACAAATTGCGTGGTGCTTATAATATGATCAGTCAGTTAACACCCGATGAACTGAGCAGGGGAATTGTTTGCGCCAGTGCGGGCAACCATGCACAGGGTGTTGCCTTCTCCTGCGACAAACTGGGTACCAAAGGGGTGATCTTTATGCCTGAGATCACGCCAAGGCAAAAGGTGAAACAAACAGAGATGTTTGGTAATGGCAGTGTCGAGCTGGTTCTGGTTGGGGATACTTTTGACGATTGCTTAAAGGAAGCTTTAGCCTATACCCGGGAGCACAACATGACCTTTATCCCTCCTTTCGATAATTATAGCATCATTGAAGGCCAGGGAACGGTTGGCGTAGAGATATTAGCGGATCTGCCTGGCGTTGAAGTGGTGATTATGCCCGTTGGTGGTGGCGGGCTCTCTGCTGGTGCAGGCTATTATTTAAAGCAACAGAAGCCGGATATTTTGCTGGCAGGTGTGGAACCTGAAGGTGCCCCTTCGATGTTAAAAGCTTTTGAACATGGCGGCCCTGTTACTTTACCGGAAATCAACCGTTTTGTTGATGGTGCTGCTGTAAAATGTGTTGGGAAGTTAACTTATGAGATCTGTACCAAAGTGCTGGACGAGGTATTGCTGGTTGCCGAGGGTAAAGTTTGTACTACGATCTTAAAGCTATACAACGAAGACGCGATTGTTGTTGAACCGGCAGGGGCCTTATCTGTTGCCGTTCTTGATGCTTATAAGGATAAGATAAAAGGCAAAAAAGTGGTCTGTGTGATCAGTGGTGGCAACAATGACATCGAGCGCATGCAGGAGATCAAAGAGAAATCTTTATTGTATGAAGGACTGAAACATTATTTCATTGTCCGTTTTCCGCAAAGACCAGGAGCACTGAAATTATTTGTGAACAATGTGCTCGGGCCTCATGATGACATCACCCGCTTTGAGTTCATCAAAAAAACGAACAGGGAAAACGGGCCGGCACTGGTAGGCATTGAGCTGGCCGATAAAGCTGATTATGACGCCCTGGTGCAAAGAATGAAAGCTTTTAAGTTCGAAATTATTGAACTGAACAATGACCAGACCTTGTTTGAGTATTTGGTTTAAGTGCTTTTTTAGGTTTAGCCTGCGATAACATTTTGATTACACGATGGTGTTTGGAACCAGGCTGCAGGATTGTGGCAATAAATTTGCTATAGGTAATAAAACACACAAACACATGAAAAAGCTTATACTCTTACTGTTATGCACCGCCACGCTGGGCCTGGTATCGTGCAAGAAGGATACTATTGTAAATAATATTCTTCCAAGAACCATTTCATATGATATTCCGACCAGCGCATGGAAAACATCGGATGGTGGAAGAAGTTATTTTACGGAGGTTAATGTTCCTGAAAACAACGACGATTTTAATCAATCTGGAGGTGTAATTGTTTCTATGGCATTTGATGCGAATAAGAGCATATTTGATGGATTACCAAATGTGTACCAGGGCTTATCTTACCAGTTTAGTTCTGAGCCCAATTATGTAGTGATATATGTGGATGGGATAGACGGACAGGTTATATCCCCACCCAGCGCTGCCCGGGTTAAGATTGTGCTGGTTGATTCAGAGCTCATAGATTAAAGGTTAATACCAAAAATATCAAAAAAGCAGGTGTTCCATGGAATACCTGCTTTTTTATTGACATTGCCTTTAATTGGGTTACCTTCTGCAATTTTCAGTATTAATACATGTACTCAATTTATAACAAAAATAAAATTATTATGAAGAACGCATTTAAATTTGGCTTTTTAGCCCTGGCATTATCTTTAGGAGTTGCAGCTTGTAATTCCGAGCAAAAAGCAGATTCAGCAGATACTACACTTACAGATACCACGATAGTGGATACTACAGTTGTAGATACAACTATCGTAGATACTGCAGTAACTGATACTACTAAATTGTAATTTAGATACATAGTTAATTTTTAAAAAAGCCTGTTCATATTAATGAACGGGCTTTTTTATTATACGCACAGGATGGTTATATTTTCCAATCAGCGGCCTCATCTGCTACTGCAATGGCTTCAATTTCGATAAGTGCATCTGGAGAGAACAGTGAGGATACTTCAAAAATGGTATCTGCGGGATAAGGGACGGTAAAATATTTGCCTCTCCATTTAACAATCTTCGCAAAGTTCGCCATATCGCGGAGCATGATAGTGACCTTGACCACGTTTTTTAGACTGGAGCCTCCGGCTCTTAATACCTTATCTAAATTTTCAAAAGCCTTTTGTGCCTGGGCATCAAAGTCGCCTATCCCTATCAGGTTTCCATCATCGCCAATAGCTGTCTGTCCCGAAATAAATAATAAATCGCCTACACGATGACCTTGTGCCAGCCGGAAAGGTTCGTAAGCATCCGGCGTAATTTTAATCTGTGAAATTTCCATTTTTTCTTATTGCTACTAATTATATGAAGCAAAATTCTTGTTTGTTGACCTAAGAAAAATTGATGTAGGTCAAGATGGCTTGTTTTTTTTTCGAATACGGCTAATAAATTCTGCCGACACCCCCAGATAGGATGCTATTAAATATTGGGGGACTTTAGTGGCTATATTTGGATACGTTTCTAAAAAGTCATAGTATCTGCTTTCGGCATCGTACACATTGTTGTAGATAATCCTCTTTTGCAGTGCGCCTAAATAACTTTCTAATATTATCCGGAAATACCTTTCCAAACAAGGAAGGTCAGTTAATAGTTTTTGAAAAGAATGATAGTTGATTTGTAAAACTGTTGTTTTTTCTATGGCCTGTATATTGTAAATAGATGGTTTTTGTTTCGAAAAACTATCTAAATCAGAAGCCCACCAATCGTCAACAGCAAAAAATAAAATTTCCTCATTGCCATTATTAGCATTGATATAGAACGCTTTTAGTGCTCCCGATACGATATAACTATCATAACGGCAAATATCGCCGTTATGCAAGAGATAATCGCCCTTTTCCAACGTTTTCTTCTTCCAAAAACGCTCAAAAGTTATAATCTCTTCCTGGGTTAGATTTACATGTTTGGAAATGTTTTTTAATAAAGCGTTTTCGACCATAAGATTATATTCAATTCATTCGCATTTGGCAAATTTATAAAATCAATGACTTTATCAAATAGAATCCAGGTCTATACACAGCAGTAGATATTCAAGACCAGGCCTTAACTTAAAGACCTGGTCTTTGCACACTAGGCTGCTCGTCTGATGACACCCAGAACGATAGCTATGATGGCGATAACGATCAGGATGTGGATGATACCGCCGGTATAAAAACCGCCGAAGAAGCTGATGGCCCAGATGATGACCAGAATGACTGCAATGGTGTAAAGTAGATTTCCCATGATGTTGTTTTTTAAGGTTAATGAGTCTACAACCATTTGCGGGTTCCTTTTGTTTTGCTTATAGGAGTAATTCAGCATTTCCCAGGTATGACCAGGATAAATATAGCAGTAGTCCTCCTGGCGCTTAGTATGCAATTCGTCATATGGGAGGATATCGCTTTTGGCATATAGGACAAAAAAATGTTCTCCTTTTGGTCTTTCCCAGGTATGCTTTTTCTAAGGGATGTCCTGCAGCGCAAATTTTCCTGGTATTTACCAGCCAGTGTTTTTTCAGTACATAAGCTTTTTTCCATTTTAGGAAATCGAAACTGTATTGTCTGGCTGCTGTGATCAGTAGTTTAAGTTTAGCTACTGGAATTTTCTCTACTACGCTAAGCGGATGAATGCCCACCCGGTATAACACTTCGTTTTTTATGATATTACCTACACCCGAAAAAATTTGCTGGTCCAGTAAGATGTCACAGATCAGTTCTGCCGGCTTGGTTTTGATTTTTTTTAGGGCTTTTTTAGGATCCCATTGTTCAGCCATGACGTCGGCATGCCAGTCATAGCTTGCATTTATATCGCCCTCTATATATTTTAAGGAGCAGGTATAAAAGTTAAGTTCCGCATTTTCAAAAGATAAACCCAGTCTGACGGCCGACTCTTTACGGTCGTTGATCCTGTAGCTCCCGAACATCATGAAATGTATACGAAGGGTAAACTCTTCGAAGCAGATCAAAAAATGTTTTCCCCAACTTTTAAATGCGATTAACGGCTGATGCAGCATTCTTTCTTTATCGATCTTGGTATTTCCGCTAACGGCTATAACCCGGTGTCCTTCCAAAGCAAGCGCCTGGACGAGTTCTTTTAAAATTACTATAGATGGTCCCTCTGGCATATAAGTCCTTATGTCTGGTATTGAACATAATTTTGGTATAATAAGTTTGAAACTATTCTATTGGAAGTATGTTTAAATGATGGCAGTATTTGATAGGCCTGTAAAAAATCAGCTTAAAGTTTAACTAAAACAATTGTTATGGATCCATTTAACATTATCATCAGGGCCGGTGGGGAACAAATTGATCTCAACATTCATCCCCAGGAAGCGGGAAGTTATAAAATCGTATTTCATGGCGCATTGCTCGGCGAAATTTTTATGGGTAGCGGGGGCGAAAACTGGGAGGCTATTACAGCAGATGAGCTGGAACCCGGAGGATTTCCTGTGTATGAGTATGACGAGAATTCCGGGCATGAGGATATATTATTGGATCATGATACGGTACAGGAAATAGGCAGGCAAATTACCAAAGTAGAGCAGGGGATAGCTTAAGGCCATACAATTTTCTTAGCGTCATCTATAATTAAATCTATACGTAACTCCATCAAAGGCCATCAATGAGATCCGGTTTTGTGCATTTTTTTCGTAGGTATAGTCGGTACTTCTGGGTGCACCTACTGCGTCATTGTTTTTTGCAAAAGCCTGGATGGTTACTTTAGCAGGCAATTGCGTCCCTGCAAAAAATGGTCCATACAACATTCCTCCATTTCCTCCTCCTTCTATCATGGCGGGGTAGCCTTGCGGACCAAATATATCCATACCGATATTTACGGCTTTTAGTGTATTCAGATAGGTGGCTGAATAACCTTCAAAGTTATAAACCCAGTAACCAATGCCACCGGTATTGGCATCACCTGTATAAGTTCGCCGCATAGATGTGATGTTTGATTCGTTGTTCCAGGTGAAATCGTAGGTGTCAGACAATTTATAATTGGTATTGGGCGAACCAGTTTTGCTGTTCACATATTGTTCTTCAATGGTTATTTTAGTGATTCTCTTCTGATCATCATAAGTAAACTTGCGCTTGTAATTTGATCCTAAGGATTGAGACGTTGCTTCAACGGCCAGGCCATCGTTGTTTAGAATATATTGATAGAGGAAATTTGTAATCCTGATTTTATTTGGATCGGGATATTCCCGGGAGACGGTCAGTCCTTCAAATTTCCATTCCGCATTTCTGTTCTGGCCATCATAAGAAATGGTTTGAGTAGCGGGGGACGAGTTGGTGGTGGAAGTAATAATTTGATTAATTTTCGCATTTGCCAGGTATTCAGGGCCCGACTTATCTTTTTTGCAGGCATTTAAAATGATGATCAGGGGCAATGTGGTCAATATAAATCTGAACTTTTTCATAATGTTGTTTTTTATAGGTTGATTCATGTTATTACCAGGGTAATAGATGACAATATTAATACCTATCCCAACATCATTTTGTCCAAATGATTGAAATGCCATTTTCAATAAGTGTATCGCGGGTTTAAATGAGGGAAGAAATCCGGCTGGACTATTCGTTTGGATATATTTTTATATTTTTAAGCAATGACACAAATAGAAGAATGATATGCTGATGAAATTTATGCTATTGGCCCTGCTTGCTACAGGCCTTATATACAACAGTGCCGCAATGGAGACCACTCCTGTGCAAAGAACAGTGGAAGCTGTAAAACCTCCTGAAGAGGAAAAGGCACTGAAAACCGGAACACCGGCCAGTAAAGCCAGTAAAAGCATCAATGTAATGACGTTCAATATTTTGTGGGACAAGGTGACCAAAGGGCCAACACAATGGACCTTTCGCAAGCAGGGTATGGTGAACTTGATAAAAAGACATCACCCGGACATCGTGGGCATCCAGGAAGGCTTCATCGGCCAGATGGAGTATATCAGCTCGGAAGTTAAATATGCCTATTTTGGCTGGGGTACAGACGATGGCAAATCAGATCTGGACAGTCCGGGGAAGCGCCAGAGCCTGAACCCGATTATGTATGATCAAAAGCGGCTGAAGGTATTGGAAAAAGGTGTTTTCTGGTATGCCGACCAGGCGGAGGTACCGGGTATATTTGCCGGAGCAGATAAGCACTTCAGGAATTGTGTGTGGGGCAAGTTTAAGGAGCTGGGCAGCAAAGGCAAAACTTTCTATGTATTTAATACCCATTTTTCGTTGAAAGACGATATGCGGCAAAAGCAGGTGATGATGCTGAAGTCAAAGATCAGGGAAATTGCCGGAGAAAGCATCGAGGTGATCGTAACAGGCGACTTCAATTCTGATGCCCTACGGGATACTTCCTATAACCTGCTGATTGACCCCCATAAGGAAATGACACTGGTGGATAGCAAAAAGATCTGTTCCAGTCCAGCATCTGGACCGTCTTTTTCAGGCTCTGGTTTAAGGGTGAACTCCAGGACAAAAGGTACAGAGATTGACCATATTTTTGTCCGAAACATCAAGTCCTCTACCGCATATAAGGTGATTGAAGATTATGAAGGTGATGTTTATCCCTCAGATCATTTTCCTGTACTTGCGGTTTTAAAGTTTGATCGTTGATCAGTAGGAAGGTAAATCCAGGATGATGCAAAACCTAATTGTCCATATAGGTAAGCAGGCCGTTATCCTGGTAACTGTAATATCCTTCCGGATAGGTTACAATATGGTCCAGCAAACAATGCTGATGTTATGGCGGCTGCTATTAAATCAAAAGGATCTGCGACCGGTGGACCAATTGTACAAAGTTATTATCAACTTGATAACCGCAATTACTTTTTTCTCGTGGGTGCCAGACAAAGTAGTAATAATAGAACTTTAGGAGTTCAGATCGAGACATTAGGCATTGAGCTGCATTATTCAAATGTTTAATATTTACAGTTTCATTTACAGTGTCAATTACAGTATCATTGGGCACTAGTGTGCTTACTTAATTTGGTTTCTGTTACGAATATAAAAATAATCACTAATTTGGATGAGTGTTTATTGTATGATATGATGACCAGAGATACCCGTCAATTAACCACAGTGCAATTTAAAAAACATAAAGCAGCCTATACCGTTGCAGGAGTTACATGCTTTGTATTGGCGGTTATGTTTTATTTTGTTTATAGAAGTGAAGGCACAACAGTGGGCTGGGCCATCCTTTTGGCAGGCCTACTCTTATCTGTTTATTGTTTCTGGAACGGCTATAGTGATACTGTGGTATTGGAGCTTAGTACTGAAGGAATTAAGTACAAACAACGTTGTTACCCTTGGGATACCTTGCAGAGCTATGCGATAAATGTTCAGGATGATGGTGAAGGTTCTTTTACTTATCTGGTGCTAAATTTCAAAAACGCTAAAGTGCCACTGACGATTCAGCTGGACTGGATTGATGATGAAGCGTCCATAAAGCAACATATGGCTATTTTCGCGAAAGCCTACGAAATTGAATTTGATTGTTAAATATTTATTTTTCCTGATTTTTATGGAACAAGTGTTAGCTGTTTCCTCATGCTAAGATAACATCCAGTTTTTAATTTTTCTGCAGCACCTTTTTTACATGACTTTCGTCAGTTAAACCAAATTCTGCGGCGATCTCTTTTAGTGTGTAATTTCTGCTTTCTAACCTCCGCCTGATCAGTTCTTTTCGGTACTGATTGATATATGTCCTTAAAGTTATTCCCGTATTCCGCTTAAAATAGGAACCGATATAATCGGGAGTGGTATTGAATGTTCCGGCCATTGCTGCGGACCTTAAATTGGCAGGCTGATAAACATGCTTATGAATATAACAGAATAAGGCTTGCATATCCCTTGTCCTTTCAGCAGCAATTTTCATTTCAGGCATGTTTCGTTGTAAAAGTACTGCCAGGGTCAGCATCTGCAGCCAGATGGTCCGCTCATTGGAAAAAAAATCCTTTCCAAGCGAAAGGATAACTTCCACAACCGCGGCAGCACTATGTTGGTCTGCATCGGTTAAATGAAAACCATTAAGATGTGTTTCTTTGCTTTTGATCAGGTATTCGAGTTGCTGCAGGCCATATGAAGTACCGGCATTTACCTGATGAATGTAAGAGTCCGTAAACTTCATTAATATCAGTCGCGCGGGTGAGTCGATTTTAAAATAATGATCTTCGTCAGGTCCGAGCAGGAAAAAGTCTCCCTGGCCAAATGGAATATTATTGCCATTGATCTGGTGGGTACCGGAACCTTTATATACATAAATCAGCTCGTAATGGTTATGCCGGTGTACCGGATAAGGCCATGCATCCGTTTCTATGTCCGAAATGACCAATGCCTGGAATTGTTTGAATCGCTTCATAACAGAAATGTACTAAATTATATCAAAATTATACATAAATCCATCGTCATCCAATGGTGATATTTGTTGGATATAGATCTTAAATAAAGTAAAAAATGATGATGAAGAAAACAGCTTTAGTAGTTGGAGCGAATGGCGTAATCGCCACTAACCTGATTCAATACCTTAAAGAACTTGGCGACTGGAACATCGTTGGATTATCCAGACGCGGTGGTGCCGATCTTGGAAATTTAAAATATATTTCTGTAGACCTTCTCGATCCTGTCCAATGCAAGGAAAAACTTGTTCATCTTACTGAGGTAACACATATTTTCTATGCCGCGTTTCAGGACAGACCGACCTGGGCAGAACTGGTAAAACCTAATGTAAGCATGCTGGTCAATGTGGTAAATGCCATTGAGCCAGTAGCCAAAAATCTTCAGCATATCAGTTTGATGCAGGGTTACAAGGTGTATGGTGCCCATCTCGGACCATTTAAAACGCCTGCAAAAGAGACCGATGACCGTCATATGCCACCGGAATTCAACATCGATCAGCAGCAATTTCTGGAGGAGCGTCAACAGGGTAAATCCTGGACATGGTCTGCCTTACGCCCATCGGTTGTTGCGGGCACTGCATTAGGCAACCCCATGAACCTGATACTTGTTATTGGAATTTATGCTGCGATGTCTGCCGAACTGGGCCTGCCGCTACGTTTCCCGGGTAAACCAGGTGCTTACGATAAACTCATGGAAATGACGGATGCCGGTTTGTTGGCGAAAGCCACTGTCTGGGCAGCTACGCAGCAGCAATGTGCAAACCAGGCTTTCAATATTACCAACGGCGACTTATTTCGCTGGAACGATCTCTGGCCAAAATTAGCGAAATACTTCCACCTGGAAGTAGGTGCGCCCTTGCAGATGTCCCTGCAAAGTGTCATGTCTGACAAAGAGGAGCTGTGGAAGAAGATGCAAGTTAAATATCAGCTGAAGGCGGTTGATTATCAGGATGTTTCCTCCTGGGCATTTGGTGATGCAGTTTTTAGCTGGGATTATGACTTTTTCGGTGATGGGACAAAAGCCCGCCGGTTCGGCTTTCATGAATTTATTGATACGGAACTGATGTTTTATCAAATGTTCGATACATTAAAGGCAGAGAAAGTCATTCCTTAAGGCAGCAACAAGGTCCAGAACTAAGATGTTGTGTGGTATGCTGATTTTTTTAATATCTTCATCAAAACATTTAAATATGAGATTATTATTTTCCTTTTTGCTCTTATCAGCTCTTACGTCGAGCGCGCAGGATAAGTACAACCTTGTTCATTTTAATAAGCTTACTGAAATAGCGGGGAGTAATTATGTTATCGCAACTATGGAAAATGTGGGGAAAATGGCGACTGCTAACAGCAAATACCTTTTATTCATCAATACTGCAGATGGCAAAACTGTACAGGTCGATTTTCCAAAGGATGCAGATATTGAGAAAATTGATCAAATTAAACTGGATAGCCTTGGTATCCACCGCATCATTGTATGCGCTCAAACTGTTGATTTGGATGGAAAACAAGGTATAGACTGGAATGATCCTGCGCAGATTTTTGTGCTATCTGTTGATGGACAGGAGCGTAAACAGCTAACAGAGGATGGCTTTTTTGTAAGAACCTGGCTAGTCAATAAACAAACTGGCAGAATGGTGATTACTGGTCATTACGATTCGAATAGGAATGGTAAAAAAGACACCATGGATAGAAATCAGATATTGATCTATGATCTTAAAACATTGAAACTGGTTAATAAAATTTAATCATACATCGAGGTATTCTGATCCTGGATATTCACAGGTTTCTTCTTTGTCAATAGCGCAATGCCGCCGCCAATGAGCCCCATTATACTGGCAATTATAATCATTGAAAAAACCATCATTACAAAAAAGTTAACTGAATAGGGCTGAATGTTAATGTCACCGGTATTCGCTTCCAAAAGAATGGATACCAGCCAGCCAATTGTGGCAAGGAAGCTAATTGTGCAATATATAAGAAACGATAGGGGAGTAAGGTATTGATAGTTAAAGCCAATCCATCGCGAAGAAAGTGAGCCTATAATATCAAATATTAATATCGACAATATGCCGATTTGTAAGAGGTTGAGTTTTATCATCGAGCGTTGGTTTCGAGTGGATTAACAAATTGAGCTAAATATAATATAATTCTGAAAAATCTTTAGGTGAAAGCATACGATTCGATTGAAGCAAAACAATACCTGGTAATGGATGTTGTCGTTAAAAACCGGTAAAATGAATAACGACAATAATAACAAGTTCCCTTTACTCAGCAGGATTTCTTATTTAATGGATGAGCAATTCAGGTTTCCGGGTACAAAATTTCGTTTTGGGCTGGATCCTATCCTCAATTTAATTCCTGTTGCCGGTGATATGGCAGGCTTGGTGGTTTCAGCTGGATTGCTTATTGCCATGGCAAAAAAGGGAGCGAGTAATAAGCTTGTCGTATTAATGTCGCTAAATATTTTACTCGATGCAACTATAGGTGCCATACCGATCATTGGTCAGCTATTCGACTTCTTTTTTAAAGCCAATTCGCGGAATATTGGATTAATGAAAGCGCATTACCTGGAGGGCAAACACCAGGGGAGTGGCAAAAACGTCGTAATCATTATAATAGTTGTGCTTGTCCTAGTACTGGCTTTGTTATGTTATGGTTTATACCATCTGGCAGCCTGGCTGTGGACATCAGTGCAGGTATAATTATCAAATCGAATTTCTTAATTGACAATATTTATGGGCCGGCCCAGAAACCGGGTTATAGCCTGTCTATATATCCGTGTACGATTGGAATTTTCATTTAATCAGCGTTATTTATCTTTTGGACAATATAGTTACTTATCTCTTCTGCATTGGTGTACACCATGAAATGTCCACCATCGGATATGATAACATCTGGTTTATAATACTTGACTGGTAAGATGAGATCTGCAGTACCATGTATATGCGTAAGATTAGCCGGGCGATCTTTATTTCTCCAGGTTAAAATACAGGTTAATGCCCATTTCATAAAGGCGGGGTCACTATCAACCACAAGTTGTTTCAGTAACATGCGTTCGTCATGGGTTTTGGCACCTAACATCTTCATTACAATTCCATTGCTCTTTTTTAATAATCGGATTGGTATCAGTTTTTGTGAACTTAACCTGCCCGGCATGCGGTAATACCAGGGCAATTGTTTATAAACAGGTGAACTGGAGATCAGAAAAGTGTGTACAGATTTCAGCTTTTTGGCTATTTCGGTAGCCAGCATCCCTCCAAAGGATAATCCGATCAAATAAAATGGGGTAGAGGTATCTATGTTGAGCGCCAGCCTCGCTGCATAATCCTCCAATGACTCATTTTTTTGGGGAGAGATCCAATCCAGGTAAACCAAGTCAAAATCCTGCGGGAAAGTCAGCTTCCTGAAAGCACGCCTGTCGGCACCCAGGCCACTTATTAAATAGATTCTTTTGGTCATTTGCCGTTGTTAATAAACATTCTATTTAGCGTAAACAAAAGAAATACTGTCTTTGACCATAAGTCCGCTCATATTTTGGCCCACGTAAGTAATGGTGTACCTGTTGGGTTTGCTGATGTCGTATCCCTTTGAAAGATCAATGGTAACAGAAACACTGTCTTTAGCATCAACAGCAATATAACTGCTGGCCGGTGGTGGCATCACCCGTTTCGCCATAGCACCTTTGTAGCTCACCTCTTCACCTGAGGTGGATTTTACATCCAGATATTTGCTGATGAATGGTTCAAAGGGCGTGTGCCATTTGCAAAAATGTTGTGTGGTATCGGCATTGTTGTACACTGTGAATTTCATTGCTATTAATTCGCCAGCCCTAACTGTATCTTTTATTGACATCTTCGCAAATAGCTTATTTTCAGCTGCACTGTCTACAGCTACAGTAGCCGAAGAATCCGATGTGTCGGGACTGTTTTGTGTAGCATTGTTGTTGATCCCGCAAGATGACATTGCCAGCATAAGGGCAGTAAATAATAATCTATTTAGATTTTTCATGAAACAAAAATATCTAATTTGTTTGGCTTCTACATTAATGCCCATCAAACAGCTCTTTGTTGACCTAGTTCACAGTCTTACTACTTTCAGGATATCTAGCTCTATTTCCAGGGTTCGAAAACAAACTTAACCGCTGACTTTTTAACTTTCCTTTTTTCCCTGTTTACGTAAATAATCAGGTAGTCTTTATCGGTGTTCACTTTTTCAGCATCAAAATCAAAGGCCGCGAAATCGTATTGTGGCGCTACCTGGCGCGCGATCACTTTTTTCGGCATGTTGAGCGTAAAATAGGTTAGGTGTTTATTGACGGTGGCATTATTCTGAGGGTTATTGCAGCCAAGGAGTAGGACAGTAAATAGTGCCAAGCCAATTATGATCTGTTTCATAATGCTAAGATAGCATCCGGTTTTTAATATTTAGTTTTACCTATGACGGCTTTCAGTTTGTTGTTTGATGAGGTCAAGGGTTGGTCCCCAGTGCAATTCCAGGTGTTTACGGATCACATAGTCGGGGAAATTGCTGATGAAAAGATCAAGTCTGGTCTGTTTGTTCTCATATGCCAGATAAAATTCCAACAAGCAATGATTTTCATCGGTATCGGGTAAGTTGGAGAGTGAACTTAGGAAACTATAGCTGAGTTTAACATTAGGGTCAAAGGACAGGATGGTACCTGAATTCCGGAAGGGAATTCCGTGCAGGTCTCCGCTGGTGACGATTGCACTGCCGACTTTCCAATCCGTTTGTATTTGAATAGGGATATCGTAAGTCCATTCTTGAACGTAGGGGATGAGCGTTAATGTATCCCAAACTACAGGGGCAGGAACGTTTATAAGAATAGTTTTTTGCAACATATCCATTTGACTAAATTATTAATACTTTTTAATTGCCACAACCTCAAGCTCAGGATGCATCCAGGAATGACCAGGCCTTAGTTGAACGCAGCAGGAGCGGAGCTCCTAATTATTGGAATTAATGAGGTTTACAATAACTTTTATCATGATATCATCAGAGATACTTTTGTCATCCAGAACGAAGTGAAGGATCTAGATCTCAATAATTTCTTCATTTAAGAACTTACGATCTCTGTTCTCAGTGCGGAATTGCGTGCCTCGTTGGGATTTTACACGATAGCCAGTAGAGATGATAACATCTAAATTATAATATTCGATTTTCCTTTTAACAACACGTTTGCCTTCTTCCTGAACTGTCAAGGATTCCTTGACAGTTAATAATTTGTCTAATTCTCCTTCTTCATAGATATTACGAATATGTAAGCTTACATTTTGCTTCGTCTGATTGAAAAGTACTTGCAGCTGACTTTGGCTAAGCCATACCGTCTCATTTTCGAGTTTAACATCAATGGCAGTTTGCCCATCGGCAGTTTGGTACATGATAATTTGTTCTGTTTGCATATGTTTTTTTATGAATAAATTTTACGTGCAAACCTATATTTATTCCAGGATATGTTGGATGTAAAATCGGGAATTTAATTTTATAATAAACTGATATTCAAATATTTGTAGATTAAATCAAGATGTTTTGAATTATAATAATATTTTGAGTTTATAGCTTTAGGTGATTCCTGGCTGTACCTCAATGCGCTTAAAAGGAAGGAAGCCTCTAAACTAAAAGTAGGACGCTGGCTTAATCAACCAGATGAAATGATAATATTGCAGAATAATAAGTCATACATGTAATTTACTCAGTAAGGCCAAACGCAATGGAAAGCTTTAAGTTCTTTTGTTTAAATCTTAAAAACATGAAATACAAAAAACTTATAAGTCCTGGAATAATTTTGCTGCTTGCACTTTCGCAACTCTTTGCTCAGAAACAGCGTCCTCCGTTAACCTTTAAATCGGGAGATTGGCTGGAAACCGGTATTCGAGTTCGCAACTTTTCACGTAATTCTGACTATAACCTAAGCGTTAGATATGAGGTATCCAATAAACTGCCCGATGGGAATTTAGCTTTTAAAGTCACAATTGAACGAATGCGATTAAAATATGCTGATGCAGAAAATAATTGGTGGGGTTATGATTCATACTATCCCAAATACATGGAGAACCGTAAAAAGAATCTCAGCAAGCAGATTTATGAAATAACCACGAATCGTAATGGGAAAATATCAAAGGTAACAGTATTATCTGCGGCTCAAAAATTTAATTTCTCTTTAATTAGTGTCAAAACCAATGCTTCTTTTCAAAAAGAAGCGTTCTCTTCTGAAAGCATTTTTCCTGCTGTACAAGTAAAAAAAGTTTCTGAAACTATTATAGGTTGTTTGATTAGTGGTAAGGCAATGCCTAAAACGCTACACTTATCCGCATCCAATGACATTGTTAATGCAATTTATAAGTCGGCCTCTTTTACATTACCGACAAATGCGGTAATTAAGGGACATATCACCAATATCACTCCTATAGATACCATTTATGAATTTGGTAGAAAAATTTTCAAGTTCAACAAGGATGGCTCATTTAAAGCTGATGTTTTAATTGATTTAACTGCTAGTCAAATGTGGGTTATGGGCCAATTTGATGAATATAAAACCTTTAATGTCTATTTAGAACCATTTGATACGCTTATCGTTACAGCAGATAGGTTAGATTTTGATAACACTGTTTCCTTTTCGGGAAATGCAGCAGCTAAAGCCGGATTGGCCAAAGAGTTGAGGCCTATTTTTAATAACCAATGGGTTAATGAAAGCAAGTACCGAGATAAAACATTAGCTGAATTTTTAACATTCCAGCAACAAGGGTTAAAACAGTTCAACGAAGTTCTTCACAAATATGCTAACCGTGTTTCAACAGAGCTAATAAACGATTATAAAGCTAATTTTAGGATTACACAAGCAGGCACTAAACTAGAATTCTTTACGCATAACCGCAAAGGAATAAAACCGAAAATGACTTTAAATGATTTCCCTATAAATTATTTTGTGAGTATTGATACCCTGCCTGTATCCATGAATAATTCGGAGGGTGGCCTACATTACATTTGGTACATGGACTGGTTACTTTCTTATAAAAAAACTAAATTAGGTATGATGAGGAACAATCAGCAGGGTTTCTATACAGATTTCGCGACCGCTATGGCCTCTTTTGACGGACATCCTTTATATTTTACTTTGTATAATTCTTTTAGAGAGGAACTTCATAAAAGCGATTTGGATAACACAGAAAGGCTCAAAAATTATTACGAAGATTTTATCAATAACTGTGGGGATACTACCCTTACAAATCGCATCAAAGCCCTTTGGGCACAAGCAAGGCTATGGGCACCCGGAAATCCAAGCCCTATTAAAAAATTCTTTTTAAAAGATGGAAGCACTCTTGATCTTGCCAAATTCAAAGGAAAACCTTTGGTGTTAATCGTTAACAATAATCATCCTGATATTTTAAAAGGCTATTTCGACCTTATAGAAAAACAAAAAGCTAGTCAGATTCATTTTGTTATCGTCCAAGGATTCGCTTCGAATTGGGACATTGATCAACAACTAAAGGAACTGCCCAATGTTACTTTTGTCGAATTAAGTGATGACAGAAACAATCAAAAGAATTTTGACCTTTATTACCAGCAGACCAAGGTATTCACATTTAATTCAGACTTTCGGGTCATCTCTGGTTACTTGATTGATGAGTATGGCGGTCAAGTAGCCGATAAGGCCGAAGCTCATCAGGCAATGCAGGAACTGATTAAAAAGGCAATAGATTCTAGTGAAATGACCAAGGAGCAAAAGGCGTCATTGATCAATACTATAGGGTGGAGCGTTGGCTCCGCCCTGCTTGCTTCAATTGGCATTTTTTTGATATATAGGGTAAGGCTTACCAATTTAAGGAAGAAAACATTATTAAATAATAAAATCAAAGGTCTGGAGATCAAGGCTATCCGCTCACAAATGAATCCGCATTTTATGTTCAATGCGTTGAACTCCATACAATCCCTGATTAATAATCATCAGTATAAAGAAGCGAATGTTTATCTGGAGAAATTCGCTTTGCTGATGCGCAGGGTACTGAATAATTCGGAAAAAAGCTTCGTAACACTGTCGGATGAGCTAGATGCAATCACACTCTATTGTGAGCTGGAACAATTGCGCTTTAACTTTAAATTTGATATTGAAGTTTCTCCTGAAGTAAATACCCAATTAATGGAAATTCCAGGTATGATTATCCAGCCGCTTGTAGAAAATTCAATTCTACATGGTTTGGCTCAAAAGGGAGATGCAGGACGCCTTACTATACATATTAGTTGTGATCAGAGATACCTTAAAATCGTAATCAAGGATAATGGAACTGGCTTAAAAGAGAATATAACCGACGGCAATAAAAGCTTTGGATTGAAGCTGTTAAAAGAACGACTAATCTTGCTCAGTACTGATGGAAATGTAGGAAACTTAGATTTAAATAGTAATTTAGGAGGAAATGAAAGCGGCGTTACTGCTGTGTTAACTATTCCGATAGATTGATGGAAATCTTGAAAGCAATATTAATTGACGATGAATTGAAAAGCAGGGATAACTTGGGTCAATTGTTGTTAACATATTGCCCAAATGTAGCCATCATTGCCGAAGCAGGCTCTGCTGTTGAAGCACTTCAATTAATTAGGGAATTAAATCCAGATTTAGTGTTTCTGGACATAGAAATGGGAGAAGTTTCTGGATTCGACTTGTTAAAATTATTAAATGGGCAGCAAAATTTTGAAGTTATTTTTGTCACCGCCTTTGACAAGTATGGCATACAGGCAGTTAAGGCATGTGCTATAGATTATCTGCTTAAGCCGATCAATATTTTGGAATTGAGCAATGCAGTCGAAAAAGCAACTATCCAAATAAATCCTAAAAAAGAAAATGAAAGATTAAAGGAGCTAGTTGCTAATATAGACAGAGGAGATGATGAGCAGAAGATCGCCATCCCTTTATCTGATAAAATAGAGTTTTTAGCTATCAATAAAATCATCAGGCTCGAGGCTGAAGGTAATTACACGCATATTTATTTAGACAATAAAAAACAATACCTGGTCTGTAAAACATTAAAGGAATATCAGGAATTGCTCGAAAATCATAATTTTATCAGGACGCACCAGTCTCACCTGATCAACTTCCGAAAAATCGCCGCTTATGTAAAAACCGATGGTGGATATATTGCCATGGAAGATGGAAGTCAGGTGCCGATATCCAGACAAAAGAAAGATGAAGTTTTATCCAGAATTATGAAAGTGAAATTGTAAACTTTGAACCCAAAAAGATAGTACAAGCTTTTACTTACCCTTCTCAATAAGTTCGTCAATAATTTTAATAAAGAAATTGTCTTTGTCTTCGACGGCCATTGCTGCTGTACCTGTAATTGGATAATTACTCTGTATGTACCTCAATACACCGTTTTTGTCAATAAAAAGGTTTCTGGGCAAGGCCGCAATTTTCAATTCATCTTTATAAGCCTGACCACGATCCAATACCTGAAAATTAAAATCTTTATTCTTCAGAAAGTCAGCCAGGTGATCCTCTTTTGTACTGTTTTCAGTAATGGAGATAAAGTTCATTTTGTCTTTATACCGCTCTTTAAGCCTACTCAACTGGGGCATTTCTGCTATACAGGGACCACAGTAGGTAGCCCAGAAGTTAATGAGTGTTGGTTTACCCAAAAGCCCGGCAGAGGATATTTCTTTCCCGTCCATATCCTTCAATTTGAACGCAGGAAGCTTCTGATTTAACAACAGAAAGGTAGAATCTTGTATATATTCAAATTTAAACGCTGCAGATTCCTTATTTGACTCTTTCTTTGTGACAGATAAACTGATATAATTGATAACCGTGTCCTTCTTCATTATTTTATGATAAATCACTGGGGTCATCTCATAAGTTGATGGGAGTGTTTTCTTTGCTGTATCAAAGTATAACTTTATTTGAGCTTCCGCTACAAAGTCACCTCTGTTAAAAGTATATAAATTGTGTTGGGCGTAGCTTTTGAACACTAAAAGCAGCAGAATGAGCAGCGCAGGTATTTTCATGAGTTAATTTTGATTAACCACTAAGATAACATATTTATAGAAATAAGAGATATAACACCTCCGCTACCGAACCCCGTTTTTTATAGCTTTTTCCAAGCCTTAAAAATAATGGGGGTAAAACATTTAAGTGCACACATCCAGGTGCTGGCAATCAGGGATAGGCTTATTTAATGTTGATTACTTTTTAGCTTCCAGTTCTTTGCGGACTTGTTTTACGAAAGCTACAGAGACTTCTGCAACATCGGCAGCCTGCTCATCGGAAAGACCCAATTTTGTAATCAGGTTTTCTACAACGGAGTGGCTCTTGTTAGCCTCGCCTTGCTTAACACCTTCTTGTTTCCTTCTCTCCAATAAGATTTCTTTAACGCCCATAGGTGTAGTTGTTCCTGTTAGTTGTTGAACTTCTTTTTCAAAAATACGAATCATATCCTGGTTTTCAAAATTTACATAATAGGCCAGAAAGGCCACATTTCTTCTGGCATTTTACTGGTTAGCTTCAGCAAAGCTACACTGAAGAAAATACGTTGCCAACGATTCCTGGAAGATCAGCTGGAAACACTAAATTTCTATGGGTTTGCAAAATTTAGTTTGGATTGAGGATGTTTTTTAGGCACAAAATGATCAGAAATACGGCTTGGAATTTGGCAATAATGGCAAATACCATTAGTTATGTCCGTAGCTAATCACTCTTGGTATTTTCGAAATCTAAATGTTGTTGAGGATAACTCATATAAATAACCGTTGGTAAGGTATGAAATACTTCTACTGTCACTTGACATAACCACATCGTATGGTTAATCGGTTCACCTTTATAGGTTTCCATAACGTAGTTGCCACCACCAACTGAGTTTGTTAAATCTTCTACCAGTGTAATCCTGTCGGCATTATCAAATGGTTCGTCGCTCATTTCGAGATAGCATTCATTGGTATAACAACTGACACGATCTAACATGGTATCGGCACCTTCTACCATTTGCAAATCATCAATTGACCCGCCCCATTCCGGCAGATCAATAAACCACCTGCCATCTGCTGTCTTGTAAAATCTAAATGTGTCCTTCATGTTATGTAAGGTGAAGATATAAAAAAGAGCCACCCACTATTAACTTTTTTATTCTTTATTTTGTTAATACCATCCACTATCATTTGGATGATCACTTTGATTTGTGGAAAGCCAATGGTAGCTGAGAAATGAAAAATAGAAATGTTTTGTGGATGTGCCCCACCTTATTTGCGCTATCCTACGTTCATGTACAGAAATGACAGAATAACACCTAAATTCAGTGATGTTAAACCGGATCTAAGATACATTTCCTGGAAACAACTTTCAGACTCACTACATAAGTACGGAAATAACTTTCCTGACCGTTTTAAGTTGGTAGTAGTTGAAAAATTACCAACTGGAAAATACAAAACCATAGATCAGTTACGTTATGTTCGCCAGAATAATGAAAAGGTTCAATAACAAAGGCATTTACCACCCGGCTACGCCACCCCATCCTTGCCAGAAGTGAGTTTGCGACTGGTCATCAAGGATAGGCTTAGTTAATTTTGATTACTTTTTAGCTTCTAGTTCTTTGCGGACTTGTTTTACGAAAGCTACAGGAACTTCTGCAACATCGGCAGCCTGCTCATCGGAAAGACCCAATTTTGTAATCAGGTTTTCTACAACAGCATGACGTGCAATTGCATCACCTTGCTTAATACCTTCTTGTTTCCTTCTCTCCAATAAGATTTCTTTAACGCCCATAGGTGTAGTTGTTCCTGTTAGTTGTTGAACTTCTTTTTCAAAAATACGCATCATATCCTGGTTTTCAAAATTTACATAATAGGCCAGAAAGGCCATAATTTTATCGTGTTTTACTTTATCGAGGTTTCTTTTAATCAATTCACGGGTTAAATCCATTTTTATATGTTTTAAACCTTCGTCTTTAATATTTTTGTTTTTTAATGCCATTAAAACAGTTAATGCGACAACTGCAAAGGGATTAGGATTTGCTCTTAATGTTGCTTCTTCCTGGTTTAAAAGCTTGTAGCTATTAAATTCGTAGCTGAGTTTGGTGCCTAAGTATTCCTCTTTGTATACCTTTGGATGATAGCTTTTAACATCATCTACCAGAACTGCAAATGCAGTTATAGATACATTGTGTTTATCTTTTGCCCTGTAAAAGTACCTGAACATCCTGGAGCTGAGTTCTTCATGTCCTTTATTTCCCTGTACCTCCACATGAACCAGAATGAATTTAGCATCTCCGTTTTTTAAATGAACTTTTACCAGCTTGTCTACAAACCGTACTCCGGCGCTATTCACTTCAACAGGAAATAGTCTGTTGAATTCCTTATCCAGAAATACAAACTTCTTTTTAAAGTCAAAGAGTTCATCGGCATTGGGGAAAAAGAAGCGCAGAAAATCTTCAAAGACATCGTCCAGGATCCCTTTCCATAGTTCATCGTCCCGCCTGGGTGGTTTTTTCTCTTGAGTATCTTTTTCGTGCTTAATATTAGGCACAATGATGTCCATTTCTTCTGGCATTTTATTGGTTAGCTTCAGCAAAGCTACACTGAAGAAAATACGTTGCCAACGATTCCTGGAAGATCAGCTGGAAACACTAAATTTCTATGGGTTTGCAAAATTTAGTTTGGATTGAGGATGTTTTTTTAGGTATAAAATGATCAGAAATACGGTTTGGAATTTGGCGATAATGGCAAATACCATTAGTTATGTCCGTAGCTAATCACTCTTGGTATTTTTCACTCACCATTTTTCTTCAAACCCCTTTTATTTTTATGGCTTTTCCAAGCCTTAAAAATAAGAGGGGTAAAACATTTAACTGGAAACAATCAGGTGTTGATACCGAGCGGGATAATTTGCATTGATAAAAACAATAAAATTTTATAGCTGTTGCTTTTATAATCAATTCCTAAATTATCTGTTATGAAAAATGAAGTTTCAAATCTTATCAATCACATCAGGAAGATAAAACAGATGCGACAGGTCACCCATTCTTCTGTAGGTTTTCAAGGGGTAGAAAAGGGTACGAGTGCTCAACCTAAAAGTTCGGCTAAGGATTTTATGCAGGAGCTGAAAGATGCGATCAGTTCTGGAGACGATTCCATCTGGCGGATGTGGCGGTAATGGCTAAAAAGCAAAAGAAAATAGAATCAGGGTTATACCTGCAGGGAAGAGCCTTTGAAGGGGAGAAATCCTATGCGGAGGCAGCGAGGCAGTATGAAAAAATTTTAAAAGCCAATCCGCTACATATTGAAGCCAGTAACCGGTTAATGATCGTTTACCGGAAGCTCAAACTGCACCGAAAGGAATCCGCGCTGATCAGCAAAGCGATTGCTGCTCATGAAAAGGATATAGAGGTGAAACAGCAACAATGGATTAAAGAACACAGCAAAATGGCCGAGTTATCCAGGCCGCTTGCCCGAAGCCTGGGTTTGTTAACCAGCAAAGGCCTGCCAGTGCAGGAGAATGAGCTGTTAATCAAATGGAAGCTGCGCAAAGCAGTTGTGGATAAAAAGCTTAAGCAGGATAAAAAATGATACCGTGGAATCTATGAAGATGGCTGAGCGTCAGAGGAGATCGACGCTGGATTAAATGCCAAACAATTTGCATTTCGGCTTTAGAACACTAAAAATATTAGTATTTTTGTTGCCGGGATTAAATTGGGAAATATGACATCAGCTGAACTGTTAAATGCTGCTTCTGTTGACTGGGTTGACAGGAGCAAGGTATCAGGAATTGTAAAAGATAAAACAAGGTTTATTGTTTACCTGGATAAGGGTAAGATAGATGTCAATATCGGGCAGCTTCCTGATGCGTATGTATACAAGTTTGTTACCAATGATGCAGAATTTCGTCTCAAATTGCAGGGAGGGGATTTGAATTAAAATGATGTTATGAAATTGAATGAAGAGCAGATAGATTCGTTTAACCGACTGATGCAGGGCTGGGTGCTGAACAACAAATATATCCAGAAGGCAGCAGTGCAAAGCCATGGTCTGATTGTTTTAGAAGAGCGGAACACTGTACAATTTTATCTGGATTGTTTTTCAACAGCTTACCAGCAAAAGTTTATGTTGAAGAATTTTCAACTGTATTGTACGCAATTGTTTTTGGCCATTAAACCACAGATTATAGTTTTCTTAAAAAACGAGGGACTTGAATATTACACTTTCCGGCTGCTCTTTTTAGCCGGTGATCATGTTTACGATAAAATGGAAACGGTAACTACCTGGAAGCGCGTAGATTTATACCACGTATGATCTTTGATCAATCAAGGCTGATTGCTATGCTTTTTGTAACGTTTGCATAGCTTCCCGTTCAAAGCTCAGGTTAACCGAACGCGCACCATTGGGTCTGGTGCGGTGAAGTACATTGGCCGGTACGGTGTAAAGTTGTCCGGGCCCTAGTTCAATAATTTCGTTTTCCAGTTCAATGGTTAGCAGGCCCTCCAGTACAAGAAAAGTTTCATCAGAATCGGGGTGGTAATGCCAAAAGTAAGGCTGCGTCATTACACTGAGCCGGATCACGTGATCGTTTACCAGGCTTAAAGGAATGTTAGCATAGGCGCCGGTTATACTTTCGCTGAATTGATGCAGATCGATTTTTGTTAGTGGTTCCATGGATGATGAACAGTTTTTAATTTGATATGTTTTCTACAACTTGTAGGAATTGACCCTGTTTTTTGTATTAAATTATCAACGCCGATGTTTAGCCGAAAGCGTTGATGACTAACTATAGATCAGATATGTTGTATAGTTATTCAATATATTGAGATTTTGGTAAGGTGTGGAGTAAATATCAGCTGGATTTTATGGAAACTTATTGATTTAAACATCCATAATAAAAACGACGGTTATGGATCAAAAAATCAACAACGCAAACTTAAGCTTTACCTGTACACAAGACTGGAACAGCATGCAGCCAGTAGCTGGGGGGCGCTTCTGCGATACCTGTCAGAAGAAAGTATACGATCTGACTGATAAAAATGTTGCCTTCTTTGTAAAGATCATGCAGGAGAACAACAATAAAGTTTGCGGTAGGTTTACCAGCGATCAATTGATTGTACCTGATCAGAAACCCGGCAGGCCTTACTGGAAAAGATGGATCATCGCAGCAATGGTATTTATAGGCTTTAATACTGCAGCCCAGAAAGTGAAAGCACAGGCGCAGTTAATGGGTAAAGTAGCACCAAAACCCCTGGAATCTGACTGCGAAATACCTACATTATTAGGCGAAGTTGCAATTGTATCAACACCGGTCCAGTTAAAAATGCTGCATGCTTATGTGGTTAAAAAATGCAGGGTTCCGGCTTCAGTGAATGGCAGGGTAATGGCGTCCTTTACCGTGGGCAAAAATGGGGCTCTTCAAAATCTTGCCGTAAGTAATCATTTGGGCCAAAAGGTGAGAGAAGAAGTGTTGAATGTTTTAAAAACTGCAGCAAAATGGAAAAATGCAGATGAACTTTATGCCCATCCTTATTCTTTGTATATTGATTTTAAAAATGGAAAGATCAGGCCTTACCCTCAATTAACTAAGTAATGTTCAGTAAACCTGGTTTACTTCAATTTCTGCCTTTTGGCTGCAATATGGTAGGCAACCTCGAGATAGGGCTTTAATATCGGGAAACTGTTCCTTCCGGGATTAACCATACACATCCAGTACATCGCACCATACACCGGATGAGGCATTATTACGTTCTCCTTAGTGAAATCTATGTCTGATTCCTGGTAAGAACCAAGACCTTTCTTGAGTTTCATACCTTCGAATGTGTGTATGAAAGTAGCTTTATCAACGCCGATGTTTAGCCGAAAGAAACCTGCTCTGCTTAGTTGAGACGCATGATCATAATCGTTGTCGCTGGTAACTATAGTCGCGAACGGCATCATTTTATCCTTGTCATACATAAAGAAAAGGTCGCCATTTGCTTCGGTAACACTAACATCTTTAAAACAGGATAAGATTTCTTTAGTAATTTCATCAATAGTCATCATAGTTGTAAATATCTGCCTGTTACTTTAAATTTCCAAATAGTTACAGTCCTGACCAATTCTATTTTTGAGTTTTTTGAAAGGTATTTGGCAAGTGTTCTATCTACCCTAAACCATTTGCAGTTAAAACTGTTATACCAGATATAATCAGATATCATGAGTGTAACATTAGAACAAGCTGAAAAAATCTCAGCAGCAGCCAAAGCAAAAGCTCAGCAAATCGGAGTGCCTATGAATATCGCTATCGTAGATGAGGGTGCTAATTTAGTGTCATTTCACAGAATGGATAATGCCTGGCTCGGCTCGGTTGATATTTCCATCAAAAAAGCGAAGACAGCGCGATTTTTTGATATGAATACCGGCGAGATAGGGAAGTTATCACAGCCGGGTGGACCATTATATGGAATAGAGCACTCAAATGGCGGTTTGATTTCTTTCCCGGGAGGGGTGCTGCTAAAAGATACTCATGGTAAAGTTATAGGTGCAATTGGAGTATCTGGTGGTTCCGTAGAACAGGATCATGAAGTTGCATCTGCCGGTCTAATCCGACTTTAAGTATTGATACGTGGATTTGAATAGTTCAAGAGTTTTAATTCGAAGCATTTATTGTTTTTTTGTCTCATTGAGCCCTTCGGGGTTCTCGTCGCTTCGATTCCCTCGAAATGGCGTGAAATAATTACAGGTTGTGAGCGGATCAATGTAACGGCTGTTTTTCTCTGTCATAAATTATAAGATTAGTTTAGGTGAATCTAGACAGATTTGAATTTAGTGACCACAGAAAAAGCAACATTTCTTTATGCCCATCCTTATTCTTTGTATAAAATGCTAATTAATACCTTTTAAATCATATTCTTTTATTAAAGCTTCTGCAGGGATATGCAACAGTTTGCTGAATTTTCGGATCATATTTAAGGAAAGCATTTGTTTATAATTAAGCATTTTGCTGACAGTTCCTTTATCGCCATATATTTCCGCAAGATCGGCAGACTTGTATCCAAATTCAGCCATTCTTACCTTAATCAATTCTACGGGATCAACTTCGGGTAAAGTTGTACTGGCTTTTTCATATTCGGAGATAAGGTGGACGATAAGCAGTTTCTCTTTGTGCTCTTCAGAGCCCTTCTTTGCAAGTTTAATCCGCTTATAGCGTTCTACTGCCAATTTATATTCCTCTTCCGATTCTATTAAGAACCATTGCGACTTCAAACTCATTCGTATATCTTTTTAAGTGGTTAAATATTATATGGTTACTGCATTAATTTTATCATATTCTGAATGAGTACCGATAAACCTAAGCTCTCTGTTACAGTTCTCCATACACGCAAGCTTTTACCAGAATCAGCGTGTTTTTTGCAAACTCATCCAGTTTGCGTGAAAAAATAATTCTCATGCTGTAATACAAAGATAAATGAAAGTTGTTAAGTTGCCAACTTTTGAATGAAATTTGATTTGGCGGTTTTCGCCTTCAAACAGGGCATTTAAAAATTCGATCATGATGTCTTTGTCTGGCTCACTACCAAACAAGCGTTTGAATCCGTAGTCCGTAAGCGGATCAATGTAACGGCTGTTTTTCTCTGTCATAAATTATAAATTAGTCAGGTGAATCTAGACAGATTTGAATTTAGTAACCACATAAAATGCGATATTTATTTTTGTAAGTTATTGATATATAGTAATATGTTGTGGATAAAATCAATATTTTGAGATGAGTGATAACTGACGAATAATTTTTGATGACGCTGAAGCAGAAAGATATTCCATCATAAATGAAGATCACGGAAAAGAGTAGGTTGGTACAATAATATGATTTGAAATATTAAATTTGAATATGATTGATGCAAGTGATTTCAAACAGTCTATAATTAACAGGCAATTACCATAAAGCGATTAGAAAATCGTCTTTGGTTTAATGGAATAAATTATTAAACTTTGAATTAACCAAACTATTAAACGCTACTCATCATGACCAGGCTAATTTTCACGTTATCAATCTCATCTTTTATGTTTAAAAATCCTTTTTCCTTCAATGGTAGGATCAGAAGGCTAGAGTATGGACTAAGTAATCTCATCTACATATTTTCTATATTTCTGGTGGTGCTTGTCTTCGAAGCTCGCAACTCACTTGAAAGTAGTACGGGTAGTTTTATTATTGTCTTATGGTATATTCCTTGTATTTGGTTTATGTTGGCTCAGGGAACAAAGAGGTGTCAGGATAGGGGAAATAGTGGCTGGTGGCAGTTGATTCCTTTTTATGGTTTCTGGATGATGTTTGCTCCTGGTGATATAGGCGACAATGAATACGGTCCAAATCCTAAAGGCCTATACTATGATTTTGAGGAAGGTAATGAGACGGCACCGATCGATGATGTTGATGAAGATGGGATTATAAAATAATAGGATGTGGTATGCCATTTTCACCGTAATATTAGTTGGTTACATGATCTATGGGATTGTTCAGGTGACAAATAATAAGTCATTAAATCGTGTGCAGAAAGTGATGTGGATCATTGTGATCGTGATGCTACCTGTGCTTGGTGTTGCGGGTTATTTGAGGTCTACCTTTGAATCACGGAATTAAAAAAGGATATCATCATCTTTTATACGGACGCTCACTGATCCAATGAAAACCTCTTTCCGTAAGTTCAAATGTTTTTCTTTTCAGAATCAGTGTAGCTGGCAAGCCAAAAACTTAGCGTGAGAGCGCTAATAAATTCCTTTATTTGTAAATGCCAGTTATCCGCTTAGAAACTTTCATAAAGGCCGATCAGAAAATCGTCTTTGATCTAGCCAGAAGCATAGAAAAGGAGCAGGCCATGGGGTGATCCAAAGCCTGCACATTTGTTGTAAAATTTATAATTTTTCTATTTCGTCAATAGAAAGACCAGTTAATTCAGCAATATCTTCCTTAGCAGTGCCTTTCGCTTTCATTTTTAGGGCAATTTCCAGTTTTCCTTTTTCTACTCCCTTTTTTTCTGCGTAACGAATACCCGCATTCCAGTCAGATTTTGCTTTCACATCTGAGTGGTACAATTCACGTTCTTCTTTGGTCATTTTACTCATCTCCGCAATTTTAAAGATCTTCTGGAACACCCTTTTGTCCAGAAAATCAGGAATTTTATCAAGGTGGCTCAGGTTTTTTAACAAATAGAACCATTTGTCCAGCTCTGTTACCAAGTCGCCTTCCTTTTTATCAAAGTTCCTATGTTTGAAATCTACTTGCAAACGTAAGAATATTTTTATATTAAGTTAATTAACCTATTCAACAATTGAGAACAGATGAGAGTGAGTATCAAAATAAGCACCGTCTTTTGGATGCTGATGCCTAAACATAGCCTCATCTGTTTCTTATCTTTTCGAGTTTGAACAGAATCTAAGGAATAAAGCAGGCTTTATATCCAGAATAAAAACCAGGAAATAAAACGACGAAAGAGATTTCAATTGTTTATTATTTAATCAATTAACCGATGGAAAAAGTAATCAAACAGACAGTAGGAATTGATGTTGCTAAAGAGGAATTAGTAGTTTGCTTGGGTTATATGTTCGAAGATCTCCGGCCAGATTTAAGAGCATATAGTACATTTGAAAACACAAAAAAAGGCTTCAGGCTACAACTACAATGGGTAAAAAAAATAGCAGATAAAAATGCTCCTTTATTCTATGTGATGGAAGCTACAGGTGTGTACCACGAGTCTTTGGCTTATTTTTTAAAAGACCAGGAACAAACTGTTTGTATTGTATTACCAAATAAAATCAACAATTACGCTAAAAGTCTTTCTGTAAAAACAGTAACTGATAAAACTGCGTGTGAAGCCATCACTAAATTTGGCTTGAGCCATTACCTTGAAGGCTGGGAAAAACCCTCATCAATTTTAAAAAGAATAAAGCAATTAACCAGGGAACGGGATCAGATCATCAAGGAGCGAACGCGGCTAAAAAACCAGTTGCATGCTGAAAAATCTGAAGCTGAACCTAATAAGTCAACTATCTCCAGAATTAACAAAAGAATTACCCTTCTGACTAAACAAGCAGAAGAAATAGTAGAAGAGGTAACTCAATTAGTTAATAAAGATCAAAAAGCTAGTCAAACGGTCCAGATTCTTGATTCAATACCGGGAATAGGAATTCTAACAGCTGCTACTATAATAGCAGAAACCAATTGTTTTGATCTGATCAGAAGCAAAAGGCAATTAACAAGTTATGCAGGTCTTGATGTTCAGGAAAAAACATCAGGTACATCTGTTAAAGGAAAGCCAAGAATATCTAAAAAGGGGAATAAGTATTTAAGAAAGGTCATGAACATGTCAGCACTAACAGCCGTTAGAATAGATGGTGAGTTTAAGTCAATATATACCAGAATCCATAAAAGACATGGTATCAAAATGAAAGCAATGGTTGCCATACAAAGAAAACTTCTTGAGATGACTTATACGCTTTATAAGAACCAACAACCTTATGATAAAGAGCATTTTAAAAATAGTCATATGATAACGGAGGTAGAACCTCAAGCACTTGAAAATTAGAAGGCGTCCCAAGAAGACGCCCTAAGCAGGCTGGTATGTAACCGCCTTTTAATATAAAGATAAAGAAATGAAATATCATTTGGAAATCAACACAGAATTTAGGCAATTCGAGAAACTTATAACCCATTCCTTTGTAAAAAACCTTACCCGTGTCTTTGTTCATCAGGTCAATGCTGTGCAGGTAATTGCTGTTGATGTTGTTAAACTGAAACTCCATAATACCAATTAAATAAACTTCCTTAAGCGGAACGTCCCAGTTAGCAGTTCCCCTGGGTAATTGGGCACTGATGAGCCGCGACATGTAAAACACTCACCTGTCTCTGAAAAATTCCTGATCTGCCCGCTGCATCTCGATGATGAAAGTCTCGCCGTCGACACCGGTACAGGTCAGGTCAAAGAGCACCTTTTTTTCTTTAGTATCTTCTCCGGCATGTTCGGTAGGGCTGTATCTGATGTCGACTACAATTTTCTCGCCTTCAAACAGGGCATTTAAAAATTCGATCATGATGTCTTTGTCTGGTTCGCTTCCAAACAAGCGTTTGAATCCGTAGTCCGTAAGCGGATCAATGTAACGGCTGTTTTTCTCTGTCATAAATTATAAGATTAGTTTAAGTGAATCTATACAGATTTGAATTGTCGAACCACAGAAAATGCGATATTTATTTTTTTAAGGTATTGATATATAGCAATATGTTGTGGAGAAAATCAATATTTTGAGAGAGTGATAACTGACGAATTCGGAAGATATACGGCTGGATTTACATGGCATTTAATCAATAGCCAATGTTTAAATATAGATATATGTTACCTGGTATATTGAAAAAACTTCATGTCAACCATTATAAACCAAGTTCCTTCAACATTGCCTCTTTGTAGATGCTCCCTATAGGAATCTCGGTCTGATTGATAAAAATGCGGTTACCCTCGATGTGGCTAATCATAGATTTATTAACCAGAAATGACCGATGTACCCGTAGAAAAAGGAAGGCTGGCAACAACTCTTCTAAACCTGAAAAAGGCATTTTTGGACCAAAAGTACCCTTTGTAGTCACGATTTTAGTATAATTTCCCTGAGCCTCAGCGTACAAAAGTTCTGCATGCATTATTTTGAATACTTTACCGTTGGTTTTTAGAAAGATATAATCCTCTGCTGGCTTGCTCTCGCCGAGGCCCGTTGCAGATTGCGGCTTCAGGGGTTTAGTTTGCAGCCGTTCTACAGCCTTGTCAATCGCAATGATAAAGCGGTCAAAAGAAAATGGCTTCAGCAGATAGTCGCAGGCATTCAGGTCAAATGCATCCGTAGCAAATTCTTTGTAGGCTGTTGTAAAGATAAGTTCTGTTTTCCCTTTTAAGGTTCTGGCAAAAGAAATGCCATCAATCACCGGCATATTAATGTCAAGCAATAAGATGTCGATCTGTTGTGACTGCAAAACAGACCGTGCCTCCAAAGCATTTCCGCAAGAGCTGACGATGTGCAAGTGTTCCATGTGACTGCAATATCTTTCCACAATATCGCGCGCAATGGGTTCGTCATCTACAATGAGGCACTGATATTTGCTCATCTTACCTTATTTTAAGTCGTAAATCTACACAATGAAATTTTTCATCCCGATACATGCGCAGTGCATGCGCGTCCGGATAAAGCAGCTGTAGGCGTTTTTGTACGTTAGGCAGGCCCATGCCACTGCTTTTATTTAATGAATTTTGTTGCTGATCTTCAAGTCCATAAGTATTCCGCACAGAAAACAGGATGGAATCTGTCCATAATTTTATTTGAATATCTATAGAAATGTCTGCGGCAGCGCTGTTTTTAGAATGCTTAAATGCGTTCTCTATAAATACGATCAGCAACACAGGCGCCAGGCGGATGTTCGGATCATTAATTTCATCAATGGCTGCGTTAAAGCTGAGGCGTGTTCCTAACCGTAATTTCTCGAAATCAATATAATTTTTGATGTAAGCAATTTCATCTTTCAAGGGTACGTAAAGCTCATTGATGTCATATACTGAATAGCGCAGTAATTCGGATAGCTTAAGCAATAGCGCAGGTATTTTTTCATGGTCACTGATCGATAAGCCGTATAAATTATTCAGTGTGTTGAAAAGAAAATGCGGGCTCAATTGCGATTGTAGCACATGCAGTTCGCTTTTGCTGTGGGCAGCTTCACTCTGGGCGTCTTTCAATTGCTTTTGGCTGATCGAATGAACCGCTTTAATCATCACCCCCAGTGTAAAGCTGATGATCATCATTGGAACCCAGAACATCACCAGGTGGATTCCCCTGTTGCCTGACAGGTGGTCAAAACGGAACACCAGCCACATCAAACAGACGAATACAATGAGTCCAAGCGCTGTTAAGGCTGGTTTAGGATAAGTAGTTAAGGTTGATACCCAGATCTGTGAAAAATATCTGCCGGAAAATACACACAAAATCATAGTCACTGTTGCCGCAAAAGCTACCGCTTCATTATCGTGAACGCCTATTGAACTTGTATAGCTGTTCATCGCAATAAAACTGGGCAGGAAAAGCGCAAGCGTCAAGATAAAATAGAGCCTGTTGCCAAAAAATCCATAAATGGAATTCATATGTCTGTTGTTCGTTTACGCTGCCTCATGAATAATCAGGGATAAATCTGCATCATATCCTCTCCATAACTAAATAATGTGGATGAACAAGCAGCAACCGGTGACCAACTGGTTGTACGGGTACACCAACGTGTTGAACACCTGATTTTCGCTTTATATACACCTTAAGCCAAGGTACAACATTTTTCTTTTCCGGGCCTTCAGCTGAATTGAATATTTGTGGCGTAATCAAAAATTATCGCCATGAAATATCCATTACTTGTGTTTTTAATATTCTTTTGTTTGCCAGGCTTTTCGCAAAGCGATGATAAAGGGCCAGCGCAGCCCAGGGATACCAGTAAGAACAATTTAAAAAATATTAAGCTGAAGGAAGTAATTATTAAAGCAAAGCAGCCGCTGATGGAGATGGGGATCGATAAAACAACGGTAAACGTATCCGCTATGATCAGCAGTGCAGGCAGTAATACCCTTGAAGTACTTGAAAAGACACCCGGAATAGTGGTTGATGCACAGGGCAATATCAGCCTGAACGGTCGGAGCGGCGTGATGGTGCTCATTGACGGCAGGCAAACTTATATGTCGGGGCTGGATCTGGCCAGTTATCTAAAATCCCTGCCGGGAGCAAATTTAGATAAGATAGAGCTGATGGACAATCCGCCAGCCAGATACGATGCTGCCGGAAACGGGGTGATCAACATCCGTCTTAAAAAGAACCGGACAGCCGGTTTTACAGGTCTGGTCAGTTCAGGTTATACAAAAGGCAGACTGCCAAAATCAAATCAGTCACTTAACCTCAATTACAATTACAAAAAAGTCAATGTATTCACTAACCTGAGTTACAGTGATGACCAAAATTATACCGAAGACTATTATAACCGTAGTTATTACAACAGCATGGCGGAACTAAGCTCTACCGTGCTGTTAAACACAGCAGAAGAATCCCGTTCAGGGGCAATAAATGTAAATCTAGGCATGGACTATACCATTTCAGAACAGACTTCATTATCCATGCAGGTTGGTACTACCGGAACAAACAGAGCAGGGATATTGGGCTCTAACAGTAAAAATTACGGGATAGATGGTCTGGATAGTATTGGGAATGGACACATCGATTTTGGAAACGACAAGCGGAACCTGACGGCTAACCTGAGCATGGTACGAAAGTTCGTTAAATCCAAAAGTGAACTGTCAGCAGAAGCCGGATACCTCCGTTATGTTAATGATGGCGATGCATCGTTACAAAATAATGTATTACGGCCCGATGAACTTTTACTCCGTACTGATCAGATCGCATATGAAATGCCCAATACCATGAGTATTTATACCCTCAGGTCAGATTATATACACCCCTTAAAAAAGAATGGAAATCTGGAGGCAGGACTGAAGTGGAGCAGGGCAGAAAATGACAATCAATATGACTCCTATCAATTGATCAATCAGGGATGGATCATAGACAATTCAAGATCAAATCATTTTGTCTATAGCGAAGATAACCTGGCAGCTTATATGAGTGGACAAAGGAACTGGAAGCGCTGGGGATTGAAAATGGGCCTTAGGGCAGAGTACACCGGTGCCAGGGGCGTTCAGCTTGGTAATGCCGAAGTGAGCAGCAGTAGTTTTGATAAAAACTATATAAAGTTATTTCCAAGCCTGTTTATCAACTATAAACTGGATACAACAGCAACACATAGCTTCAGTTTTAGTTTAACCAGAAGAATAAACCGGCCTAACTATTATCAGCTTAATCCATTTGTGTATTATGTAGACCAATATTCCTACAATTCAGGCAATCCTGCGCTGAACCCGCAATATCAATATCGGTATGAACTGAAATATCAATATAAACAATTACTTAGGGTTGGTTTGAGCTATAATCATTTTACAAATGGAATTTTCAATACCACCAATGTGGTTGATGGGATATATTTTAACAAGCCAGGAAATATAAGCGAGGGCTATATGCTGCTGTTAAATACAGGAGTTTCTTTTGATCCGATTAAATGGTGGAACCTGAGCAGTGACATTTTACTATCCAGAATAGGACTAAAAGGTGAGGCATATGGAAAACAGCTAAACCCCGAGACTTACGTTGCCCGGCTGAATTTAATGAACCGGCTTGATTTTGGAAAGGGCTGGAATGCAGAATTTGGAGGGTATTATGCCAGCAGGGACCTAAACGGACAAGCCTTTACTGCAGGAATGATCAGAGCCAATGCCGGTATACAGAAAAAGCTTTTTAAGGACAAATGCAGCATCAGGATGAACATGGAAGATATTTTCCATAGCTGGAAATACGTGAACAGGTCGATCGCGCTAAATCAGGCATATTACTTCCAAACCCACACATCGGATACCCAAAGGGTTGGA
Source organism: Pedobacter heparinus (assembly GCF_032678725.1). Classification (GTDB taxonomy): domain Bacteria; phylum Bacteroidota; class Bacteroidia; order Sphingobacteriales; family Sphingobacteriaceae; genus Pedobacter; species Pedobacter heparinus_A. The sequence continues at coordinate 155,355 of NZ_JAVTSC010000007.1, forward strand.
ATCGCATTTACTTACCGGTTTGGCAACGAGATCTTTGCCCGGAAACGTAAAAACCGGGAAGATGCTTTGGACGCCGAAAAGAGCCGGCTGTAAAACAGAAGAAAAAGTTGGGGTCCATTATCGCCGATAACATATGTAGATAGTTTTCGTAATCTTGTACCATGAGTTTTTTAACGGCTGAATGGAGAAAACTGGCGATTGCATAAATAATTTTAAGGTATGAAAAACATTCTTGCTATATCAGGCAGTACTAAAAAGGGAGCATCTAATGAAAAGATTATCGGATTTATTGCCAATACATTAAGTGGTAAAGCACATATAGATATTTATAAAGGATTAAAAGAATTACCCTATTTTGAACCAGGTTTGACTGATGAGCAGCTACCTGCAGAGGTGAAGGATTTTCTCGATAAGATCAATAATGCCGATGCGATATTGATTTCTACACCTGAATATGTATTCAGCATTCCGGGAGTATTGAAAAATGCGCTGGAATGGACGGTTGCAACTACCGTTTTAAGCGACAAACCTATAGATTTTATTGTTGCTGCGGCTTCTGGCGAAAAAGCTTTTGAATCATTAGACCTTATTTTGAGTACTTTGGTTCAGTACCCAATTGTGTTAAAGAACAAATTACTGATTAAAGGAGTGGGACAGTATTTTGATGCTCATGGAATGCTTACTAATGAAAGTGTTAAAGCGCAACTTACCTCATTAGGAGAAAATCTTATTTCTTGATTGTTTTGTATTATGGTACGATGATATTGTAGACTGTTCGTGTCGTGTTCATGCCTATCTGCACCGAAAGGAGGGTGACATCTGGAATGCAAGACGGGAATATAAAATAACGGGTGCCTTTATGGAATTTCGTAAATTAACGCATCCTCTCAAAAAGATATACTTTGAAAAAGCTACAATTGATATTGACCAATCCCTGTACCAAGCATTGGGATGACATGCAGCCGGCCGGGCCCGGTCGTTATTGTGACCGTTGTGACAAACACATCGTAGACCTTACGGGCAAATCTGATTCGGAGCTCATCCGGTTCTTTAAAAAGAAAAAAGACAATGTCTGCGGACGCTTGCTGGCAGATCAGCTGAACCGTGATCTCGTTCAGCCGCCGTCAAAAGTATCCTGGCAATGGTTGCTGCCGCTTGCAGTGGGCACCATTCTGTATACGCCTGTACAGGCCAAAGCGCTACGGCCAGTGATGGAACAAGGCGATCAGGCAGGTGCTTTCGTACCCGTTTCGGCCAGGTCAGCCGGTAAACCAGCTCCAGCCGATTCAATTAGCGGGAGAACAGTTGATGGGCTAACCGGAAAACCTTTGCAAGGGGTTAAGATCAGGCAGAAAGGTTTCGAAAACGTACTGGCAGTGACAGATGCCCTGGGCAAATTTAAACTGCTGATAACGGATCTGGCAACGCTCTTTACCTTTAGCCTGACTGGTTACCCCATGGCAGAACTGCCTTTAAAAGATGGTATGGAAGTTAAACTATCGACCGAGGAGCGCAGGATCATGCTTGGGGGGATATCGTCAGTATCCCTAAACCAGGAACCGATGTACCTGATCTATTCGGGCAAGAAGAGCTGCACCGTAGACGCCTCAAAAATGAAGGAAATCCAACCTGATTGGATCGAAAAGCTGGAAGTATTGAAAGACGCAAAGGCGACTGCGCTGTATGGTGCTAAAGCGGCCAATGGGGTTATACTTATAGAGATCAAGAAGGAATACGCAAAGAAGATAGATTTTTCGAAGAAAAAGTAGTGGTTTTAAATAGGACAAAGCAGGAATATAAAATAACGGGGTAAATTTATAATTTTTCTATTTCGTCAATAGAAAGGCCATCCCAAATCTGCCTCCTGACACAGAGCTCAGCTCAGGTTGTATCGGCGAGCCTAAGGGCTTAAAAACGCCTAAAATCGCAAACTGATTTTCAAGAAAGATGATGGTAAAAACGCGGCTCTGGCTATCAAAATGGTCACTTTGCCCCGGAATGAGGGGGTCAATATGGTGCGGAATAGGGTGTCAGTTTAAATGCGGAATCCGGGCTCATTTTCCCCGGAATACCCAGTTGGGTAGGATTTCTTTAGTTATGCTATATGATTTTTTTATTTTTTCTTTCTTCGCGTTTAGCGGTGATGTACTCGGAAGGAGATAGGCCAAACTGTTTAAAGAAGTTACGCCCAAATTGCCGGTAAGAATTGAAACCTACTCTTTCCGAAACTTCGTATACTTTATATTCCTCATCAGCCAGAAGTTTGGCTGCAATTTTCAAACGGGCTACATTAATCAGTTCATTGGGAGAAAGATTGGAGATTTCTTTGATTTTTCGGTATAAGGTAGCCCTGCTCATGTTCATGACGGTGGCCAGCTGATCAACATTTAACTCCGGATCTTCGATGTTCTTGTATATGACATGATTCAATTTTTCCAGAAAATGTTCATCGGCCTTGGAATAGGCCATTGTTTTAATATGCACCATTGGCGAACTGGCAAAATATTCTTTTATTTTACTCCTGTTCAATAAAAGGCTGGCTATCTGTACCTGCAAATATTCAGGCGAAAAAGGCTTCTCAATATAAGCATCGGCTCCAAGTTCAATGCCCTCTATTTTAGATTGTAAGGTGTTTTTTGCCGTTAACATGATCACTGGAATATGACTGTACTCAAAATTCGATTTAATAGCCTGACACAATTCAAAACCATTCATCACCGGCATCATGACATCAGTAATGACCAGCTGAACTGATGCCTCTTTCAAAACTTGTATGGCGTCCTGACCGTTTAAAGCTGTGATCACCGTATACTTTTCACTTAAATCACCTGAAATGAAATCAAGTATTTCCTCATTATCATCCACTAATAAGATTACTGGTTTTATTAAGTCCATTTTCTTTATTTATTATTCATCAATGAGCCAATGTTTCTATTAAAGTTTGTTAAGATCCTTTTTTGGGGTTTACCGGTAATTTAAGAACAAAAACGTTCAGTTCATGTGCTGGTTTTTCCAGTTCAAGTGTTCCTTTATGCAATTCTGCCAGAGAACGGGCAATGGCCAGACCAATGCCGGTGCCGATCTGTTTTTCTGTTTCTTTCAGCCGGAAAAATGTTTCAAAGATCCTTTCTTTCATTTCATCAGGGATAAGGTAGCCATCGTTTTTCACTTTAATGGTAAATGATTTGCCTTCCTTATCCAATAGAAGGTCGATGAAAACCTTGGTTTTTGCATATTTGATGGCATTATTTAATACATTACTCAATATTTTGTTGAAAGTTTCCTGATCAACATAAGCGAAGAAAGGAGAGAAGTCCGGTAGCTCAAACTGCAGTTTTCGCTGGTCTGCTGTCGGTTTAAACCGCGCATAATTGTCTTTCAAAATTTCGCTGATGTCAGTTTTTACCAGGTTGAAACTGAATCCGTTAACCTCGGTTTTTCTGAAATCGAGCAATTGGTTGGTGAGGTCGATCAAACGGTCGGTATTTCTTTCCATAATGACCAGGTTGTTTTTTATAGCCGGGATCTCCTCCGCGCTTTTTAATGCTTTCTCCATCGGCCCTTTTATTAAAGTTAAGGGGGTTCGTATTTCATGTGCTACATTGGTGAAAAAATCAATTTTTGCCTGGTAAATTTCTTTTTCTTTCTCAAATTCCAATGCTTTTAATTTTCTCCTGTTTTTTTCTTCATTACGCAGGTGATAGCTGCGTAAGGTAAAATATATGCCGGCTACGATTAAAATCAGATAGCCCGCATATGCCCAGTTACTTTTCCAAAAAGGCGGTAAAATTTTTATGGTAAGCGTTGCAGGTTTACCATTCCACATATCCCCTCCCACAGAACCTTTTACCTTAAAAACATAGGTTCCGGCTGCCAGTTCAGTAAAAAAAACCTTTCTGTTGGTTTTAAGAAAAGTCCAGTCTTTATCCAGTCCCTCTAATTTATAAGCATATTCTGTCATTTCAGGAGCCGTGTAACTTAATGCAGCAAAATCGATACTAAATGAGGATTGGTCATATTTTAATGTGATCGTATCTGTATTGGTGATCGATTTTTTTAAAGGTGAACCTTTCTTGTTGATCTCCAGTTCTTTATTGTATACCTGAAAACTCGTAATGTAAACCGGCGGAAGAAAAGTGTTTTTTATAAATTCGGCGGGATGAAAACTGATCATCCCCTTCACACTACCAAAATAGAGGCGTCCGGTAGCATCTTTATAGGCCGAATCATAATTGAACTGATCGTTTAGCAGGCCATTAATTTTGGTGTAGGTAATGATCTTTTTTGATACCGGCGAAAAGCAGGCCAATCCTTTGGAAGTGCTGATCCAGAAATTGTTCGTTGCATCTTCCAGTGCCGTATAAATGATATTGCTGGGCAGGCCATCCTTAGTGGTGTAATTGGTGAATTTGCCTTTCTGTTTATCTAACCTGCACAACCCGCCCTCAGTGGTAATCCATAAAGCATTATTGCTGTCTTCAAATATCCAGTTGATCCGGTTGCCGCCTAAACTACTTTTATCGGCAGGATTGTATTTAAAACTCCCTTTGCTTTTTGTTCTAGGATTGAAATAATACAGGCCTTCACTATATGTTCCTGCCCAGATGGTGCCCTCCTTATCTTCATAAATTCTGGTATAAAAGTTATGGGGTACAGCAGCTATGGCCTCGAAGTTATTTTTTTGTGCATTGAAATAACAAAGCCCACGGTCTGTGGCAATGATAATTTTGCCCGATTGGGTCTTTAAAATGTCGCAGACAAAATCGCTGCTTAAAAAGTGTTTGGCGGCAGTATAATGTGCAGTTACTTTACCGGTGTTGATGTTCAGCACGTCCAGACCTTTATGAAATGTACCCACCCATAACTCGTTTCCATTAATTAATAATCCATGGATGTTGGTATGGGAAATTTTATTTTTTGTGCTGCCATAATTGAAATGTGTAAAAATCCCCGTGGCGGGATTCAGTTTATTTAACCCCGCATCTTCAGTACCGATCCATAAATTTCCGTTCGCATCCCCACAAATTTCGCGAATGGCATTGCCGCTTATGGAGTTGGAGCCATACTTTGGAAAGTATTTTTTAAAGTTGGTGTTTTGCTTTGGATAATAATTGATCCCGCCGAAATAGGTGCCTGTCCAGATACCACCTTCTTTATCACGGCAAAATGTATAGATGGCGTTGTCTGATATCGAATAAGGATTGTTGTAGTCTTTTTTTAGATTGACCAGTTTGTTGTTTTTGATGTTGTAGATAAAAATACCTGATTCTGTCCCGATCCAGTATTCGTTTGCAGCATGCTGAACGAAATCTCTTACAAATACACCTGTATTGTCGCTGCTGTATAAAGGGATATCCCGGTAAGCCAATGTCTGGATGTCAAAGATTTTCATGCCATGACTGGCGGTTCCTATCAAAAGGGTCCCTTTTCCGGTATCGTACAGTTTTTGGATCCATCTGGATTCCATCGGTTCTGACTTTGGGAACACGTCACAAACAGCAGTGGTGTTGCTAACTGTATTCAGTTTGATGACCAGGCCCGAATAAGTGGATAGCCATAAATTCCCGTCTGATGCCATGCAAATAGAAGTGATGCCATAGGAGGAAAGTTTTTCGTAATGTTTTGAATCGCCTTTTTTAGGATCGTGTTTGTAAAGTTGATTTTTTACAATGAACCATAAACAATCGTTGTTATCCATTTGAATGCCCCGGATTTCATTGGCAGGGGCTGCATTTACCGGGCTAAAGCTTTCTGTAGCTGTATTGTATTTAAATAAGCCCCTATCGGTTCCCACCCATAATACGCCATATTTATCTTCGTATAGGCTAATGATAAAATTACTCCCGATGCTGGTTGGGTCATCCCGGTCATTTTGGAATGTTTTAAATGTATAGCCATTAAACCTGTTTAACCCGTCTTTTGTACCAAACCACAAAAATCCCTGCTGATCCTGTAAAGAACATCCAATGGTATTGTTAGACAGTCCATTTTCTACCTGGTAATGGCGGAAGTAATACGACTGACTGCGCAGCGTGTTGGTCACAAGAAAAAAAACAACAAGAAAAAGGCATGCTTTTAATTTCATGAGCTGGGTTTGTTACCTGCAATAGTTAATTTATAGTGTAAACCTAACAAATATTGATATTAAAAAGAGATAAAAAGCGCCAATAGCTAGTGTAGAATTATTGTTTAACAGGTAATGGGAAAGATTGAGACAAAATGGAACAAGATTGATACAAATATGTTCAAAGTTCACAGATTATGTATACACATTTGTAAGCTGGTCCTTTGTGCGCAGGTACCAAAGCCAGCATTAAACCAAACAATAGCTTAAACAGTATGAAAAAAAGGTTACCCGAAGGAAGGCGCATGCTCTTTTTTCTATTTGCAGGACTTTTCATTTCTTCTTTGGGAGTAAATGCGCAGGCACCGGCAAAAATAGCAAAACAGCGTGCAGGCACATCCGGAGCTGAAAGCAGAGATAGTCTCCCGCTTACGGAAATTCCATTGCTTTTTAACATTAAGACCAAGGCCAGCTTAAACATTGCATCAGTACAAAGTATCAGTGGCCAGGATCTGGCAAAAACACCCGGTAATTTACTGAAGGGTATACTGGCAGGACGACTTGCCGGTTTGTATATCAACCAGTCTAACGGGAAACCCGGAACGGATGGTTATTCCATCTCTTTACGCGGACAAAATCCCATGACAGTAATTGACGGTGTCCCGCAAAACATGTCTTTCTTAAGTTTTAACGAAATTGATTCGGTTACGGTATTAAAAGATGCATTGGCGACGGCAATGTATGGCCCGCAAGCTTCAAATGGAGTCTTATTGATCACAACCCGTAAAGGTGAGCCTGGCAAACAGAAAATTAGTGTTACCGCACAAAGCAGTTTGCAAAGGCCGCTGAAGTTTTTGAAAGGCCTGGGCGCTTATGATTATGCAAGGTTATACAACGAAGCTTTGGTAAATGACAATATTGCACCTGCATATACACAGGGAGATCTTGATGCCTATAGAAACCATACTGATCCTTACGGGCATCCCGATGTAAACTGGCAGGATGAAGCTTTTGACAAATCGACCCGGATTGACCAGCTATCTGTTAATTTAAGCGGCGGAAACCAGATGGCCAGATATTTTGTAGCGGCCGAACATTTAAGCCAGGGTGGCATTTTCAATACAGATCCAGACAAAAATAGTTATCAGACAAATACCGGGTTCAGCAGCTACACGGTCCGGTCTAATGTAGATATAAACCTGGATGCCAGAACAAACGTTGGTTTAAATGTGATGGGCAGAACCTTTGAAACCAACGAGCCTGGAACAACTGCCAATACCATCATCAGCAATGCTTTCAATACGCCTAACAATGCTTACCCTATATTTAACCCGGATGGGTCGCTGGGAGGCAACCAACAATTTCAGAATAACATTTATGGACAAATGAACCAGTCCGGTTATAGAAAAGGTTATGAAAGAAATATGCTGGCTGACCTTTATCTGAAAAGGAATTTCGATGATGTTTTAGCGGGTTTATGGGCAAAGGCCCTGATTTCATTTAGTGGAACATTAACGCAGAATATCTTGCGCAATAAGAGCTTTGCTACCTACCTGATGAATGCTGCAGGTACAGGTTATACCAAATATTCGAATGATGGCACCCAGAACAATTCGTCTTCTGTAGACAATCAATGGCGCCAGGGCTATGCGGAGTTTGATCTGGGTTATTCCCGGAATTTTGGGAAAAACAAAGTAGACGCACTGGTCTTGTACAGTCAGAACAACAACAGGATGAATTCAGATCTGCCCCTCATTTATAAAGGGCTATCCGGACGTTTAGCCTATAATTATGATGAAAGGTATCTTGCTGAACTTACTTTTGGCTACAATGGGGCCAACCGGTATCCGGAAGGGTTCCGTTACAGGTTATTTCCTGCTGCAGGGCTGGGATGGAATATCCATGAAGAAGAGTTTATGAAGCCGCTAACCTGGTTAAACCGGTTAAAACTATTTGGCTCTTATGGTAAGACCGGAAACAACAGAAACGGTTATTATTCCTTTAATCAGTACTTTTTTGATGGAGATAAAGTATTTTTTGGAACCACGCCAACTTCTTTTATTACCATGGACGAATTGGTATTGTCTAATCCGGACCTCGACTATGAAAAAGCCAACAAGCTTAATGTCGGTATTGAAGGTGCTTTGTTAAAAGACAGGCTATCTTTCAGGCTGGAGTACTATAAAAATGGCTATTACGATCTGTTAAGAACCCGCGGAAAGAGCTCTACCTTAATCGGAAATTCTTATCCTGAAGAAAACATTGGAAAGAGCAGGTATACAGGTTTGGAAATGAACCTGGGCTGGAAACAAGATATAGGTTCGTTTTCCTATGCGATTTCCAACAACCTGACTATTGCGAAAAGCAAATATGTGGATATCGATGAAGTGTATCAGCGTTATGACTGGATGAAAAGAACAGGGGGGATGGTAGGTCAGGCTTTTGGCTATACCGCCACAGGCTTTTTTCAAACTGCCAGCGACCTGCAAACTGGTGCTGCCATTGAAGGGTATACACCCCAGTTAGGCGATATCATGTATAAGGACTTTGATGGAGACGGCGTCATCACCAAGTTTGATGAAGCGCCAATAGGAAATACTAAACCGCTGCTGTTTTTTGGAACAACGCTGACGGCTTCCTATAAAGGCTTTGATTTAAGTGCCCTGGTGCAGGGGGCATTTAACCGGAACATCGTTTTAACAGGGGATACAGAATGGGAATTCCAGAATGGTGGTTTTGGGCAGGCCTACCAGCAGCATTTAGACCGCTGGATTCCGGGGGCAACCAATGCATCTTATCCGCGCTTAACTGCGGGCACAAATCCCAATAATCATGTGGCGAGTTCTTCTTTCTGGTATCACAATGGCAATTACGGACGGCTAAAGTATACAGAACTGGGCTATACTTTCGCTTCTGGCTGGATAAAAAAACTACACCTGCAGTCCGTCCGCCTATTTGTTAGCGGTACAAATTTAATCACGATCTCTGCCTATGACCGGGTTGATCCCGAAGTTAATGGTGGGGTTTATCCTATACAGCGCGCATTTAGCGGTGGGTTAACTATTAATTTATAATCTTATGTATAAAAATATTACATTCTTTCTCCTTGCAGTATGCTTTATCGGTACCATTACTGCCTGCAAAAAAGACGTAGAAGATCGCAAAGCGGATGCAATCATGGAAGACCTGGTTTGGGACCAGGCTGACAGCCTGGGCACGGTTGCCCAATATTTTGTAGATAATTTATACAACTATCTTCCAAATGGGTTTAACCGGATTGATGGTGATTACCTGGATGCAGCTACCGATGATGCGGTTCCATCCAGAAATGGTACGCTTGTATCGTATTTCACCAATGGAAGGGTAAGTGCACTGAACAACCCCGATCCCTATTTTTCCAATGCTTATGCTGGCATCAGGCGGGTAAATATGCTATTGAAAAATTTGCCTAAGGTATCGTTGAAAAAAGATCCTGCATATGCCAATACCAAACAGTACTGGAAAGCCGAGGGCAGGTTTATCCGTGCCATGTGTTACTGGGAATTGATCAAACGGTATGGAGGGATGCCCCTGATCGGAGATGCTGTATTTACTTTGGAAGACGATCTGGAAATACCCCGTAATAATTTTGAAGACTGTGTGGAGTATATTGTTAGCGAGTGTGATGCCATTAAAGATTCTTTACGCACTGACCTGATCAGTACCAATGATTGGGGCAGGATCGGTAAAGGGGCCGCACTTGCCTTAAAGAGCCGTGTTTTATTGTATGCCGCAAGTCCGCTATATAACGGAGGTGGTCTGGAAAGTTCAGCAATCCTCAAAAAGCTAAACGGATATCCGGATTATAAGCAGGACAGGTGGCTGCGGGCTGCAAATGCAGCGAAAGATGTGCTGGATATCACTGACTTTAAACTGGAGGCAGAATTTAGAAATGTGTTCACTACACTCAGGTCTGCCGAGATTATCCTGGCTACCCAACGGGCAAAGACTACGGATGTAGAGAATAACAATGCCCCAATAGGGTTCAACTCTGCTACTTTGACCAGCAAAGGTTATACCAGTCCTACTCAGGAATTGGTTAATGCCTTCCCGATGAATACAGGTAAAGCCATCAATGAGACCGGTTCGCTGTATAATGATAAAGCACCATATGCAAACAGAGACAGCAGGTTACAATTTACGGTATTTTCTGATGGGAACCGGTGGGTTAGCAGAAACGTTGAAACCTTTAATGGCGGAAGGGACAGGCCAGGAGGAACGGCCATCCAAACGAAAACGGGATACTATGCCAGGAAGTTTATGGGGTATTTTGACAACCCAAGTTCCAGTTTTACTGCATATTCTGCCCAATCGCACAACTTCATCCTGTTTCGTCGTGCAGAGCTGTTGCTGAACTATGCAGAGGCATTAAATGAGCTGGGAAAAACCAGCGAAGCCTACGCCCCTTTGATTGAGCTCAGAAAAAGGGCAAAGATCACCCCAGGTGCCGGTAATTTATATGGACTGAAGAGCGCCATGACAGCGGATGAAATGAGGACAATCATTCAGAATGAAAGAAGAATAGAACTTGCTTTTGAAGAACACCGCTTTTGGGATGTAAGAAGATGGAAGCTTGCAAGTGCACTGTTTAATGGAAAACTGCACGGCATGAGAATCGTGAAAACCGGAACAGTACTGAACTATACCATTGAGGAAGTAGCAGATATCAAATTCGCAGACCGCCTGTACAGGATGCCCATCCCATATAGTGAAATTTCAAAAAACAAAAACCTTCTGCAAAACGAAGGCTGGTAAATAATTATAAGAATTTAAAACATGAAAAAATATTTATGCTGCCTTTTATTCCTTTTCCTTCTCGGGAAATCAATGGCTTATGGCCAGGGCAGGCAAATAACAGGTGAAGTGCGTGATAAAGATGGGGCACTGCCATCCGCTTCCGTTTTTGAAAAGGGCATAGCCGGCAATGGCACTGCTACAGATACCCAGGGGAAATTTAAATTAACCTTAAAGGGAAAAGAAAATACAATTGTGATTAGCCTGGTTGGTTATGCCAGCCGCGAGATCAACGTGGGCAATCAGACAACTGTAAACGTTACACTTGCCCCTGATGACAATGTGTTGAACGATGTGGTGGTAGTGGGGTATGGTACACAGAAAAAAGCAACTTTAACCGGGGCTATCGCAACAGTTAAAGGTGAGGATATCCAAAGGGTTCCAACAGCAAGTATACAAAATGCCCTTACAGGAAAACTGCCTGGTTTTACCTCTCAGCAGCGTACCGGAATTCCGGGTCAGGATGGCGCCGCATTTTTTATACGCGGCCAAAGTTCTTTTACCGGCAACAACCAGCCCTTGATCCTGGTTGATGACATCGAATATTCCTATGACCAGTTTTCCCGTCTGGATGCAAATGAGATCGCGAGCGTCAGCATCCTGAAAGATGCTTCAAGTACGGCCATCTTTGGTATTAAAGGTGCAAACGGGGTGGTACTGGTTACCACCAGAAGAGGTAAAATCGGAACGCCGAGGATTACACTAAAGAGCGAATTGAGTTTGTCCCAGCCTACCATATTCCCGAAATTTCTGGATTCCTACGAAACAGCAGTGCTTTACAACCAGGCGCAGATCAATGACAATAGTTTTTTGCCTAGTCCGGTGCCCGGTTTTAAACCAAGATTTTCGGAAGAAGACCTGCGTTTATTTAAAAGCGGAGAAGATCCATGGGGACATCCAAATGTAGATTGGCAGGACGTTTTGTTCAGAAAGTTTACGACACAGTCGCGCAGCAGCCTTGACATAAACGGCGGAACAGAACGGGTAAAATATTTTGTGTCTGCGGGCTTTTTACAGCAAAACGGAATGTTGAAAGACTTTGGCTCTGGAAATGGGTTGAATACTGATTATTACTATAAAAGGTATAATTACCGTTCCAATCTGGATATCAAGGCCACGAAAACCCTTGACATTCGTTTGGATCTGTACGGAAACGTAGGGGAAAGGAATGAACCGAGGCCTCAGGGCGGTGGTGCCAATACCGATATCTTTTACGATTACAACAATTTTAAAGTCCTGGCTCCATTTTCCTATAATATATATAATCCCAATGGCAGTTACAGTTATGCGAACCTTTATCCTGAAATGTATTCCACAATAAATAACGTTGTTGGCAGGTTAACAAACAATGGGTACTACAGAAATTTTGAAAACAATACCTACCTGGCTGTAAATGCCAATCAGAAGCTTGATTTTATTACCAAAGGATTGTCATTTAAAGGGGTAGTATCTTATGCAAGTATGCATTCGTACAACAGGGATATGGGCTTTCCTGATGATGCAACTGTAGATTTTCCTTCGTATTATTACAATAAGAACACGAATGTTTATATCCCCTTTGATGTGAATACCTATAAGACCAGGAGAAGCTTTTTAAGTTATAGTGGTGGTAATCCAGACCGCAGGTTAAATTTGCAGGCCTTTTTAAATTACGACAGACACTTTCAGGACCACCATCTTTTCGGGCTCCTTTTGACCAATCAGCAAACCAGGGTAGCTTTCGTCTCTTCAAATGCGGCAGATGTCAATAAGAACTACATTCCTGCAAATACGCGGGGATATGCGGCAAGGGTTGGATACGATTACAAACAAAAGTACTTGCTGGAATTCAATGGCGCTTATAATGGAACTGATGCTTTTTCTTCTGGTAATGCTTATGGTTTTTTCCCGGCAGTGTCGGCCGGATGGAATATTGCAGCTGAGCCCTTCTTTAAATCGTTTAAACCTTTAGAATGGATCAATAACTTTAAGATAAGAAGTTCATACGGTATTGTTGGTAGTGATGATATTGGAAACGCACAAACCACCTACCTGCATGAGTTTAAGCCAGGGGGATCGGCGTCATTCGGCGAAACGCATGCCAATTATACGGGGATTCAGGAAGGCAACCTTGGGAATGATGATGTAACCTGGGAAAAGGAAAGAAAGTTTAGTATTGGTACAGACATTACCGCCTTTAAGGACCGGCTTTCTTTAACTCTGGATTATTTTGATCATTTAAGGTATGATATCATTACCGCCAGGGGAACCATGTCGTCTATGTTTGGTGCCACTATTCCAATGGTAAATCTCGGCGAAGTAAATAACAAGGGTTATGAAATTGAGATCGCTTATAAAGACAGGATCGGGAAAGACTTCGGTTATTTTGTAAACGGGAATATTGCTTATGTAAAAAACACCATTGTCAATCGTGATGAGCCGGTATTGCCCAATCCATGGCAACAGGCTACCGGCAATAGCATCGGACAATTGCTGGTTTATAAGTGGATTGGCTTTTACACAGCTGAGGAAATTGCAGACCCCAATGTAGCCAAGCCAACATCTGATGTGGTTAGACCCGGAGACTTGAAACTGCTGGATTACAACAACGATGGACTGATTGATGACAATGACAGGGGTTACTTTGGTTTACCGAACTATCCTACAACTTCGTATGCCCTTACACTTGGCTTCAATTATAAAGGATTTAGTGTAAGTGCCATGTTCCAGGGGGCAAAGGATTTTTACCTGAGGGGGATTGCAGGCGCCATTCAGAGTTTCTCTTCTAATATGCAGCCCATACACCGGGAAACTTGGACGCCCGCACTTGGTAATAATGCCAAATACCCGGTATTGTCACAGAAGGTGACCGGTGTAAGCGCACCAGCCGATTTCCCATCTACATTCTGGTTTATTCCGGGTGATTTTATCAGGCTTAAAACTTTTGAATTGGGTTATCAGCTTCCTAAAAATTGGTTTAATGTGCTAAAATTACAGGATGCCAGAATCTATGCTACCGGTTATAACCTGGTTACCTGGTCTAAACTGACCAAGTTGTATCAATTTGATCCGGAGGCGTCATCAGGTAATGACCGGGTGTCTTATCCTCCGCAAAGAACTTTTAACCTTGGTGTTTCCTTAACTTTTTAAAAAAGATATTATGAAAAAATATATTTTCATCTGTTTAGCCACCTGCGCCACACTTTTGGCTTGTAAAAAAAATGATTTTTTGGATAAAACCGTTGACCTCACCAATCTGAATGAAGCAGAAATATTTAGTGACAGTACAAAAACCTTTCAGTTTTTGACCGGGATCTATTCAGACGCCAAGTTTAGCTTTAACAAACGGCGATGGGACAATCAGGGAAATCTTGAAATGACAACAGACGATATGGAATACCGTTTTTATGGTGGGACGCAGCGGATTGTGATTTTGTACTCCGGTGCGGTATCTCCTGGTAATTTTCCGATAAAAGATCAGTGGACAACTCCTTATACCAATATCAGAAGGGTAAACCTGTTCTTAAAAAATCTGCCAAATACACCTTTATCTGCGCCGCTTAAAAAGAGGATGGAAGGGGAAGCCCGGTTTTTAAGGACATGGTATTATGAAAACCTCATTAAAAGTTTTGGTGGCGTGCCACTGCTGGCTGATACGGTGTTTTCAGATATCAACACCAATATAGATGTTCCCAGAAACAGCTATGAAGACTGCGTGAATTATCTGGTAAGCGAGCTGGATGCCTGTGAAAAATTGCTTCCGGCACCCGACCAGTATGAAGAAAGGGATTATGGGCGCGTAACAAAAGGGGCATGCCTTGCCTTAAAATCCCGTGTACTTTTATACGCTGCCAGCCCATTATTTAACGGCGGCATGGCTACGCTGCAATACCGGAACCAGGAGAACCTGCAAGAGCGGATCAAAGCGGCAGGTTATCCAACTGCCGATAATACACGCTGGCAAAGGGCTGCAGATGCTGCAAAAGCAGTGATGAATTCGGGGTATTATCAGTTGGTTCTGGACAATACCAAACCAGGAAATGGTTTTTATTCAATGTTCCTGACCAGGAAAAATTCTGAATACATCTTTTTTGCCAATCAGCCTCCGAATATTGATATTGAACAGTATTACAATCCTCCATCCCGGTCTGGAGGTTATTACGGATACCCTACACAAAATTTTGTGAACTGCTTTCCAATGAAAAATGGAAAGTCCATTTCTGATCAAGGCTCAGGTTATAACAAAGACAATCCTTATGTGAACAGGGATCCGCGCTTTGCTTACACGATCATGTACAATGGCAGCAAATATTCCAATAAAACTGCTGCGCTGGAAGATGTATGGACTTATGATGGTGCGCCGCAGGATGGTTATAATGTAATGACCGTTACCGGTTATTACTGCAGAAAGATGTGCGATGAGAAAACCTCAAATGCAAACAAAGTGAATACACCAAGGGGTTTGCCCTTGTTAAGATATGGCGAGATCGTATTGAATTATGCAGAGGCCATTAATGAAGCAGGTAATCCTTCTGAAGCATATACCGCATTAAAAGAAATCCGGGAACGTGCCGGAATAGATGCGGGAACGGACGGGATGTACGGATTAAAAAGCGGAATGATCAAGGAAGAATTGCGCGAAGTGATCAGAAATGAACGTAGAATTGAATTGAGCTTTGAAGACCATCGTTTCTTTGACGTACGCCGCTGGATGATCGGCATGACTGTTCTTAATGGTTTCAACAAGGCCATGAAGATCACCAAAACAGGTTCTACCTATAAATACAATGAAATAGATGTGGAAGCTGCCGGCCGTCTTCGTAACTTCAGACCCGAAATGTATTTGCTTCCTATTTACAGGGAAGAAATTACCAAATCACCAAAAATGGTACAAAACCCGGGTTGGTAAGCCTGTATAAATTTAGAAAGGAGCGCATAAAATGAAAAGATTAACCGGTATAAGCATAGCCGTATTTTTGATGTTCGTTACGTATCATGTGAATGGACAGGCCAAAACTAAGCCTGCTTATAATGTATTGTTTATTTTTGTTGATGACCTCCGCCCTGAACTTGGCTGTTATGGCAACAATTATATGCATACCCCAAATATTGACCAGCTTGCAGCTACAGCTGTTGTATTTAAAAAGCAGTTTGTAACGGTGCCTACCTGTGGTGCCTCCAGGGCAAGTATACTTACCGGTATGCTGCCAAGAAGTTTAAATGACCTGAGCAACGAAGTGCTGGAACACAAAAAGGCAGCAGGTACGGAAAAAAAAGAGGTTCCTGAGTCTTTTGTTCATGCCTTACGGAACAATGGATACTATACTGTTGGTATTGGAAAAATAAGTCATTCTCCGGATGGTTACATCTATAAATATTTGAGTCCGAAAGGAACGGAGATGGAATTGCCGCATAGCTGGGATGAAATGTTACTGAATGCCGGAAAATGGGGCACAGGATGGAATGCCTTTTTTGGATATGCCGATGGGAGCAACCGTAACCAGCTTAAAGGTGAGGTGAAGCCTTACGAAAGTGCTGATGTGGCTGATGAACTTTACCCCGATGGTTTAACCGCAAACCTGGCGGTAAGCAAATTGCAGGAACTGGCAGGCAAAAAGCAACCTTTTTTTATGGGGGTAGGTTTTTTTAAACCACATCTTCCTTTTAATGCACCAAAAAAATACTGGGACTTATATGACGAATCTAAAATAGCACTGACCTCATCACCTCAAGTTCCACTGAACGTAAATCCGGCAAGTTTTCACCAGAGCGGAGAATTTAATGGTTATAAGCTGGGTGAGGAAAAAGCTGCTTTGTCAAACCCGGTTTCTGATGCCTATGCACGGAAATTAAGGCATGCCTATTATGCTGGTGTAAGTTATGTGGATGCACAGATAGGTAAAGTGCTTGCCGAACTCAAAAAATCAAACCTGGAAAAGAATACGATAATCGTATTATGGGGCGATCATGGATGGCATTTGGGAGATGACAGGGTATGGGGTAAACATACCATTTCTGAATATGCGTTAAGAAGTCCCTTGATTATTAAGGTTCCCGGCACTGGAGGAGCTTCCTGTGATAAGGTTGTCAGTTCAGTTGATGTTTATCCTACTTTAATGGAGCTGTGCAAGGTGAATTCTGTAGCTAAAACAGATGGGAGAAGTTTATTGCCCCTGTTAAAGAACCCGGCAGACCGGAACTGGAATAATATAGCCTATAGCTATTTCAAAAAAGGAATAACCGTCCGCACAGATCAATACCGCTTTACCCGTTATTTTAGAAAAGAACAACCGGTTGATGAATTGTATGACCACAGGACTGATCCCTATGAAAACATAAATATTGCCCTGGCCAATCCAGATGTCATCGGGCAGTTGATGCCCCTCTGGACAAAAGGAAATACCGGTTTATACCAGGCTAAGACTACGGAGAAAATGAATGAGGATTAGGTTAGAAATGATACGAATAGCACACAATTGATTAAAAATGAATAAAATTAAAACACTGGTTATTGCCCTTTTAATTCTGCAGCTGAACTTAAATGTTACAGCTGTCCATGCCCGCACAAATAAACCTGACGATGGCCAGCGTGAACGGAGCTATCTGGTGCAGTCTTTAATACGCATTGCAGACCCGGTTCTGGTTGCGCTAAGTAAAAATGAACTTAGGATAAAAATGCCTTTAGAGTCTAAAATCGACAGGAAACAGCATACTTACCTGGAAGCTTTTGGCAGGCTGATGGCTGGTTTGGCTCCCTGGCTGGAACTGGGGCCGGATGATACCGCTGAAGGAAAGCTGAGGAAAAAATACATCGATCTGGCGGTATTGTCTTTTAAGAACGCTACAGATCCGAAAGCTCCTGATTTTATGAATTTCGATAAAGGAGGACAAGCATTGGTTGATGCTGCATTTTTAGCCCAGGGCTTGCTGCGCGCACCAACCCAGATCTGGGGCCGGCTGGATGCCGAAACTAAAGCGAATGTTATTGCTGCACTGAAATCTTCCCGGATCATCACGCCATCTTACAGCAACTGGCTGATGTTTAGTGCCGAAGTGGAAGCTGCTTTGTTAAAATTTGATGGCAAATGTGACAGGATGCGGGTTGATTATGCGATGAAATCACATATGAACTGGTATAAGGGCGATGGTGCATATGGAGACGGGCCAAATTTTCATTGGGATTATTACAACAGTTTTGTCATTCAGCCTATGTTGCTGGATGTTAGCCAAACGCTGCTGGCTGCAGATAAAAGTGCTCCGGCCAAAAGAACCTATGACCTGATATTGAAACGCTCAATAAGATACGCAACGGTGCTGGAACGCCTTATTTCTCCTGAAGGTACCTATCCCCCGATTGGCCGCTCGCTGGCCTATCGCTTTGGTGCATTTCAGTCGCTTTCACAAATCGCTTTGATGAAAGCCTTGCCCGCAGAAATCGAAGCACAGCAGGTAAGGGCTGCATTGTATACGATGATTAAAAGACAGCTGGAAGCTCCTGGTACATTTGATAAAAATGGCTGGCTGCAAATCGGTTTATATGGACATCAGCCTGGCTTAGGAGAGATTTACATTTCTACAGGGAGTCTTTATTTATGTTCTGAAGCTTTTTTAATACTGGGATTAAGTCCTTCCGATCCATTTTGGACTGGCGGGGATAAAGACTGGACTGCTAAAAAAATATGGAAAGGCCAGGATATGCCGGCTGATCATTCGGCAGACTAAATATCGAATTTAAGATACTCATAATAACCACACACATATATTTAACACATAAAACAATACTTCATGAAAGGTAGATTTTTCGCAGGGTTAATCATTTCAATTTTTATCCTGGGTACGGGGTGCAATGTTCAAAAACAACCGCATTTAACAGCTAAAAAGGATCTGGTTAAGGAAATCGATAACAGTATAGCGCAGGCCGGAAAACAGTATAAATATTTTATGCAGCAGATTCCGGCAGATAAATTTCCGAGATCCCTGGATAAGGATGGCAAACTGGTAACCAGTGGCTCAGGTTGGTGGTGCAGTGGCTTTTACCCCGGAACACTTTTATACCTGGTTGAAGCTACAAACGACCAGGGTTTAAAAACCGAGGCTTTAAACAGGTTAAAGTTGCTGGAAAAAGAGCAGTTTAATAAAAGTACGCACGATCTGGGCTTTATGATGTTTTGCAGTTTTGGCAACGCCAATCGCCTGGCTCCTAAGCCGGAATATAAGCAGATTTTAATTAATAGTGCACGTTCTCTGGCCAGCCGTTTTGATGAAAAAGTTGGCTGTATCCGCTCATGGAATTCTAAACCTTCCGACTTTCTGGTGATTATTGACAACATGATGAACCTGGAGCTTTTATTCTGGGCTACAAAAGAAACAGGAGATTCCTCTTTTTATAAGATTGCAGTTACCCATGCCAATACAACCATTAAGAACCATTTCAGGCCAGATTACAGCACTTACCATATGGTCAATTACAATGCAAAAACCGGACTGCCCCAAAAGAAACACACGGTACAGGGTGCGGCAGATGAATCTGCATGGGCCAGGGGCCAGGGCTGGGGCTTATATGGTTATACAGTGATGTACAGGGAGACCAGGGATAAAAAGTACCTGGAACTGGCCAACCATATTGCCGATTACATTTTGAAACATCCAAACCTTCCAGCTGATAAAATTCCATACTGGGACTTCAATGCACCTGGTATCCCCAATGCTTTACGTGATGCTTCTGCGGGTTCCCTGATTGCTTCTGCATTGATAGAACTGTCCGGTTACAACCAGGGCAAAGCCAGTAAAACTTATCTGGACGCAGCAGAAGTTATGCTTCATTCCTTATGTTCGGATGTTTATACTGCGCCTTATGGAACTAGTCAGGGCTTTTTATTGAACCACGGTGTGGGCAACCTTCCCGGTAAATCGGAGGTAGATGTGCCGCTTACTTATGCGGATTATTATTTTGTAGAGGCAATGCTCAGGTATAAAAACTTAAAGAGATAGTATGAAAGTTCTTTTATGTTCAACACTCTTGTTTTTTACAGTTGTTTTAACCTGTGCTGCTCAGCGGGTTAAGCAGGGTAAATCTGCTGAATTCAAAGATGAGAAACCCGGATTTTTTGTAAACCCTATAGGCAACGGGGCCGATCCATGGGTAATTAAACACGAGAACTTTTATTATGTATGCCAGGCCAGCGGGGGTGCTGATGGTATGCGGATTGTGGTGCGTAAATCCGATCGGTTATCCCGCTTAGGCAAAGCGGTTACGGTATGGAAGGCTCCGGCTGAAGGCTGGAACAGGACCCAGATCTGGGCCCCGGAGCTGCATCATTTCCATAACAAATGGTACATTTATTATGCAGCCGGCAAAGCAGGGCCTCCATATATCCATCAAAGATCAGGAGTGCTTGAATCTGTTACCAGCGACCCTCAGGGAGCTTATATTGACAAGGGAGTTTTAAGTACCGGTAAGGATATTAAGGATGAAACAGGAGCCATCTGGGCAATTGATGTTAATGTGGGCCGGATCAACGGAAAACTTTACGCGGTATGGTCTGGATGGGAACAGAATTCCAATACCGATAAGACATCCCAGCACCTTTATATGGCAGAGATGAGTAATCCCTGGACCATCCGTTCAGAACGGGTAAAAATATCAAGCCCTGATCAGCCCTGGGAAAGAGGAGGGCCCCTTGATCTGAATGAAGGGCCGCAGTTTTTAACAAATGCCGGGCAAACATTTATCATTTATTCAACACGGGAATCCTGGACCCCCGAATATCGCTTAGGTCAGCTGAGACTGAAGGATCCCCGAAAAACACCACTTGATGCAGCAAACTGGGAAAAAACAGGGCCTGTTTTTCAGGGCACTCCGGCAGTGTTTGGTACCGGACACGCAAGTTTCACCAGTTCTCCGGATGGAAAGGAAAACTGGATCCTTTATCACGCAAAAAAAACAACTGCTCCTGGCTGGGCCAGAGACTGGCGTTTGCAAAAGTTTACCTGGAAGGCAGATGGAAGTCCTGATTTCGGTGTGCCTGTTCCTGCAGGAACTCCTGTAAAAGTTCCATCCGGCGAATTACAATAAGAGCTGACACCATTGTTATAGGAAAGATTCAACATAATTAACATAGATGAAACAAATGAACTTTAAAAAATACCTTTTCCTGTTCTTATTGCTGACAGCTGGAACAGTGAATACTTATGCGCAAAAAGAGGAACTCAGTACCGTTCCCGGGAAAAAATGGACTATAGCACAAGCCAATAACTGGTACGGACAGCAGCCATGGATGGTTGGCGCTAATTTTCTTCCAAGTACAGCTATTAACCAATTGGAAATGTGGCAGGCTGCATCATTTGATCCCCAAACTATCGACAAAGAGTTGGGCTGGGCCGCAAAGATAGGTTTAAATACCATGCGGGTATACCTGCACAGCATTGCATG
This sequence comes from Pedobacter heparinus, assembly GCF_032678725.1. Lineage (GTDB taxonomy): Bacteria > Bacteroidota > Bacteroidia > Sphingobacteriales > Sphingobacteriaceae > Pedobacter > Pedobacter heparinus_A. Next base: position 176,663 of record NZ_JAVTSC010000007.1, read on the forward strand.
GAAGGAAGATCCCCGGGGCTTTAAAAATCGGGTAAGGCAGTATCTGGAAATTGCTGATAAACATCACATTAAAACGATTTTTGTATTTTTTGATGATTGCTGGAATAAAGAAGGGAAAGCAGGTAAACAGCCTGAGCCTAAATTGGGCATACACAATTCTGGCTGGGTACAAGATCCCGGGCAACCGATGTCAGCAGACTCCACCATTTTTCCTGGCTTGGAGAAATACGTAAAAGACGTCATGTCCTTTTTTGCCAAAGACAAGCGTATCCTGCTTTGGGATCTTTACAATGAGCCCGGTAATTCCGGAAAAGGAAATGCCTCACTTCCGCTATTAAAGAAAGTATTCGCCTGGGCCAGAGCGGTAGGCCCTCAGCAACCTGTCAGTTCAGGGATCTGGAAATGGGATCTGGAAGATTTGAATGCTTTTCAGATCCAGAATTCAGATGTGATTACTTACCACGATTATGAAGAGCCACAATGGCATCTTAGGGTGATACAAATGTTAAAAACACATGGACGTCCGTTGATCTGTACCGAATACATGGCAAGAACCCGGAACAGCAGGTTTTCAAATATTTTACCGATGCTGAAAAAGGAAAATATCGGAGCAGTGAACTGGGGCCTGGTTGCCGGGAAATCAAATACCATCTATGCCTGGGATACCCCGCTGTCAGATGGAAGTCAGCCAATGGAATGGTTCCATGATATTTTTAAAAAAGATGGGATTCCGTATCGACAGGATGAGGTAGACCTGATCAAAAAGATGGTCTCACCCTAAAATAGCTATACAGGAGGATATAAAGCGGGAAAAAACGTAACTTCATCATATAATTTTGAGCTATGGATTTAAAAATTCAAAACAAAACTGCTTTTGTTAGCGGTTCTACCGCAGGAATCGGTTTTGCTATTGCCCATCAGTTATTGCTTGAAGGGGTTAAGGTCATCATCAACGGACGAACAGACAAAAGTATTACTGCTGCAGTTAAAGAATTGAAACTGCTTGTAAAAGGCGCAGATGTATCGGGAATTGCCGCTGATTTTGGAAAAGTGGAAGAGGTAAATGCTTTAATTGAAAAACTGCCGGAAATTGACATCCTGATCAATAATGCAGGGATTTTTGAGCCAAAACCATTTGAAGAAATACCTGATGAAGACTGGCTCAGGTTTTTCGAAATCAACGTGATGAGTGGCATCAGGCTTTCCCGACATATCTTCCCTAAAATGTTACAGAAAAATTGGGGCAGGATCATTTTTATCTCCAGTGAATCAGCAGTTTTTATTCCGGAAGAGATGATCCATTATGGAATGACCAAGACTGCGCAATTGGCCATTAGCAGAGGGCTTGCAGAACTGAGTAAAGGAACAGGCGTAACTGTGAACAGCATCCTGCCGGGCCCAACAAAATCTAAAGGTGTGGGCGGTTTTATAGAAGATCTGGCAAAAGCCGGGAATCTCACCGTTGCTGAAGTGGAGGTTGATTTCTTTAAAAATATGCGTCCGAGCTCTTTGCTGCAAAGGTTTCTTGCTGTGGAAGAAATTGCTGCTACAGTAACTTATTATTCCAGTCCGCTCGCATCAGGAACAAATGGTGCTGCAATTCGGGTAGATGGTGGATTGGTGAGGTCTGTTATTTGATGTTTTTTACCTCTGCTTTTCTCTCTCTGCTCAGTACTTTGTAAGTGATGAAAATACTGATGAGCATGCAAATCGCTCCGATAAAAAAGTGTATACCAGGAAAGTAAAATGGTGCTTTACTGCTGGTAAAATAAGCAAATGAATTGTTCATGATTAAGGGGCCTATAATTGCCGTAAGGCTCATTAAGCCGGTTAACGCACCTTGCAGTTCTCCCTGCTGGTTGGCAGGGGCATGACCCGAGATGGCCGATTGCAGCGAAGGCCCGCATATTCCGCCCAGGCAATAAGGAACCAGGAAGGCGAACATCATCCAGCCCTGACTTGCAAAAGCAAAAAGCGCCAGACCCAGCGTGTAAAGGGACAAGCCTACATATATGCTTTTTTCGTTCCCGATTTTAGGAACAACAATTCTGGTAAGCCCCCCTTGAACGGCACCAACCATAACCCCTACAACGGCGAGCGAAATACCCACCATTTTTTCGCTCCAGTTGAAGCGGTAAATGGTGAAGAAATTCCAGTTGCTCTGTACTGCCTGGCTACCCAGGTAGATCAGGAAAAAGCCCAGAGCCAGACGCCCGATCTTTGGGTTGCTGGTTAAAAATTTCAATGAGCCAAATGGATTGGCACGTTTCCAGTCAAATTCCCTGCGGTTTTCTTTACTCAGGGATTCGGGTAAGAAAAAATAACCATAAATGCAATTGACTAAACACAGCACTGCGGCAGCATAAAAAGGAGCCCGGATGCCCCAGGTGGCCAAAAGCGCACCCAATGCAGGGCCAAGTACAAAGCCCAGACCAAAGGCAGCACCGATCAGTCCGAAATTTTTGGCTTTCGAGGTCTCATCTGTACTGACATCGGCAATGTAGGCTGTAGCAGTAGTAAAACTAGCCCCAGTAATACCAGCAATAATGCGTCCTAAAAATAACCAGCCATAAGTTGGGGCCAGGGCCAGTATAATATAATCGATCCCAAAACCCAGCAAAGAAAATAGCAGGACCGGACGGCGGCCATATTTATCACTCAGGTTGCCGATTACAGGTGAGAATACAAATTGCGTGATGGCAAAAACAGATAACAAAAGTGCACCATATGTACTGGCCTGGTTAATGGAAATGCCTTTTAACTGCGCAATCAGATCTGCCATTACAGGGATAATCAGGCCCCATCCCATGACATCTATCAATAGGGTAATGAAAATAAAGCCAATAGCGGTTTTCTTGGAAGTGTGCATGTGGTAAAATTTTGGCTGGCTAAATTAAGGAATTATTTCTTGCATATGTCAGGTTTTGATGTCGCATTTGTACAAATGGAATTGCAGGTCTATCTTTACTTTTGTTAAAAAATTGATTTTTAGCACCATGAAAGCAGACCTTTACCCGCCAAGTCAGCGATTGAGTAAGTATATTGACAACTATATGCTGGTCGACATCAACTGGCGTAAAGCAGACCAGGAGTTCTCTACCTGGAGACTGATCCCTTTTGGACAGGTTTCTATGCTTTTTCTATTTGGAGATTCCCATCGATATACCTTGGAAGGACCACAGAGCAGTATGCTGAAAACAAGAAATGCTTTTATGGTGGGACAGTTGACCAAACCGATATGGCTTAAGTTTTCGGGGCATACCCGGCTGATTAAAATCCAGTTTAAATCGGCTGGTATACAACAGCTGCTGCCTTTTAACATGCAGGAATTTACAAATGTACCGAGCCTGGACCTGGAGGCAGTATGGGGAAGCGCAGTAAACCATTTACTGGAAATGCTGCATGGGGCGGATTCAGATCAGGAACGGGTTGCAGCAGTGAACCAATTTTTGGAAGAGCGGATTTTACCGCCATCGGAGCTGATTGATTATGTAGACTATACCATTCATCAGTTAAAGGCGAGCAAAGGCAATTTATCTATCGGCAAAATGGAGCGTCAGCTGGGCATTAGCAGCCGGCATCTGGAACGTTTGTTTTTGCAAAAGGTTGGTCTGAGCCCTAAAGAACTGAGTAAGATTATCCGGTTAAACTGCGCCTTGACGCGGCTAAAATCAGAAAGTGGGATCTCACTTTCGGCATTATCTCATGCGATAGGGTATTATGACCAGTCTCATTTTTCCAGAGACTTTAAATCCCTTGCGGGGGTAGCTCCATCCAGGCTCCTGACCGAAAGTTCAGCTGAGCTTTTTGTAACTAACGGGAAGTGTTTTGCCTGATAAAACATCTTGCAGGTCGGTTTTGTACAAGTTTTAAAATGATATTCCCTGCACCTTTGTATTGTTAATTTAATGATACAAAAAATTGGTAAGGTATACACACATTACTTCAAGCGTTTCTTTTCTGGAAGATCACCGGCGACAGCTGGTATGGGTAAGCATTAATCAATATCTGCTGAAGCTAAGTACAGAGGCGGCAGAGGTTTTAATCGGATACCTGAAGATTATTAAAGCTTACTATAGCCCTTTTAAGCAATTCCAGGCTTTAACTAACCAATTTTATGAAGAAATAGGTACTCAGCTTAATGGTTATGTGAGCGTGATTGGCTTAAGAGAAATATCGGCATTGATCAGCGTGCTTGGCTGTATAAGCGATTGGGAAAGGCGTGGTTTTAAGGCGGCAGTTACATTTTTTCGTTTGCAAAACAAATAAACAACAATATACATATGATGATGAAAACAACAATTAAAACAGTACTTATGGCTACTCTGGTATTTCTGCTGGGCTGTAAGGATTCGGACACTGCGCTAAAAGGCAATTATGCCCTGGATGACAATTCAGTAGTGGAATGGAAAGGCACCATGGAAAATGGCTTTAACAACGGATCATTTGACATTGCAGAAAACCATATCGAAGTAGAAAAAGGACAGATCAAGGCAGGTGAATTTGTGATACGCATTGCTTCTATAAAAAATTTCAACCAGCAGGAGCCGGCTGTTCGGGAGCAACTGCTTACTCATTTAAAAAGCGATGCATTTTTTAACCTGGCACGCTATCCTGAAGCTTCATTTAAAATTACCAGCGTGAATAAATATGCGGGCAATATGCCGGATGCTATTGCCAATGCTAACTTTGTGATCACCGGAGATTTTAGCATGTTGGGGAAAACGAACCAGATCAGTTTTGCAGCGGCTATTAAACTTAATGGCAATAAACTGGAGGTTGAAGCTGATTTTATGATTGACCGCACCAGGTGGGGAATGGACTATGCTTCAGATCCGGCTGCTGAAATGTTTATACACCACAATGTAGGTTTGCATTTTAAATTGATGGGGTACAGGCAAGCAGGCGGATAACTTTTTGGGTGGGCAGGTTATTTTACGATAACCTGTCTGCCTTCAGTTTTAAAGTGAAGGTTTGAGGCCAGAGAGAGTGCAGAAAGCACATCGGCTAATTTATCTGAGCGTTGGATTGAGCCTCCTAAAAGTACGGCTTTGGTGGTTTTGTCCTGATAATGTATATCCACGTTGTACCAGTCTGCTATTACGTTCATGACCGTTTCCAGTGGCATGTTCCGGAAAGTAAAATCCTTTTTTGTCCAGGCAATGGCATATTGCGGGTCTACAGGTTTAACGCTGATGTGCTGAGCTGTTAAAACGGCCTGTTGATTGGGTTTAAGCAGTACTGATTCACCTTTTGCAACAGCCATCATCCGGATCGGATCTGTCATGGCAGGATCTGCAGCGGCCAGACTTGTGTTGTTTAGCAGGGGGCTGATACGCACTATGCCTTCGATTAAGGTAGTTTTTACATTTGCTTCTCCGGGATAGGCATCAACGTTAAAATGAGTGCCCAAAACTTCTATTTCCTGATCGTCGCTGATGACAAAGAAAGGAATATCCGCGGTTTTATGCTGCATTTTTGCTACTTCGAAATAAGCTTCCCCGGTTAAGCGGACTGCACGCCCGATCCTGTCATTGAAGCCGGAAGTAAATTTGAGTTGAGTTGCAGCATTAAGCCATACACTGGTGCCGTCGGGAAGGGTAACCTGGTACCTGCCGTTATTTGGGGTGCTGACGATCATTACTCCATTGGCAGAGACATTCTGCATACTTTCTACATCCAATTTCGAGCCGTCATTGTAAGTTATTTCTGTCGGATTAATGATAATACCATTCTTATCTCTTTCTAATGACAATATTTTACCACTTGCCAAAGTCAAAGTGATGTTGTTGGAATCAGGGAGTGCCGTTTCTTCCTGATCTGAGTAGGAGGAGTTAATCGGTTCAAAAAGCAACCAGGCAAAGCCAAAGAGCACGACCAGGATTACAGCTACAGAACCTAATCTGGCGGTCCATTTTCTGATGGCGGCTTCATTTTGAATTTTTTGATGCTGTTTGAGCTGGATGGCCTTGATAGAAGGCAAAGCAGCGCCTAAGTCGAAATGAAGTTTAAAGGCAGATATGCTGCCTGGATTTTCATCATGACTTACAAAAGCCCTCAATTCAGCATAGGTGATTTTGCCAATCACTGTCTCCTGATCATATACGGGCAGGCAATCCTCATCTTCATTATTCAGGACGGTGAGTGCCTCTGCAACAGATTGATGAGCGTGTAACTTTAACATTGTGCTGATTTTTAATACAAGTTAACAAATCCTGTGCCTGTTTCTTATCCGAAATTATGCAATTTTAATTGCATCGGCGAAACTATCGTGAATTTATTTCAACAGGTATTAAAAATAGCGGAAAATTAATTGTGCTGCCCGGGAATTGTTTTAATCAAAGGCAAGCTTTTCGGGGCCTGAAAGTTTCTGGACATGGCAGGCGCATTTTCCTCCGGAGACTTTCAGTATTGCTGATTTGGTTTGCGCCGTGGCTTCGCTGGTAGCGCTCACCTTGATGTCGTCACCTTCAGCAGATAGTTTTTCCAGGTAGGCGTCATCTACTACGATAAAGGAGCCCTGAACCATGTTCATATAAGCTGCACTGGCACTTTTAATGGAATCGCCTGTGCGCTGGTTTATGGCACTGTAGTTTTTTACTGCTGCCGGGTTTCCGTCTTTATCTGTAAAACTAAAGGAGATCATCGCAAAATTTTCTGTACATATTTTGGCTTCGCAATCAGCGGGTTCTTTTTTATCGCAGCTGGTTAATACTGCTGCGCAAATCAGGATCAAAGCAATTTTATACATGTTCGTTGGTTTATTTTATACTAAAACGTGTAATATTTTTAAAACGCTACAAGTTGTTTGTTGATTGCAGCACAATAATTGTAGTATTTTGCTTATTGTTCCATATTTTTACGTAATCCGAATTTAATGAAGAAAAAACTACCACTGCCTTTATGGACAATTATAGCACCGGCATTGGCCTGGCTGGCTTACTTTGGGGTATCATTCGACCTGGGGATCGGCTATACATTTTTTTTGGCAGCTGTACTGATTGCTGCAGTACTTGCCGCTGTACACCATGCAGAAGTGGTAGCGCACAGGGTTGGTGAACCCTTTGGTACGCTATTGCTGGCCCTGGCCATTACCATTATTGAAGTAGCCCTTATTGTTTCATTAATGCTTACGGGAGGGCCCGATACGGCTGCCCTGGCCCGGGATACTGTGCTGGCCGCTGTAATGATCATTTTAACCGGGATCATTGGCTTATGCCTGCTGGTAGGCGGGGCCAGGTTTAAGGAACAGGTGTTTAGTTTGCCAGGTGTAAGCGCAGCCGTAGTTACGCTTACCGCCATATTGGTGCTTACACTGATCCTGCCGAATTATACCACCAGTAAGGAAGGACCTGAATATACGCCTGTCCAGCTCATTTTTGTAGCAGTAGTATGCCTGGTTTTGTACGGCGCTTTTGTGATGGTGCAGACCATCAGGCACCGTGACTTCTTTTTGCCTCCTGATGCAGATGGTAACGAAGAAGTTCATGCAGAACCGCCAACAGTAAAAATTGCCTTATTGAGCACTTTTTTATTGTTGCTTTGTTTGGGTATTGTGGTGCTGCTGGCTAAAGCTTTGGCTCCTGATATAGAAAATGCGGTCATCAACTTTGGGGCACCAAAGTCGCTGGTTGGGGTCATCATTGCAGCTGTAGTGCTGTTGCCCGAAGGGCTGGCGGCTTACCGTGCGGCAAAAAAGAACCGCTTACAAACCAGCCTGAACCTGGCTTTGGGCTCTGCTCTGGCCAGCATTGGCTTAACCATTCCTGCAGTGGCCATTGTGTCGATGGTAACGGGAATGACCATCACTTTAGGGATTGACATGAAAGCAACTGTATTGCTGCTGCTGGCACAGTTTACCATTATGCTTTCCCTGGCAACAGGGCGTACCAATATTCTGCAGGGGATAGTGTTGCTGGTGATATTTATGGTTTATCTCTTTACGATTGTAGCTCCTTAATTCCTAAAAAAGCTAAAAAAATAAATATAGTAAATTAATAATTATATATTTGCAACCTCAAAACCAACCTCTGTTTTTTTCTTTTTTTGTTAAAAATAGATGTTATAATGGCCTGCCTTACTGCATGCAGCAGAAGGCATTTTAACTTTAAAGACAACCCAAATGCTGAATTTTGTTCTCTTTGGCCCACCGGGTGCAGGCAAAGGCACCCAATCTGAAAAATTGATCGAAAAATATCAATTGATCCACATCTCAACAGGCGACCTTTTCAGGGCACACATTAAAAACCAAAGTCCGCTTGGACAGCGGGTGAGCGCTTTAATTGCTGAAGGACAATTGGTTCCCGATGAAATTACCATTGCAATGCTGGAAGAAGAAGTGGATAAAAATCCCGGAGCCAAAGGTTTTATATTTGATGGTTTCCCACGTACAGTTCCTCAGGCACAGGCTTTGGATGAGTTTTTAGAAAGCAAAGGCGGTTCAATTGCAGGAGTAATTGCTTTGGATGTAGACCAGGAAGAGCTAACCAAACGCATTGCACAGCGCCAGTTGGAAACAGGCAGGGTGGATGACCAGGCTGATAAACTGCAAAAGCGCATTGAGGAATATTTTAGCAAAACCATTCATGTTTTGCCTTATTATGAAGCGCAGCAAAAGTTGAGCAAGGTGAACGGAATCGGTAAGATCGACGACATTTTTGCAGATTTAAGTGCGGTAATAGATCAATACTAACCCCCCATATGTCACAAGGCTCAAATTTTGTAGATTATGTTAAAATATGCTGCCGCTCTGGTAAAGGAGGGGCTGGTTCTGCACATTTGCACCGTGACATACGTACAGCGACAGGTGGTCCGGATGGAGGAGATGGTGGTCGGGGTGGACATATTATTTTGCGGGGAAATTCCCAGTTCTGGACCTTACTCCATTTAAAATACCGCAAGCATATCATTGCTCCCGATGGTTTACCAGGTTCAAGTGGTACTTCTACCGGTAAATCGGGTAAAGATGAAATTCTGGATGTGCCTTTGGGTACCATCGCCAAAGATGCAGAAACAGGTGAAGTGCTTTTCGAGGTGACAGAAGAGGGTGAAACCAAGATTTTAACTGCGGGTGGTCGTGGTGGCCTGGGTAACTGGCATTTTAAAACACCTACTTTACAAACTCCACGTTTTGCCCAACCAGGAGAGGCGGGAAAGGAAGAATGGGTTGTACTGGAACTTAAGGTACTCGCTGATGTGGGGCTGGTGGGCTTCCCTAATGCAGGTAAATCAACGTTACTGTCTGTAGTTTCAGCGGCTAAGCCAGAAATTGCTGATTACCCTTTTACCACACTGGTACCAAATCTGGGTATCGTATCTTATCGTGACAGCAAGTCATTCGTAATGGCCGATATTCCTGGTATTATCGAAGGCGCTTCTAAAGGTAAAGGGCTTGGTTACCGTTTTTTACGCCATATTGAAAGAAACTCAGTATTGCTGTTCATGGTTCCTGCAGATACGCACAGAAGTATCACTGAAGAATACGGGATTTTAAAATCAGAGCTTAAAGACTACAACGCTGAGCTGATGCAGAAGCCACATTTGCTGGCCATCACCAAATCAGATATGCTGGATGATGAGTTGATGGAAGAGCTGAAAAAGGAGCTGCCTGCAAACATTCCGGCGATATTTATTTCCTCTGTGGCGCAAAAAGGCCTGATCCAGTTGAAGGACATGCTTTGGGAAAGCATTAATGCCGGGCAGGATTAATGAGATAACATTACCTGTTGAGATTGTTATTTTTTCCAAAACTTTGAAATTTTATAAAATATTTTGACTGCTAAAAGGATTAGTATAATTTTGCTTTCTGCTAAAATTATCAGCATCCCGATATGGATTTCATTGCCTCTTTAAGATCTTATGGAGAAACACCCTGGCACCGCGACTGGAAAAAAGCTTTTCCGCCGGCCTTTCGCGAAATAGGTTTTGCGGATGTAGTACAGGGGGAACTTCATCGTGCAGATATACATACGGCATGCGGTACCACTATTGAATTTCAGAATTCACCCATTTGTATCGAGGAACTACAAAGCAGGGAGGCCTATTATACCAAACTGATCTGGGTGCTTAACGGGAAAAAATTTAAGGGTTTCAGGATCCTGAAACATTTGCCCGATGTGGATGATCCCAGGCTTGCTGCTTATGAATTTTGTCATACCGATCACCTGTCTATGATCCGTAAGGCTGACCTATTGCAGGGCAGGGGGCGTCCTCAAATTCTTAACTTCCTTCATCCCGAACTGCGTACGGTTCCTTTAACCTCACATTATTACTCTTTTTGCTGGAAAAATCCACACCGGGTATGGTACCAGGCAAAATGCCCTATTATTGTAGATCTGGGCGGGCATTTTTTATACCAGCTTAAACAAAGGAAGCAATTGTCTGGTGATTATGCCTATTTACACATGATACCCAGGAAGGATTTTATTGCAGACTATGTAAAATGAGGATACGACCGTTTTCCATTTCTCTTTGACATATTTGAGAATTTCGAAAATTATATACAGCTTTGGCGGCAGCAATTGCGTATATTAAGTTGGCAAAACTAAATGGATAACTACAAGGGATTTACAGATGAACAATTGATTTCTTTACTAAAGGAACAAGATCATGCTGCCTTTGCAGAAATCCACAGGCGTTATTTCAAAGAGCTTTACCGTTCCGCATCGAATGTATTGAATGATACCGATGCCTGCATGGATATCATACAGGATGTTTTTACCTGGTTTTGGGAACACCGTGCCCAGCACAGTATGCAGAGTATTAAAGGTTATTTGTTAATGGCCATTAAATACCAGGCTGCCAATTATATCCGTAAAGGTAAAATCCGGGAAAATTTTATGCTCAATCAAAGTGAGCAGCTTGCTATTAATGAAGAAAGCCTGGAACTTCAGGAACTGCAGGCCATTGTAGATGCCTTTGCAAAAGAACTGCCCGATAAAAGCCGTCTGATTTTTAAGATGAGCAAGGAACAGCATTTAAGTAATAAAGAAATTGCTGCCAGGTTGGGCATAACAGAAAAAACGGTATCTGGTATGCTTGCCAGAGCGCTTAAAAAGTTAAAAGGCGAACTTGGTAAAATGAATTTCTGGATACATTTCTTCATCTGAAAAAAATATTTTTATTTCTTGCACGTATCAGGCCCCGTTAAGTTACTTAACTATATAAAGGGATAAAAATGAGTAAGGAAGAATTCATAGCATTGGCTGGAAAAGTTGCAGATGGCAAAGCGAGCGCTGCTGAGCTGGTATTGTACAATGCTGGTTATGATAGTTTTCAGCTACAAGAGATTGCCCGGGCGCTACCTGTAAATATTGATGAACTTGAAAGCAAGTCACTTTATGATTTACGTAGCAACTTTGGCATTGAACCTAAGAAAATAAAATTATGGCTGCGCATTGCCGTTGCTGCCGCTGCGATAGCAGCACTGACACTTAGCGTTTGGCTATATACCTCAGACCATCGTGAATCCATTTCAGGGTCTCCTTACGCAAACGACATAGCCCCCGGTAAAATAGGCGCTACGCTTATCCTTGACAATGGCAAAAAGATCAGGCTAAATAACGCTGCAAACGGTGAACTGGCTAAAGAAGCTGGAGTAGAGATTACCAAATCAGCTGATGGACAATTGATTTACGAAATTAAGAGTAGTAACGCTGAAAATAACAAAATGAATACCCTTTCAACAGCAAAAGGAGAAACCTATATCGTAACCTTACCAGATAAAAGTAAAGTCTGGCTTAATGCAGCTTCAAGTTTAACTTACGCTGCTACCTTAATTCAGCATGGGGTACGCAGCGTAAAACTTGAGGGCGAAGGTTATTTCGAAATTTCAAAAGATAAAGCACACCCTTTTGTGGTGGAAAGCAGGGGCCAGGAAGTAGAAGTTTTAGGAACACATTTTAATGTTAATGCCTATGCGGATGAACCCATGATTGCCACTACTTTGCTGGAAGGCTCTGTTAAAGTTTCTGCTGACAATAAAAACCAAATTATAAAACCTGGTGAGCAGGCCATCAATAATGGAAACTCCATTCAGGTTAGCAAAGCAAATATAGAAAACATCACCGACTGGAAAGCTGGTGATTTCTCCATGAACCGTGTGAACTTTAAAACGGTTATGCGGAAAATTTCGCGGTGGTATGATGTTGAAGTAATTTATGATCCATCGTTTCCTGAGGATATTGAATCTGGCGGATGGATTTCAAGAAATAATAAATTGTCTGTGGTACTTAAACTTATTGAATCAAGCGGACAGGTGCATTTTAAGGTGGAAGGTAAAAAGATATACGTACACAATTAACAGAACTATTCAAATTTAAAATCTGCAAAGATGAATAAACAACTACGACAGGAAAGCTAGGGCTATGAAACAAACCAGGAATGCTTGTGACATCCCTGGTAATGTTTGGAACAATCAAAAATATCAACCGTTTAACCGCAGATTGCCGTAACCTTCGAAAGCATAGGCATTTCTGCTTAACCAAACTCAACAAATGTATAAAAATTATACTAGGAAACTTGGTGTACCTAGATCCTTACACCGTAAAATACTGCTAATTATGCGACTAACCACCGTAATATTAATAGCATCCCTAATGCAAGTCAGTGCAGCAACTTTTGGTCAGCGTGTTACGCTGAACCAGCGGAATATACTGCTTGAATCTGCATTGAAAGAAATAAGGGAACAAAGTGGATTTGACTTTTATTATGACAGTAAAACCATTCCGAAAACCCAGAAAGTAGATGTTTCCGTTACTAACGTAACTGTAGATGAAGCCTTGAAGCGCATTTTAAACGGATTAAAACTGAACTATCAGATTGATGGTAAAACGGTTGTCATAAGGACTAATGAGCCTTCTTTTATGGATGATGTCGTCAATCGTTTTAATGCTGTTGATGTCAGCGGAATTGTGAAAGACGAGAAAGGAAACCGGATCCCCGGAGTAGTGGTCAGCGTTAAGGGAACAACTATACGTACTGTTACAGACAGTGAGGGTAGATTTAAGTTAACAGCGAATAGCGGCAGTGATATCCTGATCTTTTCTTACATAGGTATGCAAACGCGCGAAGTTAACATAGGGGGCAAAGCGCAACTGGAGATCATAATGAAAGAAAATATCCAGAATCTGAACGAAACTGTTGTAGTGGGATATGGAACTCAGAAAAGGCAAAACCTGACAGGTGCCATCTCCGTGATCGATAGTAAAATGCTGACGAACCGTCCGGTTACCAATGCAATAGCCGCCCTGCAAGGTGCAGCGCCCGGTTTAACTGTTACCCGGAGCAGTGGCCAACCCGGAAAAGAAGGATATGGGATCCAGATCCGCGGCCTTTCTTCAGTAAATGGCAACAGCCCGCTTTACATTATAGACGGGGCTCCGGGGAATTTAGCCAACATCAATCCGGATGATATTGAATCTATTTCGGTACTTAAAGATGCGGCGGCTGCATCGATTTATGGTGCGCGGGCAGCGGCAGGGGTTATCCTGATCACGACAAAGGCTGGTGTCAGCGGTAAAACGAAGGTCCAGTATGGGGCCATCGTTGGTCTGCAACAGCCTACCCGGCTGCCCGAACGTTTGCATTCCTGGGAAGAAGCTGAAATGGCCAACCTGGCGCAAGCCAATGCAGGTCTTACGTTGGTCTGGACAGATGAGCAGATACAATGGATGCGCGATCCGGATATCAATTATAAGATCAATCCAAGTAATCCTTCTGTATGGGATTTATATTATGACATAGACCCAATTAAAGAAGAGTTGAAAGAGATCTCACCTTCCCAGCAACATAATCTGTCTTTCTCGGGAGGAACAGATAAAACACGCTATTTAATTTCTCTGGCCTATTTTAATCAGCAGGGGATTTTTCGGCATAGTTCTACCGATAATACCAATCGCCTGAACGCACGTTTAAATTATTCTACTAAGTTCAGCAACAAACTAAGCGCAGATATACGCCTATCCTATACTAAAACCCGGATTCTCACACCAAATCGCGGAACTGATGGCAACAATTCTTTGTTATATGATATATATCGGTTACGCACCCTATATCCAACTTATCTGCCAGAAAGTGATAACACCAAATATGCTACCATCAGTGGAGATAACGTAGGGGCATTGCTTAGGGAGGGAGGAAACAATATTGCCACTAATCATTTTTTTGAACCTGTTTTCACACTTAAAGCGGATAGCCTGGTAAAAGGTTTGACGCTTCGCGCCATTTATGCACCCGGCTTGCAAACCAACAACAATACAGCCATCAGCCGAACCATTCCCCTGTACAACCGCCTGGCGATCAACAATTATATGAATAATCCCAATGCCTATACCGATGCTTATTTGATGCAGTCAACCAATAATGCTCAGTTGCTGGCTGATTATGACCTCAAACTTGGCGAACGACATACTTTTCACTTGCTGGGCGGTACGGCATTTGAGGATTATAATTATAGGCGGACTACAGCTAATGCCCGTTCATTGGTGTCTAACGACTTGTTTACCCTGGGTCTCGGCGACCCTGCACAGGCTACCAATACGCAGGAAATCCAGACCTGGGCGCTGATGTCTTATTTTGGGCGCTTTAATTACAATTTTGACGAGCGTTTCCTTTTTGAGTTCAACATGCGTTATGATGGCAGCTCAAAGCTGGCCCCAGCAAACCGGTGGCAGCTCTTTCCTTCGGTATCGGCGGCCTGGCGCTTGAACAATGAAGCCTGGTTCAATAATGCTCTGCCATTTTTTGAAGAGTTCAAGATACGTGGATCCTGGGGGCAGCTGGGTAACTCAGACGGGGTAATTGGTAATTACGATTATATCGGGTTGATCGATATTTATAGGGGTCCTGCCGCTATCGCTACCTATCCTTTTAATAACCAGATCAACAATTCTTTATATCAGAATAACCTGGCCTCGCCCGTAAAAACCTGGGAGACCGTAGAAAGCAGCAATATCGGGCTTAATATAGCTATGTTTAAAAATCGCTTAACGTTCTCGGGCGATTATTACACCAAACTGAACAAAAATATGCTGGCGCCTTTACAGGTTTCGTCAACCATAGGGGTAAACCCCTCTACCTATAACATTGCCAAACTTAAAACCTGGGGTTGGGAGCTGAGCCTTGGCTGGCAGGAAAGCATTGGTTCAAACCTGCGCTACTGGGTTAACGGTAACCTGGCCGACGACCAGAACAAAATACTTGAATATAATGGTCAAAGCACTATAGCGAGCGGAATCAATTCCATTATAGAAGGCATGCCTTATAATTCAATTTACGGGTATAGAGCAGACGGTTATTTCAATACTGCCCAGGAAGTAGCTGCTTCTGCCTTCCAGAATTCCAGAACAGGTCCCGGAGACATCCGTTATATCGACATTAACGGGGACAATGTCATCTCAGCCGGGCTCGGCCGTATGAGTGATCATGGTGACCTGGAGTACCTGGGAAGTACACAGCCTCGCCTGGTATTCGGGCTTAACGGCGGATTGGAGTGGAAAGGACTGGATTTTTCCTTTTTCTTTCAGGGAGTGGGAAAACGCAATGTACTGCTGAACTCTCTTGTCCTAGTTCCTTTCACGGCTAGCTACCGTCAACCATGGAAGATCCATCAGGATTACTGGACACCGGAGAACACTGACGCGCGTTTCCCGAGGCTGTATGCAAACGATACGCAGAACATTTCCAATTCTACCCATTGGCTGGCTAACAGCGCATACATCCGGCTTAAAAATCTCCAGGTGGGATATACACTGCCTTCATCCTGGACAAAAAAGTTAAAACTGGAAAAAGTGAGGGTATATTTTACCGGGCAGGACCTGTGGGAGAGCACCAAAATGTGGTACCCGTATTACGACCCGGAAAGCCCTTATGCGGCAGATTATGTCTATCCTTTTTATCGTACCTACAGTTTTGGTCTGAATGTTAATTTTTAACTCCTAATCCGGAAAAAATGAAATCACTAAACAAATATATACTTTCCTGCTTTCTGGCTTTAGCAGGAATGATTTGTCTCAACTCCTGTGAAAAGGAACTGGATAAAACCCCGGAATCCCAGTTGTCGGATGCCGATTTCTGGAACAATACCGAAGACCTTAAGATGGCAGCGAATTATTTTTATTCCTATATTCCCACGATACAGGATAACATCAACGCGAACTGGTCCGATGACGGCTTTGCCAACGCCGGGCCAAATACCATCAGCGATGGTTCCCGCACGGTACCTGCTACTTCGCTCGACTGGTCGGATAACTATAAACTAATTTATAACTGCAATAACCTGCTGGAAAAATCCGTGCGGGTAAAGGGCGACCAGAAGCTTATCGACCGTTACAAGGCAGAAGCGAGTTTCTTCAGGGCATTTGCCTACTCCAACCTGGTTAAGCGCTTTGGGGATGTCCCGCTCATACTTCGAACGTTTGATGTAACCGACACCTTGAACCAGGTACATCGGACCGCTCGTCAGACTGTAGTAGATGCGATTTATACGGACCTGGATTTTGCTGTAGCGAATCTGCCGGCTTCTTCTGCTTTGCCAGTGGCCGAATATGGTCGCATCACCTCTGGAGCCGCACTCTCATTAAAAGCACGAATCGCTTTACATGAGGGGACACTAAAAAAGTTTCATGGAAAAGGTGACCCGGCAAAAGACCTTGGGATCGCAGTTACGGCCGCTGAAACTGTAATGAAATCGGGTTTATATAGCATTTTCCGCTACACAGCCAAGCCCGACAGTAGCTTTTATTACCTGTTCCAGCCCGCAAACGAAGCCCCGGTAAACAAAGAAGCGATACTGGTACGTCTGTACGGAGAAAGTCTTGCCAATCCCATTGCTTATCACAATTTTCCGGCTGAGTTGGGTGCAGGTAGCAACACTACGCCGACCAAAGCCCTTATGGACGCTTATCTATATACAGACGGGCTACCCCAGGGTAAATCGCCTTTACAGAAAACCGAGACCACCACACTTACCCAGTTCGAGAACCGCGATCCGCGTATGGGCATGACGGTATTCAATAAAACACATTATTATGTGACCAGCTTTTACCTGCCTACACTTACTTTTGCGCCTACCGGTTACAAGGTCCGTAAGTATTTTAACACCATCGATTTTATTGCCAAACGATCTTTTGTAGACAATATGACCATCCGCTACGCAGAGGTACTGTTAATTTATGCAGAAGCTAAGTTTGAGCTGGGCGGAAGTATTTCAGATGATGACCTGAACAAGAGCATCAACCTGATCCGCAGCCGTGCAAAGATGCCTGCACTCACGAATGCCTTTGTAACTACTAATGGTCTGGACATGCGGAACGAGATTCGCCGGGAGCGGAGGATTGAGCTTGCAGTGGAAGGCCAGCACCGGTACTGGGACCTGATCCGCTGGAAGACGGCCGAGACCGAACTTCCTAAATTGATCCTCGGGGCCCGTTTTTTTGCAAACGAGTTTGAAAAGGCAACACCCAAGCTGGATGCCCAGGGCTATATCATTGTACAGGAAGCAGCCAAACGTAAATTTAACCCGGAGCGGGATTATTTATGGCCCCTGCCAACGCGTGATCTTGGTTTGAACCTGAACCTGACACAGAATCCACGCTGGCAGTAAAAGAATTTTTATACAGTTTTTCAGTAATAGCAAAAAAGAATTTTTCGGATATCCCATAGAGATAGACGAAGAAGAAAAGTATAACCTATTAAAACCAAAAAACATGAAACAGAACCAAAAAATTACTATTGGCTTGTCGCTTATCGCGCTGATCGGTCTGGTTACTTCCTGCAGCCGCTACGAATCGACAGAGGACACGCAGCGCGAAGCGCCCCAAAAGAAAACTTCTACTGCATCCGGAATTGAGGCGGTATCTCCTTACATTTCTGTTGGGAACATTACCAGTGAAAAGCTGGAAGTATATGCCTACTCCTGGCCAGACTGGAATGTAGCCGGAGCAAAAGTATGGTCTTTTGAGCCTACTACTGCGCTTGGTTTTTCCAGTGCTGGTGCGGCTTATTTCGTAGGAGGACCAACAGATGCAAAAGTGCATTATAACAGTGCGTTTTCTGGTGCCACTTCGGTAGTGGCAATCACGGATAACAGCTGGGCCGGTCTGGTAACCTGGGAAGGATCTACTGCGCGAGGCACAAAATTATGGGGTAAATACTGGACGGGAGCTAGTCCTGGTATCCATTCAGGTGAGCTGCTTCCCAATGGGAATATGGCTTTGGCAGCAGCAAATGAAGGTTGGGTACGTGTATATAATACCAGTGTAACTTCCGGTTCTAATTATTTCGGATTTCCTATGAGGTCAGCCCATGCAGTATTATGGGATCCGGCATATAATGTTTTATGGACATGTGGCGATACAGAAGAGGGGTCAAATGGGAAGGGTATATTAACGGCATTGATCGTTGGGGGTACACGTACCGCACCTACCTTAGCACAGGATGATGCGAAAAGGGACACTATACCTGGCGGACGCTATCCCCATGATATTGCGCCTTACTATGGAGACGTAAATAAGCTATGGGTATCTACCAATAGTACTGTATTTATCTACGATAAAATTAGCAAAACCTTTACTCCCGCTCCGGGAGCCAGCAACAGAACCTATGTGAAGGGTATAAGTAATCAGACCGAGGGTGGAGTGATCGTTGAAACCAAAGGCCTGGATACCTACGCAAACAGTGTAGACTTTTTCAACCCTACAACAGGTGCAGCAACAGGTTCACGCACAGTGACAGGGGCGCAGTTTTATAAAGGCAAAGTATTTACACGGGCATATCAATAATAATATATAATTGCTTTAATTATTAAAAATAGATAATATGAAAAAGTATATAAGCTATTTTCTGATGGCTGTTCTTTGTATTTTATCCTGCAAAACCGAACCGCTCAATTCACCAGGCGAGGCGAAAGAATCAATTGCCTCGAAAGAAAGTATAATGGCGCTGGAGAGTACAATTAATCCGTTCATCGCCATAGGCAATGCCGAAAACAAAACCCTTGAGGTATATCACTGGTGGAATACAAACTGGACACCCAGTACGGCTTACTGGGTTTGGACACCTACTACCGCGCAGGGCTTTTCCAGCACGGGGATCGCTAACTTTGATGGACCTTACGATCATAAAGTGCGTTACGTGGATGGTTTTCCCGGTAAAGCCACTTCAGCAGTAGGTATTGTAGGACATCGCTGGCTGGGTATCGTGGCCTATGACGGAACCTATGCCCGTGGCCAGAAATTGTGGGGCACCTATTGGTCTGCTGCTCAAGATCCGAGTGTGCATGGTTGCGAACTTCTGCCTAACGGAAATCTGGCAGTGGCTTCTCCTGGCAATACTGACACAGGGTATGGTGCCTGGGTGCGTATCTATGACACTTCAGATGTCAATGTAGGCAATGATTTTGTCAGTATCAGTCTTCCTTCCGCCCGTGCGGTAAGTTGGGACCCGGTTAATAGTCTTTTGTGGACCGCCGGGCGGGATGACAGCGATGGTAAATATTATATTATGGCCTTTACAACTGGTACCCGCACCAATCCGCAGCTAATTGAACAAACCAGCCGCAGAATGGAAGCTCCCGGACAATATCCACATGATATTTCTCCATATTATGGTGACACAAATAAACTATGGTATGCCGATCATAGTGGTCTGTATATCTATAACAAAACGACAAAACAGTTTTTACCCGCGACAGGAGCGTCCAACAGGGCACAGCTAAAGGCAGCCGGGAACCAGGACGGGGACGGAGGGTATCTCGTGGAAACTAAGGCTGATCCCACTGGCTGCGGTACTTATTGTACTAAGAAAGTTGAATTTTATAATCCGGGTACCGGTGTATTGGAGTTTACCCGTACAGCCAGTCATGCACGGATTTATCGGGCACGGGTATTTACACGACCGTATAACTAATTAATAATTAAAAGATGCATTTTACTACAAAAGCCTGTACCCTTTTATTGCTTATCCTCAGCGGAATTGCTAATTATAGTTATTCCCAGTCTGCTGTTGCCATTGTGCCAACACCATTGAATATGATGCCTGGGAAAGGAAACTTTACCTTCAGCGCTTTGACAGTGATCCGGACTGATCGTCTTGAAGATCCTGCTGTACGATTTCTGCAGAACTACTTACTGGAACAATGGGGCTTCCGTAACCCGGTGAAAAGCAAAGCTACTGGTACCTCACTGGAGATTACCGGAGAAGGAACAGAAGGATTTGAGGCAGAAGAATATGAGTTGGTGGTGTCTCCTGCAAAGATCACATTGAAAGGGAAAGGGGCTGGCGTATTTTATGGCATCCAAAGTCTGATCCAGCTGTTTCCGAATGCGCGTTCGGGAACAGCTTTATTGCCCTGTATAAAAATTAAAGACCGGCCTCGTTTTGGTTACCGGGGCCTGATGCTGGATGTGTCCCGCCATTTTTTTACAGTGCGGCAGGTAAAAGACCTGCTCGATCTGATGGCGCAGTATAAATTAAACCGGTTTCACTGGCACCTGACAGATGATCAGGGCTGGCGGATTGAGATCAAGAGCTACCCCAAACTTACAGAAGTTGGGGCCTGGCGGGTACCTCGTCTGGGAGACTTCAACCAAATGATCGATCCGCCGAAACCTGGTGAAAAAGCAACTGATGGGGGCTATTACACCCAGGAGGAGATTAAAGAGGTGGTACGCTATGCTTCCGAGCGGCACATAGAAGTGATTCCTGAGATCGATGTTCCCGGGCATTGCATGGCAGCTATAGCTGCCTATCCGGAATTGTCGGTTACCAAAAATCCAGAGACGAAAGTAAACCCCGGCAGCAGTTTTGCCAGGTGGTTTCCGGGAGGTGGGTTTGAAATGTATGTGGATAATGCACTAAACCCTACAGACGAGAAGGTATACCAGTTCCTGGACCAGGTAATTGGCGAAGTAGCGCTGCTATTCCCCTATAAATATCTCCATATAGGTGGTGATGAATGTTACAAGGGTTTCTGGGAGAAAGATGCGGGGGTGCAGGCATTTATGAAAAGAATGAACATTAAAGATATGCATGCCCTGCAAAGTTATTTCATTGGCAGGGTGAACGGTATCGTAAGTGCTAAACATAAACAACTGATCGGCTGGGATGAGATCCTGGAAGGAGGGGCAAACAAAGGGGTAGCAGTGATGAACAGATTCGGGGCAAAAAGTGCAGGAGAGCATGCCAGGCAGCAGATCCCACTGGTCATGGCCCCGGGCAATCAGGGTTTGTATTTCGATTATGCCCAGAGTGCTTCTGATATGGAGCCCATCAACCATGGGGGCTACTCACCGTTGTGGAAGTCGTATAATTACGATCCGGTACCCCCTGGTTTAAGCAAAACCGAAGAGCAGTATATCCTTGGTGTGGAAGGCTGTATCTGGACAGAACACATCGGTACGGTATCAAAGCTTAAGTATATGATATTGCCCCGGATGCTTGGGCTGGCTGAAACCGGCTGGTCTGAAGTTCAGCGCAAAAACTATGAACATTTTTCAAAAAATGTGTTGCCGGTGCATTTGGAACGTTTTGAGCATTCAGGGGCTAATTATCGTGTGCCAGATGCTTTTAACTATACGGATTCTGTGGTTGTTGGCAACTCGTTTAATTTTGACCTTTTGCCATCCGTTCCGGGAAGCAAAATTTATTATACATTGAACAATAAGATTCCAGGGGATTTTGATCATGAGTATAAACAGCCCATGAATTTTGTAATACCAGAAAATGCAAGCAGGGTATTAAAGACGATCGTAATTACCCCTTCCGGCAGAAGAAGCGTAGTTACCCGGACAGTGATGTACCATCCGAAACTACTACCGGCATTTTCGTCTCCAAACTTAAGGAAAGGTTTGAAATACAAGCTCTATAAGAATAACCTTAACGCTTTAAAGCAACCCATTATGGTAAAGGAGGTTGATTCTGGTATAACTAAAACCATAACGCTGCCCGAGCAATATGCCGGTAAATCCAAAGGTCTGATTGCTTTTGAAGGTTTCCTATCAATGCCAAAGGATGATGTGTATCATTTTTCTTCGGCAAACAAGTCCGTTCAAATCTATATAGACGGAAAACTTGCTTTTGATTCAGAAACTCCTTATCCTAAATTTGACAAGCCTTTACCTTTATTTCTTCAAAAAGGCCAGCATAAAATACAAGTTAATTATTTGTTTACGGCTGAAACCCCCAAATTAACTTTGTTTTTTAGCAGTCATTCTGTGAGGGAGATCGCCATATCTGAAAGCATGTTAGCACATTAAAAATTTACCAAGCATTATTTTAGCATGAAGAATCTCAAAACCTACGTTGCATTTTTATTCTTGTGGCTATTTAGCTTTGCCCAGGTTGCTGTTGCCCAGAAAGCACCCTGGCTTGATGAAAAAAACAGTGAAGAAAACAGGCTGCCTATGCATGCCTCTTACTTTGTTTATGAGAATGAAGCATTAGCCAAATTGGGTGATTGGAAAAAATCAAAAAATTACATTAATTTAAATGGTGCCTGGAAATTTAAGTTTGTTGATTATCCCGCCGCCTTACCAGCAAATTATTATGCGCTTGATTTTAAAGACCAGGATTGGGATGTATTTAAAATTCCGGCCACCTGGGAAGTAAATGGTTATGGATATCCAATTTTTGTAAACTACCCGAATGAGTTCCGGGACCGGATGAAAGCCAATCCGCCGCAAGTACCAATGGATTTTAACCCCACGGGCGTTTACCGCAGGCGAATTGAAATAGGTAAAAACTTCGCCGGAAAGCAAGTCATTTTGCACATTGGCGCGGCAAAATCGAACATCCAAATTTGGGTAAACGGAAAATATTCCGGTTACGGCGAAGATGGAAAATTACCTTCAGAGTTTGACATCACCAGGTTGGTAAAACAGGGCCAGAACTTAATTGTGCTAAAAGTAATGCGCTGGAGTGATGGTACTTACTTAGAAGATCAGGACATGTGGCGGGTAAGTGGTATTGTTCGCGATTGTTATCTGATGGCCAGAAATACCATCCATTTAGCGGACATTGAAATCATGCCAGATTTAGATGCGGCCTATCAGAACGGATTGCTGCATGTCAAAGTTTCACTCAATACATCAGCACAGGCGACCGCACTTTTCGAATTGCGTGATGGTGAAAAACTAGTTGTCAAAAAAAATATTGCTTTTGGTGGTAAGCGTAATATGGCAGTTGATGTTAACGTAGATCATCCCACATTATGGAATGCAGAAAATCCACATTTATACCAGGCGACCTTCAAATTATTGAACCAGTCAGGTAAAGTTGCCGAAATTATTTCACAGAAAGTAGGCTTTAGAAAGGTAGAGATGAAGAACGGTTTATTATTGGTAAATGGAAAGCCAATTCTAATCAAAGGGGTAAACCGGCACGAAATAGATCCAATTTCCGGACAAACGATTTCGAAAGAAATTATGTTGCAGGACATCAGGTTGATGAAAAAATTTAATATCAATGCGGTAAGAACAAGCCATTACCCAAATGATCCGTATTGGTACGAACTCTGTGATGAATATGGTATTTACATGGTGGCAGAAGCCAACATCGAGTCACATGGCGTAGGCCCGCTGGTATACCATGAATTTAACCTAACAAAAGGTCTGGGTAATGTCCCATCATGGCGGGATGCCCATTTGCTTCGCTTAAAAAGAGCTGTTGAGCGTGATAAAAACCATCCTTCCATTGTCATATGGAGCCTGGGCAATGAAGCAGGGGCAGGCTATAATTTTTATGAGACCAGACAGTGGCTGAAAAAACGGGACACTACCCGATTGGTGCAATATGAAGGCGCCATTATTGATTATACCAAATACATTACCGATTGGAATACCGACATCATTAACCCCATGTACCCGGAGCCAAACAACATGCTGGCCTATGCTAAAAATACACCTCAGCCTGCAAAACCTTTCATTATGTGCGAATATGCCCATTCTATGGGGAATTCGCTGGGTAATTTTAAAGATTATTGGGATTTGATCAGAGGCAACCGTCATGCTTTTCAAGGAGGTTTTATCTGGGATTTTGTAGATCAGGGCTTACTTAAAATTACAGCACAGGGTGATACGATTTACACCTATGGCGGAGATTACGGACCGCAAACAGCACCTAGCGATAACAATTCAATGAGCGATGGTGTGTTCCAATCTAACAGAAAACCTGATCCAGAGGCCTGGGAAATGAAAAAAGTTTATCAGGACATTCACAGTACCTGGTTAGGCAACAACCAGGTTGAAATTTATAACGAACGCTTTTTTACTGATTTAGCCGATGTAACCTTAAAATGGGAGTTAATGGTGGATGGGAAAATCGTTCAAAATGGAGAAGTTGCAACGCTTAATGTGCTGCCACAAAAAAAAGACACCATTACCCTGCCGCTGCAAGTGCAAACAGGAGAAGTTTTTTTAAATATAACTTATCAAACAAAGCGCGCTAAAAACCTTATTCCGGTTGCCCATATCCTGGCCTGGGAACAATTGCCAATTTCGGGCGGGCAACAGCAGGCATTGCAGTTACGTGGAACCGAAAAATTAACATATACAAAAGAAGTGGACGCTATATTGGTTTCTTCTGCAAATGCGGAACTTAGGTTTAATAAAAAAACAGGTTTGCTGAGCCAGTATAACGTAAAAGGAGTAAATTACCTGGCAGCAGCAACAGCTCTTGAACCAAATTTTTGGCGTGCGCCAACCGATAATGACATGGGCGCTAATTTGCAGATAGCGCTTAAAGATTGGAAAATCGCCATGAAAAATAAACAGTTAACAGCTTTTAATATCAACGAAAACCACCAGGTAGTTGTCGTAAAAGCCAGCTACAACCTGGCCGAGGTTATGGCTAAACTGACCATCAGCTATGAAATTAATGCCGCCGGAGAAATACTGGTAAGTCAGGACTTGACTGCCGATACCACCCAAAAAGCAGGCCCGATGCTGTTTAAATTTGGCATGAAAATGATTTTTCCCCCTGGCTTTGAGAATTTAAATTATTATGGAAGAGGGCCGTTTGAAAATTATCAGGATCGTTATACCGGCGCAATGATTGGTATTTATAACCAAACCGTAAAAGCACAATTTAATGCCTACACCAGGCCGCAGGAAACCGGAACCAAAACCGGTGTCAGGTGGCTTGAACTGAAAAATGAGCAAGGAAAAGGGATCAGGATTGAAGCAGCAGTACCTTTAACGACAAGCGCTTTGCATTTTTATACTGAAGATCTTGATGATGGAGACGAAAAGCACCAGCGCCATTCAGGAGAGCTCAAACCAAGAAAAGAAACACAGTTGAACATTGATTTTAAACAAATGGGCGTGGGCAGTGTAAACAGTTGGGGCGAATTGCCACTAAGAAAATATTTGTTGCCATACCAGAACTATAGTTATCAATATAAGATCATTCCATTCTAAAAATTTCAATGAACCGTAAGATAGTCCATCTTTTGCGGCATATTGTGCATTTATATTACCTGCCATCATAGTTAGATTTAAATTACAAAGCCCTATATGCTATCAAGAAAGAAAATATTTATTGCGTTAACCTTCATTTTAGTTTCAGGTATTATCTTCTTTTCTTTATTTACTGCTGAAAAACAGGTAGATTTTAATGCAGATGTAAAGCCAATTCTCAATAAGAAATGTATTTCCTGTCATGGCGGGGTAAAGCAGCAGGGTGGTTTTAGTGTTTTGTTCAGAGCGGAGGCCCTTGGTGTTACAAAAAGTGGGAAGCCTGCAATTATTCCTGGCCATCCTGAAGAAAGCGAGTTTATCAGACGCATAAAGTCTGATGATCCGGAAGAAAGAATGCCTTATAAGCATCCGGCACTTGATGACAAGGAGATAACTATTTTAAGTACCTGGGTTAAGCAGGGTGCAAAATGGGGCAATCATTGGGCTTACCTGCCTGTAAAGGCTACAGATCTGCCAGATATAGACAATGAATGGATCCGTAACGGTCTGGACAAATTTATTTATGCCAAACTGGAAGAAAACGACCTTAAGCCTTCCCCTCAGGCAGACAGGGGCACATTATTAAGGCGTGTCAGCTTGGACCTTATCGGGATGTACCCATCAGAAAAACTAGCACAATATTACTTAAACAGTAAGGATGAAACGAAGGCATACAATGTACTGGTCGATTCCTTGCTGGCCTCTCCGCATTACGGTGAACGCTGGGCCTCGATGTGGCTGGATATTGCCAGATACGCCGATACCAAAGGCTATGAATCAGATCCCAATAGAAATATCTGGGCCTATCGGGATTGGGTAATAAAGGCCTTTAATAAAGATATGGCCTATAATCAATTTATAACGGATCAGATTGCAGGAGATTTGATGCCGAATCCTACTGATGCCCAATATATTGCCACTGCTTTTAGCCGGAACACGCCAACCAATGATGAAGGTGGTACCAATAACGAAGAATTTAGAACGGCCGCGGTGTTAGACCGGGTAAATGCAACCTGGGAGGGATTAATGAGTACCACGTTTTCCTGCGTGCAATGCCATAGTCATCCTTATGACCCTTTTAAGCACGATGAATATTATAAGTTCATGTCGTATTTTAACAATACCAGGGATGAGGATGTACAGGCAGAGTATCCATTGTTAAAGCAGTTTAATGATTCGCTGACTACCGAGCTCAATAAGCTGACCAGCTGGGTGAAAGCAGTTTCCTCTGAAAAGGCTGCAAATGAAGTCAAACTGTTTTTGAAAACCGGACAGCCTGCTATCAACTCTACTACTGCCGATGACCTGCAGCGTGCAGTGATCGGTAACAACAACATTGCCCTGTACTTCAGGAATAATGCTGTAGCCAGATTGAAGCATGTCGACCTTGAGGATGCAGATCAGCTGATCTTCAGATACAAATCTAATAAGCCGGGAGGCCGGATGAGCCTGCATATTGATGCACCTGATGGTCCGGTTCTGGCTTCATTGCCATTGGATACGGCTGCTGGTTATCAAAATGCCTATGCCGGTTTTAAAAAGCAGAAGGGCATACATGATGTGTACATCAGGTATGCCAACCCTACATTGAACAATCCCGAAGAACTGGTCTTGTTTTTTGACTGGTTCCATTTTTCGCAGCAATTGCCGGGCAAAGGTAAACCTGGATATGAAGCCAGTAAAAAAACTTTTAACGACTTGTTAAATGCCCGCGTACCCACCACACCTGTGATGATCGAAAATCCTGCGGCCATGCAAAGGAAAAACTACGTGTTTGAACGTGGTGCCTGGACGGCAAAAGGAAAAGAGGTACAAGTGGGCGTACCCGGTTCATTGAATTATGCAATGCCAAAAAATGCCCCGGCAAACCGTACCGGACTGGCCATGTGGCTAACAGACAAGCGGAACCCCCTGGTGTCAAGAACAATGGTAAACAGGCTTTGGGAACAATTGTATGGTGCCGGCCTGGTAGAAACGTTGGAGGATATGGGGACGCAGGGAATGGCCCCGACCCACCAGGAACTGCTGGATTATATGGCCTGGCAATTGATGTACAAGTACAATTGGAGCATAAAAAAGATGTTAAAGGAATTGGTAATGGCTGCCACCTATCGCCAGGATTCTAAAGTATCTGATGAATTAAAAGAAAAAGACTTGTTTAATAAGTTTTATGCAAGAGGCTCGCGGGTAAGATTGAGTGCTGAACAGATCAGGGACCAGTGCCTGACAATAAGCGGCGTGTTGAGCCAAAAAATGTACGGCCCGCCTGTTATGCCCTGGCAGCCTGAAGGAATCTGGTTTTCGCCGTACAACCGTGCAAAATGGAAAAAAAGTAATGGTGAGGACCAATACCGCAGAGGAATTTATACCTACTGGAAAAGAACGGCCCCATATCCATCGGCGATAGCCTTTGATGGCGCATCGCGTGTGGCCTGTAGCCCGCGGCGGATAAGGACCAACACACCTTTACAGGCGTTGGTAACTTTAAACGACTCTGCATATGTAGATATGGCCAGGCATTTTGTTGTCCGGATGCAGCAAACTGGTGAAAAAAGCGCTTCCCTCAAAATTGCAAAAGGCTATTCTATGATGCTTTACAAGCCCATTCCGCAAAACAGACTGAAAATTTTTGAAGCCTTGTACGATAAAGCTTTGCTGGCCTTTAAAAAAGATGCGGTCAGCGCATCCGCATTTATGGGAAACAAACAGAAACCGGTAAAGCCCGAAGATGCAGCCCTGGTATTGGTGGCCA
The DNA here is from genome assembly GCF_032678725.1 of Pedobacter heparinus. Taxonomy (GTDB): domain Bacteria; phylum Bacteroidota; class Bacteroidia; order Sphingobacteriales; family Sphingobacteriaceae; genus Pedobacter; species Pedobacter heparinus_A. Next base: position 204,866 of record NZ_JAVTSC010000007.1, read on the forward strand.
ATGCGATGTTGAATTTGGATGAGGTAGTTACCAAAAATTAAAGACATGACCAGAGATGAATTAAATGCGTACAGGTTGGTTAAGGAAGCACAGGAAGCGCAGTTGAGTGGCTTGACCAGGCGACATTTTTTAAAAGAAAGTGCCATGGGACTTGGAGCGCTGGCCATGGGGTCATTATTGGGGAGCTGTGGCAATTTGTTTTCAGGTCCTCAAACAAAGATTGCCTATGATCCTGCACATCCTTTACTGCCCAAATCGCCCCCCTTTGCAGGAAAGGCCAAAAGTGTGATTTATCTTCACATGGCAGGAGCGCCTTCACAATTGGAACTGTTTGATTATAAACCTGAGCTGATGAAAATGGACGGACAGGATTGTCCGCCTTCTTTACTGGCCGGGAAGAAGTTTGCCTTTATTACCGGGGTACCTAAAATGCTGGGCCCGCAGGCCAGCTTTGCAAAGTATGGGCAAAGTGGTGCATTGGTTAGTGAAAACCTGCCTCATTTTTCTACACTGGTAGACGAAGTGAGCTTTCTAAAAGCGGTGAAAACAGATCAGTTTAACCATGCTCCGGCGCAATTGCTGGTACATACCGGAAGCCCGCGTTTGGGGAGGCCAAGTATCGGCAGTTGGGTAACTTATGGATTAGGTACCGAAAACCAGAATTTACCGGGCTATGTGGTATTGACCAGTGGTGGCAGTTTTCCGGATGCAGGCAAAAGTGTTTGGGGCAGTGGCTTTCTGCCTTCGGTATACCAGGGGGTGCAGTGTCGCAGTGAGGGAGATCCCGTTTTGTTTATTAAAGATCCCGATGGGCTGAGCAGAGATTTGCGCCAGGCCTCTATCCAGGCCATAAATGAAGCAAACGAGCAACAATATCAGGAATATAACGACCCGGAGATTTTGTCGCGTATAGCACAATATGAAATGGCCTACCGGATGCAGATCTCGGCGCCGGAAGTGATGAATATCAATGATGAACCTGCGTATATCCATGAGATGTATGGTACTCAGCCAGGTAAAGCTTGTTTTGCCAATAATGTTTTGCTGGCCAGGAAACTGGTAGAAAAGGGTGTCCGTTATGTACAGCTTTTTGATTGGGGATGGGATGCCCATGGCGATAGCCCCAACAACTCATTAAATATTGGGCTAAAGAACAAATGCAGAAGCATTGATAAGCCGATAACCGCTTTATTGTTAGATTTGAAACAAAGGGGCCTGCTGGAAGAAACACTAGTGGTTTGGGGAGGCGAATTTGGGCGTACCCCGATGATGGAAAACAGGAACGGTGCGCAAAACCCCTTCAAAGGCAGGGATCACCATACGGAAGCATTTACCATATGGATGGCCGGTGGTGGTATTAAAAAGGGCTTTAGTCATGGGGAAACAGATGAAATCGGCTACAGCGCCATTAGCGGAAAAGTAGACGCTTTTGATATTCAGGCAACAATTCTGAACCAGCTGGGCTTTAACCACGAACAGTTTACCTATCCTTTTCAGGGGCGACCCTTTAGGCTAACCGATGTAGGCGGAAAAGTAATCCATGAAATCATTGCATAAAATCTGATTTATGTCTCCAACAAGAAGGAATTTTATTAGAAAAACTGCGGGCTTAACCACTGCAGCACTGTTAAAGCCATTGGAAGAATTTGCTGCCGGTGGAATGCCAAAAATCGCGGCCAGGAAAGGGTTTGAACTCTTATTTATGCAAACAGACTGGGGCTTTGCAGGCAGCCGGGAAGCATTTTGTGCTGCAGCCAAAAAAGAAGGTTACGATGGCATTGAAGTATGGTGGCCCGGAGATAAGGTGGAAAGTCAAAAAGAACTATTTGAGGCAGTTAAAAAACATGACCTGCAGATCGGCTTTTTATGCGGAGGGGGAAACCAGCCAGTTGCAGCCGATCATTTTGAACTCTTCAGGAAAAACCTGGATGCCATTTGTGCAAATCCTTATCAAAAGCCGGTTTATGTAAACTGCCATTCGGGAAAGGATTATTTTACTTATGCGCAAAATAAACCCTTCATAGATTACACAACTGCAAAAACAAAAGCAACCGGCATCCCTGTTTACCATGAAACCCATCGGGGAAGAATGCTGTTTGCAGCTACTGTTGCTAAAAATTTTGCAGAGAAAAACCCGGAACTTCGCCTGACGCTGGACATCTCCCATTGGTGCAATGTACATGAAAGCCTGTTGGCCGATCAGAAAGAAACAGTAGATTTTTTACTGGAAAGGGTAGCGCATATCCACTCCAGGATCGGACACCCTGAAGGGCCACAGGTAAATGATCCACGGGCACCTGAATGGGAAAATGCAGTTAAAGCACATTTGGCCTGGTGGGATAAAGTTGTGGAGCGGAAAAAGAGGAACGGGGAGCGCATGACGATCTTAACAGAGTTTGGTCCGGCAGATTATATGCCGACCTTACCTTATACACGCCAGCCTGTGGCAGACCAGTGGGCCATTAACGTGTACATGATGAATTTACTAAGAAAGCGGTACCAATCTTAATCCCTGTAGCGATCATGTTAGAATTTTTTGGCCGTTTTCATCCTGTATTGGTTCATTTACCCATTGGAATCCTGCTCGTTACCTGTGTTTTTCTGGTGCTTAGCCTTAGCCCAAAATTTGCAAACCTGCGGCCTGCTATCGCCATATTGTTATTTTTAGGCGCAATCAGTGCAGTTTTTTCCTGCATTACGGGTTATTTTTTGGCTGGTAGCGGCGACTACGATGGTAAGCTGGTTGGTTACCACCAGTGGATGGGGATAGGGGTTGCAGCCCTTTCTGTTGTGTTGCTACTGGTCCATAAATATGCAAAGACTGATGCCAGGGCATCTACCGGAATTGCCGTTTTGCTGATGGTGTTGATTTCTGCTACCGGACATTTGGGCGGCTCATTGACACATGGCTCAGATTATTTAACCGCTCCGCTGAAAGAAGATGGCGCTAAGGCCAGGGCAGCCATTCCGGCCATTCCAAATATTCAGCAAGCGCTTGTTTACCAGGATGCCATCCAGCCTTTGCTCAAAAACAGGTGTTACAGTTGTCACGGAACGGAGAAACAAAAGGGAAAACTCCGGTTAGACCTGGAGGCTTATATTTTAAAAGGCGGAGAAGAAGGCAATACCATCATTAAAGGTAAAGCCGACGAAAGTGAGCTGATCAGGCGCCTGCTGCTGCCGGGCAGTAACGATAAGCATATGCCACCAAAAGAAAAGCCACAGCTTAGCCAGCATGAAATTGCCTTGTTGCATTGGTGGATAAATAACGGTGCCCGGTTTGATAAAAAAGTGAAAGATCTTCATCAGCCCGATCACATTAAGGCCGTTTTAGCTGCGCTGGAAAAAGGTACAGCCGGAATTGCCCTGAACAAACTGGCAGATATTCCGGCAAAGGAAATTGACGCTGCCAGTGACAAAGATATCATGCGCTTAAATAATGCAGGTGTAATGATCGTTCCTGTTGGGCAGAACAGCAATTACTTAACGGCAAACTTTATCAATGCCCATTCCACTGCTGATAGTGTTATGGATGCCTTAAAAGCTGTAAAAGATCAGCTGGTCTGGTTAAAACTAGAACATAAATCGGTAAATGATGCTACACTAAAAGCCATAAAAAACTGCAAAAACCTAATACGCCTGAGCTTAAATGATACCCGAATAACCGATAAGGGCCTCGAAAGTCTAAAAAATATGGACCAGCTCCAATCGCTAAGTCTGGTCGGGACAAAAGTAACTGCAAACGGACTGGCCCAATTGAGCAAGTTAAAAAGTATCCGGGTGATTTATCTTTATCGGACCAATGTTCAAAGATCAGATTGGACTGCCTTAAAAAAGTTGTTTCCCAAAGTGAATATAGATTCGGGTAATTATCAGGTACCAACTTTACCAAAAGATACAACGGAAGTAAAGCCAATAATGGAAGCAAAATAATACTAAAATGGTACTGTTGCGGAGAACACCTGGCTTAATATTGGTTGTTGATCAAGTTTAGCATTTCTTTTACTATCCCTGAAAAGTCATCATTGAAATGATGGTTTCCAGGGATAGTTTTCACTTTTATACCTGCTTTACTAAACCGGACTATATTTTCAGTATCCTCTGCAGCGCCAAAAAGGCAGACAACAGGTATTTCTCTGATTTTTTTGTATTCGGCAATCACGTTGTAGGGATGGTTGCTACCAAAATTCAGCATGTCGGCAATGTGGATTTCAAAATCGGCAGATTCGTCCGGGGAGAGGGAAACAACTGCTTTCAGTTTTGACTTCAAGGCCGCCGAAAGCCTGCTGGCAACAAAAGGCACAATTGAGGCACCGAAAGAGTATCCTGCTAAAATGAATTTGTCTCTGCTCCAAAGGCTACTGTATTGTTGGATTGCCTTAGCAATGTCTGCTGTAGCACCATTTGGTGTTTTTTCTTTCCAAAAATATTTCTGGGCGTCCAGCCCAACTACAGGTAAACCCCTGGCCGCAAGAGCCTCGGCAAGTGCCTGGTCAAAACTGGTCCAGCCTCCATCGCCGGAGATCATAAAAACCATCGGCAGATTGTTTTTATCCATCGATGTGACAACATTCAACGGCAGGTTATCCTGAGTAGTATTGACAAAAACCGCTGCCTTTTCTACCTTTTGATAAGCCTGGGTCAAGGCAGCCTTCCAGTTAGCAGTAACTGAAAACCCATGCCCTACTTGTAAGGGCAGCAGTTCCGCATTAGGCATGCCTTTTAGGAAATCTTGGGTAGCAGCAAAAGGACAGGTCTGGTCTTTCAGCCCATTGAGTACAATAAAGGGGGCAGTTAGTTTAGCCGTTTTTTCAATATAAAACGAGACACCTGGCTTTAAAACATGCTGTGTAAGCCCAGTTCCTTTGCATAAAGGTCGCTTAAGGTTGATATCCGGACAAAACCCTAAGGCAATTGCACCTCTAAATGTATTTGCCGGGGCCTGTGCCAAAATGCCGTATATCAGCACTGCACCGTAGGAATAGCCTGCCAGTATGGGTTTGTAGTAATTGCCAAACTTATACTTCTTTTGCACAGAAAGACTCAGTTCCTCAAAGTCAGCAGCAGGATACAAACAATCGGCAGTTTGTTTGGAAAGGTAATAGCTATAATGTCTTGCATCAATTCCCAATACCATCGAGCCCTGGGCTACTAATGTTCTTGCCATGTCAATAACCCCGTTCTTCCAGCCACCATCTCCGGAAACAAATAAGGTTACTGAAGTTGGCGTACCCTTGGGATGGTATACCAAAATCTTACCAAACTTGCCATAGGTTACCGAACTGGTATCGGTTTGGGCCGAAGTTTTACTATTAAAGCATAGCAATAGTATGGGCAGCAGGATATATTTCATGGCGGTTATCTATAATTTTCAGGGTTTGATGACATGGTTCAAAGCCTTGGGCACCTGCAGCAGGTCATAATCCTGGCTATATATTAAATACTTATTGTGCCATACCGGCGAAAACTTCTCTTTGGCATCCCGTAACCCTTTGTACCTGGAGAAAGAACGAATCTTTTCATATGCAAATTTCATGGAGCGCTCAGGAATATTGTGCGCCTGACTGATACCGGACATTGGCGCAAATCCAATATTTACCGTTTTGAAACCCTGCAGCTTTAAATGCTCAAACATGGCCACCATGATGAAATCAATGATGCCATTTGGAGCATCGGCCGTTTTTCTGATCAGATCATAGGTAGCTTCACCCTCAGCATAGTCTGGTATCAGGTTTAAAAAAGCAACAATCTTTTCCTCCGTATTTTCTACGGTTACGATGGTTTGCGATTTAAGTTCATCCCAGTCGAACATCCCTTGCGAAAATACGATCTCTTCCCTTTCGGTTTCTTTCAGCCACTCATCAGAAACTGACCTCAGCCTTTGCAAAATACCGTCTTTTACGGGAGCAGCATAGATTTTGCTGATATAACCATTTTCTGAGACTTTCCTGATCGCATTGCGGATCGACTTGCGGTTTCCCCCATCCAGGCTGAAAGATTGCAGGTCAACAATACCTTCCTGTCCAAGAAACAGCTTCTTTTTGTTCAGCATATCAAAATCTGCCAGGCTTTCTTCAGGAACGCGGTAATAGAGATTCTTTAAACCCTTGTCCGCACAATAGGCGTCAAAAGACCGGATGAACTGCATTCTCTTTTCCGGCGCACATACCGGGCATTCCAGTACTACCGCAAAATTTCCGGAAAGGCGGTAGGCCAAAAAACCATCCGCTTCCCGGTAAATGAGCTTATCACCGTAGGTTTTGAAATAGTCCAGTGCAGTGTTTCCATATTTCTCCAATTGCAGCTTTGCCCATTCCAGGTCATCATCTTCAGTACCAGGTTTATGGATATACGGCCGGATCAGGGCATAGACAAGGAAGGCAACAGAAAGGAAGCCACTGATATTAATGGACAACAAAAAGTTGCGTGCAAACCGGTCATTGGGTATCAAATCGCTGTTCCCGATCAGGATAAAATTCTCTAAGGTATACCTGACAGATTGCAGCCAGCTAAAATCTATATTGAAGTGTTTTTTATCCAAAAAATAGAATCCAATGGTCCCATATAGCAGTACAGCTGCAATGCTCAGTAAAGTAGTTTGGATACCAAGTGAACGTGTTTTTGGATTTGTTTTAATGTAGTATTCTCTTCTTGAAGCAAACAGGATGACAATCACAAAGAGTGCAAAACTTGCCTCCTCATAATCTATCGCCTTGGTCATATGGCCAACAAGTGATACCATAGATAGTGCGAGTGCAAAGTACCAGGCGATCCGCAATCCCTTCAGCATGAACGCAGCCGTAACCAGTAGGAATAACCCTGCAGCGAATACAAAATAATTGGAAACCCTGATCGCTTCGATCGGAAGAAAATCCTCCAGAAAATCAAGTCTGGAATGAATGGCTGGGGTAAGTACCGAGATCAGGTTCACGATGCCCATCATCAGCAGTAATAAAGCCGGCAGTATGCGCATCAGGAGCCTGTTGATCTTTAAAAGAAAACTGAATGCACCCAGCAATATCGGAATCCAGAATTCCATAAATCTGTATACAAAGGTTACGGATACTGCTTCAGCACTCGAATATCCCAATCGCATCAGCATAAAAGTCATTGATGCTTCTACGGCACCAAGTCCTCTTAAAAATGGAGATATGATCAGGAATACCACACCGACGATGTAGGCAACCAGCGCATCAACTAAAGAAGGATGGATAGCTAAGGCCAGCATGGCGATATAAATGTGCGCAACACCTATTATTTCTATCAATACGCTATAACCTAATGTTTTCAGAAAGCTGTTTCGTTCTATTGCATTGCTACGGAAATCTGCGGCATAAACCTCTATTACCGGAATGTATTTAATGAGGAGCAGATATATTGTTCCTTTGCTGATCACAGACCTGTACAACACATATATACCTGCGATCAGTCCAAGTACAGCAACCAACCCAAACCATTCACCATACCCAATGCTACCTTCAAAAATTGCATAAATGAACACTGGTATGGCCACGACCACTACAGATAGGATACCGACAAAACCATATATAGAAGAGGCGAAATTGATCTGGGATTGAGATACTCCCTTTTTTTCAATGTTCCCGCTGAAGAAAGCAAGAGAAGAAACCCCTCCGGCAGGTAAAAATACACTTACGAAATTTCTTTTGAGGTATAGCAATGTGCCATCTCCTGAAGAAATATGGCTTCCAATAGCCGAAAAAGCAGACTTATACATCATCCCATGTACAAATAGATAACCTATACTTATGACAATGCCCAATGAAATCCAGATCCAGTTGGCGGTAAGCAATAGCTGCTTTACCTGCTTCAGTTCGCTTTGCTCATGCTTGATGAACCAGATGGAAAGGGCCAGAAAGAAAACTGTAAATATAAAACTGGCGATGATCTTTCCATTCTCGCGAACAAATGGAGGAATGAACCGGAGGGCTTTCATAAGCAGTATTTTAACTCAATTTACAAAATTTGTTTATCCTGTCTGCATTTTGCTGGAAAACTCCAGCAGATTCATGAATAACATCAGTAAAAATCAATAATGTTCACAACTCCAAAATGGCAAAGAACCCTTCCATTTTGGAAGGGTTCTTTTATTTGACGAAAAAGATTTTAAATTGATTTTTTTTGTTTTTGGCTGTTGTTCAGTGTTTTATGTATTGGTGGCTGATGGTGGTATGCCAATTGGCTATAAGCTTTCAAAAAACAAAAGAAATTATGTTAACAATCCTACTTCTTCTTGCCTTGCTCCTGATCTGCTGGGTATGTTACAAATCAATCGACTGGTTCGAGAAAATCTAAAAAATCATGACTGCATTATTCCTAATCGCCATCGCCGTCTTCATCTACATGATCTACGTGCTGATCAAACCTGAAAAATTTTAATCAAACACCATGAACACTGAATTACTTGGAATCATAGCCACCTACGGGCTCACGCTGGTAATAGCTATTCCGCTGGGCAAGTACCTGGCTAAGGTATTTGCCGGAGAAAAAGTCTGGACAGACTTTTTAAAACCTATTGAATCCGGAATTTATAAACTCTCCGGCATTAATCCTAAAGAAGAGATGAACTGGAAGCAACACATGAAAGCGCTGCTGACAATCAACCTGGTCTGGTTAGTTTACGGATTTTTTGTCCTGATGTACCAGGATAAACTGCCGCTAAACCCTGATGGTAACCCAGGCATGACGCCAGATCTTTCCTTTAACACCATTATCAGTTTCGTAGTGAACTGTAACTTGCAGCACTACTCAGGAGAATCTGGCGTGACTTATCTTACCCAGCATTTTGTGTTGATGTTCCTCCAGTTTGTAAGTGCCGCAACTGGCATTGCGGCAGCGGTAGTCTTCTTTAAAGCATTCCGGGACAAAACAAGTGTTAAACTGGGCAACTTTTGGGAATTTTTCGTTAAATCTATCACTCGTCTGCTGCTTCCTTTATCACTGGTTATGGCAATCATTCTTGCTTTTAACGGCACACCAAGCAGCTATGAGGGCAAAGATCAGTTCATTTCACTTCAGGGAGATACCGTGAATGTATCCAGAGGTCCGGCAGCTGGTTTTATTGCCATCAAACACTTAGGGACAAATGGTGGCGGCTGGTTTGGTGTAAACTCTTCACATCCGCTGGAAAACCCCAATTACATCACCAATACCGTTGAACTTATTGCGCAGGTAATTATTCCTATTGCTATGGTGATCGCATTTGGTATTTTTATCAGGCGCAAGAAACTGGCCTGGGTTATCTTCAGTGTAATGACGATTGGTATGCTATTACTGCTGATTCCGACGGTAAGTTCTGAACTTGGAGGAAACCCGGCAATCGCTAAAATGGGTATATCCCAGGCTACCGGGGCCATGGAAGGTAAGGAAGTCCGGTTTGGGCCAGCGATATCGGGCTACTGGAGTACTGTTACTACCATCATTTCTACAGGTTCGGTAAATAACATGCATGACAGTACGATGCCGCTGACCGGCTTATGGCAGCTGCTGGGTATGATGATCAACTCCTTTTACGGGGGCTGCGGTGTCGGGGTGCTGAATTATTTCATCTATCTCATCATTGCTGTGTTTATTTCCGGGTTGATGGTGGGAAGAACGCCAGAGTTCCTGGGTCATAAGGTGGAGGCAAGAGAAGTAAAAATTGCTGCGCTGATTACCCTGCTTAGTCCTTTTTTGATCTTAACAGGAACAGCATTGGCCAGCTATGTAATTACCTATCATGGTGATGCCGCCTGGTCTGTGCTGCCAAAGAACTGGCTAAATAACCCAGGTTTTCATGGCTTCTCAGAAATGCTCTACGAGATGACTTCATCTAATGCCAACAATGGTTCCGGTTTTGAAGGTCTGGGCGATAACAACGTATTCTGGAATGTAGCAACGGGCTTTGTTTTGCTGCTTGGCCGCTTCCTGCCCATCATTGGCCCTGTTGCCATCGCAGGTTTGCTGGGATCTAAAAAATATATTCCGGAATCGGCTGGTACGCTGAAAACAGATACCCTGACTTTTGCGCTGATGACCTTTGCAGTTATCATCGTGCTGAACGCCCTTTCTTATTTCCCTGCTCTGGCCCTGGGCCCGCTGGCAGAATATTTTACTATGCTTAAATAGATTATAAATGAAAACCTCATCAAATAAATTATTTGAACCTGCTTTGGTGCAAACCGCATTAAAACAGTCCTTCATCAAACTTGATCCCAGGGTAATGATCAAAAACCCGGTCATGTTTACCGTAGAGATTGGGACACTGATCATGGCTTACGTTACGATATACTCAATGAGCAATGCCGGTCAGGGTTCACCTGCTTACAATTTTATCATTTTCCTTATTCTTTTGCTGACCGTATTGTTTGCCAATTTCGCGGAGGCAATTGCCGAAGCAAGGGGAAAAGCACAAGCTGATTCTTTAAGGAAAACTAGAGAGGAGACTCCTGCCAAGGTTGTTCTGGCAAATGGAAAAACTGAAATACGTTCCTCAAGCCTGCTTAAAAAAGGTGACGTGTTTATCTGCGAAGCAGGCGATACTATCCCGACAGACGGAGAGATCATTGAAGGTATTGCAACGATTGATGAATCGGCAATCACCGGAGAATCTGCGCCGGTGATCCGGGAGTCGGGAGGTGATAAGTCATCGGTTACAGGTGGTACTAAAGTACTTTCAGATCAGATCAAAGTACAGGTAAATACCCAGCCGGGTGAAAGTTTCCTGGATAAAATGATCGCGCTGGTAGAAGGGGCGTCACGCCAGAAAACGCCAAACGAGATTGCATTAACCATCCTATTGGCCAGTTTTACGCTTGTGTTTATCATTGTGTGTGTAACTTTAAAACCATTTGCAGATTACGCGAATACCCCAATCACGATTGCTGCGCTGATCTCACTGTTCGTGTGTTTGATCCCTACCACTATCGGTGGCCTGCTCTCGGCCATCGGTATTGCGGGTATGGACAGGGCGTTAAGGGCCAATGTGATCACCAAGTCGGGTAAGGCGGTTGAAACAGCAGGTGATATCGATGTACTGTTACTCGATAAAACAGGCACCATTACCATAGGTAACCGTAAGGCTACCAGTTTCTATCCAGCACCCGGAGTTGAAATGAATGCTTTCATCGAGGCCTGCGTAATGAGCTCGCTTGCAGATGATACCCCGGAAGGAAAATCTATACTTGAGCTGGCCATAGCACAAGATTATAAGGTAATGCCTGCCCCGGCAGGATCTACATTCATCAAATTCACTGCTGAGACACGTTCAAGTGGTTTGGATACCACAGATGGCAAAAGAACACGTAAAGGTGCATTCGATGCTATCAGAAATATTGTCCTTACCGCCGGAAATCCATTTCCTATGGAAACGGAAGATCAGGTTAAGGTAATTTCCAGCAATGGTGGTACGCCACTGGTGGTCTCGGTCAATGAAAAAACAATGGGCGTTATTGAATTGCAGGACATCATAAAACCCGGAATCAGTGAGCGATTTGAGCGTTTGCGGAAAATGGGGGTGAAAACGGTAATGGTGACCGGTGACAATCCCCTTACAGCAAAATTCATAGCCGAAAAAGCCGGTGTAGATGATTTTATTGCTGAGGCAAAACCTGAAGATAAAATGAACTACATCAAAGAAGAGCAGGCCTTAGGTAAGCTGGTAGCCATGATGGGCGACGGAACAAATGATGCCCCAGCTCTTGCCCAGGCAGATGTGGGCGTGGCCATGAACAGCGGAACTCAGGCAGCTAAAGAGGCTGGTAATATGGTAGATCTGGACAATGACCCGACCAAGCTGATCGAGATCGTGGAGATCGGTAAGCAATTGCTGATCACCCGTGGTACATTGACTACTTTCTCCATTGCCAATGATGTGGCCAAATACTTCGCCATTGTACCTGCGCTATTCATTGCTTCCATTCCTGCATTGCAAAGCCTGAACATTATGGGACTGCATAGTCCTGAAAGTGCTATCCTGTCTGCGGTAATCTTCAATGCGATCATTATCCCGATCCTGATCCCATTGGCACTGAAAGGTGTGGAATACAAGCCAATCGGCGCCAGTGCTTTATTGCGCAGGAACCTGCTGATCTATGGTCTGGGAGGGGTAATTGCACCCTTCATGGGGATTAAAATAATTGATTTACTGGTAGGCTTATTTGTATAGGCCCTTAATAATTAAAGATCATGAAAAAGTACATATTACAATCTATACGCTTAACCGCAGTCTTAATGGTACTGCTTTGCGTCATCTATCCACTTGTCGTTGCTTTTGCCGGAGGTTTCTCTGAAGGCAGGGGCAGCGGCGAAAAGATCAAAAAGAACGGAAAAGTAGTGGGCTATACCCTGCTTGGCCAATCTTTCACCAAGCCTGAATATTTCTGGGGCAGGCCATCTGCTACCGGCTACAATGCTGCCGGATCTGGTGGTTCCAACAAAGGGCCTTCGAATCCGGATTATTTGCAACAGGTGTCTGACCGGATCGATACCCTGCTGAAATACAATCCGACCATTAAGAAAGCAGATATTCCTGCAGATATGGTTACCGCCTCAGGAAGCGGACTTGATCCGAATATCTCCGAGCAAGGTGCTATTATTCAAATTAAAAGAATTGCTGCTTTGCGCAAACTGGACGAAAAAACAGTAGCAGAACTGGTGGTTAAAAATACGCAAGGGCCACTATTGGGAATGTTTGGCCCTACATCAGTAAATGTGCTGAAGCTTAACCTTGCTTTGGACGGATTAAAGAGGTAGAAATAATGAAAAGAATACTAATATTAGCTGCAGCATTAACGTCAGGCTCTATTGCCTACGGACAGGAGGAGCCAAGGATCAAGGTAAGTGTTTACCTGGAAACTTATTTTGGCTATGATTTCAATAAGCCTACGGATAACATCAGGCCAGGATTTATTTATTCCCATAATCGTCACAATGAAATGAACCTGAACCTGGGTTTTATCAAGGGCAGTTATGAGAATGGAATGATCCGCGCAAACCTTGCCGTGATGGCCGGAACTTATGCCAATGCAAACCTTGCTGCAGAGCCGGGTGTATTGAAAAACATCTTTGAAGCCAATGCGGGAGTGAAACTCTCCAAATCAGCCAATCTTTGGCTGGATGCAGGTATCTTTTCTTCTCACATCGGCTTTGAAAGCGCGGTTTCTAAAGACTGCTGGGTGCTGACCAGGAATATATCTTCAGAAAATACGCCTTATTATGAGTCTGGCGCGAAAATTACCTACGGTACAAATGATGGTAAATTCACAGCGACTGCACTATATCTAAACGGATGGCAAAGGATAGCACGCCAAAACGGGAACAGCCAGCCTGCGGGTGGATTACAGCTGACCTGGAAACCAACATCAAAAATTACTGTGAACTATAGTAATTACCTGGGTACTGAGGGCGTGGATTCTGTTCGCGTAAGACGTTTTTACCATAACGTGTATGGCATATTCCAGGTAACTGACCAGCTTGGCCTTACGCTGGGCTTTGATTACGGAACCCAGCAGAAAGCGAAAGGAAATGAGGATAAAAATGAGGTGCTGTCGCCTGTAGCCATTGCCCAATATAAAATCAACAGCAAATGGGCGGTTGCTGGAAGGGCAGAGTATTATCAGGATAAAAATGGAGTTTTTATTGCTACAGGAACAGCTAATGGCTTCAAAACAACTGGTTATTCGCTAAATATAGACTACGCGCCAATCAGCAATGCAGTAGTGCGGCTGGAAGGTAAAATGTACACCAGCAAGGATAAAATATTTATAAGATCAGAAGACCCGGTGGGTAATAATGCTGCCCTGACTGCAAGTATTGCGGTTTCCTTTTAGAAAATGTAAGCAATGGCCCCTGAATTTTCAAAAAATCCTTTACTAAGATTAATCCTGTGCACTGTTGCAGGATTAATCCTTGTGGTTATCTGGTACCTGGTAGAAAAAGGATATGTTATTTTAGAGTGGTAAATTTAACAAATAATGGAGCAAGACGATAAAGCAGGATCTGTAAAGAAATTCCTCGACCTGGTCAAAAAATCCAGGCGGGGAAAATTTAAAGTGTACATTGGAATGAGTGCAGGTGTGGGTAAGACCTACCGCATGCTGCAGGAAGCCCATGCGCTCTTGAAAAATGGTATTGACATTCAGATCGGCTATATTGAAACCCATAACCGGGAGGAAACTCATGCGCTTTTGCACGGAATCCCGCTGATTCAACGCAGGAAAATCTTTTATAAAGGTAAGGAACTGGAAGAGATGGACGTAAATGCGATCATTAACCTGCACCCGGAAGTGGTTATTGTGGACGAGCTGGCCCATACCAATGTGGAAGGTAGTAAGAATGGTAAAAGATGGCAGGATGTTGTGGATATCCTGGAAGCGGGCATCAGCGTGATCTCGGCAGTGAATATCCAGCATCTGGAGAGCATGAATGAGGAAATTGAAAAGATAATAGGAATACCCATTACAGAAAGGATACCCGACAGGATACTGGAACTCGCAGACGAGATTGTGAATATCGACTTAACCGCTGATGAACTGATTGACCGGTTAAAAGCGGGAAAGATTTATGATAAAACTAAAATTGAGCGGGCATTAGGGAATTTTTTTCAGTCTGAACGTATTTTGCAGCTGCGAGAACTAGCTTTAAAGGAGGTTGCACATCATCTGGAAAGAAAGATCAGTATCGAGATCCCTAAACAGATCAAACTCCGACCGGAACGTTTTTTAGCTTGTATATCTACCAATAATACCACAGCTAAAATAGTGATCAGAAAAACTGCAAGACTGGCCTCTTATTATCGTTCGCCATGGATTGTGCTGTACGTACAAAACAGCCATGAAAGCGGGGACCGGGTGAAACTTGACTTACAGCGACATCTGATCAATAATTTTAAGCTGGCTACAGAACTTGGGGCTGAGGTGATCAAGGTGAAGAGCAACCATATCACACAAACGATACTGAAGGTTGCAGAAGAAAAGGAGATCACTACCATTTGTATAGGGAAGCCACATTTAAATTTATTCCAGATTATCATGAGAACTGCAATTTTTAATCAACTTTTGCGCAGCATTTCGGCTACAGAAACAGACCTCGTCATATTGTCATAAATGTTAAACTAAAATATATAAAACCATGAAAATAAAAACTAAGCTACGCCTCGGATTCGGGTTCTTATTCGTGGTCGTGATTTTTTTTGGAGCAATTTCGCTCTATTACATGAACAAAATCTCTGTCAGCTCTAAAGTTATTCTGAAAGACAATTATGAAAGCATGAAGTATGCCCGGGTAATGAGGACAATACTAGACGATAATGAATTACCTCTTGCTAAAGCGGCTAAAGATAAGCTGGCCGCTCAGTTGCATCTGGAAGAAAAAAACATCACTGAAAAGGGAGAAGGGGAAGCTGTGGCGGAACTTGCAAGGGCTTTCGGGGAATTAACCACACCAGGTCTGGACCTGACTGCTCAAAGGGCAGCAGTTCGTAGGCTGCACCTGCAGCTTAGGGTGATTGACGATGTGAACATGAAAGCCATTGTCAGGAAAAATGATGCCGCACAAAAAAGTGTGGAAAATGCAGCTACCTATTTAATTTTTGCCGCTTCGATCTGTTTTTTAATCCTGTTTTCATTTGTGGTAAATTTCCCTGGTTTTGTGGCTAATCCATTAAGGGAGTTCTCGGAGGCCATTAAGGAGATCAGCCGTAAAAATTATAAACAACGTCTGGAGTTTAATGGGACTGATGAGTTTTCGGAACTCGCCATTGAATTTAACACTATGGCTGCCCAGCTCAACAAATGGGAGAACAGTAATCTTGCTAAACTTCAGTCGGAGAAACTAAGGATTGAAGCCATCATCGAACAGATGCAGGATGCAATTATTGGCCTGAATGAAAAAAAAGAAATTTTGTTTTTGAATAAAGTAGCAGGACAGCTGTTAAATCTGAACGAAAAGGATATTGTGGGCTCGGATGCAATGGAGCTGATGAAAAGAAATGATCTTTTAAACAGAATTTTACAGATTGGCAATACTGAAAAAACCATGAAGATTTATGCCGACAACAAAGAATCGTATTTCCAGTTAGAACGTAGGGAGATCATGGTACCTGCTTATGAAGAGCAAGATGAACAGGCTTTATCCGAAACCAGAAAAACTGCCGGTGAAGTCTATATTCTAAAAAACATCACAAAATATAAGGAACTGGACGAAGCCAAAACAAATTTTATTGCTACGGTTTCCCATGAGTTAAAAACGCCGATATCTTCCATTAAAATGAGTTTAAAATTAATGGATGATGAACGTGTGGGACCGCTAAATAAAGAACAGCAAGAACTGGTGCAGCACATTAAGGAAGATTGTGGGCGTTTGTTAAAAATTACTACTGAACTGCTCGACTTGTCTCAGGCAGAGACCGGAAACCTGCAACTGAATTTTGTGAAATCTGACCCGCGTAAAATTGCGATTTATGCGATGGACGCTGTAAGGTTCCAGGCAGAACAAAAGCATATAGAACTGGAACTGATCAGCAAAAACAACCTGCCAAAAGTAAATGTAGATACCGAAAAAACAGCCTGGGTGCTTGTTAATTTTCTGTCCAATGCAATGAGATACAGTTCCGAGAAATCGAAGGTGGTTATACAGATCATAGAAAAGGAAGGAAATATAGAATTTTCTGTCAGGGATTTTGGGAAAGGGATTGATGAGCAATACCAAAAAAGATTATTTGACCGCTATTTCCAGGTGCCAACAGATGGGAATAATAAATCAGGATCTGGACTAGGCCTGGCTATATCTAAAGATTTTATTGAAGCTGAAAGTGGAAAGATCTGGGTAGAAAGTGCTATTGGTGAAGGAAGCCTGTTTTGTTTTCTGCTACCAATAGCCATATGAAAGTAAGTATCTGACTAAATTTTTTCATAAGGCTAAACCATTGAGCTTCAGACTTGTTTTAAGGTATTATACACCTATTCATCTAAATGCTATGAAAAAAATGATGATCAGATGCTTCAAGAATAGTTCCACCGGTATTTTAAGGCATATTATTCGTTAATTAAATATAATAGTTATGGCAAAATATTCAGAAAAAGCTGGCGAGAAAGTGGAAAAGGCCATGCATGAGAAAAAAGAAGGCACTTTAAAAACCGGGACGGGCAAAAAGCGAAGTAATAAACAGGATAGTGAGGACTATTAATTTAACTAAAGTTCTTATTTGAAACAAAGTAAATGCTAAAAACATGTAAATTGGTTTGATAATCATAAGTCACAAGCCAATTTTTGGTGATACAAATTTGCTTAACAATAGAAAGTCCCAATCCTGTACCTTTATATCCAGGTGCACCTTTGCCGAAGCGGGTAAATAACTTATCCGGAGGAAAAGTAAGTTCAGGTCCTTCATTCGATATTTGAAGATATGCTTCGTTCAATACAATACTGACCTTTGCACCAGCTGATGAATGGTAAAGGGCGTTGGTTAGTAAGTTTGAAATCAATATTTCTACAAGCGATAGACTTGCAGTAACCAATGTGGCATTTATATTTTGAACTACCTTTATTTTTTTCTGCATGAAAAGATCCTGCATAAGATCTAGGTTATGTTGTAAAATTTCATCTAAAGCTACCTGTTGCCGGTCGGTAAACGCATTGTTTTCCAGTTTTGCAAGTAATAGCAGTCCCCTGTTTACCTTGCTTAACCGGGTTATTGCCTGTTTAGCATCATTTAACGGCGCGATCAAAGCACTATCGATGGACAGCTGACTTATGCTTTCCAGGCGGGCTTTTAAAATACTTAGCGGGGTTTGGATCTCATGAGAAGCATTTTCGGTGAATTCCTTCAAAGCCATATATTCTCGTTTTCCTCTCTCAGCCAGATCGGTAAGAACAATATTCATTTCCTGGAATTCTTTCACATCTGTTACAGTAAGCTGTAATGCTTCTTTTGAACTCACCGAGTAGCCTTTCATGCGCCGCAAGTTGATCAGAAATGGTGCCCATAAATTACGGCTGATAAAATAGTTAACTAGTGTACCCAATATTACTAATGCGGCTGCAATAGTTATGAAGATGTAGGCAATTGTTTTGGAATAATTTTCCCAGCCTATAAATGTCGTCATTACTCTAATCCGATAGGGGATACCGTTGATCCGCTTACTTTCTTCAAAATAATAATAACCCTCACTTTTATTTTGTAGCCTGTCGTATACCAGCGTATCCTTAAATACCTTAGGCATATGCATCAGGTTTTCATCATTGGCACTAATCCGTATGAGCGGGAAATTAACATGCCTGTTTGCTTGCAGTTCTTCTGCTACCATATCTGTTTGCAGTTCGAGTTGTTCTTCAATCTCTGCTAAGATTTCATAACGTAGAAATAGGAACAAGAAAAAGCCAGTAATACCGAGTACAAATACACTGAGCCAGAAGTAATAATAACTTATTTTAGAAAGCAGTCTCATTAAAGTGTAAACTTATAGCCCATTCCATATACCGTTTTAATGTAATCTTTGCCAGATGCATTGCTGAGTTTTTTTCTCAGATTCTTCATGTGCACATACACAGTATCAAAATTATCGCTTTGGTCAACATGGTCGCCCCAAAGATGTTCGGCTATAGAAGCTTTGCTTAGAATCCGGTACTTATTAACCACAAAATAAGTCAGCATATCGTATTCGGTGCGGGTCAGTGTAATCTCTTTGTCTTTGAAAAAAAATGACTTGGATAAAGGTTCAATAGTGAAACGGTCAAAAGAAATGCGTTCTACACCCTTTAATGCTTTCCTTCTGTAAAGTGCATTTATCCTGGCGCTAAGTTCTTCCAGGTAAAAGGGCTTTGTAAGATAATCGTCTGCTCCCAGGTTTAAGCCTGTAAGTTTATCCTGAAGTGAGTCTCTGGCAGAAAGTATCAGTATTCCTGTTTCGGCATTTCCATTTCTGATTCCTTTAATCAGATCAATGCCTGTGCCATCGGGTAATGTAATGTCGAGTACCACAATATCATAAATGTAATCCCGAAGCTTTTGTTCAGCGATGCAGAAAGTGGCCGCCTGTTCACAAATAAAATCCAATGCCTTAAAATAGGTTTCCATCTCTTCTAAAAGTACAGGTTCATCTTCAATAAATAATATTTTCATATAATAAATTACTGATTTTAAATGCTTTAATTAATGTATACCTGATTATTTTTAACTTTTTTCCTGCTCTTCAGAAAGTCTTTAGAATTGACTTTAATCTTTGCAGCAAGAATAAGACTTATTTAGACTTAATACAAACAATTTTATAAAATTAACACAATCCAACATAAAATGAAAAATAAATACTTTAAAAGTTCAGTTTTGGTTGCCCTTGTAGTTTTGGGCCTTGCCGCTTGTAAGAAAGATAAAAGCACCATACCTCAGTATGATGTACCTACTACTTATAACTTTAGCGATGCTAATTATGCAACATCTACCAGCAGAGTGAGAATGTGGTTAGAACAAAATACTTATGCAGGAACCGGTAACACCGGTGCTGCAGCTTTAAGCGCCACAAAAGCAAACGATTTTTGGAACAACACTAACAATCCTTTTACAGATGCTGCGCTAAACACTTCAGGTGTAAATATAGCCGGAAAAATTACCGATGGCCCTACTTATAAAGCTTATTTTGATGGATTAGTTGCCGTTAGCCAGTCTTTGGGAGCTACCGCCGCCAGTAACGGAACTGCAGGCTTTGTTAGCCGCACTGCAACTGGTAAAATAGCTGTTGATGCGAAAGGTGTAGAATATACTCAGGCTATTGCAAAAGGTTTAATGGGAAGTTTATTGTTTAAACAAGCTGTTGATTTGTTAACAGCTGTGAAAACAGATGCTACTGTAGCGTTGCAAAAACAACATTTTGATGAAGCATTTGGTTATTTAGGGGTTCCTGTAAATTATGATCCTAATGTTACTTATGCCAATACACTGCCAGTAGCCGAAAGACCTTTAGCCTGGGGCGGATATTTGGCCGAACGTGGTAAAGATATTAAAGCTGGCGAAGTAATTTTTAACGCATTTTTAAAAGGAAGAGCTGCAATTGGTGCTAACGATGTCAAATTACGTGACGAGCAAATCCAGATTATATTAGAGAAATGGGAACAATTGGCCGCCGCTGCCGCATTAGCGTATGTTACTTCTCCTACCATTGGAGATATTGGTTTAGGTGCATTGCCAGGTGTTAAGTTACATGCCTTATCTGAAGGTTGGGGCTTTATCGCTACTTTTAAATACAGACCGGCAACCAGTAAACTTACGGCAGCAAATTTCATAAAACTGAATGATATCATTAACACCAGCTTTTATACCTTGTTAAACGAGCCTGGCTATCCAAAATTGGTTGAAGCTCAGGGAATATTAAAAGCAACATACGGTCTTTAATATTTAGATAAAATAATTTATATGAAACTCTCTGTACGATAAAGTACGGAGAGTTTTTGAATTTAAAAAAAATATGATGGGAAGAATAAATAAACTGGGAATTGTCGCTTTATCAATGTCACTGATGCTTTTTTACATTTCGTGTTCTAAAAAAAGTAATCCTGCCGATGATAAAACCGCAAATGGTTTTGATAAAACAGCAATGTTAACCAATTATGCTAACAATTTAATTATACCAGCGTATGAGCAGACGCAGCAGAAATTAACACTGCTGCAAACCGCAGTAAATGTTTTTCTGGCTACACCAAACTTAGCTACTCAGGCTGCATTAAAAACTGTTTTTAAGGATACTTATTTACAGGTAGAGCGTATTTCTGTACTGGAATTCGGTCCTTCTCGGGACAATTCTTTGGTAGGATTTATCAATACATTGCCTGCCAACACCATGAAAAAAGTTGGTGAAAAAACTGATCTGGCCATAATGGAAGAGAATATTGCCAGTGGCAATTGGAATTTGGTACAAAACTCGGCCATACATCAACAAGGTTTCCCGGCGTTAGATTATTTGTTTTTCGCTAATGATGCTGTTGCAAAATTTACAGATCCTGGCAGTACCAACCGCAAAAAATATGTACAAGACATACTAACCAGGATAAAATCTCTTTCAGATCAAACTTTATCAACCTGGAAAAATACTTACCGTGCTCAATTTATATCAAACACACAAAGCAACTCGGGCAGTCCGATTAGTTACCTGCTAAACCAGTTTGCCTACGAAATGGATATGCTTAAAGGGCCACGCATTGGCTGGCCTTTTGGTACGCAATCCGGTGGTGTTCAATTTCCAGAGCTTTGCGAAGCTTATTATTCTGGCCTGTCCCTTGATTTGGCCATTGAGAACATGAACAGCCTTAAAAATATGTTTACTGGTGGCAATAGTGGTAAAGGAATTTCCGATTTGCTGGCTGCTCTTGGCAACACGCAGCTAAAAGATGAAATATTAGGCCAATTTAATGTAGTTGATGCAAAATTAAAAGCCATTCCTGCTCCTTTATCAGCTGCATTGGCAAACAATAAGCCAGCCATTGAAGATGCAAACAAAGAAATACAGCTTTTATTGAGGCTTATTAAAACAGATGCGGTATCTAAATTAGGTGTTCAGATTTCTTATGTAGATAATGACGGCGATTAACAAAGCCATAAAATGGATACAATTACCTACATCTATAGCTCCTCTGGTTACTTTCAGGGTGCTGTTTGGTATAATGATGTTGTTAAGTACCATTCGTTTTTCGATAAAGGGATGGATTACTACACAATATGTTGATCCGGTATTTCATTTTACATTCATGGGGTTTGATTGGATCCGTCCTTTGGGCAGTATTGGGATGCACCTGGTATTCTTGTCAATTGCAGTTTCATCATTATTCATTGCGCTGGGCTTTTGTTATAGGTTTGCTATAGTTATTTTCTTTCTGCTTTTTACCTATGTAGAGCTAATTGATGTGACCTATTATCTTAACCATTATTACTTTATAAGTGTAGTCAGTTTTTTAATGATCTGGCTTCCGGCGGGCCGTTTTTTTTCACTGGATGTAAAATTTAATCCTGCACTAAGGGTTACTGAGGTTCCAAGATGGGCAGTTGGATCTATCCGCCTGCAACTTGGGCTGGTCTATTTTTTTGCCGGATTGGCAAAGTTAAACTCAGACTGGTTACTGGCCGCGCAGCCTATGAAAATATGGCTGCCAACAAAGAGCCACCTGCCGTTAATTGGTTCATTGATGTACGAGGAATGGATGGCTTATTTTTTTAGTTGGTTCGGAGCTGTTTACGACCTCTTTATAGTTTTATTTCTATTGATCCGTCGCACACGTTTTATCGGGTACCTGGTAGTATTGATATTTCACATTGCTACAGCTATATTTTTCCCCGCTATCGGCATGTTTCCTTATATCATGATGGTATGTACGCTGGTATTTTTTAGTGGAGATTTCCATTTAAAACTGATCCGTTTTTTTAACCATCCCATTTCTGGTGTTGAAAATAAACCTGCTTCCTTTAAGCCGGTTTACCAGCATAGACGCTTATGGATGTTTGGATTGTTTTTCCTTATACAGCTAATTTTGCCCATTCGGTACCTTGCTTACCCGGGCCCTTTGTTCTGGACGGAAGAAGGCTATAGGTTTTCCTGGCGGGTGATGCTGATGGAAAAGGTCGGGACAACGATCTTTTCCATTCGTGATAGCCAGACAGGAAATAGTTACGAAGTTAATAACTCAGAATTCCTGACCACGCAACAGGAAAAAATGATGAGTACCCAGCCCGATCTGATCCTAAAGTATGCACATTATCTTGCAGATGTTTATGTCCGGCGAGGAATCAAGGAACCTCAGGTTTACGGAGAAGTTTATGTAACACTGAATGGCAGGAGATCTGCCCCTTTTATTGATAGCAAGGTTAACCTTGCCGATCAGCAGCTTAGTTTTAAACATTACAAATGGATTTTGCCATTTAATATAAATCACGACTTATGAGAATAGCCGGCATCCTGTTTTTTTGCCTGATTTCTGTTTTTGCCAAAGCCCAGCAATTTGAAATAGCTGGCAAAATAACCTTATTAACAAAACCGGTTAAAGGCGCAGCAATTATTTTAGATAACCAAACCAAAACCACAAAAAGCAATGCATTTGGCGAATTTGTGTTTAAAGATTTATCAGCGGGAAAATATACTGTTGTCATCTCTTTTATTGGTACTAAGGAGGTTAAAAAGACAGTAGAGATAATTGATGGCAATGCTCAAATAGCTATTAAATTAGAAACAGACAAATCCATTCAGCTTGATGCTGTAGACATTACCAAAATAAACGACAAAGTTGCTGATAAACTGAACCAGGTAGAAGGAACCGCCATATATGCCGGTAAAAAAACCGAGGTGATTAACTTAAAAAATATAAATGCCAATTTAGCTACCAACAATGCCCGGCAGGTATATGCCCGTGTAGCAGGCCTGAACATTTGGGAGTATGATGGCGGTGGGCTACAGTTGGGCATTGGTGGCCGTGGCCTGAACCCGAGCAGAGTCTCAAACTTTAATATGAGGCAAAACGGATATGACATTAGTGCCGATGCATTGGGCTATCCGGAAAGCTATTATACCCCACCAACTGAAGCTTTAGATAGAATTGAAATTGTACGGGGAGCTGCAAGCCTGCAATACGGTACACAATTTGGCGGTATGATTAATTTTAAGATGAAAAAAGGCCCTACAGATAAGCAACTTGAATTTACAAGCAGGCAAACCCTCGGCTCGTTTGGTTTTTTTAACTCTTTTAACAGTATTGGGGGGCAAGTAAAAAAACTAAATTATTATGCTTTTTATCAATATAAAAAAGGTGATAGCTGGCGACCAAACGGGCACTTTGACCAGAATACCGCTTATGCCCATGTAGATTATGCCTTTACCAACAAGCTAAAGCTAACTGCCGAGTATACCCATATGGACTACCTGGCACAACAACCAGGAGGTTTAACCGATGAGCAGTTTGAAGCAGACCCTTCAGTATCCGTGAGGGCCAGAAACTGGTTTAAGGTAAAATGGAATTTATTTAACTTAAGCCTTGATTACCAGCTCAGCGAGCATACCAAACTAAATTGGATAAACTATCATTTAGATGCTGGCAGAGAAGCATTGGGAGTTTTAAGCTACATCAACCGTCCTGATCCGGGCGAAGGTACGCCAAGGGATTTAATGGCTGATAAATATGACAATTATGGTTCAGAGCTTAGGGTGTTGCACCAATACAATCTATTTAACACCCAGACCAGCAGTTTACTTGTAGGGGCAAGGGCATATAAGGGGCTAACTTTTAAAAAACAAGGGGATGCTGATACCGGTTTAGGACCCGATTTTAACTTTTTAAACAGTCAGCCCAATAAGTCCGATTTCCGGTTCCCAGGCACAAATTTAGCAGTCTTTGCCGAAAATATTTTTCAAATAACCACCAATTGGAGTATTACTCCAGGTGCCAGACTCGAGTATATCTATACCGGCGCTAAAGGGAATTACACACAATTTCAATTTGGTGTTCCCGATTTGACAAAAGCCGACAATAAAAGCAATCCACGGTCATTTGTACTCTTTGGCATAGGTACTTCCTATAAGCCCCATCCAGGCATTGAGCTTTATGCCAATATTTCTCAAAACTACAGGTCTATCAACTTTACTGATTTAAGGGTACAGAACCAAAATGCAAGGGTAGATTCTTTATTGAAAGATGAAAGAGGCTACACTGCTGATGGTGGAGTAAGAGGGAATTTAAAAGATTGGCTGTATTATGATTTAAGCGTATTTTATCTCAAATATAACGATAGGATCGGCTCGGTTTTTACTACCGACGCTAACAATATGATCTACCGCTTAAGAACAAACGTAGCCGATAGTCGAAATATTGGTTTCGAAAGTTTGATAGAAGCTGATTTATTAAGTGCACTCACTCAAGGCACAAGTAAATATAAACTGGTGGCTTATACCAATTTTTCGTTAATAAATGCCCGATATATCAATACAGATAATACAGCAATAAAAGATAAAGAAGTAGAATTTGTGCCACCACTATTGTTTCGTACCGGACTATCGTTCGGTAATAAAACATTTAATACCAGTTTGCAATATGCGCACGTAGCACAACACTTTTCTGATGCTACCAATGCCGAAAGTACGCCAACTGCGGTGGACGGTATTGTGCCTGCCTACCAAATTGTCGATTTTTCGGCCAGTTACAACTGGAAATGGTTTACGCTATCCGGAAGTATCAATAACCTTTTGGATGAAAAATATTTTACACGTCGTGCCGACGGGTACCCCGGGCCAGGTATACTTCCTTCCGATCCTCGTACCTATTATATGACTTTACAATTTAAATTATAAATTTATACCATAACCTTAAATCAAATTATCATGAAAAAAGTATTAATCGCATGTGCCGTCGCAATTTCAGGCATTGTTACCTTACAGTCTTGCGGCGAGAACGAAAAAACAGACGTTGTTGAATCGGGTACCTATCAGGGCAAAGCAGAAAAAGTAGATGCGGATGAAAAGGAGATCTACGTAAGAACCGCGGATAACAAATTACTGGAGCTTTACCTTACAGACAGCACCGCACTTACTAAAGGCGGCGTGACCGTGCCATTTGATTCTGTAAAGAAAGATGGTAATGTGGAAGTGCAGGTAGAAAAGAAAGGTAATAAACTTGCTCCGATAGCAGTAACACTATTGGAAAACTAATGAACCAGGTTCCTTCAATATGGAGAACTGAGCTTTGGCATCCCATGCTTGTTCATTTTCCTGTTGCAACCCTGCTATTGACCACAATAGCAGGGTTTATTATGCTGTTTTTAAAGAAAGGAGATGCTAAAACGTTTCTTTCCAATATGACCTCGCTGTTGTTGTTTATCGGCGTGCTGACAGGCTGGCTTGGAATTTATACCGGTCTTTTGTCCTATAACATTGTGGTCAGGCAAATATGCGATCCGGAAGTTCTCCAGGACCATCAAAATTGGGGATATATCGCTGTAATTCTGTATAGCTGTGCATTGGCTTGCCTTGCTGTTATAAGATTTTGGAAAAAGGCGCCCCAGATGCTGTTTACTTATACTGTGCTATCGTTACTACTTGCAGGTGGTACTGCATTGGGTTACTGCGGGCATTTGGGTGCAGCGGTAGTGTACCAGCAAGGTGGCGGCACTTATACTCCCTCAGCAAATTGCACAGAATTTGTCAGGTAATTCCGTCACATATAGGAATAGAATGGTTCTTCAACCATAGAGAACCGATATTAAAATTCAATTCTAAATTTCTTCCAATTTGCATTGCAGCTTTGGAAAAACTTAGCTTATGTACAAATTCCTTTTCCTCCTGATTTTAACTGTACCCATTTTTACCCATGCCCAGACCAATTCTTCTGTCACCATTTCAGGAGTAGTGAAAGATACTAAAAAAGTACCGTTGCCCTATACCAATGTAGTTTTTAAGGCCGCAAAAGATAGTGCTTTTGTAACTGGTACCATAAGTGGAAACGATGGCCGTTTTACCTTTACTAATGTAAAAAGCGGCAGTTACATTCTCGAGATTTCGATGGTTGGGTTTGTCGCACATAAACAAACAGTTACTGTAGGTGCATTGAGTGCTTTTTTAGATCTGGGTACCTACGAGCTTAGGGATGATGCACGGATGCTCAATGAGATAAAGATTAGCGGAGTACCAGCAGACGGTGTTTCTGCAAAAATGGATAAAAAGACCTTTACGCTTGCAAACAATGCGACCCAAACAGGAGGTTCGGTATTGCAGGCCATGCAAAATCTTCCGGGAGTTACTGTTCAGGACGGCAAAGTTCAGCTCCGGGGCAATGATAAGGTTGCGGTACTGATCGACGGGAAACAAAATGCAGTAACCGGATTCGGCAGCCAGACCGGATTAGATAACATCCCGGCATCAGCCATAGAAAGCATAGAGATCATCAATAACCCATCTGCCCGTTATGATGCCAACGGAAATGCGGGGATCATTAACATCATCTATAAAAAAAATAAGCAGGAAGGTTTTAACCGAAAAATAGGCTTGACTACAGGCTTG
Source organism: Pedobacter heparinus (assembly GCF_032678725.1). Lineage (GTDB taxonomy): Bacteria > Bacteroidota > Bacteroidia > Sphingobacteriales > Sphingobacteriaceae > Pedobacter > Pedobacter heparinus_A. The sequence continues at coordinate 231,880 of NZ_JAVTSC010000007.1, forward strand.
GGCGCTTTGTGGATCAGGAAAGAAAACCTACCGTCCATCAGGCCCCAGTACCAGGCCACACCAAAGCTCAACCCTTCCGTGTCAGTTAATTACCGTAAAAACAACCTGAATACATTTTTACAGGGAGACTGGCTGTATACCCAGACGCTGAACCGGAACGACTTTGCACAGCGTATTTACGATGATGGCACCGTGATCAATCAGCAAGTAAAAAGGAACCGGACAACTACGTTTTCCACAATCAAAACCGGGATAGACTGGAATCCGGACGACAACAATACCCTGACGGTTTCTGCTTACCTGAACAGGGAGAAGATCCTGGACAGGGGGGATATTCCTTACTTTAATGGTGATTTGAGTATACGCAACAGGCTTTGGCAATTCCTGGAGGACGAGGTCAAATATACAGCTACCGGTTCGGCCTTGTATCAGCACAAGTTTACACAGCCCGGCCATTTGCTCAATGCCGGCTTCAACTATACTTTTCACAGGGAAGATGAAAAATACTTTTTTACCAATATCATGCCTGGCTTCACAGGAGAGGATTCCTTTAAATTGCTTTCTGATGAACATGTTGCAGACTTTAATTTTGACTATAGCAAACCATTGAAACACGGTAGGCTGGAGGGGGGCATAAAATTCAGAAGAAGAACAATACCAACAGACATGCAGTTCTTTCCGGGATTGAATTCTCCGCTGGATGTGAATGCTGGTGGCTGGGCAGATTATAAAGAGACCATTCCGGCAGTTTATGGCAATTACGTATTTGAAAGCAATCATTTTGAACTGGAAGCGGGAATCAGATTGGAGTATGTTAAGGTGAATTATGATGTAAACCCTGATCACAACACCTATAAGAGTGATGGATATGACTATACCAGGCCTTTCCCTAACCTACGTCTTGGATATAAACTTAATGATAAAAATAAGATCTCCTTATTTTACAATGAGCGGGTAGACCGTCCTAATGAGGTAGACATTCGTATATTTCCAAAATATGATGAGCCGGAAGTGATTAAGGTAGGGAACCCAACATTAAGGCCCCAGTTTACAAAAAGTATAGAGCTGGGCCACAAGCTGACATGGGCTAAGGGAAGCCTGCACTCAGCTGTTTATCATAAAATGGTGAATGCGACCATTACCCGGATTGCAACCGTAGTGCCGGGAAATACACTGATCTATAACATTTTTCAGAACGCAGGCAAAAGCCGGAATACCGGTGGCGAAGTTACCTGGCAGCAGGAACTAGCCAATTGGTTTTCATTTAATACCAGTGCCGCGCTATACCATAATACCATCGATGCCTTCACCGTTAGCAATAAGTACCCGGTACCCACTGTATATACAATGAACCAGGAAAGCATTACCTCGTGGAATACAAAGCTGAACGGGATGTTTAAGCTACCTCAAAAAACTGAACTGCAGTTCTCTGCGATTTATCTTGCCCCTGATATTATTCCCCAGGGAAAAATAGGCTCCAGGTTTTCTGTAGATATGGGTGCAAAAAAGCAAATTCAAAAGGGCCGGGGGGAGTTGTTTTTAAATGGTACCGACCTGTTCAATACGCTGAGTCCAAAAAAGGAAGTGAGGGGCAATGGTTTCAGTCTGATCAGTACTGACTATTTGGAAACCCAGGTGTTCAGATTGGGTTACAGTTATAAGTTTTAATTCTGGATAAATGATCAATATCTAGTTTTATACTTACATTAAACAAAAGTGGTTATGAATTTAACCTCATCAAAAGATTTTAAAAATGAAAGTATTGATCATTGAGGACGAGCATGAACTGGCAAATAGCATGGTCAGCTATCTTTCTGGCCAGGATTACGTTTGTGAACTGGCAGCAGATTTTCAACAGGCGATGAATAAGATCGCAGCCTATAACTATGACTGTATCCTTCTTGACCTGATGCTTCCAGGAGGAAGTGGCATGAAAATTTTGGATGAACTTAAGCTTCAGCACAAAGAAGACGGGGTAATCATTATTTCTGCCAAAAATTCTCTGGAAGATCGGATAATGGGGTTAAAACTTGGGGCTGATGATTATCTGCCGAAACCTTTTCATTTGTCAGAGCTGTCAGCCCGCATATTTTCAATCATCAGAAGACGGAATTTTGCCAATTCAAATGTCATTCAACAAGGCGATTTAAAGGTTGATCTGCTTGCTAAAGCAGTTAATGTGGGAGGGCTGCCTGTAGCACTCACAAAAAAGGAATTCGAGCTGCTGATATTTTTTATAGGGAATAAGAACAAAGTCATTTCTAAAAGTGCGTTGGCAGAACATTTATCAGGTGATTTAGCAGATATGCTGGACAACCATGATTTCATTTATGCGCATATTAAAAACCTGAAGAAAAAGTTGTTTGAGGCGGGTTGTGAAAATTATTTGAAAACGCTTTATGGCAACGGTTACCGATGGGAAGAATAATTAAGTTACTGGATAAATCACTAAAACGGTTCACCGTGTACGCCGGGATTGTACTCGCTTGCAGCATTCCTGTTTATTATTTTGCAATTAGCGAACTATGGCAGTACGAATTAGATGAACATAATATTATGTTAACACCCGAAGCTGGCCGGGAAGACAGCTTTCTCATTATCGGTGCTGTTACGCTTTTAACTGTATTCTTTTTCGCGCTTATATTAGGTGGATTTGTATGGCTTAATCGTAAAATATCCCGTCGGCTTTGGAGCCCCTTTTATCAAACACTGGAGCAAATTAAAGCTTTCGATTTAAACGATCAGAAAACAATTGAATTTGTAAAAAGTAACATCTTGGAATTTGAAGAGCTTAATTCCAGCATCAACAAACTGGTAAATAGCAATGTTGCCGTATTTCGCCAGCAGAAGGAATTTACCGAAAATGCCTCGCATGAATTGCAAACCCCTTTGGCCATTGTGCAGTCTAAACTTGATTTATTGCTTCAAGATCCATCAATTACCTTATCGCAGTCCAGTATCATCGAAGACACCAATAATGCGCTGTCGAGGGTTTCCAGAATTAATAAAAACCTTTTAGTACTTGCCAAAATAGAGAACCAGCAATTTTTGGATCAGCAGGTTATAGATATATCAGAGATCCTTCAGGAAATGCTGGACTTACTTTCCGGGCTTTTTGAAGAAAAAGTAATCAAGTGTACTATCCATCCCAAAATCGTTGTTAATGGCAATAAGATCCTGGTAGAAATTATGCTAACTAACTTGTTGATGAATGCATTGCGCCATGCTGCGGTTAACGAAGAAATTGAAATCTTACTTTCCGATAAAGAACTGATCATATCAAACAGCGGCACTTATGCACTTGATCCGGAAAAATTGTTCAGCAGGTTCAGTACTGCATCCATACACACGCCTGGCAGTGGCCTGGGGCTTGCCATTGTAAAGGAAATCTGTAATCGTTATGGTTGGACTGTCAGATACGATTTTAAAGAAACGAAGCACATCTTTACTGTTACATTCATTCGGTAAGATTATTATTTTCTGGAAGATTTGAAGGACCATACAATAATCAAATTTCAAGTATGATCCAGGATAAAGCATCCAAATCACAGTCTTACTGAAAAATCAGTATGGTTGTTCCACCTATAATCATCAACACTGCTATTACTGTCTTATACGTAAGCGGCTCTCCAAGAAAAATAACAGATAATAATAAAGCAATAGCTACACTAGCTTTATCTACTGGTGCTACCTGTGAAACCTTGCCAATCTGTAGGGCTTTAAAATAAAATACCCAGGATAATCCAGTGGCTAGTCCTGAAAGTATCAGGAAGATCCAGTTTTGTCTGGTTAATCCGGAAATATTTGGCTGCTCACTTCTAAAAAGAACAATTGCCCAGGCTAAAAGTAATATAACTACAGTTCTTATCGCGGTAGCAAGATTTGAATCGATGCCCTTTATCCCAATTTTAGCCAGGACAGCAGTCAATGCTGCAAAAAATGCGGAAAGTAACGCGTAGATCCACCACATATTTTATACTTTATTGTTAAATATAGTGATAAAGTAGCTGGAATTTATAGGCTGTAAGTAAACTATAGAAATCGGTTTATGACTTATCTTGAACTTTAAAAGGTCATTATTTATGAATTGCCTATATTTATTTTATCGCTACATCTTAACAAAATGATTAAATGATGCTCAGGATCTGTACTTTTTTATTTTTCTGGATTGGGATTTGCCTTATTGCTACAGGCTGTAACGGGCAGGTTCCCGTTGTTGAGGCAGATAGCCCGCAGGTTCATCACGTAAAGGTACTAATTAGTGCGGCACGTAAAGCTGAGGCAAAGGGAGACCATAAATCAGCGTTGCACTATCACAAACAGGTTTTGCACAGATCAAGAAATCTGGGCCTGCCAGAACAGGAAGCAAAAGCTTTACTGGGAATTGGCAGGTTACTGAAAAATGAGGATACGGATAAAAGTATGGCACACCTGCGTAGTGCCCTTACTATTGCTGAGCTATTGAAAAATCATGAATTAAGGGCGGATATCTATCTTGCCATCGCAAGCGTTTATAAACAGCAGCAGGATTACCGGGAAGCGCTGGCTGCATTGGAATCGCATCAAAAACTGTTGAATACTATTTTTGCAAAAAGTAAGCAGCTGGCTATTGCTCATGTAAAAGTTGAGGAAAAAAGGAAGCTGGAACGTTCTGTTTTTATCACTGTTATCATTTTTGTGATCCTTTTGGGCATTATAGGGCTCTTTTATTTCTTAAAGAAAAATGCGTTGAATAAAAAACTGGCATCTTCTAACCAGACTAAGGATAAGCTGTTTTCTATTATTGGCCATGATCTCCGCAATCCGATTGGAGGGATTACCCAACTGCTGGCAATCATGGATGAGGGGCAGTTGGATCCAAAGGAATACCAGGCCATGGTCTCTGAAATGAGAAAGCAGGGTGATATATCACTTGAAATACTTAATGCCTTATTGAATTGGGGTGAGGCGCAGCTAAAGGGAATCCACATTAAACCTTCAAATTTTAATGCTGAAGGTGTCATTGCCAGGAATATAACTGCTTTAGGTAGCCAGGCCAGTGCTAAATCTATTCTGATCACTAATAGCGTTGGCCCTGATATCACTGTTTACGGGGATACGAATCATTTTGATTTTGTGGTACGGAACCTGCTATCCAACGCGATCAAGTTCAGTCTTCCTTCGGGAAAGATTGAAATTAGGACAGATGCTCATTCTAAACCTGATTTGATTATTTTCTCAGTAATGGATTATGGAAAAGGAATTAGCAAGGCGCAGCAGGAACTCTTTTTAAAAGATAATCTGGATATATCTTTTGGAACTGCTGGCGAAAAAGGTACAGGTATTGGTTTAATGTTAAGCAAGGAGTTTATCAAGGCCAATCACGGAAGGATCTGGGTTGAAAGTGAGGAGGGAAAAGGAAGCACTTTTTATTTCAGTTTTCCGAAAGGGAGCCTCGATTGAGTATGATTTTATCCTTCAGCAATATGACAATAAATTGCTATATGATGCTAAGAGAAGTAAAATTACTTTAGTGAAAAAAAGATCATGAAACGTTTTTACTTTTTTTTAATGGTAATTGTTTTTAGTATAGCGTGTCGAAAAGATAAGAACGCTAAGGAATCAGAACAAAAAGGCCCCCAACAGATTGTTAAGTTTTTCAAATCAAATTCACGTGGCGTAGTTGCCAGTTATTCTGTTGATCCATCTCTGGCATTCGAGTATTATGGAAAATTTGATGCTTCGGGCAATACATTGAACATAAGCTCATTCAATGTGCAGTCAAATGAGGTCCTTGCCACTTATGTACTTGATGAAGATTATAGGTTGAGACAACTAATTTATTCAAAGAATGGTGTTAAAGAAAATCTATTTTACAGCTTTGGTTACAACGGAGATACGCTCCTTGTTTCATTAGTTCAACACACCTGGGGCAAAAGTAATGATGCGGTATTATTGAGGACGGTTAAGTTTGCTTTTCAAAATAGCAAGCCAATAAAAGCTAATGTATTACAAAGCACTAAGTCGGTACCTTCTACTTCTTTAGTAAAAACAAGTCAAACACAGAATGATTTCAATTTAGACGATTTCGATGAACTGAAAAATGGGATTGCTCCTTTGCTTCAAAGCCCCGGCGATTACTTTTCCAGTATCGTAAATAAGGAAAAGAAAAAGTTTATAGAAAAATCACAAAGCCTGGCAATTAAAGCGCTTAAATTAACAGAATATGTGAGTTGCTCCGGAACGCTAGCAGGTTTGATTACAGTCAACCTGCCTGCTGTTATTATTGCTGCACCTATCTGCATATTCAGTAAGGAGATTAATAATAGAATAGAAAAGAAAATTGTTGAACCTAATATCGAAATGACCACAAATAATGACTGGCAACAAGATATTACAGAACCACCTCTGGTTATTACTCCACCAGCTGTTGCTACAAATAATCCACCAAAGGAATCCGAAATAGAAGATAATGTCCAGGATATTAGAAAATCATATGATTTTAGAACAATTTTACTTTCTAAAAAATGGCTAAGAATGAGACCAGGAAGAACTGATACTGGGTATCCATATATATTTTCTTCAAATGGCACTTTAATCGTAAGGGATATTTTAAGGATCACGCAATGGAACGGAACCTGGGCTATTTCCGGCGGTGCCACCTCAACTTCCAAAACTTATTTGCATGTATTCCTTCCTTATGAATATTCCTATTCAACTTGGAATGAAATTAGTGTTGTTACGGCGGTGAGTTTTGAAGAAATACAATTACAAAATGGCACATTAATAGCGTATTAGTATCCGATCAAAGCGGTTTTGCCTCAATAAGGCCAATAACAGGAGGAAGTAATGACGAAGCGACCTTAAAATGGGTATATTTTGCGGCCCTACGCCATGCAATTGTCGAAATTCCTTTTCAGTATAGGCGGCGACCTTTTCCAAAGTATCATACCGTAATGCAATAAGGCGCATTGAGCTGGTGCAGTTAGTACAAAGAGTGGATTTTCCGGATCTTTTATTGGCTTTACCAAGGGAAGGGATTAGAGGGCTTGGATTTCTGCTAAAGACAGTTTAGTGTATTTGATGATCTTTTCAATAGGCTCGTTATCGGCCAGCATTTCACGAGCAATTTCTCTCTTTTCTTCCAATGCTTTGGCACGTTCTTCTACACGAGCTTTCTGCTCGCCTTCTTGCTTAGCAGTTTTAATGGCATAATCCATCACATTTTCATTATCCCACTTGTACTTTAAACTATCGTTATACATATTTCTTTCCTCTTCGTTTAAATTGGCATAGTTTGCCAGGTCAAATAATGGATCAAATTCTGAGCCATTTAGATATGGAGGACGTTCCTTAAATTCGGTTAAGTGCTTTAAAGCGTATAACCATTTGTCAAGATCAGTCTCCAGCTCAATGGGGCTCTTTACAAAGCTAAGCATCTCTATGAATATAAGTCCCATTTTATCGTAGAATATTTTGCCGGTATACCTGTTTGTCAGACAGATATCATGGACATATGCTGATGGAAGAGTATTGGGTAATCTAAAATTTTCCAAAAAGGACACCACATAAACTTCCTTGAGTTTATAGTTCCACTTTTTACCTTTAACCTTTACGGCCTGCTCAGTAATTGCCTTGGAAGCATAGTACAGTGCCCGGTCTATGAAAAATTCCTGAGAAGCCCGCTGAACTTCTATGATAAAATTGCTTCCATCAGCATCTGTGCAGGTTACGTCAAATACTACGCCTCGTTCTTTAAAATTTTCTCCTGGGTGCTCATTTTTGCCATAATTAATGGCAGTAATATATTTTCTTCCTTTAAATATTTGATTTAACAAACCTATTAAAATTGGCTTGCTTTCATTGGAAGCAAACAGCCGCTTGAAAGCAAAATCCACAAATGGATCAATAAAAGTGGTTGGTTTAGGTTTTGCTTTAGCCCTCCTCTTTTGTTTTGGCTGCACTGCAGTGCTGGTTTGTTCTTGCATTTTACCGGTTTAGATTCAGCAAAGCTACATTGCAGAATAAGGGTTGTCAACGAATTAGGAAAGATCAGCTGGGAAAACTAAAGTTTCTGCGATTTACAGAATTTAGTTTGGAATGAGAGGGAAATCCGGGTGCGAAACCGATCAAAAGGTAACGGGTTTTGTTCATGATATGATGTTAATGATAACATGATCTTGCCGCTGAGTTAAAATTATATTTCTTCTTTTGTGCTAAAGGACGATTGTAATTGAAGTGGTAACAATTTTATGCTGAGGTTGATATATAGGCAGCTAAACAGTACACCTTAAAAGAAGAGATCATGAAAACTTATACTTATATTAATTATGACGTTTTTGATATTGCGGTTAGAAAAATGAGACCTATTGTTTATATGGATGGTGATGTATTCTGTTGCTTATCTGGCCTTGATGCTGAAACTGGTGTGTTTGGTTGCGGATCAACACCAGAGGACGCGATTGACGATTGGCGGTCTGCTTTGCTGGTCCAGTTAAATGTCATACGTAGAGGAGGTAATGTTACTGCAGTGGTTGGGGAAGAACTGAGCTCGGGTACGAGGATAAAAAGTGCTGAAGTGCAGGCTTTTTATGATGAGTTTTATTCCAGGATGGCTACGTTGGGCTGATCAAAGGCGACTTGCTGGTAGGGAGATGGTGCGGACAGCACTGCACTTTATTGACACTTTACAGCGTATTTAAAACATGAATCTTTCCCCATGACGACATGGCATAAAATACTGGAGTTAGGCTTTTGCCAAGTTCGGTAAGAGAGTATTCGACCCGGGGAGGGATTTCATTATACTGCTTTCGTAATATGAGCCCGTCACGTTCCATTTCTTTCAATTGTTGGGTCAAAACTTTTCTGGAAATGGTAGGGATTCTGGCGCCTATTTCGCCAAAACGTCTGGTACCTGTTGTGAGATAAAATAGAATGACGGTGCTTGTTTTCCATCAGGGCGAAATGCTGACGGGACGAACCGTATTGGAGCCCGCTCCCAAAGGCAAAGCATACGCCAAGTTTCGCACCATGGCCGAAATAAAAGCCAAAGGTGCAGATCTCAAAGCTGTTATCAGGGAATGGATTGAGTTAATGGACAAAAAATGAGACTTTGGTGCTTCCTTAGTCCATTGAGTCAATTCATTGCCGTGCGGTTACTGTCTCCTGAATTTTTTACCAATACGCGAAAATATGCTGTTAGCACTCATGGGATATGTGAAGAAAAGAAAATTTCGCAACCTTAACCTTGGCATGTATACAAGTGCTATTATAGCCTTTTTGCTGTATTCAGCTTATCTTATATTGCGCAACTCAATTGATGAAGAACAAAAATCTGCTAAAATATCCTCGATTTATAACGTATTTGCCTTTCCTTTAATGATTGTATTATTGATTATTTTACCTCGAATAACTGATTCTTTACATCCGGGAAACGGTGGTAATCCAGCAATTGGTAAATATTTTGTGTGGAATGTCAACTCCTTTTACCGCTACTACCCGTCTTTTTTCAAATATTTTTAAAATAAATACCCCCTTGTGGCGTGAGTATTCAACAGACGAGCTCAATAACAGATTGAGAACACATATTATTTATCAGGCCATTAATGGAATTGATAATTCATATGTAATTGCAATTAATGGGAAAAACCATGGGGCTTTTACATATAAAAACGGTGTAATATTAAATTAATCCAACCCACACACTATCACTCACACTTTTCCCGTCACCAGCCTTAAAAGCAATATAAACCTGCAACTCCTTGCCAACATAATTTAAAGGCAGGTCTATTTCATCTTTGCCGGTGCTCCTTCTAGCACCGCTCCATACATAAACTGCCTTATCCAGTTCAGGGCAGTAGATGAACAGCATAGCCCGGTCGTTTTTAATGCCCCAGTCCATATCAGCAGGCACCTGCCAGGTAAGTTCCAGTAGTGTGCCTGTAAGTGTAGCTGCAGGAGCAATTGCCGGTTCCAGCAATCCTTTACTGAGCAAAACCTTGCTGTAATCCAGGCTTATATCTGGATAACTACCCTGTATGGCATTTTTAACATTGTAGGATACCGCCGCATTGTGTGGATTTTTATCGGTTCCCAGCACCTCCAGCTCAAAACCTACATTTACAAAAGGCAGTGCCGGGCGCAGGAATTTAATTACCGCTGCCATTTTTTGCCTTGTAGCCAGTTGTGCTGCAGTTGGTTTTTTATTGGATTTACCGATGTGCCGAATTACTGTTTTGCCTTTCAGGTTATAGCTTACCAGGTTGCCTAGCTTGCCTTTAAATTCTCCGAATGCCCCGTTTGATGTTGCCATAGTTCTTTATGATGCATGTTAGTTATTAAAACATCAATAACCCCTGGCGTTGTGGTTTTGTTTGGTATCCCGGGCATATCCTAGGCAAGTATTGCGCATGCCTTGATTAAGCCTGAGGGTATGGCAAGGGTTAACCAACCCTTGTTCAATGGATACTCAGGGCATATTCAAAATTGACGGGAGTTCCATTACAGAGACGTTGAGCATATCTATAATTAGTTATCTGTTTAGATAGATTAAAGGTCCTGGAAAAACCAAGGCCTAAAATTTTCATATAAAATTTATAGCTTTTCTATTTCTTGAATGGCAAGGCCTGTTAATTCAGCAATATCTTCATTAGATGTGCCTTTCATTTTCATCTTAAGTGCAATTTCAATAGCCTTAATGTGTTCACCTTCTTCAATCCCCTCTTCCTTAGCCTTTTTTTCTGCGTAACGAATACCGGCATTCCAATCAGATTTTGCTTTCACATCTGAGTGGTACAATTCACGTTCTTCTTTAGTCATTTTACTCATCTCCGCAATTTTAAAGATCTTCTGGAACACTCTTTTGTCCAGAAAATCAGGAATTTTATCAAGGTGGCTCAGGTTTTTTAACAAATAGAACCACTTATCCAGCTCTGTTACCAGTTCGCTTTCCTTTTTGTCAAAATTAGGTAATTTATCAGTTTTTATATATTGTTTTTTTGCCTGATAGCTGCCTTCGGCGGTCCAAGAACTTATAGCCCATTCCTTTGTAAAAAACCTTGCCGGTGTCACTGTTCATCAAGGCAATGTTGTGCAGGTAATTGCTGTTGATGTTGTTAAACTGGAACTCCATAATTCCAATCAGGTAAACCTCTTTGAGGGGGACATCCCAGTTGGCAGTTCCCCTGGGCAATTGCGCACTGATGAGCCGTGACATATAAAACACGCATCTGTCTCTAAAAAACTCCTGATCTGTACGCTGCATTTCGATGATAAAAGTTTCGCCGTCGGCGCCGGTACAGGTTAAATCAAAGAGTACCTTTTTTTCTTTGGCGTCTTCTCCGGCATGTTCGGTTGGGCTGTATCTGATGTCGATCACAATTTTCTCGCCTTCGAACAGGGCATTTAGAAATTCGATCATGATGTCTTTGTCTGGTTCGCTTCCAAACAAGCGTTTGAATCCGTAGTCCGTAAGCGGATCAATGTAGCGGCTGTTTTTTTCTGTCATAAATTTTAAATTAGTTAGGTGAATCTAGACAGATTTGAATTTAGTAACCCCAGAAAATGCAGTATTTATTTTTTTAAGTAGTTGGTATATAGAAATATATTGCAGAAATGTTCAATATTTTAAGATGAGTTGCAAAGATTTAATTTATGTCTTGTATAAGACAAAACATCAAATCAGATAAAAAATCATAATTTCATAACCAATAAAAAAACTATACAATGGCCAACCCCAGCACTATTGATGAATATATTGCCGGATTTCCCAAAGAGATTCAGCAAATTTTAACAGAAATACGTGCCACTGTACATGCGGCCGTTCCAGGGCCAACAGAAACCATCAGTTATGCCATCCCTACTTTTAAGTTTAAAGGAAAGAACCTGGTTCATTTTGCAGCCTTTAAAAATCATATTGGGTTTTATGCTACTCCTGACGGGCATGAAGCTTTTGCAGCAGATTTCGCCAGGTATAAAACCGGGAAGGGTTCTGTGCAATTCCCTATTAGCGAGCCAATGCCTTTAAAGCTGATTGCAAAAGTTGTGAAATTCAGGGTGACTGAAATGCAATAGCAGCGCTTCGGGAAATCCTATTTATTCTTTTATACGGAAGGAAGTAGAGAATAACTATGGTGCGATGAGAGTTCATCCCAATAAATTTTTCAAATCTTCTTTAGCCCTATCTAATAATCCAATGGCTTCTGGATCATTAACATTTGCTTTTTTCAAGTCATCCCTACCTCTTAAGGCGTTATCTATATTTTGCCTTTATTTTATTAAGTTTGATAGTGGTGAAAAAGAAATTTGATATAATTATATGAAGTTTATTAAGGTAATTTTCTTTCTCCTTTTATTAACGCTCACAGGATTTGCGCAAAGTGTCCCGGAATACGAGACCCTTATTTCTAAGGCTAGCCTTTACCATTTACAACACAGACCTAAAGAAGGTATTGCATGCTACGAAAAAGCCTTTAAATTACAATCGCCTGATGCATTAAATGCCTACAAGGCCGCCGGTATGTATGCTTTAGACAAAAACATAAAAAAGTCTTATGTGTACCTAAACCTGGCACTGGATAAAGGTTGGACCGAGGCAGACTGGTTAACAGCCGATCCTTATTTTAAATATTTGAAGAATACAGATTCCATATCATGGAAAGCTATATTACACAGAGCTTATGATAAGGAACGAGAATATGAAAAGAATTTAAAATTACCAGAACTGCGTAAGAGAATAAACTTACTTATAATTAAAGATCAGCAATTACGGTATTTGCAGATCAATAATAAAAATAGTGCTAATGTAGATTCTATTAGAAAAGCGATAGCGCAATCTGACAATTACAATAGAAAGGAGGCTAAACAAATCATACAAAAATTTGGCTGGCCCAAAATGTCAGCTATCGGGAAAGACGGAGCTAATAATTTATGGCTAATTGTGCAGCACTCAGATGAGGATATCATATTCCAAAAGCAGGTTCTTACTTTAATGGCCGCATTGCAGAACACAAAGGAAGTTAACATGGAAAATTACGCGTACTTATATGATCGGGTCCAATGTGGTTTAAATTACCGACAGCTTTATGGTACGCAGGTGGTGTGGTCAACACAAGGAACAGCCAAAGGTTTCCGTCCGATTATTTATGAGCATACCATCGACCAACGTAGGAAAAGTTGTGGTATGGCAACTTTAAAGTCATATGCTTTAACCTATGGATTTAATTATTTTCCAATATCAAAGTCAGAAGCAGCAAAAAATGAGCTAATAGATAAAGAAAAAGTACGTCACCTCATGGACAGTGCAATCTATTACTATGAAAATCAGCTTTTTCAGAAAGTATATGAAGTTTATAATGCCGCTGCAGAGATACAAGGGGGTATGAGCAATAAAGACAATTATAAAGCGGCTTTACAATGTGCCAGGGTAGCGAGGATTACTGGAAACAAGACTTTCACTGACATTGCATTGGATTTTTTGATGCTGCTTCACAAAAGAGGTATACTTAGCCCCAATGCCTTGCTGAAGGAAAAGAATTTTAACCCGCTCCATAAAGAAAAGAGGTGGCTAACTATCATTCATGCCGTCTCCATTATATGATTAATGGAGATTAAACTGGTGATAATTCTTATACAGTGCAATTACCCTGTTAATTATAAGAGCAAAGCTTATATATTCCTACTGGTCTTTTACTTTAAAGTCCATTACCTTTTCTAAAACCTCATCTTTTTTAAACTGCTTATTGATTTCGCGGCGCACCTTTTCAACATCTGCGTTAATGGCTGCTTTTACTGCAGGTGCTACTGATTTTTCGATTACGGCTTCAATGGCTATCGAATCAGGTTCATTCAAAACGATCAGATCGAATGTAACATCGTCGCCAAAGTTCATATTGAACTTCATTTGCTGAATGTCCCTTTCAGCAAAATTTAGAAATTCGTAACTGCCACTCAGGGAGTAGAAATAATCCCTTATGGCATGAAATATCAGCTCTGCCTCTATGTTTAGACCATTGATAACGAAATTGGTAATCGATAAAGCCGCCTTGAGGCCGGCATGGTAATTTGCCCCCTCCTGGATTTTGTAGATTGTCTCCAGCAATTCTTCGCTATACAGAATCTCCCTTTCGTCCCTTATCAGAATTGCTGCGGTACTGCCATTGCTTTCAAAGTGCTGTTGGATGGTTATTGATGCATTGCCGTCAATGATGGCGGATTCATCGGGTCTTATTTGTTTAACTTTAGAGCCAATGATGGCCTTTTGCAATACATCTACAACATACTCCAGTACTGCGTATTGTTTCATTTCAGACATTATATAAAAATTTTCTCAAAGATACATGTTCAATAAGTAACGATGCTAAGAACTTGTAAATACATTGTATTGGATATTTGTGAGCAAACGCTGTCTTTAAACTTCTGCATTATACATAGCTGGCTCTTCTTGTGTTAGATTGTCTTTTTGCAGGAGGGAGATGAAATTAAAATAAAAGAGCCACAAAAAATGCGGCTTTTGTTGTTCAAATTGGATTGTAGTAGTTCTACTTATTTTTTGATTTTTCGCGTACTTGTTTAACAAATTCCACTGTAACTTCTGCGATTCGCGCTATTTGCTCGTTGGATAAATTCAGTTCTGATATCAGATTCTCTACAACATCATGGCTTTTCCTAGCTTCGCCAATTTCAATGCCTTCTTCTCTATCCAGCATTTTTAAAGTTTCCGTAATTCCCATTGTTACTGTTCCTCCTGTTAAGTTTCTGACTTGTTGATCAAATATAATGTTATACTTTGAATTTTTAACTATGATTATTCTGTTCAAAAATTGTACAAATTCCTTGATTTGTACTGGATTAAATTTTCCGCTGGCATCTAGTGCATCAATAATCTTCATCCGTGTAGTATGGCGGTCAGTATCTTTTAGTTTTTTAGATAATGCCTCTTGTGTAAATCCGGATGCAAAACCGGTAAAAAAGTAACGGGCTCTTATTGATCAAAAAAATATAACGCTCGCTATCCGTATCCCGTTTTTTTTGTATGGCTTTTTCAGCCTTACAAAAAGGAGGGTAAAATTTAAAAGGGAATAAAAAATGGCTCAACCAGTTCTCTGTAAGGCTTGATTAATTATCGATCTATAGGTTTTTTATTTGAAAATGCTAAAATCTTTGATAAATGTTAAATCATTTATATGATTTTATCCAGCTAACTATAGCATATACCCATTCTTTATATGGCTTATAGATGAAACCATGTCCGTTACCTCATATTTATGCCTATACCAATAACGTTCTTTAAAGATAATAAAAGTTACTCCTGGAAGCTCCGTTTATCTAAAATACAGGTCGTATCTCTATTATCTTTCATTTTATAGGTATATTGTTATTGCTTTGTGCATCAATCAGGATTTAAAGCCAAAGACAATGAAGAAGCTAATAATTATATGGTTTGTTTTTACGGGTATGCTGTTTAATGAAACCTTTGCACAAACCAAAAGAGTGGGTGGCCCTTGCGAAGGCTGTGAAGCCATATATGAAAGCCCTATTCCTTTTGACCAGATCAAATCATTTGTTAAACTGCCCGATGTAAGCTGGGATGGTAAAAAACCAATGGGCATAAATGGTACGGTTTATAAAGCAGACGGAAAGACGCCTGCTGCAGGTGTAGTTTTGTATTTATACCATACTGATGCCACAGGGCACTATCCTATGAAGGGAAATGAGAAAGGCTGGGCAAAAAGACATGGTTATCTGCGGGGCTGGGTAGGTACAGATGCCAAAGGCTTTTATAAGTTTGGTTGTTTGCGGCCAGCGCCTTATCCAGGCGGTACCGAACCGGCACACATTCATGTGATTGTTAAAGAACCCGGCATCAACGAATATGATATTGATGAATTCCTTTTTTCTGATGATCCGCTGCTTACAGCGGCAAAGAAAGCCAAGCTGGAAAACCGGGGCGGTAGTGGTATTGTGAAAATAATTGATGTGGGGAATATGTACAAAGGGGAACGAAACATTTATCTTGGTAAGAATATTCCAGGTTACAGGTAATAAATACATTTAATAGAAATCGGCTTGAGTCTTCGCTGCAGTTTTTATCGGCTATTTAGCCCTATCAATGGCAACGCTATTAGAAGTCCATTCGATATTGTCATTAACTTTATTTGTTTGGGTCCAGGCAACTAACTTAGGATATAGTTTAGATACATATCTAACCATCACACCATTTTCAATATCCGTTGTACTATCTACAACAAAACCATAGCTTTTGGATTTTAGCTGATTTAATAGCGCTATGTACTGTGGTGCAGATACCGTGCGAAAAGTGGTTCCTATAGTACGATTTGGGCTGGTTTATTGATTTCCTTGCAATAAGCGTTAATATCTGCTAATGTTAATAATGAACGAATCATCTCATGAGCGCAGCGATGAATCCACATCTGGACCCCCCAGCGTTACTGCCTGGTTTAATGTGCGGATAAAGCCTGTGGTAAAAGCCGAGCAGCCGGAAAACTACAGGATGTTCAATTGTTAGCTTACCTTACTGAATCGGCAAAAGAACTGGACCTGGTGATCAGAGCTATCACTAATAGTGCGAAGGGGCTGTAGAGATCAAGGGTAAGCCTTTTAGTAGAAGCGTAATGAAAATTATCCGGAAGTATAATGTTTCAGCTATCATATTTTGTTTACTTTAGCTGTAGTTAAATTTTTGGGGATTAGTTAATAAAATATGTTTGCTTTAAACATTTGTCTTGCGCTTAATTTAATAATTTTATTTGTTGCTTTCTTTTTCAGGAATAATAATACGCTTCCCAATAGGATACTGGCACTTATTTTACTGGATACAGCCATCTCTTTTCTGGGCAACGCAAGTATCGTTGGTGGTTATTTTACGGCGTTCCCCTATTTGTTTTTTCTTTCCTGGTGTACCTCTTCTTATTTTGGCCCCTTATTTTTTACCTACACTTGTTTACTCACTGGCTCTCATTTAAAATTGAAGCACCCGATCTGGATCAGTGGCTTCCTGGTCTCTGCTTTTGGGCTTTCTTTTCCGCTGAATTATTTCCTGCTCCCGGTAATAGAACGTCCGGGCTTTGTGGCATCCTTGCTGGCCGAGCCTTTGCCATGGCAAATGACCGTAATTAATATCGTTGGTATGTTGACGATATTAATTAGTGTGTTTGCTGCTGCGAGAAAAATCGTTCAATACAAAAAAAGGCTGATCAGTACGCTATCTAACCTGGAAAAGACCAAGCTGATTTTTATCACGCAGTTTGTTATCCTTGGATTTATTTTGACAACGACCACCATTGTCCTCTACCTCGTTTTGCCGCAATACCTGGTAGAGTATTTGTACCTACCCTGCCTGATTACCTGCATTTATTTTTTCATCTTATTTTACACTTTCCGGCACCATGCCATTTTTACTCCTGAAACCTATGGGCAGTTCCTGAAGGATACGCTGCCGGCCAGTGAGGAAATGAGAATTGATGAAATAAAGCTGTCCAGTGTTCCCAGGTCTGAACTACAACTTTTGGCCGAGCGTATTGAAACATACCTTATCGAGTCTGGTATTTATACCAATCCCGATCTTACGCTTGGCATTTTAGCTAAGGGCATGAATCTGTCGAGTGATAAGATCTCTGTGGCGATCAATAAACAAATGAATAAAACCTTCTTTGATCTAGTCAATGAAAAACGGGTAGAAAAGGCCAAAGAACTTTTGGCGGGTAAAATAAATATCCTTACGATTGAGGCCATCGCAGCAGAGGCCGGGTTTAACAGTCGGGCGTCTTTTTACCGGGCTTTTAAAAAATGTACTGCACTTACACCTTCTGAGTATTTAAACAAGTCAGAACCTGTCTTTCTGGCTGCGAAGTAGCCTAAACAGGCTAAATCTGTTTGGTGAGACAAATTTTCGGTAAGATGAGACATGTATCTGAACTGTTTTGTGTGCCTGCTTTTTAGAATAAGATACTTTTACAATCTAAATCTCTTATTCTAAATTAAAGCATGAAACCACTCATTTTAACACTAGCTCTTTTTGGACTTTCATTGGGCGCATTTGCCCAAATTGGCTTAACCGCAGGTATGAACCTGGCCAAATACACCTATCCGGAAACTCAGTTCGATGTACACCGAAAATCTATACTGGCCTATAATTTCGGTATCCAGTATAAAAAAGAATTAACAGAAAAACTGTTTTTACTGCCTGAGTTAAGTTACTCAGGGAAAGGTTCGAGGATATATTATGATTATCCTGAAGGCTATACCGGCCCAATGAAAAATGTCAATAAGTTTCAATATTTACAGCTCAATTTACCTGCTATTGTAGCCATACCGCTGAGCGATGAGCTTGACTATGAAATAGGCGGAGGCTTGTTTGCTGCTTATCTACTTAAGGCCACTCAGAAAACCGTAGAGTTTGACGATAGCTACGTTACTGAAAAGTTTGCCTCGGGTGATTTAAAGAAGATGGATGCGGGTTTGCATTTAACCACTGGTTTCAGGATGAGCAAAATGCTTGGATTTCATTTCCGTTACGACCTGGGATTGATGAATATCGAAGGTGTTAACGGATCGCCTGTAGTCAAAACCCGGAACTTTTCGATCAACGTAAGTTGTTTGTTTGCTAAAAATGATTAATTAATATCCCTTCAGATCTAATATTTATAAAGATGAACAAACTAATATATCTCTTTTTTGCCTTGTTGTTATTTATCAGCTCCTGTAAAAAAGATAAAAAACCCGATGATATTAACAACACTGAAAACCTGCTTACCGACCCTGCTACGGGTTGGAAGCGGGTGGCCGTCATCCCATTTGATGAGTTGAAGACAGCAAGGGGTACTTCTCCTTATAACAGGATGAAAGGCTTTGATTTGCAGAAAGTCGGCGGTCAGTTTGCGGTATTGTATGCGCAGCATAGCCTGGACCTGAATAACCGGCTGGCGTCCGATTGGTTTTTTAAAGCACTGGTAACGGAAAATGCAACTGTCCAACCCGAGAAAATCAATTTCGGGGCCTTTTCTTCTTCCGGCAGCGGAAATCCGGGCCCTTACGGGAAGTATACTTTTTATGCCCAGTTTTTGCCAGGCAATTCAACTCCGGTTTTTACCGGGGTTGAGTATACAAATAACCATACCGTACTGGTGGATCAAACCAGCAAAGTGATTGCGGGTACACCTTCAAGAATTTCTACGTTTGGCTACCTGCCCGATGGTGAATTTTTGGCTGGTACGACTCCATTGAACGGTAGCGAAACTCATCTTTGGCATTATAAAAATCCGCCCAATCCCCTTGGTGATTTTAATTACACTTATCGCCCGAGCACAATAGACGGTAATAAAAGGCTATTTACCATCCCGATTAAAGGGGCAGATGGCAATTATTACGAATTCGCTTTATGCAGCAAAAACGGGGCGAATACTTTTATGGTTATTCGCTGCAGGGAAGACAGGCCCTATGGTGCCACACCACCAAACTACGAAGTAGTAGATTCCGGCCCCCTTTCGGGTATGCCGCAAAGTGGTTTATCGGCTGACAGCCTGATCCCACTTACTTATGAATATAACAGTACTACCGGCGAACTCACTTTTGTTTTTGAAGATTATTTAAGGATTCCGACAGAAGTAGACAACCGCTACAAAAACATATATGCCTACCGATGGAAACAAGGTTTGCTTACTAAACTCTGGCAAACTTCTGCTATAGAGAGCGATGGGGTCTTACAGGCAGCCTTAACTACCTATAGTAATGTAAACAGGCTGAATGACTGGCGACTAAAGGCCGATGGTACTTTGTATCTGATGGATGTCGTTCAGTCAAATTCGCCTCAAAATGGCGACGCCGCGCTGAAATTGTGGGAGGTAAATGGTTCTGGCATTAAAGTCATATCTTCTGTGACCCACGGTCAGACCGTTCAAAAAGAATATACCATTTCTACCTGCAGGTATATAGATGGGGCTTACTATGCTTTGGCTTTCCCTACCGGGGATAGCAAGTACAGCATTGGAGATCCGCATTACCACATGGAATTGATTAAACTTAATCCGTAATATGAAAATTATACTATTCAGCATTTTACTGGTCATTTCATTTGGGAATGTACATGCACAGCAGGATTACAAAGCCGTACTTGATTCGTTTTATCAGCACTCCAGAAGTGATTTTAAGGAGATTATGGCTAAGCAAATTGATACCGGGTCAGTTTTCTATCCTTCTAAAGCCACGCCAGACGTAGGGAATGTGAAAATCGGGAAATACCCAAATGCGGTTACCCTGAACTGGATCGTTCCTTTAACGCAATCTGCAAAAGTGCAGGCCGCTACGCAGGATTTTATAAAAACTACTTATTCCGATGCCAAACTGTATAAAACGGTAAGCGAGGGAACGGAAGAAGAGGGCGACATGACGACTAACGTATATGTCCTGGGCGGTGCGAAGCCTTTGCTCATTTTTCAAACCATCTATTATAGAAATGAAGATGCGGATAAAAGTAATTTCACTATTATTATGTACGGAAAATAAAAGCGATATGATCAAATCGATGCTAACACTACTTCTGGCTGTATTTAGCTCATCGCTAATGGCACAAGACTTAAGAGCGATATGGAACAAGGACTGTGATTGTTACGGTTATAAAGACAGTAAGGGCAATTTGGTAATTCCCTATAAATATTCCTTTGCACTTGATTTTTCGGAGGGAATGGGTGCAGTTAGTGCAAATGGAAAAAGTGGATTTATTAATAAGGATGATAAAGCCGTAATTCCATTAATGTATGAATGGGCAGAAGCATTTGGTGAAGGCCTGGCGGCGGTTCAGTTGGATGGGAAATGGGGATTTATCAATAAAAACGGGAAGCAGGTTATTCCGTTTACTTACGAAGAAGCAAAGGTGTTTCACGAAGGTTTGGTTAAGGTGAGGCTCAATAAAAAATGGGGCTTTATCAATCATGTTGGTAAGGTAGTGGTGCAGCCTGTTTATGAAAGAGTGGATGATTTTAGTGAGGGTATGGCCTCGGTTGCTCCCGTATGGGGTGCAGGATATGGTTACATCAACAAAGATGGAAAAATGGTGATCCCGGTGCAGTATAAATTTGTTTATTCGTTTTCTGATGGCGTTGCAATAGTAAGTACTGATAAGGGGTATTATCATATTGATAAAACTGGTAAAGTATTGGATCCTTTGGATAGTAAGCATGCACCGATACCTGCCGGGAAAACCGGTGCTGCTGTGGTTCAAAATACGGTTGCAGCACAGGAGCAGGGTATAAAAACAGATAATTTATGGGGTCGTAACCAGGAGGTTAAAAAGACAGCTGCAAATGATGTGGTGCTCGTGGAACGTAAAAAAACAGCGCAGCACAGCAAGTATTTTGAAAAAGGGCTGAAAGCCTGGAAAGACATTGATTTTAAAAAGTCGCATCCGCAGTTTTTGAAAGCAGCAGCGGAAGGTGATGCTGATGCCTGGTACTATATCGGCTGGCAATGGCTTGATAATTATCATGATGTTGTTGCCAGAGTGGATATTGATACGGCAAAATATTATTTTCAAAAGGGGATAGATGCTGGCAGCGGTCTTGCCATGTATGGGATGGGGGAATCCTATTACAAGCAGGCCAATGCGGCTAATGATATCTATCACAGTGGAGCGAGACTGATCAAAGTGCAAGACAGTTTATCCAATATAAAATGGGCTTATTACAAAATGGCGGCAAATGCGGGATGTGGCAGGGCTATGAATGTTTTTTTTAATGCGGAAAGTCCTTATAAAGTAGCGCTGTATTGTGCGACCAAATCAGCTGAAGTGGGTGATGCCAGGGGAATGATTCATATGGGGATGTTGTATCAATATGGATGGGGACTTCCTGTTGATAAAGCAGCAGCAAAAAAATGGTACGCACTTGCCCTGGACAACTGGCTGTTATATGACGACAGGGACCTTGCACTGGGGCAGCTGAAAAGGATAGATGATACACAGCCAAGACGGATTACATTGCAGGATTATGGTTTTCCTGATGCGGATTATAAGGAGCAGAGGTTAGAGAAACAGGAAGCCCGGGATTATACGGCTGAAAATGCGGCATATAACGAGTGGTGGGAGAAAACTTATGGCAGAGGTGGTACGCAGAACAGCAGGCCGATGCCGAATAATAACATTCCCCAGGCAGGTTACAGACCGGCTGCGCAATCCGAAGCGGACAGGCACCAGAGTATCATGGATCAGATTTACCGGGATGCCCAGAAGCAAATGAACCGGAGTTTTAAGAGTTACTGATACAGGCAGCCATGATGACTATAAATCCTGTTGTAATTCCTTTTAGTAAAAGCAAAATCTTTTTATTGCTGATTGGGGCTAATGTTTTTGTAGGAATTGGTGGCTGGCTGCTGTTTGGGAATCCAACGTTTGACAATACTTTGCTGGACAACCCCTGGTTTACAAAAACAACAGGTCTGGCCTCACTTGTTTTTTTTGGCATCGCCGTCTATTTCCTTATTGGTAAGCTAATAGCTAAAAGCCCGGGGTTGGTTATTGATGATGTGGGCATCGAGGATTATTCTTCAGCCGTAACTGTACCAAAAATTTACTGGAAAGATGTTGAAGCTATTGAAGTGCTTACGATAAAATCACAGCCGCTGATCCTGTTTAAGGTAAGCAATCCACAAATTTATATTGATGGGGCAAAAGGCTTTAAACGAAAGATGATGGCACTGAATTACAAGTGGTATGGCACGCCTTTATGTATTTCAGCAAATGGATTGCGCGTTTCTTTTGAGGAATTGCTGCAATTGGTATCGGAGAGGTTTGAGGTGTATGCGAACATAAATGATTAAACATTCATAAAATAAATTGCTTTAATTTTTTTAAGTTTGGTTACCTATTGTTTAATAATGAACGAATCATCTCCTGAGCGCAGCGATGAACTCCAGAACCTGGCGGCTCATTTACAATCACTCATTACCTCGCTGGAGGATATTGTTTTTGAGATTGACGGGAACCACATTTTTAAGAATGTCTGGGTGTCTGATGAAAGGATGCTTTTTATGCCTAAAGCAGCTTTTTTGGGCAAAACCATAGCTGAAGTGATGGGGCCGCAGGCGCCAACATTTACCGGCCCGGTGAACACGGCCATCCAAACAGGGGAGGTGCAGGAAGTGGTATATCCACATCTGGACCCCGGCATTACTGCCTGGTTTAAAGCGCGGATAAAGCCTGTGGTAAGAGCTGAGCAGCCTGAAAACTATATCCTGGTATTGAGTATCCAGGACATCACCACGCAAAAACTGGCTGATCTGGCTTTGGAAAATGCGAAGGAGCAACTGGAAATGAGAAATGACCTGCTGGATGTAAGCCAGAAGCTGAGCCATACCGCGGGCTGGGAACTGGACATTCAAACCGGGGCTGTTTTCTGGACCAGGCAGGCCTATCTTTTATTTGAGGTGGAGGAGGATTTCGCCTTTTCGCTGGAAAATGTGCAGCCGTTTTTTGCCAGCGAAGACTGGCGGCTTTTGGATGCCTGTACTGAGGCAGCCATTAAGCAAGGGAAACCTTATGACCTGGAACTCAGGTTTATTACCGGAAAGGGAACTCATAAATGGGTACGTGCCATTGGAATTCCGGTTACAAAGCTGGGCAGGGTGGTGATGATGAGGGGTGCATTGATGGACATTACACCCAAGAAAGAAAACGAATTCGCATTGATTGATGCCAGGAACGCCGCAGAAAAGGCTTCGAAAACCAAGTCTGATTTTTTATCTGTTATGAGCCATGAGATCCGTACGCCATTGAACGGGATCATAGGTATAGCCAATTTGCTAAAGCTGAACCATACGATGGACCAGAAGGAATATATTGGCAACCTGATCTTTTCTGCTGATCATTTGATGGAGCTGATCAATAATATCCTTGATCTGACTAAAATGGAAAATGAAAAGCTGGAATTGGTACTTGCTGAAATTGATTTGCTCAGATTGGTCAAAAATATCAAAAATCAGTTTAAATCGCTGGCCGAGGCCAAAGGGATTGAGCTGAAAAGCTTAATTGATGATGAGGTACCCCAGCGGATCATTGCTGATCCGATCCGGATCAGTCAGATGCTGAATAACCTGATCAGTAATGCCATTAAGTTTACAGATAAGGGTAATGTGACCTTGATTATTAAACTGGTATCCATCCTGGCCAACCGGGCAAGCATTCATTTTGCGGTACGTGATACAGGGATGGGCATTCCGCCCGAACTGCAGGAAAGTGTTTTTGAGAGTTTTAAGCAGGTACAGCAATCTCCGCACCGTGAACATGGTGGTACAGGATTGGGCTTAACCATCACGCAAAAGCTGGCTGAACTTCATGGAAGCAGGGTCGTATTAACAAGCAAAGCCGGTAAAGGATCTGAATTCCATTTTGACCTGAGTTTTGATATTCCGGAAAATCAAAGTCCGGATGCTCCGGTAACAACATCTTCTGTATTTGCTGCGCATGAGCACAGGCTAAATGGGTTAAAGGTATTACTGGTAGAGGATAACCAGATCAATGTGATGGTGGCGTTAAAACAGCTGGAGTATTTTGGAGTAAATGCGGATTGTGCTTATGACGGGCGGGAAGCCTTAAAGTTAATGGAGGTAAACCCTTATGATGTGGCATTGATTGACCTGCACATGCCTGGAATTGACGGTTATGCACTTGCAGAGATTGTCCGGCGTAAATATCCTGATATTCATCCTGTAATATTTACTGCGGATATTATGAACGAGGTGAAACAGCGCTTTGCACAGATACATGTATATGATATTTTAAACAAGCCTTTTGCACCTGAAAAAATGTTTGAGGTGCTGTTGAAGGTAGCGCAGGACAGGGGAATAGTATGATATGAAAAGCGGGTGTTGTTCGTAAAGATGAGGGTAATAATAAAGCATGTCAACAGACACACTCATGGTTCTACGAAACTTAACAGGTTAACGTTTATAAATAGATCCGGTTTTTAATAGCTGATCAGACATCTTTTTTAAAATGCGCAGTTTTTCCATTACGATGTTGTTTTTCTTTTTTAGTGCTGCCGATTTTTTAAAAAGTTCGGTAAAGCGCTGCTTATTGAGCTTTAAATCTTCGTTTTCATTTGAATTTTCCATATGGGATGGTTTAAAAGAATGAATGCCAGGACTATAGCCTTAAAGATAAGTACATTAACAGTAAAAAGCAATCAAATGGTGGTCAAATTTGTGCTTTTGTACAGTGTGAAGAAGACGGGTGATCGGTTTGAATGTTTTTGTAACCTATGTTTAATCTCTGCTTAATAAAGCTTAGCTACATTCGTATCAGTCGGTATTTTGTATTGATAATTGAAGATCCCAAAAACCTGGAATGGATGTTCTGGTTTTTAAACTTTTAAGAAAAAATATTTTCATAAAATATTTGGCCCTGGCATTGTTTGTAAGGGGATTTTGGGCTTAATACGCTCAGTGTCAATTGTACACTACCTGTTTTTTGTGTGGTTATTACCTAAATTATATAGAACTTTGTTGGTATAATTTCGTAACTTAAAGATGGGATTTAAAACAATAGGGAAATGAGTGCTTACAGCCCATATACCGATCAGGAACTAACGGCTTTGCTAAAGGCCGGAGACGAATTTGCGTTTACCGAGGTGTACAATAAATATTGGGATAAACTCTTTTTTGTTGCCGCTAAGAAATTGAATGACGAAGCAGAAGCCGAAGAGGCTGTTCAGGATATTTTTTTAGCGTTATGGAAAAACCGGGAACATTTTGTGCTTAAAGAAAGCTTTGAACACTATTTTGCTGTAGCTGTAAAGTTCCAGGTGATTAAAAGACGTGACAAGCGTTCAAGACACGCCGCCATAGAGCAAATTATTTCTACACAAACAGAAGCGGAATTTTTACAGAGCCAGGCACGCGATTGGACACAGGAACATCTTGAAAAACTGCAGACACGTCTTGATCTGGCTATTGATACTTTGCCTAAAAAATGCAGGCTTGTTTTTAAAATGAGCAGAGATGAAGATTATACCAATAAAAAAATTGCCACTGAATTGGGTATCACAGAAAAGGCAGTTGAAAAGCACGTAACTACGGCATTAAAAGTACTGAAGAACAAACTTGGCCCTAATGCAATGTTACTGGCGATCATTAATGAACTGCTGTAGTATCAAAAAACACCGATGTTAAATTTTTATTAAAAAAATATTAAAAAAAGGTAGGGTTTGGCACCCGATGATTGGACTATGTATTAAAATGCCCTGATAATGGACGAACAACGAATAGATCTTCTTTCACGAAAAATTGTCGACGGTTCGATCACAGCTGATGAACTTAAGGAATATAATCAATGGTTCGGGACATACGATAAGGAGGAATACCACATGAAATCTGAGATTACTGCGGCAGAACTCAGCACACGTATCTATATGAATATCGCTAAAGAAGCAAATTTCGAATCGTTGAAGATGAAGCCAAAAAAACTTTGGCCACGTATCATCGGCGTAGCTGCTGCGGTAGCAGCAATTGTATTTGGCATCTGGTTTTATACATCACGTCATCCCGAGGAAAGCGTAGTGACGAGGGATCTCTTGGCCAACGATATTGCTCCGGGTAAAAACACTGCAACCATAAAAATTGGTGATGGCGAAGCCATTACCTTAAGTGATAAACAAACAGGGGTAATTGTAGCGGCAAATAACCTGACCTATAATGACGGTAGTACAATTTTGTCATCCAGAGCGAACGCGAAGGATCTTTTGAATAGCATAAACAAGAGGTCTCTCCCATACGGTCGAGATGACGGCAGGGCGCGATTGCTAACCGTAACAACACCTCGGGGCGGTACCTACCAGGTTACCTTACCAGACGGAACAAAGGTATGGCTAAACGCCGCTTCAGTTTTAACTTACACGATGTCGCTAAATGAGCGTGGCGGTGTACGGTTAGTTGAACTAAGCGGCGAAGCCTACTTTGAAGTTTTTAGGAATAAAAATCAACCGTTTGTAGTAACTGCCAAAAATTTGACAACAACGGTGCTGGGCACACATTTTAACATTAGTGCGTATGATGATGAAGGGAGTACGAAGGCGACGTTATTGGAGGGTAGTATACGCGTCACGTCATTTCGAGGGAAGCGTAGCGACGAGAAACCTCTTGGCCATGCTAATTCAAGAGATCTCTCCTATCGTCGAGATGACGGGGGGGCTGAGCGGGATGCCGAAGGCGGGGTAATATTAAAACCCAACCAACAAGCTCTTGTCACGGGTAGCTCGGGGATAAATGTAAAAGAAGTAGACGCTACAGAAGCCATAACCTGGAAAAATGGCAAGTTTAGTTTTGAACGTGAAGAGATGGGCAGCATTATGCGCAAGGTAGCGCGATGGTACAACGTAGATGTTGTTTTCCAGGAACCGTTACAGGAGGTAAAGCTAACAGGAAGCATATCCAGGTTTGAAAAAGTGTCTAAACTGTTGGAGATGCTGGAAAATACAAAAGAAGTGCGTTTTAAAATAGAAGGGCGTAAAGTGTACGTAACTAAATAAAGAACGCCGAAGGCAGCTAATG
>NZ_JAVTSC010000008.1:0-253140 GCF_032678725.1 Pedobacter heparinus
GACCACACCAAATCATAAAGCTCCCTACGGGAAAAAGTGATTTCTTTCATATCTTACAACATTACTTAGATTTCATATAAATATATAATCATAAATAAAGGCCCCGTTTGTGAGGGCCTTTATCACAATTTAAAATTTGCGTTCAATTCTTTAATTCAGAATGCATGTGATTGATTAGAATGCAGACTTGTTTTAAGATACCTTTCAATCTTTTGAAAAGTAGTTTTCTGAGAATACCCTTTGACTGTCATGAAACGGTTTATAAAATAAACCATTTCATAGGATTCCGATCTATTTAACAAAGTGCTATCCGGTTTTCCGGTAAGTCTGGGATCATCCCCCGGTCTAGCCGTATTCTTATATCCGTTATAAGCTAAATCTGCTTTTGCAAAATTTACCATAATAGTTGTTTTAAATCAATTAATCTTCTTCATTTGAATCAGGTACATCAGCACCCGGAGGAAGGCCAACAATGTTTCTGGTAGGTTGATAACCTTCACCCATATCTCCCCGAATGCTCTTTTCTACATTACCGTATGGACTATTAGGTATTTCCCGTTTATAAATTAATTCTTCAATCTGTTTTCGATCAAGACCCTCAAAGGGATTTTTGTTTTCTTCTGACATAATATTAGTTTTAAGTAAAAAATTCAATGTATTCTATATTTTCATTCAATATGAGTAGACCAGCAGACTGCTCTACTACCCTTTTAAATTTCCGGTCATCTGAAATATCCCTTAGCTCCCATGCGGTTTCAAGGTATAACGCTTCTTTACAAGGGTATCTGGAGGCATAAGAAAGAGTACCGTAATACCCCCCAACTCTATTTCCATCCTTCAAATGAACAATCACATAGGCCGACTGTCTAAGATTGAAATAGTAATCCCAAGCTGATTTTTGATTACTCAATACATATCTCCTAAGGAATTTCCATCTCAACAGCTTATTCAAAAGAATCGGCCACAAAACAGGTGAGATAAAGAATATCCAAAGTATACTCGGATATATCCAAAAGCTTTGTGTAAACACCCAGTCATTAGACAGACCTACTAAAATAAGCCAGGAATTAAGCAGAAAATTTATAATGCTATACCCCACAATTTCCAATAGATTTTTAGAGAAATCGTAATTGTCATTAGCAACCATCGAATGGTATACTTTAACTGATATAAACCCCGGCAGAAACAAGGTGATAAACAAAAATAAATTTTCCGCTTTTAAAAATTCCATAGTTATAATTTATTTATCTTCCATGCTGTAGTCTTCTTTGCCGTAGAAACTTCTCATAATGGGAATTAAGCATCAAATTTAAAAAGTCCGTAAGCCTGGAATTTAGTATTGTAGACTGGATCACCCCAGTTACGTTTGTGTTTGTAATATTTAGCAAACTCGTAATTCTTTACGTAAAATGTAATCTTATCTTCAGATATATCAACGATAACGTATCCAGCTTGATTATTTGTAATCCTTATCGGTTTGTAGCAATTATACGCCAGGTGCCTCGAACTTGCATTGCCAAATAGTGTAACTTTTGGATTTACCGTTTTCAAAAATTCATAGCTACGTCCAGAATCCCTGCCATGATGAGGTGCGAAAAGTACATCGACATTTGCGACTTCGTCTTTAAAGTTTGCCAGAATGTACTCCCAGGTACTGTCCTCACTATCTCCAGCGAATAAAAACTTCCAATTGCCCCCATTTGCCTTCTTTGGTGTGTATAGCAGTACGTAGGATGAGTCATTAAAATTACCTGAATCGTTTGCTTGCTTAATCAGGGCTGTAGTCGGTGCTAAAATCTTAAGATCATCCTGATTGTAATATTCATTTACTTCAGTCGCGTGATAAGTTTTCCTTCCCGTTCCAGTATATTGTCCAGCCCGGAGTTTGCGATAAAATTCCCAGTCTTCTTTATTGTACCCAGCAAAATTCCCATTTGGATCAATATATTTTAAGTTATCCGTATCCCAGGTATTTGTGACGCTAAAATCGGTATATAAATCCCGTATTCCGTCCAAGTGATCCATATCAGGATGGGTTATAATAAACCTAAAAATATTTTTTATGCCATATTTTTTAAGGTATTGAATTGGATTGTCAGGTGTTTTCTTCTGGTGGTAATCTTTCTTATCTGAAGGCACCTGAGTTCTAGAAAGCATGAGCTTTCTCATTTCAGATGCTTTTACGGCTTTTTCTTCGTCAGTATCTACGTCATTGTAGCCATTGCTAACATCGATAACGGTAATCCTGTCACTGTCGTGTTGAATTATATTGCAGTCTCCTTCAAGAACATTTAAAAAGTGAATTACAGACATATAATTGATTTAATTTGGTTCATGTTTATGTTAATGCTTTGATATAAATACACTTACAGCATGTCAGTAACTTCAATTAACCTATGCGCATAAGCAAAAGCCACCATCCTCACCCATTCCTTGGTCACATAGAGTCCAAAATGCCAATGAGCATAATAATATGAGTAAGTTTATAGTAGAAGCTTCAGGGAAAAAGAATAAATCAAAATGCCCCTCGGCGAGTACAAAATGAGAATAATTTAATAGCATAAGAACAATAATCCATGCTATCGCCAGGTTTTTCATCCCCCAAAGATTTCTACGAAAACCATAATTTGTATTTTCTGTAAAAACCAGATTGAACTTGATCTGATCCCTGCTGTTGTTTCTAAGGTAACTGCCCCATAAGGCATAAATTTCATCTGCTTTATCAGGATCGCTTTGCTCTGTGAGAAGATTAGGAACAATCGGAACAGCGCATAACGAATTTAATTTACTAAAATACCTGTCCTTTATAAGTGTAGGAATTTCACCATTACTATACCTCATTACCTGTATTGATGGCGCACCACCCCATGATTCCCATAATTTCGGCTCCTTCTTCTTGCCCTTATCCCTACCAATATGGCTCAGCAGGTAAGTCAGGCTTCCCATAATAATCACAGACGAACAAAACTGCTTGAGATCGGTAAACTGAAAAGCATTCACTATCGCCAGGAGAATGACAGGAAAAAAGAATATAATCATTGGGAACACCCTGGCTTTTAAATTGTAGATATCTATCATATTATTCTTGTACTAATTCATAAAATGGGTGTGGTTCTAATCCACTATATCCCTTTCTAATGGGTGCATTACGACGACGAAGGATATTTTGACCTTCTGTAGAATATGTTTTTGTATTTCTACGATGAAAGGCATTGAGAACCTTTCTTGAGGGATGTTTTTCGGCTTCACTTGAAGCAGAGACATAAGCCACATCGCAACGAATACTATCGAGAATTGATGGAGAAATATTACGCTTACTGCCGTGATGAGGTGCCTGCATAAAACTAATTTTCGAAATATCAATTCCTTCTTGGACTGAATACTCAATTACGTTTTTTAAAGACTGAATTCCCGCATCTCCTGTAAATAAATGCTTGTTTGAATCAATCGTTAAAAGAGACACTGCACTTGAACTATTTTCACTTGAAGTTTCTCCATTCTCGTCTAAACTCTCCAGGCCAATACTTTCTTCAACCCAGTTAATGGCTTTTGTGAAGCTTTTCATTACTGACTCTAAAATCGTATCTTCCTTCTGCTCTGGTGTTTTAGCCGAATTCACTAACAATTCTCTATAGAAATCAACATTAGGACCTAGAATCTGAAATGTAAATTCATCAAACTGTCTACCAGCAAATGGCTCACGTATATCAATTCCTTTTTCTTCTGCTATTTCCACCAATTCATAAGCAAAATTATAGGCATCTTTTAACCTTTCAGCCAAACTATTCGTGGTAATCCTACCATCATGAAATAGATGACAAATTTCTTCTGAATGTTCCCAAGGTTTATGTATCCATAATTCTCCCACTTCAAGTTCCCTTACAACAGTTCTTAAACCTGATACATGATCTTTATCGAGATGAGTACATAAAACAAGATCAACCCTATTCGTCCCATAAACATCCCTAACCAAATTAACTAAGTTTTGCCCCGCTGTTAAAGTGCCCCCATCAATTATGATAATTTTTTGAGTATCTCTGCTGCTAAAATCGCCATATCTTATGGCAATCGCATCTCCACTATGTTGTCCGCTTTCTACAGCCAAAAAATCAATTTCTAAACTTTGCGCCATCCCTATCCTCCCTTCTCCTTCCTAACCCCCTTAAACGGAGTACCATCCTGTTTCACATCCATAAACCGACCCGTGTCAGTATCTCGTTTAACCCATTGATCTGTTTTAGGGTTATGTGTTTGTGAACGGTCTTTTACCGCTCCGTTTCTGTGGCCATCGCCTGTTTTACCATTTCTTGCCATTAGCAAAGTTTTAATTAACGAATATCAACGTAATTATTAGTTACATCGGCTGTGAATTGAACATAATGGATTGAAGAAAGAAACTGACAAAAAGTATAAATAATTTACCAAGTGAAAACTATTTATACCTTTACAACGTTTATAGAAACAAACCCATATGGATGCCATCCGGCGTCCTATGCTGTATAAAGTAGGCCTGCATCAATCCTCGAAAAATTCTTGCAGGCTTTACTAATATTACCATGAACAAGTCCGGTGCCAAACATCTGCACCGCCCAACAATTACCATTATTTTTAGCAATACTAAAAATAATGGAATAATTTTTGAAAGCCTATCAAAAAATCCAGTTTATTCATAAAACATTAATAAATAATTAAAATTTGAGGAATAGAATTCCCAGATAGCCCATCATTAAATTTCCCTACAAGTAAGATTATTTTTATTTTTCAACTGACAGGAGTTTTTCTCAACATATGCTATTATGTCAGTTATGTTACAAAACAAAAAAAACATAACAATCTGTCAGTTAGTGTGATATGTACACTGACTTTCCTTCAATTAACATTAATAGGTTAGTAACGTAGTGCCGATCCATCCTGGAATAGAGAAAACCACTAATTTCAATGATTTGATCAATTACCATCAGCCTATCCAGTAATTTAATTAATGGGCCTACAAAAGCCACTGTTTTATCGTCTGGGCCAAAAATAGAGAAGCCCTCAAATAAAATCTGACCACTTTACTGTTTCATTCTCTTGCGTAGACTTTCAAAATCGTTGTTTAACAGTAGCCCGTAAAAGAATAAAACTTCCTCCCAAGTTTTTAACTGCTTCACAACTGGATTTTCAACATCGCCATTAAATATGGCAACCATTTTCATGTTTTTATCTACTTCCAGTATAGTTTCTTCCTCTTCAACTACGGAAACCCAGAACGCCCCATGTTCATCATCCATTTTCTGCAATTCAGTAATCGCATTTTTTACTTCATCAATACCTATGTTATCGATAGCATCGCCCCAGGCGCATTGTAAGTAATTTTCCATTTTGTTGTTTTGTACCGGTGTTATTCCACTTCAGTTACCCTGAATTTCACAACCTTTGCAATCAGCTTTAAAGGCATCGGCTCGCCAAGAGGAAATTGCACAGAACCCTTCCCGGTTTTATACCTGGAAAAATCTGCTGCAAAAGCTTCATGCCCATCTGGAGTAGCATAAAACCCAATATGATTTTTAAAGGCCGCAAAATGCACCAGGTTCTTCCCTTTAAACTTAAAAGTAGGGATGGCATAACTGATGGTTTCGGTTAGCCCTGGAACGGCCGCATGTACAGTGGCACGTATTTCTGTTAAAATTTGTTGAATCTCTTCGGGAAATCCGGCAATATATTCATCAATAGTATTGGGGTTGGTCATTGTATAGTTCTTTTAATGGGCATGAAAATATGATTTTTATCTGATTCTTTGCTGGTAGTATGGTAATCTTTGGAATACTTCAGTAACTTAACCTAACCATTAGAGGTAAAGAATATGAAATACTTTTTGTTCGTATGCGGTTTGATTTGTTTATCCGGATGTGTTAGTTATCAATCTTTAATTAAAAGCAATATCAAAGCCGTACATATTCTATTTAAAGATGAACGCGGCAATTACAATTACAAATTATATGATGATTCCGTTGTTAAGTGGGATAAGAAAAACAGTGGGATCAAGCGGACCTTGACTAATTACAGGAACAGAATTCCACTGCTAAAAAAAGAAGGACCGGATTATTTGACGCATTTCTTTGTAAATAAAAAGACCCATAAATACATGCCTATAAAAGTTTTGCCACTAAATGAATTTGGCTATATAGAAATGAATTCAAACAAGGTTATTTTTTACGGTATCATGGGCGACGCATTGATTGATCTCACTGATGACAGGGTGTATTACTAATATTTAAAATGGAGAACTATGCAAACCATACAGAAAGAACCGGAATAATTGTGCTAATAATTATAACCATTGCTTTTATTTGCTGCCTGATAGCAACCGCGTTTTAATTCCGCTAAAACAATTATCCTGACAACCACGCGCTACACAACCCACATCCTATGACAACATCTCCGTTAAACAATTAAACCAGGTTTGATTACCGGACGAGAGAAAATTATGGTCAATTACAAGATTGATTTTCTTTTCAACCGAATCAGATCCGCAATAAGTGATCCTGAGCGGCTGCCAGAATGTACCAAAATTTTTGACATACGCGGGTTTATAAATTTCATCAAAACCCATATATAGCTGTGTAATGTCTCTTAAATTGATACTAAGCTCATCTTCTGTATCAGCAATCAGCACTATCCTGTCAGTCGTTAATACAGCATTCCCTTCAAGTTTATGTAACGGTTTAACTCCGGTAAATAAAACACCGATCTTATCAATAAGCGAAAAATCCAGAAAATCAACATCAGATAACCATAAAACACGTCCAGAAAGAATTTCCATAGCCTAAATATAAGCAATCCCCTGGACAACAAGCTAATGCCTAACTTTTTAACTGATTTAAGGCATAAAGAATTAATATTTTATTTTAAACGCCATCAGGTCTCATCTATTCCGGGAGGCAAATGTTTTAAAGCAGTGGCGAAAGAACCGAATACATCGGAACTTCAAACTCTTTTAACCTGAAAATGGACCGCCTGGAACACCCCATCCCCATTTAGGCATAGGTTCATCTTCACTGGCGGTAACATCATCAAGACTAGAATTGATTAGCGCTAGTCTTGTACCCCATTCTACATAAGCCATGAAAGCAGAACGAAACTCAGGATCATCAGGTAACTGAAGTTCATCTGCTGTTTCCACTAAAAGATGTACCCACTTTTTACGATGCGCTTCAGTTAAATGCTTACCGATATGATGTTGGATCATTTTAAAGTGGCTTCCTTCTGAAGTAGAATAAAAAGCAGGACCTCCAAAAACCTCGGCAAAAAAATGAGCAACATGAACCCGGTGGTCCAAAGACATATGCTTAAAAACTGGCTCCAGCAGAGGATCTGACAACACTTTATCATAAAAGCGATCCATCAGGTTTTCAAAAACAGGCATTCCGCCAGCCCATTCATATAACGTTGGTATAGCTTTCATCGAATTAACTTTACCCAATATTAAGTATTATTCCAGTGAAAACGGCTAACCTTAGTTTCCAAAAAATAATCGACAAATAATAAATCCACGACAATAAGATAACAAGCGATTATTTATATACCAGCCCTACAGAATTAATGGCAAAATTTCATCCTGAAAAGCCTACTTCCGAAGCCTCCAATTCCAAACTTAATTTCATAAAACCATAGAACTTTAGTGTTTCGAGCTGATCTTCACCGAAATTAGATTTCATAATAATTACCTGTGTAGCTTTGTCTCAACTAATTTATGATATGGCAGACGAAGTAAGGCACCCTGCGCAAGGCAGCAAGTTTGATAAAGTTTTCAGAGAAAACATGCAAGGTACTTTACCTGGCATTATTGAACATGTGTTGAGCCTCCAGGTAACCACTATAGAAGATTTAACAGACGACCAATATGACTTCATTGTCGTCGGTAGATTATAATTTATTCTTAAAATCCGACAAAGTGGAAGAACAAATGCTGGCCATTTTAGGTAACTTAGCATTACAGCAATCAGAAACTGTTCTGGAACAAATTGTGCATGAAATAGAAACTAAAAGCACTTCCCAACTGGAACAAGGACGTTATTTTAGGCAATTACGCGTATTACTACAATTAAGAGATTTAAACAAAACAGCAATTAAAGATATGGCACTGACAGGTAAAATATTCAAAGAAGAAAAAGACATCTTATACATCAGAGGTGAAATGAAAGGCCAGGAAAAAGGCGAGCATAAAAAAGCCGTAGAAATCGCTAAAAACTTTAAAGAACTTGGTGTGGCAATAGAAGATATTGCTAAGGGCACTGGCTTATCCATCGAAGAAATCGAAGCCCTCTAATCTCTTACCCTTGGTAAAGCCTATAAAAGATCCGGAAAATCCGCTCTATGTCCTGACAGCACCAGCTCAAAGAGCCTTATTGCATTACGGTATTGATACTTTGGAAAAGGTGGGTACCTATACTGAAAAGGAATTTCGACAATTGCTCGGCATAGGGCCGAAAAATATACCCATTTTAAGATCGGTTAGTATTTCAACTCTGATCATAGGGGCGCCTCGAATGCTTATTTCTATTTAGTGTTAACTGCCTTTAGTAACTATAACAAGTCCCGTTGACCAATTTAACTTTGTATAGTTAAGATCCGTTCTGGTTTCAATGTAGCTTATTAATTTATCAACGTTTTCCTGATGACCTTCCGGCCAGTTTGGCTGTGGCAACATATCATCAATGATATAGAGTCCTCCTATTTTTAGTATATTTAATGCTTCGTCTAAAGTTGCATATTTTCCTGGCCAGGCATCAGCAAATATCAGGTCAAATTCTTGTTCTTGGTTATCCTTTAGCCATTCATTTGCATCGGTACAGATGATTTCAACTCGTGGATCAGTTACAAAAAAGCTTTTTGCAATAGAAGTATAGGTTTCAGTATTGTCCAGAGAAATAACAGTTGAGTTTTCATCCATCGCTTCGGTAATCCAGGAAAGTGAAAGACCTGTTCCAGTACCAAGCTCCAAAAATCGCCCATTCGGTTTTGAAGCTATTAGGGTGCGCAACAGACTTCCGGTTTTTAGGTCTGAAGGCATAGAAAAGTTAATCTTATCAGAGGCATCTTGAATGCTTCTATAGTTTTGTGGTAATTTAATAATACTGTCGTCCATTGGAATTGTTTTGGATAAAGATATCATTTGTTTACTTTCATGCAATGACATTGTGTCGATGGAAAGAAGAAGCAAAATAAAACTTATTTAATATCTGCAATACAGTGATAATCAATTTTTTGGCACCTATGGAGAATTATCTGCAAAATTTCATCTCGAAAACAGTATTCCCGAAACCTCTCATTCCAAACTAAATTTTGTAAATCAATAAAACTTTAGTGTTCCAGCTGATCTTCAGCAAAATTTTCACTCCTTTTTCATTTATCAGATTATTGCTAAATTCACCTCATGCAAAATAACCATATCAATTACCTTGAATTCCAGGCCAGCGATCTGGGCACAATAAAGCAATTCTACCAAAATGCATTTGGCTGGAAATTTACCGACTATGGACCAGAATACATTGCCTTTTCAGAAAGCGGACTTGACGGAGGCTTTTTCAAAAGCGATGCAGAAGTTAAAACCGGTGTGCTGGTTATTCTTTACCATGACAACCTTGCTCAAATACAAAAGAAGATTATTGAGGCGGGTGGAAAGATCTCAAAAGACATTTATAGCTTTCCGGGAGGAAGAAGATTTCAATTTCTTGACCCTGCGGGAAACGAATTGGCAGTATGGTCAGATAAATAATCCTGTCCGTAGGTTTAGGCAACCCTATTTTGGCAACCTAATTGTGTATTACTTGCCAAAAGGAAATTCATCAGATCAATGCGGAAATTGTTACAAAAATTATTGTCGCCCTGGGTTATCAAACTGGCAAACCGGTATGGCACCAGGCCTGATAGCGCACGTGTCCATGATTCCCTTACCGCATTGTACGAAAGTATCCGTTTACAACCTGGCAAGCGTGGACAGCTTATTAAGTTGACAGATCAGTATCGCATTGTTGTTTTCTCCGATCAGCACAGAGGAGACGGGACTTTGAAAGATGATTTTGTATTGGCTGAACCAAATTATCTGGCAGCCATGGAATATTATAATGTACATGAATATTTGTACTGCAATTTGGGGGATAGCGAAGAACTTTGGGAAAACCTGGTACTGGAGGTGATCAACCACAACAAAGCTACATTTGAAGCTGAAAAGCTTTTCCTTAAACGTAATGCGTACATCAAGCTTTTTGGTAACCACGATTTGTATTGGGACAACGATCCGCTGGCAGGCTTTATGCTGCAAAGGATTTTCGGGCAAAAGATCAAAGTGTTTGAAGGAATTGTGTTTGAGATTCCTGCATCAGGAAGACAATTGAGTCTGTTTCTGACGCATGGCCATCAGGGGGATTTACAGAGTGATGGTAACTGGTTCAGTAAGTGGTTTGTATCTACGATTTGGGGACCGCTGCAATCTTTTTTAAAAATCAATCCGAATACACCTGCTTATGATAACCAACTGAAGTCTGCACACAACCAGTTTATGTACGAATGGACCGCTAAACAGAGCAATTTAGCCTTGATCACTGGTCATACCCACCAGCCGGTATTTAATTCACTTACACATTTAGAGCGTACTTATATCAGATTGGACAAGGCCAGAAAAGAGAGAGATCAGGAAACTATCCAAAAGCTGGAGGCTGCGCTACTGGCCGGAAACATCAGCGGTGATACTTCCCCAAGACTGAAAGCATCAAAGAACACCTATTTCAATACCGGTTGCTGTTGCTTCAGTGATGGGGATATCACGGGAATAGAACTCGAAAATGGCATCATCAGGCTCATTGAATGGAAAAAAAATAGCACTGGTGTTCCTCAAAGAATTGTACTTGAAGAAGCTGCAATTGAAAGTTTGTTAGACAATTGATTGAAAAAGATGAATAATAACTGTTCAACACTCATGGAACCATTAACCTGCCAATGTGCTTCACCACACCACACCAAAAGAACCGGAATAATTGTCCAATAATCTTACCTTAGTTATGATGATTGAAGTTACGCCGCCTATTCATGAACGCACTACTAAGCAATTGCTGTCAATAGCTGGTGCACCCCATAAATGGCAACCCCGGGTAGTGGAAAATGCACTCGTAGAATTGAGCAAGAGAGGAGTTGATAAAGCTTTGATTCAACGCGCAACTTATCAGGATAAAAGAGCCGATCAATTTGAAGCACTGAAAAAGGCAAAAGAGTCATTTGACTATAGCGATTTCATTTTTCATCCAATTGCTGGCTTGATCGGAATATTATTCAGCACTAATCTTAAAGAGGATGGATATTTGAGGAAAGCCGAGCAACAAAGAAAGTTTAGACAAATAACAGGGGTAATTTTACTGATAATTATAAGCATTGCTTTTATTTGCTACCTGATAGCAACCGTGTTTTAATTCCGCTAAATAATCATCTTGAAAACCATGCGTTACATCACCTGCACCCTATAACAACACCACAGCAATAAAATAACCGGCAGTTTATATGCCAGCTATACAGAATTAGTAACAGAATTTCATCTTGAAAAGGACATTCCGGAAACCTCCAATTCCAAACTAAATTTCGTAAATCCATAAAACTTTAGTGTTTCGAGCTGATCTTCAAGGAAATTAGATTTCATAATAATAGGCACTGTAGCTTTGCTGGCAACTAACCAATAAAAATGCCAGAACAAACCAGCACTGCAGTACATGCATATATCGGAGCATAACGGGCCACCTGTATCGGTGATACTGGGCCAGTCCTATCGGTGATTCCGGGCCAATTTAAACAAAGTAGTATTTTACAGATGCAACAAAACTCTGTAAAATATGGCCGGCCACCGAAAAGACATGTTAGACATTCAACGTATTATTCAACTAAAAGCCCGCGGTGAAAGTAACCGTTCCATTGCCAGGTTACTGGGCATTAACCGCAAGACCGTTAATGAATATATTCTTAACCTCAAGAATGCAGGAAAGGACTTTTCTGAATTAAGCCGCCTGGATGAGGAATCGCTAGTTTCTATATTACCTGAGGCCAAAGTATTTAATAAGCCCATGGCATATATGGAACTTGAGAGTATGCTTCCTGAGTTTCGTAAAGCCTAAAAAACCCTGGGTTTACGTATCTGAACATTTGGGACCAGTACCGTAGTAAGCATCCTGAAGGATATGGATATACCCAATTCAAGGAGCACATACAAAAAGCATTTGCCGTACAGCATGCCTCATTTCATATGGAACAGGTTATGGGTGAAAAGCTATTGATTGATTATGCGGGGGACCGGCTGTTATTGACTGACAGAGAAACAGGCGAGATACGCCCTGTCGAGCTGTTTATAGCAGTATTAGCAGGCAGCGGATATACTTACGTGGAGGCAAGTGAAAGTCAGCAGAAGGCTTCCTTTTTAAACAGTATCAGACGAAGCCTGGAGTTTATCGGTGGTGTACCAAAGTTGATTGTGACAGATAATCTTAAGTCGGCAGTAACCCAGGCACATCGCTACGAACCAGACTTAAACAAAGACTTCAAAGCATTTGCTTTTCATTATGGCACTGCGGTAATGGCCACCCGTGCACGTAAGCCAAAAGATAAGGCATTGGTTGAAAATGCCGTAAGACTGGTATATCAAAGGATCTGCTTTGCACTAAAAGATCAGGTGTTCTTTGATCTGTTTTCACTCAACAAAGCGATTAAGCCCTTACTAGAGCTGTACAATAAAAAGATGTATCAGCAGAGGCAGACCAGCAGGGAGCAATTGTTTCTGGAACAGGAAAAGCCTTTATTGGCTGCATTGCCAGCACATCCCTTCACACTGCTAACCTATAAGCAAGCAACTGTACAAAAGAACTATCATGTGTTCATTGGCGATGATAAGCACTATTATAGCGTACCACACCAGTACATCGGCAAAAGAGTTGAGCTTAGATATAACGAAACCCTACTGGAAATATATGCTTCCAGCATTAGGATCGCGTCACATAGCAGGAGTAAAAAAAGTGCCGGTTATACCACACTAGTTAGCCATATGCCGGAAAACCATCAGTTCATGCAAGGCTGGAACGTAGAGGCGTTTCTTTCCTGGGCACAATCTAAAGACCAGGTGATCCATCAATATGTGGAACAGGTGTTTGCACAACGTCCACATCCCGAACAAGCTTTTCGTTCTTGCTGGGGAATCCAAAGGTTGGGAAAGGTCTATGGCATAGAACGCCTTAAAGGGGCCTGCATCCGTGCAATAGCTTTTGAACAATATGGTTATAAAATACTGGAGTCTATCCTCAAACAAAACCTTGATGACAGGACAGCAGATCAAGAGCAGCTTAACATACCCGCACATGAAAACTTACGTGGTGCCTCATATTATCATTAACCCAATAAAGATGAATATACAACAAACATTAGAAAAAATGAAAAGCCTGCGTTTGCAGGGAATGCTGCTGGCTTACAGCAGTAGTATTGAAAGCCAGGGTCATTTACAGCTTACTGCTGATGAACTGCTGAGCATGTTGATTGACGCGGAATGGCAGGACCGTTCAAACAAAAAAGTAGCCAGGTTAACCCAGACAGCTGCTTTCCGATACTTATCTCATCTTTCTGAGATCAACTATCAGGCAGCAAGAGAACTGGACAAAGAATTACTAGGCAGGCTTTCATCCTGTCAGTTCATTCAACAAAAAGAGAATGTGCTTATTACTGGGCCTACCGGGGTTGGAAAAAGCTATATCGCTTCTGCTCTTGGCCATCAGGCTTGTGCGATGGGATATCGTGTAGCTTATTATAACACAGCCAAACTCTTCACCAGACTACATGGCGCCAAGGCAGATAACTCTCTTTACAGAGAAATTGCACGTATAGAAAAACAGGATCTGTTGATACTGGACGACTTTGGCCTGCAGAATCTGGATAAACCACAAAGAGATCTGCTGATGGAAATCATTGAAGACAGACATAATAAGAAGTCAACCATTATTGGCTCACAATTGCCCGTTAGTGCCTGGTATGAAGTAATTGGCGAAGGTACAATCGCAGATGCCATCCTGGATAGGTTGGTACATGGTGCTCACCGCCTAAGTTTATCAGGCGAATCGTTAAGAAAAGTAAAAAAATAATCCTATAATTGCTGGCCCGGTATCACCGATACGCGTGGCCCATCTTCAAGCGATATGCTTGGCCCAGAATCACCGATATATACAGTACAGCCAAAACAAAAGAGAAAAGCTAGAAGAAAGACCAAGCCTACAACCTTCATTGATGCTTTTGTAGATTTTTCTTTCAAGAGATTGTTTGCTACAGACGAAAGTAAACCTATTCTGATCGGCCTGTTAAACCACCTGTTTAAAGGCAGAAAATACATAACCGAAATTGAATATGGAAAAAATGAATTCCATGGTGAGATAGCCGAAGAAGGTGGGGCCGTATTTGATGTTTATTGTACCGATGCTGATGGCAGCAAATTCATCATAGAAATACAACGTGGCAACCAGGAGTTCTTTAAAGAGCGGGCATTATTTTATATATCCAGAGCAATAAGTGAACAGGCCCCTAAAGGCAATAGAAAGGAATGGGCTTATAATCTTACTGAAGTTTACCTCGTTGCATTTCTGGAAGACTTCAATCTGCCAGACAGCCCAAAGTCAGAATATGTTCAGGATATCTGTCTCGCCAACAGGCACACAGGCAAAATATTCTACGATAAACTCAGCTTTATGTTCATCGAGATGCTTAACTTTGTTAAAGGGCCAGACGAATTGTATACAGAACTGGATAAGTGGTTATATGCATTAAAGCACCTAACAGAATTTAAACAGCGACCAGATTACCTGTCCGGCCCGGAATTTGATCAATTATTTACCTTGGCTAAT
Organism: Pedobacter heparinus; assembly: GCF_032678725.1. Lineage (GTDB taxonomy): Bacteria > Bacteroidota > Bacteroidia > Sphingobacteriales > Sphingobacteriaceae > Pedobacter > Pedobacter heparinus_A. The sequence goes on from NZ_JAVTSC010000008.1 coordinate 14,895, forward strand.
TATGCCAATTTAACACAAGAAGAGCGAGCTATGTACAATGCAAGTTTAAAGCGTAAATGGGATAATAAGAACGTATTGGATTACGCTGTTAAAAAAGGCTTAGAACAAGGTTTGGAGCAGGGCATAGAACAAGGCATAGAACAAGGCATAGAACAAGGCGAGCACAAAAAAGCTGTAGAAATGGCATTAGAGATGTTGGCCGATAACCAGCCTATAGAAAAGATCGTCAAATACACCAAACTTTCAATAGAACAAATAGAATCACTCTAAATATCTTTCCTCCATGGTAAAGCCAATAAAAGATCCGGAAGATCCGCACTTTACGCTTACAGCACCAGCTCAAAGAGCCCCATTGAGATGGAGACCGACCTTGACAAATGGCTATACGCTTTAAAGCACCTAACAGAGTTTTAGACAAATTGTTAACTAAAATGATGAAGAATATTTTTCTTGTTGTTCCTGCTCCACTCACTCCAACTACCTACATACAGTTTTGGTATCTCTAAACCTGCATAGTCAATTGCTAAGAGGGTATGACAGGCGGTTACACCGGAACCGCAATGTACAATCACATTTTCAATTTTATAATCTGCCAACACCTTCGAATATTTTTCTTTTAGAATTTCAGGAGCTAAAAAAGCACCAGTGGTATCCAGGTTCTCCGTAAATGGAATATTTATTGCATTAGGTATATGGCCAGCAATTAAATCTATAGGTTCAGTTAAACCTGCGAAACGATTGGCATCACGAACATCAATAACAGCATGATGAGTACTTTTAGAAGCAACTTCCACTTCATCAATTTCTGCCAACGGTAACTGCCATTCCCGAATCCGATAGGGCTCTTCTATTTTTGCCGACGGAACCTCAGCATTTATAGCAAAGCCAGCTTTAATCGCAGCGGTGTAGCCACCATTCAAAACCTGGACTTTTTCATGCCCTATTGACTTTAACATCCACCAGAATCTTGCTGCAGCGTTGGCTCCGTTTTTATCATCATAAACAATTACATGCGTATCTTCTGTAATTCCATGTTTCCCCAAAAGCTGAGCAAAATGTCCTACCGTCGGGAGCGGATGCCTACCACCATTAGCAAAATCTTTAATATCAGCCAGGTCAGTATTTAAATCCAAATAAAATGCGCCGTTTAAGTGTTGCAATAGGCGATAGTTTCATATACTTTTAAAATGGTGAATATATAAAAATCCAGGCAGAAGGTGTATCAAGTTTTGGCATTGGTAACTGTTAAAACATAAATACTAAAGATAAAAATGAGATGGGTATGAAAACACCCGCATATTGTCGTGATTGCACCTCACTTGCGTACCTCGCCTTCTTTAAATTTGGGTGATAATTATACTAAAAAAACAACTTGAGAAAGATCAGAATTTTCGAACACATTTCGCTTGATGGTGTAATCGAACACGCCGGAGATTACGAGTACGGCGGATGGACGGCACCGTACCGCACCACTGATGGGCAGGCAATCCTCCTGGAGGCGTATGGTCCAGGATTTGATCTGCTGCTCGGCCGCCGAACCTATGATTCCTGGTTAAATTTCTGGCCAAATGCTGGCGACTTCCCCCTGGCAAACGGCATAAATAGCGCCACGAAATACGTAGTCACCCACAGGCCAGACAGCCTCACATGGGGGCCGGTCAAGGATTTGGGCGAGGACATGTTAAAAGGGCTTCGCGACCTAAAGACAACAGACGGCCCTGATTTAGTGCTTTCGGGAAGTATATCGCTGATCTCGGTGCTGCTGGACGCGGGATTGGTAGACGAGGTTATCCTGATCGTTTACCCCGTTTTGCTTGGTCGTGGCAAACGCTTGTTGTCGGATAGTATTAACGCCCGGGAACTTGAATTTGTAGACTCAAAGTCCACACCCACGGGTTTGCTCATCAACACTTACAAACACCTTGGGCCGCTTCTACATAAGCCATGAAAGCAGAACGAAACTCAGGATCATCAGGTAACTGAAGCTCATCTGCTGTTTCCACTAAAAGATGTACCCACTTTTTACGATGCGCTTCAGTTAAATGCTTACCGATATGATGTTGGATCATTTTAAAGTGACAAGACTTTATCATAAAATCGATCCATCAGGTTTTCAAAAACAGGCATTCCGCCAGCCCATTCATATAACGTTGGTATAGCTTTCATCGAATTAACTTTACCCAATATTAAGTATTATTCCAGTGAAAACGGCTAACCTTAGTTTCCAAAAAATAATCGACAAATAATAAGTCCACGACAATAAGATAACAAGCGATTATTTATATACCAGCCCTACAGAATTAACGGCAAAATTTCATCCTGAAAAGTACAGTTCCGAAACCTCCAATTCCAAACTAAATTTCGTAAATCCATAAAAATTTAGTGTTTCTAGCTGATCTTCAAGGAAATTAGATTTCACAACAAATACCTGTGTAGCTTTGCCTTAACTAATTTATGATATGGCAGACGAAGTAAGGCACCCTGCGCAAGGCAGCAAGTTTGATAAAGTTTTCAGAGAAAACATGCAAGGTACTTTACCTGGCATTATAAAGCATGTTTTGAGCCTGCAGGTAACCACTATAGAAGATTTAGCAGATGACATACAATTTACCAAAGAAAGAAAAACCGACCTGTTAAAAAAGGTAATAGATAACCAAGGTAATACCTATGTGCTGCACGTTGAATACCAAACCGACCATTATAAAGACATGCACTTTCGCTCAGAAACTGTTTTGGAACAAATTGTTCATGAAATAGAAAGCAAAAGCACATCGGAGCTGGAACAAGGACGTTATTTTAGGCAACTACGGGTATTACTGCAACTTCGTAATTTAGATAAACAAGCAATTAAAGATATGGCACTAACAGGTAAAATATTCAAAGAAGAAAAAGACATCTTATATATCAGAGGTGAGATGAAAGGCGAACAAAAAAAATCAATTGAAATGGCAATAAAACTTATTGTAAAAGGTATGTCCGTCGAAGAGATTGCAGATTTAACCGGCCTTACTATAGAGGAAATTCAAGCCTTATCATAATCATTTTTCACTCATTTTCCATTTATAAGATTATTGCTAAATTGACCTCTTGCAAAATAGCCATATCAATTACTTTGAATTTCAGGCCAGCGATCTGGGCACAATAAAGCAATTCTACCAAAATGCATTTGACTGGAAATTTACCGACTATGGACCAGAATACACTGCTTTTTCAGAAAGCGGATCGATTATTTATCATTTTGTTCTGGCTGGCACCTGAGCCTGCCATGCCTGGCCATATACTACATAACTGAACCGGTATTGCGCAATAATTGGGCTATCCCGGAATAAACCAAACATATAGCAAACATAGCGCAGCTAATAGCGGAAGGATAGGGGAACAGGCCAGGCATAGGAGAAGGTATGAAGTGTTGGAGATATAACAGATTGATCAATATCTTGACATATTAAAAATGAGAGATCCTTTACTTGTTTTTTTTGATGAGGGTATCAATACTCCACTTATAGCTGGCGATGGATGCCAGCAATAGGCTGGCGGCACTGGCCGTAAACACGCCGTAATTGATAGGCTTTTGTACGCCTACAGAAGTTGTCATAAACAGAATGAAAGTAAACGTTAACAGACAGCTGCCTAAGGCAGCATATTTTGTTTTAAAACCGATGATCAGTAACACCGCGATCATACATTCTGAAGCTGTTGCAATTCCGCCCATGATATTGGTGGCAGACCTGTCTAAGTAAGGCATCAGTGTAACGGTATAGTTGATGAAATTTTCCCAGTTACCCCATTCGATGTTTCCGGTACCAGCCGGTCCCAGGATACCAAGCCTGTCGAAAACGGGCGTTAAAAAAGTTAAACCCAGTGCAGCTCTAAGCAGCAGCTGGGGGATTTTGAATGATTCTTCCATAATAAATATTTTTTACAAATCTATCTCCAATGTATCGTCTTGTAGCATACCAGTTTAATGAAAACAGGTGGCCCAGATACTGGTCACAATTCTCTGTCTTGGCGAGCGATAAGGGGGAGTCTGGACCATGTCTTTTTTCAGATCTGGGTTAGAAGTATTGATAGGGGGTAGCCTAACTTGGCTCCTGATATTTAAAAAATACTGCTTATGATGTCAGGCTATAAAACCAAATTGTTGTGTCTTTTGCTTTTTTTTATACCTGCGCTGGCCCCGGCACAGTTGGAGGTTTATGGTAAATTCACTGAACACAGCGCTTTTGAGCCTGTCATCAACTATGCAGGCAATAAAATCATTACCGAAAAATTGTCCATCACTTTTTTTGGATTGATCCGACAGTCCTGGAGCCAGGCTTTAATTGGACTTTCTTATTCACCGTATAAGTTCCTTACTTTATCTTCAGGTATGGGTATTGAGCACGGAAAGCACGCTCCAAGATATACAGCCAGTATATTTTTAAAACAAAAACGGACCAGTCTGTTGCTGCTTGAGGAGCTGGGAAGCGGTAAGGATAACTATTTGTATAAAGTTAACTTGTTTCATCAGGTTACCGATCAATTTACATTTGGTGGCTCTGCCTGGCGTTATCATGGACTGGGGCCGAATTTCAGATTTTTAATACCTGAAATACAGTCTACAATCTGGGTTATGCCAGCTTATGATCTGGATATCGAACAGGCAAGACTTATGGTTGGCCTCAGTTTGAAGATGTTATAAGCGGTTAATCGGTGCTATAATACAGCTATTCCTTCCAGGGAGAATGCAAGATACAGTCACAGAAATTTTTCCGTTGGAAATTCGGGATCATGTACGCGCAGACATCGGCTTTGATGTTTCCAAATGTTGTTTCTGTTTTATGCTCGAATCCGCTGAAGAATGTCGGGATAATGTTTTTCTTGAAATTATTGCGGGGAAAGATGTTTAAGATTTCATTCCTGTTCTCTTCGCCAAGATGCTCATATCCTTCACCCATCACATCCAATCCTACACCCGAATACATCAGGGCGACTTCAGGCTCCTTATGTTCAGCGATACCGATGGTGGTATGTAGGGCTATGGTGTCCCAGACCAATTGTAGGGATTGAGGTGGTAAACCCTGACTTTTTAGAAAATCACGGGCGGCATTTGCGCCGTCTATTTCGAATCGAAGGTCTGGACTGCTGTAGTGCTTTGTCAACCCCAGGTCGTGGAATACCGAGGCGACGTAGAGTAATTCCTGGTCGTAATCAAGTTGTCTTCGTTTTCCGTTTAGCGATGAGAATAGAAATACTCTCAGGGAGTGATTGTAAATAAATTCTGTTCCATGTTCCAGTAAGAGCTCGGTTGCCTGGGTGGCAATTGTGCTGTCTGGAATTGTTATTCCGGCAATGGTTTTTGAGGTATGGATTGACATATATTTTTTGTTTTTCCAAAATTACTTAGGATAGAGGGTTTGGAAAATGTCAAATTCGGTCAATCACATGTGAATATATGATTCGGTATTTACAGCTTATTTATTGCCTATTCCGATAAAATGAGTTCTATATGCTTTGGGAGATATCTGGGTATTTTTTTTAAAAAAATGACTAAACTGATCCGCAGAACCGAAATTTAGCGCAAATGCGATTGTTTTTATTGGTGTGGCGGAGAACTGGAGGTATCGTTTCGCTTCAGCAATCAAATGATCATTAATTGATTCTTTTGCCCCGCGCCCACCGTAGCGCCTGGATAGTTCAGTTAGTTTTCTGACTGTTACACCTAAAAGGCTGGCGTAATCTTTAACTTCATGAGAGCTTTGATGATGTTCGGTTATTAAATTTAAGAACTGCCTGTAGATCGTATTTTCATAATTTTCCAATGCGTTCAAGAGTGAGTCGTTCACATTGGCTGTTTTGATCATGATGATTTTTAGGTAGGCGGCCATGACGTCCAGTTGATTGATGTAGACATCTTTAGCAGATTCCGTCAGCAGGCACTGGAAAAGGAAATTGAGTTCCTGTTCGTTGGCCGCTGTCAGGAGCAGCGATTGATTTGCGGCTGCGTTGTTGAAAAGCACAGCTTTACAATTGTTTGCGCTCTGGGGTGTCTTTTCCCAGAAGCAGTCGCCGAAGCCTAGTTCAAATCCCCTGAAGGATGCGGATTGCTGAAAGTGGATAACCTGGCCTTTGGCGATCAAAAAAAGTGTTGCCGGGGACAGTTCAAAAACTCTTTCATCGATCTTTATCTTCCCCTTGCCGGATTGTACCAGAATCATTCGGTGATAGGCGAGCCGCTGTGGAAGAGTTTCAGCATATTTCTTGTTCTGGTAAAATTGTATGTAAAAGGAGTCCTTTATGTCATTTTCTATTTCAATATGTTGCTGACTTGTACTGGCCATAACTCATTTTAACCTCCTGATAGGAATTTTACAATACAAAGATACAAAATATTATGAAAAATAGACCGATTGGTTTATTTTTGTACCGTAATAGTTTAACATGAACAAAGCAGAGCGTACCAGACGGTTTATTATTGAGCAATCCGCTTCCATCATTAACAGGAAGGGGATGGCGGGGACTTCAATGAGTGACATTATGGAGGCGACCAAACTTGCCAAGGGTGGTATTTATGGGAACTTCGAAAGTAAGGATGAAATATGTGTGGAGTCATTTTTATACCTGACGGCGACGCTTGCCGATCAATTGAACAGGGCTGTGTTGCGTGGGAAAACCGCGAGAGAAAAATTTTTAAATTTATTAGATGCCTATAAAGAGATTAAAAATACCGATGGAGGATGCCCTATTATGAACTTTGGTGTGGAGGCTGATGATACACATCCTGGTATGAAGGAAAATGTAAAGAAGGCAATCCGGTCTGCCCAGAAAAGATTTTTTGATATCATATCCAATGGCATTGCCAATAATGAAATATCTGTAACTGTGAACCCGAAGAACTTTAGTATAAAAGTTTTTGCTATGATTGAAGGTGCAATTTTATGTAGGAGGGTATTAGAGAGCGATGAGCAAATGTGGATTATTATGGAAGCCATCAGGCTTGAGTTTGATTCATATTTACTGTAATTTTTTTTTGATTTTTAAAAGACCGAACGGTCTATTTTAACTTAACAACTAATATATATAACCATGTCAAAAGTAATTTTAATAACAGGTGCCTCAAGGGGATTTGGTAGAATCTGGGCTGAAGCCTTTTTAAAGCGCGGTGACCATGTCATAGCGACCGCCAGAAATCTGGAGGCACTCAGTGGGCTTACAGCTGAATTCGGTGACCGGGTATTACCGCTTCGATTGGATGTGACTGATCGTGAGGCCTGTTTTCAGGCCATAAATGCTGCTGTTGCACATTTCGGGCATATCGACGTATTGATCAATAATGCGGGTATTGGTCTTTTTGGTGCAGTAGAAGAGAGTTCTGAACAGGAAGCCAGGGCACAGATGGAGACCAACTTTTTTGGGGTACTGTGGTTGACACAGGCTGTTTTGCCCGTAATGCGCCAGCAGGGAAGCGGTCACATTATACAGGTATCTAGTGTGCTTGGTTTGGTTACAGTTCCGGTGTTGGGTGTATACAATGCGTCCAAATTCGCTGTGGAAGGTCTTTCTGCGTCGCTTGCTGCCGAAGTGAAATCTCTGGGTATCAATGTTTCTATTGTTGAGCCAAATGCATACACAACTGACTGGTCTACATCCGCAGACAAGAGTCAGGCCATATCGGCTTATCAGCCGGTTAAGGATGTGATGTGGGCGTCTTTCACTACCCCTGGGTATTTTGGAGAGCCTTCGGCGACTACGCCGGCGATATTTAAATTGGTTGATGCCGCCGAACCCCCGCTGAGATTGCTGTTGGGAAAAGTTGGCTATCCAATAGTTAAGCAGGAATATGAAGCCCGTTTGAACAATTTTGAAGACTGGCTGGAGGTTTCCGAGGCTGCACATGGAAATCAACAGGGAGCGTGAAAAAACAATGAGAATTTTAAAAGAAAATCACCAGGGTTTTAGTACCGTACTGGCACTGTCGCTTATCCCATTGTCGGGATTTGCTACAGACATTTATTTGCCTTCTCTTCCGGCTATGGCAAAAGACTTGCATGTTTCAGCATCTGCTATTCAGCTTTCCCTGGTGCTATTTATGTTTAGTATAGGTGTAAGTCAGATTTTTATTGGAAGCATATTGGATAGTTTTGGGCGTTTTAGGATCAGTATCATATCACTTGCACTGTTTTCACTGACCAGTTTTGTGATTGCTGTTGTACCCAATATTTATGTTATTTATGCAATGCGTATTATTCAGGGAATTACAATTGCCTTTATTGTAGTAGGAAAACGCGCCTATTTTGTTGATCTTTATTCGGGAGAGAAATTAAAGCATTACATCAGTTTGTTTGCTATCATCTGGGCTTGTGCTCCAATTATGGCGCCATTTTTAGGGGGATATTTGCAAAGTATCTTTGGCTGGCGGTCCAACTTCTATTTTCTTGGTCTGCTGTCGCTTCTTTTTTTGATCCTGGAACTCATCTATAGTGGCGAATCTTTAAAACACTTTCATCCATTTAAGATAAGGTCAATTGCGCAGACTTATAGTGGGATGTTAAAGACTGCTGATTTTACACTTGGTTTAGCTATCATCGGCATTTGCTTTGGTCTGGTAGTTATTTATAGTTTGTCAAGCCCCTTTATTATAGAAAGTATATTTGGCTATTCTGCTGTTACTACCGGCTATAGTTCACTATTATCTGGTTTTTCTATTATGACAGGCGGAATTATTGCTAAATCACTGATTAAGGAACCTTTAGCTAAAAAAGTGATCACTGCGCTGGTTGTGCAGATCAGTTTAGTTTTCCTTATGATTTTTACCGTTCCTTTTGGTAGTAATATTTACACCTTAATTGGTTTCACGATCTGTATTCATATGTGTGGAGGTTTTATTTTCAACATCATTTATGGTTATTGTCTCAGCCGCTTTTCAAAAAATGCAGGGGTAGCAAGCGGGCTTACCGGTGGGGCCATGTATATGGTGAGTTCAGTATTCAGCTATGGCTTTGCAAATTTATATGCTGTTAAAAGCCAAACGTTATTAGGGATTGCAAATATCTCTTTGATACTGGTTATTTGCATGCTATTTATTGCTTTTAACCGATACAGGAAAGTACGTGTGCGTAATGAGCTGAAGACTGCTCTGGCCTAACCAAATTCTGAGGTAGTTCAATAATTATTGAACTACCTTTTTAAGGATTTTGAGTGCTTCCTCCATTTCATTTTCCTCGAGCGCAGCAAAGCCAAGCCTCATTCCGTTGGTGTCAAAAGATTCATTTTTGTAAAAAATTCCGTTGTCTATATATAGTCCTTTTTTTGCTGCTTCCATTGACATTTTAACCAGATTGATAGCTGGATCAAAAATCGACCAGACTGCCAGCCCGCCTTCTGGTATTGCAAATTCTATATTTTCACTGAAGTTTGTTTTTAAGATCTCGCAAAAAAGGTCTCTCCGCTGCTGATATATTTTTAATGATTTTCTGAAATGCCTTTCCATTTCCCCCGTCTCAAACATCAGCGCGAATGCATCCTCCAGCAGGGTGTCTCCTTGTTTGTCAATCAACGCTCTCATGGATGCCGCTGCGTCGATAAAAGCAGGTGGCCCGGCCATGAATCCGATTCGCAAAGCCGGGGCGAAAGTTTTAGAGATTGAACCAATATAAATTACGTTGTGGTGATGGTCGATACTGGCCAGTGGCAGGTAGGGTTTGTTCTGGTAGTGGAAGTCAAAATCATAGTCGTCCTCAATAATTGCGAAACGATGCTCTTTAGCGAGTTTTAACAGTTTTAGCCTGCGCTCCATACTTGTGGTTACCGTAGTTGGAAAATGATGGTGGGGGATGATATATAAAGCTCTGATTGAATGCTTCTTCAATACCTGTTCAAGATAATCTATATTCATTCCTGCCGCATCGATCGGAATCCTCAGTAGTTTTGCTCCTGAACGAATGAATGTTTCATCCGCGTAGTGATAATTCGAAACACCCAGCGCAATATAATCTGAAGGCTCTATCAACAACCGAGCGGCTAAGTAAATCCCCATCTGGCTGCCCTTGGTAATGATCAGCTGATCTGATGGTACGTTTAATCCTCTGGTATTGGACAGGTAATTGCAGATCATTTCCCGCAGGTGTGCTGATCCTTTTGGACTTCCGTATTTCAGAAAATTTTTACCGTAGAACTTTCTGGATATGCTTCTGTATTCTCTCATAAGCTGGTCAACAGGTGCCAGACGTACGTCCGGAAAGCCGTCATCGATAGCCAGTTTTGTGTGCTGAAGATTGTTAACAGGAATCGTATTTTTAAATTGATTGATCCAGATGAATGCTTCTTCAGGCTGATTGCCCGGGCTGATCTTGTTTTGAGGCAGCGCAGCGGCTTTACTTTTGGTAATCACTGGCAGATTGGCAAGTACAAAAACACCCTTTCGTTCAATGGATTCCGCCCAGCCCTGGCTGATCAGTTCCTCATAAGCCAGCTTTACCGTATTTCTGTTGATGCCGATCAGACTGGCCAGTATACGCGAGCTAGGTAGTATGTCACCGGCCTGCAAAGTGCCATTTGTGATCAAAGAAATAAAGGTATTGCATACCTGTATATGTAAAGACAAGCTGCTCCTGCGGTCAACTTCAATCAATGTTTTATAGGGTAACATCTGGGCTGTATCTTTTGTGAAAATTGGTCTGTAAATGTAATCCAATATCAGCATAATTTTGATGGAAATATTAAAAACTGATGAAGAAAGTATTGTTGATTAATGCCAGCGCCAGGACGCTGAATTCTAAAAGCCGGAAACTCACTGAGGTTTTCGTGGAACAATGGAGCGCTAAAAATAGTGATTCAGTGATCACTTATCGTGAATTGGGAAACTCGAATGTACCGCACATTACCGAAAGCTGGATCTCCGCGGCATTTAAGCCCGAGACTCAGCGCTCGCCCGAAGAACTTGAAATCCTCAGTTGGAGTGACAGCTGTATCGAAGAGTTGCACGATGCAGATATTATTGTACTGGGTTCGCCAATGTATAACTGGTCAATACCGAGTCCGCTTAAGGCGTACATTGATCAGGTACTTAGATTTTCCAAGACGTTTAGTATCGACCGGGAAAATGCACAGCATCCTTATGTTGGTTTGCTCGAAAATAAGACACTTATACTCATGCTGTCAAGAGGTTTGGGGCAATATGAACCAGGAGAAGCAAATGAACATATGAATTTTCAGAATACGTATCTAAAAACTGTGTTTAACATGATGGGCGTCCAAAATATCCATTTGGTAGCTGTTGATGGTACTGCCCAGGAAGGTGAGCAGCTGACCAAAGATATCCAGCTTTCTCACCATAGGATTAAAGAACTGATTGAGACAGGATTCGTTTAATAATTAACCGTTAAAGCTATACTGATGAAAAGCAGCGTGTTTAAAGGAAGCATTTTAATTGCGTTTGGAGCATCCTGTTATGGCATGCTGGGTACGTTTGTGAAGCTTGCTTATCTGGATGGCTTCAGTACTGCGGAAGTTACCATTTCGCAGTTCGCAACAGGATTTGTTATTTTGTTTGTACTCAGTTTCTTCGGTAAGCGCAAGAAGGGACCTGAAAGAAATTCCTCGGACATCAGGAGCATATTTAGGCTGGTTATAGCCGGGAGCTCACTCGGGCTGACCAGTATTTTTTATTACATGGCTGTTCAGTATATTTCGGTAGGGGTAGCCATTGTACTGCTGATGCAAACGGTTTGGATGGGCGTGGTTTTGGAGATGTTTTTACAGAAAAAGGCCCCGGTAACCAGAAAAATTGTAGCAGTTTTTATCATTCTTTCAGGAACTGTACTTGCTACGCGTTTGCTTAGTGATTCCGTCAGTATCAATTGGTATGGCATTGGCTGGGGGATGCTGGCTGCGGTTACCTATACTGCAACGATGTACACATCCAATAACCTTGAACTTCATTTCCCGCCATTAAAACGAAGTTTGTTTATGATCCTGGGTGGATTGATCATTATTTTGCTGATTTTTCATGCTTCGCTGAACCCCGGCTTCTCCATGAAAATTTTTGCCAGCTGGGGATTGCTGGTTTCTTTATTTGGAACGGTTCTTCCACCTTTATTGTTTACCAGGGGTATGCCGCTTACCGGAATTGGTCTGGGAGCAATTATCGCCTCGATTGAAATTCCAGTGGCTTTACTGACAGCAAGTATCCTATTAAAAGAGCCGGTCAGTCTTTCCCAATGGATCGGAGTTGTGTTTATTTTATTCGCTATGGCTTTTATGAAGATTGGGGCAAATTAAAAAGACAGCCTCTTCAAAACGAAGAGGCTGTCTTTTTATACCAATTTTAAGTCTTATGCCGGTAATAGTGCAGTTGTGATGCCAATCCTGTTCCAAACATTTATAGTGATGATAGACAAGATCACCTGAGCCAGGTAGGTTTCTTCCAATACTTTGGCAGCCTGCTGGTAAGTTTCATCATTAACATGATTGCTGATCAGTGTTACTTCTTCTGTGAGAGCTAAAATCGCACGTTCTTCTTCTGAAAAGAATGGTGTGTCACGCCAGGCGTTAAGCGCATAGATGCGCTGTTCCGTTTCTCCGGCTTTGCGGGCTTCTTTGGTATGCATGTCGATGCAGAAGGCACAGCCATTGATTTGGGAAGCTCTGATTTTGATCAGGTCTTTATGAATTCTTGTAAGTGGCGTGCTTTCTATAAACTTTTCCAGTCCGAGTACAGCTTTATATCCTGCTGGTTCAACCTGATCGATTTTGATTCTTGTTTTCATTTTTAAATATTTATATTATTCGTTAATACAAAAATACGGTTCGGATAAAGGTGTTGAGTATGCCAGTTCCGAAATAAGAAGTAGCCCAGATTAGGTTTAATATCTAGCCTTTTTTCGTCTGAATTAATGAAGAACATGGCGCTGATTAAATGAGACAATTCGACAAAAAAATGAATAGGATTTGCCGTATTTATTGCCTTACTTCATCCGCAAGCAACCAGCTATGAAGAAATTACTTGCCTTATTTTTTATCATCTTATCCGTCTGCCTGGCTAAAGCGCAACGCATTTCTAAAACATTTGAAGCTGATATTGTCATTTATGGAGGTACATCAGCAGCCATCACAGCGGCAGTACAATCTGCTAAACTTGGGAAAAAAGTCATTGTCGTTTCTCCGGATGTACATCTTGGCGGGCTTTCTGCAGGTGGTCTGGGTTTTACCGATACCGGCAACAAAGAGGTGATTGGCGGGCTGGCGCGCGAATTTTATCACAGGGTATACCTGCATTATCAGACAGACACCGCCTGGAAGTGGCAAAGACAAGCGGAATACGGCAATAAAGGACAGGGGACACCTGCCATAGATGGCAATGACCGGACGATGTGGATTTTTGAACCCCACGTTGCAGAACGCATCATGGAAGATTTTGTCAAGGAACACCAGATTCCGGTTTACCGGAACCAATGGCTGGACCGGAAAAAAGAAGTAAATAGGAAATCGGGTAAGATTATCAGTATAACTACACTGAGCGGTGATGTATTTAAAGGCAAGGTATTTATTGATGCAACTTATGAAGGGGACCTGATGGCTGCAGCCGGGGTCAGTTACCATGTAGGTCGTGAGGCTAATGCGCAGTATGGCGAACAATGGAATGGTGTCCAGACAGAGGTGTTTCAGCACGGACATCATTTTAAAAGTTCAATAGATCCTTATATCGTTCCTGGGGATAAAAGCAGCGGACTGCTTGCTGGCATATCAGCGGAATATCCGGGAGAGAAAGGGGCAGGTGACAGTAAAATACAGGCATATTGCTTCAGGATGTGCTTATCCAACCATCCGGATAACAGAATTACTTTTCCCAGGCCGGACAATTATAATCCTGCTGATTACGAATTGCTGGCCAGAGTTTTTGCTGGTGGCTGGAGGGAGGTTTTTAATAAATTTGATGCCATACCCAACCGAAAAACGGACAGCAATAATCATGGTCCTTTCAGTACCGATTTCATCGGCATGAACTATGGTTATCCTAAGGCATCCTACGAAGAACGCCGGGCAATCGTGAAACAACATGAGGATTATCAGAAAGGCCTGATGTATTACATGGCCAATGATCCAAAAGTGCCAGCAGACATCCGTACGCGGATGAGCACCTGGGGATTGGCGAAAGACGAATTTAAAGACAACGGGGGCTGGCCACATCAGATTTATGTACGGGAAGCAAGGAGAATGGTTAGCGACTATGTCATGTCCGAAAATGAAATTTTAGGTAAAAAGCCCGTACAGCGTTCCGTTGGCATGGGATCATATGCCCTGGATGCTCACAATACCCAGCGTTATGTAACTGCTGAAGGATTTGTACAAAATGAAGGGGATATAGGCGTAAAAGCACCAAAGCCTTACGGAATTTCTTATGATGCGATAGTGCCGAAAAGTAAGGAATGTACCAATTTACTGGTGCCCGTTTGCCTTTCTATTTCACATATCGCTTACGGTTCTGTGCGTATGGAACCAGTATTTATGATCCTTGGAGAATCTGCAGCTACTGCGGCTGCACTGGCGATAGACCAGGGTACAACTGTACAAAAAATAAACTACTCAACATTACAAGAATTATTGCTTAAACAAAAGCAACGCTTAAGATATGAACACTAGACTACTATTTCTATTATTTGCTTTAACGCTGCTTTCCTGTGGCCTGAACAAAAAGGATGTCTCAAAAATGACAGCTATCCCCGTTAATGCGCCCTTTGTCAATCCGGCTTTACCAGGCGACAATCCTGATCCCTCCATCATAAGGGTAGGACAGGTATATTATGCCACCTCTACGACAAACGAATGGGCACCCTATTTCACCATCTATAAATCGACCAATCTAAAAGATTGGAAATTGGTCAATCACGTATTTCCTGATGGGTTTAAAGATATGAAGAACCAATGGGGTGAAAATAATTTCTGGGCATCGGAGCTGGCTTATGACGCTAAACAAAATCGGATTTACGCCTATTACACCGCGCATAACCGTGAAGTGAAAGGGAACCCCGGCCTGCAATGTGGTGTTGCCTGGATAGATGCAGACCAGATTGAATCCGGAAAATTTAGCGATAATGGCCCTGTTATCATTGAAGACGATTGCGGTGCTATTGACGCATTTGAGCTACAGGACAATGGCAAGATCTATGCCTTCTGGAAAAACGATGGCAACGGCTGTGGAAAGGAAAGCTGGATATGGATGCAGGAAATTAATGAAAGCCGTACGAAACTATTAGGTCAAAAGAAGAAAGCTTATACGAATAGCCAGCCATGGGAAACGGCCCTGGTAGAAGGCGCCTGCTTCTTCAGGATGGGAGATTACATCTATAGTCTTTATGCGGTTGGTGGCTGCTGCGATTTCCGGTGCAATTATAAAACAGGGATTACCAGAACCAAAAGTCTGGAAAGCGGAACCTGGGAGAAATACAATAAAAACCCGGTTATGGTTAGTAATGACAAGTGGAGATGTCCTGGTCATGGAACTGTTGTCCAGTCTGCCGACAACAGGTTGTTTATGCTTTACCATGCCTTTAATAAAAACTATGATGTTTTTGTTGGCCGTGAAGGTATCATTGAAGAATTAAAGCAGGGAGCAGATGGATGGCCGGTGCTCCATAATGCAACCATAGCGAACCGTCCAAAAGCAGATCTTGATTTTTTTGATGATTTTCAAAAAGATAAAAAGCTGAACCTGGTTTGGCAATGGCCATCAAAACTACAAAGGCCGGCAATGGATTTCAAAAAAGGGCTGAACCTTGCTGCTTCCAACGAAAATCATAAGCTGGGTACTTTCCTGGGACAATACATTAAATCAGTAGATTTTGACATTATTGCTGAAGTTGAAACCGGA
The DNA here is from genome assembly GCF_032678725.1 of Pedobacter heparinus. Taxonomy (GTDB): domain Bacteria; phylum Bacteroidota; class Bacteroidia; order Sphingobacteriales; family Sphingobacteriaceae; genus Pedobacter; species Pedobacter heparinus_A. The sequence continues at coordinate 30,742 of NZ_JAVTSC010000008.1, forward strand.
ATCGCACTTACCGGGATCTGTTTGGGCGGCGCGATAGTGAAAAGTAAGTGGCCGGGTGAGTTGGGAGGAATTGGTATTGCGGCCTCCGAAAAAGGATATACTGTTTTTAGTAATTTAGATGGAAAGTATACTGTGCTCAAGCAATCAAATGTTGCATTATCGGGCTCCATACAATTAAAAATGAAAATTAGTAATGGTGGAAAGCTGATAGACCTGTTTTATAAGGACAATGCATCTGACTGGCTGAAGTTTTATACCCGGCAATTTGATGCAGGCAAATATGTTCCCTGGGGGATGGGCTACAGGGCCGGTATTGTGGTTAAAGGTATGCCGTCCGAAAAAGGAGTTTTTAAAAGTTTTGAACTAAAGAACAATTGATTTTTAAAGGTCAGCATCTTTACTCAAGGAATTGATATACTCCATTGGAGTGGTATTAAAATACCGCTGAAAATTTTTATTAAACAGGCTTTGGCTACTGTAACCCACCATTTTAGCAATCTCGAATAAGCTAAATTCATTTTGTGCAATTAGTCGTGTTGCTTTTTTAAGGCGGGTAATGTCGATCAGTTCTTTTGGCGATAGTGAGGAGAGAGATTTTATTTTACGATAAAATGTAGGACGGCTCATGTGCATATGTTCGGCGAGCTGGTCAATATCAATATTTGGGTCCTTTATATTTTTACGGATGTATTCGTCCAGCTTTTTCAGGAAGGATTCGTCGGTTTTTGAATGTGCCATTACACGCACATCTTCAAATGGCGAGCTCGCGAAGTGCGTTTTTATATTTAAGCGATTTTTTAGCAGGTTGGCAATTTGCAGCTGTAACAACTCCGGAGAAAATGGCTTTTGGATATAAACGTCGGCACCAACTTCCAGGCTCTCTATGTGAGCGTTATACGTGTTTTTTGAAGTGAGCAGCACCACGGGGATATGGCAATATTCAACGTTTGATTTAACCAGCCGGCAAACCTCGAAACCGTCTATCCCGGGCATCATGATGTCTGATATGATCAGGTCAACGATTTCGTTATTTAAAATATCCTGGGCGCTTTCGCCATTTTCGGCCAGATGAACTTTATAGGTGTCGCCCAGAACTTCTGATAAAAATTCCAGGATATCCTCGTTGTCATCTATGATTAGAATACTGTCGATCATTTTATTTTATCTTTTTCCAACTACTCAATTTAAATTCAAATTTTTGATGAACAGGTAAAGTTAATTCAAAAATCACCAGGTCCACATCTCCGGATACTAATTTTAACGAGCCGTTGTGTAATTCTGCCAGGGTTTTAGCCAGTGAGAGCCCGATGCCTGTGCCGGATTTATCACTGTTCCGCAATCGGAAGAATGGTTCAAATATTCGTTCTCTGTACTCATCCGGAATTCCTTTGCCATCATTGTTAAACCTGATGGTAAATTGCTCATCAGTTGGGGCAACAGCATTTAAACGCACGGTGGCTGTAGATGCAGCATACTTTAAAGCATTCGAGATCAGGTTGCAGCAGATCTTTACCAATGCTTCCCTATCTGCAAAAACAATGACATCTTTTTTAGGAAGTTCAAGATGCAAAGAAATATTATTTTTTTCAGCCTCGTGCTTAAAGGCAGCAATTTGTTCCCTTAATAGATGACTGATATCGGTATTGACAAAGTTTAATCCAAACTGATCCATTTCGGTCTTACGGAAATCAAGCAGCTGACTGGTCAGCTCATCTAAACGTTTGGCATTTTTTTCAACCATAAGCAGGCTTTTCTTAATACCAGCATCTTCGGCTGTCTTTTTAATCATTCGTTCAACAGGGCCCAATATTAATGTCAAAGGGGTTTGTATTTCATGTGCGATATTGGTGAAAAACTCAATTTTAGCCTGGTAAATTTCTTTTTCCTTTTCGTGTTCAAAGCGTTGCAGCTTATGCAGGTTTTTACGTTCCAGATAGCGATGATAATAGCGTATAGACCAAAACAGGCTAATCGCCAATACAACCGCATAGAAAAAATAAGCGGTATAACTTTTCCAGAAAGGGGGGAGTATCTTAATGAAAAGAAGCCGCTCTTTGCCTGTCCAGCTACCTACATTACTTTTGGCACGGACTATAAAGGTATAGTCGCCTGCCGATAAATCCGTAAAATAGGCTTTGCGGTTGCTGCTAAGGTAAGTCCGGTTTTTATCAAGGCCCTGCATTAAATATTCGTACCGGGTAACCTCTGGAGAGGAGTAATTTAACGCGGCGAATTCAATGCTGAAATTGGTCTGATTGTGCGATAGTACGATCGTATCCGTATACAAAATAGATTTGCTTAGCGGACCATTCTTTATGCCGGGCGCGATTTCTTTATTGTCAATTTGTAAGCCGGTGATATAGATATGCGGATCGGTCTCTTTTTGTCCAAACTCCTTAGGGTTAAAAGCAATCATTCCTTTAACGGATCCGAAATACATTTTGCCATTGGTATCTTTATAAGCCGAGTTGTAATTGAACTGGTCGGTGATCAGGCCGTTCGATTGCGTGTAAATTTTGAACTTTTCTGTACGCAGGTCAAAACATATCAATCCTTTAAGCGAGCTTATCCAGAGGCGTTTAGAATCGTCTTCCAGCATACGGAACATGATATTACTTGGCAAGCCATTTTCGGTAGTAAACTTTTTAACGGTTTTTCCATCTGGACTTAATTTGATCAGGCCCCCGCCTCCGGTAGTAAACCACATGGCATGGTTGCTGTCTTCCAGTATTCCATATATTTGAAATTCATTTATGATTTTATTTTTGACCCTGTCTCCGAAGCGGATGTTGCCATGTTTGCCAGTTTTAGGGTTATAATAAAAAGCTCCCTGTGATACACTGGCGGTCCAGATATTTCCTTTATGGTCTTCTTTGATATCAAAAACGTAAGAATTATACGGTATCTCCTGTATACGCCTGAATGTTTTGTTCTTCGTGTTATAGGTAAACAAACCCGACCCACGGTATGCGGTGCCAATCAACAGGGTGCTATCCCTGGTCACATAGATACAGAGTACAAAATCGCTGACCTGGTCATTCTTGTCACCAACGAATTTAAACCTATCCGTTATTAAGCCGGTGTGCATATCCATGATTTCCATGCCATGTAAAAATGGCCCCAGAAATAACTGATCTCTAAATGCGACCATACCGTGTATATTGGGATAGGATACATCTCCTTTTTTTCCAGTCGAAGTATAATTGGTAAACCTTCCAGTTTTTACGTTAAACTTATTGAAGCCTGCGTCTTCTGTACCAATCCACAGATTGCCCTTGTTATCCGAACAAATTTCACGTACAGCACTACCCGATATGGAATTGGTGCCCATTAGCGGGTAATACTTTTCAAATCGTGCATTCTCTTTTGAATAGTAACTTATCCCGCCAAAAAAGCTTCCAACCCACATCCCGTTTTGATTGTCTCTGCATACCGTATACACTGCATTGTCTGCAATTGAATAGGGATCACCCGCCCTTTTATGTAAGTTACGGCTTGTATTGGTTGCTAAATCATAAATAAATATACCAGATTCGGTGGCGATCCAATATTCCTGGTTGCTGTCAGCAGTAATGTCACGTACATATAAATCGGTATTGTTCGTGTTAATCAGTGCTAAAGTGCTGATGACACCGGTGTTGGCGTTGTAACTTTTTAGCCCTTGTTTAAAGCATCCGATCAACAGCTTATTGTCCTTCATCGGAAATATTTTGCTTATCGATCGTAAATTTGGATGAATATTCTGGTTGATTATTCTGGTGCTCTTAGTTAATTTAGTCCGCAGGTTATAAGCGTGCACCAAACCATCATCATCGCCCATCCATAAATTTATGCTGCTGCTGTCAATTGCGAGGCAGGATGCATGCATTTTCAAATCCAACAGTTTATGCGCGCTTTGAATGTATTGGTAAAGTTGGCCGTCGGCTAAAAAAAATACGTTGTTTTGATCGTCGATCAGGATATGGCTAATGTAATTCTGCGGTGCTGTTTCGAGTGCAGTAAACTCTTCCTGATAAGGATCATACCTAAAAACCCCCTTACCGGTGCCAAGCCACAACATGCCGTTTTTATCTTCAACAATAGCGGTTACAATGTTATTGCCTACATTGCCAAATTTATCTTTTTTATTTTTATAAGTTTTGAAGGTATAACCATCAAAACGGTTCAGCCCGCCACGGGTACCAATCCAGATCAGCCCTTTTTTATCTTGTATGATCGAAGTCACTGAATTGTGTGCCAACCCGTTATCAGCCTGGTAATGTTTAAAATAATAAGATTGTCCTTTGCAGCTAAGTACTGCAAAAAACAGCATCACTTGAAAAAGAACAAATGAAAAAATGTGCCTCATAATCAGGGTTTGTTCAAATATATATAAATAGCCCGGTTTTATCTTTTATGGTAAGTTGCTGATCAATATTTGGATGGCTGTTCAATTTGTTGTCTATTGATTGTCAGTATTTTATGGTTGTGTTTTATGAAAAAATGGGTGGATATTTGAGACAAATCGACAAAGATATGATCAGATATTACAGACTTCATTTCTTTACTTTGAAACAATTAACCAGGTATAAATCCTACCATTTACTAAACCGACTGTCACCATTCTGTTATTGCTAACAGCTCCTGTGCATGATAAATTTATGAAAAACGTATATTTTCTTTTATTAAGCCTGATACTGACATGCTGTACCGGTATCAGCAGTTTAGCGCAAAATAAAAACATACTTCCCGATTGGGCACTTGGCGGTTTTGTGAGGCCTAAAGGTGTAAATCCTGTGATTTCTGCAGACTCAAACACTACATTTCGCGATCCCATGACCAATTCCAGCATTCATTGGCAGGCTAACGATACCTTTAACCCGGCAGCTGCAGTTAAAGATGGAAAAGTTGTGGTGCTTTACCGATCAGAAGACAAAAGCGGGATTAAGATTGGCAGCCGGACTTCAAGGCTGGGTTATGCCGTTAGTAAGGACGGCTTGAATTTTGCCCGTAAGGATGGACCTGTCCTTTACCCTGACCATGATGATCAAAAAGAGTTTGAATGGCCAGGGGGATGCGAAGACCCCAGAATCGCAGTAACTGAAGATGGCACTTACCTCATGTTATATACGCAATGGAACCGAAAGGTACCAAGATTGGGAGCCGCGACTTCAAAAGACCTCATCCATTGGACAAAGCATGGTCCGATATTTCAGGATGCTTATCAGGGGAAATTTTTAAACATTCCTACAAAATCAGCGTCCATTTTAACCCAGGTTAACCGGGACAGGCAAGTTATCCTCAAATGGAATGGACAATATTTCATGTACTGGGGTGAAAGGCATGTATATGGTGCAACTTCATCAAATCTGGTTGATTGGAAGCCCTTGGTAGATGCACAGGGATCATTGCTAAAACTGGCATCGCCGCGAAAAGGTTTTTTCGATAGCGATATGACTGAATGCGGGCCTCCGGCTGTAATGACCGAAAAAGGAATCGTTCTGCTTTACAATGGCAGAAACAATTCTGGAGACAAAGGTGACAAGCGGTATAATGGGGGTGCATATTGCGCGGGTCAAATGCTGTTTGACCATACAGATCCAACCAAATTATTGGCCCGTCTTGATGTCCCTTTCTTCAGACCTATGGAACCCTTTGAAAAAAGCGGACAATACCGCAATGGCACCGTATTTATTGAAGGTATGGCATGGTTTAAGAAAAAATGGTTTCTCTATTATGGCTGTGCCGATTCAAGGGTTGGGGTAGCCATATATGATCCGGCCAAACGAGCTGAGCCCGATCCAGTCAGTAACTGATCAGCATGCATTGATGAGTGGTCATCATCCCGCAGAACAAGGACCGAAAAAAATCACAAACCAATAAATAAACCAAATATGAAAAAAAACTCACTATTGATTCTTTTAATTATTTACGCATTTTTTAGCCAGGCGCAACCCAGTAGCAAACCTGAAGATGTCATACGCCGTGTAGCAAATTATGTGATCGATAACACATCATATCAGTTTAAAGATCTGAAAACAGGGCTTAAGTATCCTTCTACAAAAGGCCTGGAAAGTATGCCCGGTCTTAGGGCCGAAAGCCCTTACAATAAATGGTATTACCCTATGGGGGTATTGGCCATAAGCATGGTGCAGTTGGGCAACCTTACGGGCGAAGCAAAGTATGCTGAATATGCTGCGCGCAACTATGATTTTGTATTCAGCAATAGTGCCTATTTTGAAAAACTCTATAAGGAAAATGTGAGGACGGAATGGATGCCGCTTTTTGCGATGAATGAACTTGATGCCTGCGGGGCATTGGCAGCAGGTCTGGCAGATGTAAATATAACCGCAAAACGGGCTGATTATACAGCATACTTAAAACGTGCAACCGATTATATCAGTACCAAACAACTGAGATTGTCAGATAAAACCTTAGTGCGCCCTGGCCCAAGGAAAATGACTTTGTGGGCTGATGACCTGTACATGAGTGTTCCCCTGCTTGCGCGTATGGGGAAAATTACAGGTGATCATAAATATTTCGACGACGCCATTTTACAGGTTGATAATTTTAACAATTATCTTTATGATAATGCCAGTGGCCTTTATATACATTGCTATTATACCGATGTAAATAAACAAGGTGTAGCGCGCTGGGGGCGTTGCAACGGATGGCTCGCACTGGCGCAGACAGATTTGATTGCTGCATTGCCAGCTAACCATCCGAAACGTAAACATCTGATCGACCTCCTTTTGCGTCAGATTGTTGGCTTTGCACGTTACCAGGACGTATCCGGCCTCTGGAATCAGGTACTGGATAAAAAAGATTCCTATCTGGAAACTTCAGCCACCGCTATGTTTACCTATGCAGTGGCTAAGGCCGTAAATGAAGGATGGATCCCTAAATCTTACATCAGCATTGCCAAAGAAGGCTGGAAAGGCGTAGCCTCAAAAGTAGATCAGCAGGGAGGAATTTTTGACATCTGTATCGGTACTGGGATATCAGATGCAGTGAGCTTTTATTACAGAAGACCAGTTCCTTATAATGATGTACATGGCATTGGGCCGGTAATTATGGCTGGTGCCGAAATGGTGAAATACAATAAGTCTAATCCAGCTGTAAATTGAGATAATTCGACAAAAAGTTGAACAAATTATGTAAATCATAATCGGTTAATTTGATTTCAATAAACCAAATATAAACCGACTGCATTCGCTCTTCTGGCTATAATGCCCGCAGTACCTGCAGTATAAAAACTATCGTATGAAACAAATTTACGCTCTTACACCCTAACCCCCTTACCTCATATATTTTGTCGGGCCGTTTTTCTGACTACCCGGATTTACTGTGATGTATTGATCTTTTTGTCAATCAGGGCTTTCATAATAAAGTCTGTGATTTCCGGTCAAAACGATGTATCCGACCAATTAGTTCATAATCGATAATTATAAAAAGATGAAAATAAAAAACAATGTTATGCACTGGCAAATCCATTGGATGTTGCTCGGGTTGATTGTTCTTTGCTTTACGCACTGCAAACAGGATGAAGTAAAGCAAGAAACCGGGTTCGATCCCGCTAAACCGGTAGTTGTTACAGATTTCTACCCTAAAGAGGGAGGAGTAGGAAACAACCTGGTCATTTATGGGGAGAATTTTGGCAATGACCTTTCTAAAATAAAGGTAGTTATTGGAGGGAAAGTAGCCAAAGTTGTCGGGGTGAACAACAACAGTTTGTATTGTGTCATACCCGAAGAGGCCTATGATGGAGATATAAAAGTCAGTATTCTTGGTGATAATAAGGAAGAGCTTGCTCAGGCTGCATCAAAAGAGGCTTTTTCCTATACACGGAAATGGCTGGTCTCTACTTTTCTTGGTAAATATTATCAGGTGGGAACCGATTTTCAGGAAAAGGAAGGTCCCTTTAACGATTGCGGTGGATTTAAGGGTATGGAATGGTTTTCCTTTGATCCGAAAAATCATAATCATCTTTATGTTGCGGCAGGATCCAGCAGCAGCAGATTGATTGATTTTGAAAAACAGTATGTAAGTTACTTCAGAACCACACTTGACAATGTTGGTGTCTTAACCTGGAGAACTGATGGAAATCAGGATATGATAGTTTCACACAATCATGCCAGTGATACCAAATATGGCAATTACATATTTAGTCGTGAATCAAATTTTACCCAGAAGCAAGCGATCGAAGTTTACATGCGAGGCGTAAGAGGTACATTTGTTCACCCACAAACTGGAATGTTGTATTATTCCAGGTTTAGAGCAGGCGATATACGCAGTTATAATTTCACGACCAAAGAAGATAAACTGGTATTTACCAATCCCTACAGTGGTGTGGCTATTTATATGGTGCTCCATCCATCCGGTGACTATGCTTATTTAGTGGAATATGATAAGCATTTTATCATGCGTACCGATTATGACCGTGTAAACAAAACGTTTAAAATCCCTTATACCATCTGTGGAGCAGCTGGTACTTCGGGCTATGCAGATGGAATAGGAACCAACGCTCGTTTGAATAGTCCAGTACAAGGCGTATTTGTGAAAAATCCGGATTATGAAATATCGGGGGGAGATCAGTACGATTTTTATTTCTGCGACAGGAATAATCATGCCATACGTATTTTGACACCGAAAGGACGGGTTAGCACCTATGCCGGGCGTGGAAACAATGGGACTAGCGGATATGTCAACGGTGATCTGCGTACTGAGGCACGTTTCAATAGTCCGCAGGCAATCGCGTATGATGAGGTTAAAAAGTGTTTCTACATCGGTGAAGCTGGGAACTGGCTCATTCGTAAAATATCAAAAGAAGAATAACTAAAGAAAATACAAGTATATATGAAATTTATTTTACTAACATGCCTGGTGTGGATTGGAATTTCATTTGAAGTTCGGGCACAGCAAGAGGTCATTGTCAAAGGGATTGTTACCGACGCAAAAAAAATACCTATGGTAGGTGTCAGTATATCCGTTGCGGACATGCCGGGATTGGGCGCGATAACCGATTCAGAGGGAAGATATAGCATCAAGGTACTTCCGTATAAAACCTTGGTCTTTACTTACATCAGTTTTGAAAAACAAGAAGTATTGGTGAAAGAGCAACGTGTAGTCAATGTTACCTTGAAAGAATCAGATGCCGGTGCGCTCGACGAGATCGTGATTACTTCTACTGGTGCTCAGAAAAAAATAGCAGTTACTGGCGCAATTACTACGGTAAATGTAGATCAGTTGAAATCCAATCCTTCTACATCTATGGCAAATGCTTTGGCTGGCGTTGTCCCTGGTATCCAGGCAATGCAAACATCGGGCAGACCGGGTAGTGTATCTGAATTTTGGGTACGTAGCATATCTACTTTTGGGGCCAATAATTCAGCCTTGATATTGATAGACGGCTTTGAACGTGACATGGATGAAGTCAATGTAGAAGATGTTGAATCCTTTTCCATATTAAAAGATGCCTCTGCGACCGCTATTTATGGTAGTCGGGGTGCCAATGGAGTGGTATTGATTACCACAAAACGTGGAAAGGAAGGGAAAGTTAACATCAATGCCAAGATAGAGGCGTTTTCCAACTCTTCAACCAGGCTTCCTGATTTCGCAGATGGATACACCTATGCAACTATGGCTAACGAAGCCAAGACCACCAGAAATCAGCAAGCGCTTTATTCTGCCTCTGAATTAGAAATACTTCGTTTAGGCCTGGATCCTGATCTGTTCCCCAATGTTGATTGGATGGATGTTTTGCTGCGTGATAATGCTTTAAGTCAACGTAGTGTATTAAATATAAGTGGTGGTGGAAAGACCGCACGCTATTATGTTTCCGGAAGTTATCAAAATCAGGATGGTATGTATAAAGTCGATGAAGCCCTGAGTGATTACAATACCAATACCAGCTTCCGTAGGTATACCTATCGTTTAAGTGTAGATATGGACATCACAAAATCTACCTTATTAAGGGTTGGGGTTTCCGGTTCCTTACGTAAACAGAATGACCCAGGTGCAGGAACGGATGCGATTTGGACCTCCTTGATGGGCTACAATCCGATCATGATGCCTATGCAATATTCAGACGGAAAAATACCCTCATGGACAGGTAAAGATGACAATCTCAATCCCTGGGTCCAGGGTACAATGACCGGATATAATGAAAGCTGGAAGAATAACATCCAGACGACATTAAACCTGGAGCAAAAACTGGATTTCATTACCAATGGCCTTCGGTTTATAGGTCGATACGGATATGACACCTACAATGACAATTATATAAAGCGAAGTAAAAAACCCGAAGTGTGGAAGGCAAATCGATATCGGGAAACAAATGGTGAACTTTTATTTTCGCGCCAGGGGCTGGAGCAAATAATGAGTCAATCTGCCGGCTCAAACGGAGAGCGGAGGGATTTCTTTGAATGGGACCTTTATTATGACAAACAGATAGGAAATCATCAATTCGGAGCAGTGGCAAAATACAACCAATCTTCTAAAGTATTTACTCAAAATATAGGCGTCGATCTTAAAAATGGAATTGCCCGCCGTAACCAGGGCTTGGCAGGACGGGTAAATTACAATTGGAACTACCGATATTTTGTGGATTTTAATTTTGGATATACCGGCTCAGAGAATTTTCACAGAGATTATCGTTTTGGATTTTTTCCCGCCATATCAGGTGCCTGGAATATTGGGGAGGAATCTTTGATAAAAAATTTAGGATGGGTAAATATGTTTAAAATCCGATATTCTTACGGTAAAACGGGGAACGATAATTTAGGTAAAGATGCTTCAAACAACGACATCAGATTCCCTTACTTGTATGATCTTGAGCAGTTGTATCAAAGAAACGATGCCGGGGTTGTCCAGAACTACCCTGACGGAACTCCGATAGGAGCGGGAGGTTATCAATTTGCAGATTTCGAATCTGATGCTCGTGTTTGGGGAGGCCTTCGTTATTCTTCCTTATCTTCTCCTACTGTTTCCTGGGAGATTGCCACCAAGCAAGATTTGGGAATTGATTATTCCTTTTTCGGCGACAAGTTCTCAGGAGCGGTAGACTATTTTGACGAACGTCGTGAAGGCATTTATATGCGACGTGATTATTTGCCTGGATTTTTAGGGGTAGAGAGTAATCCATCTGCCAATGTAGGTGAAGTACAGTCGCGCGGGTTTGATGGTAATTTTGTTCTCAAACAAAAAGTATTAGGAGTGGATTTCACCTTACGTGGCAACATGACCTATAGTAAAAATAAGATCCTGGAAAGAGATGAAGAAAACACAATTTACGGATACCGGCTGCAAGAGGGCTATCGCGTAAACCAGGCCAGGGGGCTGGTTTCTCTAGGGCTATTCAAAGACTATGACGACATTAGGAACAGCCCAAAGCAGGAATTTGGCGAAGTGATGCCAGGGGACATCAAGTATAAAGATATCAACGGCGATGGCAGCGTAGATGACTACGATATTGTTGCAATTGGAGCCACAACAAAGCCGAATCTGACTTATGGATTTGGCCTCGCCGCCAGCTGGAAAAACTTAGACATCAATGTGCATTTTCAAGGGGTAGGAAAATCCAGTTACTTCATAGACGGCAGTTCTGTTTATATGTTCCAGGGTGGTGACGGATGGGGAAATGTATTGAATGAGCTGGCCAACAGCAACCGTTGGGTATTGGGAACAAATGAAGATCCAAATGCGGATTACCCACGATTGACTTACGGGGCGAATTCGAATAATTATCGAAAATCTACTTTCTGGATTAAAGACGGTTCGTATATGCGTTTGAAAACGCTGGATATCGGTTATACCTTCCCTAAGTCTTTGGTCAACAGAGCTCGATTGAGCAATGCACGAGTTTTCTTTGTGGGTACAAACCTGTTAACCTTTTCAAAATTCAAACTTTGGGATCCGGAATTGGGAAACCCAAATGGAAAAGTTTATCCACTAAGCAGAACCTTATCAGTGGGTTTGTCAGTTAATCTATAAGAAAAATAAAATGAAAAAAATACCTATAATTTTAGCCCTCATCGCATTTATTTTAACAATTGCAGGGTGTAAAAAATATCTGGACTCAGATTATTTGTTTGATGAACGACTGACAACCGAGGATGTCTTCAGCAATTCAGATTATGCAAACAAATGGTTAGCACGTGCTTACTATTTCCTTGGAACCAGCGAGTTACAGGATGTAGCCAGTAAAAAAATCATACCCTTTAATTTTGCCGATGATATGTTTTACGGTGATGAAAATGATGAATATAAAAGATGGAAAAACGGTCAGTACACTGAAAGTGGTTTAGGTGGCGAAAGCAAGGGAATATGGGTTAATGCCTATCAGGGAATTCGTCAGGCATCTATTTTCCTGAAAAACATCGACATCAATAAAACCTTTACAGCCAATGAAATTGCAGAAATGAAAGGTGAAGCCCGGTTTCTGAGAGCTTATTATTATTGGATCCTTTTACGTACCTATGGTCCGGTACCTATTGTGCCCGACGAAGGTATCGACTATACAAAGGAGTACGATGAAATTGCACAGGCAAGGAATACTTATCAGGAATGTGCAGATTATATTGCCAATGAACTTGTAGAAGCCGCAAAGGTACTTTCGCTTCAGCAAGGCATACAAGACGTTGCGCGGCCCACCCGAGGCGCTGCCCTGGGTCTTCGCGCCAGGGTATTACTATTTGCTGCAAGCCCCCTGGCCAATGGAAAAGCGCCGGCTGAAGTTGCTGCGGCGATGATTACTAAAGACGGCAAGCCTTTACTTTCCCCAACCTATGATGAAAGTAAATGGGCCAGGGCCGCTGCCGCAGCGAAGGATGTTATGGATTTGGGGCAATACCAATTGTATGTTGCTTATAAAAAAGCAACAGGAGATCTTGCTTATCCGGCAACTGTGACGCCACCAACGGATAACAATTTCTCTAATAACAACTGGCCTGCAGGCTGGAAGGACATTGATCCTTACGAATCTTACCGGGCTTTATTTAACGGAACCGTCCCTGCCTATCAAAATCCTGAACTGATTTTTACCCGTGGGCAAAACCAGGGTGGTGAGGGGATCAATGTACTGGTAGTTCATCAGTTGCCACGTCTGGAAGGAAAAGGTTATAATTCACACGGTATGACCCAAAAACAGATTGATGCTTACTACATGAATGACGGAACTGATATACCTGGCATGAACAATATGTACGCGGGCAGACCGAATTACGAAGGCCGTTACAATACGCAGCCGCGGGCCACTGGTTTTGTAAAGCAGGATGAATTGGCTAATTACCCTGAATTAGGTGCATTGGGGGTGGGTGTAAATAAACAGTACGCAAAACGTGAACCTCGTTTTTACGCTTCCGTTTCTTATAATGGCTCTACCTGGAATCTCCTCAATGCAGAAACCGTAAAAGACGAAAAACCTAATCAACAGGTCTTTTATTATCGTGGGGACCCCAATGGTTATAAAAATACCAGTTACTGGACACGTACGGGAATTGGTATCAAAAAGTATGTACACCCGGATGATATGGGTAATACGCTGCTCAATGGCTATGATGCAGGTCGAATGACAAAAAAAGTGGATCCCGCCATCCGCTATGCAGACATTTTACTGATCTACGCTGAAGCCTTAAATGAATTGAATGGATCCTATAATATTTCTTCCTGGGATGGCAGTAAAACACATGCGATATCACGTAGTGTTGGGGAGATGAAACATGGAATCCAGCCGGTTCGTATCCGTGCGGGATTAGCTGACTACACCAACGAAGTATATGCTGATGCAAATAAATTCCGTATAAAACTGAAAAGAGAGCGCCAGATCGAGCTATTTGCCGAAGGACAACGTTATTTTGATTTGCGTCGCTGGACGGATGCCCCGGCGGAAGAATCGGCTCCCGTCTATGGAAATAATTCTTATGCAACTAAATTGCAGGCAGACCTTTTCCATCTTGTTGTGGAGACGCCATCGCTGCCTTCAATATTTACACTTAAAATGTGGTTTTGGCCCATTCATTTTGATGAGCTTAAACGTAATAAATACCTGACCCAAAACCCAGGTTGGACAAATCCCGAATAATTTACCATAATCTGCAAAAAATGAAGAAGAATATATATAGGCTGTTTTTAGTGATCATAACAGCGATATGCTGTGTTTCATGTAAGAATGAATGGGAAGACGAGCAGTTTACCCAAATGGCTTCATTTAAAGCCATACCAGGTGCTCAGGGAGTGACCTGGAGCTACTTACGCTATAATGCTGATGGGGCAGTTAGATATAATCTGCCCATTGTAATCAGTGGTTCAACGCAAAATACTAAGGCTCGAACCATACATCTTGGTTTGGATCCTGATACGTTGGCAAGATTAAATCAGGAGCAATATGGACATAGGCAGGAACTGTATTTCAGGCAGTTAGATACTAAATATTATAACTTGCCCAAGACGATCACTGTCCCTGAAGGAGTGAGCACAATTTCGTTACCGATCGATTTCACACTAGGTGACCTGGACCAATCTGATAAATGGGTATTGCCCATACAGATATTAGATGATCCATCTTACGATTATAAAGCGAACCCTAACAAAAGTTACAGGAGAGCGATGTTGCGTATTACTCCATTTAATGATTACTCTGGTGAATACGGAGGTACCTTGTATAAGATTTTCCTGGATGGGGAATCGGATGCTTTAACATTGAATACACACAGAACCTATGTGGTAGATAACAAAACTATTTTTCTCTATGCCGGAACGCGTGATATCGACTACCTGGATCGCAAAAATTATAAGGTACTGATCAAGTTTACTGATAACGTAATCGACGTTCAAAAGAAAAAACTGGAAGTATGGAGTGACAATGCGGTGAACAACAAATTTAAGTTGGGCTCATCACAATCGTATTACACGATAGATGAGGAAATGGATGCCAAACTTCCATATATGAAACATATCTATATTACACTTTATTTGTCTTATGAGTTTGAAGATTATACAACTGTTCCTGGCCAGCGGTTGAAATATAAAGTAGAAGGTACATTGTCCATGCAACGCGACCTGAATACGCTTATACCAGACCAGGACCAGCAAATTCAATGGTAAAATGAGGTTTTTAAAAAGAATCATGCTATGCCTGCTGATAATTTTGCTATATGACGATGTAGCGATAGCACAGGAAGGTATAGTAAACACTAAAATGCTGGCTGCGAAACAGACTTTCGAAGCATGGTACAAAGCATATGATGTCGAAAACGGAAAAGGTTTCTGGGACCAGGCCGAGATGATAGAAGGGGTACTGGATGCTTACGAAGTAACAAAGGATCCGATGTACATCGCCCGGTTTAACAAACTTTACCGGAATTTCATTGCCAGTAATAAAGAAGACTGGATGTACAATGACTTCAATGATGACATCACCTGGGCAGTGCTGTTTTGTGTGCGGGGTTACAACTTTACAGGCAATAAAGCTTACCTGCTGAAAACAAAGGATCAATTCGACAAAATGTATGCCCGGGCATATACCAAAAGTTATGGTGGTGGTCTGATATGGAAAGAGAAAAAAACGTCAAAAAATGCTTGTATCAACGGACCTGCTATGGTTGCTTGTTGTTATTTAGCTGAAGCTACGGGTGATGAAGGCTATTATAATAAGGCTGTTGATCTGTATAAATGGTCTAAAATATATCTTTTTGATCCGAAAACCGGAAAGGTGAACGATGGCATTGATATGGATGACAATACCCAAAAGATAACCACCTTTGAATGGAGCTCCACCTACAATCAGGGGACTTTTATGGGCGCGGCAATCCTGCTCTATAAACACACAAAAAATCTGACTTATTTGAATGATGCAAAAAAAATGGCGGGTTATATTAAAGATACGATGTACAAGGGGCAGGTGATGAACAATGAAGTTGGGGGCGACGATCTGCCTGGTTTCAAAGGGATTTTTGTGCGATATGCCAGGAGCTATATGCTGGAGACCAAAGAACAGACATTTACAGACTGGATGTTGCTGAATGCCAGAACAGCCTATGAAAATCGCAATTCCCTTGGGCTTATCCATACCAAATGGGCGACAAAAACACCTGAAGGCAAACCTGAATCTGCTTTTGGAGGTTCAACTGCGGTTTCATTGCTGATGAATACTTTACCATTTAACTAGACAGATCATAAAATACTTAACACAAAACAAATGAAACGAATCTTTTTTTCTTTAGGCCTGTTTGCAGCAGCGCTTGGTGTCTTCGCCCAGCAGCGTAAAGCACCGGCCTATCCACTGATTACACACGATCCTTATTTTAGCATCTGGTCTTTTTCTGATGAGCTCAATGCGGGGCCAACAAAACACTGGACAGGCACGAACCACGCACTATCCGGATTGATTAAAGTTGACCAGCAGGTATACAGTTTTTTAGGTAAACCTGAAAAGAGTTTTGAAATGCTTTTGCCCACAGCTGAAGACAAAAGCTATACAGCAAAATATCTGGAAACAGCGCCGGCTGCCGGTTGGGAAAAAACGGATTATAATGATACTGACTGGAAAACCGGAAACGCAGCATTTGGTGACGGCGACGCCAAAACCAAGTGGAAAAGTGAGAACCTATGGATGCGCCGCGAGTTTAACCTGGACAATATCGATGTTAAAGGGTTGAATTTAAGGATCAATCATGACGATAACATCGAGCTGTTTTTAAACGGGGTTAAAGTTTATACCTGTAATTGCTGGACCGGTAAATATGTGTATATCCCTGTTGATAAAAAGATAAAGGACGTATTGAAAAAAGGCAAAAATGTTATCGCCGCACATGTTAAAAATACTGCCGGTGGCCAATGGTTAGATGTGGGTTTGGCTGTTGAAAAGCCTGCAGCCGAATTAAAATCGGTACTTATGGCTAAACAAAACAGCGTAACCGTAAATGCTACACAAACCATTTATCAGTTCAGTGCGGGCAAAGTGGATCTTGAGCTTACTTTCACATCGCCTTTGCTGATGGACAATCTTGACCTGTTGGCCAGGCCGGTTTCTTATGTGTCGTTCCAGCTTAAATCCAATGACGGGCAAAAGCACAATGCGCAGGTTTATTTTGGCGCATCAACTGATATTGCGAGCAATCATATTGCTCAGGAAGTAGAGGCATCAGGTTACAGAAACGGCGCGCTCTCGGTGCTTAAAGCTGGTACGACAGCACAGCCGGTATTGAAAAAAAGAGGTGATGATATCCGTATCGATTGGGGCTATATGTATGTTGCAGTTGCGCAAAATAGCGGAAAACAATATATCGCTTCATCAGCAGATGCCATTTCATCTTTTATCAGCGGAAAAGCAGCTGCTGTTCCGGCGAAAGGCAAAAGCTTAACATTGGCTACGGTGCTGCCTTTTAGTGTAGGGAATACCACTACGGAAAAAACTATATTGATTGGCTATGATGATATCGAATCTGTCCAGTATTTCGGCAAAAACTTAAAGCCATGGTGGAACCGGAAAAATAACCAGACCATGGCTAAGCAACTTACACTCGCCAGCAATGAACATGCTGCGGTTTTACAAAAATGCGTTGCATTTAACAAACAATATCATGCTGCAAATTTAAAGGCTGGAGGTGCCGCTTATGCTGATCTTTCAGACATCTCCTATCGGCAGGCCATCTCTGCACACAAATTGGTAGAAAGCCCGCAGGGCGAGCTCTTATTTCTTTCTAAAGAGAATTTTAGTAATGGATCTATCAATACTGTAGACATCACTTACCCCTCAGCGCCATTGTTTTTGGTATACAATCCTGATTTGTTGAAAGGAATGTTAAACGGGATTTTCTATTACAGTGAAAGCGGTAAATGGAAAAAACCTTTTCCTGCACACGATTTGGGTACTTACCCTTTGGCTAACGGACAAACCTATGGCGAGGATATGCCTGTAGAGGAAGCTGGTAACATGCTCATCCTTACAGCAGCCATTGCCAGGGTTGAAGGCAATGCAGCCTATGCTAAAAAACACTGGAAAACACTCGCTGTCTGGGCTGATTACCTGAATAAAAATGGTTTTGATCCGGCAAACCAATTGTGCACTGATGATTTTGCCGGTCATCTGGCCCGGAATACAAATTTATCGATAAAGGCGATTGTAGCCTTGGGAGGTTACGGAAAGCTTGCAGCACAATTGGGAGAAAGAGAAGCAGCAGCAAAGTATACACCTATGGCTAAAGAAATGGCAAAAAAATGGATGGAAATGGCAGATGCCGGAGATCACTATGCTTTAACATTCGATTTGAAAAATACCTGGAGCCAGAAGTATAACCTGGTATGGGATAAGGTATTGAAGCTCGATATCTTTCCCGAAGCGGTTTATAAAAAGGAGATTGACTTTTACCTGAAAAAGCAAAATACCTTTGGTTTACCATTAGATAGCCGTAAAACTTATACCAAATCTGATTGGATTGTATGGACTGCAACCTTGACCGATAACCGGTCTGATTTTGAGCGCTTCATAAAACCGATCCATAAATTTGTTCTGGAATCGACAAGCAGGGTGCCGTTAAGTGACTGGTATGAAACTACAGATGGTAAACAGGTCGGTTTCCAGGCACGTAGTGTGGTAGGTGGTTATGCCATCAAATTATTGGATCATCGATTGAATAAAAGATAGCGCTTTAATAGGAAAATGGTAAATTTTATTTATCATTGACATTGATGTCTGGTAAATTTTATAAGCAAACTGGCAATAAAATGGAGGACAAAAACCTTTTGGACGAAACTGTACTACTGGCAAAGATCGCCCGTGGAGACGAACGTGCGTTCAGGGAAGTTTTTGACCACTATCAGCGATATGTGTTTACTTTCGCACAAAAGATCACCCGTTCTAACGCTGATGCGGAAGAGATTGTACAGGATATCTTTTTAAAAGTCTGGTTTGGTCGTAGTCAGTTGCTGGGCATTGAGCGTTTTGGTGCTTATCTGAACAGGCTGGTGCGTAACCATGCCTTTAATCTGTTACGTCATGAGGCTATAGTCAGTAAGGCTAAAACTGAAATGGGGCTAAACAGCAGTGACAATGATCTGGGCACACAACAGGCGTTAGACTATAAGGAAACAAAAGAGCTGCTGGATGAAGTGGTGAGCAGGTTGCCTGAACAGCAACGCAGGGTATATAACTTATGCCATTTTGAGGGGTTAAAATATGATGAGGCGGCGGCACAGCTGAATATTTCTCCTGATACCGTACATTACCATATGAAACTGGCACTGGCAACGATCCGTGAGCATTTTAAGCGGCATGCACTGCTCTATCCGGCACTGGTTGTGATTTTTTTTAAATAAATTTCAAAAATGACTACCCCCAGGCCATCCTGAAGTGTCAATGTTGGTAAGTAAGGTTAAAATAGCCTTAAACTAAACTAACCAAATAGCACATGACCAGCGAGCGCAACCGTCTCACCGAACTTTATAATAGATATTTATCTAAAGACATCACGGAGGAACAGCGGCTGGAATTCTTGACTTATGTGCGGAATCCTGATCATACTGAATTTATTGAAGAACTGATTTCCGGCAGCTATGAACACCCTGAAATAGTTAACAGTTTAAGTACTGAGGCCGGGGAAAGGATTTTTCATGCCATAGTAAGGGGGCATAAAGCTAAAAAGCCAAAGCTGGTTCGCTTATGGCTGCGTATTGCGGTAGCAGTTGCCCTGGTTACGTTCATTTTTGGTGCCTTGCTTTATTACCCTGGAATTAACCAGGAGCACACCAACCAGCTTGTTTACAAAAATGATGTTGCTCCCGGAGCATCCGGCGCTACCTTAACACTTTCTAACGGGAAGAAAATAAGGCTCAGCGATATGAAAAATGGTGAAGTAGCTAAAGAAGCAGGGGTGATGATCACCAAATCTGAAAACGGGGAAGTTGTTTATGAAATGAAGGATGGTTCAGGAGAAGCAGGTAAACTCAATACATTATCTACGGCAAACGGGGAAACCTATAAGCTGCGTTTGCCAGACGGCTCCTACGTTTGGCTCAACTCGGCTTCGAGTTTAACCTACTCGTCAAGGCTTGTTGAAAATGGAAAACGTATGGTAAAACTTCAGGGTGAAGGTTATTTCGAAATTACCAAAGACAAGTCCCATCCATTTGTAGTGACAACGGACAAGCAAAATGTGGAAGTTTTAGGAACGCATTTTAATATCAACAGTTATCCTAATGAAGCTACAGTGGCCACTACACTGATAGAAGGCGCTGTCAGTGTGATTTTAGGCAATTTAAGACAGGTGATCAAACCAGGTGAACAGGCCGTAAATAACGGCAATAGCATCTTGGTAAATGAGGTGAATGTGGTGAATGTGATTGATTGGAAAGACGGTGATTTCAATCTGGATGAACTTGATTTCAGGGTGGCGATGCGCAAGATAGCCCGCTGGTATAATGTAGATGTTGTTTACGAGGCTTCGGTACCTCAGCATATTAAATCCGGTGGCTGGATTTCCAGGAACAGGACTTTATCAGCAGTGTTGAAGCACATCGAATCATCTGATCAGGTACGTTTTAAAGTTGAAGGAAGAAAAGTATATGTGTCCAAATAGAATGAAAAAGATTGATAATTGATTAAAATTAAAAGGAGATGAAAAAATACCTGCAGAGCGAACATTAATAAAATAAGCAAACCAGAAGTGTAGCACTCCTGGTTTGCGTTTGGAACAATTATTAAAACTAAAAAGTGTTAACGCAGCAAGCCAACAGTTTTCGACCGCCGAAGGCAGACTGCTTTAGAACCAAAACTAACCAAATGTATCAAATTTATACTAAACCTAGTATAACGAGCGCGTTATACCCTAAAATATGGCTGATTATGCGATTAACCACCGTCATATTAATAGTATCCCTAATGCAGGTCAGTGCAGCTACTTTGGGCCAGCGGATTACCATTGAGCAAAACCGAATCACATTAAAATCTGTTTTCAAAGAGATCAGAAAACAGAGTGGTTATGATTTTTATTATGAGGGTGGGATTATTTCCAATAAAGAGCTGAAAAATGTAAAGCTGAACAATGCGACAGTTGATGAGGCATTAAAGGCAGTACTTAAAGATTTGCCCTTTACTTACGTGATTGTTGATAAAGATATCACCATCAAAAAAAAGAATGCTTCTTTTCTGGACAATCTGATTATCAGGTTTCGTGCCATAGATGTCAGAGGTAAGGTACTCAATGAGAAGGACCAGCCCATGGCTGGCGCCACTGTAGGCATAAAGGGAAAAGGCAGGTCGGTAATGACAGATCAGAATGGTGCTTTTTATCTGGAAAATGTTGACGAGCGTGATAAACTGGTGATCAGCTATATCGGCTATGAGAAGATAGAAGTTGATGTGGCTGCGGATATGGGAAATATCAGATTGACACCAGCTACCAGTGACCTAAACGAGTTGGTGGTAATCGGCTATGGCACCGCCAGGAAGAAAGACCTTACCGGTGCAATTACACAGATTAAGCCCGATAAAATTGCCGATGAAAATCCACGGACGGTTCAGGACATTCTAAGGGGTACACCAGGCTTAACAATCGGGCTGGACGCATCAGCAAAAAATGGTGGTTCCATTAACATACGCGGGCAGCGTTCTGTTTACACAGCGGGTAATCATAACTCTCCGCTGCTCATTCTGGACGGAATGATCTTCTACGGAGAGCTGTCAGAAATCAATCCCGACGATATTGAACAGCTGGATGTATTGAAAGACGCTTCGGCTGCAGCCATTTATGGTGCACAGTCTGCCAACGGGGTCATTATCATTAGCACCAAAAAGGGAAAACCGGGTAAACCAACGATCAATTTTACTTCGAACTTCGGAATTTCGACTATGGGGGCCAACCGGCCTGTGTGGGGACCGGAAGGGTATATAAAATACAGGGAAGATTGGTATACGGCGGCTTCTTACGATGTGAACCCTGCCACCGGTAATTATGAGCCTTATATGTCGAGCAGTATTGATGCCAGCGATTCCAAAGGTAAACCTGGTTTTTATGAAAAACCCGGTCAGGATATGCTGGCCAAATATGGCATAACCGAGGCCGCCTGGAGGGCTTATTCCGTGAATGACGCGAATGCCTCTAACGAGCAGATTTATGCCAGGCGTATTGGGCTTGGCCATAACGTGCTGACCAATTACCTTGCCGGAAAAACTTTTGACTGGTATGACCATAGTTTCAGAAACGGAGTAAACCAGGATTATAACCTCAGCGCTTCCGGCGCCAGTGATAAGATCAATTATTATATGTCGGCCGGCTACCTCTCTAACCAGGGAGTTATTGTAGGCGATAATTATAAAGCGGTACGGTCTAATCTTAAAATTGATGGAAAGATAACAGACTGGCTAAACATTGGTGCAAATATTAATTTCCAGGACCGGTCAGACGGAAATATAGCTACAGACTGGGGTAGTGCTATTACTTTCAACAGCCCTTTTGCCTCCTATAGGGATCAAAACGGAAATCTGGAAATCTATCCCCAGGGATCAACATTAACGGGGCTTGTAAGAGGATACAATTATGACTACAACAGGCAGTTTCAGGATTTGGAAAGCGGGTATACCGTATTGAATTCTATTTTTACGGCCAAAGTAAAATTGCCTTTTAACATTTCCTATTCCTTTAACGGTTCGCCCCGGTACCAATGGTTCTTTAAGCGCTATTTCACATCATCCTTACATCCTGATTGGAGACCAGGTTCAAAAAAGGCAGGGGTAAACCGCGAGAACAGTAAACGCTTTGACTGGTCACTCAACAATACCATCAATTGGGAGCAAACCTTCGCCAAAAAACACCGGGTAAATGTAACCCTGGTACAGGAGGCAGAAGAACGTCAGTCTTGGTGGGACAATATCCAGGCTTGGGACATATCGCCAACCGATGTTTTAGGTTTTCATGAAACCAAGGGCGGTGACAAGTTGTTGAGTGAGTTTGATACCAGCGACGGCCGGCAAACGGCAGATGGTATGCTGGCACGCCTGTTTTATTCGTATGACGACCGCTATATGCTTACCACTTCTGTGCGCCGCGACGGGTACTCGGCATTTGGTACCTCCAACCCACGCGCTACATTCCTGTCTGTCGCTTTAGGATGGACATTTACCAATGAAAAGTTCTTTAACTGGAAACCCTTAAGCAATGGTAAGCTGCGGTTGTCTTATGGGCAGAACGGTAACCGTTCGCTCGATGACGCCTACGTTGCATTGGCTAATCTGGCTAACGGAGTAGGCACCCAGGGTTATATTAATGCCAATGGCGATTATGTGCAATTTCAGTACCTGCGGATAGACCGCATGGCCAACAAGAATTTGCAATGGGAAAAAACTGCCTCTTTTAATGTTGGCTTAGACCTGGGCTTTCTGGAAAACCGTATTTCAACCACATTGGATTATTTCCAGATGTCTACTACTGATATGATCATGAACCAATCCCTTCCAGGTTTCTCAGGCTTTAGCAGCATTACTACCAATCTGGGCGAAGTACAGAACAGAGGGTTTGAAATGTCGGTAAACTCGCAGAATATTAAGGGAAAAAACTTTAGCTGGAGCACGACATTTGGATTTTCAAAATACAGCAATAAGATCAAACACTTGTATTATCAATATGTAGATGTCCTGGATGCCAACGGAAATGTGGTGTCGAGTAAAGAAGTAGATGATATTGGAAACCAATGGTTCATCGGCCAGCCCATCAGCTCCATCTGGAATTACAAGGTGACAGGGATCTGGCAGGTTAATGAAATTGATGAAGCTGCCAAGTATGGGCAGCGGCCCGGCGATCCTAAAGTGATCAACAACTATACAGCAGACGATGTGATTAATCCTGACGGCAGCATTAAGCCAGTTTATAACGATAATGATAGAGAATTCCTTGGGCAAACTCAGGCGCCCATCATGTGGTCTTTAAGGAACGACTTTACCTATAAGAACTTTAACTTTTCTTTTAACCTCTATTCCTACTGGGGGCATAAGAGCCTTAATGGGGCCTATCTGAACCAGGATAATGGCACTTCTACGATTAGCCAGGGCCTTGCCAATACCTACGAAAAACCATATTGGACGCTTGAGGCTCCCAGTGATTTCTGGGCTCGCCTGGAATCAAAAGGGCCTAATGGTCTGAATGCTCCCCAGCGGGTATTTGACCGTTCTTTTATCAGGCTGGATAATGTAAGTCTGGGCTATACATTGCCGCAAAAATTAACTTCACCTGCCCATATAGAAAAGTTAAAAGTTTTCGGTTCCGTACGCAATTTAGCTGTATGGAATAAAGATAAGAACTGGCGTTACTGGGATATTGAAACTGCCCAGATGGCACCTAGAATATTCACACTTGGGTTAAATCTAAGTCTTTAAACGAATTAAGGATGAAAACGAATAATTTATATATATCGACTCTTTTGGTAATAGGCATGGCGTCTGTTACATTAATTTCAGGTTGCAAGAAGGATTTTCTGAAGCCGGATCCACTCTCGTTTTACGAACCTGAAATGACATTTTCAAGCCGCGCGGGTTTGGAGGCTACAACCGCAATGCTGGACAGGCATTTACGCACCTATTGGAGCCATTTACAAACAAGGGATATATCCGTGCCTATTGGTACGGAATACATGTTGTCAGATATAGCTGTATCCAGTAAAACAGACGATGGTAACATTTTTGCCGATGTGGCTACACGGCTTACCCCTACAGATGGAATGTTTGACAATGATGTTAATATGATTTCTTTTTTTTGGGGCGAAACTTATAACGGGATCAAATACGCCAATACCATTACCAGTTTCATTGATAATGTACCTGGTCTGGACGAGTTGACCAAGCAGGAGTTTCTCGGGCGGGCCTATTTTCACAGGTCTTTCCGTTACCTGGCACTTTGCTTTCAGTTTAAGGATGTGCCGCTGGTTACCAAAATATTGACGGTGCCTAAACAAAACTATAAGACCACCAGCCGAGAAGCTATCCTGGAAATGATCACCTCCGACATGGAGAAAGCCGTAGAATGGGTGCCAGAGCAGTCAAAAATGGCGTATATCGGGATGATCAACAAAGGGGCCTGTCGCCAGCTGTTGATCAAATGTTACCTGGCCACCGGCCAGTGGGACAAGGCTATCGCCCAGGCAGATATATTAATTAACCAGTCGGGCTACACCCTGATGAATGCAACCTTCGGTACATTTGATAACCCCTCTCCGGTTGCCTGGCCTGTTACCCGTAATGTGATATGGGATTTGCATAGGCCTGTAAATAAAGCTATAGCAGCCAATAAAGAAGCCATTCTGGTGATGCCTAACCGCGAAGGTACAGATGCGACGATCAGGTATAAATCTATGCGCAACTGGGGACCTATGTGGAACCAGGCTGCATTGAAATCACCCAGTGGAAAAGTGCTGCTATCTGTTGCCAAGACAGATTCCAAATACAGGGCAGAATATGACATCAACGGCGCTGTAGGAAGAGGAATAGCTATGATCAGACCTACGCATTTTGCCCAGTTCGGCCTTTGGTCTGTTAACGGGTTAGACGATGCTACCGACCTGCGACACAGCAGTACGGTAGGAAACTGGGCACGCATGGAAATGCTGAAATATAATGACCCTACTGATGCCAATTACGGACAAAACCTCAGACTATATAATGGGACTACGCTTTTATGTACAGACACCATCCGCAGCTGGTTTAACTGGCCGCATTATAAAATATATATAGACGATCCAGTATTTCTGGCTACTCCAACCTCCAATAGAAATGATGGCGGAGCTGCCGACTGGTATTGCTATCGTTTGGCAGAAACTTATTTGCTAAGGGCGGAAGCGCAATTTTATAAGGGGAATGTTGGCGCCGCAACGGAAGATGTAAATGCGGTAAGAAGGAGAGCAAAGTGCAGCCAGCTTTATACGACTGTAAATATCGGTGATATCGTAAATGAACGTGCCCGCGAGTTGTACATGGAAGAATGGAGACACATGGAATTGAGCAGGATATCTTACAGCCTGGCTTTAAGCGGCAAAACAGATGAATGGGGCAATACCTATTCTATAAATACCCTGGCAGACAACAGCTACTGGTATCAGCGTATTCAGCATTATAATGATTATTACAATAAAAATAAGGTGACTGTAAGGAACAGAAAATACACCATAACGCCATATAACATCTACTGGCCTATTCCTCAAAATGCAATTAACTCCAATCTCTATGGCAAATTGCGACAGAACTCCGGATATAGCGGCTTTGATGTCAGCACGGAGATCTGGACCAGGTGGCAGGATGCTGTAGCCGATGAGGATACGAATTAACAATGGTGCTGTAATTACCAATCTCCTAATTAAATTTTAAAGATTCAAAAGACATACGATGTTTAAGAGACTATTTTTATTGATGCTTGCAGTGTTTACTGCACAATTGTCATTTGCCCAGCTTGATGGGCTCTCCGGATTTCCCAAAGGATCAACGCCCAAAGAAGTAGGAAAACGTTTGGCCTATCATTTTGTGAACAGCAGACATGACCTTTATGCCGGGAAGTATATCCATTATGCCGGAGTATGTACTTGGAATGGTGCCATAGACTATGCTTTGAAAACAAAGGACCAAAAGCTGATCAAACTTCTGCAGGATAAATTTGAGCCATTTTTTACTTATGAAAAAGCATTGCTGCCTCCTATGAACCATGTGGACTACAACATGTTTGGCAGTGTGGCACTAAAGCTCTATCAGATCACAAAGGACGAACGCTACCGGAAGATAGGCCTGGCCTATGCCGATTCGCAATGGGAAGTACCTCAGCATGCAAATGCCGAGGAAAAAGCCTGGGCAGAGAAAGGATATTCCTGGCAAACCCGGCTTTGGATCGATGACATGTACATGATCACTGTAGTACAAAATGAGGCCTATAAAGTAACAGGCGATCGCAAATATATCGATCGGGCAGCAAAAGAAATGGTGCTTTACCTGGATGAACTGCAACGCCCGAATGGTCTTTTCTACCATGCTCCGGATGTCCCCTATTATTGGGGAAGAGGAGATGGCTGGATGGCTGTGGGTATGCCCGACCTGTTGCGCCTGATGCCTAAAGACCACAAAGACCGTCCGCGGATTATGGAAGGATACCTGAAAATGATGAAGAGCCTGAAAGACTACCAAAGACCAGGTGGCATGTGGAACCAGCTCATTGACCAGCCTGATTTCTGGGCTGAAACATCAGGTACGGCGATGTTCAACTATGGGTTCATCGTGGGTGTAAAGGAAGGGTGGCTGGATGCCGCGACCTATACACCAGCAGTTAAAAAGGCCTGGTTAGCGATGGTTCCGTACATCGACTCGCGCAACAACGTAACAGAAGTGTGTATCGGTACAGGCAAAAAGAACGATAAGCAGCATTACCATGACCGTCCCCGCAATGCAGGAGACCTTCATGGCCAGGCACCTTATCTCTGGTGTGCGGCCGCGCTTTTAGGAAAATAATCGGATAGTTTTTATACCGCCTTTGGTGTCATCAGACGCTTCGCAGAGTCATGACACCAAAGGCTTAGCTTGACGACCTATCAACACAAGTAAAGACCTCATATAAAATTTCATTTTTTAAATAAATCGATATGAAAACGATATCCACGGTACTGTTTTTTTTATTTTTCCTGTTTTCAGCATGCTCAAATGTCCGGGGCGCAGATGAAGAGCAGAATAAAGAGGAAGTACCCCCTAAATCGGTATTTGAAGGCAAGAACCTGGCTACTTTTGGGAACAGTATAACAGCGGCAGAAAATAGCTGGGCTTATCAGCTTTCTGCAGCATTAAAATTCGGTAATTTATATAACGGCGCCGTAGGTGGCGCTATCTGGAGCAAGCGGGAAAGAACCACAGGAAGTGGTAAAAAAATAAGCACACAGAATTATAACGATGCTGATTTTGCTGGCATAAGCAACAGCAATGCAGCAAATCCGGATGACTTAGCATATCAAAAACGCATAAACAATTGTGCGATAGTGCACATACAGAAATATTTAGACCAGAAAGCAGTCCTTACCCCAGATTATATAATTCTTTCGTACGGAACGAACGACCTTAGCAGTGCAGCAGTATTGGGAGATGCTGAAGGAGCATTACAGGAAGGGAATCTGGATAATCTTGACCTGAATACCATAGCTGGGGCTGTGAAATGGTGTATTAAGGCACTTAAAACTAAGTTCCCTAATGCAAAATTATATCTCTCTCTTCCCTTACAAGCTGAAAGCGAGAATAGAAATAAGGACAATTTGAAAAAGATAGACACCATAAAGAAAATATGCGATGGAATGTCGGTGCCCTATTTTGATTGTTATGCAGAAAGTGGCATTACACAGGAGAATAGTAAACAATATTTACGTGACGGATTACATCCGAACGAGGACGGAAAAAAGATACATGGAGATTATATCATAAAGAAACTAAAAGAAGCAAATGACGAACATTGAGTACCTTATCTGTTCTTATCCACAGTAAAAGCATTACACTTTATAGTGGCAACAATGCCTCATTTGATTCTTAGTGTATTGATGGCTTTTACCCATTGCTCATGTCCGCATTTTTTGCACTGATACTGAAGGGCAGGCTGTAGCTGCTGTATGTTTCCGCAATAAGCGCAGGCATATTTTCCAGGCAGAACGATCTCTTTTATGCAATTGTCGAAAAGATCGGGCAATATGGGTAGGCCGTATTTAACTTCCTTATCCGGGTAGTAATAAACGCTGAGGTTACCGGAGGTTTCCAGTATGGCCGCCTCCACTTGCCCCAAATGAGAGATGCTCTGCTGGCGTAACTCTGAGAAAAATTCATCGTAGGCAAGGCCTTCTTTGCTGAAATCTTCTGTAGAGAATTCTCCCTGTTTGATCAAATAGGTACACGTACCTTCTACCAGATCATCAAATTTTTTGCTTTTGGCCATTAAATATGTGGTAAGGCGGTAGGCGGCAACGATGATGGCAAAAATAACAATGGGTACCATCAGGCCGATTTCTTTGTAGAACATGGGATCTCCTGCAGCCGAACCCAGACTGATAATGACAACCAGTTCGAATACCGACAATTGTTTGACGCCACGTTTGCCCAGCAGACGCAGACCGAGCAGGATGATGAAATACATGATTATGGTCCGCAGAGAAATTTCGGCCAGGAATTCCCAGTCTTCTTCTCCAACCAGGAACCTGGTCCAGTCAATTGATAACAGCATATACATCAGGTTTAATTGAATGGAGAACATCGGCGGAAGAGAAAAAGTTTTGTATTCGGCAATCGAAGCGGATGGAAAATCGGAAAGTGTTTATACGGGCTGGTTATTTTAATAAATTAATCAACATATAACGATATGAAATGTTAAATTAGTCAGAACGATAAACCAAATATAAAAACTAATAAAGTCATCCCTGACCATGAGTTTTGAACATGAACTGATAAAATACAAGCAAAAAATAGCCAACATCCTGGAGAGCTTCACAGATGCTTTTTTTGAGGTGGACCTTGATTGGAAAGTTACCTATTGGAACAAAGAATGTGAACGCCTTTTGGGTAAATCGAAGGCAGAAATTGTAGGAAAAAATCTCTGGGTAGAATTTAAAAGAGCTATCTCTTTAAAATTTTATACAGAATACCATAGGGCCATGCATGATAATGTAGCTGTAAGGTTTCAGGAATACTGGCCGCAAAAAAAGATGTGGGTTGAGGTAAGTGCATTTCCATCCGGCGAGGGATTGTCTGTATATTTTAAAGACATTACCGATTGGAAGCGGATCAACAAACAGCTGGCAAGAGAAAAAAAGAGGTACTATGACCTTTTTAATCATAGTCCGTTGCCGCAATGGGTATATGATTTTAAAACATTATCTATTTTACAGGTTAACGATGCAGCCATTAAACAATATGGCTATAGTAGAAAGGAATTCCTGAAAATGACATTGAAAGATATCCGCCCACCAGAAGATGTAAGTACATTAACACAAATTTTAGACAATAATATTTTAAAAGGTCGGTTCAACTCCTCTGTTGTACGTCACCGTAAAAAAAATGGCGAGATCATTTATGTTTCAGTTGATGGTAACTCCGTTTTCTTTGATAATAAAAACGCCCGCCTGGTGATGGCTGTAGATCAGACAGAACAGATTAAAGCTGAACTCGAACTGAGCAGGAGTGAGCAGCGGTTTAAGGCACTGGTACAGGATGGCTCAGACCTGATTGGGATATTAGACAGTCAGGGCAACTATAAGTATGTTAGCCCTACTACGAAACAGATACTCGGTGTTGAGGCCGCTCATTTTATTGGAAAAAATGCTTTTGATTTTATCCATCCAGAGGATAGATTTGCTGCATTGTTACAATTTGATAGGTTGGTAAATGAAAAGCAGGTTAAACTGGCCCCTTTCCGCTTCGCCGATGGTAGAGGAACTTACCGGTGGATTGAAACAGTAGTAACTAATCTGCATGATGACCCGGCTATCGAAGGAATAGTATCGAATTCCAGAGATATTACCGGCCGTGTGGAAAGTGAACTGAATACGGAGGAGCTCTTGAACCGGTATAATATCGTTTCTAAGGCTACAAGTGATGCCATATGGGATTGGGATATGGAATCAGGAAAAATACATTGGAATCAGGCAATAAAGGGTGTTTATGGATATCGAAATACTTGTTTCGATACCAATTGGTGGGCGCAGCAGATTCATCCAGATGATTTTCCGAAAGTAGAGGAGCAATTCAATCAATTGATCAGGAGCAAAAAATCAAGACTCCAGCTGGAATACCGCTTTCGATGTGCCGACGGAACTTATAAATGTGTATTGGACAGATCTTTTGTGCTGTTTGATCGGGAGGGTAAACCGACCAGAATGATTGGGTCTATGGAAGACATTACTGAAAGGATTGCTCATATTAAAGCAATCGAAGATCAAAATGCCCGGTTACATGAAATCGCATGGGCCCAGGCACATGATGTGCGTGCACCTCTGGCTAAAATAATCGGACTGGTAAACTTGCTTGAGAGTAATACCAGCGCGGACGCTTTGGCCAACATCATCAGCCATTTGAAGCGTTCTACCAACGATCTGGACAAGGTGATTAAGAGAATGATCAATAAACCTGATTAATTTGATTTTGCCAGGATAGCTATGTCATTCTTTATCAAATTGTTTTTAAGATGTGGTGCTGATCAGATAAATCATGCAGCTTGAAACTATTGTGGTAAACCAGTGTCTTATGGTTATGAAAAAGCTGATGGTATTACTTATGCTATTTGTTGTTTGTAAGCAGGTTAGGGCTCAGTTGCCCGGCACAAACCCATTGAAAACAAAATTGGATACTGTTGTTGATAAAGCCGCCAAAGCATATATGGCCAAAAGTGGGAGAGTAGGGCTTTCTATTGGTGTACTAGCTGGCGGAGGCATGCATCGTTACCATTATGGCAAAACTGTGCCGGGTGGGGCAAATTTGCCGGATAACCATTCCATTTATGAGATGGGTTCCATTACCAAAACATTTACAGGCTTGCTGGTGGCCAGGGCTATAGTTGAAGGTAAAATGGAACTCAATGCCGATATTCGTAAGTATCTTGGTGGTAATTTCCTTAACCTGCAATACCCCGGAGGCGAGCCGGTTAAACTTGGCTATATACTGGCACATACAGCACAGTTACCCAATAGTTTTCCGGCTGGTGATGAAACAGGTTTTCTACAACAGTTGCAGGCTGTAAAACTGGATTCGCTTAAATCTTCAAAATATGCCTACTCTAATGTGGGCTATAAATTGCTGGGATACGCCCTGGAACAAGTGTATCAAATGCCTTACCAGGAGTTACTGGTCAGGCATATTACCCATATGCTGGGTATGAAAGATACCCGGGTAGCTTATGCCCAAAAAGAAAGCCCTAAGTTATTGAAGGGCTTTGATAAAGATGGAAAAGAAGCGGCTGCCATACCAGCAGAAATGCCTGGAGCCGGGGCTATACATTCCAGCCTGGATGATATGCTTAAATATGTGGCTTACCAGCTTTCCGAGAACGATACAGCGGTAAAGCTAAGCCACAGGATTATATACGGGAATGTGGACCAGGAAGCCAGGGGATTTCAATGGGAGATAGGTAAAACCAGAAACTGGGATTATTATTTCCGTGCCGACGGGGGCACTGAAGGTTTCAGGACTTTTTGCGCATTGTACCCTAATGAGCGCATTGGCATCGTATTGCTCAGCAATCAGACAGATGATTCCGCCGGGGGTGGATTGTACAAGATTATTTTAGCCATTATAAATGAGTTGAAGAATAAATAAATCTACTTCACTTTGTGTAAAGATCTACAATAAACTTCTTCTCTTCCTCAAATCCCGGAATCCTGGTACTATCTTTTTCACCACTGAGAAATGGCTGCATGATTTTATCATAGCATAAAATTTGCAGATGCTTAAATTTACACTATACTTGCTCTTCAGATAACTAACATTAAGTTATCACCCAAGGGTACAACCGATGGAAAACAAGCAACTTAAGAATGAAGAAGAACTATTGGCCAGGATTGCCACGGGCAATCAGCGTGCTTTTACGGAAATCTTTGATTTTTATCAGCGGTATGTATATGACTATGGTCGAAAGCTGACTAAATCCGAAGATCAGGCCAGTGAAATCGTACAAGATGTATTCTTAAAAATATGGCTTAACAGAGAAAAACTCAATGAAGTGAAAAATTTCGGGGCATATCTAAACCGGGTAGTAAGAAACCATTCCATAAATGTGATACGCAAATTGGCACAAGATGCCAGATCGGCAACACAGCTTAAAATTAATACTCAGGAATCTGACAATTCTACAGATAAAATATTAGATTACAATGAAAGCAATAGGATCCTAACCCAGGCTATCGAAAACTTAAGCCCCCAGCAGCGGACAGCATACACCCTTTGTCATATAGAGGGATTGAAATATGAAGATGTCGCAAAAAAGATGAACGTTTCAAGCCGTACCGTACAGGCACATATGCATCAAGCCTTAAAACACATACGTGCGCACTTCAACAAACACGCACTTACCTATCCGGCATTATTTGCCGTACTATTCAAATAAATATCTCTGTAAATCAGCTTATTAAATATTTATCATTTATTTTTTGATAAACCACTAAGCATTTTTTTCGCGTCAGGTGTCAATGTAGTTAAAAGGTATAAAACTGCCTAAACCAAATAAACGATGCAAAATTCAAACGCGAGGCTTCAAGTCTTGCTACAGAACTATTTCAATAACCTGAATACCGAAACGGAAAATGAAGAGTTATGGTCGCATATCATTGCGTCTCACAACGATCAGGAATTGATGCAGCTTTTTCCCGACGCATTTAGTAACGAAATGGCCGTTCCCGAAGATGCATTGGATGCTACAAAAAAACAGACTATTTTAAACTACATCCACAATTACCAGTTATTACAAGCAAGCCATCACCCAAAAAAGGCGAGGTTGCTACCAAAATTGGTGGCCATAGCAGCAGCTGTAGCGCTGATTATCTCAGGCATTTGGTTTTATACCGGTAACCCAGTCGTAAATCGTAACTCAGAAACCGCGAATCAAAACGATATTAAACCCGGCAAAAACACAGCCACAATCACCTTACCTGATGGCAGCAGAATGCAGTTGAGCGAATCCAAGACTGGTGTTGTAATTGATGCAAATCAGATCAAATATATTGATGGTACACCATTCGAAACTGGAAGAGATGATGAGCAAACAGGCACCCAGCTCAGCGGATTGACGACCATAAGCACACCACGTGGCGGAACCTACCAGGTGGCGCTTCCAGATGGGACAAAGGTCTTTTTGAATGCGGATAGTAAATTAGAATTTGCTAACCAGACCTTCAATAAGGACCGTAGGGTCAAGCTGACCGGCGAGGCATATTTCATCGTGGTGCATCAATCGAAAAGACCATTTAGGGTAGAGAGTGCCGGACAGACTGTCGAAGATATTGGTACAGAATTCAACATCAATGCTTATCCAGATGAAAAAATTACGAAGACAACCCTGGTAGAAGGTAGTGCAAGTGTTAACAATGTCGTCCTCAAGCCCAACCAGCAATCTACACTCCGGGGGAAAACTTTGAAAGTAGAGGAGGTTGACGCAGAGCTCGCTATGGCCTGGAAAAACAATCAAATTATTTTTGAAAAGGAAGACATTCGTTACATCATGCGGATGATCTCCCGATGGTATAATGTTGAAATAGCTTACCATGGCGAATTGCCTTCAACCACATTCAGTGGTGGGGTATCCCGTTTTGCGAATGTATCTGAAGTGCTGCGGCCTATAGAATCAACTGGTGAAGTAAAATTTAAAATAGATGGAAGAAAAATTATAGTTAGTAAATAGTATGGGCATAAAAAAAACCAAATCCCTGTTACAGCAGGGAGATGGTTGATGTTTGGCCCTTATTTTTTTGATAAGTAAACCCGCAGTGGCCTGAAGATTGGAAACCAAGGCTCCTGCATAACCAAACGTAGACGAATGTATAAAAAAATTACCACAAACCGGGGTACAATACACTGTTGTGCCCGTAAATTTTGGCTTATTATGCGATTAACCACCGTATTATTAGTAGCTGCCCTGATGCAAGCAAGCGCTGCCAGTATTGCACAGAAAATAACATTGAACAAGGAGCATGCAGATCTGAGGTCTGTGTTCAAATCCTTACGTGCGCAAAGTGGTTATAACTTTGTGTATGCTGACCACGTGCTTGAATTAGCTAATCCTGTAAATATTTCTGTCAAAGCTGCGGACTTTGAGGATGTTCTGAAAAGTATTTTCTCCAATCAACCCCTGACGTATAAAATTGACAACAATGCTGTGATTGTACAAGCGCGTCCATACACCTATCCGCAACTGATTAAAAATAGGATCAAGATAACTGGTTTAATTACGGACGAAAAAGGCGATCCTTTGCCCGGAGCTGGCGTTAAACTGAAAGGCACTGAAAAAGCTGTAGTAGCGGATCAAAATGGTCGTTACGCTATTGAAGTTGGAGAAGGTGCGGTCTTGATTTTTACCTATTTGGGTTATGAAACTGCCCAAATTGTTGTAGGTGCCAGAACGAATATTGATGTAAAGTTAAAATCTTCTTCAAATGCTCTGGAAGAAACTGTAGTTATTGGATATTCCACGATTTCAAAAAAGGATTTGACGGGAGCGGTGACCACTCTTGATGCTGCAAAGAGTTTGAAAGATATACCTGCCAATTCTGCTGCAGAAGCTTTGACTGGTAGGTTAGCCGGAGTGCAAATAACAGGTTCTGAAGGATCGCTTGAAGCTGAGCACAGAATTGTAATAAGAGGAGGGACTTCAATTACTCAAGATAACTCACCTTTATATATTATTGATGGAATACAGGTAGAAGATGGCCTGACATCTGTTTCACCGCAGGATATAGAGCGAATAGATGTTTTAAAAGATGCGTCAGCTACTTCTATTTATGGTTCAAGAGGAGCTAATGGTGTTGTTTTAGTTACAACTAAGGGCGGTAAATCTGGAACAGCGGTGATTAGTTATAATGGCTTGTATGGTACCAGCACTCTACCAAAAACTCTTCCTGTAATGAGCCCATACGAGTTTGTTACCTATCAATATGATAGATTAAGAACAGTGACAGAGAGGCAAGGCTTTGCACGTAATTACAATACAGATGGTGCAGTTACTCTTACAGCCGATTGGGCAGATTTGGAGAGGTATCGTGACATGACTCCCGTGGATTGGCAACAGGAAGTAATGGGTAGAACGGGCCAGCTTCAAACTCATAATATAAGTGTTAGTGGAGGTACAACTGCTACTAAATACAATTTCAGTTTTACTAATACTAATCAGAGCGGTATTTTATTAAATACTGATATGAAGCGTAACTTGTTAAATGCTAAACTTGACCAAACTGTTAACGATAAGTTAAGCCTAACATTCACTCTTCGTTATACCGACACTAAAAATAGTGGAGCCAGTACTTCAGACGCTGGAAATGCTCAGGTAAATGGAATGAGAAATATTGTAAAATACAAACCATTTCTTAACGATGGTGTAGATGTTGATGACTTTGAAGAGGATTATTTTGACCTTACAAATACGGGAAACGGCTTGGGCCTTCTTAATCCTGTTGTCCGTCAGAATGGAATATATAGAAAAGTCAATTCAGCAGTTACCAATATTGGTGGAAGCATAAATTATAAATTTAATCAGGCATGGTCAATCAGGTCTATGGGGGGGATGAATATTGTGAATAAAGAAACTCGGGGTTTTAGGGAAGCTTTTAGGAAAATTGATTTTCCAAGCACATCATTTGCTAACAATAATGATAGAACCTTTAACCAATCTAACGTTTTAACATATACAAATTCTAAGTCTCCATCAAAATTTGCCAGGAAGCACCGAATTACAACCCTTTTGGGTCAAGAGGTATTTATTAGCCAGGGCGAAGATTTGAATAACTCATTATCGGATTATCCAAGAGGAATAACTCCGGAAGAAGCGCTTACTCAACTTACACAAGGTACAATAAGGGTTGGTTTTCCAAATAGGGAGTATAATAGAAATACTTTATTGTCATTTTTTGGCCGTGCAAATTATACGTTCGATAATAAGTATTTGGCAGCATTTACATTACGGGCCGATGGATCATCTAAGTTTGCTAAAGGTAAACGGTGGGGGTATTTTCCTTCCGCTTCATTCGCATGGCGTATTTCTGATGAGAATTTTATGGAGAACGTTAATTTAGTTAACGATGTTAAATTACGTTTAAGTTATGGTGTTAGTGGTAATAACCGTATACAGGATTATTCTTATATACCAAATTATGCTGCAAGCGATTTGTATCCACTTTCTTCTGCCCCAAATAATGGTCTAAATTCTTTTGGGTATCAAATGCAATATTTGCCTAATCCAGATTTAAAATGGGAAACAACCATTCAAAGTAATATCGGGTTAGATTTTTCATTTTTGAAGAAAAAAGTTCAGGCTAGTGTAGATTTATACAGCAACCGGAGTCGTGATGTATTAACTAACTCGGATATTACTCCAACAACTGGATATATAGTTCAGTTGCAAAACACTGCAGATACTTGGAACAGGGGATTGGAAGTGCAATTGTCAGGAACTGTACTTAAAAGAAAAAACTTTAGCTGGAATACTGATTTTAATATTTCTTTTAATAAGAATACTGTTGAAAAGTTGACTCAAGGACAAACTAGTCAAGAGTTCAGCTCAGGATGGGTAATAAATGGTCAAAATGATTTTCTGGTACAAGTTGGCGAATCTGTTGGTAATATATACGGATATGTAGTTGATGGATTTCATGGTGTGGATGATTTCGATTATAACACTACTACAAGGAGGTATACTTTAAAAGCAGGCTTGCCTGATCCAACATTTTTTACCTACCCAGCGCCGGGTACAATAAAAATTAAGGATCTTTCTGGAAATGGAGTAATTGGCTCGGAAGATAGACAGATCATTGGTAATGCAATTCCTTTATTTTTTGGGGGAATTAACCAACAATTTACATACAAGAATTTTGATGCAAGTTTATTTATGAACTTTTCAGTTGGTAATGACATTCTTAATGCGAATAAGCTTGAATTCTCAAATGGTTATCTTCATCACAATAACTTACTTCAGGTAATGGAAGGCCGTTGGAGAAATGTCGATCAAAATGGTAATTCTATATTGGAATCTGCAGGTTCTGCAGCAAATACCGTTATTACAGGTGCAGCACCAGATGTACTTCGTGAAGTTAATAAGGATGCAAATATCTGGTTTCCTATACGAAGCAACCCTGGTTATTACACAACGGATTGGGCGGTTGAAGATGGCACATTCCTACGCTTGAATAATATTACCCTTGGTTACACATTTAAGTCAGCCTTGCTTACCAGAATCAAAGTAAAACGTGCAAGGATTTATGCTACTGGAAGTAATTTAGGAGTATGGACCAATTATAGCGGCTATGACCCCGAAGTAAATACCAGAAGAAGAAACGGCTTAACACCAGGTGTGGATTATGCAGCTTATCCTCGTAGCAGAAACTTTACTTTTGGATTAAATCTTTCATTATAAATAAAAACAAGTATAAAATGAAACTAACATATATTAATAAATATTTGCTCCTTGCAACACTATGTGTATTTGGCATGAGCTCATGTAAGAAATTTTTAGATGAAAAGCCATTGGCTACCTCTTCTGAAGATGTGGTGTTTTTAAATCCAAATAGCGCAAAAATGGCGGTACTTGGTGTCTACAATCAATTGGCCGGTGATTTTGCTTATGGATGGAGGCTGAGTATGCAGTATCCGTATGATACGGATGAAGCTATAGGATACAGTTTAACTAATGATGTTCAGAGGGAGCTAAATAGCTATGGGGTTACATCAGGTAATTTGTTGCTTATTGAAACATTTAATCAGCTATACAGTGGCGTAGAGAGAGCGAATATATGTATTTATAATATACCAAAAATGCCAGCTTATACCAACGGTTCTGAGGCAGATATAGCCGAATTAAAACGTTTGCATGGTGAAGCACTTACTTTACGGGCTCAGTTTTACTTTGATTTGGTAAAATTGTGGGGTGATGTACCGGCACAATGGCTCCCTTCTAGTTTGTTATCAAAGGATCAATATATTATTCCTAAAACTGACCGGGACGTAATTTATGAGAAATTACTTGAGGATTTAAAAGTTGCATCAGAACTTGTGCCCTGGCGTGGTGAGAGTGCAGTTGCTCCTGATGAACGTATAACTAAAGGCGCTGTCAAGGCCCTGCGTGCCAGGATCGCTTTGTTTAGAGGGGGTTACTCTTTACGTAAAAACAGAGTAATGGAGCGTGGATCTGATTATCTTACTTATTATGCAATTGCAAGAGATGAATGTAATGACATTATACTAAGTGGGAAACATGACTTAAATGCAAGCTTTGAAAATGTTTGGCGTGATGGTTTATTATCTAATCATGTTGAGCCTAATGGGGAAGTGTTATTTGAAGTTGCCCATGGTGGAGAAAATCCTGATTCTGACAGTAGGCTTGGGGTTTCGAATAGTATTCAGATTATTGACCCTAATTCGGGAAGTAGTAGAAATGATATTACTCCGACCACCTTTTATGCTTTTCATCCTCTTGATAAACGTCGGGATGTTTCTTGCGCACCTATTGAGATTAGGTCACTTAATTATAACGGTTTATCATTAATACGTATAGATGAAGGAAAGTGGAGAAGAGATTGGGTTACTCCAACTATTGCTATTACTGATCCCCAGGGATATTATGGTATGAACTTTCCACTTATAAGATTCTCTGATGTGCTTTTAATGTACGCTGAAGCTGTGAATGAAATTTCCGGCCCTAATGGTGAAGGTGGTGCAGCAATTACTGCTGTAAACAGGGTTAGAAGAAGAAGCTGGACTACGGGTGGTGTTCAAAGAATAACTGTTACGAATCCTGGAATTAATTATACTTCTGCTCCAACTGTAGCTATTACAGGTGGTGGCGGTACAGGAGCGACTGCTGTAGCTATTGTAGCTGCTGGAAGTGTAACCGAAATACGAATCACAAGTGCTGGAGCTAATTATACATCAAATCCTACAGTTACTTTTACAGGCGGTGGTGGTACAACAGCAGCAGCTACTGCTGCTATTTCTACGGCAACCAGTGGCGACTTAACTGTAGCTGAAACAGCTCCTGGTGCATTCCTTACGGCAATTCAAAATGAGCGGCTTTTGGAATTTACCAGTGAAGCTATTCGTAAATATGATTTAATTCGTTGGAATTTATTAGGAACAAAAATAGCCGAGACAAAAGCAAATTTGGCTAAAATTATAGCAGGGACTTTCCCTTATAATGCACATACTCCAGCAATTCCTAACGTTATGTATTTTCGCAAAAATTCCAAGACAGGCATAGTTTGGGGTAATTCTTTTTATGCCCCCACCGCATTAGCTGCCTCTTTTCCAACCGCTACCTGGACTGGTGTAAACTGGCGAACTTCTTTGACAACAACGTCGTCCCTCATGACTCAATTTGCAGATGGTTTTACTCCTGGTAAAAGTGAATTGTTACCAATACCAATCCATGCCATTGAAGATTCTAATTATATAATTACACAGGATTATGGTTATTTTTAGCTAAAGCTCGCATTATAGCAGAGCTAAGTATTAGGATAATGTCATGAACTTTAAGTTTATGACATTATCCTAAATCTTCTTCCTGAAAAAAGAATCCAGATTGTTATCGAACGACATATGTTCGTCTTATGTTTATGAAACCATCATGAGCAAACAATCACAAACAGCAACGAATATTGCTCATGATAGCTTCATCACCATTAAAAAAGAAATGATATACTGATGAAAAACATGCTGCTTTATATTTGAAAACTCCGTTAAGTTTCACAGATGAAGAAGCGGTCAGGCAACTTAACATTACGGTAACCAACTGATTTATAAAACCAACTTAGCTTATATAGTATGACGAAGAAAACCATTATTATAGTGATGTATTGTGTATTCCTTTCAATGGGTTTACACGCCCAACCTAAAGTAGATGTTCAAAAAGAAATGGAATTTGCCAAAGCACAATATGAATTGATGCTGAAAGCGAATACAGACCTCACCAGATTCCCTCAATCTGTAAACAAAGAGGGTATCCTGGATACCCGAACATCAGATTGGTGGTGTAGTGGTTTCTTCGGCGGATCCTTGTGGTATATCTATGAATATACTAAGGACGATAAATGGAAAGTAGCTGCGGATAAATGGACCATGGCGGTAGAAAAAGAAAAGTACAATAAGACCACCCACGATTTAGGATTTATGCTGTATTGTCCTTTCGGAAATGGTTATCGTTTAACCAAAAATGAGAAATATAAGGACATTATGCTTGTTGGAGCAGAATCGCTGGCTACGCGTTTCAATCCTAAAATTGGGTTGATCAAGTCCTGGGAGGAGTTTAAGGGATTTGACTATCCTGTGATTATAGACAATATGATGAACCTCGAGTTCTTATTATGGGCAGCGAAAGCATCAGGGAACAGCAAATTTTATGAGTTAAGTATTACACATGCTGACAATACCCTTAAAAACCATTTCAGAAAAGATTATAGCAGCTATCATGTAGTTTGTTATGATACTACAGGAAAAGTACTTACCAGAAAAACCAATCAGGGAGCTGCGGATGAGTCTGCATGGGCCAGAGGGCAGGCATGGGCTGTTTACGGTTATACCATGATGTATAGAGAAACCGGAAATAAGAAATATCTTAACCAGGCTATAAATATTGCAAAGTTTATTGCCAATCATCCGAACCTTCCATCAGATAAAATTCCATATTGGGATTTTAATGCTCCTAATATACCGGATGAAGAAAGAGACGCATCAGCGGCGGCTATTACTGCTTCTGCTTTATTGGAATTGTATAGCTATACGAATGACAAGGCACACTATAGATTGGCAGAGGAAATGTTGGTAAGCCTTTCTAGCAAGGCATATACTGCAAATCTGGGCGAAAACAACAATTTCCTGCTCAAACATTCAGTAGGTTCAAAACCCTACAAATCAGAGGTAAATACGCCAATTATTTACGCAGATTACTATTACCTGGAGGCACTATTAAGGTATAGCCGGATTAAACTATAATTAGCGCAGGCTTTTCAATAAAAATAAGAATTTAATATGACACACATTTCTAGAAAGGATTTCCTTAAACATACCCTCCTGTTCGCAGGATATTTAGCCGCTGTTCCGGCATTGGCACAGACTGGCAAGACCAAAAAAAGCTTACTCTTACGTTCTTCCTGGCAAGTCGAGAATATTGGAGATATCGGTCATACACCAGGAGTTTTGGCCTTGATTGAAAAATACTTGCCGCATGTTGAAGTTCGCCTTTGGCCAGATTCTGTTAAATCAGGCGTCGAAGAAATGCTTATGGCCAGGTTTCCTAAATTGAAGATCTTAAAATCAGAGGAAGACAAACAAAAAGCCATATTGGACTGCGATTTTTTTCTTCACGGATCGGGACCTTCATTGGTAGGCAGAAATGAGATGCTCCGGTGGAAAAAAGAAACAGGTAAACCATACGGAATATACGGAATTACTTTCCCTGGCAATTATGGCTTTCAAGCACAAGATGAAAATTACAATCCCTTGGATGTTGAACTGTTCAATAGTGCTGCTTTTACCTGGTTCAGGGATTCTGTATCTGTTCAGTTCGCAAAAAAAATAGGCGTAAAGTGTCCCATTATGGGGTTTTGTCCGGACGGCGCCTTTGCGGTAGATGTAAGAAATGATAAAGCCGCTGATTTATTTCTGAAGGAACATGCACTGGAAACAGGAAAATTTGTTTGCGTAATTCCCCAGCTTAGGTTTTCCCCATGGTGGGAGATCCCATCAAAGCAATTGCCGGTAAACGAAAAGAAACATGCATGGAATGAAAAGATGAAGGAACATGATAACCTACCAATTCGAAATGCGATCATTGAAGTGCTGAGACAAACGGATCTTAAAGTGTTAATTGTTCCGGAAAATGAAACACAGATTCGTATAGGCAAGGAAATGCTGTATGATCCCCTGCCGGAGGACGTTAAACCCCGGGTGATCTGGCGTGACAAATACTGGCTTACAGATGAAGCAGTGAGTACGTACGCCCGTTCAGCGGGATTGTTTGGACTCGAAATGCATTCCCCTATTATGTGCATAGCTCTGGGCGTACCGGCTATCGTTTGTCGCTTTACAGAGCAAACCTCTAAAGGATTTATGTGGCAGGACATTGGGTTAAAAGAGTGGCTGTTCGATATGGATACCAAAACTGATGTCGATAGGATTGTCCCTGCTGTACTTGAAATGGTGAAAAATCCTACAGCCTCAAAAGAAAAAGTAAAGAAAGCCCAGAAACTGGTAGCTCAATACCAAAGGGATACCATGAGAATTTTAGGAGAATCTTTAAAGGGTTAACCGTAACAGAAATGAAAAAAACACATTTTAAACCAGCTTATTATACGCACATGTTGCTAACGGCTAAAATTATTGTTATTACCGGTCTTTTAATTTCCAGGATTCCGGTATCAATTGCTCAAACGGCTCCTTTTCCGCTCAGACCTGTTGATGAAAAACGCGTCCAGGAAATTGAAGCAATGCTGTCAGATAAACCATCAGGTTTCGGCGAGCCTTATAATAAACGTAAAGTTTGGGACCAGCTGCTTTTATCCGGGCAGTACAATTCCTTTTTAAGGTCGATGCACGGTTATAAAATGCCTGCATTTAGTAAGGAAGACTATTTCTCTCTGTCTAAAGGAACAGAATCCTCATCGGGCAAGGGCTTGGCGATGATGCGCAAAAGGGCAGAAGGTTTGTCCAAGTTGACCTGGGCAGAATGTCTTGAAAACAAAAATCAGTACACGAAGCGTATAGAAGAGGCCCTTCGGGATGTAATTCAGCAAAAATCATGGACTTCACCACGTAGTGACCATGGTTTTAAGAATTATAACGGCATTGCCTACTCAGTTGAACTGACTTCTTCTTTATATGCCCATACGATTGCACAAACTTTGTATTTGATGGGCGATAAGATTCCGGCTGATTTGAGGAAACTGGCATTGGATGCTTTATACATCAGGATCTTTAATCCGGTACTGGAAAAATTCAAATCAAATCATACAGAAAGTGAGAAAGGTTTTTTGACGGATATGAACAATTGGAACCACGTGTGTTTAGCCGGACTGGTTGGCGCTGCACTGACTACCATACAAAGTAAGGAAGAGCGGGCCAGATTTATTAGTATCGGTGAATACTATTCAAGAAATGGCTTGCAGGGTTTTGGTGACGACGGCTATTGTGGAGAAGGGGTTGTGTATTTCAGCTACGGATTTGGACATTACATTCTTTTGCGTGAGAGTATCTGGCAAGCTACAGGAGCTAAGGTAGATTTGTTTAATGATCCAAAAGTACAGAAAATCGCACGTTACCCGGTCAATATAGAAGTTATCAATGAGGTGTATCCGGCCATATCTGATTGTAAAGAAGGTGCCAAACCGGATGCGAATGTA
The DNA here is from genome assembly GCF_032678725.1 of Pedobacter heparinus. GTDB lineage: Bacteria > Bacteroidota > Bacteroidia > Sphingobacteriales > Sphingobacteriaceae > Pedobacter > Pedobacter heparinus_A. The sequence goes on from NZ_JAVTSC010000008.1 coordinate 74,785, forward strand.
ATGGCTTATTTAAATAAGAGTTTCGGGCTTGGATTGGCAAAATACGACACGCTGGGGCAACAAGCGCGTACGGGCGATAATAGAATGAGTGTGATGATGGCTTTTCCAAATTCTTCCTCTAAATCGCAGCCTAAAAACAATATGGTGAAAGGTGAATCAGCTATCCGATCTTTTTTTGAGCAAACAGGGGTGTTGGTGTGCAGACCTTTACCAGGCTCTTCGGCTAAGATAGGGGTTGCATTTAAAGGCGGTAATAATGCAGAATCTCATAATCATAATGATATAGGATCGTTTACCATTGTGCAGGGAAACCAAATAATGGCTGGTGATCCGGGAGTAATTCCCTATACCGCCGATATTTTCAATCCGAAATATCGTTATACTTATAAAACAATAGGCTCATTTGGTCATCCGGTTCCGCTGGTTGCGGATAGTTGTCAACAGCCAGGTGCCCAGGCCAGGTCAAAAACTATCCATACGGACTTTACCCGCGAAAAAGACGACATCACGTTGGACATTGCTTCAGCATACCATGTGCCAGGGCTAAAGAAACTTAACCGTACCATGGTTTACGACAGATCAGGTGCCGGCAGAATTACATTTACAGATTCTTTTGAATATGCTAAACCTGAAGGGTTTGAAACGGCTATTTCCACTCGTTCCGAATGGAAGCAGATTTCGGGTAATACGTTGTTGCTGACAAGAGGAAATGAAAAAATGTTAGTTACATTCTCTTCTCCGGGCAATCAGCTATTGCTCAAATCCGAAAAAATATCAGAAGGCGGTACGCCTTATACACGTATTGGTATTGCTGTCTCTAAACCGGTAACCGAAGGTCAGATTATTATTACGTATAAACCGCAAAATTAACTTTATGAAGCTGTAATTAATTCAAGCCCTTCTGTAATACAGAATCCGGGATATTAATTATAATAAATACATCAGCGCGTTTAGCAGCAGATCAATTAAAAAAGAATTTAAGACATGGATTTTTTAAATGGGGTTAACGCCCTCACTTTAGTTTTTATCGCCTTATTGGTATTTGCTATTGCTTATAGATTTTACGGGATTTTCCTGGCCAATAAAGTATTAAAGCTCAATGCTGCAAACGTAACCCCTGCAATAGAATTTTCAGATGGAAAAGATTATGTGGCCACGAACAGGACCGTACTGTTTGGCCATCATTTTGCAGCCATAGCAGCCGCCGGACCTTTGGTAGGCCCGGTGCTGGCAGCCCAGTTTGGTTACCTGCCGGGAGCACTATGGATTTTGATAGGCTGCGTATTAGGAGGCGGGGTGCATGATATGGTGGTACTCTTTGCATCAGTAAGACACAAAGGAGAAAGCCTGGCTACCATAGCAAGAAAAGAGATCGGTACAGGTACCGGTTTAATCGCAGGAATAGCCATCCTTTTTATCCTTGTCCTTACCCTGGCGGGCCTTTCTTTAGCTTGTATCAGCGCTATGCATGAAGCTTCCTGGTCTTTGTTTACCGTAATTGCAACCATGCCCATTGCCGTGATCATGGGGTTAATCATGCGCTACCGGAAGGACAGCGTTACCCTGGCCAGTATTTTTGGAGGGATCATGCTGATCGCCGCTATAGTAGGAGGTCATGAGCTGATGCAGATCCCTGCCCTTAGCCATATTTTTCACTGGAAGATAGAAACCATATCTATAGCGATAACAGTATATGGCTTTTTAGCATCCGTATTGCCTGTTTGGTTATTGTTAGTTCCAAGAGATTACCTATCTACCTATTTAAAAATTGGAACTATCCTTATGCTCACAATAGGAGTGATATTTGTACATCCAACACTGCAAATGCCTGCACTTACCCAATTCGTGAGCGGTGGCGGTCCGGTTATTGGTGGTCCTGTATTGCCTTTTATTTTTATCGTAATTGCCTGCGGGGCGATCTCTGGTTTTCACGCCATTATTGCCACAGGAACCACTCCAAAAATGCTGACCAACGAAAAGGAAATCCTATTTGTAGGCTATGGAGCCATGCTGGTGGAAGGCTTTGTAGCATTGATGGCCTTGATAGCAGCCTGTACTTTAGTTCCTGGAGATTATTTCGCCATCAATACCCCAAAAGAGATGTACGAAAGCTTTATTGCGCAAAACCCAGGTTTAAAGGCAGTAGACCTAGCCCATTTTAGTGAAAAGATTGGGGTAGAGCTACAGGGAAGAACCGGCGGGGCAGTATCCCTTGCAGTAGGTATGGCGCATATATTCAATAAAATACCATATATGGATGATGTGATGGCTTACTGGTACAATTTTGCCATCATGTTTGAAGCGGTATTTATACTGACAGCAATTGATGCAGGCACGCGGGTAGGCAGGTTCTTCTTACAGGAGATGATCGGAAGGGTAATCCCCCGATTCAAAGATAAGAACTGGATACCGGGGATCATCATCAGCAGTTTGCTGTTCACCTTTTCCTGGGGTTATCTGGTGTATACAGGGAACGTGAGCAGTATCTGGCCATTGTTTGGGATCAGCAACCAATTGCTGGCAGCTTGTGGCCTTATTGTTTGTACCACCATGCTCATCCGCATGAACAGGAAGAAGTACGCACTTTGTGCTGCTATACCCGGGGTGTTCATGGCGCTCATCACCTTCTGGGCAGGTTACGAGCAGGTAGTGAATATGTACATGCCCAAAGGCCAATATTTACTGGCTTTCCTGGCCTGCATAGCCATGGTGCTGATGTTCGTTGTGTTTGTGAACACCTTTAAAAGATGGTATCAATTGTCGAAAATGAAAGCAGATAAGGTGGATTATTATGGAGATGCGGTAAAGGAGTTGGTGGAACGGTAAGTATATAACAGGATCTAAAGTAGACTATAAACCAAATATATAACCATTATGAGATTAACATTTACTAAGCAACTAAAAGTGCCTTTGTTGGCCTTTGTTTTTTTATTGATGGGCGTTTTACATGCTCAAGCGCAATTTGTACATCCGGGGATCCTGTTCAACACTGCCAGCCTGGACAGGTTAAAGACATATGCAAATACGGAACGGCAGCCATGGGCAGCGACATATGCTAAATTGCTTGCCTATAACGATCTAAGCTATGTGCAGGGAACTGTTTATGCCGTTGTTCGCAGACATCCAGGAGAGGACCCCAGTCCTGCGTCAAACGCAATGTCTGCCCAAAGTCAGAGAGCTTATAGGTGTGCAGTTTTGTGGGTAATTACAGGAAACATTACCTATGCAAATAAGGCTAAAACAATATTGAACTCCTGGTCAGCTACCTTGCAGTCTTTTGACGGGGACGCTGCCCAGTTAGCGGCAGCGTGGTTTGGTTTTGGTTTTGTTAATGCTGCGGAAATTCTGCGATATACAGACCCAAGCTGGAGCGCGGCAGATATACAGAGCGCGGAAAATATGTTCAGGAATATATTTCAGCCGGTACTTGCACCTTTCCAGCCTGGGATTTCGGGGAATTGGAGTGCGGCCATGTCCAGAACTATGATGGGAATAGGAGTTTTTTTAAGTGACCGAACTATTTACAACAGAGGGCTCAGTTTTTTGAAGGCAAAGCCAGGGGATGGCACTGATTATGATACTTATTCTGGAACACTGTACAATTACATTTCCGGTACTACCGGCCAGTGTTATGAAAGCGGTCGTGATCAGGAACATAGCCAAATGGGCATAGCGGCATTAGCGGAAGCTTGCGAAATAGGGTATAACCAAAAAGAAACGGAGAGTCTTTATGCTTTGTATTCAAACAGGTTATTATTAGGAACCGAATATACCGCTAAATATAATTTAGGTTATAGCGTACCCTATACATCAAATCCTCATGGAACTGTAATTTCTCCTGATTTAAGGGGAGTGTTTGAGCCATTTTATGAATTGGTTTACAATCATTATGTAAACAGAAAAGGGATGTCCGGAACTGCGGTTAAATATACCAAAATGGTTGTGGAGAAAATAAGGCAAGACTATGGAGGAGAAAGTGGTAATGCGATATTATTAGGCTACGGATCATTGTTGTTTAATCAATATGCATTTAAATATGTTCCTGTTGCGGGTGATTATCGGACAAAGGAATTGATTAGCAGTATGGGTACCCCAGCACATTTTGAAGTTTTTACAAACGGAAATTGGGTAACAGCAACAACTGCCCTTGGAGCATCAACTAATTTGTTAGTAAGAAATGGGCAAAGCGCAGTTGTAGCAGGTACTAGAAGTTTAAAGAATCTGATAGTTGGAGAGGGGAATGGAGCTGTTTTAAGGGCAAAGATCAATGGAGGTGCAGTATCAGCATTAACCATTGTAGAGCCAGGTAATTTAAGCAGTATTCCTGCGCTATCTTTTGTTAACGGTGGACAACTTACAGGCTCTGCCACTGCTGTTGCAACGATCACAAAAGTAAAAGTAACAGGTGCAGATATAAATAATGGGGGTTCTGGTTATACTTCTGCCCAAATTACTTTTAGCGGCGGTGGCGGAAGCGGAGCAACGGCTATACCAACATTGAGTGGTGGTAAAATTATAGGTATTACTATAACCGATGCAGGATCGAACTATACTTCCATACCAACTATGTCTGTTACAGGAAATGGTACAGGAGCAGCTGTTTCGGCAAAAGTTGGTATTACAACGGTAAACATTAGTAGCGGAGGGACCGGCTATACCCAAGCACCAACAGTTATAGCAGGGACCTTTCTGAAAGTGAGTGACGGAATTGCTTTAAGTGTATCAACTGATGTGTTTTTTCAAAGAGGATCATCTGTGTATTCCGAGGGAGTTTCTACAGGTATATTGAATATCAGGGGTAACCTGCTAGCAGAAGATACCATTAATTGTATCTCTGCAGCTCATGATAATACCATTTCATCACTTACAGTAAATTTTACAAAAGGCGCTGATAATATCGGTTTCATGGGCGGAAATGTTACTTTTAACGCACTGGGTGTTGAAGCTGGGAATACCCATAAACTGAAGCTGGGTGCTGTAATGAATATTGCAGGCGCTATTACGCTAAACAGTACCGGCATAATTGATGCAACTAATGGCACTATAGGTTTTGTAAGTGCCTCTCCTTCTACACAGACACTAAGAACCGTTGCAGCCAATACGTTTAAAGATGCAACGCTCAATAAAATGGTAATCAATTCAACCGCTGGAGTTACACTGAATCCGGTGCTGACGATAGGAACACTGGATATGCAGAAGGGATTGCTGAATATTCCGGAAACTTCAGCGCTTAATGTTTCACGTGTTTCAGGCGGAAGCAGCACTTCCTATATCAACACCAGGTCGTCAGTAACTACCGGTAACATTGCGGAAGTTAATGTAACCGGATTAGCTGCTCTGGCGGCAGATTTTCCTTTAGGAAACGGCGGAAATTATCTGCCTATACGCGTTACCCCACAGGTTACAAATCCAGCAACTGTATCAAGCTATACAATGAGTGTACTTACGGACCTTAAAGCTAATGGTTTGCCAAATGGCAGTGCAGTTGTAGACAAGAGCCAGTTTGTGGATGCGTCATACCATGTTGTCCGTACAAGCGGAACAGCAGATTATACGATTCGTGTTGGCTTTCCTGTAAGTCTGAGAGGTAGTGCTTTTACCGCGTCATCTCCTTTCGGTATTTCAAAATATAATGGAAATAGTTGGGGAGCAGTGGCAGGCAGTGGTGATTATGCACTAAATACCGCTACCGTTACCCTAAATACCGCTGGCTTACGCTACCGGGTACAGATAGGTGGGGCCCAGCCATTGAATTTAATAGCTACAAATGCCAGCGGCCTTACAGAAAGCAAGGCGATTAACTTAATCATGCCGGAAGATTTTGTGAAGATCAAGGCAACCAATATCCTATCTCCAAACGGTGATGGGCTGAATGACAAATGGGTGATCGATAATATTGACTTTTATCCGAATAACGAGGTGAAGGTCTTTAATCGTACAGGAAGATTAATGTATAGTAAAAAAGCTTATGACAACAGTTGGGAAGGTACCTTAAATGGTGCGCCACTGACTGAAGGAACTTATTACTATATCATAGATTTTGGAACGATCAGGCCAGGTCTCAGCGGTTTCATTACCATTACCAGGCCAGAGTAAAACAGAGATGAAAACGATAGGTAAAACCTTGGTACTGATTGCGCTAACCGCAATCAGTACCACCGTAAAGGGGCAGTTGAATCCTTTATCCTCCCAGTACTATACCAATCAATACCTGGTCAACCCGGCTTTTGCCGGGGCAGGTGAGGGTTTAAAGCTGAATGGTGCTTACCGCAAGCTCTGGAGCAATGTACTCGGATCACCTTTAACCCAAAACCTTACTGCGGATTATGGCTTTAACAAAGTTGGACTGGGTTTAACGGTGAACAACGAAAGTGCGGGTTTGCAAAGACAGACCAGGGTAGTGGGCAGTTATGCTTATCACCTGAAGCTGAATGAGAACAGCCATCAGCTGCATTTTGGGGTATCCCTGGGTTTTATGAGTCAGCGCTTAGAAAATACCGATATTTATGGCAATCCCAACGATCCGGCAGTAGGGCAGTACAATAACCGTAAAACTTACCTGGACGGAGATTTTGGCGTAGCTTATACTTCAGATAAGCTGAACATCCAGGCGGCCATCCCCAACCTGAAAAGTGTATTGAAAAAGGATGTGATCAAACTGGCCGATGTGGCTACCTTTTATACGGCAGTAAGTTACAAGATCGGGATCAGCGAAGGTGCCGAAGGTATGGAGGTAGAGCCAAAGGTAGCCTACAGGGGTGTGAAAGGTTTTGACAACATCTGGGATGCGGGTGCGCAGTTTGGTATGGCCAATAAGCAGGTGTTTTTGCTGGCCATGTACCATAGCACCAGGAATGCAACCTTTGGTTTAGGCATGGACTTTAGAAAGAAATACCTGATCAGCGGAACCTATACCACCCAGACTTCAGCTTTAAGCAGCTATACCAATGGCAGTTTTGAACTGAACCTGAGGCTGAATCTAAGTAAAATTGATAAATAACCGTTCTCCTCGAACACTGGCATATTTCTGATTTTTCTTTGTGAAAAATCAGAAAAACGCCTATGTGTTTTCGGAGAAGGTAATTTATCTGTTAATGCAGGGTGCTTAAAGAAGGTAATATTTTTCTTTGTGAAAAATCAGAAAAATGCCTATGTGTTTTCGGAGAAGGTAATTTATCTGTTAATGCAGGGTCCTTAAAGAAGGTAATATTTTTCTTTGTGAAAAATCAGAAAAATGCCTATGTGTTTTCGGAGAAGGTAATTTATCTGTTAATGCAGGGTGATTAAAGAAGGTAATGGTATCATTTTGAATAGCTTTTAGCAGGCTGATTGATTTTCGTTATTTTTGGCCATCAAATCCTTTCTATGAAAAAAATAACTGTTGTACTGTTTGCAGGTGTGCTTATGCTGCTTGCTTGTCAAAAAAATACGGGTTCGCCTGTGGAAAAGAAAATTGACTGGGATAAGGCTTCAATTGCAATTATGGATAGCATGCGGCCAAAGCTGCTGGCTAACTGGAAAATGAAATCTGTAAGTGTAAAGCCGTCTGCACCCAGTACCAGTGAGATTGGCATTTATAAGGATACGGTATTGTACAATTTTGCTGAACTTAACCTGACCCAGGTGAAGAATTCGGGATATTATGAAAAGGGGAATGACGTTACTGGTGTGATCACCTTCAGGTCTAAACGTTATCCGGTGGGGTTTAGGCTACATGCACACCCAGATCGGGTGGTGCATAAAAAAGGGCCGCAGGTGTTTGGTTTGGTAGAGTACCGGTTTCCGGTTGGGACACACCTCACTGAGCTTGAAGAGAGTTATTTAAGTAACCTGACGCTGATTGGTGATAATTTTGAAATTGAGATTAGTGCTGACGGAAGATCGATGACCTGGAAAGGGCTAAACAGGGCGATTAAAAATATATCTTTTGAGAAATATTAGTGATCCAGGATTATCATCAAGTCTTACCCTGGTCTTATAAGACTCAAATAAGGCTTTAATTTATCCGATTTTAGGAATGTACTTTTCAGGATGAAATTCTGCCCAAAAAAAAGGGGAAAGCATCCTTCCCCCTTTAATCCCAAAATATTAAATTAATTAAGCTCTGTTTTTTAGCAGGCTCAATATCCAGGTGATCACTGCTCCACCGATTGCCCCATTTACTGTCATGGCTACCAGATCAACCAACAGGCAGTTCATGGTTAGCATGGTAGTGGTTGCATACATGGTTAAATCCATAAATAAAGCTACCAGTAGCGCAATCAATGCACCGCGCATGGCACCCTGGGCAATACTTAAGCCTGTGCTCCATTTACCTAATATTGTGGCAAAGAGAAAGCCCCAGGCCAGGTTGGCTATTACAAGCGGAAGCATATCGGGCATCTTTTTTTGGAGTTCCACAGGCATTCCTGAATTGGCCATCATAAAATCCATCAGGATAATACCATAAACCAGCCAGCCGAGCAGGAAAAATACCACGCCGCCGGCTATGCCGGCAATTAAGATTTTGTTCATACGGTTTGTTTTAGTTTAAATGAATATTTGGTTAAGTTTATTGATACTAAGATACTTACATTATTTTTTATTAAAGTATGGTTAGGATATAAATCTTTTAGCGGAAACAGCAGATGAGTTTCAGTTACCTTATGGCAATAAGTTTGCGAGCCAAGCAAACAATCTCTTGAAAGAAAAGTCTACGAATGCATCAATGAAGGTTGTAGGCTTGGTCTTTCTTTTAGCTTTTCTCTTTTGTTTTGACTGTACTGCAGTGCTGGTTTGTTCTGGCATTTTTACCAGTTTAGGTTCAGCAAAGCTACAGTGGTTATAATTATGAAATCTAATTTCCTTGAAGATCAGCTCGAAACACTAAAGTTTTATGGATTTACGAAATTAAATTTGGAATGGGAGGTTTCGGATCTGTACTTTTCAGGATGAAATTCTGTTACTAATTCTAAAGTGCAAAGCCGATTGCAAAAATTGTGAAATTTAGAGTGACTGAAATAGAATGACAGTGTTACGGAAATAAATGGCCACTTTCTGAGCCTATGGGCCTAATGGTTATATTTGTTTCCAGAAGATAAAACTTTTAAAGCATTAAAGAACGATGGCAAAATACGAAAGAAAAATACCCGAAGACCTGGACTGCGGAATTACCATTTTTATGAAGGCTATGGGCGCGAAATGGAAGCCCTGCATCATAGATGCCATCAGGCAGGGTTTTACCAGACCCAGTGAAATCCACAAACAAATAGCTGCCACACCAAGGGTAATAGACATGCAGCTGAGTGAGCTGGAAGCCCAGGGTATGGTGGCTAAAAAATTGCATGACGGTTTTCCATTGCGGGTAAACTATTCCTTAACGGAAAGGGGAAAGCACTTACTGCCCATCATTGCGCTGATGGATGAGTGGGGATGCCTGCACCGAGAAATTTTTCAGTAACCGAATCTTTTTTCGCTTATTGTTTAAAGGTTTTGCCTGTTGCAACTTTGTCTGTATAAAATTTTAGAAAATGAAAACAACAGCAAAACGCATTACAGTAATCGGTTTAGGACAAATGGGCGTTAAAATTGCAGAACTGCTGCGCGACAATGGGAATGAGGTAACCGTATGGAACCGGACTGCTACCCGGGCCAGTGAAATTAAAGGTGTGAATTTCATGGAAAATATTGATGAGGCAATCGCGAAGAGCGAAGTCAGTATCCTCATCGTATTTGATTATGCAGCGATCAATGAAATATTTAGAAAAATTGTTGACATATCAGTTTTAAAAGGTAAAACGTTCATCAATCTTACTACCGGCAGTTTACAGGATGCCGAAAACCTGGAGCATTTTATCCGGCAGCATGGCGGGCAATATTTAGATGGGGCCATACAAGTAGCTCCCGAACAGATGGGAAAGCCAGATACTACGATTTTGCTATCCGGTGCAGGACCGGTTTTTGAAGAGCAGGAAAGCCTGATTAAGATTTTAGGTGAAAATATTAAATATCTTGGGGCTAAAATTTCGGCGGCTTCGGCTATGGACCTGGCTACCCTGGGCTGGCTGTACGGCTCGTATGCAGGCCTCATGCATGGCGCAGCTTTAATTGCCCGGACAGGGCTGGACCTGGGCAATTATCGAGATATTATTGCCGAAATTACACCGGGGTTTACGGAATTCTTTAAACATGAGCTTGATGTGATCCATAGTGGTGATTATACCATCAGTCAAAGCCCGTTATCCATAAGCGCAGCGGCAACGGCACGTATTTCGACCGCCATGAAAGACAGTGGGATAGACCATACCTTTCATGAAAATATAAGTCTTATGCTGAAAAAAGCAGTTCAGGCTGGTTATGAGAAGGAAGAGCTTGCCGCGCTGGTTAAAATTGTGCTTAAATAAAATCAAAAGCCGCAGAAGAGAAGGTGAATTTCTTTTACTACATTTAAATCTTAATAATCTTTCAAACGCCGGGTACCGGGCTAAAGGGTATTTCGCCGGGGAGTTTGGAAAACAAGTATAGACAGGTGGTGCAGAGTACGGCGAGGACAGTACGGGTATTATTGGTGCGGATGTTAAAGGTGTTGGATGAGGAGTTTGGGATGGGGTAAAATTGGCAGGTAGCAGGATAGTCAGCATTTTTCTCTAAATTTGTGTTCCGATAAAATTGAACATGAACTTAATCAAACTCATAGATAAATACCATAGCCTGGGCATAGACCAGGTGATTGATCATGAGAAATTTAACCACATTTCAATTGTACACCATTCTACACGTATCGAGGGATCAACGCTGACAGAAGTAGAAACCCAGGTTCTTATCAATGAAGGGCTTACACCTAAGGGAAAACCCTTGCAAGACAGTCTGATGGTAACAGACCATTTCACTGCCTTACAATTTACAATCGAAAAGGCCCGTACCCAAACGCCTGTTACTACCGCACTCATCCAGCAGATCAATTCACTGACCATCAGAAATACCGGAAGTGTTTACAATACCATATTCGGAACTATTGACGCCAGGACAGGTGCATTTAGAAAGGGCAATGTAACAGCGGGAGCTACTTATTTCCCGAACTTTGACAAAGTTGAAAAGCTGACCAATGCGCTTGTAGCGCAGATCAATGAACGTATGAAAGGTCGCCTTTCCGTTGAAGAGCAGGTCAGCCTTTCTTTTGATGCCCATTTTAACCTGGTGAGCATACATCCTTTTTACGACGGCAATGGACGCACATCCAGACTATTGATGAACTACATTCAAGCTTATTACGGTTTACCTTTTGCGATTGTTTTAAATGAATCAAAAGCAGAATACATCCAGGCCCTGAATGATACCCGCGAAAAAGATGACATCAACATCTTTCGTTCTTTCATGACCACGGAATACGAAAAACACCTTCAGGAAGAAATAGACAGGTTTATAACCCTCACTCAACCTCAAAAAGGAAAAAGCCCCGGCAAGGGCTTTAACCTGATGTTTTGATTTGTATTCAATTATTTGATAATAAGAAAGACACGCTGAAACAATAGTACCGCACTTTTGTTGCATTATTGTAGAAAAGCAATCATCCTATGCGATATTCCCTGTTGCTACTGTTCTGTATATGTTCATTTAAAATAAGTTTAGCCCAGAAAGTAATCGATCTTGAACGGCAGCCTTACGTTAATATTGGTAAACAAACCAGTGTTTTAGAGGACAGTGGAGGCGCTTTTTCAATTGATGATGTAAGGGCCCTGGATAGTTTAGGTAAATTTTCAGCTGTCCGTACCCAGATATTGAACCTTGGCAACAGTAAGTCTGTTTTCTGGATTAAGCTGACTTACCTGAATAAGAGCAGGCAGGCAGGCTTTCTGGTTGTAGATGTCCCAAATATAGAATATATAGATCTGTATACAACCGGTACCAATGGCAAGCCATATCATCTACGCTCAGGTAGTTTAAGACCCTTTACTCCAGAAGTAATTGCGGCAAATAATTTTGTTTTCCCTTTACCTGAGCCGGGATCGGGTTCAGGAGAAGAGGTTATCTACCTCAGGGTAAAAAGCCATAATGTGATGCTTGTTGCTTTAAAAATAGCATTAGCTAAAACACTTGTTGCGGGTATGAGCTTTAAAGCAAATATAGTGATGATGTATTCTGGAATACTGGGCATGCTGTTTCTGTTCACTATTTTTTTCTTTTTCATCTTAAAAAACAAAGTCTATCTTTATTACAGCATCTATGTAGCTGCTTTGTTTGTTTACCTGGTATTTTATATCAGGGGCTATGGTTTTGTTCTGGGCGATCATGGCCGTGAGTTTATTAATCTGTATCCCCATGTTTTTTTAAGTATCGCCAGTCTGGCTTCTATTTACTTCTCCTGGAAATTTCTTGAGCTGGATAAAAGACTTCCAGCGGCAGTAAAGATCTACAAGCTGATGATCCTGGTTTGGATCGCCATTTTTGTGGTTGCTGCTTTAGGTGGTAAACAATTCCTGGCAGCGCTGGTCAATTATATCACTTTGTTAAGTAGTCTGGTACTATTGGTAAGCGGATTTCTTGTGTATAAAAAAGGACATAAGGCAGCTTTTTATTATGTGCTGGCCTGGTTTTGTGTTTGCCTGACATTTATTATTGTTTCACTGGCCATCGTTAGGATTATTCCTTATTATGATATTTCTTATGAAGTTGGGCCTATTGGTTCTATTCTTGAATTGCTGTTCCTGGCGTTGGCGTTAGGGGAACAGTTGAATACAGTGCGTAAAGAAAAACTGCGGCTCCAGATAGAAAATCTGGAACTGGTTACTTCCCAGCATTCCAGGATGGAAGTAGTGGTACAGGAGCGTACCATGAGGTACGTAGGGGTTGTAAAAGAGTTGGAAGCATCGAACGCAGTAAAAGACAGGCTTTTTTCTATCATTGCACACGACCTTCGGAGCCCTTTCAACAGTCTGATCAGCATTTTCTCCTTAAAGGAAATGAACCTGCTTAATTTTGACGAATTGAAAATGTTGCTGACTGAAAGCCGGAAAAACATCGACCAGATACACCATACCTTAAACAACCTGTTGAGCTGGGCTAAAGGCCAGATGATGTTCCCTGGCACACAGTTCTCTAACTTTGATCTGGAGGCCTTAATTGAAGAACTTTTGCTTGTCTATCATCCGCTTTCGCACAGCAAATCCATTACTATTGATATGCAGGTTACAGGAAAAAGTGATATATGTGCTGATATCAACCAGGTACAGCTGATATTCCGTAACCTGATAGATAATGCTATAAAGTTTACTCCCCTGAGCGGTATCATCAGGATAAAACTGGAGGAAGATGAGAAAGTGGTTCTGGTTAGCGTGCGGAACCCTGTTGTGGATCCCGAACGGGTAAATATGGAAAACCTGCAGGAACCCGGTTCTTTTGTAAGTACCCCGGGAACTGATAATGAACAGGGAATTGGTCTGGGCCTATATCTTTGCAGAGAATATATTGCTGCCAACGGCAGCGAATTAAAAGTTTTCCTGGATAATGATGAACTGGTGTTTAGTTTTTCCTTAAAAAAAATGTGATGTTTATGAACTACTTACTTCCGTTCAGTTCTTCATTTTTGCAAGCTTTTCCAGATCCAGCACAGTAATGTTTATGCCATGAACCAATTACGCAAGGAAGGATATGTAGAAGATTTTAACTTGCTGAAAAATTGCCTGGAATGCCGCAACGGACAATTTAAAGTATTTGCAAATGAATTTAAAGTAGATAAAATAAACGATTTAAATCCATACTTTAGAAAATATACAATCTAGTTCCAATGAAATTAATAAGAACCATATTTGTAGCGGTAACACTACTGGTCACACAAGGTACTGCTAGCCAACTTCTCGCCAATGTAAGAATGCCCAAGCCGTTTGGAAATGGCATGGTGCTTCAGCGAAATAAACCCATTACCGTTTGGGGATGGGCTGACGCCAATGAGAAATTAACGGTTAGTTTTGCAGGTAAAAAGTATAGTATTCAGGTGGGTGCCGACCAGAAGTGGACACTCAGCACTGATAGTTTCGCTGCCGTTGGACCCTATGAAATGGTAAACAAATGAAAAAACAAATCACTCTTTTAGCCATCGCTCTTTTATTTATGGCTAATCTAATGGGCCAGTCGCCCGCCAATGCGCCAATAAAATTGAGAGTAGCCTCTTACAATGTCGGACACTTCAACCAAGGAATGAAAGGCGGATTAGAAGTAAGGGGAAAAAGCTTCTATCCTAAAAATAAAACTGTAACCGGAAGTTTCATCAAACAGGAATTGTATGCATGGAGAAAATGGATAGGCGAGCAGAGCCTGGATATCTTTGGTATACAGGAGTGGAACAAGAATTTTGATCAGGACAGCACATATGTCGCGGAAACCGAACTGCTGAAGCCCTACTATAACCATGTCTATTTTGGAGATGAGCATACCTGGATCTATAACGGTATTGCAACAAACTATCAGCTAACCAATCTTCGTAAGAAACATATTTCTGGCGACTATTACGCCTTGATAGGAGATTTGAAGATTGGAAACAAAACTATCCAAATCATTTCCATGCATATCCCATGGACCAAAGAGGAGCATGCCCCCGCATTGGATTTGCTGATGTCGGAGTTGAAAAAGTATAAATATTTCATTTGCTTTGGTGATACCAATGCTAAGGATGCCGAGATTTTGCGTTTCCAGGAGGCAGGTTTCAACATTGCCAATGGCGGTAACCAGGGATGGTTTGCGACTGCTGCAAACGGCCTTAACCAAAGCCTGATGAAAGATAGTCCAGATAAACATATAGATAACATCATTACCAGTAAAAACATTAAAATCATGAAAGTTTCGGCACCGCTTACCGGGCTAAATGATTTGGATCACCTGCCGGTTATTGCAGATGTTATCATAACTGAATAATAAATGGATTAAAAAAGGCCTTTTTCCGGAAGGCATATAGCTTACCAGGTTGCCTAGCTTGCCTTTAAATTCTCCGAACGCTCCGTTTGATGTTGCCATAGTTCATTATGATGCTGGTTAGTTATTAAACATCAATAACCCCGGCTGTTGTGGATTTGTTTGGTATGCCGGGCATATCCTAAGCAAGTATTGCACATGCCTTGATTAAGCCTGAGGGTATAGCAAGGGTTAACCAACCCTTGTTCAATGGATACTCAAGGCATATTCAAAATTGACGGGAGTTCCATTACAGAGACGTTGAGCATATCTATAATTAGTTATTTGTTTAGATAGATTAAAGGCCCTGAAAAAACCCAGGGCCTAAAATTTTCATATAAAATTTATAGCTTTTCTATTTCTTCGACGGAAAGGCCTGTTGCTTCAGCTATCATTTCAACAGCTATACCCTTGCTTTTCAGATTTTGTGCAATTTCAACAGCCTTATTGTGTTCTGCCTTTTTTTCTGCGTAACGAATACCGGCATTCCAGTCAGATTTTGCTTTCACATCTGAGTGGTACAATTCACGTTCTTCTTTAGTCATTTTACTCACCTCCGCAATTTTAAAGATTTTTAATCATTGATTGTTTTATTTTTCTTGCCGTCATCTCGACGATAGGAGAGACCTCTTGTTTGAGCGTGCTTTAACGTGGATTTGCATAGTTCAAGGGGTTTAATTCGAAGCATTTATTGTTTTTTTGTCTCATTGAGCCCTTCGGGGTTCTCGTCGCTTCGCTTCCCTCGAAATGACGTGAAATGATTATAGGTTGTAAGCGGATCAATGTAACGGCTGTTTTTCTCTGTCATAAATTTTAAGTTAGTTAGGTGAATCTAGACAGATTTGAATTTAGTAACCACAGAAAAAGCAACATTTATTTTTTTAAGTATTTGATTTATAGCAATGTATTGTATGATAAATTGCCAGAGCCACGTTTTTACCTCAATCAAATCATATTGTGTGCGTAATAATCCTGAGGTCATAAGATATCGTATTAAAGGCTTAACAAGATACAGACTTTTTGGCTTTGAGCTAAAAATAAAGGAGGTGAGCATCCATTGTAAGGGGTTCACAATCTCTTAAACTTTATCTTTTCAATATTGTTTTGATTAGGTTGTTAATTTATACGTTTACATATGCCGGAATTACCTGATCTTGAAGTTTTCGCTGCTAACCTGGAAAAACGGTTTAAGCATAAAACCCTGGAGCGCCTGGATGTGCAGGTGGGTAGAAAGCTGAATGTGCCGGAAAAGAAGTTAAAGGAAACTTTAGAAGGGTGTCAGCTGACTGCGGTAAAACGCGAAGGGAAAACCATTCAGCTGCATTTTGGGGCTCAAAGAGTGTTGGGCTTACATCTGATGCTGCATGGAGAACTAAAGCTGATTGAAGCCGAGGAGAAACTAAAATATCCCATTGTCTCATTTTATTTTAAAGCAGGGGATGGCTTTGCATTGTCAGACTTTCAAAAAGCTGCAACTCCTACCTTAAATCCTGCTGTCTCGGAAGTGCCGGATGCACTTTCCAAAGAAATGAGTGTGGCCTATCTGGAAGAGGTTTTGGCGAAAAAGAAAGCACCGATAAAAACGGTATTGATGGATCAGCACATCATCCGGGGTATCGGCAATACTTATGCGGATGAAATTTTATGGGAAGCACGAATTTCTCCGTTCTCAGTCTCTAAAGCGATTCCAAAAGCTAAAGTAAAGGAATTGCACCAGGTGATCGGAAAGTTGTTGCGTAAGGAAATTGAGCAGATCAGCAAGATGTTACCTGATGAGCTCGGTGGGGAGATTAAGGATTTTTTAAAAATCCACGGCGCCGGAATTAAAGAGAGTCCGACCGGTAAAAAGATCTTGGTAGACGAGATTGGAGGACGTAAGTCTTATTATACCCAGGAGCAGCAATTGTACCAGTAATTTAAACCTGAAGCTGATGTTAAAAGAAACCATTTTAAAAGTACTCGGTAAACAGTATGCAGCAGATTCCATGGTTGAACTCAGATCCGGCAGGTATGATCTGGCATTTAAAACAGATGACCAGGGTCGGCCCATTTTGTTATTTATGGGGCAAAAGGATGCCAATGGTAAAATTAAGGGTGATCGTTACGCAAGATGCTTGCTGACAGACGCTGAAGGTAAGGTGATCAAAGACCATTGGGATCATAAGGGTAAAGCTACCGCACAATTGTAAATAAAAGCCAGCGATTTGATTGATGCGTGATAGTTATCTGGTTAATATACAGATTTTTAAATATTTCTTAGAACAATCTTGCAGCGGGAATTGTAATACAGGTAATTAAGAAAGGAGCTTGCACCATGAAAGAGAAACCCCTCAGCCCGGTTAAGCAGCAGAAGCCGCATGGGCAAAAACTGAAAAGACTGTATCAGCGGATAATGAAGGCTCAAAAAAGTATGATCCTTCCGATATGGAGTGTACAGTTTAGAGAATTAAAGTTTAAACAATAGCGTTCAACCTTAAATGATCAAAGTAAAAGTAAGAAATAGTTAAACGGCGGAATATGAACGAAGAAAACGAAAACACAGGTTCCTTGCTTTCGGGCCAGGAGCCTCATCAGAAAGAAGATTTTGATCAGGCCGAAAGAGCAAGCGCTGCTTCTTTTGAACTTGAGCCAGATAAAGGGATTACTCCTGACCCAGAGGAATATAATCAGGGAGATGAACAGGCTAACATCAAGCAGATGCCTAAGGAAGATGGCACCGGTCCAGGCGGATTTGATGCGGTGAATGAGAACCTGGATTTTGATGCCGGAGCGTTTGACGTAACCAGTGAAGATCTGAAGAGTCTGGAAGCACTTGATACAGATGACCCCGATAGTGATGACCTTTCTTAATCTACTGTAAATACATAAATTAAGTCCTTTTATAACGATATGGAACCTTATCAGATCAATGTATCGGGAATGCCACTGGTGGTATTCCCTATGAATGATGGTACATACCGGGTAAGTGATGGAAAGCAAAGCCTTGCGAATCTGTACGCGGAGATTACCGGATTGATATTCCGGGACCAGGTAGCCAAACCGGCGGCGGTTACGACTGGGTAACTATCGAGGAGATACGCTGGACAATATCCGCAATACTTTTGTGGGCTGGGGCGCTAAGGTTGGCTTCTCTTATTCGCAGTGGAAAGCTTTGGTTAAGGGGCTGCTGAATCATGATAACCCTTACCAGTCTGTTTAATTTACATTGATAACTGATATTCTAAACTGATAATAATGGAAAGAGACAGTATAAGTAAAAGCCCCTGGCAAGAGGCCGCGGACTTTACCGGTGATAAATTAAGTGCTGGTATAATTGAGACCACCAGGATATACGATTGCTTGATCATAGGGGCTGGTATTACCGGGATTACTACAGCGTTGCTATTGCAACGTGCCGGGCTTTCCTGTGTGATTGCAGAAGCGAGACAACCTGGCTTTGGGACAACCGGAGGTACTTCTGCGCATTTGAATACTTTTTTTGATGCGACCTATCCGGAGGTGGAAAGTGATTTCGGGGAGCAGGCGGCTAAATTACTGGCTAAGGGCGGCAAAGAGGCGATGGGTATGATTGAAGGTTTTGTAAAAGAGCTGAATATCGATTGCGATTTTGAGTCTAAGTCGGCCTGGCTGTATGCGGAGAACGAGAAAGAAAGCAAGCAGTTGCAGAAAATCCTGGAAGCTTCTAAACGGGCAGGGATTTCGGTAGAGGTTACAGAGGAAAACCTGGTGCCTGTGCCTTTTGATTCTGTGATCCGTTTTGAGGGGCAAGGGCAATTTCATCCTTTAAAATACATTAACGGATTACTGGCGGAGTTCATTAAGCTTGGTGGTGTATTGCTAGAAAACACGAGGATCCGGGAAAGCAGTTTTAAAGACGGCATCTATACAGCAAAATCTGATTCCGGCATGATCCGCGCGGAAAAATTATGCTATGCGACACATATTCCGCCAGGGATAAACCTGATGAGTTTAAGGAATGCACCTTACCGGAGTTATGTACTAGGCTTGAAACTAAAGGACGGTAATTATCCTGACGGCCTGGCTTATGACATGCAGGAACCTTATCATTATTTCCGTACGCATGTAATTGAAGGACAGTCCTATTTACTTGTAGGTGGTGAAGATCATAAAACCGGTCACGATGATCCGGAAGCTGCATTTCAAGGTTTGAAGGATTATGCTGATCAATACTATGCAGTGGAATCTGTAGCTTCCCAGTGGTCGGCCCAGTACTACGTTCCGGTGGATGGGCTGCCTTATATCGGGCAATTGCCGGGTGCTGCTGAAGGGACTTATGTTGCTACTGGTTTTAATGGCAACGGTATGATTTTCGGAACACTCTCGGCAAAGATCATTTCAGATCTGGTTTTGGTCAAGGAAAATGAATATGCCAGTTTGTTCAGTCCTTCGCGGATGAAACCGGTAGCAGGTTTCACGGAGTTTGTGAGGGAAAATGCGGACGTTGCCTGGCATTTTATTGTCGATCGGTTTTCTTCTTCGCATTTGCAGGCGCTTACCGAGCTCAAATCAGGGGAAGGAAAACTGGTGAATTTTGAAGGGAAAAAGCTGGCGATCTATAAGGATGATACTGGAAAGGTAACTGCACTAAACCCAACCTGTACGCATGCAGGTTGTACCGTTCAGTTTAACGCAGCTGAACAAAGCTGGGATTGTCCGTGTCATGGTGGAAGGTTTGATGTTTCAGGGAAAGTGCTGACCGGGCCTCCGACAATAGATCTGGAAACTGTGATTATCAGCTATGACAAGCAACTCTAAATAATTTACTCATTAAATTAAAGAGTATAGCATATTTTTATGAAAAAAGCGGTTGTTGCAAGTTATTACTCAGGTACCAGCGGTTTGTTGCTTCCCGTACCTAATAAACTATTTTATCCCGTAAAGTTCAAAGACAAAAGCCGGCTTTGCTTTTACGGTTCGTTGATGAATAGTATTGAGGTCAACAGTTCTTTTTATAAATTGCCGGCAGCTGGTACGGTGCTCAAATGGGCAAATGACGTTCCGGCGGATTTCAAATTTACTTTCAAACTTTCTAAAGAAATCACCCACAATAAAGGGTTGGCATTTGATCCGGATGCAGTAAAACGTTTCATGCAGGTGATCAATATGACAGGAGAGAAAAAGGGATGCCTGCTGGTGCAGTTTCCACCCAGCGTACGGATTGGACAGCTTAGACAATTGACTTTATTGATGGCTGTTTTACGTGAGTCTGATCCTGATAACCATTGGAATATCGCGCTGGAATTTCGGCATGTCTCGCTTTATCACTGTGATGTATATCGGATATTGACCGGGTACGGCATGGGAATGGTCATTCAGGACAAGCCTCCTGCTGCTACACCGTTGATGGATACAGTAGTCCCTTTTATTTACCTGCGCTTCCATGGTCCGGGAGGAAGTTATCGGGGTAGTTATGAAGATGATTTTCTTTATGAATATGCGGGCTATGTTAAAGACTGGATGGCAGAAGGCAAAGTGGTATATAGCTATTTTAATAACACCATGGGGAATGCCGTAGCTAATCTATTCACGCTTAGAGACATGGTACTGGTGGGGGGATTTTAGATTTCTGATCATCTGCTGTTATTTATTTTAGGTCTTTCAAGTATTGATGCAGCTGACTGGCGAGAAAGATGATGGTCTGTGATACAATTTCTTCAGGATTGCCCTGGAAGACGATCCTTTCGTCAAGAATTTGCTGTTGCCCTTGAATTCCATGAAAGAACATGGTACCTACGGGTTTCCATAGGGTTTCACTTCCCCCTGGTGCGGTGAGCCCGGTGCAGCCGATGTGAATGTCCGCTGGGATGAGTTGTTGGAGGCCTTCGGTGATTCCTCGGGTGACAGTTTCGGATTCAGGGGTAAATTCTTTGAGCTGTTTTTTAGGGACATTAAGCAGACTGCATTTTAAATCCGCATCGTAACAGACGATGCCGCCTTTTAGAAATTTACCGGCATCAGGTACCATGGCGAATGCAGCGCAGATGCGGCCGGCGGTCGCGCTTTCGGCAAAGGTGATGGTCAGCTGATGCTGGATCAGTAATTTACCGCATCTTTTTAAATCTGTGTCATCTATATCTTTTTTCATGGTTTTTTTTTTGTTAAATTAATGGATGTGGCTACTTCCCGGTTTCCAGATCCGGGGCATCCACGGGTTTGGATTCGGAAGATCCTTTTTGTCTCAGGCAGATGGTCAGGAACACAAGTGATTCTGCCAGCTGCATGGCCCAGCTCGCCAGAAACAGGATCGCGAATCTGGCTTTTAGTGGTTCTTTATTTCCTTTGAGTGATACCATAAACTCCGGGATTTTCTTTTTTGCTGTTTTTACCAGCATCATCCGGCAGCTGATCCGATGATGGATATATCCGATTTGGAACAGCCATAATAGATCCACAGGGAATTTCCAACGATCAAAACAATGAACATGATCCAGGATACATCGGATGCTTTTTTCTCCTGTTTGGTTTTAACCAGTTGTGGTATCACCGAGGATGAGGTACAAATGCCCGCTGCAAGTCCCAGTATTTGAATGGATTCCATAGGCATGGGCTATTTTGGTTGATCTATACAGGACTTTCTGTTGTTGAACACCCCTTAGCGCCAGGCTAAGGGGTAGGGAAGTTTATCCTTGTTTATTCAGCTGCTGCCTGATCGTTGATGGAGTTGACCGCAATTTCAGTAAGGGCAACGTCTGTTGCTTTTTCGTTGTCAAGGGTAAATTGCAAAAGTTCAGCCACATCGGTATGTCCCATGTTTTGGGCAAAAACTACTAATGTGCCGTAGGTCGCTATTTCGTAATGTTCAACTTTTTGGGCAGCGAGGATAAGTCCTGCATCACGGATCATGGTATCGGCATCTGTATCTTCGATTACACCTTCAGCTTCTTTTACCAATCCTTCCATGGCATCGCATTTTTTGCCCTGGGCTTTCTCATCCAATAGCTGGAAAACCTGCTCCAGGGTTGCAATGTGATTATTGGTCTCTTCTGTATGTTTTTCAAATGCGGCTGCCAGTTCTGGACTGGTTGCTGCTTTTTTCATTTTAGGGAGGGCTTTTGAAAGGTGTTTTTCTGCCCAGTAGATGTCTTTCAGTTCGTCCACGAAGAATTCATGGAATTCCGAATTTTCCATTTTCCCTGTTTTTGATTTTGTGCTTGATTTTGTGGCGGTTTTTGCGCCGGTTTTTGTTGTAGTTGCCATAATTTTAGTTTTTCATAAGTAAATAGTTCTTTATTGCTCTAGATGTCAGTGCTGCATTACAATCAACTGCGGGGAAATAACCAGCGGTCTTAAAAATTTGTTTGAACTTTTTTAAAAAGGATAATTTTCGCTGAGAACTATAGCTGAAATGTCTTGCTGCTGTATGTGTTTAACATTGGCGGCATGGCATTGTTTTGTTTTTGTTTGTTACTTTTTAGGCCGGGACTTAAAACTTTTTGCTACTACAGCGGTTAATGCTTTTGTCTATTATATATCTAATCCTCAAGACTATGAAAACTAAAAGTATGTTAAAATTTTCTGCTGCCCTGGTGATTCTTGTAGGGCTTGCGGCCTGTCAGAATACGGACAGAAGTGGCAATGCACAATTGGACAGTGCTCCTGTTGGTAGCGATTCTTTGCCCAGGGCAGACAGTTCAGATGCACCCAATGATGTGACCCATATGAGTAAGGTGGATGGTGACGGTGCGGCTTTTATGGATACCGCTGCAGTTGGCGGGATGATGGAGGTCGATCTGGGTAAACTGGCACTTGAAAAGTCTTCTAATGCAGAGGTTAAGAAATTTGCTGCGCAAATGGTTGCCGATCATACTAAAGCTAATACGGATTTGAAAGCGGTTGCGGCGAAGCTGGAACATTTGTTGCCTACGACCTATCCGGCGGATGTAAAAACGCATATGGATGAGATGAAGAAACTAAGTGGCAAAGCGTTCGATAAGCATTATATGGATATGATGGTGAATGACCATGTTAAAACCCTTGATTTGTTTAGATCTGCGAGCAGTTTAAGAGGGGACATTAAGGATTTTGCTGCCCGTACGCTTCCGGCTTTGGAAAAACACCACCAGATGGCAACCCAGATCAATGCCTCGCTAAAATAGTATGGAGTCAGTCACCGTAATCGTTGAAACGCCCAAGGGAAGTGGTCAGAAGTATGATTATGATCCGCAAACGGGAAAGATGAAGCTGAAAAAGGTGATGCCGCTGGGTTTGGTATTTCCTTTCGATTTCGGCTTTATTCCAGGAACGGTTGGAGGTGATAGTGATCCGCTGGATGTCTTGATAGTCTCCGAAGTTTCAGCTTTCTCGGGTTGCGTGATGGATTGCAGGATTATTGGTGCGTTTAAGGTTGTTCAGCAAGAATGTAATGGTGAGCACATGCGGAACGACAGGCTGATTGCCGTTCCTGAAGTTTCCCAGCGTTATGCAAACGTGACTTCCCTACGCGATCTTTCCAAAACGATCGTGGAACAGGCCATCGCTTTTTTTACCAGTTACAACCAGCAGGCGGGCAAGAAATTCAGTGTTCTGGAAAAGTTAAGCGCGGCTAAAGCTTTCCAGCTGATTGAAAAAAGTCGCCTGGATTTGCCCATGAAAAGGCTGGTGGAAATTTTTCTGCCTTTGCGTAATGCCAGGGGCGAGGTGTTTCCTGAAAAAATATATGCTGAACTTCGAAAAGAGCTAACGACTAAGTTTGGAGGCTTAACTGAATATTCCAGGAACCCGGTGAAGGGTTTCTGGAAACCCGGCAAAGGTAATATAGAGCATGATGAGCTTTTGGTGATTGAAGTAATGTGCGCTGAAATTGATCCTGAATTCTGGGATAAGTTGAAGTTACGGTTATTGAAGATCTTTAAACAGGATTCGATTGTTATCAGGTGTTCTCAAATAGAACTGCGGTAGTTACTTTGGTTTGTTCCGTCACAGGGGTTATAACAGGCGCGTTTGAGGTTTTGTTTAATAAAAGATTAAAATAATTTTTATTAAACAATCTGTATTTCAGGGTGTTGAATTTAAGCGAATTTAAAAAACATCTACTATGAAAGCAGCATTATTTCACAAACCGGGAGACATCAGTTACACCACCGTCGCCGATCCGAGGATCGAGCTGGCCACCGACATTATTTTAAAGGTAACCAGCACAGCGATATGCGGTTCTGACCTGCATATTTTAAGCGGGGCGGTTCCGCAAACTACAGATATGGTGATGGGGCATGAATTTATGGGGATCGTTGAAGAAGTGGGTGCAGAAGTTCGGAATCTGAAAAAGGGAGACCGTGTAATTGTTCCTTTTCCTATTGCCTGTGGCCAATGTTTCTTTTGTAACCATGGTGCTTCGCCAGCCTGCGAAAATTCCAATTACAAACATTATGGACCCAATGGGGATATGATGGATCAGAAGGGAGCTGCTTTGTTTGGTTATACAGATCTATATGGAGGATATTCAGGCGGACAGGCGGAATATGTCAGGGTTCCCTACGCGGATGTAAGCCCGAGGATCATCCCGGATAACCTAACTGATGAGCAGGCACTTTTTCTCACCGATATTTTCCCTACGGGATGGTCAGGCATAGATTGGGCACAACTTAAAGGGGGAGAAGTCATAGCGATTTTTGGATCTGGCCCTGTCGGACTGATGGCACAAAAAGCGGCATGGTTAAATGGAGCGGGCCGTGTGATTGCCATTGATCCATTAGATTATCGCCTGGAAAAGGCTAAAGCAGTGAATAAAGTAGATACGCTTAACCCGCATAAAGTCGATGTCGTGGAAGCCATTCGCGAAATGACCCAGGGAAGAGGTGCTGATGTTTGCATTGACGCTGTGGGATTTGAACCGGAACGGAGTTTTATGGATAAAGTAAAAGCAACTATCAATTTTGAAAAAGGCAGCATGAAGGTATTGGAAATGTGTTTCGAAGCGGTTCGCCGTAGCGGAACGGTATCCATCCTGGGTGTCTATGGAAGTCCTTACGATAATTTCCCGCTGTTCAGAATCTTTGATAAAGGGATCACCATTAAACAGGGACAAGCTCCGGTATTGAATTATATCGATCATTTGATCATGCTGGTCAGAGAAGAAAAGGTGGTGCTGGATGACATTATTACCCATAGCATGCCGCTGAGTGAGGTAGCGCAGGGCTATAAGCTTTTTGATGAGAAAGCAGATGATTGTGTAAAAGTTGTTTTAAAACCTTAATCGATTTGTGATGAATATTTTAAGTAAATACGCACTGATTACCGGTGCAACCAGCGGGATTGGTTATGAACTGGCGAAGATTTTTCGCAGCCAATGGGTATAACGAAGAAAATAAAAAATGAATGTCATGGCTAAGAAACCGATCACACCATCCACTCCGGTCAGTCCCAGGGATGGTTTAGACAATACAGGAACCCAAGGGTATGATTCGCTGACTGATGATGCATTTACAGGTTCTTCGGAGAAACCAAAGGAGAATCCTGGTGATGATCAGAGTCACACCGGAAGTTCTTCAGAAGATTTTGATGATAAAGAGGATTGATTATGGAAAATATAGCAGAGGACTGGGAGCCTTTTGAAATTCAGGTTACCATTGAGGGCGAGGTAAAACCTTTACTGGTCATTCCTGACCGGGAGGAACCTAAATATGCCATTTTTGATCAACATACCTCCCTGGGCACGGTTTGGCAGGAATCAGGAAAAACTGGTAAGGTTTGGTGTGCTGAAGGGATGGCTGTCAAAGCTTTGTTAACGCAACTGGGCGAGCAGATGGAAGATTATTTTAATAATAAACCTGTATAAATTATTGATAACGATATTTGTGTACATGAGTTTGCTCATACTTTAATGAATTTTGGTCTTGATAGTGTGCTGTACCGTGTACTGAGGAAATATATTCCTGCAAAGGGGGATAATTAAGTATCACTTTTCGTGGACTGCATAATTATGGCTAGTGCAGGGGTTTGGACCAAGATAAAAGGTTATCTAATGATATATCTGGTTCTTCACTTTATCAATCAGGTTTTGTATATCAAAAGGTTTGGCCAGATAGTCGTCAGGTTTACAGGATGCCGCCAGCATAGATTTAAGGTCGTGAGTTGCTGAAATTATAATTACAGGAATGTATTTTTGAATGGTAGCTTTCAGGGCATTGCAAAGGATTCTTCCGTCAAATTTGCCCAGCATCACATCCAGCAAAATTAGGTCTGGTTTAAACAGGATCATCTTTGCCGCAAAAGTTCCGCCATCTGCCAGGGTTTCGATCTGGTATCCTTCCAGATCCAGTATTGTCTCCATTATTGCCAGCAAGTCTTTATCATCATCAACAATCAATATTTTTTTCATGGCAGGCATTTTAGGTATGCCTATTAACAACCTGATTGAATGTCAATTGTTTTATTTATAGCAGGCAGTTAATAACTGATCAGACATTTTCTTAAAATGAGTAGTTTTTTTGATCATTAAAAACCAGTGCTCACAGTTGATCAATTTCGTAGCTTTGCCGGTCATACAGGAAAAACCTATGATAAAAAGAAAAAAAACGCCCGAGGCAAAAGCCTATGAACATCTTATCGAGGGAGTTGATTTTACAGTTGAAAGGATTGATGCTGCATATGAATCTACGGAGTTCCGGTCCTGCAGCTTTAGCAACCTCTCCGGCATAGCCTTTACAGACTGTCTGTTTGTTACCTGCAATCTAAGTAATGCCCAGGTAGGTAAATCTAAAGCACAGGACCTGACATTTCGGGATTGTAAATTAATCGGCATCAATTTTTATCAAATGCTCGATTTTGGTTTTTCGCTGCACTTTGAGAACTGCCTGCTCGACTACGCAAGTTTCGACCATAAGAAAATGAATAACAGTAGTTTTAGGAATTGCAGACTTCATGGTGCGAATTTTAGTAACGCTGATCTGTCTAAGGCTAATATGACAGAATGTAACCTGGCCGATGCAGTTTTCTCAAAAACAAATCTTTCTGGCATGGATTTTACGAGCAACCAGAATTTCAGTATTGATCCTGAGCTTAATCTGATAAAAAAAACTAAGTTTTCGGCCAATTCGCTGGCAGGTCTTTTAACTAAGTTCGACATTATAATTGAGTAGTTTAGCTATACCATAACTATTGCCTGGATTTTCTTGGATAAATTAAAACCAAAAAATTTAGATAGTTTAAAAGCCCTGGAGAAACCCAAGGCCTTAAATTTTCATATAAAATTTATAGCTTTTCTATTTCTTCGATCGCAAGGCCTGTTGCTTCAGCTATCATTTCAACAGCTATGTCTTTGCTTTTTAGATTTTGTGCAATTTCAACAGCCTTAATGCGTTCACCTTCTTCAATCCCCTCTTCCTTAGCTTTTTTTTCTGCGTAACGAATACCCGCATTCCAGTCAGATTTTGCTTTCACATCTGAGTGGTACAATTCACGTTCTTCTTTGGTCATTTTACTCATGTCCGCAATTTTAAATATTTTTAATCATTGATTGTTTATTTTTCTTGCCGTCATCTCGACGATAGGAGAGATCTCTTGTTTGAGCGTGCTTTAACGTGGATTTGCATCCGCTTTCTTTTTTTAGTTCTCCATATAGGTAGCAGGCTGTTATCACGGTAACTATAATACCCTTCCGGGTAGGTTAAAATGTGCCAGGCTGGGTTATATTGCCCGGAAAGGTGTGGATCTGTATAATTTTAGATGACTCACAGTTTTACTAAACTTAATAAGGTTAATGTTTATAAATAGATCCGGCTTCGGACGGAGCTATCGCCGCTGTTTAATGAGACAGGCAATGTGAAACCAATCCATGTTTAGAACTCTTTATCGCCGAATTCACTGTTTGGAAGTTTAGCTTTGCCGGTAAGTTTATTCAGATTGAAGCTGAAATTCACTAAAAAGACATCCGTTTCGTATATGTAATTTGTTGTGGTATAAAAATCTGTACCCATTGTTGTTATTCTCTGACGATGATAGATCAGTGCAGGCCACATGTGGTGATGCTGGACTACCGTTTAAATGGCGAGGATGCCAAACAGATCTGCTACCGGATCAAATCACGTTATCCGCACCTGCCAGTTATCGCCTTGAGCTGTAATTATAACATTGACAGACTTTATGGAGAGGGTGGATTTGACGATTATATCAGGAAGCCTTTTGATCTGGATTTATTGTACCGGGTGCTTCGGAAATATATTCCTGAAAAGGGGGATAATTAAACATGACTCTTCGTGGGCTTTATAGTATATTTATTTCCAGTCTTTTTCTTCGAGTGTAAATATCTCTTCTACAGTGGTATTGAATATCATTGCAATTTTGAGTACCAATATACTTGAAGGAACAAATTTTCCGATTTCAATTGAATTGATGGTTTGCCTGGAAACATTTACTTTATCTGCCAGGGCAGCCTGGGTAAGGTTGTGCCTGGCACGTTCTACTTTTATTGTATTCTTCATATGTGTTTATGCCATAAAGACATACAACCTCGAATAGCGAATGATGTTTGCCAGCACGAATACCATAATCAGAAAGTAATTGATAGAAATCAGATCGAAGGAAATCATCTGGTGCTGGTAAAGGTTGGAAATAACCAGCTTAATTGTATATCCAATGATTAATGCAAAAAGAGCGGCAGATGACCTAATGGCGGCTGATCTTTCGTCTTCCCTGGTCTGATTAGTGATAAATAAGATGAATAGGCCCGAGAGCAAGGGAAGTTCAGGATTATTGGACCTGGAAGTTAACAGAATTGGAATTCCAACAAGGATAAGGAATAAGCCAATGAACTTAGAATATTTAGATAAGTGTTTCATAGTTTAAAGATTAGTTTGCTTATCCAAATGTATAGTTTATTTATTTAAAAGACAAGTTTATTTGTCTTTTGTTGGTTGGCAATTGATACCCTCATCTACGAACTGTCGATATGGGTGGCCATACCCGGGTTTCGCTATCTCAGGACAATAATGTTGATGAAAAAGCGAAGCAGCATTCGCTAAAAATGTGGGAAGCCATGCTGGAGGAATTAAAAAAGGTATTGGAAAAATAAGGACAGGATAATGCATGTTATAACATTTAATTGAAATATATTGTATCCTATCAATCTGAAAAACTACATTATATTCATATAACCTTAAAGATGGAGTGAATGAGCTGATTAACTCACCGCGTTAATTACCTGGAAAGTAAAATTGGTTTCATTTTCATCAGAATTGACTTTTAACGTTCCGTGATGGGCTTTTGCAATTTCTGATGCGATGTAAAGGCCAAGCCCTAAACCATTCTGACTGGCATGGCTTTCTGCTCTGTGAAAAGGATGGAACAGGTTGCCGATGGTATGTTGCGGAATGGGCTTGCCCTGATTGGTTATAGAAATGCACCAAAAATTTTCATTGGATGCTGCGCTGATCTGCACAGGTGTATCTGCTGATCCATGTGTGATGGCATTTGCAAGGAGATTGGAGCTAAGTTGAGCAATACGGCCCGGATCGCATACCACCGGCTGACTGATGCTGAAATCTGTTTCGATTTTACTTTCCGGCCAAGCTATCTTGAGTTCATCAGTAACTTGGTTCAGCAGATCTTGCAGGTTAACTGTAACAGGGCTGATGGGAATGCCACCACCCAAACGGCCACGGGCAAGGTCCATAATGTTATCTATCATTTCATGCATCCGTTTTGAGCTGCTGAGTAATATTCTGGTAAGCCGCTCTTCATTTTTGCCCAAGTCTGTTCTTGCCAGCATCTGGGCTGCGCTCATGATGCCGCCCAGCGGGTTGCGCAAGTCATGCCCAAGAACCGCAATAAACTGTTCCCGGATCACAGCATTTTGCTGCTCAGCAGATAAATTGTCCTCTGCCAGCTTTTTTGAAGACTGCAGGTTTTGTTCGTATAACCGGCGGTCTGTACCGCGAAACAAGGTAAACCGTGTAAAAAGGAGCTGTTCGTTTTCATCCTTTCTTTCGTAGCCATTGATAAACACCGGCATTTTTCCGTTGCCAGTCTCCATTAATTCCACCGCCACTTCCTCAAAATAGCCCTGCATGCGTAGCAGCGGCCATAAATGGGTTTCAAAATAAATCCTTCCGCCAATGGCCAGCAGGTCTGAGAAGCGTTTTCCTTTAAATTGATCAGCGGCACTGTTAAGCCATCCGGCCAACCTTTGGTTGATACGGATAATCTTCCCTTCTCTGTCGGTAATTACAAAACCACATAATGCAGTGTCAAAGAAATCATCGAAATCTTCGGCAGCAGGTGTTAAATGAGAAAATTGATCGTCAGACACTTTGTAAATAAGATTTGATGATGGCAATTGTTTCTTCAGGAGCACTTAGGTTTGGACAATGCCCAGTGGCATTTAGCTCTACAAGGGTACTTGCGGGCATGCGCTTATGCATATATCTTCCAACTTCAACAGGTGCAATAACATCATTGCTGCATTGCATAATCAATGCAGGTATTTTGCTGCCGGCCAGTATATTCCGCTTATCCGTAAGAAATGTAGTGCGGGCAAAATGTTTGGCTATTTCCGGATCCGTTTTACAGAAGCTGTTGGCCAGTTCTGTTCCCAGTTCTGCTCTGTCAGAGTTGCCCATGATCACCGGCGCCATGGTTATTGACCAGCCCAAATGGTTGTTGTTTAAAGATTCCAGTAGTTCTTCGATTTCAGAACTGCTGAAGCCGCCAACATAATCATCCTGATTGATATAAGAAGGCGAGGGGCCAACCAGGATAAGGCATTTAAAAAGTTCGGGCGCCATCTCTGCAGCAATAAGGCCCATCATTGCACTAACGGAATGGCCAACAAAGATGATGTCCTTCAGGTTTAATTCAGTAGCAATTTCTATAATGTCTGCGGCATATCCTTCCAAGCTGTCGTATTTTTTATAGGAATAAGCCGAAAGGTCGGAATTTCCGCCGCCCACATGGTCAAAGAGAACAATTTTATAGTCGTCCTGAAAAGCCGGGCTTACATATCGCCACATGTTCTGGTCACAACCGAAGCCATGGGCAAACATCATTGTTTTGCTGCCACTTCCTTTCACAACCACATTGTTTCTCTTCGTTACGCTCATAGTGCAGATCTGTATTTTATAAAGATAGCTTTTATCTACTGAATAAGTAAACGTGGCTAACCCGGTTTAGGCCGGGCTCCCGTTTTAATGTATAAATTGACTACAATCGCAGCCTGAGCAGCAATGATGCCAATTTTGGGTTTTACGATTATTTTTTATGTTTTTTTTTGCAAACTGTAAAGTATGTTGTGAAAAAACTGAGAAAATCCTGTAAAATTCTTTTAATTAACAAATTGATAACCTTTTACGATGGTTTTGAGCTGGATTTTGGTATGCAATTTGATTTATGGGTATTACCTAATTAAAAACAGTTTAAACATTTCATCTACTTATGGAAAACATTTCTTTGAACCACCAGATTTGTAACCATCGCTCTTGCTTGGAAAGCTTTGCGATGAAATTTACCAATGATCTTGAAGATGCCAATGACCTGGTGCAGGATACCTTGATTAAAGCGATCCGCTATCATCAAATGTATAAGCCTGGTACCAACCTTAGGGGCTGGCTGTATACCATTATGAAAAATACTTTTATCAACGAATATAGAAGGGGAGCCAGAAGAAATGCTGTGATCCAGACTACAGAAGAATTTACTGGTGCACAGCTCAGCATGGGCGCGACCAGCAACCGTGGGGAAAATACTTTTGTGATGAAAGACATCCAAACTGCATTGGGCAGGTTACAGCCTGAATATTCTGTTCCATTTCTGCGTTATTTTGAGGGTTATAAATATCATGAAATTGCTGATGAACTGAATATTCCGATTGGAACGGTTAAAACCCGTATCCATATGGCCAGACAGGTATTGAAAAGACACCTGAAAATGTATGGAGATAGTTTAAACACTGGTGCGAGGGCGGATTAGCAGCTATTTTTGCAATTTTATTGGATAAATTAAAAATCTAAAAACAAAGCCAACTTATAGCTGTTTTTGGTATTGAGAAAGCGTTAATAATAGGGAGTTTGATCGAAAGGTCTGCTCCCTTTTTATTTTGCTCCTTTTGTTTTGAGGGGTGTGACAAGTACGAGGAGGTGCAGCATAGATACTTTCAAAAAAAGATAACGCTCGCTGCCCGTACCCGGTTTTTTTGTATGGCTTTTTCAGCCTTACAAAAAGGAGGGAAAAATTTAAAATGTAAGCAATCAATAAAATTAAGAATCGTAAACCATTTTATATCTCGGGTGTTAGTGTTTACATCGAAAACGATGAGTAATAAACATGTATAATACCCTTGCTTGATGAAAACTAAAACGGAAAACAAATTTGAACAGATTGCCACCCGGATCACATGCTGGACGGGCAGCTCACTTGCATTTGGAATTGCCCTTGGTGTGGTACTTACCTGGGTAATTTCTGGTCCTGTATTTAATTATTCAGATACCTGGCAGCTGGTGATCAATACAGGGACAACAATAATCACTTTTCTGATGGTATTTCTGATTCAGAAATCACAGAATAAGGATGGAAAGGCAATACAGCTTAAGTTAAATGAACTCATTGCTGCGAGCAGGCATGCCAGTAACAGAATGGTAGACATTGAAGATCTAACCGAGGTTGAACTGGACGTATTGCATAAGTATTATGCAAAGCTATCTGAAAAAGCTGAGGCTGATGATGATATTCACAGATCACATTCCATCGACAAAGCCAATGAGCAGGCGAGCAAACAAAGGGTAGCACAAAGAAAGGACTTGTGACAATCGGTACGATTAAAACGCGCATTCATCTGCCACGTAAGGAATTGAAAAATTACCTTATTTAAACAAAGCAAAAAAGCAAAGCGAATTCTAGAAAACAGGTATATGTATACTAAAGAACAGGCAACGAATAGATATGAAACAAGAAATGAGTATTAAGTAAGCTGGGTGTAATTCTATACCTCTCCGGCTTTGCCACATCCGTGCTTAGGAGGGTAGTTTGCGGCCGTTGAGCCCGCGGCTATATAGAAATAATTATTGTTTATCCGAAGGTTAGGCACGCTGCGTTCCTAATTATTTCTTCTCAGGGGCATTTCAGTTAGCTTCAGTCTGAAACAGGTTTTTAACTACAAATTCTAGCACCGCATCTCTATTTTCCAGCATGTCTTGGACAGAATTTGATACCTGATAATCTGGGATGGCCCCTCGCTTTTGTATCGTTTCGTTTACTGAATAAATGCCATGTACCAGAGGTATTGATATCGCGGTTTCGGTATGATCTCCCCTTACGGATCGCTTTTCTACCCCATTGGAAATCCCAGCATAGCCGCCTGTTTCACTTCCGACTAAGATCGCAGGCGTATGTTGCTTAAATAGTCCTGCCGCAACAGCACCAGCCGAGACCGTTCCACCATTGATCAGAACCACTAGTTTGCCACGAAAGTAATTTTCCTCGATTGGATTGAAAGTCATTAATTCAGGTAACGCATCACTATTGGTTAATTTAAATGTCCCATCCTTTTGTATAACCGGGTTATACCGGTCATCTAACTCTACTTTGGACCCTGTAGCCTTAAAAAAAGACTCATCGTTTACCAGTGTAGTTTTTTCTTTAGCCGGAACTATGGACTTATCAATAAAGTATTGAAGCAAATAAGATGCATTTCCTATTTTACCACCACTATTATCTCTTAAGTCGATGATTATGTTTTTAATTTTGTTTGCGGAAATCTCTTTAAAACATTTTTTATAAAAATCGGGAAAGGTGTTTTCGGCTTCACTGAAGGTGTCCTTAAAAAATCGATCGATCTTGAGAACAGCATAATCGCCTTGCTTATTCACTTCAAAATTGAAGGCATCAGTTGATGGAATTGAAGAGGGATATCTTTTAGCTTTGACCGCCAGATAGTTTTGCTTAGAGATTGGTTCTACCTGTACGTTTAAAATCTGTTTAGTTTTATAATCCCGGTAGGAAAGATTGTAGGATAATTTTTCTCTAAAGAGCTGTGGATATATTTTGCCAAATAATGTGAAGTAAGAAGTTCCCAAAGAATGTAACGTAGGAGAGCTACTGATACCATCGAAAGAAAAATGTGATGAAATTTCTGCTAAAATTTGATTGCTTAAATGGTCATCTATTGCCAGGATTTCGGAACCTTCAGGAATTTGAAGGGTACTTAAGTTGTTTACGATGAAAATCCGCTCATCTTTAGCTAAAATTTGAAAGGGAAGCCATTTTTGATTGCCTATGATACTGCCGAGTTCGTTAAAAGCCTGTGCGCTTGTATGACCGTCATGAACATTGGCAATCATTTTAAGTACAACTTTATAGAAGGCCGTTGCCTCGAGAGGTTTCGCAGTTTCTATCATTAACGAATTCATCAAATTTTCAAATTCTTCATGAATTTGATTGGTATAAAGCCCAGGATGCGTTTTGATCAATGCATTTTTAAATTTTGCAAGATCCGCCTGCATGGTTTCAGGCTGATAAATAATAGGTTGTTGTTCAAGTACCATATCATGTGTTAAATTATCTTTGGTAAACCAAAACGTTTCGCCGCCCTGGTTCAGCGTCATTTTACTTCTGGACGTATTAAACAACAACTTGATATCGGCCTTATGAAATACGAATCCATCCCTAGCGAAGGCTTCTAGCTGAAATGGGTTCTGCCCGGTTGCTTGAGCCATTAATGTCGTATTTTTTTTACTGATGGTTATTTTGAGCGATGTTTGTGTACTGCTATAAACACCTAGGTATTTATCCAGCTCACTTTTTGACACGACTAGCAGACTGTCCTTTTTCGGTTTGTTGATGGTTTGTGCCGGTAAATTGCACCCAAATGCGACAAAGATTGATAGAAAGATTAGTTTAATTTTCATATTGGGGACTATGTTATAGAGGAAATATACAGAAATCGTTTTTATTGTAAGTATAATAGAACTTAACCCACTCGCTACTATAAACAAATAAAGTTTTAGTTTGCTAAACAGAATATCATTGCAGTTGTTGTGTATCCACAATACTTATATCTATGGAAACAAATCAAGAGATCATCAGCGACCTGAAAGGGTTAGTTAACATTGTCAACGACGGAAAAGAGGGTTATGCCTCTGCCAGTGAAGCCACAGACAGCGGTGAGCTAAAAGCTGTTTTTTTGAAGTATTCGGCGCAGCGTGCAGATTATGCGGATGAGCTAAAAGCACACATCGCACAACATGGCGGGGATTCTGATAATGAAGAAGGTGGAATTTTAGGAGTGCTGCACCGCACCTGGATCGATATTAAGCATGCTTTAAGTAGTAAGGAAGATGCAGCTATCTTGTCTGCGATTGAAACAGGGGAAAAAGCAGCGATTGAAAAATATGATAAAGTGCTTGATGATTATGCCTCACACCTGGACCATCTCGCTTTGCTGCAGCGTCAG
This sequence comes from Pedobacter heparinus, assembly GCF_032678725.1. GTDB lineage: Bacteria > Bacteroidota > Bacteroidia > Sphingobacteriales > Sphingobacteriaceae > Pedobacter > Pedobacter heparinus_A. The sequence continues at coordinate 110,105 of NZ_JAVTSC010000008.1, forward strand.
CGTACAGGCATTCTGGAAGCGCTTAAAGAAATCGAGACCTATCGTCTGCGTTTAGTGCGATAACCAGCTATTCAAAATTAAAGTTCACGTAAAATTACACAGTATTCACGTAATAAAATTGGGCATTTACCACAGTATAGATACGTTTGCTTAGGAGTTTGCCCAATTCCCATTGACAAAATAAAGTTTGGTTGTGCCCCGCCACTGCGGGGCACTTTTTTTTTCTAATACATAATGAAAAGCATACAGAATATAGAACAAAAAAAGTGACAGATTTCTGTTGCCTTCCCCAAAAACACTTGTTGATTACTAAAATTCAGCTGGAAGCTGAACAGGAGGGTGCATTTTGTTTGCGCATGCGTCAGGCACCTTAATAGACGTAAAATAAATAAATACCCTACAACCCTCCTTGTCAACCTACAACGCTGGCTTTGTATAATAACCACCATCCTGTATTTCGCCGTTTTCATCCAACCATATATTCACAAAGGTATCACCTTCAATACAGGTAGCAAACGGGTTGTCCTTTGTAGCTTGTTTTTCTTTTAACAGGGGGATAAGCTGCTTGCTGGTTTGTTGTTGCCTGGCGTTGGCTTCAGCAGCCTCACTGGTTGTTAACGTACTTTTCATGAGTTCTGCTAAACGATACCAATCGCAGGTGATTTCATTTAGTTGCCGTTCTTCTATATTGATCATAGCTTACATTTTGTTTTTAGGATTAACAGTTGCTCTGGCAATTTTGTGTGAACAGCTTTAAGTTTTATTGCTCCTTTGCCATATACCTGCCAATTTCCTGATCTGTTTGATGGGGGCTATCGGTTAACGCATTAATGATCCGCTGTTTTTCTGCTTCATTTTTGTTTTGGCTCAACTTTTTACTAGCCTGAAAAGAATCAACCTCGATTTCAAATGCGACAATGCCTTTTATCATTTTGGTTTTATAATCTTCAGGTAATCGCTGCCATTGTGCCATATATTCGGCCTCATAATTATTAATGGTACTTTCCAGAACCTCAACTGCAGCTGTGGATTCTTCAATAAGCCTTGCCTTTCCGTAAGCGTGCACCGCAATGTAATTCCAGGTAGGCACACTTTGTTCTTTATCGTAGTGTTTTGGAGAAATATAGGCATGTGGCTCCGTAAAAATAACCAGAACATCCCGTCCGATCAATTCTTTCCATTGTGTATTGGCTTTTGCAAAGTGGGAAGTGAGTATAGTTTTTCCATCTCTTTGCGATACTACAAATGGTAAATGGCTTGCGTTAGCTACATTATTTACCGCAGTTACAATGGTGCCAAAACTGTATCTTTTAATGAAATCGACGATCTCTTTCTGATCTGTAACAAGGTTTAATTTAGAAATATACATAACAGGCTTTGCGATTAAAATAAAAAAACCGGGAATGGAGGCTTTGATGGTAATATACGAAAATGAAATATTCTGGGCATAGCAATTTGTTTTTATTGATCACCATAACCCTGATGTAAAGCCAATTCAGGATTACGAAAATCTAAGAAAAACCTAATTGTCCATATAAGTGAGCAGGCCATTATCCCGGTAGCTGTAATATCCTTCCGGATAGGTTACGATATGGTCTAATAAACAAATACTGATGTTATTGGCTGCTGCTATCAGATTAAGGTTATAGATCAGGTCTGTTCTGCTGGCGGTGTAGGGTGTTAGGGAATGGCTTACCAGTACCATTGATAAACACTGGTGTTGTAAAGACAGCTGCAGTACATTTCTTGGATCACCAAACCCGGTAGTGGCAGTACCTAGCTTTTGCTTGTGCTTTAGCATGCTAGTATTGTCAAATAACAATATCCAACTTTTGATGGCCGATAGCTTCTTTAATTATCCGATAAGTATGGTGGCTGTTGCCCGGTATATACTTTTTATTTGATGGGTTGTTCCGGAAATAAATATTGCGGGGTTCGTTTAATTGTACTATTGGAAATACGGTTACGTTGTACATGTGCTTTGAGTTTTGATACTGTAAATATCGGCACATTTGAGCCCAATAGCCGGAAGTTAAACGGATATAAACGGTTAGTTCGGGATGATAAATATAACACTCGCTACCCGTACCCGTTATTTTTGTATGGCTTTTCAGCCTTACAAAAAGTAGGATAAAAATTAAATGAGAAATAAATCTTTGAAACCTTTAATTTTTATACCTATGGTTTCTAGGACAAGCGTTGCAATTTCAACCGGCAGCTCATTTAATTGGTCTTTCTGCCACGCCAGTTCTTCTTTAACAGATTTGTCTGCATGTTTAAATGCTTGCAATGCATATAAAGCTGCACCTACCGAATGGTCAGCCATGTGAGCTGTTGAAACACACTGACTGATTGATCTGGCAACAGATTTTAAAACTGGATCTGTTTCTTCCCGCGCTGCTGTGTGAGCAAGATACGCAGCCTGCATTGCAACTCCGGTTTTGGCCTTACCGTTTTTCCATTCCTCAGCTATTTTAAGCGCATGTGTTAACCTGTCATCTATTTTTTTACCCCTTGCTAGCAGTAGGGCATGTTCGCTACAAGATATGGCCCATGCCATTAAACTATGATGATTTTTTAATAGGAGGGTGCCACCGCGGTGTTCGGCTATAAATCTTTTATCTCTCATATCTATTTTTTAGCGTTTCAATGCTGCCAGGCAATGGGTATACACACATACGAGTGTAACTTTAATCCATGGAGTCTGTTGGCTAAATCATCAACTTGTTCTAATGTCATGAGGCAAAGTTAGTGAAGAATTTTGCGCTTTTGACGCTTATTTAAAATTTCTGCCGCCGTGAAATGCCTCTTTTGGCACTTCTTCCCGAACCTGCGACCGTTTATCCTGTGCCGGATAAGGTGCGGTTTTTTCATCACCCCGGGCTAAGGTCAATACCGGCAAATCATCCGCTTCCCGCTGCACCAGCTTGCCCAGCATTTTGGTAAAATCAAAGCACTTGCTCACAATCACATGCACCACCAGGCCTTCCCGTTGTAAACGGCCTTCTACCATCAATAACCTGGAGTGCAGGATTTCTTTCCGGTAGGTTTCAAATAATTTCTCAAACACAACCAGGTTAGAATAACCGGTCTCATCTTCAATCGTAATAAAACATACCCCTCCGGCAGTTCCGGGCCGCTGGCGGACCAGCACCAGACCGGCTACTTTGACCAGTTGCCCATTGGTTGATTCGTTGTTAATCGTATGGCAGGATTTGATGTTCAGCATATCCAGCTGGGGCCGCACAAAACTTACCGGGTGCGCTTTGAGTGAAAGACCCACCGTTGCATAATCCTGCACTACATGTTCACCGGTACTCATCAGTGGCAATTCTACCTGGGTTTCCAGCATGCTTTCAGATATCTGGCCTTTGAACAATTGTACCGGCATATCCTGTAAAGCAGATACCTCCCATAATGCCTTGCGCCGGTCTATTCCCATTGACCGAAACGCATCTGCATCTGCCAGCCGTTCTAAGGCTGCAAGGGAGACCCCGGCATCCCGCAAAGCAGTAACCGTCTGGTAACCATCAGCCCTAGCCGCTACCAAAATATCCATTTCTTCCTCACGAATTCCTTTAACCTCCCGGAAACCCAATCGCAGTGCATAATATTTACCTGATTTTTCTTCCAGCAAATTATCCCAGGTTGAAAAATTAACATCCACCGGGCGAACCTCCACGCCATGCTTTTGCGCGTCAATCACAATCTGCGCGGGCTGATAAAAGCCCATCGGCATGCTGTTGAGTAAGCCTGCCGCAAACACATCCGGGTAATAATGCTTGAGCCAGCAGGATATATAAACCAGCAGCGCAAAACTGGCCGCGTGGCTTTCCGGAAAACCATAACTCCCAAAGCCTTCCAGCTGCCTAAAAATTCGTCTGGCAAACTCCTCGGTATAACCTTTGTTCATCATCCCTTCAATGAGTTTCTGTTCGTACTGGTTCACCATGCCTTTGAACTTAAAAGTAGCCATACTGCGCCGCAGGCTATCCGCCTCCGCTGGGGTAAAGCCAGCTGCAACAATCGCAATCTTCATCGCCTGTTCCTGGAATAAAGGTACCCCATAAGTCCTGCCTAAAATTTCTTCCAGTTCCGGAGATGGGTAATCAACAGGCTCCTCTTTATTACGCCGTCGCAGATAAGGATGCACCATATCCCCCTGGATCGGCCCAGGCCTGACAATAGCCACTTCAATCACCAAATCATAAAACTCCCGCGGTTTTAAACGGGGCAGCATAGACATCTGCGCACGGCTTTCAATTTGAAAGACACCCAGCGTATCCGCCAGGCAGATCATATCATACACCGCCGGATCATCCTGCGGAACATTGGCCAGGGTAAGATCCAGGCCATAATGCTTTTTACAGAGATCAAAATTTTTACGGATGCAGGTCAGCATCCCCAGTGCAAGCACATCTACTTTTAAAAAACCAAGCGCATCAATATCATCCTTGTTCCATTCAATATTAGTCCGGTTTTCCATCCGGGCATTCAGTATCGGGCACAAATCAGTCAGCTTACCATTGGTCACCACAAATCCACCCGTATGCTGACCGAGCTGCCGGGGAAAGCCCATCATCTGCGCAGTCAGTTCCAGTGTTTTCCTGAGCTGCGGATCATTGGGGTTCAGTCCGGATTCTGTGATCCGCTTACCTTCAAACCATTCGTCAGTATACTCCCATAAAGAACCGGAAAGCCGGTTGATGGTATCTACAGATAGGCCCATTGCTTTTCCGACATCGCGGATTGCCCCCTTTTGATGTTGCTGGGTGACAGTAGCCACAATTGCTGCCCGGTCACGCCCATATTTATCATAGATATACTGAATGATCTCTTCCCTTCTTTCGTGTTCGAAATCCACATCAATATCCGGTGGTTCATTTCTTTCTGAAGAAATGAACCGCTCAAACAACAGGTCAAAATTCATCGGATTGACCGAAGTAATGCCCAGGCAGAAACAAACTGCTGAATTTGCTGCAGATCCCCGGCCCTGGCACAAAATGCCACGGTTGCGTGCTTCACGAACGATATCCTCCACAAAAAGAAAGTAATTGGCATAATCCATTTTTTTAACGAACTCCATTTCATGCGCAATCATGTTCACCACTTTTTCAGGAACAGTTTCTCCGTAAATTTCATGCGCTCCTTTCCAGCACAGGTATTCCAATTCCTCCTGCGGGGAACGCCCGCTTTTGTTGATCTCCTCGGGATAGACATATTTCAATTCATTTAAGGAAAAATTACAGGCTTCGGAGATCACCAGGGTATTTTTTATGGCTTCAGGATGTTTCCGGAACAGCCGCTGCATTTCCGCAACTTCTTTAAGGTAACGCTCGGCATTCTGGTGCAGCCGGAAACCAGCCTCCTGGATGGTGCATTTTTCCCTTACGCAGGTCAGCACATCCTGCAATTCCCTGCGGGAAGGATCGTGGTAATGCACGTCGTTGGTGGCTACCATCGGAATGTCATAAAAGTCGGCCAGCTGTTTGGTCCGGAAGATCAGTTTATCATCGTTTCCCAAGTAAGACCTGGTTGCTGCCAGGTACAGCTGCCCGCCCAGTGCTTCCCGGTACTGGGCAACTGCAGCGATAAATGCAGGTTCATACTCAAACCTGCGGTTCAGCATGCCTGGCATGACGACCGTAAAGATCATCCCTTTGCTGTGCGCATATACATCGGCGCGTGACAGGTGACAGGAACCTTTTTCTGCACGCATATTGCCCAGTGTCAATAATGCGGATAACCTGCCATAAGCTTCTTTATCGGTAGGGTAAGCCAGCAAGCTTGGCCCGTCCAGCAGGTCCAGCCTGCAGGCCGGTATCAGCTTTATATTTTTTTTCCTGCAGGCTGCATGGGCACGGACAATGCCCGCCAGGGTATTATGATCCGTTATTGCAATTTTTTTGTAGCCAAAAGCCTCGGCTTGTTTTACCAGCTCATGCGCATGGGAAGCCCCCCGCAAAAAACTGAAATTTGAAGTTACCTGTAATTCACTATAGCCCATAACCCCATTCTTTAAGCAAAAAATCCATGAATAAACCATTGGTACTTCTGATCACCACCATAATGACCGGAACGAAAAAGCCAATACCGCTTGCCCTGATCGTCTTCCACCTGGTAATAATCCCGGTGTTCCCCGGTATCCAGCCACCATTCCCGTTCTATGCGCTCCGGCCCGTCAGCTTTGACGACCTGGTGCCGGACCCCTTTATAAACAAAAAACTTAGGCGGATGATCGGGGATGAGCGCCATCACCTCAATAGGATCGGGACATTTCAGTAATTCAGTAGGACGTGGTTTCTCTGTCCGCCAGTCAGCTAAAGGCTGCTCTGTAATGGAACTGGCCCTTAACACTGCCCGTTCCGGCCAGTAACGTGTAGCAGGCAGGTACCGGTGGATGACTTCTGGTCCAACCTTTCCCGCTACCCGGTCTAATAACCTGATGACACTCTGGTCATCCAGCCCTGGTTTGACTGTCCACATCGCTTCCTGCGGAACCTCGACATCATCCACCTTTGACGCATCCAAAACAAAGAGCTCAATTCCCAGTGCCGGGCGGATTTGGTCGATCTTTAACTGGAAGAGCTTGAATAAATGGCTGACGCTATGTGTGGCACCACTGGTTCCTATGGTTATTTGGACAACTTTGCCATCTATCCGGTAACCGGTTAATGTGCCTGTCCGCAGACCTTTTCCTTCAGTTTGCATGCGTTTGCACAAACTTTCCAGCATCCTGGTAATGGCAATCTCTATCCCTGTGCGGGTTTTGATCGGCTCCAGGCAAGGCAGGCGTTCCTGGAAAGGAACAGGAACCTGCAATGGAACCAGCGGTTCGTCTTCAGTTCCCAGTGCCTGTGCCAGGCGCAAGAGGAAATCTTCTCCAAAACGCCTGCGGAGTACAGACCTGGGCATGCCGATAAAACTTTTGATCTGGTAAAAGCCGAGCTTACGGAGCCTGGCCAGTACCGGCTGCTCCAAACGTAAAGCCTCCGGCACCAGACCAGGCAAAGCTTCGGGATGCCCGCCTATGGGAATCAGCGGCGTTACTTTGCCAAAATGCGATACCGCCCAGGCAGCTCCTGGTGTGTCCGCAATCGCCACCCGAACGGTATATCCCTTAGTTTTTAACCTGGAAACAATCTCTTTTAAATATTCGCGCTCCCCGCCCCAGAGGTGCGTGCAACCACTGACATCCATCAGCAGGCCATCCATTCCAAATTCATCAATGGCCACAATGGGGGAGTACCTTACGCACCATTCGCCAAGACCGCGGAGCAAATTGCGGGGACGCTCTGGCTTATCGTTCAGCACTTCCAGCCCAGGGCAAATTGCTTTTGCATCCGCTGCCCGCATACCGGGTTCCACACCAGATGCAGCAGCCAGTGGATTTACCGCCGTGATCATCATCCGCCCATGGTCTGGCGCCGCAAAAACAAAAGGCACCTCAGCCAGTTCCGGGCGACGGATGAGCTGCCAGTTTGCCAGCAGCTGGCGAAACCATATAGATACAAAACGCTTTTGCATGATACCTATCCAACTTGCCTGTCCTCCTGTTCAGACCAAACTGTTTCTTGAACCACTGGGGCAACCTCTTCAAAACCTTCACCGGCCCATTCCAATATCCAGCTGCCCGGATTGCCGTTCCGGACTTTTAACAGGTCAACCTGCCAGCGAGGGAAACCCAAGCCTGGCATCCCATCTATATTTTCAGTACGTACAGGACTGATCTTCCATCGTGCGGTTGCTACTGTACTGGCAGCTTTGCTGGCATCCTTACGTAATATAAAACCAGTAACCCCACTTTCTTCTACAGCAAGCTGTAACCTGCGGGACTCAATTAAACTCAGGTTATTCAGTTCGGCTACTACAGCGGCCAGCCCCTCGCACTTCAAGGCTTCTTCGGTTATCCAAAGCACATCTTTTTCCGTTTTCACATCCATAAAGATGATCCGCTCGGGCTCCACATTGAAAGTGCTGAGTGACGCGGGAAATAACTGTCTTGAAGTACTGACCCATATACAGGCCGCTCCGTTCTGCATCAGGATAGCGAGTAAACCGGCAATAAAACCATCGCTGGCTGCTGCATCTTCCGGTAAAACGGTGATAAATTCATGGATTGCCCGTTTGGGAAATACGCCACCTGGAAATGCCTGCTCGATTTGGCCGAGACCTATTTGTTCAGCACTGCCTGCTGCCTGGGGCTTAAAGCCCTGCCAGAGCAGAATGTCCTGCTGCAGTTTGATCAGTATTTCCTTTTTAGCATCCATGATTATCCCCTATAATTAACAGCCAAATATTTTAGCCTGTTAATTATATAACAAACGTAATACTAAAATTGTTAGTAAATATTAAAATGTGGAAAATTTAGTGTTTTTTGTTAATAATCATCATCTGTAAATCAATTAGGAATTTTCATTACTAATATTTTTAGTTTTTTTAACAAAATTTTTATATTTGTATAATGAAGCTATTTGCAGAAACGGAATTATTTGACGGAGGTGTAAAGCGCTATACGGACTTTGCCTTGCCTGATACCGAGTTGCGGTTATGGCAGCATTTTTTTGATAGACAGCAAGCCAGCAATTACTACAACATTCTTTTAAATGAGACCCCATGGCAGCAGCGCATGCGGAAGATGTATGACAAGCTGATTCCGGATCCCCGGCTGACCGCTTATTATGGCGGAGAAAATGGATATCCATGGACACCAATATTACTCGAAATTAAAAAAGCAGTAGAAATGGTCACGGAAATTCGTTTTGACCGGGTTTTGCTAAACCTCTACCGGAACGGGAAAGATTCGGTGGCCTGGCACAGCGACAACCTGCCAGCAGACGGTAAACATCACCACATTGCTTCGGTTACATTTGGAGATACAAGGATATTTAAGGTTCGTCATAAATCAAAGAAAGAAATCCCACAAATAGACATCCCACTAACCCACGGGAGCTTATTGTTAATGGGCGAAAGCATGCAGGAGCATTATGAGCATCACATTCCTAAAACCGCAAGAGCAGTCGGCCCACGCACTAACCTTACTTTCAGGATTTCAGAATCCTCAAAACCAGTTTATTTTGCCGGGATAAATGATAATTTATAGGTATATGGTAAATTCTCTATTTGGTAAAAGAAAGCTTTCATGATATGGGATAAATGGATTATTAAGCATACCTTTTCTCGGGCTGCATAATTATAGTCAATTACTTAATTCAATATGCTATGGAACAAATAGATAAATTTGTCATAATTTTGATTTAGTAAAAAAATGCATGTTGAATATACAGCCTCTTGTCTCCCATTGCAATAAGTTCTGCAACATTGAACCGGAAAAATTAAGTTTACTGGAACCGTTCTTTGAGTATAGAACCTATAAAAAGAAAGAAATGCTGCTTAGAGAGGGACAACGTTGTAATGAGAAGTTCTTCATTGTAAGGGGATGTATTCATCTGTATTACCTCAGACAAGATGGAATAGAACAGACCATTGATTTTGCTATAGAGAACTGGTGGACCTCAGATTTTATGGCCTTCCAGCACAACTCGGCAGCGCAATTCTCTATCCGCGCGCTAGAAACTACTGAAGTGCTGTGCATTACCGCTGACAACCAGCAGCAGCTGTTAACTGAAATGCCCGAACTGAATGCCTATTTTCATTTAATATTTCAGAAGGCCTATGCCGCTGCTCAAATGAGGTTTAGGATGCTTTACGAACTTTCCAAAGAAGAACTATATTTGGATTTTCGGCGCAATTTCCCTGCTTTTTTGCAGCGGGTTCCGCAATACATGCTGGCTTCCTTCCTGGGATTTACGCCTGAATACCTGAGTGAAATTCGTAAAAAGTTTATTTCTTAAACCAGTTTAAGAGCACAGGGACTTTTGTTTAGCAACTTTGTTAACGAATTAAAATAAAAAAAGTTATGCTAAATGTTATTAAATACCGCCTTGACGTATGGGAAGAAGAACCAATATATTGGGAACACATGGTCGGGATCGACAGACGTCTTTATGCTTCCTCATTGACGCGAAGTCTGATAGAGCTGATCAAAATCCGTGCTTCACAAATTAACAAATGTGTCTATTGTATTGACTATCATACGCAGGAAGCGATAGCGTATGGAGAAAGCCCGCGCAGAATATTTTTACTGGCTGCCTGGGAGGAAAGTCCGCTGTTTACAGATAAAGAGAAAGCAGTTCTTGAGGCAACTGAAGAAATCACCCACATTTCTGAGCATGGCCTTACTGACCAGACTCATCAAAAACTTCAAAAGTATTTCAGTAAATTAGAAATAGCAAATATCATTGTCTGCATTTGCCATATTAATTTTTTGAATCGGGTAGGCATCGCAACCAGAACAGTGGCAACTTAATAAAGTTAGAACTATGACAATACGTTGCTTCGGTTTTTCATGATCTGGGCCTCACACCCCATTACAGCAGTCGGGATAAAAGATTTGAAGTGGACGGGGCTAATGCAGCAAGGGAATTCCTGAAAGGCCATGGGCTCGCCCCACAGACTCTTCAATTGGTATGGGACATAGTTGCTTTACATACCAGCCCTGGCATTGCCGAGTATAAGGAAGCTGAAGTAGCATTATTAAATTACGGCGTAGCACTGGATGTAGTTGGCAGAGGTTATCAAGACCTGTCTGAGCAACAACGTCAGGAAATTATTATGCAGTTTCCACGTACCGATTTTAAGAAAACAATTATTCCTACTTTTTACGAAGGTTTTAAACATAAGCCTGATACTACCTTTGGTAATATGAATGCAGATATATGTGCATGTATGGCGCCTGATTTTCACAGAAAGAATTTTTGCGATGCTATCCTTTATTCTCCATGGGCGGATTAAAAATGCCTCGGGTATTCCCCTACCATAGTTCCAAATAAGAGCCAGGAGTTATTCTGGCCTATCCAAAAGTCTCCTTTGCCTTACCAATAGCTGCGATCATATCGATACCTTCAGCCAAAACACCTGTAAACAGGTCACCGGTCTCTTTCAGACGGTCTGGCGCATTGTGGATCGTAAAATCCCGCATCGTCAGCCCTGGCTTCACCTCATCCCAATGCAGTGGCATAGAAACCGTAGCGCCTGGTTTAGGCCGAAGGGAATACACCCCGGCGATTGTAGCGCCTGGGCGGTTTTGCATAAAATCCAGATACATTTTTCCGCCCCTGTTTGCAATCATCCTTTCCAAAGTGGTATAATCAGGAAGTTCTTTGTGTACCAGCTTGACTACCACCTGGGCAAAAAGCTGACTCTGATCATAGCTGTATTTAGCACCTAATGGCACATAAATGTGGATGCCGGTTGAGCCTGAAGTTTTTACATAGGACGGTACACCCATGCCATCTAAAACGGTTTTGGTCATCTGCGCGGCCTCGATCACCTGTTCAAAGGTATTTTTATCCGGGTCTAAATCTATCACGCAGTAATCAGGATGGTCCGGTGATTGTACCCGGCTAAACCAGGGGTTCATTTCAATGCAGCCCAAAGTCGCCATCCAAAGCAGCGTTGCCCGGTCGTTGCCCAGCAGATATTCCTTCTTTTCGCCTTTTTCGTTGATATGCGGCATAGTGCGTGCCCATGAAGGCGCTGTTTCTGCCACATTTTTTTGGTAAAAACTTTGTCCATGGATCCCGCCAGGAAAGCGGTTCAAAGACATCGGGCAATCTAGCAGATAAGGAACCATATAGGGCGCAACCTTATCGTAGTAATTGAACATATCCCTTTTGGAGATGCCATCCTCCGGCCAATATAATTTATTAAGGTTGGTAAATTTAATCAGGTGGCCATCTATCTTTTTTTCGGAAGTTTCATTTTTTCCATCTAATAGTCGCTTTTCAGGCATCTTGCGCTTAAGGCCGGCAATACTGGATTGATTAACCCTGGTGGCTTTCTTTACGTCTTTTTTTGCGAGATGATGTTTACTGGTATCCTGTTCCAACTCTTCAGCAAAGGTTGCAACAATCTCGGCAGTGTCACCCGCAATTTCCAGCACCACGTCTGCCGGGTCTTTATCCTCACGTAATCCTTTAAAAGAGGCCTGTCTCAATTTACCATCACTGGTTATCTCCGCAAATTCCACTTCGCAAACTAATTTTGGCCGTAGCCAGGTGGGTTTGGCACCCAGCCGCCGTGGTCGAAACCGTGAAGGTTCATCCACATCAGGTTCCACATCAAAGGGGCATGCCTTTGTTTCCAAAGGTTTAAACCGCTTGAGCAGATCCTTCTGCAAGGCATCGTTAAAGCCCGTACCTACTTTGCCAATATAGCGAAGCACTCCTGAAGCATTATAAACGCCCAGTGCCAGGGCGCTGAAAAACTTATTGGAATCCTCATTCCTGGTATATCCAGCAATGACCACTTCCTGCCGGTGCTTGGCTTTAACCTTTAGCCATTCCCGGGAACGTGAATCTCCGGTGTACAAACTATCCGCACGCTTGGCAATGATCCCTTCCAGTTTCGCACGTTTGGCCGTTTCGTAAAACTCCAACCCGTCGACATAAAAAATCTGGCTCAGGCGGATAGTTCCATCATTAGCAGGCAATATCGCTTCCAGGATTTTTCTCCGCTCCAACAGCGTGTAACCAGTTAACAGCTTTCCTTTATACCATAGGATGTCGAACACATAAAAAACCAGTTTCAAATGTTTAGCGTTCCGCCAGTTCTGTAAAGCCCCAAAGTCTGCCAGACCGGTTTCATTGATGACCACAATTTCTCCATCCAGCACTACGTCTAAATTCCAGCTTTCCAGTAATTCATTGATCGGGGAGAAGTGATCGTATACCAGATTGTTCCTGGAAACCAGTTCTACGGTACCTTTTTGTGAAAATTCCAGGGCCCGGTATCCGTCCCATTTGATCTCATAGACCCATCCCGGATCATGAAAGGGCTGGTCTACGGTTGTAGCTTTCATGGCTTTGATTTTTCTGGGCATTAGAGCGGAAGGCGCCTCATCAAGCAGTGTCTGTATTTCAGCGCTCAGGGAAATATCGGCGTCTGAAGGGTTACCGCCTTTTTCAGCAAGCTCAATCCAGACCGGTGCATGGTCACTGGATTTTTCCCAGCCACGCACTTCCTTATCCACACCGCCTGAACGCAGCCGCTCAGCGAGCTCAGGATTTAATAAAAAATGATCCAGGCGCAAACCGGCATCCCTTTCATAGGCCTTGCGGAGGTAATCCCAAAAGGTATAGATCCTTTCTCCGGGATTAAGCTCACGGATCGCGTCTGTCCAGCCCTGGTTTACCAGATTAGCATATGCTTTCCTGATTTCCTTCCTGAACAGTGCATTGTTAATGTATTTTTCCGGTTTGTAGGTATCCAGTTCGGTAGGCATCACATTATAATCGCCGATGAGCATTACGGGTAGCCCGGTGTTAAGCAAGGCCTCACTGTGTTTAGCCAGCCTTTTAAACCAACGCAGCTTATAGTCAAATTTGGGCCCTGGATAGGGGTTGCCGTTGGGCAGGTACAAACAGCCGATTACCATTCCAAAAGTAAAGCCTTCAATGTACCGGCTATGGATAAAGGAATCATCCTTCCCGGGCAGATCATCTCTTAAGCGTTTGATCTCAGCTTTTGATAGTATGGCTACTCCGTTCCAGCTTTTTTCTCCCTGCCAGATGGAATGATACCCGGCATCCTGGATTGCCTTTTCAGGGAAACGGGAATTTTCGCATTTGAGTTCCTGCAAACAAACTACATCAGGCTGCGCCTGTTTTAACCAACGCAGGAGGACGGGTAAACGGCCGTTGACGCCGTTAATGTTGTATGTTGCAATTTTCATGTGGAAGTTTAAAGCCCTTTCGGCTATAACAAGTAGTGTGAGCAATGGTTTTTAATTAAGCATCACTTTTCCCGGGCTGCATAACCACGCTGAAGGGGGTGGAGACGCTATGCCCTTGAAAAGGATGCAGAATTATGGTCAATTGCAGGATGGAGCCCTTAACTGTCATTATACGGTAATTAGGAATAGAATATAAATCCGTTTAGCTTTCTAATACGTTTGTTAAACAGAAGGCGTGAGATAGGAAGGTGAGGTTGAGTTGAGGGTGAACACACAGGGAGAGTTGATGGGGTAGGAGAAAAACCCGGCTTAGGCCGGGTTTTTCATTTTTGTATGATTTAAATACAGTTGCTGCCTTGAGCAGCAATGATGCCAATTTTGGTTTTTGTGATCCTTTTTTATGTTTTTTTCGCAAACTGTAAAGTATGTTGTGAAAAAACTGAGAAAATCCTGTAAAATTCTTTTAATTAACAAATTGATAACCTTTTACGATGGTTTTGAGCTGGATTTTGGTATGCAATTTGATTTATGGACAATTTGATTTATGGGTATTACCTAATTAAAAACAATTAAACATTTCATCTACTTATGGAAAACATTTCTTTGAACCACCAGATTTGTAATCATCGCTCTTGCCTGGAAAGCTTTGCGATGAAATTTACCAATGATGACAAAAAAATGCGGGGATTGATTTACGGCTTATATTATCCATCACTAAAAAGAATTGGACATTGCGGCATAACCGAGCGGCTGCAGGGAGACCTTATTTTTGGAATTGAGGCGAATACCAGTTTGGCAGGTTCAAGAGAAGGCGATGGGGTGTACCGAAAAATCAGGCACAAGCGGACTATTTATTGCTATGCGGACTGGACAAGGAATGGAGCTGTAAAATGAAAGCTGTAGAAATAAAAATGACCGGAGCAATCCGTAAACTGAAATTTGAATCCCTTCTCAGCTTTGAACTCTTTCAGTTCAAAATACCATTCTTTCATCTGATCCCTGTCAGTAATTGCTTTCCAGACCTTTTCAATCGGTGCATTGTAGCTGCGTTCTACAATTAGTGGTTTTGTTTCCATGCTAAAGTTTTTAAGATAGGATATTATAGTTGTGATAAGTCTTCGTTGTCAGGATGCTCCAGAAACTCGCCTGGTCCAATTAATTTATTTTTTATCTATGGAGAGCCTTTTGCTGAACATAATTTACTTATAAATATTTTTAGATTTTTAAAAGATCTGGATAAAACTCCTTTAGAACGAGGTGCTTTATCAGACGACAAGTGTTTGAAGAATTCTGCAAATGCATGATACGCGTCTGGATCTGGAATGATATTGGTTTCTACAGACAAGGCAGACTGAGCCATGATTACATCGTAATCCGTGCTGTTTCCGCAATGGGTTCCACTGGTGTCATGGCCGATATTGGTTACCAGAGATTGACCTGGATAGAGTGTTAATTTCTCTGCCAGAAATGCGGAGGCATACCACCTGATATCCCAATGTGTAGTATTGCCGATTGCCTGTTCTTTTAATGCTTTGAAATAAGGATAGGTATTGTTAAAATCAAATTCTTTCTGGAGTCCCTGCGCTATAATTCGATTTAACAACTTCATCCCATCATGTTCAAACAAGTTCCATGCTCTCCTCCATGTGGCCCATCCCCAGCAATCAGCCCCCTTTAAAAAGAAAACTTCTTTTAATTTTTGCTGAACGGGATAGACATATCCATGTATAGCAGCAACATCGTGTTGGTTTTCATAAAATTCGAGCGCTTCATTCATGAACTTTAAAAACCAGGGTGAGGTAACCAAATCGTCTTCAAGTACAATAGCTTTACCGTGTATATTGATCACCTCAGTTACACCTTGAATGGTATTTTCATCGACTCCGAGATTAGTTTCACGTAAATAAATATGAACGTTTTTAAAACCGGTTATGGTGGGTAAATAACTTCTAAGTTGGTTCACTTTATCGAGGGCATCTGAATCCTTTGCAGCATCAGCATAGATGTACAACTCGCTTTCTTGTGATAAGAAATTTTTCCTTAAGGCGGCTATAACCTGCTGTGTATGTAATACGCGGTTATATACAAAAAGAATAATTGGTGCTGTATTGGTCATTTGTTTTTTGATGTAGAAAATACCGATGTTTGAACATTCTCTAAAAATAGCACGTTTTAAGCTATTCTCTCCAATTTAAATGCGAAATGATAATTTTGCAATTCCTTAAACAAAAAATTGACCGACAGAAAATGAAAAGTTATTCCTTCCATGCAATGATAGAAATAATAGGGATTAATCCATATGTGCAAGTCCCGGAAACTATTTTGACCGAAATCTTTATTCAGGCAGGTAAAAATAAAGGACATATTCCCGTTACCGGGACTGTAAACAGTTTACCGTATCAACAGACCTTACTAAAGTACAGTGATCTTTGGCGACTTTATATCAATACATTAATGCTTAAAAATTCTCCCAAACGTATTGGAGAAACCATTAAAGTGACTATTGAATTTGACCCATCGGATAGAACGATAAAACCGCATCCCAGGTTAACAGAGGCATTAGAAAATAACATAGCAGCAAAGTCTGAATTTGATAAGCTCATCCCTTCAATGCAAAAAGAAATGGTCAGATACATTTCCTCCTTAAAGACAGAGGAAAGTAGAAATCGAAATATTGAAAGAGCCGTTAATTTTTTGTTAGGTAAAAGTTCGTTTATAGGAAAAAAGACGCTTTAATATTTTAATTGTCCCGAAAAAATATAAACGTCTTAATATTTTGTAACTTGCAGTGAGCAACATACCAAATATGCAAAATTACAGTGTATTTTCAGATCAGGAACTTATGGAAATGATCCGGAAGGATGATGATGTGGCTTTTGAAATGCTATACCAACGTCACTGGCAAAAACTTTATCAAAGTGCATTTAATGTTTGCAGGGATCGGGAAATCTGTATGGATGTTTGCCAGGATGTATTTATCTGGTTTTGGGAGCACCGGAATTCAGTAAGTTTCATCAATACTGTGCATAGTTATCTGCTAACTGCAGTCAAGTATAAAATGATCAGTTACATCAGGAAAGATAAGGTGAGAGCGAATTTTTTAATGATTGCTAAAGATCTGTCGGAAAGCTATACGATAGAAGAAAATATTCAGGTAAAGGAACTGCAGGCCATTATAGCCAGATTTGTAGGGGCACTCCCTGAAAAATGCGGTGAGATCTTTAAGATGAGCCGGAATGAGCACCTCAGCAATAAAGAAATTGCCGGAAAACTGGGTATTTCAGAAAAAACAGTAGAGAACCAGATCACTATAGCACTCAGAAAACTTAAAGGATCATTGGGTAACCTGAGGTGCTGGCTTATGCTGATGTAAAAAAAATAATTTTTCTTTTGGGGGCTAGGGTATTTTGAAACGCCTTACAGTTATATATCCCCATACTATGGAAAAAGAAAAATTGTCTGAACTTTTAGAAAAGATGGAATCTGGCACAGCTACAGCTGAAGAAGTGGCGATGTACAATCGGCTTTACATGCATTTTCAAAAAGTTGAAGACTGGGATATCACTACCATGGGCGAAAGAGCAGAAATTGAAGAAGAGCTCTATGCAAAGATCACAGCGGGTATCCAGGTTGCTCCAAAAAGGACTGGATCTTATCCGTTTTTCAAATATGCCGCTGCAGCGGCAGCCATATTTATGGCCATTTCCATCGGGATTTATTTCTTTAAAGCAAATCATTCGCCGGTGATAAGGGAACAAGCCTCAAAGTTGGTTGGCACTCATGATAGGTCACCTGGTGGCAATAAAGCGACACTAACGCTTGCGAATGGCACTAAAATTTCTCTTACTGATGCAACTAATGGTGATCTTGTAAAACAATCGAATATATCCATTACCAAAACTGCTGACGGACAGTTGGCTTATAAGGTTTCGGGTGCTGTTAAAAGACCTGGCAATGCCGCTTCAGAATTTAATAGCATTAGCACACCAAATGGAGGACAATACCAAGTCCTGCTGTCAGATGGATCAAAGGTATGGCTGAATGACGCTTCTTCATTGAAATTCCCAACAGTTTTTACTGGTGAAGCGCGTAGTGTTGAGTTGACCGGTGAGGCTTATTTCGAGGTGTCAAAAAATGAGAAAATGCCTTTTACTGTAAAGGCAAATGGCATGCAGGTGCTGGTTTTGGGAACACATTTTAATGTGATGGCGTATCCTGATGAAAAGCAGGTTAAAACGACATTGCTGGAAGGCGCAGTCAAATTAATTCATGCAGATGATGTGGCTTTTCTTAAACCAGGCCAGCAGGCAACGATAACAGAGAACGGAGCGGGATATCAAGTTAGTAAGGCAGATGTCGCTTCGGCCATGGCCTGGAAAAACGGATATTTCCTGTTGGACAATGCAAGTTTGCCACAGCTGATGCGTCAGATATCAAGATGGTATGATGTGGATGTCATTTATGCTGCAAATCTTAAAGATCACGAGTTTGTAGGGGAAGTAAGCAGGAAGTACAGCCTGATGAAGATTTTGAAAATTCTTGAACTAAGTGGAGTGACCTTTAAACTGGAGGGAAGAACATTAACCGTTAAATAACCAAATATAAACCAAGTATAAACCAATTAATGCATATGGAAAAATAGCTACCAGACGCCTTCAAAGGTTACCCTAGTTCCTTACTTAGGAACGAAAAGAAAAAACCAGATCCCGATTCCCGTCGGGACCTGGAAAAGTCAGGCTAACCTTAAAATTCTTATTGACAGAAATCTAAACCATTAACCTAACCGTACAAAAGTATGAAATTAAACCTATGTGGTAAAATTCCTCCTTTGTGGATTTTGCCCCTGAGCCAAACCATCAGGGTTATGAAACTAACCGTAATTCTATTAACCATTACCTGTCTACATGTATCTGCTAAGGTGTTTTCCCAACGCATAAACCTTAATGAAAAGAATGTAGCCTTTTCAGCGATAGTGAAATCTATTGAGCAGCAAAGTGGCTACAAATTTTTTTACGACAATAAACTGATCAATCCGCGGATAAAGCTTACGGTATCCCTTAAAAATGTCCCGCTGGAAGAGGCGCTGGAACAGTTGCTTGAAGATAAGCCGCTAACTTATACTATCGTCGATCAGATCATCGTATTGAAGCGGATGGATCTAAAAGCTTCAGTACCAGTTATGTTTGATCGGGTTACCGGCAGGGTAGTTGATGAAAAAAATATGCCAATGCCGGGTGTGAGCATTAAAGTTAAAGATAATACAGGCAAGGCTGTTACAGATGCTGACGGAAAATTTCAGCTGGTAGCAAAAAAAGGGGATGTATTGGTTTTTAGCTTTATCGGCTACACCAATAAGGAAGTAGTTTATGATGGGCAGGCTAATATGAGTGTTTCTCTTAGTGTTGCGAATATTGAGATGAATGAAATTGTAGTGGTTGGATACGGTGAAATTAAAAAGCGTGACCTTACCGGTGCACTTTCTTCGCTCCAGTCAAAAGACATTGTCAGATCTAACCCGGTACTGGCCGCAAAAGCCATACAGGGAACAGTTGCAGGAGCTACTGTTACCAAGGCGAGTAACCGGCCTGGGGCGCCCTATAACATTACCATCAGGGGCGAAAATACGATCAACAATTCTACCCAGCCGCTGATCGTGATCGACGGGCTGATGGGCGGAGACTTAAATACACTTAATCCTAATGACATCCAATCCATGGATATCCTTAAAGATGCTTCTTCCACTTCAATTTATGGTGCACGTGGTGCAAATGGAGTAGTGATTGTTACCACAAAAAAAGGTGTGTCTGGTGAGCTGAAGTTAAGTTATGATGCCTATGTGGGCATGAAGAAGATGGCCCATGGACCTGAAATGATGACCACACCGCAGTTTTATAAACTTGCCTATACAGATATGGTGGCAGCAGGCCTTACAGGAACGGTTTTCACGATTGCCGAAACCGCAAACATTGATGCAGGAAGAACTACCGATTGGGCCGATCTGATTACCCATAACGGTATTCAGACCAGTCATAACCTGAGCTTATCCGGTGGTACAGATAAAACAACCTACCGGTTTTCGGGAGGTTATTTAAATGAACAGGGTAATGTTAAATATACTGGCTATAAACGCTACAACTTAAACGCAGGTCTGGACAGCAAATTGGGGGAGCACGTAAAGGCCGGATTTACTTCTTATGTAACCTATAGCGATCAGAACTGGGGCTCACAGGAATCTTTAAGAGGCGCATACAGGGCGCGTCCTACCGGAACTCCTTATTATGCAGATTTAACCAATCCAAGCCAGAATGCGGATATCAATGTGGATGGCCTGGCCATATGGATGGGTATCAATGATAAACAGGTACCGAATCCGCTTGCCGATATTGATCCCAAAACATCTTTGCTTAAAACAATGACGCTTACTGCCCTGGGCAATGCTTACGTTGAAGTTTCTATCCTTAAAGGCTTGTCTTTCAGGAGTTCTCTTTCAGCTTCTTACAGCAATGCTAAAATAGGAGACTGGCGGGGCACCTGGTCGAAATCACAGATCGGGAGTTTGCCAAGGACCCAATTGGATACCAAGGGAATGGCGAATTATACTTTCGATAATATCCTCAACTATAAAAAGGATTTTGGAAAGCACTCCTTTGGTTTTACTGGTCTTTACAGTGCCTATTATCAGCGGGACGAAACCACCAGTATTGCCGTTAAAGACCTACCCTATACTTCTTACTGGTATGCTTTAAACACCGGTACGATAACTGCAAGGAGTAGTAACCTGGTGGAGCGTTCGCTGCTGTCTTTTATGGGCAGGATCAATTATGCTTACGATGACAGGTATTTACTGACAGTTACCGGCCGTTCAGACGGTGCTTCTCAACTTGCAACAGGTAATAAATGGGCATTTTTTCCATCTGTTGCTGTAGCCTGGAGAATGAGTGAAGAGCAGTTTATTAAACAGCTTGACCTGTTCTCTAACCTGAAATTCAGGGCCAGCTACGGTGAGGTGGGCAATGCTACGGTAAATCCTTACAGCACACAGGCGCTCCTGTTAAATACAGGCTACGATTTTGACGGCGCGGCTGCAAATGGTTTTGCGCCTGCGAACCTCGGTAATAAAAGCTTGAAATGGGAAAGAAGTAAAGAGCTAAATATTGGTATTGATGCTGGATTTTTCAACAACCGCATTACTGCAGCGATTGAAATATACAACAGGAAAACAGTAGACCTGATCCTGAATCAGAAAATGCCGACCATAACAGGGTTCGGCGAGGTAATTGCCAATGTGGGTAAAATTCAGAATAAGGGGGTAGAAATAACCTTGAATACCCAGAACATCACGACATCCGACTTTGGTTGGAACAGTACCTTTTCTTTCACGAAAAACAACAACAAGCTGCTGGAATTGTATGGCGGGGGCCAAACCTTTGATAAAGGGAACAAGTTGTTTGTAGGTTATCCTATACGTGCTAATTTTGATTACCAGTTTGCGGGCATCTGGCAACTTGCCGATATAGACCAGGCAAAAATTTATGGACAATTGCCTGGTTCCGTACGCGTGGTTGATCAGAATAATGACAATAAAATATCTTCCTCCGGTGATATTGATGACAGGGTAGTGCTGGGCACACAGTTACCCAATTGGTTGCTGGGGGTTACCAACCGTTTCAATTACAAGAATTACGATCTTTCTTTCTTTTTGTATTACAGGAATGGCGGACAGTACAGCAATTCAACCCTCTCCGGCACATTTGGCGAACTGGGTACCCGCTATAATTCATTGGCATCTTTAGATTACTGGACAAAAGACAATCCATCCAATACCTATTTCTCGCCGTATGTAGCTAATCCTTACAGAAGTGCGATCAACTACCAGGATGCAAGTTTTTTAAGGATATCTGATATCACTTTGGGGTATACCTTGCCAAAGAACGTCCTGCGCACATATAAAATTGCCAATGCCCGGTTCTATGCTCAGGTTTCCAACCCTTTTATTTTTACTAAATATACAGGGTTTGATCCTGAATTTAATTCGGCCATTTACCAGGATGATGTACCCTCTGCAATTTATTCTTTAGGTGTAAACATTAGTTTCTAACTTAAATTGACTACAATGAAATCAAGATTCACTTCAAAATATACCATACTGGCCATTGCTTTAATGTTGCTGGTTGTACCTGGATGTAAAAACTCTTTTCTCGATGAAACGCCGGTTTCTACACTCACAACAGACGTTTACTACAAAACAGAAGCGGGATTCGAAGATCTGGTGAGGTCCTGCTATCCTTTGTTGCGAAATATTCATCAAAGCCGGAGCCTGGTTTTACTGGGAACCGATCTTTTTAGTCCGGGTGCTTACAATGATCCGAAATTTGCAACAACAACACCTAATGCGGGTTCATTGAATCAATATGACGCGGGCCTGAACGCTTCTCTGGACGAATTCAGGGTGCTCTGGACGCTCTTGTACACAGAACTTGGACGGGTAAATACGGCCATAGGAAGGGCTGATGGAGTAACTGGGATGAATGAGACCTTAAAAAGTACCAGGGTATCGGAGGCGAAATTTTTACGGGCATTGATGCTCTTCTACCTGGTGCAGCAATGGGGTGATGTACCGATGCCACTCACAGAAACCCAAAGCGCCAGTAAAGTAGCAACAAGGATAGCCTCAGCAGAGGTGTATAAACAAATTCTGACTGACCTGCTGGATGCAGAATCGAAACTTCCCGCCGTGGCATCCAATTACGGACGCATTACAAAAGGTGCGGCGCAATTTCTGCTGGCCCGCGTATATTTAACCCGTGGCTGGAATTTTAAAAATTCCCTTGGGGGTTCCAATGCTGATTTTACTTCAGCATTGCAATATGCGGATAAGATCATAGCGGCCTATCCGCTGGCGGCAAATTATAAAGACCTGTTTCCAACACGTTCTAAAAACCCACTTGCACAATACACCGGTGCCCAGAATGATAAAAATGCGGAGATCGTTTTTTCTGTCCAGTATAATCCGGATGTGCTGACCAATAAAACGGACCCGGCATTTGCAGTAGATGCTGCCGGAGGCAATAACCTTCATTCTGTTTTTGGTGGTGGTGCCGAAAGCTTTCCTGGCAGCAAAGGCAGAACGAGCGATTACAACCGTACCCAACCCATTTATCCATTGGCGGCTACAACATACCGCTTATATGACCCTCAAAATGACAGTCGCTACGACCATAATTTTTTGGAAGTTGGTTATGCTTTGCTGCCAGTAACAGGTTTTAAACCCTTACCATTGTTAAACGCAAATCTTAGAATAAATATTAAAGCTGGCGATACTGTAGTTTATTATCGTCCCTGGAACAATCCTGCAACTGCCCTTAAAGACAGAGGGATAGATGTAGGTGGTACCAGGAATTATTCCGTGATCAACGGCGATGAGTGGGGAGGAGGCTATAATATTGTGAATGGTGTAGCCGCAAGTGGTTTTCCAGCGGGAGAACCGCATATGTGGAAATTCTGGCAGCCAAATATTCCTTATGGTGATGCTTATGGAACTTTCAATGAATCTATATTCCGTTCTGCCGAAGCTTATTTAATTGCTGCGGAAGCTATTGTTAAAGGGGCTACCGGGGGTCAATTGGGTACTGCTGATGTATATTACAATAAGGTGCTGAACCGTGCCCTTGGTACTAAAGTAGCTGCTGATCCAAAATGTGCGAAATTCCCTGGTGATATCAAATCCCTGGAAGCAGTTTCGTACCGGGCTACACCGGCCAATATTTCTATCGACCTTATTCTGGATGAAAGGGCCCGTGAATTATTAGGGGAATACGACCGCTGGTTCGATTTAAAAAGAACAGGCAAATTGATTGAGCGTGTAATGAAATATAATCCATGGGCGATCAAAAGCAATACGATCACAGACATTCATTATTTGCGGCCAATTCCTCAAAGTGAAATTGACCTGTCGTTTCCTGCCATGTCTCAGAATCTGGGTTATTGAGCTAAGCATTTGCTAAAAAAGGATTTATTCGCATCGTTCACATTTATGTGAATAAATCCTTTTTTCTTGTTTTTTATAATTTCATAAGGTGTGAATAGCTATGCTATTGAATCCTAAAAACAGAACAATACGATTATATTTATGAAAAGATGCCTTTTAACCCTGAGCATTTTATGGGCAACCAGTGCCTGCATTTTTGCTCAAATTACTAAGCGGACTGCACTGTCAAAGACAGAGCTGGTTGAGCCCATGGTGGATGCGTCCCATTCGCGATTCTTTTATTTCAGTTCTGCATCAAGACCTTTTGGCATGGTTAACCTGAGTCCGGATATGGAACTGAATGGTACCTGGAACTCTGGTTACCGTTATGACGAGGATACCATCAAATGTTTTAGTCATATTCACTGCTGGGAAATGTCGGGCATTCCGGTGTTGCCTACTACCGGTGAGTTTAAGGGACATCTGGGACCATCCGCTTATGGCTCTTCCTATACGCACCAGCAGGAGGTAGCCAGACCTGGCTATCATAAAGTGGTACTGAAAGATTACGGAATTACTGCTGAGCTGACATCTACCACAAGGGTTGGTTTTCATCGGTATCGTTTTCCAAAATCCTCATCTTCCAGCATTTTATTTGATTTTACAACGGTGCTCGGCTCATCCGGTACACAATCGGCCAGTGTTAAAAAAACGAGTGCGCATGCAATTGAGGGGGCGGTAACCATGGCTGCAACGATAAGACGCCCTAAACCGGTTACCATATTTTTTACAGCCGAATTTGATAAGGATTTCGAAAGCTTTGGTGGCTGGAAAAATGGAAAAATATTACCTGTAACGGAAACTGTTGAAGGCGAACATACAGGGGTTTTCCTCAGGTTTAAAACTGCAGAAAATGAAGTCCGGAAAATGAAAGTGGCCATTTCGTATGTGAGTATTGCAGAAGCGAAAAGAAACCTGCAGGCAGAATTGCCACATTGGGATTTTGATCGTGTGGTAAAGGAATCTGCCAATGATTGGAATGCCTGGCTGGGCCGTATTGAAGTAGAAGGCGGTACACTGACAGCCCAAAGACGTTTTTATACCGATCTGTGGCATGCCTTGCAAGGCAGGCGCATTGTAAGTGATGTAAGCGGTACCTACATCGACAATACCGGAGCAAGGTCAATTACCAGGCAAATGCCATTGGATGCCAATGGAAAACCACTGTTCAATTCCTACAATTCAGATTCCTTCTGGGGTGCGCAATGGTCGCTCAATACGCTATGGCACCTGGTATATCCGGAAGTAACGGAATCATTTATCAATTCTTTTTTAGAGATGTATAAAAATGGTGGCTTAATTCCACGTGGACCTTCGGGAGGCAACTATACTTATGTGATGACCGGGGCCACGATGACTCCTTTTATTGTAAGTGCGTATATGAAAGGCATCCGTGGCTTTGATGTCAATAAAGCCTATGAAGGGATGCGGAAAGACCATTTCCCCGGTGGAATGATGAGCAAGGCGGGATATGAACACAGCACTTTTAAAGGGGGGGGCATAGAAGAATACATCGGCATGGGTTACGTGCCTTATCCGCTGAGCAGTATCAAGTATGGCTACCACCAGGATGGAACCGCCCAGACACTGGAATACGCTTACCAGGACTATGCGCTTTCGCAAATGGCAAAGACGCTGGGTAAAACCGACGACTTTCTTTTGTTTGGCAAAAGGGCCCTGAATTATAAAAATGTTTTCAATAAGGATATCGGCTGGATGTGGACAAAGGATAGGACAGGTAAATGGAATCAGCCGGTAGATATTTTACAGTACGAACATGGATTTGTGGAGGGTAATGCAGCACAATATTCCTGGTTTGTACCACAAGATGTAAAAGGATTAGTCGAATTGATGGGTGGGACTGATTTGTTTACCAGCAAGCTGAATGGAGCTTTTGCCAAAGCAAAAACGCATGGTTTTGTTTCAGGTAAATCAGAAAATCCTAAAGACCAGGAACTAAACAGAAGGGTTTACATTAACTACGGCAACCAGCCTTGTATGCAAACCCCTTTCCTGTTTAACTATGCAGGTAAACCATGGCTAACCCAATACTGGACAAGACAATTGATTGATTCGGTTTACAGTGGCATTTCGCCACAAAAGGGCTACAGTGGCGATGAAGACCAAGGTTTGATGGGATCGCTTGCCGTGCTTATGAAAATTGGCTTATTTTCTACTAACGGCGGTACTTCGGAAAAGCCATTTTATGAAATTACCAGCCCCATCTTTGACAAGATCACCATTCACCTTAATCAAAAGTATTATAGCGGGAAACAATTTGTAATCAGTACTAAAAATAATAGCGCTGAAAACCTATACATCCAATCAGCCAGCTTAAATGGAAGACCTTTAAATCAGCCCTGGTTTTTACATCAAACATTGGTAAATGGTGGTCAATTGACCTTGCAAATGGGGGGACGCCCCAATAAATCATGGGGTAGCAATTTAAAAATGGCTCCGCCATCTATGTCTACAATACAATAAAAATGGATTTCAACATGGAAAAAAACACTTATTTTAAAAAGCGGGTATGGTTAACCCTGGTTATTCCTGTGGTTTTTCTGGTCCTTGTCAGTAAAACAAAATTACAGGCACAGCAGCAAAAGAACTTGCCCAATATTGTATATATCCTGGCTGACGATCTGGGCTATGGTGATATTAAAATTTATAATGCGGATGCAAAAGTAAATACGCCCCATATCGATAGGCTGGCAAACCAAGGCATGCGCTTTACAGATGCACATACTACCTCATCGGTCTGCACACCTTCACGCTATTCCATTCTTACCGGTCGCTATCCCTGGCGCAGCAGACTTCCGGTGGGTGTATTAAGAGGGTATAGCAGAGCATTGATTGAAGAAGGATTGCCGACGGTAGCCAGTTTATTAAAAACAAGATCATATCGGACAGCGGTAGTTGGCAAATGGCATTTAGGACTGGATTGGGTACCAAAAGACGCATTCAAAGATTCCATAAATCCTGCTTATAACAAAGACAGGCTGTACGGCATTACCGATGAAATGAACCCTGATCAGATTGATTTTTCGAAAGCGCCTGTTCGTGGCCCGCTTACACAAGGTTTTGATTATTCTTATGTGCTGCCAGCCTCTCTGGATATGCCGCCTTATTGTTATCTGGAAAATGACCAGCTAAAGGAGCCGCTTACAGGTTATACACCCGGCAATAAATTAGCAAGCGGTTATACCGGGCCATTCTGGAGAGCCGGATTAAAAAGTCCGTCATTTGATTTTTACGATGTATTACCGGCCTTTACCAATAAGGCTACTGATTTTATCAAAAAACAGGCTACTGCAAAAAATCCTTTCTTCTTGTACTTCCCCATGCCGGCACCACATACCCCATGGATGCCCACAGCCGAATACAGGGGCAAATCGCAGGCAGGAGAATATGGCGATTATCTGCAAGAGGTTGATGCTGCAGTTGGCAAAATAATGCGGGTATTGGACAGCCTGGGCTTATCAAAAAATACCTTAGTGGTATTTACCAGTGACAACGGACCTTACTGGCGGGATGATCTTGTGCAGAAATATGACCACCAGGCCGCGGGGCCATTCAGGGGAATGAAAGGTGATGCATTTGAGGGCGGGCATCGGGTTCCTTTCATCGTACGTTATCCGGGTAAAATAAAAGCAGGGAGCATTAGCCAGGTAAGTACTACACTTGCCAACCTGATGGCAACCTGTGCCGACTTAACAGGTAACCATGCTGTCCAATTTGAAACGGAAGACAGCTATTCCATTTTACCGGTGTTACTGGGTAAATCTGCAGGGATTGCAGAACAGCCTGCCATTGTTAATATTTCTTCCAAAGGATTTTATGACATCCGCAAAGGCCCCTGGAAATTAATTACCGGTTTGGGCTCGGGTGGCTTTTCAGTTCCTTCAATAATCAAGGCTGCTGATGGGCAGCCGGCAGGGCAGTTGTACAACCTGGATACAGATATCAGGGAAGAAACAAATGTATACAGCCGGTATCCTGAAAAAGTAAAAGAACTGAGTGCCCTGCTGGAAAAAATAAAAGCTGCACCGAAAGGGAAATGGGCAAAATAAAATTGAATAAAGATGAAAAGAATATTTGTACTTATCGTGTTGTTTTGTTTTGCTGGAGTATTGTCCGGACAATCGCAAAAGATCAACTATGTTCCAAAATTTGCAAATGAAAACCATGAACAGATCGGTTATTGGTTTATTACACCGGCACTGATAGGCAACATAGATAAAGCACTGGCCAATATAGACAGCATTGCCACCAAATGTAATTATACTATGCTGTTCTTAACGGCAAGGGAAGGTGCCGACTTCTTTGATTTGAAATTGCTGCATCCTTTTTTTAAACAACTGGTAGCCGAAGGGCACCGGAAAGGAATCAAAGTTGGTTTGCAGCTTTGGGGAAATTACAAAGATCAAACGATAGAGGGATCACAGCGGATGATCGTTGAAAATGAAGTTACATTGGATGAAATGGGCAGTGCTTCTTTTCTGGCAAAAGCCAGATACATCCGTTTTGAAGACCGATTGCTGAAATCGGACCTGTTTAAGGTATATGCGTTTAAAAAAACAGGTGAAGGATTTTATGATCCGGCTACGTTGAAGGACATCAGCAACCATTGCGAAGTCGTTTTACCCGATAAAGCAACTGTGCAGGTAAGCATCAAAGCTGGTGTAGCCTTAAAAGGGCTAACGGCCTGCATCATGACACAGCAGTACTGCAGCCAGAGCAGCATGTGGGATGATGTGGAAATCAAGGGTTTTACGGAAGCAATGACCGCATTCGCAGATATCCCTTTTGATGGATTTGCACTGGATGAATACGGCAATAAATTTATTGAAAGGATATTTGACCCGCATACGTCAAATCCCTTCAGGGGCCGCTGGTATTCTGCAGCAATGGAGAAAGCATATGCTGCTGAAACAGGAAATGACCTGGCCAAAACATTATTTGATGGCCGTTATGCACCCGAAGGAAAACCCGAAGTAAGGATAAAGGCGATCAATGCCTACATGGAATTTATGCGCAAGGGAGCACTAAGAGTGGAAACAGCTGTATTCCATAAATCAAGAGAAATATTCGGTAAAAATAGCTTCAGTGGCATTCACAATACGTACCACAATAGTCTGATCAATGATGAAATATGGGCCAATGGAATTGGCTGGTGGACTGCACCTCGTGCTTACGGACAAACGGATGAGAAAACATTTTTGCCAACACAAATGGGGGTAGCGATGTCGCACCGCATGAACGCTATGTACAATCAATACTATGATGCAGAATTGTCACCTGTAATTGTAAAAGCCATCCACGACCTGCGTTATGGCATCCGTACCCATTATCATGCCCTTAATGACAAAAGGCCATTGCGGTTTGACCTGGAATTCCCGGAAGCCATAGACAGCATTAACAAAATTGAAAATTGCGCCCGCCTGTTAAACAAGTTCAATCCATCATTGCCGGAGGTAAAACTGCTGGTGATTTTTGGCATGGAAGCCCTCAGCAACTGGTATCCGAATGATGCGGACCGTGGTGTATATGATATCAATGATAAACTGGGGATAGAAAGTAAAGCCCTGGAAATCTGGAAGGCGGGCTATCTGAATGCGCTGGTGCCTTCTGATTTAATTGTAAATCAGGTTTTAACCATTGGAAAAGATGGCAAGCCGGTAATGAACGGTCATAAGTTTGATGCGGTCTTATTTCTGAATCCGCAATACGCTAGGGAACCTGTTTTGGAATTTCTGGAAGCTTATCAAAAGCAGGGTGGTAAACTGATGGTCGAAGGAAAAGCCGACCGGGACTTTAAAGGCAACCTGATTACCGCAAGGTTCAAATCCATTTATGATCAGGCCACCGTTGTGGGCTATGCTATCAGCAGTCTTTCAAATCTTGGCTTGACAAAGAACTTTTTGCCTGATGGTTGTAAAAACGAAGATGGCTCCTATGTGTTTACAGAGCTGAATTCACTCAGAACCGGTCAGCCTGCGCGCTTTCTTGTTAGCATCAATGGTGACCGGTATACCGGCGAATATAAGGGGCTTGCGGTTCTTGCAGCAGATCAGAAAACAGGTGTTAAAAAATTTGCAGCAGCCGGCTGTAAATCATTAAGCCGGAACGGGAAAGTGATATTAAGTTTCTCGAAGCCAGTCGATTTTTATGCGGAAAAAAAGAACGGTGTCCTGCAGATGACCATAGCAGATGGTACAAAATCAGTTAAGCCATTGATCAATAAATTATAAAACACACAGTCCTGTAAGGGACCATTAAAAATAAAAGGTTATGAAAGGTAAACTACTGTTATTGTTTTCATTGGTGTACAACATCTCTGCAAACTGCCAGGTAAAAGATCAGTTGATCACAGCCAATGGAGCCGTGGCCGACGGGCAAACCAATAATGCTGCTGTTATTCAAAAATTGATTGACAAAGCAGCTGCAGGTGGAGGCGGAAGGGTAATCATTCCGCCGGGTAATTTTATGTCAGGTCCGGTGTTTTTAAAATCTGGCGTAAACCTGCATCTGGAACTAGGCGCCCGTTTACTCGGATCAACCAATCGGTCTGATTATGGAATTGAAGCCGGAAGACCGGCACTCGTTTCTGCAAAAGATCAGAACAACATTTCCATCAGCGGTAAAGGGATCATTGATGGGCAGGGCCAGGAACTGATGCTGGACATTTTTAAAAAACTCAGGAACGGGGAAATGAAACAGGATTCGGCCTGGCTGTACAAGCGGCCGGGAACAGGAAGAACAATGATCCTTACCTTTACTTCCTGTACCAATATAAAGGTAACGGGTGTTACCCTGAAAGATGCAACAGACTGGGTACAGGATTACCGGGAATGCGATGGGATAATCATTGATGGCATTACCGTACAAAGTACCGCCTATTGGAACAATGATGGCCTTGACATTACAGATTCTAAAAACGTAAGGATAACCAATTGTTTCATCAATGCATCTGATGATGCATTATGTTTTAAATCTGAAAACCCGGATAGTTTCTGCGAAAATGTTTTTGTAGACAATTGTACTTTGAGGTCCAGCGCAAACGGGCTGAAGTTTGGCACCAGGGGTGCCGGGGGCTTTCGCAATTTTAAGATCCGCAATCTTACCATCTTTGATACTTACCGCTCTGCAATTGCTCTGGAATCGGTAGACGGTGGTTTTATGGAAAATATTGACATTCAGCATGTGGTGGCTAAAAATACCGGTAACGCAATTTTTATACGCCGGGGGCACCGCAATGTAACCGGAGCAGTTGGCACATTAAAAGGAATCTATATCGCGAATGTAAAAGTGGAAACGCCTTTGTTAAAACCCGATCAGGGTTACCCGATTGAAGGGCCGCCTGACCACCTTCGTCCAGGCTTTGATAAAATGCCGGTACGTCCTTCTAATTTTCACATTTACGGACATCCCTTTTTGCCATACAACCTCATTCCTTCCTCCATTGTTGGTTTGCCAGGCTATCCTGTGGAAAATGTTACCCTGGAAAATATAGAGATCAGCTATGGTGGCAGGGCCAGTAAGGAAATTGCATATATTCCCCTTGATAAGATCAGTGAAATTCCCGAAAACCCGGCTAACTATCCTGAGTTTTCCATGTTTGGTGAACTGCCTGCCTGGGGATTTTATATCCGGCATGCGGCAGGGATAAAAATGATCAATGTAAAGATAAGTTACCTGGAAAATGATTTCAGACCTGCTATGGTGCTCGATGATGTGAAAGGAATGGAATTTACAAAAATGAAAATCCCAACAGTAAAGGAGCTGCCGGTGATCCAGCTGAACAATACGGCTGACATCAGCTTTAAAAATCTGGAGATGCCGGTAACTGAAGCAAAAGGTATTGTCAAAACAAATTACCGGTAATATGGGGCTACAGCAAATGTTTAAAGTGATGCTGTTTTATACAGCTTGTTTTTTGGCGGAACCCAACCTGGTTTATGCACAGAAAAACAGTGCCGTCTGGATGGACGATTTAAGTATCCGTACTTTTTCGGAAGGGATCCCGGCAGTGCTGGCAAAGAGTTCCGGCTCCGGTGAGGCGATTAGTATGAAGGGAACCAGATACAGTAGGGGTGTAGGCGTAAATTCTACCAGTGTACTGAGTTTTTTACTGAATGGGAATGCGCTGGAGTTTTCTGCGGTGGTGGGTGTAGATGACAATGGGGTAAAAAAACTGCCGCACCTGTTTTATGTGATCGGAGACCGGAAAATTCTTTTTGAAAGCGGAACAATGAAATGGGGTGATGAACCCAGAAAAGTAAAAGTAAATCTGGCTGGAGTTAAACGTTTGGGTTTGTTGGTGATTGTTGAGCTGGGCATTACCAAAACTTATTCTAACTGGGCTGATGCCCGGTTCATCATGAAAGACCAACAGCTTCCCTTGAATATTCCCAACACGGACGAACGGATTATTCTGACCCCTGCTGCGGGCAAAGCACCTAAAATCAATTCGGCTGCTGTTTTTGGGGGCAGACCTGGAAATCCATTTTTGTATACCATTGCCGCAACGGGCGACAGGCCTATTGTATTTTCTGCAGGCAATTTACCGGCAGGGCTCCGGGTTGATACCAAAACAGGTATCATCACAGGTAAGGTTGCCGCGAAAGGGGAATATACCGCAACATTGAAGGCTAAAAATTCAGCTGGTGAAGCGGTTAGACAGCTGCGGATAAAAATTGGGGATACCATTGCATTGTCGCCGCCTATGGGATGGAATGGATGGAATTCATGGGCAAGAGAAATTGACCAGGAAAAAGTAATTGCATCGGCAAATGCCATGGTAAAGATGGGCCTGGCCAACCATGGCTGGACCTATATCAATATCGATGATGCCTGGCAGGGTCAACGTGGTGGAAAATACAATGCCATTCAGCCCAATGAAAAGTTTCCTTCTTTTAAACAAATGACGGATTACATCCATGGGCTGGGTTTAAAACTCGGGGTATATTCTACACCCTGGATTACCAGCTATGCGGGTTACCCGGGTGGTTCTTCTAACCTGGAAAATGGTTTTTTCCCGGATGCTGTGCGGGACAATAAAAGAGATTTTCGTTATGTGGGTAAATACAGGTTCGAAAAAGAAGATGCCCTGCAAATGGCAGAGTGGGGAGTTGACTATTTAAAATACGACTGGCGGATAGATGTACAGTCGGCAGAACGCATGTCTGTGGCCCTGAAAAATTCGGGTAGGGACATTTTTTACAGCATCTCCAATTCAGCACCCTTCGGCCAGGTAACAGACTGGGCCAGGCTAACCAATAGTTACCGTACAGGGCCAGACATCAGGGACAGCTGGTTAAGCCTGTATGTCAGCGCATTTACGCTTGATAAGTGGAGCCCTTACGGTGGCCCTGGCCACTGGAACGATCCGGATATGATGATATTGGGTAATGTAACTACCGGTTCTCCTTTGCATCCTACCAGGCTTACACCGGATGAGCAATACAGCCATGTGAGTTTATTCAGTTTACTGGCGGCCCCACTACTGATCGGCTGCCCCATAGAGCAGCTGGATGCCTTCACTTTAAACCTGCTGACCAATGATGAAGTGATTGCTGTAAACCAGGATGCACTGGGTAAGCCTGCAAGGTTGGTAAGTGAAAAGAACGGTGTACAGATCTGGTTGAAACAGCTGGAAAATGGCGATTATGCAATTGGCTTGTTCAACATCAGTGGTTACGCGAAGACGCCAGCTTCTTATTTCCGATGGGGCGACGAAAAGCCGGTATCCTTCAGACTGGATTTAGCAAAAATCGGCCTGAAAGAAAAATACAACATACGGGATGTATGGAGACAAAAGGACCTGGGAGAATTTAAAGAAACATTTAATACCAGGATCAGGCATCATGGAGTGGTCATGGTCAGGTTATCAGCCCATCAATCAACAAAATATTAAAATACTATGCAATTAATTAAAAAAATAGTTCGGCTAAAAATATATGTACCAGCATTGTTGCTGCAGACCTTTCTAATGGTCAGTTTTTCATTACAGGCCCAGCCAAAACAGGATATCCAGGTACAGGTTGATGCCAGAACAGGAAATTATTCGGTAGGCTCTTCCAGTCTCAACTGGACCATGAGTGGCAGCATAGGAAAAGCCTTGCACCAATTAAAAAAGGAAAAGGGAAAAGACGCCATTGGCGCATATACCCGGATCTCTTTTCAATGGGAAAGCAATAACCTGTACATCGGCAGTATCCGCTGGTATACCGCATCTCCGGTAGTTGTGTTTGGGCTTACTACACCAAAGGGAGCAGATGGCCAATCTCTGGAAGCATTCCCTGATTTTACCCGCATGCCAGATTCATTAAATCACTTCAGTTACCACAACCGGATATTTCCGCTGGCACAATATTTTTTAGAGGAAACGTCTACTCCCTGGTTATTCTTCAACGATAAAAATGATGCTGCTATCTTATCTCCGGCATCGGATTTTATGGTGTCGCTGATGACAGGTGATGGCACTACTCATGTCAGGAGTGGCCTTAATCCGGAAGTGCAAAAGCTTCCTGCCGGTTTTACCCATTCTTCTATCCTGGTGATGCGCAAGGGTATACGCAATACCTGGGATGAATGGGGTGCCGCGTTGCGTAAAACCTATCACAGAAAAATTCCGGCAAATGATGCCGATGTAGTGTTGAAATATTTTGGCTGCTGGACCGATGTGGGTGGTGATTATTATTACAATTACGATCCGGCAAAAGGCTATGACGGTACCCTGCTGGCCCTTAAGGATCATTATAAAAAAGAGGGCATTCCATTGGGTTATATGCAGCTGGATAGCTGGTGGTACCAGAAATCGACCACCAATGTGCACAATGTGCCGAGTGGAAAAATAAAGAAACCGGAATTTCCCGAAGGCCCCTGGAACCGGTCAGGAGGTTTAATGGAATATAAAGCTGACACGGCCTTGTTTCCGAATGGGCTTGCTGCCTTTCAGCAACAGCTGGGCTTACCGTTGGTAACCCATAACCGCTGGATTGATCGCGCCAGTCCTTATCATAAAAGATTTAAGATCAGCGGGATTGGAGCAATTGATCCGGGTTTTTGGAAGGAAATTATGACTTATCTGAAAAGTTCAGGGGTAGCGGTATATGAGCAAGACTGGATCAATTACATCTATACCAATAACCCGGAGATGAAATCGGACATTACTGTGGCCAATGCTTTCACAGACAACATGGCGAAGGCTGCGCATGACGTGGGCATCAGTCTGCAATATTGCATGGGCTTGCCCAGGTATTTTATGCAGGGTGTAAAATACAATAACCTGACCACCATCAGGACAGCGGGAGACCGCTTTATGCCCAAAAGATGGATGTACTTTTTATTTACTTCACAGCTGGCTTATGAAATGGGCATCTGGCCATGGAGTGATGTTTTTAAGAGTGCTGAAATGGACAATATGATTGTATCTGTGTTATCTGCTGGTCCGGTGGGTACGGGTGACTTGATAGGTACAGAAAATAAGGCAAACATCCTGATGGCCTGCCGTGCGGATGGTGTGCTGGTTAAACCTGATGTGCCTTTGTTGCCGCTCGACCAGAATTACGTACAAATGGCGCGTAAAGAAGAAAGGCCGATTGTGGCAGCTACGCACACCCTTCACGGTAAGCTAAAAACGGGATATGTCTTTGCTTTTGGAAACGATACCACTAAGATCAACCAGTTCAGTTTTGGCTTGTCCGAGCTGTCGATGCAAGGCCGGTCGGTTGTATTTAATCCACAAAAGCATACGGTAGAAGTGCTGGAAGCTGGAAAAAGATTCAGCGCAGATTTGCCGGAAGAGAAATACGCTTTTTACATTGTGGCACCCATCACTACTTCGGGCATTGCTTTTTTAGGGGATGCAGGAAAAATAACAGCTACAGGTAAAAAGCGCATCACCGGTATTTCCGATGCCGGAAAAAAACTACAGGTAAAAGTATTGTTTGCCAAAGAAGAGTCAGCAGTAACCCTAAAAGGGTATTCCAGGCAGCGCGTAAAATCCAGCAAAGGAAAACTGAGCCAGGATATGGCTAATCATTTATTTACCATAGTGGTGTCCAGGCCCGTAAAAGGTGATGTGGAAACCATAATACTTCAAACAAACTAACATGAATAAGCTCATATCTGCGTGTTTTACACTTTTTTTAATCTTGTCGGTTTCCACAATTGTTGCGCAGCAAAGCCATACGGTATGGCTGGATGACCTTCCTATACAAAGTTTTTCAGATGGCATTCGTCCGGTGGAGGTAAAAGCCAATTATGGTAAAGATACCATGAGTGTAAAAGGTATTAAGTATTTAAGAGGACTGGGGGCACAAAGCATCAGTATCCTTAAATTCGACCTTTCTAAACAGGCCATACGTTTTTCGACAATGGCGGCTGTGGATGACCATGGAAATAAGGACATCGCCCTGAAGTTTTATGTATTGGGCGACGGAAAAATATTGTTTGAAAGCGAGGAAAAGCGTGTTGGAGATGAACCCCTGAAAATAGCGATAGACCTGAAGGGAATCAAACAACTCGGATTGCTGATCACGGATAAGGTAGGTGGCGTTGCTAATAAAAGGACTTATGCCAACTGGATCAATGCCAAACTGGAAATTATGGAAGGTCATTTTCCCGGGCATGTGCGGTATGCGGATCATAAATACCTGCTAACGCCGCCAGCCAAACAAAGTCCTAAAATAAATTCGGCCAGGGTATTTGGGGCAAGACCGGGCAACCCGGTTTTATATACCATAGCTGCATCGGGTAAAAGGCCCCTACAGTTTTGGGCGGTTGATTTACCCAAAGGTTTATCGGTATCTGCCTCAACAGGTATCATTACCGGGGTTGTTAAAGAAAGAGGCAACTACAGTATACTGCTGAAGGCTAAAAATAAGCTTGGTGAGGCGAAGCAAAAATTGCTGCTTAAAATCGGGGATACCATTGCATTGACGCCTCCGCTTGGCTGGAATGGCTGGAACTCCTGGGCAACGGAGATCGATCAGGAAAAAGTAATGGCTTCTGCCAGGGCTATGGTAAATAAAGGTTTACGCGACCATGGCTGGAACTATGTCAATATTGATGACAGCTGGCAGGGGGTCAGAGCAGTACCAGACCATGCCCTGCAGCCAAATGAAAAGTTCCCCGACTTTAAAGCTATGGTTGATGGCATACATGCATTGGGTTTAAAAGCAGGCTTATATTCCACACCTTATGTTTCCAGCTATGCAGGTTATGTAGGCGGTTCATCCGAGTTCCCGGCAGGTGGAGAAACACATGAGCGCATTAAAGTTAACCGACAACCTTTTATGCACATCGGCAAATACAGGTTTGAAGAAACTGATGCCAGGCAAATGGCCCGCTGGGGATTTGATTTTTTGAAATATGACTGGAGAATAGATGTAAATTCTACGGAACGGATGGCTGATGCCTTGAAAAAATCCGGGCGTGACGTGGTATTCAGTTTATCCAACAATTCACCTTTTGAAAAAGCAAATGACTGGATGCGTCTGTCGCATATGTACCGTACCGGTCCTGATATTAAAGATAGCTGGAACAGTCTGTACGCTACGGTATTTTCACTTGATAAATGGGCGACTTATACTGGTCCGGGACATTGGAGTGACCCGGATATGATGATTGTGGGTGAGGTGACCATTGGGCATGAAATGCAGCCCAGCCATTTAACAGCGGAAGAACAATATAGTCATGTCAGCATATTCAGTTTGCTGGCAGCCCCCATGTTGATTGGTTGTCCGATTGAAAAACTGGATGCATTTACGCTAAATCTGTTAACCAATGATGAAGTGATTGCCATCAACCAGGATCCGCTGGGAAAAGCTGGACGGCTTTTGTTAAAGGAATCTGGTATGGAGATTTGGGTAAAGCAACTGGAAGAGGGGGCTTATGGCATAGGAATTTTCAATACTGACGGATATGGTACCACACCCCGGTCTTATTTCCGCTGGGGTGATGAAAAAGAAAAATCGTATACACTGGATTTTACTAAGATCGGCCTGAAAGGTAAATGGCAGATCAGGGACGTGTGGAGACAGCAATCCCTCGGACAGTATAACGGAGTGTTTCGGACTACTGTTCCTTATCACGGTGTGGTCATGCTTAAGGTTTCGCCGGTTGGCCCGGCCTTATTGAAATAAAAATTTTATCAGTTATAAACAGAAAAACTATGAAGATAATCGTAACGGTAATCGTAATCCTATTGAGTATAACCGGCTTTGTGTTAAGAGTAGCGGCACAGGATCAGCGCTATAAAGTGCCTTCGATGCCGAACCCCGCGGCGCGCAAAGCTGTTTTGGAAAAGACATGGGCAGCACTGCAAACCAATCCTCCGCAATTGGCTGTGAGGGAGTGTTTTCTGTTTTTGGCGGATGCACTGGATACCCGCTTTCTAAAAGATGAACAAGTGGAATGGTTGTTGAAAAAAGTACAGCGTAGAATATTAAATGATCCGGCAGCGGGTAGACGCTATGGAAACATCTTCTTTGGATGGCAGGAAAGTGGTTTCAATATACTCGATGAGAATAACGTGCAGTTCTGTGTTCAATATGGTATGCTGATAAAGTTATTGTTTAATGACCGCCTTTCTAAAACGGCAGCCAAAACACTAGACGAAATTTTTGCGCTGGCTGCCAAAGGAGTAGTCAACCTGGAAGTACGGATTTCCTACACCAATATTTACTTAATGAAAATCTGGAACCAACTGGCGCTTGGACAGGTTTATCATGAGCCTGGTATGTTCGAAAACGGGCGTAAGCTTTTTGATATATGGCTGAGCCACGTAGCACAATATGGTAACCGCGAATATGACAGCCCTACCTATAGCGGGGTAGATCTGGAATCCTTGTTGCTGATGTATACCTTTATTAACGATACAGACCTCAAAACAAAAGCCGGGGATGCCCTTAACTTCTTAATCACAGATTTAAGTGCACATTACAACAAACGGGCCGGCATACTTGCAGGGGCCCATAGCCGTGACTACAATCGGGTTTTTAGCCGTGACCTGTTGGAGGAAAAATATTTTAATCCATTGCTGGGTGGTAAGAATAACAATACGCACCTATTTAACCAGGTTTGTTTTGCTGCCTTGCAGAAATTGGGTTTGTCAGCCAATCAGAAAGAGTTGATGAGCCGGAAGAACCGTTTTATGGTACAGCGCTGGGATAGTCTGGCCAACACTTATGCCTGCAATTTTGTAGGTAATAAGGCATCCATAGCTTCAGCCAACCAGACTTATAGCCCGGATGACAAGCCTTTTGTGATGTACCTGAGTAGTCCGCGCATACCAGCTATGCCGAACATTGCTTACGTATTGGAGGGGCGTGACGACCATTATGGTACCTGGGCGGCCACGGGTATGGGCGAAAAAATGAAAAGCCGGATGCCTGCCAATTACCCGGTAAATGGGGGCTGGAACAAGACCAGGCATCTGATGCCATTTCTGCAGTCTGCTCAGAACAAAGGTGAATTTGTGATGTTGGCTGCCGGAGAGAAAGACCACAATTGCACCAATGCTTACCTCAATTCCACCATTATTTTGCCCAATGCGTTTGATGAAATCTGGCTGGGTAATAAAAAAGTAAATGTACCTGATGCAGGCAAGAGCATTGAATTGGATAC
This sequence comes from Pedobacter heparinus, assembly GCF_032678725.1. Lineage (GTDB taxonomy): Bacteria > Bacteroidota > Bacteroidia > Sphingobacteriales > Sphingobacteriaceae > Pedobacter > Pedobacter heparinus_A. Next base: position 149,560 of record NZ_JAVTSC010000008.1, read on the forward strand.
CAGCAGAACGTTCTTTGCCAGATTTGAAGATGTAGCCATTGCCTTCCGTTTTATCTGGGACGATACCGGAAATGGTGTTGCATCACTTTACAACGATGGTTTTAATTATCAATCTGCCAGGGAGAAATTTCAATTGAAACACAATAAAACCATGCGGCTGACCATGCGCCATGCTGATAATGGTAAAGCAGGCATCGCCATGTGGTGGAAGCAGGAAGAAGGGATAAGAACAGCTGCCGACTTTTTAGAATTCAGGAAGAGAGTACTGTCAGCTCCAATGACCGTAAATGTGCAAAATGGAGTGGTAGATATTGCGGTAATGACTGCGGAAGGAAAGCTGGGCGTAAAAGCAGATCTGACCAATAAAAAACGACTGAGCTATTATAATCCGTCACCGATGCCTGCCAGCTTTTTGTTCCAGGTAGATGGAGTAGAAATTGGTAAACCCATTATGCAAAAATACATAGTAAACTAACCTGCTAACCAAATATAAAATTATGAAAAGAAGAGACTTTATGAAAACCGGTTCAGCTGCATTGGCAGCTATTGCCGGCTGTATGATCCTCCCATCCCATGTAATGGGAAAACCATTTGGCCATATTTCACCAAGTGATAAGGTAGACCTGGCTGTTTGTGGCATTGGCAACAGGGGTGGCGAGCTGCTGAGTTCCCTGTACAAGACAGGGCTGGTAAATGTTGTTGCCCTGTGTGATGTAGATATGGGAGCGCCACATACACTGGAGAATATGAACAAGTTTCCGAATGCAAAACGTTTTAAGGATTTCAGGGAAATGTTTGATAAGATGAGTAAGGAATTTAATGCGATCTGTATTGGCGTGCCTGACTTTTCTCATTTTCCAATAGCCATGCTGGCCATGAACCAGGGTAAAAACGTGTATGTAGAAAAACCGATGGCGCATACTTTTAATGAAGTGACACTGATGATGAAAGCGGAAAAGAGGTATAAGGTAAAATGCCAGATGGGCAACCAGGGGCATTCCGAAGAAAATTATTTTCAGTTCAAAGCATGGACTGAAGCTGGTATCATTAAAGACGTTACCGCAATTACTGCTTTTATGAACAACGGCCGCAGGTGGCATGGGATGACCGCTACTGGCTTTTTACCTGCACAGCCCATTCCTGAAACCCTGGATTGGGATAGATGGCTCAGTACAGCTGCTTTTAAAAATTATAATAAAGGCTATATCAATGGCGATTGGCGTTCCTGGTATGAATTTGGAAATGGAGCTTTAGGAGACTGGGGTGCGCACATCATTGATACGGCACATCAGTTTTTAGAACTGGGTTTGCCTACAGAAGTTAACCCTATAAAAATGGAAGGGCACAGTAGCTATTTATTTCCTCAGGGCTCTACTTTATTGTTTAAGTTTCCAAAGCGTAAGCAGATGCCGCCCTGTGACATTACTTGGTATGATGGTTTTAATAACCGCCCGGACTTGCCTGAAGGTTTTGGTGAATATGTAAGGGCCAAAAATATTCCACCGCCCACAGCTGGTGCGGCCAATACCAAACGTTATCCCGGAAAAATAATTTACTCAAAAGAGTTAACCTTTAAGGGGGGCTCACATGGTTCGCCGCTTGAGATCATCCCGGCAGAAAAAGCTAAAGAAATGGCAGCTATGCTGCCGGTTGTGCCGGAAAGTCCATCGAATCATTTCGCAAATTTTTTAAAAGCCTGCAAAGGCGAAGAAGATTGCCGCTCTTCTTTTGCTGTTGCGGGTCCATTGTGCCAGGTGATGGCACTGGGTGTGTTGGCGCAGCGTTTAAATACCAGGCTTGTTTTTGATGCCCGTAAACAGCAGATCACCAATAGTAAAGTTGGTAACCAGCTGCTGACAGGTCCTCCACCAAGAAAGGGCTGGGGGCAATTTTATAAAATGTAAAGGGGCTTTTTAAATTATTTATTGATGAAACACTTAAATTTTTTTCCATGAAATATACTTTTTACTTATGGACAGTTTCCCTTTTGTTCATGGTTTCTGCTACTGCTTTTTCGCAGTCATGGGTTGATGGTGTAGACCGCCATGGCCGTGAGGTTTATATGCCTGCAGCTCAATACAAATGGGATTGGGGACAGGCCACTTTTCTGAATTCGTTGGTCCATCTGTACAACGCTTCAGGTGATGTGCAGAAAAAAACATACTTCAATTATATTAAGCAGGCCATGGACGCCACTTATGCCGTTGCCAACGGTAAACATCCAAATGCAGTAGCCTCTGCCCATGGAATGGCCTTTCTTGCCAGGATCACAGGTGAAAAAAAATACCTTGATAAATGTAAGGAGATCTATGCAGACTATTTAAAAATCCCGCGTGCACCAAACGGAGGTGTTTCTCATCGGGCAGAAACTATAGAGTTATGGGACGATACGGTTTATATGCTGAATATGTTTTTGCTGGAAATGTACCGGCTTACCGGTGATGAAAAATACATTGCAGATTTTGTGGAGCAATTTAATGCGCACCATGAAAAGCTGGTTGATGCCAAATCCGGTTTGTGGGTACATGGCTGGGATGCAGATCAGATTGACTACAATGATGGTTGTAGCATTATGGGCTGGCCAGATCCGGTTAGCAGGAAAAGCAGCGAAATCTGGGCCCGTGGAAACGGATGGATCGGCATGGCACTTTCAGATGCCCTGAATACCATCTCCGGGAAATCAAAATACCGCAAGCCACTGGAGAAGGCTTTTGTACAATATGTAGCAGCCATTGCACCATTGCAGAACAAGGAATCGGGGCACTGGTATCAGTTAATGACCTTGCCTGATGCGCCAAAAAACTTCCTGGAAAGTTCTGCTACTGCCATGTTTGCCTATACCATTGCCATGGGCTTGAAAATGCATCTGCTGGATCAGAAAAAATACGGGCCTATGGCAGCGCGCGCTTATAACGGCATTATAAAAAATAGTCTTAGGGATGCGGGCAACGGATACCAGGTGCCAGCAATGGTTTCTGGTGGCACCTGTATTGGCGATGAAAATTATTACCTGGGCCGTAAAATAACAGAAGGTACCGGTTTTGGCTATGGTTCATTCATCATGTTTGGGCTTGCTTATGAACAATATAAAGGATTACGTAAATGAACATAAAAAAAATAATTTCACTGCTGCTGTTATTTAGTACTGCAGGTGTATATGCCCAAAAAGCGGGTTGGAAAAATCTGTTTGACGGAAAAACACTGAAAGGATGGCACCAATTGAATGGCAAAGCAAAGTATGAAGTGGTTAATGGTACCATTGTAGGGACAACCGTTAGCGGGGAACCAAATTCATTTTTGGCCACCAATGAAGATTATGGAGATTTTATATTTGAGTTGGAATTAAAAGTAGGTCAGATGAATTCCGGTATACAATTCAGGAGTTTATCCGATCCTGCTGATCACAATGGCAGGGTTAGGGGATACCAGGTGGAAGTAGATCCTTCGGATAGGGCCTGGTCGGGTGGTATTTATGACGAAGCGCGGCGGGGCTGGATGTACCAGACAGAAATGCATCCTGCTGCAAAGAAAGCATTTGTAAAGAACGGCTGGAACAAGTATAGAATAGAAGCCATCGGACCAGTGATCAGGACCTGGGTAAATGATGTGCCTGTTGCGTATGTGGTTGACGATATGACCCCTAAAGGTTTTATCGCGCTGCAGGTACATGGTGTAAAACAGCGGACAGGTGGTGCACAGATCCAATGGCGGAACATCAGGATACAAACTGGTGCAGCTATGCGGCCTAGGCCATTGGATCTGTCGGTACCCGTGGTCAATTATACACTCAATACCATTTCGGCCCTGGAAAAGGCGCAGGGTTTTAGTTTATTGTTCAATGGAAAAGATCTAACCGGATGGCGTGCCGTTTTAAAACAGACGCCACCCGAAAAAGGATGGCAGGTAGAAAATGGCATACTGCAGATCATGCCTGCCGACAGCAGCGAAAAGACCAAATTTGGCGATCTGCTTAGTACAAAACAATACAAGGCTTTTGAGTTGAATTTTGATTTCAAATTAACTGAAGGGGCAAACTCCGGTGTAAAATATTTTGTAACTGAGTCGGAAAAATCAGCACGTGCCGGGCTGGGACTGGAATACCAGGTATTGGATGATGAGCGTCATCCCGATGCAAAACTGGGCACTGAAGGAAATCGTACGATGAGTAGTTTGTACGATTTGATCCCTGCTGATAAACTGGATCCACGCTTTCAGAAAAAGATAGGCGAATGGAACCAGGGCAAGATCATTGTCTATCCCAATAACCTGGTGCAGCATTGGTTAAATGGGTTTAAGGTAGTTGAATATATGCGTGGAAGCAATATCTACAAAGTATTGGTGGCACATAGCAAATTTGCAGGTAAAGAAGGTTTTGGTGTTGCTGAACGAGGACCTGTTTTACTACAGGATCATGGGAATGCGGTATATTATAAAAATATCAAGATGAGGGAGCTGAACTAGATGCTTTAGTGGATCAGGCCCGGTTTCCAAACCGGGCCTTTTTTTATCTCCATTTTAGAATTATATAGGTTTGTTGGTATTAAAATAGCTTTTCCTGTGGAGGCTTAACTCCAGCCAGGCGAAGATATACTGTTGTTTGCCCACGGTGATGTGCCTGATGTTCAAAAACCTTAGCTAAAACCATCCTTCTAGTCATATCAAATTTTCCAAACAACTTGATGCTTTCATCCAGTTGCACTTCGGACATCTTTTTGATGTTATCGATCACGAAATCATAGCTGGCAAGCACCAATTTGGTCACATTCGCTTTGGATTTATCATCGGTTTTTTCTAATTCGCCCTGACCATAAGGACTTTTCGTACCTGTTGCAGCCGAGGCGAAAGCATAGTTGGCATCTCCCAGGTGTAATACCTGCTCTGCAAAAGACCGAATTTCTGGTGTGGGCTTTAAAGCATAGCCACTTTCAGGCATTACATCCAGATATTCCTTAGTATAAGCTTTTGACCTTTCCCATTCCTTTACTATATCAGCTACTTTTACTTGTGCCAGTGCAAATTTACTACCTATGATTAAACATAGTACAATTGCTAAACTTTTAAGTTTCATATGATTAGTGTTTAAAATGAATAACTAGTTTTTTTGTCTGTTAAATTTACTGATTTTTCTTATGTTAAACTAAATTAAGTGGTTGCCCTTGTCCTGACAAAGTTATATAAGCTTTACTTAATGAGTTAAGGACCACTGCCGGAGAATATACAGGTGATATGGCATATTGCTGGAAACACCATGCAAATGTAGAAGGGATGTTGTGAGTACAAGTGTATACCTGTTGAACATTTGGCTTGACATTCAGAAAAAAACAAAACCGATTGCCCTTCCAATTGTTGTTAAACAATACGTCGTAATACATCGCATTAGCACGCATAACATGAGGCCTATCCCTGGCTAACATTTTTATGGTAAACATCCGGTCACGAGACCGATATCAAAGATAAAATCGATTTTTTTGGGCGGTTGAAGGGTGCGAAACAATTTCAGTGTACAATTAATTTAAATTCAAACCATATGAAAAGAGTGTTACATTCATTCAAACATGGTCAGTACCTGTTGGCATTACTTGCGGTAATGCTATGTGGCGAAATGACCCTGGCACAAAGTGCCAAAATTACCATTAGGGGTGTAGTAAAAGATGCCAGAGACAGAATGCCCATACCCGGGGCAGTTATACGAATTTCTGGAACTACAGCAAGTACGGCCACAGATGGAAAAGGTGCGTATGAGATTGTCGCGACAATCAACGGAACTGCTGTAGTAACTATCAGTTATACAGGATATAGTCCCTATTCAAAAACGATAACCGATAATGTCAGGAATGTTACGATAAATGCTGATCTCGCAGAAGGTGCACTTAATCTGAACGAGATTGTAGTAACAGGTACAGCTATTGCAACAAGCAAGCGAGAGCTGGGAAATGCGATTTCAACCCTTTCAGCAAAAGACTTACAAAGCGCTACTGCCACCTCCGTAGACCAGGCAATGGCCGGGAAAATCTCAGGTGCACAGATTTCACAAAACTCCGGAAATGCCGCAGGTGGTATCAGTGTGCGTCTACGTGGGAATTCTACAATAGCAGGTTCAAGTGATCCGCTTTATATTGTTGATGGGGTTATCATTAATAACAGTTCTGATCAGCTGATAGACCTCGGTGGCTATACTCAAAATAGGCTGGTGGATATCAATCCATCTGATATAGATCGTATTGAAATTATCAAGGGTGCAGCAGGAGCTGCCATTTATGGCTCTCGAGCCAGTAACGGCGTAGTGCAGATCTTTACTAAAAAAGGTAAGTCGGGGCAGGCGGTAATCAGTGTATCTACTCAATTTCGTAACAATTCTATACGTAAAAAACTGGACTATAATCACTACCCATTTCGCTTTACAAATACTACGGCTGGCGATTTAAGCCAGGTTCCCGTACAGCGCTACGATTTGCAGGACATGATATTTCAGAGTGCTTATGGTACCGAAAATAACATTTCAGTATCTGGTGGTAGCGATAATACCCAATATTATTTGAGTGGGGGTTTTCTGGGTAATCAGGGGATTATTGGCGGTACAAATTTTCACAGAGCCAGTACACGTTTGAGGTTGGACCATCGTTTTAACGATTGGATTAAGGCCAGTATGGGATTTAATTACAGTTTAAGTAGCAGTCGTGAAATACCAAACGGCGGATTGGTTGAGGCTTATGGTGCTTTAACCGGTTTTATTTTTGCAAACAACTTCATCGATCCGAATGCGAACTCTGTAACAGGCATTTATCCTTCGCTTGCGCCTACAGGATTGTTGCGCACCAATCCACTGGAAGCGATCAATAGGTTTGATTTTAAACAACAGACTTCGCGTTTTATAGGAGATTTTCAATTGACAATCACTCCGTTCAAAAAGATGACCATCAACTACACATTAGGATATGACAATTCTACGCAGCTGGCTACTGGTTTTATTCCTGTAGGTAATACTACACCAAGCTATGCAACAGGTTATTCAAGAAGGGCAGATCGGATAGGTCTTTTGCTCAATAATGACCTTACTGCTTCTTATAAAACTAAAATAGGTTCAGCTATAGAATCCTCTACTTCGTTGGGTGCAACTGCACAAACGGAACGGGTTAATTCTGCTTCTATAACCGCTACGCAATTAAATCCGGTGAGCCAGGTTGCCTCAAGCGGAGCAACAGTGGTGCCACTTGAAGCCCGGTCTACCATGAATATTCTTGGTTTTTTCGCACAGCAAACCTTTGGTTATAAAGATAAGATCTACATCACCGGAGCTATTCGAAATGATGTATCATCCATATTTGGAGCCAATAACAGGTGGCAGTACTATCCAAAATTAAGTGGTACTTATATCCTGTCGGAAGAGGGCTTTTGGAAAAACTCTTCCCTGGCATCAAACATACCTACGTTAAAATTAAGGGCGTCCTATGGACAGTCTGGTAATTTAACTGCTATTGGTGCTTATGACCGTTTAACCAATTATACAAATGTTTCTTTACCAGGGCTCCCTGGTTCTGGCGGACCTCCACAGCTGGGTAATCCGGACATTAAACCGGAACGCCAGATAGAAAAGGAGATTGGCCTGGACGCCAGTTTTTTAAATGACCGCCTGGGCTTTGAGGTTACTTATTACAATAAAGATGTAAAGGATTTATTGTTATTGTCTACGCTGCGGCCGTCAACAGGTTATTTAACCCAGATCCAGAATATCGGTACGATGACCAATAAAGGGATAGAGGTGTTGTTAAGGGCAGTACCCGTGCAAAGCTCAAATTTTAAATGGAACAGTACATTGATATTCTCTGCCAATAAAAACAAAGTGGACAATGTTCCGGGAGGGCTGGTTACTTTTCCTGGAGGCTTTGGACAGGTAGCGGCAGTTGATGGTTATGCTTTAGGAGCATTTTATGCCACATATTTTGCCCGGAATGCGGATGGTTCCTTATTGTTAAATCCAGCTGGATTTCCGCAGACGGAAAAGATTGGACGTGATGCCAACGGACAGCCCCTGGGTTCGAACCGCCTTAAAGTGATTGGTGATCCCAATCCAGACTGGACCGGATCATTTACCAATGAGTTTTTTATCGGTAAAAGCTTTTCATTGAGGATGCAATGGGATGCTTCTTATGGCAATGACGTGTTCAATTTTACCAGGCGCGTGGGGGAAAGGGATATTTATGGAGGTTTAGCCGGCTATGAGGCTGAATTAAAAGGCGAGGTACCTAAAGGAACTTCTGCGGCAACTTACAGCATTTTCGAAAAATTTATAGAAGATGGCTCTTATCTTAAACTGCGGGAATTATCTGCGTCCTATGATTTGAAATTGAAGCTTCTGAATGATAAACCTTTGCGCATTACGGTATCCGGACGTAATTTATTGTCTATCGATAACTATAGTGGCTGGGATCCGGAAACAAATGCAGCAGGTCAGAGTACTGGGGTAAGGGGCTTTGATTTTACTGAGGTTCCTATACCGAGAACCTTTGCACTTGGTTTGAACTATACTTTTTAATCATTCAAATTTAACGTTATGAAAAGGAAAATAAATTATATATATGTATGGGTTGCTGTAATGATCATGTGCTCGTCTTGTAAGCTGGACCAGATCAATCCTAATGCACCTTCAGATAAAGAGACGCTGACAACCAGGGAGGGGATCATTGCCTTAAGTATTGGACTGAGACAGTTTTATTCTACTACTGGCTTGAGCAATACCATGCTTACGCCTTGTGTAACTGCCCGGGAAGTCAAGGGTATTGCTACTTTTACCAATACGCTTGAGTTGGAAGCGGGTGGCACCACGCTTCCTACAGCGAATGGAAATATACTTGCGTTATGGTCTAGTATGCAGCGGGAAATGACTATGTGTGAAGACATCATCAATAATGCGCCTAATGTTACTACTATTGAACCTGCCTTGCTAAGTGGGATTATGGCGCAGGCTTATTTGTTTAAAGCTATAGCATTATCAGAGTTGGCCATGGCATTTGAGCAAGTCAATTTAAACACCAGCATAACAAGTCCGGTTACATTTGTGCCCCGTGCCCAGGTTTTTGCAGAGGCGATGAGGTTGCTGGACCTTGGGATTGGTATGATCGTGGCCAACCCACCAAATTCTGCCTTTACTACTTCGGTAAGCGGGCCTGATTTTGATCTCAGGAATTCTTTATATGCTATACAGGCGCGCATCAGTTTAATGGCGGGCAACAACCAGAAAGCCCTGGATAATGCAAACCTTGTTGACCTGGGAAAAACCTCAGCGTTTACTTATTCTACACTTAGCCCAAATCCACTTTATGTATTGTATAAAGTAACCATATCCTACCGTCCACGCGAGAATTTCGGATTGCCTGCAGGTTTATATGAAGCAGGTGATCAGCGGTATAATTTTTACTTTACTACTCCTAAAGCAGTAATTAACGGGGATGCCGTAACTTCAATGGCTGGGTTTGCAGCTGGTCAGACTACTGCTATTCCGGTGTATCTGCCTGATGAGATCAGGCTGATTAAAGCCGAAGCGATTTTAAGGCTCCGTGGAAGTATTCCTGATGCCATTACGTTGATCAATGCGGTCAGGACACAGACCAGTGGTGATCTCTTCGGGGTAAATGCAGGTTTGGCACCTTATAGTGGTGCTGCAAATTATGATGCTTTATTGGTTGAAGTATACAAACAACGCTGTGCAGAATTGTATTTAAGTGGCCTGAAATGGGAGGATACCCGTAGGTTTGGCCGCCCTGTACCGCCGGCAAATGTTACGGAAAGAAACAGGATATTTTATCCATATCCGGATCAGGAAAGGATAAATAATCCCAATACCCCTGCTGATCCGGCGATTTAATTGATGACCTTACAGGGGGGCTTATTGATGTGGCTTCCCTGTATTTTAAATTCACAGATGAAAAAACGACTACTTACGATGCTCTTTATTGGCTTTAATTCAATATTTGCGCAGCAAAATGTATTAAATCAGCAAATACTACAGAAAGCTACAACTGCCCAGGACAAGCTTCGCCTGCTGAATAACCATAAGGCAATGTTGCCATTGAAGGACATTAAAGATCTGAAAATAGCCAGCATACATTTTCAGGATGCCTATGCCCATGCTTTTGATAGCATAGTGAATAAATATTCCGGCGTTACGAGCATAGATGCCAGTCATATGAGGCTTACAACATCATTTAATGCTTTACACGACCAGCTTAAATTGTATAACCAGCTGTTCTTTTCCTTTAGCACAAATACGAGGTTTAATCCGGCACTGATAGGTTTTTTAAAGGATATGGCCAGCATAAATAAAGTAGTGATCAGGTTAACCGGAAATGAAAAGAGTCTGCAACAGTTAAAAGCACTTAACATTCCCCTGATTTATCTGCCAGATGACAACCAGGAGTCTGCTGCTGTTGCGGCACAAGCTATATTTGGTGGAATCGCTGTTAAGGGCATAAAGAAAATACGGTTGGGTTACAGTTTGCCAGAATCAGTAGGTGTGAACGGTAATCAGCTGGACAAGATCGATTCCTTAATTAAAGCAGGTATAGCTGCGCATTCTGCACCAGCCGTGGTGGTTTTGCTGGTGAAAGATGGGCGGGTAATCTTACATAGAGCTTATGGTAAGCATACTTATGAAGGCAAAATGGCAACTAAACCAGATGATATATTTGACATGGCATCAGTAACTAAAGTTACTGCTACTACCCCTGCAATTATGCGGCTGTATGATGAAAAAAAGATCAATCTGGATTCGGCAATCAGTAAATATGTTGCGTTGTTGAGAAATGTACCCGATAAGCGGGATGTCAAAATTAAGGAAGCGCTGCTGCACGAGGCAGGATTTACTCCTTACATCAAGTTTTATGAGCAATTGAAGCCTGGCGATACAAGTTCTGATTCCTCTGCTATATATCCCACAAAGGTGGCAGATGGTTATTATTTGCGGGCAAATTATTTTAATGATGTGATGTGGCCGGTAACCTTGAAATCTAAATCAGAAACCCGTGGTAAATATGTATATAGCGATTTAAGTATGTATATGATGAAAGAGGTGGTGGAAGAAGTAGCGCAGCAAAAACTAAATGATTTTGTTGCCAATGAGTTCTATCTTCCTTTAGGTATGAGGTCTAGCGGATTTTTACCACGCAATCGCTTCAATAAATCGAGAATTGTTCCTACCACGACAAATGACAATTGGTTTAGAGATATGCTGGTTCAGGGATATGTAAATGATCCGGGGGCTGCGATGGCAGGAGGGGTGGAAGGACATGCTGGATTATTTGCCAACGCCAATGACCTGGCTATATTTTACCAGATGTTAATCAACCAGGGAAATTATGGAGGGCATCAGTATTTAGAACCTGGAACTGTAAGCTTGTTTACTTCGCGACAATCAAAAGTAAGTATGCGTGGGTATGGTTTTGACCGGATCAGCGCAGATCAAAAGCCTGGAAACCCCCGTTCTGCACAGGGTTTTGGCCATAGTGGATATACAGGAACCTATGTTTGGGTAGATCCAAAATATAACCTGATCTATATCTTCTTATCGAACAGGGTTTATCCTGATGATGGCAAAACTTTTGGTCCTTCAAAAATTAACCTGCGACCAGCAGTTCTGGATATTTTTTACGAGGCCATTATCAAATAGGTTTATTTTCATCATTATCATGAAAGCCAGATGCCGGTAAAATTACTACCAGCGTTGTTTCTCCAGCTCTACTTTTAACTCATCTTTCATGTTTTTGGCTTTTTCTATCCACTCAGGGGCTTTTTCGCGCAAGTTATCTACCATAGACCTCCCGTTCATGTCCTTTTTGGTCATGTATTTAATCGCACCATATACTGCGGCGCCGATTAATGCTGTTTTAAATAATCCCATTTATTTTAAGTTTTTATATCATGATTAACACATGAAAAGACAAATAGTTTATTTAATATGCAACAGCAGAACAATCATGAAACTGCCTGATCCTCAGTCTGCACATATTTTTTAGGTTTTTTGTCAAAAATGGGTATCTTAGAGGTCGAGATTACTTATATGATTCAATTACGGGACTATCTCATCGGCAAAAAAACTTCTTTTACTTTAGAAGGCCGGATATTTCACTCTGTTTGTCTGATTGCATTGATGGGGCTTGCTGTATGCATACCATTTAATGCTTCCATGCAATTGTTCCGCCTCTCTCTACTTATGATGGGTATTTTTCTGGCCGTACTAACCATTTATTATTTTTCCCGGTTCAGGAACAAAACCAGCGCAGGTATTGTCATACTTTCGGTAATCAATAACCTGCTGCTTATTGTAAATTATTATTATAACTCAGGCGTCAATGGTCCAAGCACTGTAGTTTTTGCCTTATCATTTTTAATTACTGTTTCCATTGTTCCTAAAAAGCATTTCTGGATATGGCTTCCTTTAAACATAGTGATTGTGCTTGGCCTCTTGTCTTTTGAATTTAGAAATCCGGAACTGCTTAAAAATACTTACCCCAATGAAGCCGCTAAATTTATGGATATTGGCTTTACTTATTTATTGTGCGTAGCTATAATTTTGCTGATTACCTCTTTCATCCGCAATTCTTATTATGGAGAAAGAGAAATTACTATTCAGAATACCTTAGCTCTTGAAGCCAGTAATCATACTAAAAACAAATTGTTATCCATACTGGCACATGATCTTAAAGAACCACTTGCTTCTATACAGGGCTTTCTTGAGTTACTGACAGAATACAAGCTGGAAGAATCTGAACGCTTAAATATGGAAAAACAACTGCTGAGCCGGACGAAGGATACTGCATATATATTGGCAAATGTGCTTTCCTGGACTAAAGGGCAAATGGAAGCCGTTCAGATCAGTTTAGTGCCTTTGCCTTTAAAGGGAACCCTGGAAGGTACTTTTAAAGTAATGGAGGGCATAGCAAAGGAAAAGGGAATAGAACTGAAACAGCTGGTTACCGATGAAATCAGTGTGCTCGGTGACCGCGATATGTTGCAGTTGGTCATCCGCAACCTGATCACAAATGCCATTAAATTTACTTTTCCCGGTGGAGACATCATCGTTTCTGCCAGGGTACAACAAAACGAGTGTATCATCAGTGTTAAAGATAATGGGGCCGGCATACCATTTGAGCAGCAAAGCTCCATCTTTTCGCCGGCACTGAAACCAACTTTCGGAACGGGAAATGAAAGAGGGGTAGGCCTTGGTTTAATGCTTTGTAAAGAATTTACGGAATTACAGGGTGGCAAAATAAGTTTTGAAAGTGAACCGGATGTAGGAAGCACTTTCATGATCAGTTTGCCTATGAGCCAGGCAGCCAAAACACCAAATCATCAGCCTTTGAATATGGAACAGGTCGTTCCTAAAAGTTAGCTGAATGAGGGTTTTTCCTATACAGTAAAATACTTTTTTAACAACACTTGCAGCTCCTCGGCGTGAAGTGGTTTTTTTAACAGTTTAACAACATGTTGACTGGCTTCTGCCTTTTTGATGTCCCCAAAATCAAGTGTGGAAGAAAGCATCGCAATCAGGCATTTTTCAGTAAGCCGCTTGGGTAATTTTTTATAGTACTCTAAAAAATCAAAGCCGTCCATATCCGGCATCTGGATGTCCAGTAAAATGAAATCAGGTAACTTTTGTACATCACTCAAGTGCTGGTTCAGGTACGTTAAACCCTCTTCAGCTGATTGACAGACAACAATTTCATCAAACAGGTTTGAAATTTTAATGAGTTTTGAGTTGATCTTCAGGTCAACATCATTGTCGTCGATTAACAGTACCGTTCTTTGGTTATTTAGCATTGGGGATGGTTATTTTAAAGGTAGTACCTTCAGCTGGATCAGAGCTTACGGCAATTCTTCCATTAATCCTGTTCAATGCTTCTTTTACAATAAACAAGCCTAATCCGCTACCATGGTTAACTTTGCTTTTAAAGAATTGGGTAAAAATCTTTTCCAGGTGTTCATTCAGGATACCCATTCCGTTGTCATTAATAGAGATTTCAACCAGATCTCTTCTTACGGCTATATGTATGTTTACCTTTTTATCAACCTCTGTTTCTTTCTGATATTTTATGGCGTTCGAAATCAGGTTGCCCAATATTACTTCTATCCGGAATGAATCTCCGTAAAAAGCTACTTTCTGGTCTATATTAACATCAAAAGTAGTTTCTTTATCCGCATAAGAATACAGATCAATCAATTCAGGGATTAATTTATGGAAATCAATTAAGCTATTTTCTGAGATCGTTTTGTTGTTTTTGTAATATTGAAGGGTTTTCTGGATATAATAGTCGAGTTTATTGGAACAGGTTTCAATCAAGCTCCAGTATTCACCGCTTGACTCATAAAGGCCTTCCATCTTTACCAGGTTTACAATACCCATTGCCGATACCAGCGGAGCCCTCAATTCATGCGAAATGCTATAAATGAACCTATTTAATTCATCATTGGTCTTTTCCAGTTCCGCTATTTTATTGCGCAGGTCAATTTTAGACTTATAGGCATCATATGCATTTTTAATGGAATTGTGCAGTTCCAGATCGTTCCAGGGTTTGGTAATGTACCTGTATATATCGCCATGGTTAATCGCATCTGCAAGTGCTTCAATATCTGTATAACCGGTCAATAATATCCTTATCGGATCAGGATAGGTATCGGTTATGCTCTTGAAAAATTCCACACCAGTAGTGCCCGGCATTTTTTGATCTGCAAGAATAACCTGTACCGAAATATTCTCCAGTATCTTTAAACCTTCAGCAGCGGAAATAGCTGTATAGATTTCGTACTGCCGCCTAAAACTCGCTTTAAAAGCTTGTAAGTTATTTTCCTCATCATCAATATATAGAACTCTTACATTGTGTGCACTCATAGTACGGGCTTGGTTATTGTGTATTAACAGGTAATGTAATGATGAATTCTGTACCTTGATCTATTTCGGAGAGAACATCGATATGACCTTTATGTTTCTCAATAATACTAAAAACAATTGACAAACCTAGGCCTGTTCCTTCACCAACTTCTTTTGTGGTGAAAAAAGGTTCAAATATCTTATGTTTAACCTCATCGGTCATACCAGTTCCGGTATCTTTAATGCTGATTTTGACATGATCGTCTTCATACCAGGTCCTAATGGTCAGCAGTTCCTCATCCCGCTCCTTGCCATTCGATTTAATGGCCTGAATTGCATTAGAGATCAGGTTCATAAATACCTGGTTAATCTTGCCCGGAAGGCACTCTGTTTTAGGCAGATTGCCAAAGTCTTTGATCACTTTTACATTGTCAGGAATCGAATTTTTTACCAGCACCAGGGTAGAATGCAGTCCTTCATTAAGGTCAATCGGTTTCAGGTCATCCTCATCCAAACGGCTAAAGTTTCTCAAACTTCTGATAATTTCAGCAGTTCTTTTGGCCCCGTCAGTAATACCGGTAAGCAATGATTCTATTTCGTTGTTTATGAATTCCAGATCGATTTGCTTTTTGAAAGCTTCAATTTCCTGAATCTGCTCCATCACATCCGAACTGGAATAGTCAACCTGTTCGTATTTGGTAATAATTTCTTTCAGGTCATCAATATCAAGCTGCAAGGGTTTAATATTGGAAGTGACAAAATTGATCGGGTTATTGATTTCATGCGCAATACCTGCAGTTAACTGGCCCAGAGCGGCCATTTTTTCTGCATCAACCAGTTGCGATTGTGCATCTTTCAAATTTGTCAGGGCTACGTTCAAACTGGAGTTGGTATTTTGCAACTCTGTGGTGCGCTCATTTACTTTTTGTTCCAGTTCAATATTTTGTTCTCTTACCAGACGTTCATTTTCTTTCAATACCAGCAGGGCCTGTTTCTGTGCCAGCTCATTTTGATTTTTAAAGAAATTGATCCGGTCTGCAAGGGCAAATGATAGTAACAGGACTTCCAGTACTGATGCAAACTGAACGGAATACATAGAAAAAATAGAATACGGAATGATCTCATAGTCTTTTAAAATAAAGATCATCATGCCAATAAAAAGAAATGACCAGGAAACCAGGTAATAACCAGCAGGCTTAAAGTCTCTTTTAAAGTAGGCATTTAAAGCACTGATAAAAGTAACAATAGACCCTCCGAAAATTGAGACCTGCATGCCGATAAAGGAAACCTTTTTATAGCCCATAAAAAGTATTATCGTACTGATTACGGTTAGTACAAGTAAAATATTCAATATCTTATGAAGTCTTGCTGTATTTTTTTTGGTATTTAGAAAGGATTTGGTAAACAATATAGAAGCAATCAGCCCCAGGTTAGAGAAAAGAATGATGGATATATTGTTGAACCACAGGTTGTCTATATAAAAATACTTATCAAAATAACCCTGTATGGTAGTTTGCGTAAGCCAGGTAAACAGCACGCAAAATATATAATTCAGATAACTTACGTCCTTTACACTAAAATATAAGAATAGGTTATAGGCGAACATGATTAGCATGATACCCGTATAAATTCCGAAAAATACATCCCTAAGTGAGAACAATTCCAGCAAATTACTGGCCTTACTGATAAAGACCGGCGATATCACTACATCGTCTGAATGCAGTTTGATATAAATGACCGGATTTAAGGCTGCAATATCCCTGGGAATTTTAAAGGTTTTAAGGTTTCCTGAGGTCTTAACAGAAGCGACGAGCGTATAATTATTATACTGGATTTTTTTTAAAACCTGATTGTCCTTTACGAAATAAACCTCTGCCTGTTTTAACCTGGGTTGATCGATTAGAATATTTGAATATGCTTTCATGTCAATCGTTGCAGGTACGATTGTCTTTATCCAGACCGGGTTGGGGTAATTGCCAATATTAATGATATTAGAGGCTGGTTTTTTAAACTCATTCTCTCTTTTGATCACTGAATTGATCCCAAGGGTATCGGACTTGCTAATGTACAATTTTGAAAAGTGCAGGACGTTAATTAACGAATCCGGGGTTTGAATGTCGGCATTTGTTAAACTGTTCCCGTTAAAATTTGCGGAAAAGTATGCCGAAGCATCGTAATAAGTTGCAAACAACAACAAGGTGCTAATAAAAAGCAGATTTTTAATTCGCCCTATGATCATAATGCAATATCGATGTGGACATCAATAAAGCCATCATTCGCTTTATTGGGGATCTGGAATATTTGTTTTGGGCTCGCTTTGAAAGAAAAAATGTTGTTCCGTACCTCATCAATGGCAAGGGGTAAGGTTTGCAGTTCATCTGTAATTACCGCTGTCGCTGTTAAATCCTCTTTGGGGTAATAAAAACGGCCATTAATACCTATTTCTGTAATTACCCTAAAGCCACCCCTTACTGCATTGCGATGCGTAGCCGGTGCAGTTAAACCAAAAAGTGTGGTTAAACCAATTAAACTCGATAAGGCTACACTTACCTGACTTAAAAATAAACTACCCACACCAAGGCCGGCAATTTCCCAGGAGTTCCATACCCCACAAAGTTCGCCTGTCCCCTTTGGAGTCCGTTCGCTTACCATTGCATGGATTCTACTATCCATATAGCCCACGGCTTCCTCAATAGGAAGCGGATTAATGCCATTTGCCTGATGAATCCTCGAACCAGCAAGTGCTTTGCCGTTTTCTTCTGCGCTTACCAATACTGCGTAAACGTCAGGGTTAAGAACCCAGTCTATCTTTGCAGATGTAATTTTAGTAATACCAAATATCTCTAATACGTGTGTGTGTCCTTCAATAAATTTCATACAGGCCGCCCGATCGTCTACGGCCCTGAAAGCTTTAAAATAAAGCTTATTGATCTGCGGTTTATGCTGTTCCAATGGATAAAGTTTTATTTAAAGGTTTTCTAATTGTACGTTGTGGTGATGATTCTGCTTTAAATATTCTAAACAGGAATATTTCTGCAATATTATCAGTTATTTTAAACAAATGTTTGAATTTCTGATGTAAATTGAAAATTTGCTTTCTACTTTCTTCGGGCAGATCATTTAATTCCTGAAAATTATTCTTGTAAAAGAAGATTAATGGAACGTTTACGGGGTGTATCTGATAGCCTAATGCTGTGGCAGCCAGCCACATCTTTTCGGCAGCCATACCGCCTCTCAAATAATTTAGCGGGTTGCTTTCTGGAAAGGTAATTAAGCCAATTGCAGGGGAAGATTGGAATTGTTTAAGCGCAAGTTTTTTAAAGGCGCTGCCGCCTTTTATTTTTTTCAGGAACTGGACGGCCTTTTCATCTTTCATTAACCTTAGACCTATCTGGTCGTTATTGCTCAGGTCCAGGGTATTTATGCCAATGCCATCTTCAGTTTCGACGATTTCTTCTTTGTTCCAGCGCATTTCCTTGTTGATAAAATCATCATGTGCTTCAGGGATGAACATCCTCAGCAAATCTGCTTCTCCTGAAATATCGCCCAATGTCATTTTGTCTTCCGGATCAGTAATCCATTGCAGGTTAATTTCTGTGCCTGAAATAATGGCCTCCAGTTTTGCCAGGTCGGCTTCATTAATTTCAGCTGTCAGGCCGGTTTTTCGGTTGGTATGCCGGTTTGGAATATGGGCCGCCAGCCGTTGTTCTTCCTCACTGGCCTGATGCTCACCTGTGAAATTAAAAAGAGCAATATGGTCGGGGAAATACTCAGGTGTAAACTTCCAGGTTACTCCGAGTTTATTTATGGCGGCTTCGAGTAATAAATTTTCTATGGCCGCACCTAATGAAGTGTACGAAGAAATGTAATCCGGATCCAGGTAAGCACCCGAAACATTTTTGTTCATAAACAGGTGTAAAGTTCTCTGTTCATAGTGCCAGTGCCACGGCTGGTTGTTCCCTCCTGATGGCGCCTTTCCAGCTGCGTCAATTAGTTTACTAATTACTGCATCCGCAATCAGCTCGGCATCTGTACTTGTACTGAGCTGGTGAGTAGATAAATAGCTTTCAATTTCCGAAATATCGAGTTGCTTTCCGGTAAGCTCCTTAGCCCGTTCCTTTACGGGTTTTTCATCTGTGATCAGCTCATCAATATCAATGAAAAAACGGCCAGATACCTTTAAATTACCCAATAATATTTTTCTGGAAATATCGGCGGTAATCCCGCCACCATAGGTAACTGCACTGGCCAGCTGAGGCCAGGTAGAAATGGTAGTCATGATCTCGATAGCCGAGGCTTTCATTCTTGGAGACAAGGTCTCCACGCCGGTAACAGGGGCAATATAAGGCAATTTTTCATCTAAACTTTTTAAGGTTTTAAATGCACTCATGTCCATGTGGGCTACGTACCCGTGTAAAACAGGCCTGTCCGGTTCCAGATCAAAACGCTCAATATCGATCGTACATCTGTCGCTACCTTCCATTAAGACCGGGATGTTCAGTGCTTTGGCTTTTTCCCTGGCGCTGATTTTTACATCAAAACTGTCGCATTCATCAATTAGAAGATCAAGCTTGCCATTTTCAGTTAAAAAGGCATCAATATTCTGTTCTGTAATGCCTTCATGAAAGCAAATTACTTTTAAATAAGGGTCAAGCTCAGCAATTTCACGTGCTACAATAACCGTTTTCTGAAGATGTATATTATGTACACCGGTCCTGATTCGGTTTAAGTTGGAAAGATCAAGTTCGTCAAAGTCTGCAATGCGTAACTCTCCGAAACCCCTTTCAATAGCGAGGGTCAGGGATACAGATTGTCCAACAGACAATCCCATTACACCAATTTTCTTTTTTGAAAGTTCCAGCTGTTCTTCAGCCGTTATTTTATGCTTGTTCCTGTTTGTCCTTACTACCACAAATTCTTCCTCATCCAGCAAGTGTACCAGCTTTTCAGACCATGGATAATACACCCATATTCCGTAGTCTTCCAAGGGGGTATGGCCAATGTGGTTTTCAACCAGTTTTTTTAATTCAGCGGATTGAATACCCGGCTTTAAACATTTTATCAGCTCTTCAATCTGAGCCTGAATGGTGTCAAATACCTGAATGTTTATATTATTTATTAAAAGATCTGCAAGTTTTTGCTTTTCGGTACTGTTTTTGGTATTAAGTAATAAGGGATTGTAAAGTGTATTAAATTGTTTCGTTTTGTGTATTCGCGCTTCTAAATCTAAATCAGGATAAGCTTGAGATTGCATTTTTTTAATGTATGTAAGCTATAAAAATAAAAAAAAATAGGTAAAATATTGAAAGAACTAAAAATAGGCTTTTAAGAGTAATAATAAAAAAGTATTTTTAACTTTTATTTCCAAACAAATGAATGTGAATATCCTTTATGTTGATGATGAACCTCATAATTTAAGTGCTTTTAAAGCTACTTACAGGAGGTTGTATAATGTTTTTACTGCCGAGTCTGCTGATGAGGGCAAAATTATTTTGGATAAGGAAGAAATTCATATCATCATTACTGACCAGAGAATGCCTAAAACCACTGGGGTGGAGTTCTTAGCTTCGATATTAGAGAAGCACCCTGACCCAATAAGAATGATTCTTACAGGGTATACGGATATTGATGCAGTAATCGATGCAATCAATAAAGGGCAGGTATACCGTTACATTCAAAAGCCATGGATGGAGGCTGATCTGAAAATCAACATCGAAAAAGCATACGAAATTTATATGCTGAGAAAAGAAAACAGAGATTTAACTGCAAAATTATTATTGGCAAATCAACAACTTGAGTTTTTATTAAGACAAAATCTTTTATCTTAGATATCCTAAAGGGGTATCTAAGAAATGTACAGATTGGTTTTAATTGTATGGGCGCTCTCGTGTTTCCCATTTAATAATGCGGAAGCCCAGAACACGTCAAATAAAGGAAAGGAGTTTTGGGTAGCTTATACCGGTCATATTGATGGTACAACATCCAAAATGTATTTGTACATCACTTCTGATGTAAGTACAACTGCAGAAGTAAGAATTGGTGGACAACACATTCCCGGTTCTCCATTTACCATTACAGCCAATCAGATTCAGGCGGTGCCCATAGACCCCGCAGTGCTCAATGTATATATCGGTTCATCTGATGTTACGGAGAATGGTAAGGCTATTCAGGTTATTGCCGAAAAGCCGGTAGTGGTTTATGCACATATTTTCAGAGCTGCCAGGTCCGGAGCCACACTAGTACTCCCAACCAAAGTATTGGGGAGAGAATACTATACCGCCAATTATGTTCAGAATAAACCGGGTGGTGCCAATCCTGTGGCTTATTCTCAATTTACCATCGTTGCAGTTGAAGACAATACCATTGTAGAGATTACCCCAAAAGCCAAAGAACTGAATAACCGCTATGCCGCCGGCCAAACTTTTCAGATAACTTTACAAAAAGGGCAAATTTACCAGTATCAGTCTGAAACTGACTTATCTGGTTCGCACATTCTTTCTATAGCGGATGCCAGCGGCATCTGTAAGCCAGTAGCGGTATTCTCCGGTAGCAGCTGGGTAGGGTTCTGCAGCAATGTTACGGGTTCGGGCTCTGGAGGGGATAATCTTTACCAGCAACTGTACCCAATAACGGCATGGGGGAAGGAATTTATAACTGCCCCATTTATCCGTAAACCATATGATGTATTCCGGGTATACTTTAGCAAGGACAATACTACGCTCAACGTTAATGGGACAAATAATCCATCTACCTTTAACAAAGGAACTTTTTACGAATTTAACTCCAGCGAAGCCAACACCATCAAAGCCTCTGAACCGATCAGTGTAGTGCAGTATCAGATTAGCCAGGGATGCGATCCCATGAACCAGGGTTCTGGCGGCAATAATCAACCTCCGCCTCCGCATCCCGGAGATCCGGAGATGACGGTGCTAAACCCGGTTGAACAAACTTTATCAAAAATCACGGTTTATTCTGCCCTGCAAAATCAAACTCAGCCACCTACCAGGATTACAGAGCATTATATCAATGTTATTATCAAGAATGAGTTTAAGTCCTCTTTTACCATCAATGGTATCGCTCCATTGGGTGTATTTGTCCCTATTGGAAATACGGGTTATTCCTATCTTCAGGAAGATGTGACTTCAGCTTCAGCGATTAATCCAACCCATACCTTGATGGCCGATGGGGGCTTTTCGGCCATTGCCTATGGTTATGGAAATGTAGAATCCTACGGATACCTGGCAGGAGCTGATGCTAAAAACCTCTATCAGAACCTACAGATTTCTGATGCCATTACACACATAGAAAAAACTGATGTTTGTGTGGGGGAAACTGCTGCTTTTAAATTGGTTTTACCTTATCTCGCCACCAATATTACCTGGACTATTGACGGTCTTGAAGAACCACCGCTGCTTAATCCTCAACCGGATGAAACCGCGGTATTAAATGGCATTACCGTATATCATTATAACTACGGACGTATACTTCCTTTTTCGCAACCTGGGCCACACACAATTAAAGTAACTTCCTTGAATCCAAATCCTGCAGGATGTGACCCTAATGAAGAGATTAGCCTAGATTTTGAGGTTTTTGATTTGCCAGTCGCCAAATTTTCCACTGGAACACAACAGGTTTGTACAGGACAGTCTGTTACCTTTACAGATGAAAGCAATCCAAATGGGAAGAACATCGTCAAATGGTACTGGGACTTTGGGGATGGTAACCCACCCGTTATACGCCGGTCGGCCGCTCCGTTTGAACACCAGTTTTCCAATAGCGGTGATTACCCGGTAACACTCTACGTAGAAAGCGAATCAGGTTGTGTTTCCACATCCAGTACCCCCACAACGATACACATCAGCAAGTTACCATTGGCCGGGTTCAAATTTACTACTCCTTCCTGCGAAACCCGTACCATTACTTTTACAGATCAGTCGGTAGCCAGTGAAGGTATTATCAGCAAATGGAATTGGACCTTTGGTGACACAAATGCAGCTGGAAGCAATCCTGATGTTTCGACAGACCAGCATCCTGTTCATACATTTTCGGTTCCGGGTACCTATAAAGTTACTTTAACTGTAGAAACAGATAACGGTTGTATAAGCACTGTGCTGGAACAACAAGTGGTGATTAACAACCTACCTTTAAATGATTTTGATACGCCAGATGCCTGTGTGAATGACAATGCCGTAACATTTCACAATAAATCGACCAATCCTGATGGAACAAAAACAGGATTAACTTATTCATGGAACTTTGGCGATCCAGCTTCCGGGACAGCAAATACTGCAACCACTACGGATGGCATACATCAATATACTTCAGCGGGCAATTATAATGTAACGCTTACCGTAACTACGGCTAAAGGCTGCAGTTTTACCGAAGCAAGGCCATTCAGGGTAAACGGAGCAACCCCATCTGCATCCTTCCAGGTACTCAATGAAGTTAATTTGTGCAGTAACAAGGATTTCCTGGTAAAAGACGGCTCAACTATTGCCGGTTTTGATAACATTACCAGGCTGATCTGGTATATTGATGACCTAAAGGTTTTGGAAAAACAACATCCGGTAAGCAACGATACCTACGCTTTAAATTATCCGGCTTTTACCAGTCCGCTTACCAAAACGGTGCAGTTAAAATTAATTGCCTACTCGGGCGACGTAAAGGGGCCATGTCAGAATGTAAGTCTACAGGATATCGTGATGCATGCTGCTCCGGCTGTAAAATTTGATGCCCTGGCACCGGTATGTATAAATGCAGGGAAAATTCAGCTACTGGCTGAAGAATCTGGCGATGTGATGGGGAACGGTGTTTTTTCAGGGAAAGCTGTAACCAGCGTGGGGCTGTTCGATCCGCTCCGTGCGGGCCTGGGTACCTGGGACATTACTTATACTTATACCGCTGACAATGGCTGTCTGGATGCCAAAACGCAGTCTGTAGTAGTCAATCCGATTCCTAAGATAAACATTGCAAGCGATCTTTATGGATTTATTGATGGTACTATAGCCGTAAACGCCTCAGTAACTGAACCTGGTTTGAGATTTAAATGGTCGCCAGCAACAGGCTTAAGCAGGGACGACATTTTAAACCCAATAATTACTGTTGACGATGACAGGATATATACGCTCACTGTCAGTTCTAGCTTAAGCTGTGATGAAACGGTACAGGTAAGGCTGCATGCTTTAAGAGAGATTGTTCCGCCAAATGCTTTTAGCCCCAATGGCGATGGGGTAAATGATGTATGGAGAATTAACCATCTTGAGTCCTATCCCAATGTCACTGTTGATGTTTTTAACCGGTATGGTGAAAAAGTTTTTTTTAATCAGGGATATTCGATACCTTTTGATGGCAATTATAAAGGGAAACAGTTGCCGGTTGGAACCTATTATTATATGATCAATCCAAGAAACGGGAAAAAGATAATCACTGGCTCATTAACATTGATAAGATAAAGATGAGGTGCTCAATTTTAATGATTTTGGTATTATTGGTATATTGGCTGCCCGTTAAAGCGCAGCAAAAGCCCCAATACACCCAATACATATTTAACAACTACCTGTTAAATCCCGCAATTAGCGGGATAGAAAATTATGCCGATGTAAAAGTAGGCTACCGGAAACAATGGGCAGGTATAGAAAATGCACCACAAACCTCATTTGTTACCGCCCACTGGAACATGGGTAGCGATTACCTATGGAGAAACGCGCTTTCATTGCCCGACAAAGGCGATGACCCCATGAGCAGGAATTACATGCAAAATTACACTGCTTCACCTGCGCATCACGGCATGGGAGTTACTGCTGTTTACGACGAAGTAGGCCCCTTATCTCGATTGGATGCAAACCTGACTTATGCCTATCACCTCCGGCTAAACCATACCTTAAATCTATCAGTAGGACTGGCAGCAGGGATAAGCAGGATTGCACTAGATATCAATTCTTTAAAATTCGAAGATCAGAGCCTTGTTGATCCAGCCGTTTCCAATGGCATTGCAAGCCAACTTAAACCCGATCTGGGCTTAGGTTTATGGCTTTATGGAGGACGTTTTTTTGCAGGTGCATCAGTTCAGCAATTACTATCACAGAAGCTTTCCTTTACCAGCGATCCAAATTATACCACCGGAAAAGAGGTGCCTCATTTTTTTGTTACTGCCGGTTACCGATTGTATGTGGACGATGAAATATCGGCAATACCTTCAGTAATGTTTAAACAAGTAAGTCCGGCTCCGGCTTCCATAGATGTGAACCTGAAAATTGCATTTAAAGAGCGCTTTTGGCTGGGCGGAAGTTATCGTAAAAACGATTCGTTTTCTGCGCTGGCGGGCGTTAATATCAGCAAACTCGTAAACCTTACCTATGCTTACGATTTCACCACTTCGGGCTTAAATCAGGTGAGCAATGGAAGTCACGAAATTGTACTAGGCTTACAATTAAACAATGTTTACGAAGTTTTTAGCACCACCAGGCTGTGGTAGGCATTTAAATTATAGTTCTTTTCTTAACCTGGCTACCGGAATATTCATTTGCTCCCTGTATTTGGCAACTGTTCTCCGGGCAATATTATAGCCTCTTTCTTTTAGAATTTCAGTAAGTTTTTCATCCGCCAGGGGCTTGCGTTTGTCTTCATTGCCGATACAATCTTCCAGTATCTTCTTTACTTCTTTATTGGATACCTCTTCGCCACTTTCTGTCTGGATTGCTTCAGAGAAAAACGATTTTAACAGAAACGTACCGAATTCTGTTTGTACATATTTAGAATTGGCCACACGTGAAACCGTAGAAATGTCCATGTCTATTTTATCGGCTATATCCTTCAATATCATCGGGCGCATTTTACGCTCATCACCGGTTAGCAGATACTCATACTGATACTGCATAATGGCATTCATAGTTTTAAGCAAGGTTTGCTGTCTTTGTTTAATGGCATCAATAAACCATTTGGCTGAATCCAGTTTTTGCTTTACAAACTGTACCGCTTCTTTTAATTTCTTGTCTTTTTGGGCAGCTTTATCATAATGGTCAAACATATCGATATAGGACCGGCTCACCCTTAATTCAGGCGCATTTTTTGAGTTCAGTGTAAGGATCAGCACACCATCATTGTTAGATACATGAAAGTCAGGGATAATCTGTAGCTGTTTGGTGGTCACCTGGTTGGAGTCACCCGGTTTAGGGTTAAGCCTTAATATTTCAGCAATGATCTCTTTTAAATCCTCGCTGTTCAGGTTCAGGGATTTTTCGAGCTTATCGTAATGTTTCCTGGTAAACTCATCCAGGTAATTCTCCACGATCAGAATGGCTTTTTGAATGATGAGGTTATTTGGGTCTTTGCGTTTTAACTGCAAAGTAAGGCATTCCTGTAAGTCCCTGGCTGCAATGCCCGGTGGATCAAAATGCTGAATCACTTTTAACATCTCCAGTACATCTTCCTCTTCCACCATAACGTTTTGAGAGAAGGCCAGATCGTCAATCATCGAGGTGATGGGTCTTCTTAAATAACCATCGTCGTCCAGGCTGCCTATGATCTGCTTACCAATGATGAAATCCTGATCAGAAAGCGGTACCAGGTCTAACTGCTCCTGTAAACTTTCAAAAAATGTACTTTCAATCGCTATAGGTGTTTCCTTTTTTTCCTCATCATCGTCATTGTTATTATATGATGTGCTATAATCATTTACATCATCATCCTGTAAATAATCATCAACATTAAATTCATCTGTACTTTCTTCCTTGTTGCCGGCATCAAAATCCTCTGGTGTATCGTTCAGATCATCGTATTCTCCCTTAGGTTCTTCAGCGATCATTAAACTTGGATCTTCCAGTGCCGGATTTTCTTCCAGTTCTTCTTTTATGCGGGTATCTAATGCAACGGTTGGTACTTGCAGCAGTTTAATAAACTGGATTTGCTGCGGAGATAATTTTTGAAGTAATTTTTGTTGAAGATGTTGTTTTAGCATAAAATGATAAGCAGGAATTTAATGTACCCGTTTCAAAAATACACATTTCAGACAGATAAAAGTAATTACGGAAAGATAAATCAATGATTGTATTGATAAACAGCTGCAGTTAAATGTAAATTAACGGGTCGATATCACTTAGCTTAAGCCATACCACATTTGGAAGTGAAATTATTTTGTGCGTATTTTAGCAGCAACAAACCTGCTAAACTGAATCAAATGATGAAATTAATGCTGACGAGCATTTTAATGTTTTTTATAACTGTTTTTGCCAACATGCTTTATGCGCAAACAGATCACATCATTAATAATGACAATATCAAAATTATGGGTGAGGTAAAAAGCCACAGCGTAGATAAGGTGAAATTTATGCCCGTAGGGGAAAAGAAAGTGCAGAAGTTTAATGCACAGCAAATTAAAGAAGCCTACCAGGCAGGACATGGGTTATTCAGGTCTGTAATTACTGCTAATGGTAAAAAACCTTCCTTTTTGCAGGTGCTGGAAGATGGTAAAATAAAGTTATATGAATATTACAAGGGCACAATGATGTATAGCACCCCCGCATATGGCGGAGGAATGGCAGGGGGTGGTATGGGCTTTGGTACCGTATATAACAATACGAAAAAACGATGGTATGCACAGAAGGATGGTGGAGAAGTAGTTGAGGTCAAATCGAATGGGATATGGGGCAGCAGAAAGGACAGAAAGGATAATTTTTTAAACATGATAAAGGACAACGCACATGTGACGGGACGTTACGAGAAAGCAGATAAATTTAGTTTTGATTTTGTACAGTCGCTGATTGTGGAATATAACAACCTGAAAGCTATACCCTGAATAAATTCCTATTGTTCCTATTTGAAAAATAATTTATAAATGTTTAAAAAATGGTATGATTTTTATAAATTAGAGTAGACTAAAACAACTAAATATGGGATTTGTTAAAGAATTTAAAGAATTTGCAATTAAAGGTAGTGTAATGGACCTGGCTGTCGGTGTAATCATCGGCGGTGCATTTGGTAAAATCATTGACAGTGTTGTGAACGATTTGGTGATGCCGTTAATTTCGGCAGTTATCGGATCTGTAGACTTCAGCAATATGTATGTGGTTTTAAAAGGAACTGTAACAGAAGGTATGGCGCTTGTTGATGCAAGAAAGGTACCTGGCACTGTGGTTTTTGCATATGGTAACTTCATTACCGTAGCCATTAATTTTCTGTTGCTGGCTCTGGCGGTATTTATGCTGGTTAAAGGGATCAATTCGTTGAAACGCAAACAGGAAGCTGCTCCGGCTGCACCTGCAGCTCCATCACAGGAACAGGTATTGCTGACAGAGATCAGAGATCTGCTCAAAACAAAATAGATCAAAGCATTTTTTATACACCCGGATTGGTTATTGTAAGGTAGCCATCCGGGTGTTTTTGTTTCTGGATGTTTTGCTGTGAAATAATTTTCACCGGTGAAATAGCGGGCTTTACCGACTGTAAGTAATTATATACGTAACTCCCCTATGTTATGGTGATGGGTCTGTATACTTTTGATAAAGGATTAATAAAAAAATGGAAGAGATTAAGGATAAAAATTCGGATGCGCTAAAGCATAATAATTCAAGCAGAATTTGTGGAGGGTTGATCATTATTGGGGTGGGATTAGTATTCCTGTTGAAAAGCCTGGGATACGATGTTCCGGAATGGTTAATCAGTTGGCCGATATTACTGATCATCGTTGGGCTTTTGATTGGGTATAAGCGAAATTTTAACGGTCCCGGATGGATGATTATGATCCTCCTGGGTATCTTTTTTACGGCAAGGGCAATTATAGATTTTGACATTTCAAAATACTATTTGCCAATGATATTTATCATTTTGGGACTGGTGTTGCTTTTGAAGCCTAAGCGGTCGGCCCTTGACCGCGACAGGCGCTGTAAAGCCCGGTGGAAAAACAGGATGAGAAGGAAATATGCGGCTATGGGCGACCTGAACATTCCGGGGGAGGAAGGGAGCCCGGAAAATGATGGAAATGGGGTTAAATCTGTCGGACCAGATAAAAACGACATTTTGGAATCGGTTAACTTTTTTGGGGGCAGCCACCAGAAAGTGTACTCGCAAAAATTTAAGGGTGGGGATGTGATCGCTGTTTTTGGCGGGGCAGACATCAATTTAACGCAGGCAGATTTTGAAGGGGTGATCAAACTGGATGTGGTGGCCATATTTGGCGGGGTGAAGATCATTATTCCGCCAGGATGGGAAGTGAAATCGGAAGTGACTGCCATATTTGGCGGCATAGACGACAAGAGGACGCTTGGTGTGGCGGCGGTTGAACCGCGCAAAGTATTAATTATTGAGGGGGTGGCTATGTTTGGGGGAGTTGATATCAGAAACTTTTAAAATACATGAAGATGAAGTGGTTTGTAGTAAGGTATATTTATCAGATCATTACCGGCGAAGGTAATCATGCACCGCAATTTGACGAACAGTTAAGGTTAATCGTTTCCACGGATAATGCCGATGCGCTTTTTAAGGCCGAAGCCCAGGCAGAGGGTTTTCACTTGCCTTTTAGAAATTGCAGAGGCGAAATGGTAACCTGGAATTTCATCTGTGTGGCAGATCTTTATGAGATCCAGTCTCCTACAGATGGTGCAGAGCTGGCTTCTGTGCTGCATGAACCAGCCGATGTAGATGCATTTTTAGATAGTGTAAACCAACATAAGGCTTATCTGCAGCAACTGTTACCATTTTCAACACCCTCAATTAAGTTATTTTGACAAATACTCCATTATCAGTCCGCAAGATCAGGAAAATTGCTGCTATAATTTTTTTTGGCTGGGTATTGATATTTATTTGTCTTTTTTACGGTACGCTTAATTTCAGTCTGGCAATCTCCATCACTGATAGTGTGGTGACTAACAGCATGCTGGCCCTGGTCTGCATCATTTTAAGTAATTTGCTGGGCTATTATCAACCCAAAAATGAAACCATCATTTTTGTGCTCGCGCTTACCTTTATCAAGGCCCTTTTCATTACTTTTATGAGCAGGTTTATACTTGGTCTGTTCTTTGCAGACGAAAGTACTTATTTAAACTTTCTGAATTTTTCCCTTACAGTACGCTTTCTTATTTTATTTGTGTTTCTAGCCTGGTTTGCACTGGCCAATATTTTATGGTACCGGCTGGAAGAACAATCGGCCACCCAGGAAAGATTGCTGGCGGCACAAAATCTGAGCAAAGAAGCCGAATTAAATAAACTTCGCCATCAGCTGCAACCGCATTTTTTGTTTAACAGTTTAAATTCAGTTTATGCTTTAACTATGGTTAATCCTAAAGAGGCAGGAATAATGATTACCAAGCTGGCTTCTTTTTTAAGAGGAACTTTAAAAAGAGATGATGAGGTTTGGGTAAGCGTGGCAGAGGAAATGGAGTATATAGGATTATATCTGGACATAGAAAAAGTACGTTTTAGCCACAGGTTAAATATCGACGTGAAAATAGCTGAAGAAACGCTAAGTTTACGATTACCCGGAACACTTTTACAGCCTATTGTGGAAAATGCCATTAAATTTGGATTGTACAATACAGCTGCAGCGATCACCATTTCGCTTGATGTAAAATTGCAGCACAACCATTTAGTGATCAGGGTACAAAACCCTTTTGATCCGGAAATAAAAGCAGCAGGTGGGACAGGATTTGGCTTAACTGCTATACGCCGGAGATTATACCTGTTATTTGCAGATGAAAGATTGCTTAAAACAGATGTGATGGAAGAAAATATATTTGTAACGACCCTTAAAATACCCCAGCAGCATGATAAGAACGATATTGATTGACGATGAACCCTTAGCGAGAGATGTAGTTAAGCACTATTTGAAGCTTTTTCCGGAGGTGGAGGTTGTAGCCGAATGCAGCGATGGTTTTGAGGGAATAAAAGCGATCACGCAGCACCAGCCGGATTTTATATTTCTGGATATTCAGATGCCTAAAATTAGTGGTTTTGAAATGTTGGAACTGGTAGAAAAACATCCGGCAGTGATATTTACCACTGCATTTGATGAATATGCAATTAAGGCTTTTGAGGTAAATGCAGTTGATTATTTGTTGAAGCCAATAGAGCAGGGCCGTTTTGAACAGGCTATGCAAAAACTCCCCTCCAGGTTGAATCATACTGATGCCGTTACACAGGAACTGCTCGATGTTGCTGCACTCAGTCCGGCGCAGCACAACCGGGTGGTGGTTAAAAAGAACGGTGTGATTAAAATTATTGCTGTATCAGATATCCATTACCTGGAAGCAGATGATGATTATGTAAAACTGAGCACTGCTGAAGGGATTTACCATAAGAACAAAACCATGAGCTTTTTTGAACGGACCTTGGAACCCGGGCAGTTTATACGCATCCACCGTTCATACATTATCAATCTGGCCCAGGTTTCCAGGATCGAACTTAAAGAAAAGGACAGTTATGTGGTATTGTTGAAATCTGATATCTGGCTTCCGGTGAGTAAAACAGGCTATGTTAAATTGAAGTCAGCATTAGGTATGTAACTAACAATTAGGTTTTTGGAGCTGAAAAGTAATCGTTTTTTTTAGGAAAACAAAAACAACTTTAATTGTATTTGCAATTAAATAAAAATCGCCCTATATTTGCACCTCTTATTTAAAAATATTAGTCAAGATATAATACAGTTATGAAAAGAACATTCCAACCTTCGCAAAGAAAGAGAAGAAACAAGCATGGCTTCCGCGAAAGAATGGCTACAGCAAACGGTAGAAGAGTATTAGCTTCCCGTCGTGCAAAAGGAAGAAAAAGATTAACGGTTTCAAGCGAAGGCCGCCACAAAGCATAATTCGTTGATTGCAGCACTAGAAGTGTTGGCAGATCAGGATATCTGCAAATTTGCAATCAAAAAGATGAACACATTCCATAAAGAAGAACGGTTATGTAGCAGGAAATCATTAGACCTGCTGTTTAAAAACGGTTCTTCTTTTTTATTATACCCCTATCGCATATCGTATTTGCTGATTGCAGAAACCCGGCGTTTTCCTGCGCAGGTAGTGATCAATGTAGCTAAAAAAAGATACAGGAGGGCGGTAGACAGGAATCTCATTAAGCGTCGCACCCGGGAGGCTTACCGTTTACAAAAGGAAAAGGAACTTTATGTCTTGCTTACTGATGTAGACCGCTTGTTATTGCTTTCCATACAGTTTGTAGGTAAAAAGATCTATGATTTTTCTTTTTTGGAGAAGAAACTGAGTACTGCTTTTAAACGTTTGTCAGCAGAACTGGAAGTTAAAAAGCCTAAAGAACAGGGATTGGGTGATGAGCTTAATTAAACAGTTGATTGGATGGTTCTTTTTAGGGCTGATTAAGTTATACCAGTGGCTTTTGTCGCCTTTGCTGGGCGCAAGTTGCAGGTTTACACCTACCTGCTCTCAGTATGGAATAGAGGCGATCAAAAAACATGGCCCTTTTAAAGGTGGCTGGCTTACCTTAAAACGCATCGGACGTTGCCATCCCTGGGGTAGTCATGGTCATGACCCTGTTCCCTGATTTTTTTATTCTATTAATTTTAATATCCATGGCTACGATACTTCAAATTGAAACCGCTACACAAGTTTGTTCTGCTGCTATTTCCAGAGATGGGGAAACCATTGCTTTAAAAGAAGAGATGGCCAGTAACATTCATGCAAGTAGTTTAACCTTGTTTATTAAAGCGGCAATGGATAATGCGAAATTGGCTTTTACTGATTTGGATGCAGTAGCGGTCAGTAAAGGACCTGGTTCATATACGGGGTTAAGGATAGGGGTTTCAACCGCAAAAGGCCTGTGTTATGCCCTTGATAAGCCACTGATTGCAATCGATACCTTAAAAATGATGGCAGCTGGTTTTCTAAAGTTGAATACTGGTTATGCAGGCCTGATTTGCCCGATGATAGATGCCCGGCGGATGGAAGTATTTACTGCTGTATTTGACGGTCATTTAACTAACCTGGTGCCTACTGTAGCCAAGATCATAGATGAACAGAGTTTTGTTGAGCTAAGCCCGGCTCAGTTTGCCTTTATTGGTGATGGCGCAATGAAATGCCATTCTGTTTTACAACAGACAAATGCTGTTTTTATGGAGTCGAATTTTAATTCCGCAGCGAATATGAGCAATCTTGCAAATAAGGCTTATTTAGCAGGGCAATTTGAAGATATCGCTTATTTTGAGCCTTTTTACCTGAAGGATTTTATACTAACTACACCGAAAAAGAAGGTTTAGCTATTTTTTCTTTGAAAATACGCTGAATAAGCGCTGAAAGAAGCTTTTCTGTTCATCACCTATCCCCGGCATGGTACTGCTGTTTTGAGGATGCTCTACCGTATTGCCAAATTTAAAGCCAAGTCCCATATAAAAAGAAGCGCCGTTATAGCCGCTGCCAATACCGGCATCTCTGTTAACAGCTCCATTAATTTGCGTTACGGTCTTGAATAAATTATCTGATCCAAGAAAGACTTCGAAATTTGGTGTTTGATACACTCCCTGCAAACCCACGAAAAACAGGTTGTTGAAATTATAGGCCGGGATGGCACTGATGGCAAGATCCCTGTATTTGAGTTTGTTTACAAAAGCTGCATCTCCGCCCTTATAAAATAGATTTTTTGAAATGATCAAACTTGGGGTATAGGTAAAATCAGTTGTAGAAAGGGTAAAGGCTTTGGAAAGCATGAAATCTATTTTGGCGTTAATCGGGCTATAAAAACTGGCGCTGTCAGATTCATCTGTGGCGACGTCAGCAATTTCATTATTGATCTGGGTAGATGATTTTTGAGACAGGTTTTGAATGTTTACAATTGAGTTGATCTTATTTATATAGGCACTCTTTCTCCATTTGATAAAACCCAGATCTTTGACGTTAGCCATTAGAAATACGCCACTTTTAGCCTGGTAACTGGTACCAAAACTAAAGGCCATTCCAGGATTTTTAAAGGTAGGTATCAGGTTTCGTGAGGACAGTTCATCTGTTTCTGTAAAACTGGCTTTATAGCTTCCCTTTACCCTGACATTGATGAGGTCATTTGCCGGATCGAGCAGCAGGTAGGAATCGGAAATGTTGAGTTTATTATAGGTGATACCACTTAACAGACTCAATTTAACCCCAAAAGCAATGCGCTTGTTGTAGTTCTCTCTGTAGGTCATGCTGAACTGATGGTAGGATTGCGCATAGCCATCATTGTTAAATACATCATCATATGGATTGGTGTCAAATCTTTTATAGGTATCCAGGATAGCCAGGGTTTCGTTGGTATAGTCTATATGGGCATCGCTGCGCAGCTGCCAGGAAAAGCCCAGTTCTTTTTGCCATTTATAGGACTTGAATATTCGAAAGGTAAGCAGGTAAATATTGATGTTTTCGTATGCTGAATTGATGTTGCCTGTTCTTAAGGGAAGATTTTGTGCATTGTATTTGCCTTCATTTATGGCCAGTCTGATCAGATCGGAATTGCCTTTGTTGGCGCCACTCAAACCAAAGTAAGGCAGGAAAAAGTTGGAAGCGAATTTTCTGGAGGAATCCAGTACAAAGGTTTTTTGTGCCGGGTTTTCAAAGCCATCAAAAAGGGTTTTGGTATTGAACAATCCATACTGTTGGGCCTTTGATAAAAAAGGGAGAAAAAAAAACAAGCAAAGTATAGTATACTTTTTTAACATAAAGGAGGATTGATATTATAAAGCTAAAGAATCTTTTTGTAAAACTTCCGGCTGTTTGTTGATTAATATATTGGTTTGAAATTTACCCTTATCTCCAGTCAGCTGATAAGTAAAGGAGTCATATTTTTTTAAGCCTTCTGTTGCACTGATGTGTTTATAATAGGACAAATAGATGTTTTTCCTGAAAATATCGGCCGCGTTGCGATGGTCTATATAGAAAGTAATGCTGGAGTTGCCTGGTAGTTGGTTGTTGGCACTAATGTAATTAGGCGTGTTGATCAAAAGTTTATTATTTTTGTAGCTGCTCAAAAAGGAGTGCAGAGTGCTGGGATTGTTAGCAACCACCATATAATTGTCTATAATGGTATAATAAGGCTTTTTGAAAGCGATAAACGGCGCTCCAAAATAAGCATAAAGCAGATCCGGTTCTTTAAATATTTTTATTTCTTCATCGTAATCGTTGCTCAGGTCTAAGAGCAGTTGTGTCATTTTGTCGCCATTGCTTAGGTTTATCGCCCCAATTTTTTCAGCTGTACTGAGCTGGAAGGTGATGAACTGGTTTTTAAAGTATTTCGGGAACAGATCCTCTGGGTTGAGGTGATATTTGCTGTTGATGCCTGTAAGCAGCATTGTTATCTTTTTATCCTCATGGCGATTTAAGAACCAGGTGTCAAGACTCTTTTTCCAATTGGAATAATTGTCTACCGCAAAAATGGTATAGGAAGCGGTATGATCCGGGAGGATGTTATTGATGGTGATTTTTTGAGCCTGCAGGTTGGAAAACAACTGGTAATAATTGTTTGGGTCATCGTTAACCGTGGTTCCCGTTAATAGTACTTTTTCATTGCTGAAATTATAGGTTAAGGCAGCAAAGGCATTCTGGTTGGTAAAAACTGCCAGTTCTCCGCTCAATTTGCCCGCAATGATGTTCTTCAATAACCGGGGTAGCTGGCTAAAATTAATATACAATTGGGCAAGGCTATTTTTAGTGAATCTTTTACTGGCCTGGATGTAAGCTATAAACTCAACGTTTTTTTTCTCTGGCGTTTTGGCAAGGGCAGCGGCAGTTTGTTGTTCTGAATTAGAAATGATGGCCAGCTTATCTTTTATGCCCAGGTAAAAGATACTGCTGTCAGCCAAAGTAAGCCGGGTCAGTTTGTTTACGGTTTCAATGCGGATGCCACTGTTTTTTATAGACTGGAACAACTGTGGGATATATTCCCGACTGCTGATCTGGGTGCAGCATAAAAAGTCTATATCCTGATTAGCATTTGGCACAAAACCGATGTATATATTTTGTTTATCGATCAATTGGTTCACCTTAGGTAAAGCAAGCAGGTGTTTTTTTAAGGAAGTAAGCTGTTTATATTGGTTCGCACCCAGTATTTCTTCAAACAGCTGCTGCTCTTTTAAAATGTCGGTAATTCCTTTTTCGTTTTCGAAGGAGAAAATGAAGGCGGAATTTGCTGTTGCAGACTGCAAACCAACATCGGTAGTGTGCTGGTCGGTATTGAGCTTGGAAAAATAGAGATAGGCCATTGTAACAATGGCTATAAACAGCAGGATAATACTAATGATGAGCTTCTTCATAAATACAATACAAATTTAACTGAATAGTTTGGTTATTTAATTTAATCGTTGTTATTACTCAGTAAATACAGGCATTTTCTTAATTTTGCAAGATAAAAGCCGATCTGTCATGAGTAAACGTATCCTCTTAACCGCATCATTGTTTGGTGCCATTGCTGTAATATTTGGTGCCTTTGGGGCGCATAGTTTAAAGAATGTGCTGAGTTCCGGATCGCTTGAAATATGGGCCAAAGGAGTGGAGTACCAGTTTTACCATACTTTTGCCCTATTGTTTCTTGCGCAGTTCGCTGCCGAAGATGATCCGCTGGTTAAATGGACTTATCGCTTTTTTACAATGGGTATCGTTTTCTTTTCCGGTTCCCTATATTTGCTGGCTACCAGGGATATTTTAAATATTGGTTTTGTGAACTTTATAGGCCCGGTGACACCCATTGGTGGTCTTTGTTTTATACTGGGCTGGTCATTGTTGTTTTTTGCAGCTTTAAAACGTAAATAGGAATGGCTGCTGAACTGCTGGAATTCAGCGAAAGAGAAACTTTATTTGTAGAGGTGATCTTACCTTTGTCACTCGCTAAAAACTACCTATATCGTGTGCCATTCGATTTAAATAACGAGGTTGCGGTTGGAAAACGCGTAGTAGTGCAGTTTGGAAAGAATAAAATTTATACCGCCTTAATTAAAACCATCAGCAAAACTGCTCCTGAACTTTACCAGGCCAAGTACATCATCGATGTGGTAGATGAGCAACCGGTAATTACCGGAACGCAATTGCAACTATGGGACTGGATGACTGGTTATTACCTGTGTAATGAGGGAGATGTTATGGCTGCGGCCTTGCCTACCGGCTTAAAACTTGCCAGCGAGACCATTATAGTGCTCAGGGAAGAGGGCTTGCAGGAAGAGGTTTTAACAGGCAAAGAAAGCATATTGATTGCTGCGCTAAACCTGCAGAAAAGGTTATCCATAGCTGATGTATCTGCTTTGCTTGGACAAAAAACAGTTTATCCGATCATCAATTCATTGCTGGAAAAAGGACTGGTATATATCGCTGAAGAGGTGGTAGAGAAATACAGGCCCCTGCTAAAATCCTTTGTTTCGCTCCATACTTTTTATCAGGAAGAAGAAAATTTAAAACAGCTGTTTGCTATCCTGGAACGTGCACCTAAACAGCTGAATGCACTGCTGACCTTCATAAAGCTATCCAGGCAACAAAATATGATCCCCAAATCTCAGTTGCTGGAAGAAAGTGATTGCGGACAGGCGGCCTTTAAAACCTTGCTGGATAAAGAAGTATTTACGGTAGAAAAACGGCCGGTAAGCCGGTTGAAGGAAAATGACGATGATTTTGTAATGAACTTTGAACTAAGTACCGCGCAGCAACAGGCTTTAAAGCAGACGGAGACGGAATTTGAGCAGAAAGACGTGGTGTTGTTGCATGGGATAACGGCATCGGGTAAAACCCAGATCTATATTAAACTTATCGAAAAGGCAATTGAAAAAGGGGGGCAGGTATTGTTTCTGCTGCCGGAAATTGCTTTAACTACCCAGATTGTTCAGCGGATTCAGCGTTATTTTGGAGATGCCATTGGTGTTTATCATTCTAAATTTAACAACAATGAGCGGGTGGAGATCTGGAATAAAGTGTTAAACGGCAAATACCGGGTAGTACTCGGCGCCAGGTCGGCCGTGTTTCTGCCCTTTAAAGAGTTGAAGCTGATTGTGGTGGACGAAGAGCACGAATCATCTTACAAGCAACAGGAACCATCACCCAGGTACCAGGCAAGGGATGTAGCTGTTTACCTGGCTCATTTGCATAAGGCAAAGGCTGTACTGGGTTCTGCTACACCAGCTATAGAAAGTTATTACAATGCCCTTAACCAGAAATATGGCCTGGTTACTTTAAATGAGCGCTTTGGAGGAGTAGAACTGCCACTGCATGAGGTAGTGAGCATCTCTGAAGAGACCAAGAAAAAAAAGATGGTTTCTTATTTTTCAGGTAAGCTGATCGACGAGATTACGATTGCCCTTGAGCAAAAAGAACAAGTGATCCTGTTCCAGAACCGAAGGGGCTATGCCACCATTCTGATCTGTGCAACCTGCGGTTATGCGCCTAAGTGTGTAAACTGTGACGTTTCCTTAACTTATCATAAAACCAGTGGTAAGCTGCATTGCCATTATTGCGGTTATCATCAAAGTAGCATTAACATTTGTCCGGCCTGTGGTTCTGTACATATAGAGCAGAAGGGATTTGGGACAGAAAGGGTGGAAGAGGAACTCAGCCTGATTTTTCCGGAAGCTAAAATTGCCCGCCTGGACGTAGACAGCACACGTACTAAGAATGGTTTACTGCAAATCATTACTGATTTTCAGGAAAAGAAAACGGATATCCTGATTGGTACGCAGATGGTTGCAAAAGGGCTTGATTTTGATAATGTTACCCTGATTGGGGTCATTAATGCAGATACTTTGTTGAACTACCCTGATTTCAGGGCATTTGAACGCAGTTACCAGCTGCTGGCACAGGTAGCAGGAAGGGCTGGAAGAAGAGATAAACAGGGCAAGGTAATTATACAAGCTTACGACGATTCGCATCGCATCATCAGGCAGGTGATGGAGAACCAGTATCTGGAAATGTACAGGGACGAACTGGCTGAACGCCTTCAGTTTCATTATCCTCCTTTTACAAGATTGATCTTTATCAACGTTAAGCATAAAGACCAGGACCTGTTAAATCTGGCTGCGCAGCGTTTCGCAACTGCGCTAAGGGCTCAGCTTGGTTCCAGGGTATTGGGCCCGGAGCAGCCAATGGTAGCCAGAATCAGGAATTATTACCTCAAACAGGTGATCATTAAAAGTGACAAAGACACCTCTATTCAGAAGGTGAAATCGGTCCTTAAAGAGGTAATTGTTCAGTTCCAGGCGGAAAAGGATTTCCGGACAGTGAACATCCAGGTAGATGTTGATCCTTAAAAATTATTGAGATTGATTCTGTGTTGATTAGGCGTTTTTAACCGGAACGGGATTAAAAACATTGAATTATTAGTTTTCAAAAAGCTATTTTTGGAATGAAATGGCATATAAGTTTGTTGATAATTACAGAGAACAGGGGGCAAGAAAAAGATTGGCAGCACATTTGGAATCGAGAGGGATTGCAGATAAAAAAGTGCTTAAAGCAATAGGCAAAGTACCAAGGCATTTCTTTTTTGATGAAACCTTCTGGAACCAGGCGTATAAAGACATCGCTTTCCCTATTGGTGATGGTCAGACCATTTCGCAGCCTTATACCGTTGCTTACCAGAGCGAACTGCTGCACATCAAAAAAGGCGATAAAGTTTTAGAAATTGGAACCGGTTCTGGTTACCAGACCTGCATATTGATGGAGCTGGGTGCAAATGTGTATACTATAGAACGCCAGGAAAGTATATACCGACATACCATCAGGGTTTTACCGGGTATGGGTTACAATGCGCATTTCTTTTTCGGCGACGGATCTAAGGGAATTGCCGAACATGCACCTTATGACAAGATCATCGTTACTGCGGGTGCACCACTTGTACCTGAAATTTTATTAAAGCAACTCAGAATAGGTGGCATACTGGTGATACCCGTAGGTGATGAACATTCGCAAAAAATGGTCACGGTAATCCGGGTAAGTGAAACTGATTTTGAAAGGATAGAGTTGGATACCTTCAGGTTTGTACCGCTGCTGGGCGATCAGGCCTGGTAAGGATTTATACTTTCATTGCACGGTCCATTTCCCGTTTAGATTCCCTGTCCTTGATGCTATCCCTTTTGTCAAATTCCTTTTTACCCTGGGCCAGCGCAATTTCTATTTTAGCGAAGCCTCTTTCATTGGTAAATATACGCAGAGGTACAATGGTATACCCTTTTTCTTCGCTTTTTACTTTAAGCTTTTTTAGCTCTTTTTTATGGAGCAGCAGGACACGATCGCGCTTGATCTCGTGGTGATGAAAGGAGCTGTGGCTATATTCTGAAATGTGGAGGTTACGTACATAGAGTGTATTACCAATAAACATGCAGAAGGCATCGGTCATGTTGGCCTTACCTTGTCTGATTGCTTTGATTTCGGTGCCTAACAGGGCCAATCCGGCATTATATTTATCAATAATGTGGTAATCAAAGTAGGCTCTTTTGTTCTTTATCTGAATATCGTTCTTCATAACGGCCCGCTAATATCCGAATTTTATCTTACAATGAGCACAGGGATGGACACTTTATGGCGAACCGAATTCACGGTTGTGCCCAGTATCAGGTCTTTTAAGCCTTTATGCCCGTGGGCGCCCATTACCAGCAACTCCAGCTTATTCTCATTGCTGATGTTGACAATGGCTTTTACAGTACCACCATAACCGATGTGTGGACTGGCCTGATAGCCGAGTTCGGCCAGATTGTCGCAATATTTTTGCAGGTTTTCAGTATCACTTTGGGTTTCATAATCCATTACACTGTCGCCATAATACCTTGCTGCGGCAGTTTCTACCACATGGATCAGGTAATAATGAGCCTTTTTACCGCCTTGTATCAACGCATGCCGGATGGTATTGCGGTCGTTTTTAGAAAAATCTACAGTGATTCCAATCCGGAGGTAATCTATTTTTTCAACTGCTCCGATATTGAGTGCCTGTCCATGCGGTACGTTATTGCTTTCGCGCCTGATGCGGCTTAAGATAGGGTATATAAAAATATACAACAAAAGGATAGCTATCAATATGGCTGCTGGAACTACCAGTGCATAAATGTACCATTCACCACTTGCACCCCATGTTTTGATTTCTTCTATAACGAGTTTAACGTTTAAGCTGACAATGATCAGTGAGCTGACCCAGGCCAGTACTTTTACCCAGAGCTTTATGGCAAAACCTTTCATTGTTTGTTTATCGGAGGTGAGGTGGATCAGGGGAATTACCGCAAAACCAAGCTGCAGGCTCAATACCACCTGGCTCAGGATCAGCAAACCCCCTAAAGCATCGTCACCATACCAGAGTATGGTAAAAAATGCAGGTATAATGGCAAGTAAACGGGTAATTAAACGGCGTAGCCAGGGTTGTATGCGCAGTTTAAGGTGTCCCTCCATCACGATCTGCCCGGCCAGTGTTCCGGTTATCGTAGAACTTTGACCGGCAGCGATTAAGGCAATGGCAAACAACGCAGGGGCAACATTACCAAATATATTTTGAAGCAATTTATGCGCGTCCTGTATTTCGGCAACCTCATGCAAACCGTTTTTATAGAATGCTGCTGCTGCGAGGATCAGGATGGCGGCGTTTACAAAAAAAGCAAGATTTAAGGCTACAGCCGTATCTATGAAATTAAATTTTATGGCTTCCTTGATGCCTTTTTCATCCCGCTGGAATTTGCGGGTCTGCACCAGGGAGGAATGCAGGTACAGGTTATGCGGCATTACCGTGGCACCAATGATACCAATGGCAATATATAATGCTTCGCCACCCAGCATAGAGGGCTCAAAACCCCTGACAATTTCTTTTAGCGAAGGTTCTACGATGAACATTTCTACTAAGAAAGAAACGCCAACAATGAATACCATGGAAACAATGAAAGCCTCCATTTTGCGCATCCCTTTGTTGAGGAGGAACAGGAGCAATACGGTATCGAAAATGGTAATGCTGATGCCCCATATCAAGGGCAGGCCAAATAAAAGGTTTAAGCCGATGGCCATTCCTATAATTTCGGCCAGATCGCAGGCCACGATGGCCGTTTGGGCTAAACCAAACAAGGGAATGTTCACCCATTTGGGATAGGCATTCCTGGAAGCCTGGGCAAGATCCAATCCCCTTACAATACCCAGGCGGGCACTGAGTGACTGCAGCAATAAGGCAATAAGGTTGGACATCAGGAGCACCCAGATGAGCTGGTAACCAAACTTGCTGCCACCAGCAAGGTCTGTAGCCCAGTTGCCCGGGTCCATATAGCCTACACTAACCAGGTAAGCCGGGCCGATAAAGGACAATATCCGCTTCCAGCCAGTACGTTTGCTGGTGTCTACGCTTTGATGTACTTCACTTAAGGATTGAGGATCTTTGTGTTCCGCGTGCTTCATGTTATAGTTTGATGAGGATATGTTTGGCTACTTCCCGGCTTACACTGATGTTTTTTTGTTCCAATGTTAATTCTATAGAACCGTCAAAATCATTGATTTCAATTATTTTGATCATTTTTCCCAGGGTTAAACCTGATTTTTCGAGGTGTCTCAGAAAAGCAGAGGAATGTTCGCTTACCCCCATGATCAGTCCCCGGTCCTCCGGTTTAAGTTTGTTCAGTTTGATAAATGCAAGGGCATCGAACTTCCCGCTTTTATCTGGTATGGGATCGCCATGCGGATCACTTTTAGGAAAAGCCAGAAATTCGTCCAGACGCTCAATAAGTTCCGCAGAATTGATGTGTTCCAGTTCTTCTGCAATGTCGTGCACTTCATCCCATTTGAAATTTAACTTTTCAACCAGGAATACTTCCCAAAGCCGGTGCCTGCGGACGATGTTTATGGCTGCAGCCCTGCCAGCCGGACTGAGTTTTACTCCCTGGTACTTTTTATAGTCTACCAATTCCTTATCAGCCAGTTTTTTGATCATATCAGTAACTGATGCTGCTTTGGTCTGTATTTTTTCAGCAATGGCATTGGTTTGAACCGCCTCATCATGATTTTGAGATAAATGGTATATGATTTTCAGGTAGTTCTCTTCTGTGAATGATTGCATTTTTGTTTACCTAACTAAATGTTTAGACAAATCTAAAAAAAAACGGGAGAAATAAACTATAAATTATTTGATTTTTTTTAGAATAAAATTTGGCGGGTAATGTATTCTTATTCTATATTTGGGCATAATTTAAAAATAATGGCGACAGAACTAGATAAAACGGATTTTAAAATTCTTAAATTATTGCAGGAGAACGGCAGGATGACAAATTTACTGTTGTCCCAGGAGATCGGGCTTTCACCTGCGCCAACCTTAGAACGGGTAAGGAAATTGGAGGTTTCTGGATTTATTAAGAGCTATCATGCCCTGGTTGATGAAGAAAAACTGGGTTTGGGAATAAAAACCTTTATACAGGTTCAATTGGATTTTCATAAGAACAATACCATTCAGATTTTTCTGGATGAAGTAAACCAGATTAAAGAAATTACGGAGTGTCACCATGTGACCGGGCAGGCTGATTTCTTATTGAAGGTATATGTAAATGACATTAAAGCTTACGAACGCCTGATTATGGATAAGATCAGCAAGATCTCGGTGGTGAAAACTTTTCAAACCATGATGATCATGTCTACCACCAAGAAGGAGCCTATTGTTCCTTTGGAATATTAAGCAATGAATTTTAAAATTGAAAAAGGGTAAAAGCTGCATTTGCAGCTTTTACCCTTTTTCTTTTAGGTAATTTGCCAGTTGATGGGACTAGCGCCTTGCTCGATTAGCTTAGCATTAGCTCTTGAAAAAGGCCTGCTGTCCAGAAATCCATTGTAAGCTGAGAAAGGAGAGGGATGTGCGGCAGCGATGATGGTATGCTTTTTCTGATCGATTAATGCAGCCTTGTTTTGTGCATATCTACCCCATAGCAGGAAAACCAGGCCTGTTCTTTTTTCTGATAATTCGCTGATGATCTTATCGGTAAAGGTTTCCCAACCTTTACCCTGGTGTGAGCCGGCTTCATGCGCCCTAACCGTTAAAGTTGCATTAA
This sequence comes from Pedobacter heparinus, assembly GCF_032678725.1. Taxonomy (GTDB): domain Bacteria; phylum Bacteroidota; class Bacteroidia; order Sphingobacteriales; family Sphingobacteriaceae; genus Pedobacter; species Pedobacter heparinus_A. Next base: position 193,362 of record NZ_JAVTSC010000008.1, read on the forward strand.
GCAGTAAAACTCCTTCATCTGCCCATTGGGTCAGGTTGCCATGATTTGGGCTGCTGAAGCCGGGAATATCACTGGACAATTCCTTATAAATGTTTTTTAGGGATGGAGGGATGGCCACACCTTTTTGTACAGAAAAGGATAGGCCATGCGCCTGTCCGGTGCCATGATAAGGATCCTGACCCAGGATAACCACTTTCACTTTATCAAAAGGAGTATGGTTAAGGGCGTTAAATATATCAGGACCTTTAGGAAATACAGTATATCCTTTTCGTTTTTCTTCCAGTAAAAAGGCTTTGAGCGATTTCATATAGGGCTTCTCGAACTCATCTTTTAATACCTTTAACCAGCTTTCTTCTATTGAAACAGACATCTATTATTTGAGGTTTATAAAAAATTGACCATTTGCCTTTTTGGTGGCGACCATGAATTGAAAGCAATTCTTTTTTTGTTGAAATTATAAATTAAATCTAATTTTTGGTATTTAAACACGATATTTGCAAAAAAAATATAATAGAATATGCCAAATGTAGTTCGTCTTATTGTAGGTTTTGCAGTGCTGGGAGGTTCGATTGCCCTTATGATCTTTGGTTTCTGGGGATGGGGGATTTTGGCTTTTTTTATCAGTATATTAATTGGAGTTACTTATTTCTTTAATGAGAATATGTTATTGGCCCAGTGGTTTTTAAGAAAAGACAATATGTCCAAAGCAGAAGTTTATTTAAAGAAAATCAGCAATTACGAAAAACAGCTGATCAGGGTTCAGCATGGCTATTACCACCTGTTGACCGGTTTGATTGAGTCTAGAAAAGCACCGATGCAATCAGAGAAATATTTTAAAAAATCGCTTTCCCTGGGTATGCACATGGATCATAACATTGCGCTGGCAAAATTGAGCCTTGCAGGAATAGCAATGGCCAAACGGAACAAGCGTGAAGCCCAAATGTACCTCACGGAAGCCAAAAAGGCCGATAAAAATAAATTACTGGCCGATCAGATTAAACAAATGAAAGATCAGCTGGGCATGCTGGATAAACAGCAGCAGGTAAGATACAGATAAGCAAAAGCCACATCAACGATGTGGCTTTTTATTTTTCGCTTAACCGGTCGAAATTCTCGTGTGCTTCTGAACGATTGGTTCTGCTGATAATGTCATCTTCCATGTCATCCTTGCTCCTACTGAAGAACAGTTGCTCAGACTGTATCCTGGTGATCAGCTGACGGATTAGTGTCAGGTCAAAGGCTTCTTTGCTTAATTTTATACAGTATTCTTTTTCTGTGATCTCTAAACTTGAACTGTTCATAATCTTAGTAATTTAAATATGCATAAAAGTAAAAAAGGCTTGCTACAATTTTTGTAGCAAGCCTTTAAGCTTTTGTTACCTTTATGTTAAGCAAACCAGGTGCTAAACTCTTCTTTGGAAGGCATGACCAGGTCCAGTTTAAGCTTTTTACGCATGCCACCCAGGTCGTTAAAGACCTTATTAGGGTTTGCCGTTTTCAATTCCTCTATGGTATTAATACCCATTTTTCTGATCGCCTGCACCCATTCTGCAGGGACACCCGCATTTACAAAATCTTCATCGGTGGTTATTCTGGCTTTCTTTTCCGGTCTCATTTGCGGGAAGAACAATACTTCCTGTATCGTAGACTGGTTGGTCATGAGCATCACCAGGCGGTCTATACCGACACCTAAACCTGAAGTTGGCGGCATACCATATTCCAGTGCGCGGACAAAATCGTCATCCATGACCATTGCTTCGTCATCGCCTCTGTCAGCTAGTTTTAGCTGGTCTTCAAAGCGTTCACGCTGGTCTATCGGATCGTTGAGCTCCGAATACGCATTCCCGATTTCTTTACCCATTACAAACAACTCAAAACGCTCTACGAGGCCTTCTTTACTTCTGTGTTTTTTAGCAAGCGGGGTCATTTCCAGCGGATAGTCTGTGATGTAGGTAGGCTGGATCAGATTGGCCTCAACTTTTTCACTGAAAAGCTCGTCAATCAGCTTTCCTCTACCCATGGTCGCGTCAATCTCAATATTCAAACTTTTACAAGTCTCTTTTAATTCCGCTTCCGTCATGCCCGATACATCAATGCCGGTATATTTCTGGATGGACTCGTACATTGTCAGTTTTTGATACGGGCCCTCAAAGTTGATCTCGTGATCGCCAACCTTTACAATTGCCGTTCCGTGAATGGCTAAGGCAATTTTTTCCAGGCATTCTTCCAGCATCCCCATCATCCAGATGTAGTCTTTATAGGCGACATAGATCTCCATGGCCGTATATTCAGGGTTGTGTGTTCTGTCCATCCCTTCATTTCTGAACATTTTTCCAAATTCAAATACCCCATCAAATCCTGCAACGATTAAACGCTTTAAGTATAATTCGTTGGCGATACGCAGGTAGAGGGGCATATCCAGCGTGTTGTGATGTGTAGCAAACGGGCGTGCAGCAGCACCACCATGTATAGGCTGCAGGATCGGCGTTTCCACTTCCATCCATCCCTGGCTATCGAAATAACTGCGCATGGTATTGATCACCTTCGAGCGGTTGATGAAGATCTGCTTATAATCCGGGTTAACGGTTAAATCTACATAACGCTGCCTGTACCGCATTTCAGGATCGGTAAAGCCATCGTAGATATTGCCTTCTTCATCGCGTTTTACAATTGGTAAAGGCTTTAAAGATTTAGAAAGTAATTTAAATTCGCTGACGTGTACAGATATCTCACCGGTTTGTGTGGTAAATACATAACCTTTAATACCGATAAAATCACCCAGGTCCAGCAGTTTTTTAAATACTGTATTGTATAAAGTCTTGTCTTCCTCAGGGCAAAGGTCATCTCTTTTTAAATAAGCCTGTATTCTTCCTGTTGAATCCTGTAGCTCAACAAAAGAGGCACTTCCCATAATCCTGCGGCTCATGATACGGCCAGCAATACTGATGTTCTTGTAAGCTGTTTTATCCCGTTCGTAGTTTGCTAAAATGTCTGCAGCATTGGCATTGACCTCAAATGCTTCGGCAGGGTAGGGATTGATGCCCAGCTCACGTAATTGGTTTAGCGAATTACGGCGCAATATTTCTAATTCTGATAGTGCTGTACTCATATATTTTTTTATCAGGCACCTGGCCAGATAGCTGATTTGTATATTAAATTAAAATTAGGCAAAAATAGGGATTTACATCAGTTCTTTATACCTGTTGGTATAAGAAAGGTAAAATAATATTTACAGGACTTAATCGGTCTCTACGGGCGCTGCATATAGCTCATTGATGGCTTCGGCATATTTTGTTTCAATAACCCTGCGTTTGGCTTTTAGTGTAGGGGTAATTTCACCTTCTTCCATACTAAACGGATTGCGTTTTACCTTAAAGTTTTTGATGCGTTCAAACTTGGACAGTTCATTGGCCTGCTTTTTCAGATCCTGTCCAATCCAGTCAATAATCTCCTTTTCAGAGATGAAGACAGCTGGTTGTTCAAAGAAAGACTCCGGCAATTTAAAGGTCTCCTGCAGGTTTTCCTTATTGGGGATTACAATGGCCGTAAGGTATTCACGCTTATCACCAATCAGGAAGATCTGATCTATTTTAAGGCTTTTCAGGTAAACATTTTCTACCGGGGTAGGATAAACATTTTTACCATAAGCGTTTACGATCATATTTTTAAGCCTGTCAGTGATCTGCAGGTTACCGCGGTAAAACCGACCAATATCACCGGTATGGAACCAGTCGTCTTTATCAATGGCCTCAGCAGTTTCTGCCGGCTTGTTAAAATATCCCTGCATCACACAATGACCCCTTACAATGATTTCGCCCTCTGCACATTCAAAATCTTCATTAAAACTATCATGGGTCTGGATGTTGATCATTTGTTTGGTCTCCACATCCTGTATGCCGATCTCAATACCAGGAATTACCCTTCCCACAGTACCATAAACCTGCCTGTGGTATTCTGTAACCGCCATTACAGGTGACGTTTCCGTTAAGCCAAAGCCTTCCAGTATCTTAATGCCCAGGTTTCCGAAAAATTCGCCCACATTCTTGGGTAAGGCAGCACCTCCCGAAATCATGAATTTTAACCGTCCCCCTGTTTTTTCTTTGATCTTGCTGAATACCAGTTTCTCCGCGATGGCTTTTTTTGCACTGCTCACCAATCCCGGGGCTTTCCCTGCTTCCTTGCTGCGCCGGTAATCCTGGCCGGCCTCCAGTGCCCAAAGAAATACCTTAGCTTTAAGGCCGCCACCTGCAGTACCACTTTTGATGGCCTTGTCGTGTATTTTTTCCAGTAGCCTGGGTACACAGCTCATTACCGTCGGCTTAATTTCAGCCATGTTTTTAGCCAGCAGTTCCAGACTTTGGGCATAAGCTATTTTACAGCCCTGTGCACAGCATACATGGTAGGTTGCTGTTCGTTCGAAAACATGCGATAGCGGAAGAAAAGAAAGGAATGTTTCCGTTTCATCAATTACAGGGATCTGCTGTAAACATACTTTTACATTCTCCACAAAATTGCTGTGAGAAAGCATAACACCTTTTGGGGTTCCGGTTGTACCAGAGGTATAAATCAATGAAGAAATGTCGGAAGGCAATACGGTATTCCGGATACTGCTGACCGCTGCAAGCTGACCGGCAGTTAATTTTCCTGTTTTAGCCAATACTTCTGCAAAAGGAATGATCTGTACTTTTAAGTCTTCCGGAACTTCAACTTTTTGATATTCAGCAAAGACCGGTATGATGTATTCCAGCTGCCGGCAATTGGCAGCGATCTTCAGGATCTTTCTATACAGGAAGGTATTGCCGATCAGGATGGCCCGCATACCCGAATCATTCACAATATATGCTATCTCATGTTCGGATAGTGTTGGGTATATGGATACGTTAATGGCACCAATTTGTTGTATGCCCTGATCATAATACACATATTCAGGTGAATTTTCGATCATCAGGCCCATTCTGTCACCTTTAACAATACCTTTTTCCATGAAAAAGGCAGCAATGGCATCTGCACAATCCAGCGTATGCTGATAAGAAATCTCTTCCCAGACCGTATCCTTTTTATGGATCAGAAATGTCTCTTCTGGTTTGTGAATGTTTGTTACAACATTACGCAATAAGCTTGGAATGGTAGAATGCGCATTAAATAGTTCCATGACATTTTGGTTATTTATAAAACAGGCCGGTACAGATGGAACTGTACCGGCCTATGCAAATATAATATTTGTATTTAAACAGAAAAACTCTCGCCACAGCCGCATGAACGGCTCGCATTTGGGTTGTTGAAATTAAAACCCTTTCCGTTTAAACCATCAGAAAAGTCAAGTTCAGTTCCTGCCAGGTAAAGGAAGGATTTCATATCTAAAGCTATTCTGATGCCCTTATCTTCAAAAAACTGATCTCCCGCACTTTCTTCATTATCGAAGTCCAGGTTATATGATAATCCTGAACATCCCCCTCCCTTAACAGATACCCGCAAAAAATAAGTGGTATCCATCTGCGATTCTTCCATTAACTGGTCGATTTTGCTTTTCGCTTTTTCAGTGATTGTAATCATTTTATGTTAATATTTTGATTTCGTGATGGTATAGCTCAAAAGACGTACCAGATTGAAATCAGTCAAATATTGATTAATGATGAGATTTGGCCAGTTCAATTGGCTCCATGCCATTTTTAACGCGGTAATCATTGATTGCTGACTTAATTGCGTCTTCAGCTAAAACCGAGCAATGGATTTTTACCGGTGGCAAAGCCAGCTCTTCCACAATATCCATATTGTCTATTGTCAAAGCCTCATCTATGCTTTTACCTTTTAACCATTCTGTAGCCAGTGATGACGATGCAATCGCAGAACCACAACCAAATGTTTTAAATTTAGCATCGGTAATCATGTTGTTTTCATCAACTTCAATTTGCAGGCGCATTACATCGCCGCACTCAGGTGCACCCACAAGGCCGGTACCAACTGATTTACTGTCTTTATTTAAAGTACCAACGTTTCTGGGGTTGGTATAATGTTCTATAACTTTTTCTGAATATGCCATCTTTCTTGTTTTTTGATTTTAAAAATTAATGTTCTGCCCACTCAATTTTACTTAAATCCACACCCTCTTTAAACATTTCCCAAAGCGGAGAAAGGTCTCTCAGGTGATTTACTGCTTTTTTAGTATTTTCTATTGCGTAATCAACTTCTTCTTCAGTAGTAAAACGGCCCAATCCATAACGGATAGATGAGTGTGCCAGATCGTCAGATAAACCAAGGCTTTTCAATACATAAGAAGGTTCCAGAGAAGCAGAGGTACAGGCCGATCCTGAAGATACCGCTAAGTCTTTCATGGCCATCATTAAACCTTCACCTTCCACATATTTGAAAGAGATATTAGCTACATGAGGTAAGCGGTGCCGGGTATTTCCATTTACATAACTTTCTTCCAGTTCAGTAAGTGCATTTTCCAGTTTGTCCCTTAAAGCTGACAATCGTCTGGCCTCTTCGTCCATCTCTAAACGGCATAACTCACAGGCTTTACCTAATCCAACAATTCCTGGTACGTTTAAGGTACCCGAACGCATGCCACGCTCATGGCCACCGCCATCCATTTGTGCCGTTACTTTTACCCTTGGGTTTTTACGGCGCACATACAATACACCAACACCTTTAGGTCCGTACATTTTATGTGCAGAAAAAGCCATCAGGTCAATTCCGTCTGCATTTACATCTACAGGTATTTTACCTACAGCCTGTGTGGCATCTGTCATGAACAATGCGCCAAATTTATGGGCAATAGCGGATATTTCTTTAATAGGCTGGATTACACCGATCTCATTGTTTCCATACATAATGGTAACCAGGATCGTTTGCTCAGTCATCGCCTCTTCAAGCTCCTGAAGGTCAATTAATCCATCTTCTTTTACTTTCAGATAAGTAACCTTTGCGCCCAGTTTTTCCAGGTGTTTACAAGTATCCAGCACAGCTTTATGTTCCGTAGTAGCTGTAATGATATGGTTGCCCTTTTCCTGGTACATTTCAAATACACCTTTAATGCCCAGATTGTCAGCCTCTGTAGCTCCTGAAGTGAAAATAATCTCTTTTTCAGTACAGCCAATCAATTTGGCAACTTGTTCGCGTGCGTAGTCAACACCTTCTTCGGCAACCCATCCAAATGCATGGTTACGGCTTGCAGCATTGCCAAATTTATTGGTAAAATAAGGCAGCATTGCTTCCAGTACCCTTGGATCAAGAGGAGTAGTTGCGTTATTATCTAAGTAAATAGGAAGTTCCATTATATATTTTTATGCTTATTAATGTACAAAGATACAAAAAAAGATTGCCAACAATTATAAATAATGCCTATGACGGTATAGTTAAAACATGCATTTTTACATTCTTTTAACGTTAGGGTTGCCAGGAATTGACCGTCACATGCAAGTACTGGAAAAACCGGATGAATAGAAAAACAACAATTAAGATGATAAAAATAGAGCATATAGGTATTGCAGTGAAGGATATGGATGTTTCCTGTAGCATTTACGAACAATTACTGGGTACAGCCTGCTATAAAAAGGAACAGGTCGCATCAGAAGGTGTAAATACTGCGTTTTTTAAAACCGGGGAAAATAAGATCGAATTGCTGACCGCTACCACTGCTGAAAGCCCGATTGCTAAATTCCTGGAAAAAAAAGGAGAGGGGATTCATCACATTGCTTTCGATGTACCCGATATCGTAGCAGAGATGGATCGGCTAAAAGCAGCTGGTTTTGTGTTGTTAAATGAACAACCAAAAAAAGGGGCGGATAACAAGCTGGTTTGTTTTGTGCACCCGAAAGGTACAAATGGAGTATTGGTAGAACTGTGTCAGGAGATTAAATAATAATAGTCAATGGAAGATTTTAAGTCCTTAAGCCTGATAGTAGGTAAAGATTTTGAGATAGATGATGTTTTGTATGAAACCTTGTTGCGTGCGCGTTTGGTCGAGGCCTTTGCTTATCTGCTGGACCATAATATTTCTAAAATGATGAATATTCTTTACCGCACAGATGTGAACGAAGAAAAGCTAAAGGCCTTGCTCATCAGCAATTCCAGTTTGCCCTCGGCTGAAGTGATAGCCGATGCTTACATCAGCCGGCAAAAAGAGAAGATCGAAACCAGGAAAAAATACAGCAGATAATTTTTCCACACATACTTGCGATTAAAAAATAAAATACTGATATTTGCATCCTTAAAAATAAGCGACAAATAAGTATATAATAATATTATGAAAAAAGATCTGCATCCATCAAACTATAGATTTGTAGTGTTTAAAGATATGTCAAACGAGTATTCTTTTTTAACTAAATCTTGTGTAGATACTAAAGAAACTATCAAATGGGAAGATGGCAACGAGTATCCTTTATATAAATTAGAGATTTCTCATACTTCTCACCCTTTTTATACTGGTAAAATGAAATTGGTAGATACTGCTGGTCGTATCGATAAATTCAAAACGCGTTACGCTAAAAAGTAATTATACACAAATAAAAAATTATTTAAAGTCCCGGTGCTGTTGCTTCGGGACTTTTTTTATTTTTGTAACTTATGATGATCAATTTATTTGATGATAATGCCTGGCTGTCCCTGCGTCCATTATCTTTTACCAGGCCTGTTGCAGATCTTCGTGTAGGAATTCTGACCATTGCTGAAAAGTGGAAGAGACATTTAAGTGCATCGTATGGCTTTATTACCGCCGAATACCTGTCTGTTAAATACCCTGCGCTTCCAGACGTTCAGTTGTATATCAATGGCTCGGTCTGTCCCGATTACGCGTTGCTTGAAGCAATTTCGGCAATCAAAACCGGAGAATCGCTCCATAAGAACGATGTTTTGATTGCTTATAAAATTGATGCGGGAACAAACCATATCCCGGGTATAGCGGCGCAGTTAAAACCTAAAGCCTATTCAGGGGATTTTGTCAGGATCCTTTTTCCTGAAGATATATTCAGAAATAACGATACAGAACTAAAAAAGGATTTTGCGTTATTGACAAAAGGCAGAACTTCCCGACTGCTTAGCCATACCAATATTTTAATGGGTGACCAGATCTTTGTAGAGGAGGGAGGGGGAGCCGAATGTTCCACATTCAATAGTTTAAACGGGCCCATATATATCGGAGAAAATTCACAGGTATGGGAAGGCTGTCACATTAGGGGCTCTTTTGCGCTGTGCCACAATTCGCAGGTAAAAATGGGCGCCAAGATTTATGGACAAACTACCATAGGCCCTTATAGCCGTGTTGGTGGCGAAATTAACAACGCTGTAATCTGGGGCTATTCTTCCAAAGGCCATGAAGGTTATTTGGGTAATGCCGTAATGGGGCAATGGTGTAACATTGGCGCCGACAGTAACAATTCTAATTTAAAGAATAATTATGCTGAAGTCAGGTTGTGGGATTATGCCGCTGAAACTTTTCGTAAAACCGGTTTACAGTTTTGCGGGCTGATTATGGCCGATCATGTCAAGTGTGGCATCAATACCATGTTCAATACCGGAACGGTTGCAGGGGTCAGCGCAAATATTTTTGGTGCGGGCTTCCCCAGAAATTTCATTCCTGATTTCGCCTGGGGCGGAGCACATGGCTTCGACACTTACAGCCTGAACAAAATGTTTGAAACCTCAGAAAAGGTTTATGAACGCAGAAACATTGCCTTTGACCAGACAGAACAAGACATTTTAGCTGCTATTTTCGAAATGACCAAAAGCTACCGGTACTTTTAACTGACCTGAATTTGAATTAATAACAAGAAACCTACTAATACAATATATAATGACAAGAAAAAAAATAGTTGCAGGAAATTGGAAAATGAATCTGGATTATGCTGCCGGCATATCCTTATTTTCAGAAATAGTTAATATGGTAAGAGATGAGAAAAAAGGCGATCAGATCGCAATTATCTGTGCTCCTTACATTCATTTAAACAGCCTGGCTAAATTAGGCGCTGATGTTGTTAAAGTTGGGGCACAGAATTGTCACCAGAACGATAGTGGTGCCTATACAGGTGAAATCTCTGCAGGTATGGTTAAGTCTGTAGGCTGCGATTATGTAATCATTGGTCATTCCGAAAGACGTGAATATTTTGGAGAAAGTGATGAGCTGCTGGCCCAAAAAACGGTGAAAGCATTGGAACATGGGTTGACCCCTATTTTTTGCATTGGAGAAACACTGGAACAAAGAAACAATGACAGCTATTTTGAGGTGTTAAAAGCCCAGCTGGAGAAAGGGATTTTTGAATTAAGTTCAGCCGATTTTTCTAAAATTGTAATTGCTTACGAACCAGTTTGGGCAATTGGAACAGGCTTAACTGCTTCTTCCGATCAGGCCCAGGAGGTACATGCTTTTATCAGGAATGAAATTGCTGCCAGTTATAATGCTGAAGTGGCGGAGCTTACTACCATACTTTACGGAGGAAGCTGCAACCCTAAAAATGCTGCAGAGTTATTTGCCCAGAAAGATATTGACGGAGGTTTAATTGGTGGCGCCTCACTAAAATCAAGAGATTTTGTGGATATCGTTAAAGTTTTTAATTCTTAAATGAGGTATATACAGGTAACCTTTAGTTTTACAGCCATTGAGGAGTACCAGCAGGATCTTTTGATTGCCGACCTGGCTGATATCGGCTTCAATACTTTTCAGGATACAGACGATGGGTTTGTGGCATTTATAGATGCCGGTACCTACAAAGAGGATGAACTGAAAAATCTACTGGAACAACATGCTGAAGAATTTCAATGCAGCTATGTTGCTGCTGAAATTGCCGGAAAAAACTGGAATGAAGAGTGGGAAAAGAATTTTGAACCACTCCTCATTTCCAATCAGTGTTATGTACGTGCAACCTTTCATCAGCCAGAGCCACAGTATGCTTATGAGATCGTTATTGATCCGAAAATGGCTTTCGGTACCGGGCATCATCAAACCACAACGATGATGATCGAGTATTTGCTGGATGCAGACGTAAAGGGTAAGGCTGTATTGGATATGGGCTGTGGAACAGCAATCCTTGCTATTCTGGCGGCAAAAAAAGGAGCGTCGAAGCTGGTAGCAATAGACAATGATGAAGTCTGCTATCAGAGCACCATTGAAAATGCTGCATTGAACAATATTGTTCATATGGAAGCCTTTTATGGCAGCAAAGAAGTTATCCCTGCAATAGATTTTGACGTTATTCTGGCCAACATCAACCGCAATATCCTGTTAGACCAGATCCCATCCTATGCAGCCGTTTTGAAACCGGGAGGAAGCATTTTCTTTAGCGGTTTTTACGAATCACCGGATCTGGATATGATTAAGACCGCATGTAAACCTTTTGGGATCGAATACGTTGATCATAAAAAGATGGGTGATTGGGTGGCAGCTTATTTTACAAAATAGATTTCAGCAATGCGTATACATTTTATAGCCATTGGAGGTAGTGCCATGCACAACCTGGCCATAGCACTACACAAAAAAGGATTCCACGTTACCGGATCAGATGATGTTATTTTTGAACCCGCCAGCAGCCGATTGGTTAAATATGGCATTTTGCCAGCAGAGATGGGTTGGAATGAAAACAACATTACAGCTGATCTGGATGCTGTGATTTTGGGCATGCATGCCCTTACAGATAATCCTGAATTGCTGAGGGCCCAGCAACTGGGACTTAAAATATATTCTTACCCTGAGTATATTTATGAGCAGAGTAAAGATAAACTCAGGGTGGTTGTAGGCGGCAGTCATGGTAAAACAACCATAACAGCCATGATACTGCATGTGCTGAACTACTATAAAAGAGATTTCGATTATTTGGTTGGCGCACAGCTTGCGGGTTTTGACACTATGGTAAAGTTGAGCAGCGATGCACCTTTAATTATAATTGAAGGCGATGAATACCTGGCCTCTCCAATAGACAGGCGACCTAAATTTCATATATATAAAGCAAACATTGCTGTGATCAGCGGAATAGCCTGGGACCACATCAATGTGTTTAAAACCTATGCAGACTATGTAAAGCAATTTGCATTGTTTATTGATACGATACAATCAGGAGGTAAACTCATTTACTGCAAGACCGATAAGGACCTGGTTAAAGTTGTGGAGGAAGCCAGGGCTGACGTAGAGAAAATTGCTTATGAAATTCCCGGACATCTGGTTAAAGATGGCATTACTTACCTGATGCCTGGAGAAACGCCGCTAAAAGTATTTGGTGACCATAATTTAATGAACCTTAACGCAGCTAAATTAATTTGTGCGCAACTCAATATTAACAGTGGTCAGTTTGATGCTGCCATCAGCTCTTTTATTGGTGCTGCAAAAAGACTGGAACTGCTGAGCAGTGTTAACCAGACCAATGTGTATAAAGATTTTGCACATTCGCCATCAAAATTGAAAGCTACTATTGAAGCGGTGAAGGCCCAGTTTCCCGACAGAAAATTAACAGCGTGTATAGAGTTACATACATTTAGCAGCTTAAATAAAGACTTTTTAGTGCATTATGCCGATACGATGAAAGCTGCTGATACTGCAATTGTATACATTGATGAAAAAACTTTTCAGCATAAAAAATTGGAACCTTTTAGCAAAGATGATGTTCAGACCGCATTTAAAAGTGATAAATTACAGTTTTTTAATAAGCCTGAAGCCTTACAGGAATGTTTATTAAAGGTAAATTTTTATCGTACAAACTTACTTTTGATGAGTTCTGGAAATTTTGGTGCACTCGATCTGGTTAAATTGGCACGCGAGTTGAATACAGATGAACAAGGAATATAATACAAGATTACACACCTAAATTTAAAATATGAATATCATTGGAAAAAACATTAGACAACTGCGCCAAAAAAATGGTTGGAGCCAGGGGGAAGTGGCTAAACGTCTAAATATTTCAATCCCGGCGTTCTCAAAAATTGAAACTGGTATCACTGATATTAACATTTCAAGACTGGCACAAATTGCCAATCTTTTTGAAGTCTCTACGATGGACATCATATCCAAAGAAGGAGAAAATCCTCAATCACTTAATTTCGAAGAAATTAATGGCTTAAAAGAAAAGCTTGCACAAAGAGAAGAAGAGATCATCAAACTTCAGAAGAAAGTGATAGATCTTTATGAAGAAATAAGAGAAAAATAGCGTTAAAAAATTTTCCGCATAGTCAGGTGCCGCTTTCCAAAAGTGGCACCTGTTGCTTGATGGATAGCCAGCATTTTGTCATTAAAGTCGCCTACCCAGGACAATTCCAATTCATCATACTGGTTCATTGGCAATACATACTCTTTTAGTTTAATAAACAAGGCCGATTCCAGGCCATGCTTCTGATAGGCTGCTTTGGTGCCCATGACAATGGCTCGCATGCGGTTTACCCCAAGCCAACGCCTGTAAACAAATTGGAATTTTTGTAGCAGTCCCAGTTTTCCGTTAAACCCTTTGATCATCTGATTCGCATCCGGAATGATGACCACAAATGAGGCGGGTTCCCCATTTATATAGGCAAACCAGATCAGTTTTTCGTCCATGATGGTCTGCATTTTTTTAAAGCTTTCTTCCAGCGTTTCTTTTTTGATGGGTACAAAATTTTCAAAATCTTTCCAGGCATCATTGTAAATTTCCATGAGGTCATTCACATACTTTTCCGCATTTTTTTTAGAAAAATGCTCAAATGTATAACCCGGTTTAGCGGCCACCCAATTGGCTATTTTTGTAAAACGTTCCGGAAAAGGATTTTTTACCGCTAAATGGTTGGTGATCTGCTCATATTCCGTTTTAAATCCATAAGCTTTAAAAAAGTCATGATAATAGGGGTGATGGTAATTCATCCCATAAGATGGTGGTGTAAAGCCTTCCACCAGCAATCCCCAGAAAGAATCATTTTCTCCAAAATTTATAGGGCCATCCATTGCTTTCATGCCATTTTCCCTGAGCCAGGATTTGGCGGTCTCAAATAACAAAAAAGCAGCAGCTTTATCGTTTACGCATTCAAAAAAGCCAATACCTCCTGTCGGCTGCTCATATTGGCACGCTTTTTTATCATTTATAAAGGCGGCAATCCTGCCAATGCTTTTGCCACTGTTATCCTGTAATATCCAACGGATACATTTACCATGTTTAAAGAAAGGATTTTTATGGATGTCAAATATTTGTTCAATATCCTGATCCAGGGGGCAGATCCAGTTTTTGTCATCCTTATAAATCAATCGGGCAAGGGCTAAAAAATCTTTTTCTGAACGCTTTCCGGATACGGTTGTTAATTGCATTGTAGGCTAATAGGAATAGGGTTAAAATAAAAGGCATCCCATAAGGATGCCTTTTTGAACTTTATTTTTACCTGTTAATAAGTGTCGTCATCATCGTCGTCCGAACCAAAGCTGTCAAAAGAGTCCAGGTCATCTAATGGCGCGTCAAAGTCATCCTCATCGTCGTCATATGACTTCTTTTTACTTGTTCCTTCATACGAATCTTCCAGCTCTTCTTCTGGATCTTCTGCTTGACTTTTGTTGATTGGTTTTTTTGGAGTTTTCATTACAAAAAATATAATTCCGTAAAGTGTTTTATTGATATGTTAAATTTACTAAAAATCTTTTTAAATCAAAAGAACGATGTTTTTTTTTAATTTTCAGCCTTTCAAAAGTAAGACAAAAAGAAATTCCTCAAAGAATTTTTTGAAAAAAAATATACACAATTTTTAGCGGGATGTCCTTTACAAAAAAGAAGGAGATGAAGGGGCAAAAAAAATGGTAAAGCTATGAACTTTACCATTTTTTAACACACAAATGAAACCTGAATTGAGATATAGTTTTAGGTTAGGTAAAAATATCTTGATCAATCCTATAAGAACGTTTTTTACAAACTACTGTTTGTTTTAATATCTATAACAAGTTTAATGCTAATTACAGAAGGATTCTTATAAAGTTAGTAAGTGGTATGAATAATTGAGTAAACGGTAATTTAGTGGTTTAATGGGATCAATATAGACACGTAAGTGCCCGAAATACCGTTTTGTCTGATCTCGATCTGTACCGGATTTGCTTCAATCTGGTTCAATAAATTTATCCTTTCCCTGGTCAGGCTCATCCCTTTACTTTGGTGGTGTCCCTTCTTACTGCGCAATGAATTTTCAATTCCAACGCCGTCATCAATGATTTTAATGGACAAATGATCTTCCCCATGCAGGTCAATCAAGATGTCAATTTTTCCGCCCTCCTCTCTGGGCATTAAGCCATGCCATATTGCATTTTCTATATAAGGCTGCAGGATCATAGAAGGAATCATGGTTTCTTCTTTATCAATAAGCGGGCTTACCTGTACGGTATATTTAAATTTTTCGCCAAATCTTTTCTTTTCCAGGCTCAGGTACAGCTCCAGGTATTCCAGCTCTTCATCCAGACTAATAAAGCTTTTTGTACAAATTTCCAGGTTCTTTCTAATCAGCTTTGCAAAACCTGTTAAAATTTTATTGGCCGAATTGGTGTCTTTTGTATTGATATAATGCTGAATGGAGTTCATCACGTTAAAAACAAAGTGAGGGTTCATCATAGCCTGCAGCGCACGCTGTTCCAGTGCCAGGATCTTGTTTTTTAACAGCAGCTGCTGTTGCTCTTTATTTTTTTGTCTTTTTGTAACCACCACCGCGGCTTTGTAAAAGGCCAGTCCGGCTAAAAGGAATATGCCTACCAAAAACCAGGCAGTTTGCCAAAAATGCTTTTTTAATGAAAAATTAACCTTGGCAGGGGCGCTCCAGTTGCTGTTGTTTGATTTTGCACTTAACTCAAACACATAATCGCCAGGTTCCAGGGAAGAAAATTCCTGTCTCCTGTTCTTGGTTTCAGTCCAATTGGCATCTGTTTTTAAACGGTAGCGATAGGTAATGTTCTTGTTTTGAAAATCTATGGCGCTGTAGGTGAAAGTAATGTTGTTATTGGAAGGGGCAAGGTTATAGTTTTGTTTGTTCAGTTCCAGCTTTATCTTATTATTTATGATGGAAGAGATGAACACTTTCGGGGCTTCGTTAACATGATTTGAGCTGCGGTATGAAAAATAGATGAGCCCGTTGTTGGTCGCAAAATAAGCATAGCGGTTGTCTATATATAAGGAGTTCACATCGTCAAGCAGTATGGAATTGGTATACTCAAAGGATTCGACCTTTAACTGGCTATTCTTTAAATAGATCCTGTTGATCCCATTGTTCGTAATGATCCATACGTAATTGTCTTTCACAAACAGCCGTTTACATATGTTATCCGCAAGCCCGTCTTTCTGTGTAATCAATTTTATGATCCGTTTGTTTTTGACGAATATGACCCCATATCCATCCGTAGCGAGTACAATGGTTCCGTCGTCCATTTCCTGTATGTCGTTAATACGCTTGGTCAGGAGCAGGTTATCCCCATAATAACTGTATAAGTTACCTGCCGAATACTCCGATAAGCCGGTGATATTAGAGAACCATAAACTTTGCTCTTTATCATAAAAAACGCGGTAAGAACGGTTACTGAAAGCACTTCTGTCCAGTCTGAATTCGAATTGGTTAATGCGGTCAGGTAAAATAAATACACCGGAGGATAAAGCCAGTGCCATGCGTTTGTCTTTGGCTAAGCTAAAAGCTTTGACCACATAGTTCGCATGGTTACTTTCTTTCAGGTATTCAATTTCCCTGTGCCTGCTATAAATGTTATTTATTCTTCCTAAGCCATATTCAGACGCAAAATATACCGTATGTTGAAGCGTATCATAAACCAGTTGTTTGATGAAATTGTATTTTTTTTTATCAGGCAGGCGGATCTGCTCTGTTGCATAAGTGTTCAGGTTCAGGATATTGATGTTCCCTTCATCCAGGCCAAGCCAAAACCTGTTCCTGCTGTCCTTTATGATACTTTTAACCATATCTGAGCTCAAACCATTGTCTTTATCGAACAGGTACAGGCGCTCATCCTTTTGAGGAAGCATATAGATGCCCGAACTGGTGGTAAACCACATGTTGTTTTTAGCGTCCTTGATCACCTGGCTGGAAGAGATGTTGTTCAGGTACCTGGTGGTTTTTCCGGAGGGTTCCTTATGATAGATGCCATTACTGTTGCTCAACCATAGGTCATCGTTCTTGTCCAGGAAAAAATATCCTGGATCATTGTTCAGTAAAGCGGTATCGATCGGAAATTGTAGATCTTGCCTGCGGCCATTTCTTACCGTCAAACCCTTATGGTCAAGATAAGCCATTTTACGGTCGGGCAGGTTCAGGGAAGTTTTATAGGATAGCGGCAGGCTGGAATGTGGCACCACCGTAAATTGCATATTGCTAAAGATACGCTGACATTTATTGCTGAATGCCCAGATATTTCCGGCCCTGTCTTCGTGGACAAAAGTATTGATGAATTGTCGTTCCTGGTTGGCTGAAATGTATTTCATAATGGTTTTTCCATCCCACATGACCAATACATTTTTGTTGGTGCCAAACCAGATCCGGCCTTTGCTGTCTTCAAAAAAAGAGACGATGACACCATTAAATTTTAACAGCTTTAACAGCCGGTTGTTGTTCTCATTGTAAATCTTGCCATTATAAAAGTAACTCAACTGCCCATTAAGTGCTAAAAACCAGATCTTTCCACTCTTATCTTCCTTGAGCTGCAAAATCTGGTTGTCCGGTAAACCATCATCTATAGAAAAAGTTTCGAATAACTTGCCATCAAACCTGCTCACTCCGGCATCAGTTCCAATCCATATATAGCCCTTGGAATCCTGGAGTGTGTAATAGCAATTGTTACTGGGTAATCCATTTTTTGTACTGAAATGCTGTAAATAAGTAGTTTGCGACCAACAAGGGAGGCCCAAGCTTAGCAATAAGGCCAAAACCAAAATTGACCAGTAAAGCCTTTTACTTATCATGGTTAAAACTGGTATATAATTTAACCTTCTCTGCAAAATCACTTGCACGTCTTCTTGATACCGCAATTTTTTCCCCATTTTTAAGGATAACTTCAAGCCCGTTCTTAGAATTGTATTCTTTCAGGTAATTCAGGTTAACGATGCTTGATTTATGGATCCTTACAAACTGGTTGTCCGGCAGGATCTCTTCATATTCCTTTAAAACCTTCGAAACAGTGATCTTGTCTTTGTTGGCAAAGTAAAAGATAGAATAATTGCTGTCAGCCGCGATGTGTATGATGTCATCAATATTTACCAGGGAATAGCCCTGGCCATTCGGAAGGCTTATTTTGCGGATTTCGTTGCGCTCAGTAAGGTTGGCAGCCAGGTTCTGCAGGCTTTCATTCCGGTTATTTTCATTTTTATTCAGCGATATAAACCGTATTGCTTTGTCTACTGCAATTTTCAGTTCATCAATATCAATTGGCTTTAACAAATAATCAAGGGCATTTGCTTTTATGGCCTTAAGCGCATATTGATCATAGGCCGTAGTAAAAATGATGTGTGCCTTGCTGGATTGGGCATAAGGGATCAGCTCAAATCCATTTTCCCCGGGCATCGCTATATCCAGAAAAATAAGGTCAATGGTATGTTGGGTTAACAGGTTCCTGGCTTCTGTTACTGATTTCGCTATGCCAGAAATGTGTATGTGCGCACAATTTTCCTGTAATAAAAAATACAAGGAAGATCTGGCAAATTCTTCATCATCTACAATAATAGTATTCAGCACGGCTTTATGTGTTAATATGGTGAATCTACTACTTTTTTGATAAATATAAAGCCATCCAAAAACCAATCGGTTTTTTCTTTCGTAAGTGAGGTGAAGACATTTACCTAAAATGACCTAAAAACCTTAAAATTAAAACTACAATTATGAAAAATTTAGAACAAGAAAAGCTGGATATGGTTCTCGAGGAGAGCAGCATACTTACCGCCAGCCTACAGCGTCGTTCCTTTCTTAAATATGCAGGAGCTGGTGCTGCCGGAATTGCGCTGATTGCCGCAGGATGTAAAAAGGACCGCGGCGGAAATCCAATGACAGGGACTACCCTGGATTTTAAAGATGATTTTGGTGTATTAAACTATGCTTATGCTTTGGAGCAGCTGGAAGCTGCATTTTATATACAGGTGGCCTCAAATCCGCCATCAACATTTAGTGCGGCAGAAAAACTTTATTTCCAGGACATTCAATTTCATGAAATTGCCCACAGGGAATTCTTTAAAAAAGCACTAGGTCCGGCTGCAATTGGAAGTTTAGAAGTAGATTTTTCCAGTATCAACTTTACAGACCGCACAAGTGTGCTTGGCGCCGCAAAAGCATTTGAAGATTTGGGTGTTGCCGCATATAATGGTGCCGGTGTAAGGATTAAAACTGATGCTTACCTGGTTATAGCCGGACAAATTGTTTCGGTAGAAGCCCGTCATGCTGCTTACGTCAGGGATTTAATTTCTAATGGAAGCTTTGCAGACTTGAATGACCTTGCTGCCTCAGGCCTGGGCGCAGATAATGCCAAAGGACTGGATGGAGCCTTAACACCAGATAAAGTACTCGGCATCGCTGGCAAGTACATTAAAACCAAAATTAATGTAATCAATCTTTAACCTTAAAACCAGAAATCATGAATATCGTAAATATATTAGAAGAAATTGAAAAGGTCGACGGAGAAATCTATGAGCGTATAAACCCTAGAAGGGCCGCTATGAAAGACTTTTTCAACATGGGTAAAAAGATCTCACTGGCAGCTTTGCCATTGGCGATGGGTTCTATGTTTCAAAAAGCGTATGGTCAGACCACACCAGCTGCGGTAACAGACGTATTAAATTTTGCCCTGGCACTGGAATACCTGGAATACCATTTTTACAACCATGCATTGGTAGCTGCACCAAACTTGGTTCCTGCGGGGGCTCCGAGAACAGCGATCACTACCATCCGCGACCACGAGTTGGCGCATGTTAATTTATTAAAAGGGGCATTAGCAGGTAATGCACGGGCTGAAATTACTTATGCCATGACCGATTTTACAGCAGGTGGAACTTTTCCCCTGGTTTATGACGATTATGTAACCTTTTTAAAAGTTGCTTTGGGATTTGAAGATACAGGAGTGAGGGCGTATAAAGGTCAGGCCCCGGCATTGAAAGGTAATGCTGTATTGACAACCGCCCTGCAGATTCACTCAGTAGAAGCCCGTCATGCTTCCCATATCCGTCAGATGCTGGCAGCAAATGGTGCAACTGGTTTAAAACCATGGATCAGTTTAGGCCCTGGTGGTATATCCAATGATACCGGTGTTTCGGCAGTAGATGCTGTTTATGCCCGCGAAAATACAGATGTACAGGCAGGAATCACCATTACGGGTATTGCTACCGGTGTAACAAAAGCGGCTGCGGTAGAAAGTTTTGACGAGTTCTTATCAAAAGCCGAGGTCGTAACTATTGCAAACTTATTCCTTAGAACAGGATTTAAATTATAAGATTTGTTTGTTTATTTTAAGATGGGGAAGCGCAAGGATTGCGCTTCCTTTTTTTATTCCTTTTAACTGCTAATAATTGATCACCTGTTCTTCCAGGTGATCGGGCAGGTCACGGTAATTGTATTGCTGTCCCCTCAGCTGTGGCTCAAAACCAGCTTCTCTGATGGCATCCTGTATACCTTTTGCCGTAAAACGATGTGGTGCACCGGCAGCAGATACCACATTCTCTTCAATCATAATCGATCCAAAATCGTTTGCACCGGCATGCAGGCAAAGCTCTGCCACATTTTTACCCACAGTAAGCCAGGAAGCCTGGATATTTTTGATATTGGGCAGCATGATGCGGCTTAAGGCCAGCATTCTGATGTATTCGTCTCCCGAAATAGTATTGCTGATGCCCCGTAAGCGTTTCAGCAAAGTGCCATCATCCTGAAACGGCCATGGAATGAAGGCCAGAAAACCCTTGGCATCCGCTGGTTTTTCACTTTGTACTTCCCTGATCCACACCAGGTGTTCAAAGCGTTCTTCTATGGTTTCCACATGGCCAAACATCATGGTTGCAGAGGTAGTAATGTGCAATTGATGCGCAGCACGCATCACATCCAGCCATTCCTGTCCGCCGCATTTTCCCTTGGAGATTAGCCTCCTTACCCTGTCGTTTAGTATTTCTGCACCTGCACCAGGCAAAGAATCCATACCTGCAGCTTTCAGGGCGGTTAATACTTCCGTATGTGAAATGCCTTCCAGTTTAGCTACGTGCGCTATCTCGGGCGGGCCCAAAGCATGCAGTTTTAAATCAGGATACAATTCTTTAAGCTGTTTAAACAGATCTGCGTAGAATTTTAAGCCCAGATCAGGATGGTGCCCCCCCTGTAACAGCAGCTGATCACCACCCAGGCGAAAGGTTTCCTCTATTTTCTGCTTGTAGGTTTCTATATCAGTGATGTAACTTTCCTCGTGTCCCGGGCGCCGGAAAAAGTTACAGAATTTACAATTGGCGATACAAACATTCGTGGTGTTCACATTTCTGTCTATCTGCCAGGTTACCTTTCCACTTGGTACTTGCTTTTTTCTCAGTTCATTGGCTACATAAGCCAATTCAGCTGTTGCTGCATGATGGTATAAAAACACACCTTCTTCTTTTGTTAAAAAGTCAAAATGCAAAGCCCTCTGTAATAATTCGGCAGTATTCATGGTACAAAATTAGCTAAAATTGCCATAAGTTCTTTTCTTTTTATTTCACATTAATATCACAATTCGCCACCTCATATTTCCTATCTTTGCCGCAATTATTTTCAAAATATGGTAGATTTTAATCGTTTTACATTGGCCAATGGCTTGCGTGTACTGGTACACGAAGATGATACCACACCCATGGCGGTGTTAAACATTTTATACGATGTAGGTGCAAG
This sequence comes from Pedobacter heparinus, assembly GCF_032678725.1. Taxonomy (GTDB): domain Bacteria; phylum Bacteroidota; class Bacteroidia; order Sphingobacteriales; family Sphingobacteriaceae; genus Pedobacter; species Pedobacter heparinus_A. Next base: position 215,157 of record NZ_JAVTSC010000008.1, read on the forward strand.
AGACGAAGAAGAAGGTAAAACAGGTTTTGCCCATTTGTTTGAGCACCTCATGTTTGGCGGCTCTGTAAACATTCCAAGTTATGATGAGCCATTACAGCGGGTAGGTGGCGAGAACAATGCCTTTACCAGTAACGACATCACCAATTATTACATTACCCTGCCGGCAGTAAACCTTGAAACTGCCTTTTGGCTGGAAAGCGACCGGATGCTGAGCCTTGCTTTTTCCGAAAAAAGCCTGGAAACACAGCGTAACGTGGTTTGTGAAGAATTTAAACAACGTTACCTGAACCAGCCCTATGGCGATGTCTGGTTGAAATTAAGGCCATTGGCCTATACCGTACACCCTTATCGCTGGGCAACCATCGGGCAAGACCTGCAGCAAATTGAAAATGCTAAAATGGAAGATGTGAAAGCATTTTTTAAAAAGCATTATAATCCTCAAAATGCCATTATGGTAGTGGGTGGGAATGTAAAAACAGCAGCGGTAAAAGCCCTGGCCGAAAGGTGGTTTGCACCAATTCCGGCAGGAGAAAAGTACCTGAGGAACTTGCCCAAAGAGCCGCGGCAGACCGTGGAAAGAAAGGAAACCGTTACCGCTGATGTACCTTTAAATGCCATTTATATGGCCTTTAAAATGCCTGCCAGAAACGATAGTGAATACCAGGTATACGACCTGATGTCCGACGTGCTCTCCCAGGGGCAATCCTCCCGCTTATACAATAGCTTGCTTAAAGAGCAGCAGCTGTTCAGCGATATCCATGCCTACGTGACCAGCAGTATAGACGAAGGCCTGTTCGTCATAGAAGGTAAACTGGTGGAAGGCGTAAGTATGGAAACTGCAGAAAATGCCATATGGAATGAGCTGAACTACCTGAGCTCGGCACTAGTTACCGATCAGGAGATCACCAAAGTGAAGAACAAGTCGGAATCGATCATGGTATTTGCCGAGATGAACCTGCTGGATAAAGCCATGAACCTTGCATCCTACGAATTACAGGGCGACGCCGCAGGATTGAATACCGAAATCGATAAATACCTGGCCGTTACCCCTCAGCGGATGCTGCTGGCTGCCCAAAAAACTTTTGTGAAAACACAATGTTCAACTTTATACTATTTAACTGCCAAAGATGCTTAACCGTACACTAGCCCCGGAATCAAAACAGGTTGATGAAATTAATTTCATTGAGCCATTAAAACAAACACTGGATAACGGCATACCGGTTTTCACCATCAATGCAGGTAAACAGGAATTGGTACGCATTGAATTCATCTTTGAAAATGTAAACTGGGATCCTTCAAAGCCCTTACAGGCCATTGCCGTAAGCCACCTGATCAACAATGGTACAACCCATCTCAGTGCCAAAGAAATCGCAGATAAAGTAGATTACTACGGGGCCTTCCTGCAAACAGAATATGGCGCCGATCAAACCTGCGTGAAACTCTACACGCTGAATAAACACCTCTCTGCAGTATTGCCTATTGTCAGGTCTATCCTGAATGAAAGCATTTTTCCTGAGCAGGAACTGGCTATTTTTATCCAGAACCAAAAACAATCTTTACAGGTAAGCCTGCAAAAGAACGATTTCCTGGCGAGGAAACACTTTGCAAATGCGCTGTTTGGTGATACCCCTTACGGTTCCAATATCGGGCTTTCCGATTATGATGGATTGAAAAGGGCTGACCTTTTAAACTATTTTAAAGCAGCTTACAAGCCGGAAAACTGCACCATATTTGTCGCCGGTAAGTTTGAGGAGCAGGAATTTAATACCCTGAACGCCATTCTCGGAAAGGCCTGGGACAATAAAGGACAATCAATACCCAATAAATTCAGCTTTACCAACAGTCCTAAAGGAGAGATCCTGATCGATAAACCTGAAGCCATACAATCAGCAATCAGGATGGGTACCCTGGCCATTACCCGTAAGCACCCCGATTTTCCTGGTTTCCAGGTATTAAATTGTTTGCTGGGTGGCTATTTTGGTTCCAGGTTAATGGCCAATATCCGCGAAGATAAAGGCTATACCTATGGCATTGGTTCTGCTGTAGCTTCTTTAAAAGATGCCGGTTATTTCTTTATTGCCACAGAAGTAGGGACAGCCGTATGTGAAAGTGCAATGCTGGAAATAGAAAAAGAAATCGATATCCTTAAAACAGAGCTGGTTGCCGAGGATGAGCTTACGCTGGTAAGAAATTACATGCTGGGTGCTATGCTTGGTAGCCTGGAGAATGCTTTCTCCCATGCCGATAAGTTTAAAAATGTATATTTCTCCGGTCTCGATTACAATTACTACGAAAACTATATCGAAACGGTAAAGTCCATCTCGGCAGCAGATTTAAAAGCCCTGGCCAATACCTACCTCAATACCGAAAACTTTACAAAAGTGGTAGTGGGTAAAAACTAAATTATCCTGGCTATTCAACTTTAGCCAGGATACCTTTTTGTTTATCAGCTTGATAAATCTTTCTATGAAAAGCCACAAAGTCGTTGTACTTTTCTGGCGGATAGGCCTTGCTGGTCATGGTTTTTGTGCGGGTATAAACCAACGTATTGTCCTTAGCTACCACTTTCGCCGTATATTTGCCAAACTCCGATTCGATCAGCACATCTTTGGGCATAAATTCTACTTTATACCCTTTCGGTATGGTATAGGTGATCTCATCTTCATCATTAAAACTATAGTCAATGCTGAAAAAGGTTTTCCGGTCTTCCAGGGCAGTTACTGCAGTTTCCTGCCTGTTCAACAGGTTCAGGGTCATAAATAACTTATCTCCACCCTTGGTCAGCAGCTGTGAACATTTTAAACCGATCTGCTCCTTCAGTACAGGCAGATTCTTATCCGGTTGCGTATAGCTCAAAGTGCCAATCTGCATGTTGGGGATGCTTAGTGAATTCATGATCCTTTTCCGCTGTGCAGTAGGGTCTATCACCAACATGGATACATTGTCTTCATACTGGGCATTACCATACTGGGTTTCAATGCTGATCTCAGCAGCACCCTCTTCATCCAGGTTCACTTTTGTACTGCGTTTCTGGTAATTGCTTGCCGGATAATATGCCGGCGTCTGCACCAGTTTACCCCCGTTTTCGGTGATCAGCAATACCGTTCTGTTGGAATTGGAGTTGCCAATAAAACCTGCCGGCATTAACTGGCTGGTACATTCCAGCCATACCGTATCTTTTTCCAGCGGAACGCATAGAATCATGTGATTGGTCTGGTTCATGCTTGCATATTGTTTATTTAAGGAAGGCAGATCGTTACCAATAATTACCAGTTCCGATTTGATGCCCGCTTCCTGCAACATCGCTTTCATGTAATTTGACAAACCCTTGCAATCCCCGTAATTAACAGCAGCAACTTTATCTGCAGCAATGGGTTTATAACCGCCAATGCCCAATTGTACCCCCACATATCTGGTATTCGATTGCAGGTAATTGTACAATATCTTTATTTTTTCTTTTGGATCCTTCGCATCTTTAACAAGCCCCTGTACCAGGGTTTTTTTGGCTTCAGGAAGTACCTGCATGCCGTTGCTCAGGTTAAACAGCCAGGAACCAAGGTTAGACCAGTTTTCAATATTGGCTTTTGAATTGTCAAATTCAAACTGGTTTGGTGCCACCGATACCCAGGGCATCACGTTTTTTAAACCTGTACTCATCGATTCATATTCCAGTGCCGGGATGTTTTTACAGCTCCATTGGTACTGCATTTTATCCTTCAGCTTTAAGGAATCGGTTTTTACCTGCTTACTTTTCAGGTATTTGAAAGTCATCGTTTCAGGAATCCTGAAGGTGTACTCAGATTTCTCTATCGCATAGCCCCAGCTGCTTGCCGGATACCAGGTTGGATAAGAGCGGATGCCACTATAATCTACTGTATAGCTAAATTCTATCGTATAGGGGTAATCCGTATACATAAAATCGAGATATTTTACCCTGTCATCCTGGTACAGTGTGCCATCCGAAACCGCACTTCTGTCCTTAAAATCTGAGCTCCTGTAATCTTTAACCTTAATTCCCTTGTCATTATAAAGGCAGGCTTTCAGGTTAGAAATACTCGAGAACTTATCGTAAAACTCGTGCATGCTGGAGGCATCCTCTCCGTTCTTGTTCAAAATGGTTATTGCGGTCTTATAGTTTAAAACGGCATTTCCCGGATTTTTCACTTCATACACCTGTTCTTCATTTCTGATGATTACTGAAGCGTTTTTCATTAAATCAGCAGGAATTTTACTCACATCGTAAAGCCCCTGGGCATTTACGCCGCTAAAGGTCAGTAAGATAACTGTCAAAAGGACTGATCTTTTCATGCTTAACTTTTCTTAAATACAATTTGTTCGGCCTGTTTTCTCACGATATTCTTAAAAAGTTCTTTTAAATAATGATATTCTTCCGGACTGAAAAATGCTTTTTTCAGGGAGATCTTACTTGTGATCATCAGTTTATTTTCTTCAGCAGCAAATATAAAAGTGAAGGAGGCGGCATCATCCGGTAATACTACTTTTTCATTTTTAGGCGATTTATCCAGGTGGTATTCTTTAGGGAATTCCAGGGTGATGCGGTAATTTTCTTCTTTAGGATAAGCAAAATCAACAGGATAAATCCTTTCTTCCAGTTTAAACGGATTTTCCTTCGTTCTTTCAAACAACAGCGGCGCAAAATAAGCCAGGTTTCCCGCTTCCTCCACGTTGTCTTCGATCGTTACATCCATACTTTCCACCAGTGGCTCTCTAAGATCAGCAAGGTTCTCGATTTTGTAATTTTTTATACCCAGGCCCGGTCTGTCGGTTTTATAACTCTTCAGAAAATCAGTTTCATTTGTGGCTAAATTATACTTTCCCCTGCGGTTTAAGGCTTCATAATGGGTAGAGGACAGAAATAATTTACCACTAAGTTTATTCTCCTTGTCCAGGGTCAGCATTAAATTGATATTTGTTTTACTCAGATTGGCTTCTTCCAGCGATATCCATGCGGCCGTGACGTCAGGAAGGTTTACTTTCAAACCCTGATGGTTCAGGTTTTCGTAGCCAATCATGTTGGGCGCGTGGTCTTTATCGGTAGCATCTAAAAGGATCATCCGGTCACCAATTTCTGCCTGAACAATAACATTATTAAAATCGGTGATCATCGGGAAGCCAGGATGAGCACCATTTTCGCGCGTACTCAGCAAAACAGGGGAGGCATTAATGTTTGCTTCCTTTAAAAGGCTCAGCAGACAAAGATTGATATCGGCCGAATTCCCGACTTTTTTCTCGAAAATTGTTTTGGGATTAGTTTCTGAAGTATAAACGCGATAATTGTCGTTCCATTTGATGTGATTTTTTACATAATTAAAAATGAGCTGCAATACCGTATCCGGTTGTGTGGCTGTTTTAACAATGTCTTTTAAAATGCTTTTGCTGTAACTTTTCTTAGTTAGAAAAAGGCCAAAGTTCTCTTCGGCTTTCAATCCTGTAACAATTTTAGGCCAGGAAGACGTATATTCCCTGTACACTTGTCCGGGCACAGTTACCGAACTCAATTCAAAACCTACTTTGCTGACGTAATCTTCCATCGTGGTGATGAAGTTTTCTTTCTTCAGGGCAGGCACATTTTCAACCTGATAGTGCATTTTTAAACAGGAGGTATTCAAGGTTTCTCCCGACGCCATAAAAGTTTCATTCACCGTTTCCTGTTTAGGGTTTAAAAACAGATAGCCACCAGACCTTACCTTGTATTTATAATATTCCGGAATGCTGACTTCGAACTCCGAATACAAAGTAGGAATACTTCTTTGGAAATACCAGGGCTGAAGGGTGAAAATAAAGTCAGATTTTGTTTTGTATTTATATTCCACAATAGCGCCTTCCTTGATATTCGGCAGGGCAAACTTTTTAAGGGTATAGTTTTTATCCTGCTTTTCAGAAAATTTGGCATCTTTATTTATTTTGCTGACTACAATTTTACCGTTTTCCAGGTTGTAGGTGGCAGCATCCATAGATTCTAGTTTTTCTTCGGCCGAATTCTGCTTGTAAAACCGAAGCTCCAGGTTTCCGTAATCGTACCCGGCCTTATTGATGATCTGATAACGGATGTGCCTTTCAAAAACGAAGGCAAAATCACCGGTTTTTGGGCTGATCTCAAAATACCCTTTTCCAACATCAAAGAGGGTTATTGCAGCAGCAGCCGAATCTGCACCCATAGCTTTGGTTTCAAAGTCTGCGGGTGCAATTTTTCCGTATTTAAAAGATTTCGATTTGCTGACTACATTTTCCTGGGCATACGAAAATGATACTAGCAGGAGCAGGCAGCATAAAAAAAGATTTTTCTTGCGCATGGAGCGATAATTTATTTACACAATTATAACACATATCAGCAGAAGAAAAAAATTTATTTACTTAACCGTCAGCAGCGTCACAAATCCATCCATTGTGGCTACCAAAATGGCATTTTTGCTCAGTACATTTACAGTATTTACCATGGAGTTGTCTATTTTATGTGCCCAGACAGTTTTGCGGACTACAGGATCAAATGCATAAACTACGCCGTTGCGGGTGCCAAAAAGTACCTCTTTGTCTTTTGCGATGAGCATGGAAGGTACATGTTCATAGCCAAAACCCATATTTAACCGCCAGAGTACACCCGGATCTATCGCCTGAGTTTTATAAGCTACAATTTCATCATTCATGGTTTTTCCAAAAATCATGGATCCATCTTCGGAGAGTCCTGTCGATTCCCTTACTGTAGCTTCCTTATTTCTCCAGAGTGTCGTACCGTTATTTACATCAAGGGCGGTAAGTACCCTGTCTGGAGCCGCAAAATAAACTATGTCATTGTGGGCAACAGGTGTACACATGGCCGGTGAGAACATGCGGTTGGCATGTCCATTGTTCCATTTCCATAACAGACGGCCATTGTTTTGGTCAAGGGTATACAAATGCCGGCCCCAGGAACCAAATAGTACTTTACCTTTATACAGCAAAGGTTTCCCCACAATAGTACCTTCAACCTCATTAAAAGCCCAGATCTGTTTGCCAGTCTTCAGGTCAATCGCCCGGAAGTGGTTGTCGCTTCCGCCAATGAAAACTACACCATTATCAATTACCGCTGAACCCAAAACAGCAGCTCTGGTGTTAAACTTCCAAAGCAGTTTACCCGTGTTGAGCTGCAGTGCATAAATGCTCCCGTCGCCAGAACCCAGTACAACCGAATTTCCTGCTATCGCAGGAGAAGAGTAAATAGCCCCTTTTGTTTTGTAGCTCCATTTTTTGCTTCCGTCCTTAAGCGACAAGGCTTCTACTTCTCCAATGGCGTTGCCGAATATGACTAGGTTGTTGCTGGCAGCAGGAGTGAGTACGACGTTGGCAGGGGCATGGTAGCTCCAGGCCTTTTTTACCTGCGGATAAGTGTTGTTTATGGCATAAGATGGTCTTTCTACCTTTCCGGTACTGCTGGACGTAAATTTACCCAATGCAATTTTTCTCCAGGGGTTTTCCAGAGAAAGGCCAGGTTTTTTTACTGCAAACAATACGGAGTCTTTGCGCATGGTTACGATATTATACCCACCCAGGCTATCTTTTGCCCTTAAGTTGGAGCGGCCCATAGTGCCGGGAATACCTTCAAAATTAAGCGCCTGATTGGAGTGGCCATGCCCGCATATGGCATATTGGATGTTGTATTTTTTTATCCTGTCGGTTGCCTCATACCAGTTGTCTAAACTGCTGTCAACAGGGTAATGGTTGATAAAAATAACAGGCATGGTAGCTGAAGTATTTTTTAATATCTTATCCATCCAGATCACGGCGTCCCTGGGTATGTGCCCATCAGACATCCTGACATAAGGTCCGGAAGCACAAGCTATAAAACGGAAACCGTTGTGATCAAAAGTAAATTTATCATCTCCAAACTCCCTGATGAAATCTACTCCACCGGATTCTGACCAGCCGGTATCATGATTGCCGGGAATTACATAATAAGGCTTTTTCAGTTGGCTTAAAATGGATTTCGCAAGCTTGAGCTCCAGTTTTGTGCCCATTTCAGTTACATCACCCGTAACCACAATAAAATCGAGTTCTGTTTGTTTATTGATGTCAGTTACCGTCCTTCTTAAATCTTCTTCACCAGTTGCGGTGCCCACATGGGTATCGGTAACAAAAGCATATTTAAAAGTCTGCGCATTGCTGTTTGAAAAGCAACAGATGAAAATGGCAAAAGAAAGGAGCAGTCTCATGTTTTACGGTTATTTTTTGTGTCGCTCAATTTACAGCTTTTTGATGAGATCTGAAAAGAATAGACCCGCAATCGTATGCTCAATTATCTATTAAAAAAATTATTAAAACATTATTAGAACATTTATAAATCTTTCTAAAGGTTATTTAACCTAGCAAGGACCTAGCAACGTCCTATAAAGGTCCTAATAAAGATCAAAAAAGTTTAAAAAAATAATTAGGCAGTAGTTGAGCTGTTTAACCCTTTAAATATGCGGGAATTGTGCTTAAATTTAATACCAGCAGGATAGCTGCAATAAAACTTAATCTGATTGTAATGTTTTAAAATCAATAGCCTTAATTCGCAAAACTATTGCGTAGTATCAATAATAATCGTATTTTTGCCCGGCAAATAGTAACTCTTAAATTATTTGCTATGCAACTCGATCCCAATAAATTTATTGCTGAAGGACTAACTTACGATGACGTATTATTAGTGCCCGCCTATTCTGAAGTTCTGCCACGTGATGTGGATACCGGAAGTTTCCTGACCAAAAAAATACGCATTAATGTTCCCATAGTTTCTGCCGCAATGGATACGGTAACCGAAGCTGGCCTGGCCATTGCCATTGCCCAGGCAGGTGGTATAGGTATGTTGCACAAAAACATGAGCCTTGAACGCCAGGCAGAGGAGGTAAGGAAGGTAAAACGCTCAGAAAGCGGTATGATCCAGGATCCGGTTACCTTAAGTGCCAATGCTAAAGTTGCTGATGCTTTCCAGATCATGAAAGATTTTAAGATTGGTGGCATCCCGGTTATTGATGCAGATAATAAACTTGTCGGTATCATCACCAACAGGGATCTGCGCTTTCAGAAAGATATGCAGCGTAAAGTTTCAGAAGTGATGACCAGGGAAAACCTGATTACCGCACCTGAAGGCACCACGCTTTTACAGGCAGAAGAGATTTTGCAGGATTATAAAATTGAAAAACTTCCGGTGATTGATGCACAGGGGCATCTGGCCGGATTGATTACTTTTAAAGACATTCAGAAATATAAAAACTACCCCAAAGCCTGTAAGGATGAACGCGGCCGTTTACGTGTAGGCGCTGCGGTGGGTGTAGCTGCCGATAATATTGACCGTGTTGCGGCACTGGTACAGGCAGGAGTGGATGTGGTTACTGTTGATACTGCCCATGGTCACTCTAAGGGTGTAATTGATATGGTAAAGGCCATTAAAGAAAGATGGCCGGAACTACAGGTGATTGCCGGTAACATTGCTACAGCTGATGCTGCACTGGCTTTGGCAGCTGCAGGTGCTGATGCCGTTAAAGTAGGTATTGGCCCGGGTTCTATTTGCACTACCCGCATCATTGCCGGGGTAGGTGTACCCCAGTTGTATGCGGTTTTTGAATGTGCCCAGGCGCTTATCGGAACAGGGATTCCGGTTATTGCCGATGGGGGTATCAAACAAACCGGAGATATTGTAAAGGCTATTGCTGCTGGTGCCAGTTCAATTATGGCGGGATCCTTATTTGCAGGGGTGGAAGAGTCGCCGGGTGAAACCATCATTTACGAAGGTCGTAAGTTTAAATCTTACCGTGGTATGGGTTCGGTTGAGGCCATGTCACAAGGATCAAAAGACCGTTACTTTCAGGATGAAACCGATGTAGTAACCAAACTGGTTCCGGAAGGTATTGTTGGTCGTGTACCTTATAAAGGAACATTGGCAGAAGTGATTTACCAATATGTAGGTGGCCTGAGGGCGGGCATGCACTATTGCGGTGCGGCTACTATTGAAGATCTGCAGAAAGCTAAATTTGTACGCATTACAGCAGCTGGTATGAGAGAAAGTCATCCACATGATATTTCAATCACTAAAGAAGCGCCAAATTACTCAAGATAGTAATTTCTACTTTATATAAAAAGGCCTGTTTATGATTTAACAGGCCTTTTTGTGTATTATAAAAAATCATTCGGGCTGATCTCCCAGGTCCAGGGTTTTTTAAAACTACTAAATGTACGCAGGGTCTTTACGGCTAAAGGTTGTTCAAAGGTTTCATTTGCCGATCTTCTGTTGCTGACGGTGCCGCTGGTAATGGTACGCTTTTTATTGATAAAATCGTATTGCTTATCATTCATTTCGCCCGAACCCGAATGCCAGGCATAATTATTAGCCTTGGTCAGCTGCCAATCCTTATCCTGGTACTTAAAGGTATAGTGCAGTTTCCAACGCCAGTTTGCGCCGCCTTCAAAGGCCAATGAAAGCTTATTGGAATCAATGCTTATAGGCCTTAAAGGGTCGCCCATGGCTCCTCCTTCTTCAGAACGCAGGATGAAATTGTTATTTTGGGCAGCGATCCGGTAAGCGCCCGAAGCGGAACGTCTGAAATAGATGGCCAGTATCCTTGGTTTTTGCACTTCCGTAATGATTTCGGTTTCATTGTCCCCGTAGGCGCGGTTTTCTTTTACCGGCCGGTAAAATTCGAGGATAAGGGCCAGGTCTTTGACCTTGTCGTTGTTCAGGTCTCCGGAAATGCTGTCAATGACCGTCCAGTTTTGCGGAACAAGTACAGTTACCGATTTTCCCTGTTCCGGGAGTACAGGAAATACAAAAGGCTGGGCCTGCAATGCGGTATAGCAAATTAAAAATAAGAGGGTCAGTTTAAGCTTCATATAGGAGAAGGAACGCTAAATATCGTTAAATAGTGTTCAGGAATTGATTTTGGGCAGCTGAAAGGAAAAGGAGACCGAACTGTCGGTAAGCTTAACTTTCAGTTCGCTGCCATTGGCTTTAATGTATTCCCGGCACAAATGGAGCCCCAAACCTATCCCTTTTTCCTGCCCTGTACCATAGCTGGCTTCAAAAGTATTTGGGTTGGTCAGGTTCTGTATGTTTGGCCCCCTGGCATCGGAAATAGGGTTGCTCACATAAATTTCGGTATGGTGATGGTCTTCTGTCAGGCTGATTTTGATGCTTTGTGATGCCGCGGAGAACTTTATGGCATTGTCAATCAGGTTACGGAATACCAGTTGTATCTGGTTCTCATCCGCATAAACAATCAGGTTGTCTGGCAATTCCAGGTCTATGCGCAGACCTTTCAGCTGAGTTAATGGGGAATAGACCAATACCAGGTCTGCAATAAGCAGTTTCAGGTCAAATGCGGAAGGTTGTGTGTTTAGGCCCTCCATTTGGCTTTTTGCCCAATATAACAGGTTATTTAAGGTGTTGTGTATGGTATCAATGCTTTTTTTATTCTCATTAAGCAGCATTTTAAGTTCATCCAGGTTTAGCAGGTTCATGTCCTTTAAGGAGAAAATACTGACCAGGCTATTGAACGGACTTCTCAGATCGTGGGCGATAATAGAGAACAATTTATTTTTTACGGCATTAGAGTCCTTGAGCTGTACAATGCTTTCACTTAATTTTAAAGTACGGTCTGCCACCTGTTCTTCCAGCCGCTGGTTTTGGGACTGTACCAGTAAAAGATTCTCTTCACGGGTGATCCGTTCCTTACTGATAATGCTGCGGTAACGGTCGCCCAGGGCAAAAGCCAGCAATAGCAATTCAATTGTTGAACCTACAGGTACAAATTCAAAACTGTAGTCATGGTAATCAAATATTCCTTCCATGCTCAGTACTGCAGCAATAATGGTCAGGGCAATAAAGGTCCAGGCCAGTACATAGTATCTGGCTGGGCTATAACCTTTTTTATAAGCCATTAAGCCTAAAGTCCATAAAATAACAGAAGAACTGATAGAAATATATTGGGCCAATGTTGCTGATATGCTTTTATAACCTGCGATACTCGTCAGGAACATGAGGATGGAAATGCCAATTAAAAAATTACATACCTGTATAGCGCGTGGTAACGTCGTCTTCAGGTTCAGGATCTTTTTAGAAAAGAGGATGCAGGAGATGGAGGATATGCTTAACAGCAGGTGCGGGTATAGGTTGATGAACATTTTGAAGTTGTTGCCCAATAAATAACTATAGCCCCTTAAATAGCCCACTACATACAAAGCCAATGAAAAAACATAGAGACTATAATAAAGATAGGTCCTGTCTTTCATGCTAAAATAAAGAAAGATGTTAAACAGGAACAGCGTAAGCAACACGCCGATATAAATGGCTTGCAGTTTGCTTTTTACCGATTGTCCGGGTAAAAAATTCTCTGAAGTAGCCATTTTAATGGGAAGTAACATGATGTTGTTTGTTTTTACGCGCAACCAGATGCTGGACGGACCTGTGTTTTCTGCCTGGGCGGGCAAACTGAAAATATAGTTATTTGTGGAAATAACACCGGGAACAGCAGGATATAAAGCACCTGTTCTTCTGTGTATAAAGCCTTTTTTGACAGGAATATACGCATCTATGTGCTCAATGTTAGGTACATCAATAATCAGGTAATCCCGGGTATTGTTAACACTTAAGTATTCGACTTTCAGCCAGAAGGCGGATTTGGTATTGCCCAGGTTAAGTATTTCTTTTTGGCCCTGCTGAAATTTTCCGGCCTTTTCCAGGCTGATCACCTGGCTGAGTTTAAGACTGGCGTTTTTATCTTCAAAATAAGTCAGCGCTTTACCCAGGTTATGATGGGGCGTATGGGCGTCAAGGCGTATGGGTTGTGCAAAGGTATTGACATTCAGGTATCCTAAAAAAAAGAGAAGGAGAGTAATTAAACGCATATAATTCGGTAAGGACTATTCTAATGTAAACAATTTACTAAAGAAACTGAACAGAAGCTGTAATTTTACAAATAGGCAGGAATAAATAGCAGATCATGAATGAGCTTTTAAAACAGGATTTATTGAATATTGCAGGGATACTTGAGCAGGTGAAGGTGGAGGGGCTCGACTTTTTGAATGGAATAAACGGGCGGCCAACCAGCGTGGATACGCCAATGCAGGCCAACCCAGCTTTACTGGAAGAAAGGGGAATGGGAACATTGGAAGCGCTTAAGGAATTTAAAGCAAGCTTTGACGCGATTATTGTGGCTGCTGCAGGGCCACGGTACTGGGGTTTTGTAACCGGAGGGACAACACCGGCTGCCATTGCCGGCGATTGGCTGACTTCAGTTTATGATCAGAATACACAATCCATAAAAGGGCAGGGCGATGTTTCTGCACTGATAGAGCTGGATACCATTCAATTGTTATTGCAATTGCTGGGTTTGCCAGATGATTATACCGCTGGCTTTGTAACGGGTGCCACCATGGCTAATTTTACCTGTCTGGCTGTGGCCCGACAATGGGCAGGTAAGCAGTTAGGGCTGGATGTGGCCAGAAATGGTGTTCCGGCGGGCATAAAGGTATTATCGGCCATGCCGCATTCCTCTGCTGTAAAATCGCTGGCCATGCTGGGGATAGGCAGCCAGAATTTTATTAAACTGCAGGTATTGCCCGGTAACAGGGAAGCCATGGCTATAGCCGATTTGGAAGCGAAAATACAGGAACTGGATGGGCAGCCTTTTATCCTGATTTCGAGTGCAGGAACAGTAAATACGGTAGATTTTGATGATTTTGAAGCGATCTTTAAGCTGCGGGATAAGTATAATTTCTGGTGGCATATTGATGCTGCTTTTGGTGCCTTTGCAGCATGTGCGCCTGATTACCGGCATTTGCTGAAGGATTGGGAGCAGGCAGACAGCATTACGGTAGATTGTCATAAATGGCTGAATGTGCCTTATGAAAATGCCTTTTTCCTGATTCGGAAACAGCACCAGCACCTGCAGGTAGAAAGTTTCCAGAATTCTAATGCACCTTACCTTGGCGATCCTATGGATAATTTTAGTTACCTGAACTTTTTGCCCGAGAACTCCAGGCGCTTAAAAGCCTTGCCGGCATGGCTCTCCTTAAAAGCATACGGGCGTGCCGGGCAGCAAGACATTGTCATACAGTCAATAGCCATGGCTAAAGCGCTGGGCGATTTTATCGCAAACAGTACTGCTTTCGAATTGCTGGCGCCAGTACGTTTAAATACCGTTTGTTTTACGTTGAAAGGCGACGAAAATCAGGACAAAGTTTTTAAATACCTTCATTTGTTAAATGAAGGGGGACGGGTGTTCATGACCCCTACAGTGTACCAGCAAAAAAATGCCATCAGGGCCGCTTTTGTAAACTGGCGCACCAGTCAGGAAGACATGGACATCGCCATTGCAGAAATGGAAAATGCGCTGCTAAGTATCTTTCCTTAAAACTTCAAGGGGTGGCTGATTCAATACTTTTCTGCTACTCCACACACCGGTAATGATGACCATTAGCGTTATGGCTGCAAAGAAGGCCACTATGGGCCAGATTGCAGGTGTAAAGCTGGTAGAGAAACTGTATTTGGCCAATACCCAGCTTCCGGCCATGGCCAGGATCATTCCGGCTGCTGCGGCCAGCGCGCCCAGAAACAGGTATTCAATTGCGGTGATGCTGAAGATCTGTTTTCTGCTGGCACCGAGTGTTCTTAACAATACACTTTCGCGCAAGCGTTGACCTTTACTCGTCAGTACGGCCGAGAGCAGTACAATCCAGCCGGTGGCCATGCTGAACAGGGCCATAAACCGGATTACAAAACCTATTTTACCGAGCAGTTCATCCAGTACCTGCAGGATCAGGCCAAGGTCTATGACCGAAACATTTGGGAAATGCTGCACAACCGCTGTTTGAAAAGCTGCAGATGCTTTGCCGGAAGGTACACGTGTCATCAATACATGGAACTGCGGGGCATCTTCGAGTACACCTTTTGGAAAAACCACACGGAAATTGGTCTGCATCCTGCTCCAGTTTACTTCCCTTAAACTGCCTACAACGGTAGGGATCAGTGCGCCCTGGACATTAAACAGTATGCTGTCGCCTACTTCTACATGGATGCGTTTGGCATAATTTTCTTCCAGAGATACGTATACGATATGATCAGGGGCTTTTACTGTTCCGCTCCATGTGCCTGCTGCTATTTTTTCGGCAGCTGTCAGTGTATCCTGAAAGGTAACCCGGAGTTCGCCCCGGAATGCCCTTTGTGAGGGTTCCCGTTGTTTGGAAGTGGTATCGGTACTATCGGCCGCTGCCAGTGCCGCGGCGGTTTTACCGTTGATTTCGGCAATGCGTACAGTGACAATAGGCACCTGGTTCATTACTGGGAGCTGATGTGACTTTACCAGTCTGGCCACGGCTTCCTGCTGGTCGTTCTGGATATCGAATAAGATCATATTGGCCTGGGTTTTACCGGAGGAAAGCGTTACGCGGTTCATCAGGATGCCCTGCACAAAGAAGAGGGTACAGATAAAGGCGGTAGACAAGCCAATGGATACCGTAAGCATCAGGGTTTGGTTGTTGGGCCGGTAGAGGTTGGCAAAGCCCTGCCGCCACAGGTAGCCTGCTTTGGCTGGCAATAGTCTGCGCACCAGCCACATCAGCAATCTGGATAAAGCAAACAATAGGATAAAAGCAATGACAATGCCGGCAGTAAAAGCAAGGGCCTGCAGCCAGCTGCTCATTTGCAGGCGAGTAAAAGCAAATACAAACACCAAGATCAGGAGGTAAACTGCCCACTTCAAAAAATCGCGCTGGCTGCTGGTCTTTTCGAAGGATAAGCGCAATGCGTTTAAAGGGGAAATGTGCCTTACCGCTAATAGCGAAGGGAGTGCAAACAGTACAGAGATGATGAGCCCCAGTAAAATGCCCTGGCCCATAGCCCACCAGGATACCTGGATAGTGATTTCGACAGGGATAAAATCTTTTAATACGGCGGGAAGCAGGAACTGGATGAGGGTACCCAGTAAGGAACCTGCAACAGCACCAATGAGTCCGATTGCTGCAATCTGGATGAGGTAAATGAGAAAGGCTTCTGATGATCTCAGTCCCAGACAGCGTAAGGTGGCCACGGCAGCCATTTTTTCTTTGACGTATACATGTATGGCGCTGCCTACTCCTATACAGCCGAGCAGCAGGGCAATGAAGCCGGAAAGGGCAAGAAACCTGTTCACATCGCTGAAAGACCTTCCGGTATCTTCCTTTTTAGAAGCGACGGTTTCCGCGTCTAATCCTTCTTTTTCCAATATTGGCTCTAGTTGCTTAACTACTTTTTCTACAACAGCCGGATTATTGTACCTAAAATAATATTTAAACTGGATGCGGCTGCCGATTTCTGTAAGGCCGGTTTGCTGCAGGTAAGCCAAAGGGATATAAACAATGGGGGCTACACTGGAAGAAATACCCGTTTGGCCCGGTGCTTTATTTAAGGCACCCGCGATGATAAAATTAAGCTCGCCCACTTTAATGGAATCGCCGGTCCGGGCGTTAAACTGGAGCATCAGGGTTTTGTCTACCAATGCCTTTCTGCCGCCTTGCCTAAATGTTTTTGAAGCAGCTGCAGGGCTGCTTTCTATTTCGCCGTAAAAAGGATAATTGCCTTCCAGGGCCCTGATCTGGACCAGCCTGCTGCCCTGGTTTTTGAGGAAGTAGACCATGGATGGAAAACTCCTTTCTGCTGCTTTTTCATCGCCCAGTTTTTGCAGTATGGCCGCTGTTTTTTTATCGGGCGCCCTCCGGCCTTCAATGATCAGATCGGCTCCGGTCAGTGTTTTCGCCTGTGCATCAATATCGCGCTGCAGGTTGTCCCTGAAAGAATATACCGCTACAAGTGCCGCAATACCCAGTACAATAGAAGAGATGAAAAGGAAGAGACGGGATTTGTTGTGCCGGCTGTCTCTCCAGGCCATTTTGAATAGCCAGCGTACATCAACTGCTCTGCTGACCGGCAATTGATGTTCAGGCATAGGTATCGGATTGAATGATTCCACCTTTTAATTTAATGATCCGGCTGGTACGGGCAGCCAGCTCCAGGTCGTGTGTTACGATGACCAGGGTGGTGCCGGCTTCCCGGTTAAGTTCAAAGAGCAGTTGTTCTATTTTCTCACTGGTTTCTCCGTCCAGGTTACCGGTAGGTTCATCGGCAAACAGAATGGCAGGTTTATTGGAAAAAGCCCTTGCCAGGGATACCCGTTGCTGTTCTCCGCCGGACAGCTGGATGGGATAATGTTGTGCCCGGTCTGACAGACCTACTTTGTTCAGCAGTTCCATTGCGCGCTCAGTTACGTTTTTTTCTCTCCTTAATTCCATGGGTACCATAACGTTTTCGACTGCGGTAAGAGTGGGCATCAGTTGAAAATTTTGAAAAATAAAGCCTATATAGTTATTGCGTATGGCCGCACGTTCGTCTTCATTCAGCTGATCGAGCTTTAGCTTGGTTAGGGATACGCTGCCGGAACTGGCTCTGTCCAGGCCAGCACAAAGCCCTAATAAAGTAGTTTTTCCACTGCCTGAAGGCCCTGTAATGGCAACTGTGGAACCCTGACTGATGGAAAAATTAATATTGCTGAGTACCGTGAGGGCATTGCCGGCACTTTTATAGGTTTTACTTACATTTTGAATTTCAAGGATGTTTTCGGCAGACATGGACAAAGATTTAAAGCATATTTTAAACTTAACGAAGGATTACCTGTTAAATATACAAGTATTCACTAATTTAGATTTATATATCAGCTGTATGTTACGGACTAATTTTATGAGCTCAATCCTGCTGCTGGCGATCATTAGCGCCTGTGGAAACAACCAGCAGAAAAAGGATGGAAAATTAAATGCCAGGCCGGCAGAGGCCGCGCCGGTTGCAACGGAAACAAAACCCGGGGTTCAGCATATCCTTTTCTTTGGGACGAGTTTAACTGCCGGGTATGGGCTTGATCCTGAACAGGCCTATCCGGCCATCATTCAAAAAAAGATCGAGTCCTTAAATTTGCCTTACAAAGTGATCAACGGAGGTTTGAGCGGGGAGACATCTGCTGCAGGTAAGAGCAGGATCAACTGGCTGCTGAAACAGCCTGTTGGGATTTTCGTACTGGAACTGGGGGCAAATGATGGCCTGAGGGGATTATCTGTGCCGGAAACATCGGCCAATCTGCAAGCCGTAATAGATAAAGTAAAGGCTAAATACCCTAAGGTAAAACTGGTGATGGCCGGTATGCAGATGCCGCCAAATATGGGTGCAAAATATACTTCAGATTTTAAAGCCGTTTTTAGCAAGCTGGCGCAAAAGAACGATATGGTTTATGTGCCTTTCCTGTTGGAAGGCGTTGGTGGTGTGGCCAGACTTAACCAGGAAGACGGGATCCATCCAACAGCAGAAGGGCAGAAAATACTTGCAGAAAATGTATGGGCCAGATTAAAAACCTTGCTGTAGCTTTAATCCAAACATCTGCTGTAGTCTTGTGTTTATAAATGAACATAAACCAATGTTTTATTAAATGTACATGTATGAAACGACTATTTTATCTCCTAACCGCAATTTCGATCAGTGCAGCATGTAACCAGGATACAAAGCAGCACACTGCCCAAACTGCCGCAGATAGTACTATTGCAGATACAACAGCTGCAATCGTGTTACCTCCAGCGGACACCAGTGCTTCAAAAAACAAGTTCAGCAAAGTAATTGGCTGGCCGGAAGGAAAAACGCCCAGAGCTCCGGCAGGTTTTGTGGTCAGTAAATTTGCAGCGGGGTTAAAAAGTCCGAGAAATATTTATGTTGCCCCTAACGGCGACATTTTTGTTGTTTTATCTAATTCTGAACGTTCTGCAATAGAAAAGGTAGCCAACGTCATCACCGGTAAAGCGAAGGCAGAAGTGGCCGGAGAAAGTGCCAATACTGTGGTGTTGCTGAGGGATAAGGACAAAGATGGGAAACCTGAACTGCAAACCAATTTCCTGAAAGGGCTAAACCAGCCTTATGGGGTGCTGGTGATCGGGAATGCATTTTATGTAGCGAATACAGATGGATTATACAGGTATCCTTATCGGACTGGCGATACAGAGATTACTGCTAAAGGAACGAAAATAATGGATTTACCAGCTGGTGGATACAACAACCACTGGACCAGGAACCTGATCGCAAATAAAGACAATACCAAGATCTATGTATCTGTTGGTTCTGGTAGTAATGTTGGCGAGAATGGTATGGAACATGAGCTGCGCAGGGCTAATATCCTGGAAGTAAATCCCGATGGTACGGGAGAAATCGTCTATGCCAGCGGGCTGAGAAACCCGGTGGGAATGGGCTGGGCCCCGGGCAGCGGGATGTTATGGACGGCAGTTAATGAAAGGGATGGCCTGGGAGACGATCTTGTGCCAGACTATATTACCAGTGTAAAAAAAGGTGCTTTTTATGGCTGGCCCTATGCTTATTTTGGCCAGCATGAAGATCCCAGGATGAAAGGTAAAAGTCCGGATATGGTGAAAAAAACCATTGTTCCGGATGTTCCGGTTGGTTCGCATACGGCTTCCTTAGGACTGGCCTTTTATACGGCCGAAAGTTTTCCGGAACAATACCGGCAGGGTGCTTTTATCGGACAGCATGGTTCCTGGAACAGATCTGCCCTTTCCGGATATAGGGTAGCTTTTGTACCATTTAAGAATGGTAAGCCCTCCGGCGGTGTCACAGATTTTTTAACCGGTTTTATAGCTGACCCGGCAAAAGGGGAAGTATATGGCAGACCGGTAGGCGTTGCCGTAGCGCCGGATGGGGCCTTGCTTGTTGCCGATGACGTGAGCAGTACAGTTTGGCGTGTTGCTGCTCAATAATTATGGATATTAAAATAAAATCAAATGGCTAGTTTTCAGGAAATCATTAAATCAGATCAACCGGTTTTGGTAGATTTTTCGGCAGAGTGGTGCGGGCCTTGTAAAATGATGGTACCGATATTACAGCAGCTAAAAGGCATGGTAGGAGACAGCCTGACCATCCTTAAGGTAGACGTAGACAAAAATCCGGAAGTATCCAGGCAATATCATATTCAGGGCGTTCCTACACTTATCCTATTCAAAAGCGGGGAAACCAAATGGCGGCAAAGCGGGGTGATCCAGGCCAGTCAGCTGAAACAGATCATTGATGGCCTCAGCTGATGCTGCTGACCTGATGATATGCCTATCTGTTTTTGGAGGTAACCAGCACAACCAGTCCCACTACTAAAATAATGCCTCCTACATATGGAGGCCAGTTTACGTTCTTTTCTCTATCTGCAGAGATCTGAATGGGGCCGGCATCTACAATCTTTTCCTTTTTAGTATAGGAAAAACCTGTCCATACCAACATCGCGATTCCCAATACGGTAAGGATTAGTCCAAGAGTTCTGTTCATCGTGCTTAATTTTTGGTTACAACTATTTTAACAATCCTATGGATGGAATGTTTGGAAAATGGGATGTTTTCAACTGAGCGTAAAATTTATTATTTTCGATCATGAATAAAATCTTATTAGCCCTTCTCCTTGTTGCCTGCTGTTCAGTTTCCTTTGCCCAGGAAAAACAGGAACGAATCCTCTATATTGTAGACAGTATTCCCATTATCAACGAACCGAAAGATGAGGAACAGCTTACTGAAGCTGACATCTATAATGCAGAAGTGATCACCGATGAAAAGAAAATAAATGCGCTTGGTCATTTTTTTACAGATAAAATTATCCTGCTCACCACAAAAGCTTATGCAGCCAGGCCTGATGCCCTGAAAGCCTTGCCAAGACGAAAGCTGATGCTGAAAAAAGACGAGGCGCTGTATGTAAAAGGCGCAATGAAACCCTATTCCGGAAAGTTTATCGACTATTATATGAACGGCAATATCAAGGCGGAAGGTACCTTGTTGTACGGACTTTTAAACGGTACTACTACGGCTTATTATGTGAACGGCAACAAAAGATATTTTATGAACCACCAGGCAGATATTGGTTATGGGCCTACTGAAGATTATTTCATCAATGGTAAGCTTAAGGCGAGAGGGAAATACCGGAATGGCGAAGAAGATGGGATCTGGCAGGAATTTTACTCTACAGGAAAGTTAAAAAGTGAAGTCAATTTTAGTCTGAGCAAAAAGGAATTGCCTAAAGAATCGGTAACATTTTACGAATTGCTCAGCAAAGCTGAAGAACTCATCAAAAAAAATGAATATAAAAGTCTGATTAAAAAGATGGATGAAGCGGTATTGTTAAATGCGGAATATGCGGATGTTTATTTTTACAGGGGCAATGCGAAGTTTAACCTTTTTGATTTTGATAGCGCCATTGCTGATTTTGATAAGGCCATTGAACTGGAGCCCTTATACATGGAGGCTTTAAGTTCCAGGGCTTTTGCCAGGTTAAGGAAATATGAGTTTAAGGACAGCAAGACCATCAGCAAAACGAAAGAGGTAACCGTAATGGTGGCAAAAGACAATGTAGAGGTACCAAAAGAGGAGCAGGATAAGATCTGCGCTGATTTAAAGCTTGGCTATGAGCTGGGCGACCGCAAACCCATGATTGCTGAGGTGATGAAACGCTATTGCGGTAATCCTTAAAGGGGTAACGTAAAATGCGATACCCCTTTAAGGGGTTTAACGGATGTTCTCTATCGAAACGTTGTAGAGTTCATACCAGTCCTGATGGTCCAGCGTTATGGAGAAAGCATTTGCAGCATTTCTTATTCTTTGCTCGTTGGTAGTACCTATAAGGGGCAATGCGCCTAACTTTACCAGCCACGCTACTGCAAGAGATTCAATATCGGCATTGTATTTTACGCTCAGCTGTTCCAGTTTTTCCCGTACTTTAACAGCCTGGATATCTCTACCGGCCGCTATTCTGCCTTCCGCAAGCGGGGCATAGGCAAGTGGGCTCATGTAACGTTGTTTGATGTAGTCAATCTGCCCGTTATCCAGTGCCTGGGTGCTGAGCAGGTTCAATTCAATATGGTTGGTTACGATGGGTTTGGTTAAGTAAGAGGCCAGCAGCTGGTGCTGGAACACAGAGAAATTAGCGACGCCAATGCTCTTGATCTTCCCGGAGTCTTTAAGCTTTTCCAGGGTCAAAGCGGTTTCTTCCAGGTTGGATATGGCATCCAGTTTATCCAGCAAAAGGATATCGATATAGTCTGTCCTTAAGTTTTTTAAAGAGGACTCTACACTTTTGGTAATGTGCGCTGCTGAAGTGTCGTAATGTTTAATCCTGATCTCCGGCTTGCGCGGGTGCGGCAGTCTTAATCCACATTTTGTGAACAGGACCACTTCATCCCTTTTAAAGGCACCTTCTTTAAGTAAATTGCCAAACAGTGTTTCGCATTCCCAGTTGCCGTAACTGTCACCATGCTCAAAGGTATTGATCCCCAGTTCCAGGCAAAGGTTAACCACCTTTTTTAATACGCTGGCAGCGTCTTTTACTTCATCCCATCTGTAAAAACCGTATACTGCAGGTGAAACTTTCGGGCCTGCATCCCCCATATATACTTTTTTCATAGCTATCTCTTCTAAAAGGCTCAAGTTCGCTTTTTTCTGCAGCATATCAAAAGCAGGTTATAAAAAAAATGCATTTTGATGTAATAAGGACCCGATCTGACCGGGATTGTGTACTTATTGCTCAAAGTTATATACTTATTTTTCAATTTGAATCCCTGGCTAGGTTTTGATGTCCGCATTTTCACATATTTACTTTTAGGAAGGTTTTAACAAGGTTTATGGCTGGATGTACGGGCGCATCGGCGCCTGATAAACCAAGGGAAAACAACCCTTAATTTTGATTTAACCAATTAACCTGATCAGCATATGAACGTTTTGAAACTTGTGGCAGCAGGCTGCCTTCTTTTTTCTAATCTGCAGCTTTGGGCGCAGGCTGCACAGCAAGTGGAAATGCGGGTAGAAAAATTGACACTGCCTACTTATGAAACGGGAAAAACGGAAGAAAATCCGCTGTTTTATGTGCCTGAGGCTTACCAGGGCGCACAGCGGCACATTTATCCTTATCCGTTTTCCGGACAGATCACCAATCAGAAAGTAAACAAAGATTATACGGCGGTGATCCTTGAAAATGAGTACACCAAGCTTTGCATTACGCCCGAAATGGGCGGCAGGATCTATTATGCAATTGATAAAACCAATAACTATAACATTGTTTACTACAACCATGTGGTAAAACCCGCGCTGATAGGAATGGCAGGGGCATGGACCTCTGGCGGGGCAGAATGGAATATCCCGCATCACCACAGGCCCACCAGTTTTTTGCCCGTTGATTATACCATGGTAAGTAATGCTGACGGGAGTAAAACGGTTTGGGTTGGTGAATACGAAAAACGACACCAGACCCGCTGGCTGGTAGGTATTACGCTGGCACCGGGAAAAGCTTATATCAAAACGGAGTTCAGGTATCTGAATGTGACCCCGGTACAGAACTCCTTCCTTTTTTGGGCAAATACAGCTGTGCATGCCAACGAAAATTACCAGGTGATTTTTCCTCCTGATGTAGAGAAAGCTGTTTTTCATGGCAAAACAGAATTTGCCAACTGGCCTGTGCCCAACCAGTTTTACCAGGGCATTGATTTTACAAAAGGGGAAGACATCAGCTGGTGGAAGAATACAAAGGAGCCCACCTCGTTTTTTATATGGGAAACCAAACAGGATTTTCTGGGTGGCATTGACCATGGTAAACATGCAGGCACGGTGAAGATCGGGGACAGGACGATTTTTAAAGGGAAGAAATTCTGGAACTGGGGGCCGAATGAAGTTGGCCGCTCCTGGGATAAAAAACTGACTGACGAGGACGGACCTTACCTGGAGCTGATGATGGGGGGCTATTCGGACAATCAACCTGACTACAGTTTTATTAACCCGATGAGCAGCAAGCAGGGAACGATATTTTATTATGGCATCAAGCAGATGAACAATATCAAGGAAGCGAATGCCGACATGGCCATTAACCTGGAGCAAAAAGGGACGGAAGCCCTGATCGAAATCAATGCGACCAGTGTGCTTAAAAATGCCAGGGTAGTGATCAGCTGGCATGACAGGGAGGTTTTTAAAGCGCAGCTGGATGTTGACCCGGCCAAACCCTATACAAAATCCATTGCGCTCCCTGCGGGTATTGTCTTTTCTGAGTTGAAAATACAAGTTTTTTCCGCTGATGGAAATGAACTGATCAGCTGGCAGCAGGCCCCAAAAAAAGCTGAAGCCCATCCGGCTGGTTACAAATCGCCACTGCGCCCTGCTGCCTATACATCTGAGGATGAGCTTTGGTTAACCGGATTACGGCTGGAGCAATTTGGAAATGCCATGTACGAACCGGAAAAGTATTATGCCGAGGCTTTGCGCAGGGATTCCATAGATGTCATGAACAATACCCAGATGGGGCTATCGCTGTTAAAAAAGGGCATCTACGATCAGGCCGAACACTATTTAACCCGGGCCAAACAGCAGGTCACTTCAAATTTTACCAAACCCAAATTTAGCGAACCGCTTTATTATCTTGGTGTAGTTTACCTGAAGCAAGGTAAATATGAGGAAGCAAGGGAATTGCTGTATCAGGCGGCATGGAGCTATGAATGGGCCTCGCCGGCCTACACCTTGCTGGCCAGGCTGGAAGCCAGGCGGGGCAATTGGGCCAAAGCCGGGGATAATGCGGAAAGGGCACTTTTAACAGATGCACTGAATATTGAAGCCCTGAATTTGAAAGCCATTGCATTTAGGAAGGCGGCACACTATGAGGATGCGCTTAAAACGGTAAATGGGGCATTAGCTGTTGATCCGCTAAATTTTACCGCAATGAATGAGCTGTATTTACTTTCCGCCCAGCTCCAAACGGGCAGGTCTGTTCGGGAACAAATGGCACAGCTTAAAGAAAGACTGCGTTTTGAACCGGACAATTACCTGGAAACGGCTGACAGGTATATCGCAGCCGGGCTTTACCGGGAAGCTTCGGACCTGCTGACGCTGGCCACACAGGCGACGGACGACAAACTCAGGAACAACCCCATGATATTTTATGGTCTGGGCTATTGCGCCCATCAGGAAGGGAAAATCGCGGAAGCCCGTGATCAATTTAACCAGGCTGCCCGCCTGGGAACGGATGGGGTGTTTCCTTATGGAGACCTGGCGCTGAATGCATTGAAACTGGCTGTCAGCCAACATCCGAAAGATGCCAATGCACATTACCTGCTTGGAAATATTTATGCTGATTACCAGTCTGAACTGGCTATAGCCGAATGGGGAAAAGCCATTAAGCTAAATGGAAATAAGGCGATTTATTATAGAAACCTGGCTTATGCCAAAGCCAATTATACCCCCGATATTCAGGGGGCAATTGCAGACATCATGAAGGCCATCAGTTTAAACGGAAATGATCCCCGTTATTTTATGGAGGCAGATGACTATTTGTCTTATGCCAGAACTCCGCCAGAAAAGATGCGGGAATTCCTTTCAAAAAACGCAGCTGCCATAAAAGATAATGTGGATGTTAAAGTGATTGATATCCGGTTGAAAAATTTCTTTGGAGATTATGAAGGCTCGATTGCGCTATTGGAAAAGTTAAACTACCGTACAGAAGAAGGTTCGGCATTTAATGTACATGTGCACTGGTTTGATGCGCATCTGCTGCGTGGGATGGCCGCAATGAAGGGTGGTAAATATGCAGAAGCTGAAAAGGATTATTTAAATGCAATGACCTTTCCCGCGAGCCTGGAAAGTGAGCGCGATGCCAAAGTAGGCGTTGCCCTATACTATCTCGGTGTAAACAGCAGGTTGGCAGGAGCAGAAAAGAAAGCTGTGATGTATTTTAACCAGATGCTTGCTTATACTTACGAACCAGGCTGGGGTGCGGGTTCATCCCCTGAGGTAAATTTTTATAAAGGTATGGCATCGGCCAAACTGGGAAAGGTTAAAGCAGCTGAAGGCTTTTTTAAACAGCTGATGGATGCAGCTGGTAAAAAACGGGCTTATGGAGAAAATGATGGAGCTTCAGAAAACAGCAGCGGGCGGGCAAGCGCATCCATAGCCCGGAGAAAAATCAACAACAGCAATCAGGCAAATGTGGTTTATGCCCGGGCGCTGGGTTATCTTGGATTGGGTGATCTGAAAAAAGCAAATGCGTTTTTTACCGAAGTACTGAAAATAAATCCAGTGCATCAAGGGGCAAAAATTCATTCTTCGCCCGATTGGCGATCTGTCGCCCTGATCAAATAATTGCTTTTTTTTCCGGGGAACAAAAAATAAATTTTTACCTTTGAAATTCATCTGATGATATGATGAATTTATAATGGCTGAATATATTAAAAAGAAATCGCTGGCAGACGAGGTTGCTGCCAGACTTCAGGAGCAGATCACACTGGGAAGGTATAAGGTAGATGAAAAACTGCCTATAGAACCCGAACTGATGAAACGTTTTGGGGTAGGCAGGTCCAGCATCAGGGAAGCCATAAAGATCCTGGCAAACTCCGGTTTACTGAGGGTACAGCAGGGGATAGGTACTTTTGTTGAACAGGCTAGCTGTAGTAAAGAGCCTATGGAACAAAGGTTAAAGCGTGCAAATATTCAGGACCTGGATGAAGTGCGACAGCTGCTGGAAATGAAAATTGCCGAAAAAGCAGCATTAAACCGGACAGATGCCGATATCATAGCCATAAGAACCCATCTGGAAAACCGGAGGATGGCTGCTGCCGAAGGTTTAAAAGAAGCCTGTATTGAAGCTGATGTTGCATTTCATATCGCCATTGCAGAGGCTTCAAAAAATGAAATTCTGGCCGATCTGTACAAATCTACCTCCATACATCTTAAAAAATGGTTTCTTCAGATCTATCCGGATACCCGGGCATTTGAAGAAACTTATGTGATCCATGAGCAACTTTTAAAAAGTATCATTGCCGGCGACGCCAAAAAAGCCTGGACAATTGCCACAAAAATTATCGGTCACGTATCCCAGTAAAATCACCATCATACCTTACGCATACGAATTATAATGAAAACAACAAGCCCTAGCTCTACCATCGATCCTAAACAAATTGCCCAGCAAACGGTATTTCCCATACTTTTTGCCATTAGTTTTTCCCATTTATTAAATGATACGATACAATCCCTCATACCAGCTATTTATCCGATAGTAAAGGATGCTTATCAGCTCAGCTTTTCGCAGATCGGGTTAATTACGCTGATGTTTCAAATGGCAGCTTCCTTGTTCCAGCCGTTTGTAGGTTTATACACAGATAAGAAGCCACAGCCTTATTCCCTGGCTATCGGCATGGGCTTTACCCTGATCGGTCTGATCACTTTATCTTTATCAAACGGATTTTACTTTATGCTGCTTTCAGTTGCACTGATCGGTACGGGTTCTTCCATATTCCATCCCGAAGCATCACGCATGGCCCATGCCGCATCAGGCGGCAGAAGAGGACTGGCCCAATCCATATTTCAGCTGGGTGGCAACGCGGGAAGTTCTATAGGACCTTTACTGGCTGCCTGGATCATTGTGCCTTACGGACAGTTCAGTGTGATCTGGTTTTCTATCATTGCTTTGCTGGCCATATTGATCCTGAGTTGGGTAGGTAAGTGGTACAAAGGATATATGGTTAATTTAAAAGCCAGAGCAGGCGCTACATTAAATGTGATGACCAATAATTTCTCCAGAAAAAGAGTGGTGTTTGCGGTAGTCATTTTATTGGTGCTTATCTTTTCGAAGTATTTTTACATGGCAAGTTTAACCAGTTATTTTACCTTCTATTTAATAGATAAGTTTCAGGTATCGGTGCAAACTTCGCAGATTTACCTGTTTGTATTTTTATTTTCCGTTGCTGCAGGTACGCTGATAGGTGGCCCGGTAGGAGACAGGTTTGGACGTAAATATGTGATCTGGTTTTCTATTTTGGGCACTGCTCCTTTTGCATTGCTGCTCCCTCATGCCAATTTATTCTGGACAGGTATACTGATTGTGCCAATAGGTGTGATCCTGGCCTCTGCGTTTTCGGCCATTCTGGTGTATGCGCAGGAACTGATACCGGGTAAAGTAGGTCTGGTAGCTGGCCTGTTCTTTGGCTTTGCTTTTGGTATGGGTGGCATAGGTTCTGCGTTATTGGGTAAGCTTGCCGATAGTACCAGCATCAATTATGTATTTCATATATGCGCATTTTTGCCATTGATTGGTATCATTACTGGCTTTTTACCAAATATTGAAGGCAGGAAAAAGCCCGACAGGGATAAATAGTAAGAGAATTTTGCGCAATAAAACTAATTTTTATGTGATCACCGGTGGTCCGGGAATGGGTAAAACCTCCCTGATCGATGCCCTGACTGCGCTTGATTATACTTGTGTGGAAGAATCCGGCCGTCAGCTCATTAAAGAACAGCTGGCTGCAGCTGGGGCCGCGTTGCCCTGGAAAGACCAGGCCCTTTTTGCTGAAGCCATGTTTGCAGCCGCGGTAAAAGACTTTTCCCAACATCAGACCAATGACCAGCCGGTTATTTTTGATCGCGGAATTATTGACGTGATCGGTTACCTGACACTTTGCGGCCTGCTTGTTCCTGATGAGATGAAACAGGCTGCAAAAGAACTGAGGTACAACCAGCAGGTATTCATCACGCCACCCTGGGAAGAAATTTACCGGAATGATGCAGAGCGGAAACAAACTTTCGCAGAAGCTGTAGCCACTTATGAAGTGATGAAAAAGGTATATGCAGAATTCGGGTATTCGCTTATGGAGTTGCCCAAATGTACTGTTGCACAAAGGATAGATTTTATGGAGCGTATGTTTTAAAAAAGGCCGGTAAAATTTTACCGGCCCTTTTTTAAATGTATCTGTTGATCAGGTTTTCCAGGTATTCCTGTTTGCCACTGATGGTTTGTGGCTCGCCTTGTGCTGCTGCATAATCACGCAGGTCTTCCAGGCTGAGCTTACCTTCTTCAAAGGCTTTGCCTTTTCCGCTGTCGTAAGATGCGTAGCGCTCTGCTCTGCTCTTTTTATAATCAGAATGCTGAAGAATACGGTCTGCGGTGATCAGTGCCCGGGCAAAAATATCCATTCCACCAATATGTGCATGGAAAAGGTCTGCCGGATCAGTTGAATTCCTTCGGATCTTGGCATCGAAATTTATACCCCCGCCTTGCAGCCCGCCAGCTTCCAGGATGATCATCATGGATTCTGTTACCTCATTGATGTTGTTTGGAAACTGATCTGTATCCCATCCGTTTTGCTCGTCGCCGCGGTTGGCATCAATAGAACCCAGCATTCCGGCATCGGCGGCTACTTGAAGCTCATGCTGGAAGGTATGTCCGGCCAGTGTGGCATGGTTAACTTCCAGGTTCAGTTTGAAATCGCCCAGCAGGTCATATTGGCGAAGAAAGCCAAGTACGGTTGCTGCATCATAATCGTACTGATGTTTGGTGGGTTCACATGGCTTAGGCTCAATGAAGAAAGTGCCTTTGAAGCCATTTTTGCGGGCATAATCTTTGGCGGTATGCAGAAATTTTGCCAGGTGTTCCTGTTCGCGCTTCATATTGGTGTTGAGCAAGCTCATGTAACCTTCGCGGCCGCCCCAGAATACGTAATTTTCACCATCCAATGCGATGGTTGCGTCAAGCGCAGCTTTTACCTGGGCTGCACCATGCGTCAACACATGAAAATCGGGATTGGTGGCGGCTCCGTTCATGTACCTGCGGTGAGAGAAAAGATTGGCTGTTCCCCAAAGCAGTTTGATGCCGGTTTCGGCCTGTTTGGCTTTTGCATAAGCTGTCATGAGCTGCATGCGCTTTTCATTTTCCTTAATGTCGTTGCCATAATCTACCACATCTACATCATGAAAACAATAGTAAGGCAGGTTCATTTTGGTTAAAAATTCAAAGGCTGCATCCATTTTGTCTTTTGCACGTTCCAGCACGTCGCTTTTAGCGTCCCACGGGAAAATATGTGTCGGACCACCAAAAGGGTCTGTCCCATTTCCACAGAAGGAGTGCCAGTAAGCACCGGCAAAGCGCAGGTGATCTTTCATCTTTTTGCCGGCAACTACCTGTTCAGGATTGTACCATCTGAAAGCAAGTGGATTGTCCGTTTCCTGTCCTTCAAAGCTGATCTGTCCGATCCCTTTAAAATATTCGTTCTCTGCATTAAGTTTTGTCATCTGATAAGGTATTATATTGATTTTTTTATTACAATTGTTTTTCTAGCAGGCTTTTCCAGTCGAGGTATTCATTTTCCAGGTTTGCTGTGCCTGGTTCTACCAGTTTTAATGGTTTTTTATGGGCAAAGGCTTCTGCGGCAGACTGGAATAAACCTGCGCCTATGCCGGCACCTACAGCTGCACCGTAACTGCCATCATTGTCATACAGCTCTACCGGTACCCCGGTAATGTTTACAAATGTTTGGGTAAACACATCGCTTAAAAAGAGGTTTGACTTTCCAGCCCTGATCACGGTAGGGTTCATCCCATTTTCTTTTAAGATGTCCAGCCCATAACGAAATGCAAAAGCAATTCCCTCCTGTACTGCACGGAAAATATGTGGATTGCGGTGTACGTTCAGGTCAATGCCCTGCAAATGGGCGCCAACAATTTTATTGTTCAGCATGCGCTCTGCTCCATTGCCAAAGGGGAGTACACGCAGACCTTCACTACCTGGTGATATCGTCTGGGCAGCCTCATTGATGGCCGTATAGTTCATGGTAGCACCTAAACTATCCTTTGCCCAGCGGTTCATACTGCCTGTTCCGTTAATGCATAAAAGTACACCAAGACGAGGTTGTCCGGCGCTATGGTTTACATGGGCAAATGTGTTTACCCTTGATGCTTTATCAGATAACAGCTGGTCTGTTACGCCGTAAATAACCCCTGAAGTTCCTGCTGTGGCGGCAACTTCCCCGGGATTGGTCACATTTAACGACAAGGCATTATTGGGCTGATCACCGGCCTTATAGGCTACAGGTACCCCTGCTTTAAGACCAAGCTGCTCCGCAATTGATTTTTTAAGCTCGCCATGGACGGAGAATACCGGTTTAATTTCCGGAATCAATGCCTTATCGAAATCGAAAAATTTCATTAATGCCTCAGAGATCTGGTTTTCCTTGAAATCCCAGAAAACTCCTTCAGATAAAGCAGAGATGCTGGTGGTTACTTCACCGGTAAGCTGCAGGGCTATGAAATCGCCTGGCAGCATGACCTTGGCTATCCTGGAATAGATTTCAGGTTCATGTGCTTTTACCCAGGCCAGTTTGGAAGCCGTGAAATTGCCGGGTGAATTGAGCAGATGCTGAAGTGCATATTGCTCGCCCAGTTGGTTAAAAGCATGTTCACCGGTTTCAACAGCACGGCTGTCGCACCAGATGATGCTGTTTCTCAGGCATTCCCCATCTTTATCTACCACAACCAGGCCATGCATCTGATAAGCAATTCCTATTGCGGCAATATCCTCTGCATGGTATTTATGCTGTGCATTACAAATAGAGATGGCTTTTTTTACATTCGCCCACCACATCTGGGGCGATTGCTCGGCCCAGCCATGTTTCAGGCTAATAATCTCCGACTCAGTTTCAGGATAACTGGCACTTGCAAGCGTATGCCCTGAAGCAGATTCGACCACAGAAACTTTTATAGATGATGTACCTACATCAATACCTAGTAACAACATTTATTTTTAATTTGATGGAACGAAAATAAACAAATATTTTAGTTTAGCAATCGATTGCATGAATTATATTTTAAGCATCAGTTCCATGCGGGAATTTGCATAGGCTATTGTTGTATTTTTTTAGTGTATTTCTGTCCTTTTTAGCCTTTCTGGTGTTAACAGATGGGGTGTTTTTTGATTTTTTTTTCCTATGTTTAGAAACTCCCTTTTGAAATTGATCAGCTAGCAGGTTGATTTGTTGATATGTGCGCTGCTCGGCTTCAAAGGTCTTTTGACGAAACAAATGAAACCTATATATTATGATTAAAACTAAAGATTTAAATGCGACGGACCGCAGGTCCTTTTTAAAGAAGTCAGGTATAGTGATGTTAGGAAGTACGCTGGCTTATCAGACTGGTTTTTCGTCCCCCCTGTTCTATAGTGCTAAAACGCTGAAAGTTGGCCTGATTGGCTGTGGTGGCAGAGGAACTGGTGCCGCCATGCAGGCCTTAAATGCAGATCCGGATGTGATCATTACGGCCATGGGGGATATTTTTGAAGACCGTCTTGAAGGGGCTTATGAAGCACTCAATACGGTAGATGCCAAGCGGGTTAAAGTAGATAAAAAAAGAAAGTTCATTGGTTTTGATGCGTATCAGAAAGTGATCGATTCCGGAGTTGATGTGGTGCTGCTTGCTACACCGCCTGCATTCCGGCCAGATCAGCTTACTGCAGCTATTGCTGCGGGTAAGCATGTGTTTTGTGAAAAGCCCGTAGCAGTTGATGCACCGGGGATACGCAAGGTACTGGCTGCGGCAAAAGCGGCGGCTGAAAAGAACCTTTCCTTAGTTTCCGGATTTTGTTTCAGGTACGATTTGCCGAGCAGGGGAGTATTCAGCCGTGTTTTAAATGGTGATGTGGGCAGCATAAAAACCGTTTCCACTTTTAGAAATGGTGCCGGTAACTGGTCTAATCCGCGCCAGCCGGAATGGACAGACCTCACGTATAAGCTGAGAAACTGGCATTATCAGAACTGGCTTTCAGGTGATTTTATTGTGGAACAGGCGGTGCATAGCCTGGATATGATGTCCTGGGCGATGGGCGACCAGATGCCTGTAAAGGCCACAGCAACAGGTGGACGGCAAGTACGTGTAGAGGAGATATACGGAAATATTTACGATCATTTTGCCGTAGAATTTGAATATGCAAACGGTGCAAAAGGTTTTCATTTTTGCCGGCAGCAGGAGGGCACCTCTAACCGGAATACGGTGGATGTACTGGGTACAGACGGAAGTGCCTTTGTAAACGTGGGGATGCAGTATGAGATCAGCGGAAAAAATACCTGGAAGTATGATGGTCCAAAAAAGAACATGTACCAGGTCCAGCACAATGAGCTTTTTGCAGGCATCAGAAATGGAAAACCCATCAATGATGGGGAATGGATGGCAAAAAGCACTTTGCTGGCCATTTGGGGGCGTATGGCTGCTTACAGCGGACAAACCATCAGCTATGAAGGGGCCCTGAATTCGAATGTGGTGCTGGGACCAAAGATAGAAGACTATAACTGGGACCTGAAATGGGATAACCAGCCGGTGGCTTTACCAGGAATTACCAAAGTAATTTAATCAGCTAATTAAATAGGTTAATGATGAAAGCATTAAATGGGATTGGTATGGCTGTTTTATGGGTTTTTGTATATGCATCTGTGGCGTATGGACAAGAAAAACCCATCCAGTTTGGTAAGGAAACTTTACTGGCTGCTCCGAAGGAAGGCGCTAAAGCGATCAACTGGATCAATGTAAATACAGCGCAGGATACCTGGAAGCGGGAAAAAGACGTGTTGGTTTGTTCCGGTAAACCCATTGGCGTGATGCGGTCGGAAAAAATATACGAGAACTTTATATTGGAAGTGGAGTGGAAACACCTGGAAGCAGGAGGCAACTCCGGGGTGTTTGTATGGAGTGATGCTAAACCAGGTGAACATAACCGCTTGCCCGGAGGTGTAGAAGTACAAATGCTGGAACTGGACTGGGTGAACATCAATGCAAAAGATGGTGTGCAGCAACCTATTGCCTATGTCCATGGAGAGCTTTTTGGAGTAGGTGGAGTAGAAACTGTTCCGGATACCCCCAGGGGAACCAGGAGTAAGTCGGTTGAGAACCGCTGCAAGGGAAAGGGAGCGTGGAACAGCTATCAGGTGGTTTGTGTAGATGGGGCAATTAAGTTATCGGTAAATGGCAAGTTTGTAAACGGCATCAGTAAATCGACTATAAAAAAAGGATATTTATGCCTGGAATCGGAAGGGGCGCCCATCCATTTCAGGAATCTGAAAGTAACGGTACTTGACTGATTTTGTTTTTCATGTTGATGGTTTTTCAAGCAAAAATACCTATAAATGGGTATTTTTTGCTTGAAAAGGTGTCACTAGCTTTGTGAGCTAAATAGCTCAAAAAACAAAAACATGAAAAAGAATTTACTTATTGCATTTGCGCTGATCATCTCCTTAATGGCATGCAAAAAGGATAAACCTGCTGAACCTGAAGTTGAAGACCGCAAACCCGAGGTACTCATTAAGGCCATAACGGAAAAACTGGCTGCTGCCGATAGCATCAGTACTTTTACCAATGCACTCAAAAGCATGGCGCTTAAAGCGGAGGAAACTGCCCAGGGAATTACCGTTTTTGCTCCATTGAACGAAAGTGCTGCTGTACCGGGGAGGTTAGGTAAGGTATCATCTGCAGGCAGTGTTAGCGGAACAAGAACTGTGAATGCCATTGCGGAGGCTGCAAATGTTCCACAACTGGTATTAACCGATTCTGTGTTGCGGGACCACATTGTGAAAGGTGTGTTTAAACTTGCTGACCTGACGGATGGTAAGATACTTACCGGACTAAGCGGTAAACAACTAAAGGTAAGCCGCTCTGCGGATACCATTTGGATCAATGGGGTACAGATTGGTGGTAAAGAAATTCTGAATACCAATAACGAAGTGGTGTATACCGTAAAATCAGTATTGACCGCTACTGCAGTTACAGACCAGCTGCAATCTACTTCCATTGAAATTAAGGTATGGGACGGGACTTTGTGGACGACTGCAAAACCTAAAGGTGAAGTACTGGCAGGTGCTACAGTAAGCCTTTACCGTACGCAGCAAAATTATGCAGATAGTGTAACGGCCTACAGCAGTACAAGTGATGCTTCAGGTAAAGCCCTGTTTAAATCGATAACTCCGGGAACTTATTATGTCAAGGTATCTTCGGGGGTAAAAAGTAATATTTTTAACCGTTCTGCCAAACAGGCTGGTTTATATGCGGGTTTTGCCAGCGCCGGGATATTTCAAAGCCAGGCTGAAATTACCGCTGCCCCTGCACAAACTGGTGCGCAGCCCGGGGATTTTAAATGGGTAGATGCCAATGGGGATGGTGTTGTTGACAACAATGACCGGGTTACCTTACCTTATGAGCACACTGTCGCTGCAAATGGTACATTGAAAAAAATAGAAGTATCCATTGGAATGCTCCATAATAAGCAATTGCCTTTGTTAACAGAACAGGAGTTTTTGACGGGACTTGCCAGTGCTGAAAACAATATCGCCAGCTGGCAGAAAAACCTGGCTATTGCCGACGGACTCTTAAGCCACCAGGCGGTGATCGATTCCATTCCGTTGGTTTTTAAGGCAAATTACCAGTCTTTCGGTACTTTTACATTTACGCCAACTAACCAGGGCATCACTCAGATCTGGCAACAGGGATATGCACAGATAACAGCCCTGAATACTTTACAGGAAAAGGCCCCGGTTGCAATGACCAAACGTTCAGAAAAAATAAGCCGGTTAAAGGCTACAAGGGCCTATGTTTATTTACAGCTGCTTACTTATTTTGGTAATATCCCCTTGATACAGCAGACCACTAATTTAACCAATACCAACAGGACAGCGGTATATAATTTTATTACTGCCGAACTGGAGTCGGCTGCGGATTCACTCTCTCTGGCACCCAGCGGAGCGGCCAATCTGAACGGGCTGTCTGTTAAGGTTTTGCTGGCAAAGGCAGCATTGCTGGAAAAAGAATATACCAAGGTTGCAGACCTGACCAATTACGTACTTAACAGTGCCCAATATTCGCTGGCGGGTTTAGCTGCACAGTTTAATGCCGGAAATGCGGAACTGATCTGGGACAATTCGGCAAATATAGACGCCAATGTTAAGAGTTACTTTTTTAACAGGCCAACTTTACCCTACCTGAGACTCACAGAAGTTTACTTAATGTCGGCAGAGGCCAATATAGCCATGGGCAATACCACCAATGCGCAGGCCAGGTATGCGGCCCTGTTGCAGCGTTCATCTATAACGGTTACTGCCATTAACCAGGCCAATTTAAGAACATTATGGACCAATGAAATGCGCAGAGAAGGTGTTGGTTTTGCAAACCTGAACAGGTGGGGAACCACGGCAGACGAGTTGGCCCGATATGGCTTTGTACCTGGAAAACATCTTCGGTTACCTATCCCACAGGTTATTATAGATCAGCATCCTGGAATGGTTCAGAATTCCGGCTATTGATCATTAATCCATTAATGCCATTGGAGGGCCTTTCAGTTGATACTGGAGGCCTTCCTGATTTTAGGGCAATGGATCAAAGCAGCAGAACGGTTTAAAGGGGATAAGCGGTGTCACTTTTGGTTTCTGATAATACAAAAAAGCTTTGAACCGTACTGACATTTGGTAATGTAGCCAGTTTATTGCGAAGAAAAAGATGGTAGGTATCCATATCACTTGTTGCGATGCGCAGGATAAAATCATATGCGCCGGTCATCTGGAAACACTCCATCACCTCGCTGAACTTTGCCACTTCAGTTTCAAACTCCACTAAGGTCTCTGCAGTGTGGGCTTTTAAAAATACATGCGAAAAAGCAATGAGGTTCCTGTTGATCTTTTTCCGGTCTAATATGGCTACGATGCGTTGAATATAGCCTTGTTCCTTTAAACGACGGATTCTTTCATGAACCGTTGCAATAGATTTGTTGAGCTTAAAAGCCAGTTCCTTGTTGTTCAAGGTTGCATCTTTTTGTAAAAGCCTTAAAATTTCTAAATCTACGGGGTCTAAATGGTGTTGCATGTTAAATGGATAAGGTGAAAAAAAAACAATCTGCCATCTTAAATTCAAGGGCAAACTGAAAGAAATTACTATTTATCATTATTTTTCTGAATAATTTTCGGAAATAAAGGTAAGCATTGTTATTATAACTTGTATTGTGGAGTTTTACCGAAAATTATTTCATAAAAACAATGTTAGTCGAAACCAAAGCGCAGGCTTGTTTAACTGCGGAACTTAGCCATAAATTTGAACACTTATGGCATTTGGTAGGCAATACGCCAATGCTGGAGCTTCAGTATGTGTACAAAGGAAAGCCGGGGAAAGTCTATGTGAAATGTGAGCACTATAACCTTACCGGAAGTGTAAAAGACAGGATGGCTTTAAACATCATATATGAAGCTTATAGATCCTGCGCAATTAAACCCGGTGATACCATTATTGAAGCTACAAGCGGCAATACCGGAATTGCATTTGCCGCTATTGGCAGGGCTTTGGGCCATCCGGTAAAGATCATTATGCCGAACTGGCTTAGCAGGGAACGTATAGACATCATCAGGAGTATGGGGGCTGAGGTAATTTTGATCAGCAAGGAAGAAGGAGGTTTTTTGGGCAGCATTAAACGCTGTGAAGATCTTGCTGCTGCCGGCGGGGTTTTTCTGCCAAGACAGTTTGAAAACCAATTCAACGGGGAGGCGCATGAAAAAACTACCGGAATGGAAATCTGGGAACAATTAAAGTTAAATGGGTTACAGCCTGATGCTTTTGTGGCGGGTGTGGGTACCGGTGGTACGGTTATGGGCGTTGGAAAAGGATTAAAACTACACAACCCTGCAATTAAAATACATCCACTAGAACCTGCTGAAAGTCCGACTTTAAGCACAGGATATAAAGTTGGCAGTCACCGCATACAGGGAATTTCTGATGAGTTTATTCCGGCGATTGTAAAACTGGATGAGCTGGACGAGGTGATCCAGGCAAACGATGGCGATGCCATTATCATGGCACAAAAACTGGCCAGGGAGCTGGGACTGGCTGTTGGCATTTCATCCGGTGCAAATGTAATCGGTGCAATTAAGCTCAAAGCGCAAATGGGAACTGATGCAGTTGTGGTTACTTTATTATCGGACAGCAATAAAAAGTACCTGAGCACTGATCTGGTAAAACAAGAACCGGTTAAGGATTCATTTGTCTCTACAGCGACATTATTTACAGGATATCAACCCATTTGTCGTTTGAAATAGTATATTAAAGATATGAGATTAAATTACATATTCAGGAGTATAAAGGTATTGATGCTTTG